>NZ_JANJYH010000031.1 GCF_024609245.1 Haloarchaeobius sp. FL176
GAGCCAGGTCGTAAAAACCCAATTGAAAGACGTCTCTCGTAAAACTGAAAATTTTTAATTACGATGTTTTTATCGAAACGATTTGCACAGGTCGATACTACTTCCCATTACCTACCGAAATATGTATATATCTCGATAATTTATTTTATAATTTTGAAATATTTCCAAGTCAAAATTACGACTAAATGCATGCAGAATTATTGTATTTTTCAAACTTTGGAGGCCTATAACTCATTAACGGTTGGTCCTAATGGGCCTGGGATAGATGCAAATTATAGCTCTGATTCGTGCCTACACAGTCACATAAACCGCGAAGCTCTGAGCTCAAAATTGTGAGAGCCAGGTCGTAAAAACCCAATTGAAAGACGTCTCTCGTAAAACTGAAAAATCTTAATTACGATGTTTTTATCGAAACGATTTGCACAGGTCGATACTACTTCCCATTACCTACCGAAATATGTATATATCTCGATAATTTATTTTATGATTTTGAAATATTTCCAAGTCAAAATTACGACTAAATGCATGCAGAATTATTGTATTTTTCAAACTTTGGAGGCCTATAACTCATTAACGGTTGGTCCTAAT
>NZ_JANJYH010000032.1 GCF_024609245.1 Haloarchaeobius sp. FL176
TTCGTCGGCTCTTGAGCCGAGCTATCCATCAGGTGGCAGAGTAGCCACGTTAATATATGGGACGTTCACTGTGACCCGGAATGGTCCAGTGGACGCCTGGATTGCGCGTACACACGGTGTCATAACGTTGCCCAGGAGTGTAAGCTGGGCTACGTTCGACCCTTCCCACCCTCGCTTGCACGGGGTGGTGCATCGGTTCGTTGTTCGGATAGAGTCGTATCGGTCTCCCACACTTAAGGGGAGCGATTCGAACTCCATCCGAACGACATGGACCCACTGGGATTCGAACCCAGGGCATCCTCCTTGCAAAGGAGGCACTCTACCACTGAGCTATGGGCCCACCCCCTCTCGGGGGTCTGCGTTAGCCTTGGTAGTTCAAAGGTGCTCGATCGGGCACGACGACGGCTCGGGACTCGGACGCCAAAGGTGGGCCAGACGTATCGTCTGGTCCCGATCTGTGGAGGTGATCCAGCCGCAGATTCCCCTACGGCTACCTTGTTACGACTTAAGCCCCCTTGCGAAGCCCAGATTCGACCCATCTCTGGGCCTCA
>NZ_JANJYH010000033.1 GCF_024609245.1 Haloarchaeobius sp. FL176
CTCGCTTTTCTGAACCCTAGGGTGGTTCAGGAACAAGAGCTGGGCAAGACCGGTGCCAGCCGCCGCGGTAACACCGGCAGCTCGAGTGATGACCGATATTATTGGGCCTAAAGCGTCCGTAGCTGGCTGTGCAAGTCTGTTGGGAAATCTGCTCGCTCAACGAGCAGGCGTCCGGCAGAAACTGCGCAGCTTGGGACCGAGCGATCCGAGGGGTACGTCTGGGGTAGGAGTGAAATCCCGTAATCCTGGACGGACCACCGATGGCGAAAGCACCTCGGAAGATCGGATCCGACAGTGAGGGACGAAAGCTGGGGTCACGAACCGGATTAGATACCCGGGTAGTCCCAGCTGTAAACGATGCCAGTTAGGTTTGGCGCGGGCTACGAGCTCGTGCTGTGCCGCAGTGAAGACGATAAACTGGCCGCCTGGGAAGTACGTCCGCAAGGATGAAACTTAAAGGAATTGGCGGGGGAGCACTACAACCGGAGGAGCCTGCGGTTTAATTGGACTCAACGCCGGACATCTCACCAGCTCCGACAGTATGCAG
>NZ_JANJYH010000034.1 GCF_024609245.1 Haloarchaeobius sp. FL176
TTCGTCGGCTCTTGAGCCGAGCTATCCATCAGGTGGCAGAGTAGCCACGTTAATATATGGGACGTTCACTGTGACCCGGAATGGTCCAGTGGACGCCTGGATTGCGCGTACACACGGTGTCATAACGCGGCCCAGGAGTGTAAGCTGGGCTGCGTTCGACCCTTCCCACCCTCGCTTGCACGGGGTGGTGCATCGGTTCGTTGTTCGGATAGAGTCGTATCGGTCTCCCACACTTAAGGGGAGCGATTCGAACTCCATCCGAACGACACTGACCTCGCGGGAGTCGAACCCGTCTCGTCTCTCGACGATCCAGCATGAGGTCTGTGAGCCTTGGTGGTTCTAAAGCGCCCGGTCGGGCGAAAATCGACCACGAGGTGGGCCAGACGTATCGTCTGGTCCCGATCTGTGGAGGTGATCCAGCCGCAGATTCCCCTACGGCTACCTTGTTACGACTTAAGCCCCCTTGCGAAGCCCAGATTCGACCCATCTCTGGGCCTCA
>NZ_JANJYH010000035.1 GCF_024609245.1 Haloarchaeobius sp. FL176
CGTGAGTACATCACCGGCATCCCCGGCTCGAAGATCGCACAGCACAAGATGGGCGACACCGCCAGCGACGCCGACGACTGGCCCGTCCAGATCTCGCTGGTCCTCGAAGAGGAGTGCCAGCTCCGTCACGGCTCGCTCGAAGCCTCCCGCCTGTCGGCCAACCGCCACCTCATCAAAACTCTCGGCGAGGGCAACTACTCCATGATCCTGCGCAAGTTCCCGCACCACGTCATCCGCGAGAACAAGCAGGCCACCGGTGCTGGCGCCGACCGTGTCTCCGACGGCATGCGCCAGTCCTTCGGGAAAATCGTCGGCACCGCCGCCCGCGTCCAGAAAGGCGAGCAACTGTTCACCTGCTGGTGCACCGTCGACCAGGCCCCCGAAGTCAAGGACGCCTTCCGCCGCGCCTACAACAAAATCTCCCCGCCCTGCCGCGTCGTCGTCGAACGAGGCGAGGAGAA
>NZ_JANJYH010000036.1 GCF_024609245.1 Haloarchaeobius sp. FL176
CCACACTCTACCACACTCTACCAGTCCTCTACCACACTCTACCACACTCTACCAGTCCTCTACCACACTCTACTAGTCCTCTACCACACTCTACCAGTCCTCTACCACACTCTACCACACTCTACCAGTCCTCTACCACACTCTACCAGTCCTCTACCACACTCTACCACACTCTACAAGTCCTCTACCACACTCTACTAGTCCTCTACCACACTCTACCAGTCCTCTACCACACTCTACTAGTCCTCTACCACACTCTACCAGTCCTCTACCACACTCTACCAGTCCTCTACCACACTCTACCACACTCTACCAGTCCTCTACCACACTCTACTAGTCCTCT
>NZ_JANJYH010000003.1 GCF_024609245.1 Haloarchaeobius sp. FL176
ACGGGATGGGCTCCGCGACGGAGCCCATCCCTGTGGATCATCACGAACCTCCGCTGCCAGCTCATACAGCCCGATTTGTGCGCCTCCTATGAGATGGTGGCGAAATCAGCTCGGGCTAAACACATACTTCCGAGGTAAAGGAAACTGAGGTAGGGCAAGGGACAGTCTATGACTTCGCTCTTCTCGATGGAGACATCCGATTAAACCCGGATGACAGAATGACTTTCCACATTTCAAACCGCGCCGATGGGACTCTGACTTCTTCGGTATATATCAAAAATGGCCGGGTTACGGACTTTTGCCTTCGTTTGCCTCCCGGAGAGAACTCAAAGGAAATCTGTAGTGCATTAAGCAAATCTCATCTACCTATAACCGTCTATACTCGTAGGGCAGGAACTCAGATTATCCATATTACGTCAGTCGATTTTACCACTATGCAAGATTGGTTTCATCCGAGGGAATTCCTTATTCTTGTTGAAGAAATGCTGAATACCCACCAAGAGATTATCAAATATGAGTGATTTTGACAGCCTTATAACGGTCAGAAGTACATTCTCGGGGATTCATGCAGAGGCTTTACAGGCATATTTGATAGATAAACATGAAGTCGAAACGTCTCATGACGATGTTGCTAAGGTCTTAATCCTCGAAAAGTTGAAAGATGAAGGCTATCTGTAACGGCTAATCGGTCCATTTCCCCATATTTGCTTTTTCCACTTTCTATTAATGAGATTTGGGCAGTATAGGCCCTGAATCGTCGGTTTAGGAGATACGCTTGATTTCACCAATTCCCGGGCCATTTTCCAAATTCGCCGTCTGAGTGGATTTAACGGCTTGAATTCGGGACAATTGGGCATTCTCGAAAGTCGTATTTTCTTTAGCGACGTAAATGGCCCGAATCTCTAGGGGGTTCTCAGAAGGTTTACTCACCTGATTCTGCGATTTCAGGCAGTAATACAGCAGTTTAGATAATTACTTACAGTTATCTGAGCCAAACCTGCTCCCAACCTCGAAGAAAATCCGTCCGACGTTGCCTGTAATCCCAATATCGGGGGTTCGCTCCCCTGCTCAGAATCCGAGAAATCTGGATTACTTTGATATATGCCTCTCAGATTCGATTCCTTCGAGAACCGAAGGGGATTGTCCGTCTCTCAAAATAGAGCTTAGAAAATCCCGATGTATTCCCGTTTATTCCCGATTCGATAAAAGCGAAAATTTTATCAATTTAGGTAACTAAAATAAAGATAGGAAGACTCCCGATTCACGGGAGAATGATTCCATGGAAGCTCCTCTGCTCTGCTTCCGCTTCATAACACCCCTCCCGGTGGGATATAACCGGGCCTAACCCCTCTTCGTTTGGGCCTTCGTTTTTCCTGAGGGTCAATATCGGTTGGTCGTGATTACTGTAATAATCAGGAGCAGCTTGTAATATCGGGAATCGGGTCCCTGCTTGTGATTCCCTTTTCTATTCACTCTTACTAAACTTGGAATAATGGTGCCAACCTATCAATTCGTCAGACACATCTGAAAATTACGTTCTTATTGGTGTGAAATTATATCCCTCCGGTGTTCCCTACTAACCAAGAAAAAACCAAGTGGACCAAAATTAGAAGAGCTGCATCTTGGCGGTCCAGACGCCGACACCCTTGATATCGGTGAGTTCGGCGACGACCTCCTCGTCGCTCATCCCGTCGAAGTACTCCCGCGTGTAGCCATGCTCCTCGAACGCTTCGGCGACGTTCCGGACGTACCCGACCTTCTGGCCGGACAGCCCGGCGTTCCGGAGCGTGGCCTCGTCGGCGGCGAGGACTGCGGCAGGTTCGATCTCGACCGCGTCGTACAGTCGCTCCCGGATGGCCGTCGCCGCCGAAGTCGATACCTGCTGGCTGACGATGGACCGGACCAGCCGCTCGAACAGGTCCTCGGCCGGCTCCAGTTCGACGGGGCCATGCTCCTCGACGACAGGGCCCATCTCCGGGTCAGTTCGGAGATGGTCGTACGCGTCCTGGCTCATCGTGGGGATGCAGGACCCCGACGCAGATAAGCGGCTCACTAGGCTCCCGAAACGACTAAGTGGCCAGCGTGAGAAAATGTAAGTAAGAAGTAATCTAAACTATTTTGATAACTCTTATCCGGTAGCAGCAGCTATCCCATATTCCGGTAGGAAGCGTACACTATCGGCCGATACGCAAAGCCAGGGAACAGTGTCGACGAGTAACAACCACGGCAAATATGCGAAATCAAACAGTATCCATGACCGAGACACACCAGCAGACCATCGACTGGGACGAGTTCTGGCGCACCGCCGACGAGGACGACCAGCAAAGCGCGACACCGAGTGCACACCACGTCCGTGCGGCACTCGCCGACTTCGTGGCGGAGACGGGCGGTATCGACTCCGTCGCGGACGTCGGCTGCGGCCCGGGCGTCGTCACGTTCGACGTCGCCGAACGGTATCCCGACGCCGACGTCGTCGGCTACGACGCGGCCGAGGCCATCCTCGAGGAGAACCGCGAGCGCGCAGCCGCCGACGAGGTCGACAACGTCAGTTTCGAGCGCGCTGTCCTCCCGGCGTTCGACCCCGGCCGCCAGTTCGACCTCGTCCTGTGCTACGGCACCCTCGCGTACGTCACCGAGTCCGAGCAGGCACTCCAGAACCTCTACGACGCGGTCGCCCCCGGCGGGCACCTCGTCCTCGGCTACGTCAACGAGTTCGGTGCGGCCCAGTTCCGCGCCCAGCACGCCGAACTCAGGGAGAGCGACGACCCGCGCCGCGACCCCGACGAGTACGGGCGACGCTTCCGGCTGGTGATGGACGAGGAGACCACGCTCTCGTTCGACGCCATCCGGAACGCGCTCGGAACCTGGCCCCGCAGCATCTGGGAGGTCGCCGAGAAGCCCGAGAAGCGATGGGCATGGAGCCACGTCCCGCTGGTCTACGTTCCGAAGCCCGAGTAGCTACTGTGCGGTGACGGCCGAGCGACACCCCCGCCGACGCACCCCTTAAGGGGATACCAGCGAACGCGAGCAGACGCAGAAATCAGGTGAACGTCCGCGCGAGCGAAGCGAGCGCGGTTCACCGGGCACGAACGCAGTGAGTGCCCGGCCTTTTTCAGCCATGGTTTTGCCGCGAGGGGTTCGAACGCAGCGAGACCCCGAGCGGCAAAAAGATGGTCAGTAGCCCTTGCCGAGCAGCTCGCGTGCGATGATGTTCTTCTGGATCTCCGTGGTGCCCTCGTAGATCTGGGTGATCTTCGCGTCGCGGTAGAAGCGCTCGACGGGGAAGTCGTTCACGAAGCCGGCGCCGCCGTGGATCTGGACGGCCTCGTCGGCGACGTCGACGGCGACGCGGGAGGCGTACTCCTTCGCCATGGAGGCCAGCTTCGTGACGTCCTCGCCCTGGTCGACGTTCCAGGCGGCCTTGTACGTCAGCATGCGAGCGGCCTCGGTGCGGGTGTGCATGTCCGAGAGCTTGTGCTGGATGGCCTGGAACTCCGAGATGGGGCGGTCGAACTGCTCGCGTTCCTCCGCGTAGGAGAGCGCGGCCTCGTTCGCGCCCTTGGCGATACCGACGCCCTGTGCGGCGACGGCGGTACGGGTCTCGTCGAAGAACTGCATCTGCTGGAGGAAGCCCATGCCGCGAGTGCCGATGAGGTTCTCCTCGGGGACGCGAACGTCATTGAGGATGAGCTCCGCGGTGTCGCTCGCGCGGATGCCGAGCTTGCCGGTTATCTTCTCCGCCTCGAAGCCGTCGCGGTCGGACTCGACGACGATCTGGCTGAAGCCGTTGTAGCGACCGTCGGCGTCGGGGTCGGTCTCGCAGAGGACGACGTAGTAGTCCCCGATGGAGCCGTTCGTGATCCACATCTTGTTCCCGTTGATGACCCACTCGTCGCCGTCCTTCTCGGCCTGTGTGGAGACCGAGGAGACGTCGGAGCCGGTGTCGGGTTCGCTGATGGCGGCGCCCATGATGGCGTCACCGGTCGGGATGGGTTCGAGGAACCGCTCCTTCTGGTCCTCGCTCCCGAACTCCATGACGGCGTCCGCGCCGAAGCTCGTAGACGTCAGCGAGAGGCCGATGCCGGGGTCGACCGCGAACAGTTCCTCGGTGATGAGTGCGGACTCGAGGTTCCCGTAGTCCGCGCCGCCGTACTCGAAGGGGATGTGCGCGCCGAGCAGTCCCGCGTCGGCGGCCTTATCGATGATCTCCCAGGGGTACTTCTCCTCGACGTCGTACTCCTGTGCGATCGGCTCGATCTCGTTCTCCGCGAAGCGTGCCACTTCTTCCTTGATCTGTTTCTGCTCGTCGGACAGCGCGAAATCCATAGTAAACCATTAACACATTGTTCGTTAAAAAGGTATGTACCCGATTCTAAACTTACAAGGAGTTTCCCCATTCGCTAAGGGAAACCTTGAAACGGGTTCCAGTTGAGTTGTTGCGCATGGACCTGGAAGAAATCAACACCGTCGCAGTTCTCGGTGCGGGTAACATGGGACACGGCATCGCCGAAGTCGCAGCACTCGCGGGCTACGACGTGAACATGCGAGACATCAAAGACGAGTTCGTCCAGGGAGGCTACGAGAAGATCGAGTGGTCGCTCGGCAAGCTCGCAGACAGCGAGCAGATCGGCGAGGACGAGGCCGACGCCGCGCTCGACCGCGTCACACCGCTCGTGGACCTCGAGGAGACCGTCGCCGACGCCGACGTCGTCATCGAGGCCGTCCCCGAGAAGATGGACATCAAGGAGGACACCTGGACGGACGTCGAGGAGTACGCCCCCGACCACACCGTGTTCACGACGAACACGTCCTCGCTCTCCATCACGGACCTCTCCGAGTTCACGGACCGGCCGGAACGCTTCTGCGGGATGCACTTCTTCAACCCGCCGATCCGGATGGACCTCGTGGAGGTCATCTCCGGCGAGCACACCGACGACGCGACGCTCGACATCGTCGAGGCCCTCGCCGAGGACTTCGGCAAGACGCCGGTCCGCGTCCGCAAGGACGTTCCCGGCTTCATCGTGAACCGCGTCCTCGTCCCGCTGATGAACGAGGCCGCGTGGCTCGTCGACGAGGGCGTCGCCACCGTCGAGGAGGTCGACGCGACGACGAAGTTCGACATCGGCCTGCCGATGGGGAGCTTCGAGCTGTCGGACTACGTCGGCATCGACGTCGGCTACCACGTGCTCGACTACATGCACGAGGTCGCAGGGGAGCGCTACGAGCCCGCACCGATGATGGTCGAGAAGGTCGAGAACGAGGAGTTCGGCCAGAAGTCCGGGAAGGGCTTCTACGACTACGAGGACGGTGACGGCGCGGACGTCTCGATGGACGACGACCTGTTCAACGAGACCGTCAAGGAGCGCCTGCTCGCCGCGCTCGCGAACGAGGTCGCCTACCTCGTCGGAGACGACGTCGCCTCCCCCGAGGAGATCGACACCGCCGTCAAGCTCGGCGGGCGCTGGCCGAAGGGGCCGGCGAAGTTCGCCGACGAGTACGGCGTCGCGAAGCTCGCCGACGCACTGGACGAGGCGTACGAAGCCTCCGGCCACCCGCGCTACGAGGCGTTCGACTACCTCGCGACGGTCGCCGAGGAGGGCGGCTTCTACGACCAAGACGAGGGTGACGCCGAGGGCGCGCCGGACTTCGACACGCTGGAGGTCAGCTACCCCGGCGAGATGGTCGGTCAGATCGAGCTCTCGCGGCCCCAGCAGATGAACTCTATCAGCCTCGAACTAATCGAGGAGCTGGACGCCGCTATCGACCTCATGGACGAGGACGACGACGTGCGCGCGATTCTGCTCACCGGTGCGGGCTCGAAGGCGTTCTCCGCTGGTGCCGACTTCATGAGCATCGCCGGCGGCGGTGCCGACCCGTTCAACGCCGTCGAGCTCTCGAAGTACGGCCAGGAGACCTTCGGCCGTCTGGAGGAGGTCGAGATGCCCGTCGTCGCCGCAATCGACGGCTACTGTCTCGGCGGTGGCATGGAGCTGGCGACCTGCGCGGACATCCGCGTCGCGTCCTCGCGCTCCGAGTTCGGCCAGCCCGAGTTCAACCTCGGTCTCCTCCCGGGATGGGGCGGCACGCAGCGCCTCCAGCGCATCGTCGGCATGGGCCGTGCGAAGGAGATAATCTTCACCGCCGAGCGCTTCCCCGCCGAGGAGATGGAACGCTTCGGGTTCGTGAACGAGGTCTACGAGGCCGACGAGTTCGCGGACGCAGCCGTCGAGTACGCGGAGAAGCTCGCCGGCGGCCCGCCGCTCGCCCAGCGGTTCACCAAGCGCGCGATGGCGAAGGGCTGGGACGACAGCGACGCCGGCCTCGAGGTCGAGTCGATGGGCTTCGGGCACGTCGTCGGCAGCGAGGACGTCCACGAGGGCATCAACGCGTTCTTCGGCGACGACGAGCCCGAGTTCGAGGGCAAGTAACCGGACCGACCGCGGCGGCCCCTTCCGGCTGAGACAGCGTTTTTTCGATACGGTTCCAAGCCGGCGGCGTGTACACGGGAAAGACCGAGCAGCCGTGCTGCCTCTGTGACGACCCCGACACGGCAGTCCGGGTCGACCTGCCGCCGCGGGCGGTCCCCGAGATGAAGCACTCCGGGGCGATCGCCTGGCAGGACATCGTCGGCGAAGTGTCCATCCACTTCTGTGCGAACGACTGGGAGCTCGTGCGCGAACTCGTCCTCGACATGGGAATGAGCCCGCTGTCGCGCTGCAACGTCGCTCGCGCCTCCTTCGACCTCCGCGAGGACTTCGAGGCGTTACTGAACGACGTGCGCGACGAGCCGGACCACGGGCCGGTCGAGCGGCGGATGCTGGAGGAGAGCGAGGCGACGCTGTCGGCCGACGACGCGGAGGACCCTGCCCGCGTCCAGGCCAGACTCGTCCAGTGGACGCTGGCGGAGGGCTGACGGCGAGCCGGCCGTGGCTGCCCAGCGGTCCGCCGCGGAGGGGTAAACCTCAAATCCCCTGACGCGCGAGTAAGGCGTGTGACACTCCTCGACATCATCGACCGGGTTCGGTCGAGCGAGAAGACGCTGACGCTGTTCAATCTCCCGCCAGCGTCGTCGCTGGACACCGAACTCGCGTCCTTCTTCGAGGACATGAACGTCCGTGTCGACGTGGACGAGACGGCCGCCGACGCGCCGACGTTCGGCACGCTGACCGCGCCCGACGAGTTCTACGCCGCCGTCGCCGGCGACGAGCTGCGGGCGCTGCTGGACGGCCCGAATGCTGGCCCCGACGGCCTCGGAATCGACGACACCGACCACGCGCCGCTGCTGTTGCCGCTGAAAGAGACGACCTTCACGTCGTACGACAGCGGCCGGATGATGGACGTGACCCGCGAGATAGAGGACCGCGCGTTCCGCTACGGGACAGGCGAGCTACACGTCGGCTTTCAGGAGCTCTCGCGCTTCTCGGACCAGACCGACGTGTACCGCCGGCTCGCCACGACCGACCTCGACATCCACATCTACGGGGCGCCGGACGCGGCCGTCGACGTTGACGGCCTGCAGGTCCACGCGAACGACAACGAGGAGCTCCGGCTCACCTGGTTCGTCGCGTTCGACGGCGGTGACACGCCCGAGGAGAAGTGTGCTCTCCTGGCCCGCGAGGGCGAGGTCGAGGGGTTCTACGGCTGCTGGACGTACGACCCGGACGTCGTCGACAAAGTCGTAGAGTACCTGTCGGGACGGTACGACCGCGTCGCGCCCTGACCCGATCAGCCACGTTCGTCTCGGCACGATGTGACAGAGAAAACCCACCACGGGTTGTTATCCGGCTCCCCTTGTATCAGAAAGAAGAACTGTGGGCGCGGCATTTATGAACCATAGACACCATAGCCCGAACGTGGCAGAAAACGACGGTCAAGGGGCCGGCGACACATCCGGTGGCCTCGAGGTGCTCGTCGTCGACGACGAGTCACGACTGGCGGATCTCTTCGCCGCGTGGCTCCAGACGGACTACAACGTCGAGGCGGCCTACGATGGCGAGTCGGCGCTGGAGCTGATGGAAGACACTGTCGAGATAGTGCTGCTCGACAGGCGTATGCCCGGCCTCTCCGGCGACGAGGTGCTGGACCGCATCCGCGAGGAGAACTACGACTGTCGCGTCGTGATGGTTACCGCCGTCGACCCCGACTTCGACATCATCGAGATGGGCTTCGACGACTACCTCGTCAAGCCGGTCTCGAAGGACGAACTCCTCCAGGTCGTCGAGAGCGTTACGGGGCGCTCCGATTACGAGACGGATATTCAGGAGTACTACGCACTCGTCTCGAAGAAGTCCCTGCTCGAGTCCGAGAAGTCCGAGCGGGAGCTCGAGGACCACGAGGAGTACGCGGAGCTCTGCGACCGCGTGGACGAACTCCGCGAGCGCGTGGACCAGACCGTCTCCGGTATGCAGGACCACGACGACTTCGTCGGCGCGTTCCAGGATCTCCCCGGCGGCAGCTGATTACGTTACGGCGCCTCCACGTCGGAGAACTCGAATCTGGCCCCACCAGACTCGCTCTCGACGACCTGCGTCGTCCAGCCGTGTGCACTCGCGACTTCTCTGACGACCCATAGCCCGATGCCGAGCCCCTCGTCCGAGGTCGAGAAGTCCGAGTCGAACGCGTTCTCTCGCACCTTTGCCGGCATCCCTTCGCCGTCGTCCGCGACGTAGAACCCGACCATGGTCTGTGTCTCCGTCTCGACGTGTTCGACGCCGGTCCCGGCCTCCTCCGGGAACTGGAATCCGCCGGTGTCGACGGCGTGCTCCGGCTCTTCGTACAACACACCGACCTCGACGGTGACGTCCTCGCCCCCGTGCTCGATGGCGTTCCGGAACAGGTTCTCGAACGCCCGCAGGAGCCGTGAGCGGTCGGCCTCGAACCGACCCGATCCCTCGACGGTGAGCGTCGCTGCGGGCGTCTCGACGTTCGTCCACGCCTCGCGGACCAGCGGTTCGAGCTCCATCGGCTCGGTCTCGGTGACGGTCTGGCCCTGCCTGGCGATCGCGAGCACGTCGCCGACGATGTCCTCCATCCGTTCGAGGCCGTCGGCGACGTGTTCGAGCGAGCCACGAACGTCCTCCGGGGCGGTCTCCATCGCCATCTCGAGGTAGCCCTGGGAGACGCCGAGCGGGTTCCGGAGGTCGTGGCTGACGATGCTCGCGAAGGCGTCCAGGCGCTCGTTCTGGCGCTGGAGCTCGTGTTCGCGTTGCTTCCGTTCGGTGATGTCGCGCATGACACCGACCGTTCCCCGGAACTCGTCGTCGTAGGGGAGCAGCGCCAGCTGGACCTCGCAGGGGTAGCGACGGCCATCTTTCGTGTCGACGGTGACCTCCTGTGTCTCGCCCTCCATCCGGCCGTCGGCGATCATTTCCTGGATGACACGCTCCCCCCGTTCGACGGCCTCGTCGTCGAGGATGATGGAGACGTGTTCGCCGAGCAGCCCCTCTCGGCTGTACCCGGTCATCGAGAGCATCGCGTCGTTGACCGTCATGAAGTGACCGTCGCTGTCGAGCGCGTACATGCCGTCACCGACGGTCTCGACGAGGCGCTCGTAGCGTTTGAGGACGCGCTCCTGCTGGTCGATGCGGCCGCGGATGGCGATCGTGTCGAGGACGTGCGAGGCACTGCTGGCGATCTCCCAGAGCGCGCTGACCTCCATCTCGGAGAAGCCGTCGGCGTCGTCGGAGTAGACGCCGAGGACGCCGTACAGTTCGTCGTCGGAGTACAGCGGCGCGACGACGACGGCGTTGCAGTCACGTTCGGTCGCCGCCGACCGCCACGGGACGGCCGCGCGGTGGGCCTCGATGTCGTTGACGACCTGGGGTTCACGGGTCCGCAGCGCGCGCTCGATGACCGTCTGTTCGCTGCCGCCCCGCCCGACCGGGAAGGTGACGCTCACCGGCCAGTCGTCGGTCGCGCTCGCGGACACCCACGGGACGACCTGTCCCTCCCGCTTGTCGTACTCGCCGATCCACGCGAAGGTGTAGCGGCCGCCGAGTGTGAGCTGCTCGCAGACGGCCTGTTCGATGTCCATCGGCGATGAGGCGTCGACGAGCGCCCGTTTCACGTCGCGGACGAGGTCCTCGGGTCGGCTCCCGCCGGGCGGCGCGGTGTCGGTCGGGTCCCGGACGACCGAGTTGGCGACCCAGGCGGCGAAGGCGTCGTCGGAGCCGGCGTCGCCGACGTCGTCGAGGAAGTCGACGACCTCCATCACCGCCGCGCCGCTGCCCCGTTCGGCGTCGTACTCGGTGAGCACGAGGAGCGGGATGTCGGGGTGGCGCTCGCGGGTCGCCTGGAGCACCGCCGGGGAGGCATCGATGGTCGCCATGTCGCTGACGATGCAGTCGAGGTCGCCGTCGGCGAGGTGTTCGATGACGCCGGTGAAGCCAGCGGCTGTGAGCACCTCGACGTTCGGGTAGGACCACTGCAGGGGGGCGGCGAGACTGGCGCGCAACTGCGCGTCGTTGCTGATGATTAGAACCCGTTTCGTGGCCGTCATTGTGTCAAGTCCTGTTCGCGACCGGTCGGCGCTCGCCATCGCTCGCCGGGCGCGGTTCAGTCACCCGTCTGTTTCGGTGTCGCGATAATGACGCTTGTGGTTGTTTACCCCGGCCGTTCCGGGGAGCCGCGTGCTGTAGTCTCAGGCCTGCCGGTAGATGAGGTTGCGCTGGATGGCGTTCGCGCCCTCGTAGATGACCGGGATGCGGACGTCGCGGTACACGCGAGCGATGCGTCGTTCGTCGAGCACGGAGCGGCCACCGTGGAGCTGCATCCCCAGCTCGGCGTTCCCCGTGGCGGTCTCGGTCGCCTTCGTCTTCGCCATCGCGGCCCAGTAGCCGGGGTTCTCACCGCTCTCGACCTTCTCGCAGGCGCGCCAGACGAGCGAGCGGGCCGACTCGAACCCGAGCAGCATGTCGGCGAGGTCGTGCTGGACGGCCTGGAAGTCGGAGATAGAGCGGCCGAACTGCTCGCGGTCGTGGACGAAGTCCCACGCCTCCTCGATGGCGGCGGCGGCGAGACCGAGCCCGTGGCCGGCGACGGCGACGCGGCCGTGGTTGAAGAAGTCCGCGAGCATCATGAAGCCGTTCCCCTCGTGGCCGACGAGGTTCTCCTCTGGGATGCGTGCGTCGTCGAACGTGATGTGGGCCTGCTTCGAGGCACGGAACCCCATCTTCTCGGGGATGTGCTCGGGCTCGTAGCCGTCGATGTCGGTGGGGACGATGAAGATGGAGTGGTTGCCGTAGCGGTTGTCCTCGTCGTGGCCGGTCCGGGCGTACACCGTTATCCAGTCGGCCTCGACGCCGTTGCCGATCCAGTACTTCTCGCCGTTGAGCACGTATTCGTCGCCGTCCTTCTCGGCGGTGGTCTCGATGCCGGCGAGGTCGCTCCCCGTCTCGGGCTCGGAGACCGCGAGTCCCGATATCTGCTCGCCCTCGGCGACGGGCCGGAGGAACTTCTCCTTCTGCTCCTCGTTGCCGTACTCGTAGGTCATCTCGCAGCCGAAGCTGGCGAGCTGGAGCGTGAGCGCGATACCCGCGTCGGCCTTGTAGAACTCCTCCGTCATCGCCAGAATCTCGGGAAGCGAGAGGCCCCGGCCGCCGTACTCCTCGGGGATGTCCTGGGCGACGAGTCCGGCCTCCTGCCCAGCCTCGAGTATCTCCCAGGGGTACTCGCCGGACTGGTAGTACTCCTGTGCGTTCGGCTCGATGTGTTCGGCGGCGAACGCCCGCGCTTCGGCCTTGATTTCGTGGGCCTCCTCCGGAACGAGACTGTCCTCTAAGAGTTCCATGCTCTGCGGTTCGGCCCGGACGCTCAAATACGGTGGGGCGAGGGAACTCGGGACCCCTCGACCACCGGCTGTGGAGCTACCGTGGTCGGTGAGTTATCCCGACAGCCCCTCGACACGGTAGCCGTCGCCGCCGAAGGAGAACCTGTAGCCGCCGCCGGGCACCGTCGGCAGCCCGAGGGTTTCCACCCCGATGGCCAGGCGCTCCCGCCGGACGTCGGGGGTTCGAAGCTCGACGCGCGATACGGTGCCGTCGTCCAGATAGGAGAGCGTGTCGCGGAGCGCCTCGAACTGGAGCACCTGCGGCTGGATGAGCGCCGGGGCCGACCGCGACCCGGTTCGTTCGACGGTCACGACCGCGTTCGACGGGCCGGAGTCCCCAGCGGCGTGCGTCCGGAGCGTCTCGCCGGACCGGCTCGTCGACTGGACCATACTCGACGGTGCGAGCTCCGGGCCGTCTCCGACGAGCTCGACGAGCGCGGCGAACAGGTCCAGCGAGCGGCGCTGGTTCCCGCGCCACACCTGCACGCGGGGGAAGACGACCGCGTACCGGCCGGGAGACAGTCCGCCGATGCTCGCGGGGTCGCCGTAGGCCAGCCGCGGCCGGGCGTCGATGTCGAACGTCGTCCGGTCCCGCTCGCCCGGCCTGACGACGGTGTTCTCGTCGGCCGTCGACTCTCTGGCGAGGGGTGCGACCACCTTCCAGTCGTCCCCGTACTGGTAGATGAGCGCCCACGCGCCGTCGTGGACGACCGAGCCCGGCCCGTAGTTGTGCAGCGTCGTTCGGAGTCGACCGTTCGTGAGACCGATCTGCTCGTCGTTCGGTTCGAGGTAGCGCTGCGTGCCCGCGTCGGCCTCGTGGAACCAGTGCACGGTCCCGTCGAGCGCGACCACTCCGGGCGTCGGCGGGTCCGTGAACTGCGAACCACTCCACTCGCTCCCCCGCCGTGGGAACACGGAGAGACCGAGGGTCCAGCCGCCGTCGCCGGCGACCTCGTACTGGCCGGTCGGGAGACAGGCGTCCGCACCGCGCATCACGACCACGCCGTAGCGGCCACCGACCGTCGCGCCGGGCGGTATCGTCACCGACCGGGTCGCGTCCTCTGTCTCGACCACGTCCCGTGAGCGAGTCTTCCAGCAGGCGTTCCAGAGCCGGAGGCCATCGGTCGGGTCGTCCGCCGAGACGGGGACGACGTACAGCGGCGGGCCGTCGCCACGGAGCCGGTACGTGGAGACCGGTGGCGTCGCCCCGAACTCGACGGTCCGGTCGGACTCGGAGACGTTACGGAGACCGACCCACAGCAGCGCGGGACGGGACTCGGTCGCCGTCCGGACGAACCCGGCATCGAGGGCGAGCCCGTCCGGCACGTCGGCAGCGCGGAGCGAGACCAGCCGGCGATCGGGGCCGACCTCGCTGACGGTCGCCGGCGACGGCTCGACGCGTGGCTCCGCGAACGGGGATTCCGTCGCCGTCGGTCGCGTCGTCTCGACATCCAGCGGTGGTCGGGTCGTCCGCCCGCCGTCGTCTGCGAGGCCGCTACAGCCAGCGATGGAGGCAGTCGCGAGCGTGGAGAGCAAGGCGCGGCGGCGCATCGTCCCCACTGTTGGGGACGGAGGCCCAAAGGCGTTGAGTGCAGCGGTCGGTGCAGGAACTTATTTGCCTCCCGCTGCCGAACTTGTCAACATCCAATGAGTCGTGACGGTGGTGCCGACGCGACGGTGTGTCCATCCTGCGGGACGCGTGCGGACGCCGGGGACCGGTTCTGCTCGGCCTGTGGCACGGCGCTCGCCGCCGAGAAGCGTGACGAGCCGTCAGGCCCGACTGCTGCGGCTGCTCCGGGCAACGGCTCGTCCGACGCTGACAGCAGCTCCGGCGGTGAGACCAGCGACGACCAGCACGACGAGTCCGGGGAGACCGTCTGGGCGACCGACCCGGCAGCACCCGAGGCGGCACCGACCGGAACCGAACCCCCGGACGGGGGCGGGAATGACAGGTCGGACGCGGCCGGCGGTCGCAACGAATCGGCCGGTGCCCAGGGCGACGCTGACAGGGACTTGACCGACGACGCGGACGCCGAGTCGGCGTCGCTGGAGCCCTGGCAGAAGCGCTGTCCGGAGTGCGGTTCGGTGCTCGTCGCACAGGCGGTACGGTGTACGGGCTGTGGCACGACGCAACCGGACGTTGCCACTCCGGACGACGGAGGCGACCGGGAACAGAACGGCGAGCAGCGCGGTGCGCCCGACGCCAGTTCGCACGGCGAGTCGCGCCCGCGCCGGCGTGACGCGGCCGGGAGCCGGTCCCGGGAACGACGGGGACCCGACCGCCGGAACGAGCCGCGACAGCCCAGTCGCCGTCGTGACCCGGGGCGGGAGAGCCGCGGCCGGACGACCGACGCCGGCGGCGGCGAGGTACAGTACGAACGAGACCGCCGGACGGAAAGGGTGGCTTCGCAGCAGGAGCCGCGGGGCGACGCTCGCGGCGGCTATCGTGAACGACCGGGACGCCAGCGGCCACGGCGAGAGCCACCGCACGGACCGGCAGCGGACCGCGACCGACGCGAACGGCTGGCGGAACGACAGACAGCCCGCCGAGCCGACGCCGACACGCCGTACGAGCCGGCGGTGCCGAGCAGTCGCTGGTGGGCCGGCGTGCTGGTTCCCGCCGTGTTGACGTTCTTCGGGGCCGCCCTCGCGGTCGCGGCGGACCCGACTGCGGTCGCCGCCGGGACGGTTCCGTGGGTCGGCGACGGTGGGGGGTTGCTCGAACTCGCCGTGGTGTTGACGCCGACGCTCGCCCCGTTCGCGCTCTACTTCGACCGACGGTACGTCGCCCACGAAGCCGGCCGCAAGCCCTCGGCAGCCTACTACCTCGTCGCGGTGCCGTACCTGAACATCATCGTCACCGGGGTCTACCTCTGGTGGCGACAGCAGTGGCTGACTGCGGGGTGACGTCCACGCCAGTCCGTCGTCCCTTTCGGCCGTCGCGCGGAAGTTGGGGGCGACCGCTCCATCCGGTGTCGCGACGAGAGAGTCCTCCTGCAGGTCAGGCCCGGTGCTCCGGGCGGCGAGAAGACCTAAGGACCTGACCATCGCGTCAGTTAACGTGGTGGAACGATGACAGCTGTCACGACAACGGACGGAATCAAGTACGGCTTCAAGCTGATAGGGTACCAGATGCTGGTGACGCTCATCGGCGGTGGAATCGCGTTCGTCGGTTTCTTCCTCACGAGTGCCTTCGGCATCGCAGCGGTCGACAACGGGTCGACCGAGGGTGGTCTGTTCGCGCTCCTCATCGGTGGGGTGTTCCTCCTCGCCGGTGCCGCCGTCTGGCTCGCGGGGATGGCCGGGACGACGTACAAGGTCGTCGCCGACGCAGTCGAAGCCGGAACACTGAGCGCGTCCACCGGGTCCGGCCGGGCGGCCACGTCGGCTGCTCCACAGCAGGCTTCCGGGAGAGAAGCCCGGACGGGGCGGAGTGGTGGGCAGACGAGAGGGTCGTCGTCCCGCCCGAGCGGTGACTCGAAGGCCGGTAGCCGGTCCCCGTCGAACTCCGGAAGCCGTCCGGAGTCGAGGAGTGGCTCGAAGTCGGGGTCGTCCACCGAAACGGAACGACGCGACTCGTCCGGGGGGCGGTCCAGGTCGTCGGGCAGTCGGTCGAAATCGTCCGGAAACCGTTCCGACAGTCGAAGCTCCAGGGGGTCACGGGACGGGTCGAGCGGTGACGGCAAGCGATCCTCGCGTGGTGACACGACCCGACGCCGGGACGACGAGTAGTAGGGACGGAGAGAGCCCAACCCCGCGGCTGGCCGGGAGGGCCACCTTTTTGCTCGCCGGCCGCCCGTCCACGTGCATGTACCTCGCCGACCAGTCCTGGCCGGACCTCGGTTCGTACTTCGCCGAGGAGTCGCTCGCGGTCGTCCCGCTCGGGTCGACGGAACAGCACGGACCACACCTCCCGGAGAGCACTGACCACGTGATCGCGGAGCACCTCGCCCGCGAGGCGGCCGACCGCGCCGGCTACCTCTGTACGCCGACGGTCAACGTGGGCGTGAGCATGCACCATCGGCAGTTCCACGGGACGATGTCGGTCGATCCGCCGGCGTTCCGCGACTACGTCGAGAGCATGACGCGGAGCCTCACCCACCACGGCATCGACCGTGTCGTCTACGTCAACGCCCACGGCGGCAACATGCAGCACCTCCGCGAGGTCGGCCGACGCCTCCGCGAGGACCGCGTCGCGTTCGCCGTCGAGTGGATGTGGGACGAGTCCATCCCGGACCTCGTCGACGAGCTGTTCGAGCACAACGGTCCCCACGGCGGCCCGAAGGAGACGGCCATGCTGCAGTACCTCGACCCGGAGAACGTCCACGACGACCGCCTGGAGGAGGCCCGCGACGGTGGCCGCGTGAATCTGGAGGACGGGAACCCGACCATCCACGGCGCGCGGAACTACTACGATGCCATCGACAACTCGCCCAACGGCGTCTTCGGCGACCAGACGGACGCGACCGCCGAGAAGGGCGAGCAGCTGTTCGAGGCCGCGACCGAGCAGCTCGTCGCCCTGCTCGAGTGGCTCGACGAGAAACCGTTCGACGACCTCATGGCCGCGCCGCACGTCGACCCGCAGCCCGGTAGCCGGCGGTAGCACGGCGGCTCCACCCCGTCTTCTTCGCCTGCCACCGACGGCTCGACAGCGTGGGCCCTGGGTGTGCAGACCATGTTTCGAAACGAATATCAGTCGCTTGTCGTAACCCGTGGTATGGACGAACGCGTCAGGGAACAGGCCGAAGTGCTCGTCGAAGACTGTGCCGAGATCGAAGCCGGTGACAACGTCACCGTCACGGGACCGCCAGAGGCGGAGGACCTCGCGGTCGCCGTCGCCGAGCTGCTCGGCGAGAAGGGTGCGCACCCGCAGACGCGCCTCCAGTCGAGCCGCGTCGACCGCGCGTACATGCTCGCCGCCGACCCCGAGGATTTCGACACGCCCTCGCACACGCTCGCCGCGGCCGAGGAGACGGACGCCTTCATCTCCATCCGCGGCTCCGACAACATGTTCGAGACGAGCGACGTGCCGCCCGAGAAGAACCAGGCACGGAGCCAGCACATGAAGCCAATCCAGGAGACGGTGATGGAGTCCAACTGGGTCGTCACGCAGTACCCCGCGGCGGGCGACGCCCAGAAGGCCGAGATGAGTACGGAGGCGTACGAGGAGTTCGTCTGGGGCGCCATCAACAAGGACTGGGACGAACAGCGCGAGTTCCAGGAGCACATGGTCGAGATACTCGACCCCGCCGAGGAGGTCCGTATCGTCAGCGGGGAGACGACCGACGTGAGGATGTCCGTCGCGGGCAACTACACCATCAACGACACCACCGAGAACAACATGCCCGGCGGCGAGGTGTTCACCGCACCCGTCCCCGATTCGGTCGAGGGCGAGGTACTGTTCGACAAGCCGCTGATGGCCCAGGGACGGGAGGTGACGAACGTCTACCTCCGGTTCGAGGACGGCGAGGTCGTCGAGCACAGCGCTGAGAAGAACGAGGAGGTCCTCTCGGCGGTGCTCGATACGGACGAGGGCGCGCGCCGGCTCGGCGAACTGGGCATCGGCATGAACCGCGACATCGACCGGTTCACCTACAACATGCTGTTCGACGAGAAGATGGGCGACACCATCCACCTCGCGCTCGGCCGGGCCTACGAGAGGAACATCGGCGAGGACAACGAGGGCAACGACTCTGTCGTCCACCAAGACATGATCGTCGACATGAGCGAGGACTCGCGCATCGAGGTCGACGGCGAGGTCGTCCAGCGCGACGGCACGTTCCGGTTCGAGGACGGGTTCGAAGGATAGCGAGGGGCCGAACGAAGTGAGGGCCCTCCGCCGGAACGGCGAGTGCAGCGAGCCGTGGAGGATAGGGAGATTCGGAGCGAGCGCTAGCGAGCGAGAATCTCCGAAACGCGAACGGGGAGCACAGCGACCCGCGAGCGGTAGCGCGGTCCGGAGCGCGCCAGCGAGCGAAATCCCCCCAACGGCAGGCAGTGTGACTTTAGGGCCGTCCGGCCGTCGTCCCGCACACAATTTTCCCTCAAGTCGTGCAAGCACTTTTACCGATAGCGGTTGCGGTATGGTGTATGGCAACAGACGACGAAAGGGGGACGCTCCTGTCAACGTACGAAGACCGAATCGGTGCTGCCGACACCGGCGACGAGGCGTATGGATACTGGGTGTTCGCGGTGGGGTTCGTCGTGGGGGTCGTCGGCATCGCGCTGTTCCTGGGAAGCGAGAGCGCGACGACGATGCGGGAGGCGAGTATCGTCCTCGCGTCGGCGGGCATCGCGCTGCTGGTCGCGGGGCCGGTCATCAGGCTCCCGCTCCAGCGGACCGCGACGTACACGACGTACCTCGGGCTGGCGATGTGTGCGGCCGCCATCGTCTGGTTCACCGTGGTCTTCCCGGTCGACTGGAGCACGACGACCGGCAACCGACCGGTCGCACTGCTGTACGCGGCGGGGCTGGCCATCATCGGTATCGGCGGGGTGTTCGTCCCGCTGTTGAGTCCAACCGAAACACGGAGAGGGGCGGCAGCGGCCGCGTCGAGCCAGCGCGTCTCCGAGCTCGAATCGGAGCTGGACTCCGTCAGGCAGGAGCGGGACGAGATCGACGAGGAACGGGAGGCACTCGCCCGAGAAGTCGAGACGGGCGCCGCAGCGAGCGAGCAGGCGAGCGCGGACGCCGAGACGAAGCAGACCGAACTGGAGGCCGAGGTCGAGGCGCTCTCGACCGAGCTCGACTCGGTACGGACGAGCAGCGCACAGTTCGAGCTGTACCCCGACAGAGGGGGCGAGTACCGCTGGCGGCTGCGACACCGGAACGGCAACATCATCGCCACCAGTGGCGAGGGGTACACCCGGAAGCACAACGCCCAGAAGGGGCTCCAGAGCGTCCGCCGGAACGCGCTCGGGGCGACCGTCGTACAGCCGCCGGCGGCCGCGACGGAGGAGCCAGAGGAGACCGGTGAGGAGTCACTCGACGACGTGCCGTTGCTCCCGGCGGTGGCCGAGACCGATCCGAGCCAGGCGACCTTCGAGCTGTTCGAGGACAGGGGCGGCGAGTGGCGCTGGCGGCTCAGACACGACAACGGTAACGTCATCGCTGACTCCGGCGAAGGGTACTCGAACCGGAGCGGTGTGAGCCGTGCCCTGCAGAGCGTCCGGGGGAACGTCGGACCGGCCGACTACCTGCGGTTCGACCCGGTGTCGTTCGAGGTGTTCCGCGACAACGCCGGGCAGTGGCGCTGGCGGCTCGTCCACAAGAACGGCAACATCCTGGGCGACTCCGGCGAGGGTTACACCCGGCGGCGCGATGCCAAGCGGGCGGTCGACACCGTCCGGAACGGCGTCGCGGACGGCAGCCTCGCCTTCGAGACCTACGAGGACAAAGGCGGTGACTGGCGCTGGCGGCTTCGGGCCGGCAACGACGAGCTCGTCGCCGACTCCGGGGAGGGGTACTCCTCCAAGTCGAGCGTCGAGGAGGCCGTCGAGCGCATCGAGAAGTACGCACCGGAAGCCGACGCGCTGGACGTCGGCCGGGCGGCCTTCGAGGTGTACGAGGACAGGGGCGGCAAGTGGCGCTGGCGGCTTCGTCACCGGAACGCGAACATCATCGCCGACTGCGGGCAGGGCTACAGCGAGCGGACCGCCGTCTACGACGCCATCGAGAGCGTCAAGCGCAACGCGCCCAGCGCGGAGGCCCACGAGGCGACCGACGACGACGCCGAGGAGTGAATCAGCCGAGCCGGTAGCTGACCGCGATTCCCTCTCCTACGGGCAGCACGTTCGTCTCGAACTCGGGGTCCGACCGCACCGTCTCCAGGTAGTCGGCGATGCCTCGCGTGTGCTCGTTCACCTCACCGGGGTCGTCGCCCTCGACCAGCGCGAGCAGCTTCTCGAACTCGATGATGCCGGCAGTCATGGCGTTGTCGGCGACGACGACGCCGCCGGGGGCGACCTTGTCGCGGACCGCGTCGAACGCCTCCGCGTATCGGTGTTTCTGGTGGTCGATCAGCACGCAGTCGAACGGGCCGTCGTAGCGTTCGATGGCGTCGAGCGCGTCACCGTGCTCGTAGTGAGCGATGGCGTCGAGTCCGGCGCTGGCCATGAACTCGCGGGCCATGTCCAGCTCGTCTTCGTCGAACTCGGTGAGGACGAGGTCGCCGTCGGCCGGGAGGGCCTGCCCCCACCAGTAGGCGGAGTAGCCGAAGCCGGAGCCGAACTCGAAGACACGGTCGGCGTCGACCATCCGCGCGAAGGTCCGTAGCAGCCCCCCGACCTCGGGACCGACGTGCGGGAAATCCTCTTCTTCGGCGTAGGCATCCATCTCGGCGGCGAGGTCGTCCCCCTCAGGGGCTGTCGCGCGGACGAAGCGTGCGGTCTCGTCTAACAGGAGGTCCATGCTGCGAGATACGGGCGTCGCTCCCTAAACGTTCCTCTGGAGGTCCAAAATGTCAGAGTTGTACTGCCACCGGTGAAAATTGCTAACCCGATCTATCCGTAGATTCGAGACGAGACAAAAAGTTGCTGGCCGCAGTACGTAGCTCTCCTGTGAAATCGGTTCACGCACGCCACCAACATACAACGGGTGTGGGAACGATACCAATAAATATAAAATTTCAGAAAGTTATACGTGAATGACTACTCTGTCAGTAGTCGATGGGCTCACTCACACGCGCGTTACTCCCGAAGCGGCTCCGCGCCAGCTACGGCGCGAAGTTCCTGACGGCACTGATTCTGGTGACCGTCGTCGCCGGGTCTCTGGGGGCCTACGTCTACCTCAACGCCGGCGAAGAACTGACCGAGGAGACGGAGGAGGAGCTGACGACCACGGCGTCGCTGCAGGCGTCACAGCTCGACGACTGGACCGGTTCGACGAGCGCGAAGACCCGTTCGCTCGGGACGACGGTCTCGACCATCAGTGGCCGTGACGACTCGTACGGACGCATCCAGTCGCTGCTGGCCGGGACCGTCGACCGGAACGAACACGTCGTCGGTGCCTACTACGTCGACGAGGAGACCGGCGAGCTACGGCTCCAGTACGGCGACCGCTCGGTCGTCGAGGAGTCGGACCGCCTCCGACCCGACGTGACCGACCGCGTGGCCGACCTGACCGACGGTGAGACCGGGACCGTGACGCTGTCTGACACCTTCCCGGCGGGCGAGTCTGGCTCGCCAATGGTCATGTTCGTGACCGAGACGCAGAGCTCCGACACCGGTGCCGTCGTCGTTCTCGCGAGCCTCCAGTCCCTCTCGGGCGACGTGCTCCGGAGTCCGGACGGCGGCCGGACCGTCGTGACGGACGACGCGGGCCGGGTCGTGATGGCGAGCGACGGTGCAGGGCTCATGGCGACCGACTCGCTCGCCTCGGGCGACGGTGAGGGGTTCGTCCCCAACACCGAGAGCGAGAACGGCTCGGTCGCCGTCGCGTCCGTCGCTGCACCCTCCCACGGGTGGACAGTCTCGACCCGGGTACCGACGAGCGAGGCGTACGCGCTCCAGCACTCCATCTCGAACCAGATGCTCGCGATGGTCGGACTGGTGTTCGCGAGTCTGGCCCTGCTCGGGCTTACGCTGGGCCGGAACACCGTCCGTTCGGTGCGCGACCTCTCCGCCTCCGCCGCGGAACTGGAGGCCGGCAACCTCGACGCCGACATGCCGACCGACCGCGCCGACGAGATCGGCGATCTCGGCCGGGCGTTCGACGAGATGCGGTCGTCGCTACAGGCCCGCATCGACGAGGTCGAGTCGGCTCGCCAGGAAGCACAGACGGCACGGGAGCGGGCACAGGGCCTCTCGGACCACCTCGAACGGAAGGCGGACCAGTACCAGACGACGATGGCGACGGTCGCCGACGGCGACCTGACCCGGCGGCTCGACCCGGAAAGCAACAGCGAGGCAATGGCTGCCGTCGCCGAGTCCTGCAACGAGATGCTCGACGAGATAGAGGCGACCGTCGCGGAGACGAAGGCGTTTGCCGCGGCGGTCGACGACGCGAGCGAGGCGGCCGCGGAGTCCGCGACCGAGGTGCAGAACGCCAGCGAGCAGGTGACCGAGTCCGTACAGGAAATCTCGGTCGGCGCCGACCGGCAGCACGACAGCCTGCAGTCAGTGAGCCAGGAGATGGAGAGCCTCTCCACCTCGACCGAGGAGATCGCGGCGACGACGAACCAGGTCGCCGACGTGGCCGAGGAGACCGCGCTCGCGAGTCGCTCGGGTCGCGCCGCCGCCAACGCGGCCGTCGAGGGGATGGCACAGATCGAGGCGGAGTCCGAGGAAGCGGTCGACGCCATCGAGGACCTCGAGGACGAGATGGCGGAGATAGACGAGCTGGTCGAGTTCATCTCCGACGTGGCGAACCAGACGAACATGCTCGCCCTGAACGCGAACATCGAGGCCTCCCGCGGCGGTGGCGGCGACGGCGACGGCGAGGGCTTCGCGGTCGTCGCAACGCAGGTCAAGGAGCTCGCGACCGACACGAAAGACGCCGCCGAGGACGTCGAGGACCGTCTCGAACGCATCCGCGACGAGACCGACCGAACCGCCGAGGAGGTTCGTGAGACGAAAGAGCGCGTCGCCACGAACGCCCAGAGCGTCCGCGAGGCAGCCACCGCGCTCGACGAGATCGCCGAGTACGCCCAGGAGACGAACACTGGGGTACAAGAGATATCGGCGGCGACCGAGGAGCAGGCCGCCTCCACGGAGGAGGTCGTCGCCGTCGTCGAGGAGGCGACGGGCATCGCCGAGCAGACCTCGGCGGAGGCCGAGACTGTGGCCGCCGCCGCGGAGGAACAGACCGCCAATCTCACCGACGTGAGCGGACAGATCGAACGCCTCGCGAGTCGGGCCCGGAAGCTCTCCGGAAACCTCGCGACGTTCGAGGTCGCCGCGACCGAGACGATGGCAACGTCCCGGTCCGCAGGTGGCACCGGGGACTTCGAGTTCGCCGACGACGACTGACGCCGCCGGCTACGCGGTCCGTATCGCCGGCCGGTCGACCGCGAACCCGTCGACTGGCAGGTCGGTCTCGCCGTCGACAGCGAGGTCCGCGAGCGCCTCCCCGACCGCGCTGGCGAACTTGAAGCCGTGGCCCGAGAAGCCCGCCGCGACGACGACGTTCTCGCGATTCGGCAGGGTGTCGACGACGAAGTCCATGTCCGGCGAGTTGGTGAACATGCACGTCGACAGCCCCATCGTCGGGCCGTCGGCGGCGGGAAAGTGGTCCCGGAGGAGCTGCCGGAGGGCGCGCTCGTCGTCCCGGTTCGGCTCGGCGACGTCGTCGGGCTCGACCGCCTCGTGCAGGTGGTGGTACAGGCCGACCTTCACGCCGGGCCGGTCGTAGCGCGGGAAGCCGTAGTACTCGGCTCCGTCGTCGCTCTCCGTGACGAACACCGGGAACCTGTCGGTCGTGAAATCCTCGGGGCGCTCGGGCGGCTGGAACCAGCCGAGCACCTGCCGCTCCGGGACGACCGCGCCGTTGAGGTCGGGCAGCAGGTCGGCGGTCCACGCGCCGGCCGCGAGGACGAGCGAGTCGGCCCTGTAGGTACCGCGGTCCGTCTCGACGGTGACGCCGTCCGCGTCGGCGTCCCAGTCCGCGACCGTCTCCCGGGCGTGGACGGTCCCGCCCTCGGCCATCGCCCGTTCGACGTGGGCGCTGACGGCGCGCTCGCAGTCGAGGAAGCCGCCGTCCGGCTGGTAGAGCGCGTCATAGCCCTCGGGGACGCCGTAGCCGGGGAACCGCTCGTTCAGCGCCGCGCCCGTCATCGTCTCGTGATCGAGCCCGTGGTCCTCACAGGCCAGCCGTGCGCCGTCGACGAGGTCGCCGTCGGGTGGCGCGGCACAGACCGAACCCGTGACGTGGAGCAGGTCTCGGCCCGTCTCGGCCTCCAGTGCCCGCCAGTTCTCGTAGGCACGCTCGACCAGCGGCACGTAGTCGGGGTGTTCGTGGTACGCCTTCCGGATGATGCGCGTCGAGCCGTGCGAGGAGCCGTTGCCGTGTGGGACGTCGAACCGCTCGATGCCCAGCACGTCGACGCCGCGGCTGGCGAGGTGGGCACACGCCGCGCTGCCCATGCCGCCCACGCCGACGACGACCACGTCGTACTCGTTCGTCATGGTTGCCCGCACGCACTCCGGCAGAAAAAGACGCCGGGCTACCGGAACCGCCCGGCGGGGAACGACACCCTGTCCGGGTTCGCCTGGAACCGGTCGAGTATCCCATCGTACAGCGCGTTCTTCGTCCGCTGTATCTGCCGCGGTCGGGTCAGGAAGCGCAGCCGGAGCTCGACCCACGTCTCCCGCTGGACGATGTTGACCGACGGCCTGTCCTGCACCTGGAGGTCGACCGGCGTCTCGGCCAGCTGTTCGCGGTAGGTCCCGACGCGACGCTCCATCTCGTCGCCGAGCTGCTCGTCGGCGACCTCCCGCATCACCTGCGTCGCGAAGTCGAGGTCGGTGTCGTAGGACACCTGCATCGACACCTCGCTCCAGACGAACGGGAAGTCGTCCCGGGAGTAGTTGAACACCTCCGAGGAGAGGATGAGGCTGTTCGGCACCGTCACGGTCCGGCCCGACGGCTGGTGCGAGGAGACCAGGTCGCCCTCGACCTCCCACAGCGTCGTCACGAGGAAGTCCACGTCGATGACGTCGCCCTTCGCGTCCTCGATGCGGACCCGGTCGCCCACCTGGTACGGTCGCATCGAGAGGATGTACACCCAGCCGAGCAGCGACGTGAGCGGCTGCTGCAGCGCCACTGTCACCCCGAAGCCGACGATACCGAGCGAGAACAGCACACCCAGCCACTGGTCGGTCAGCACGCCGGCGACGGCGACGATTGCCGCGACGACCATGACGAAGCGGACGACGTTACGCATGTCGTGCCGGCGGCGCTTGTCGTGGATCAGCCGTCCCATCCCTGCCGAGAGCAGGAGGTAGACACCGTACGTCCCGCTCGCGATGGCGAGTGCGAGCAGCCCCTTCAGCACCCACGGCTTCGCGGACTGCTGCGATTCGGGGGGGACCCACGCCGTCTCGAGGACGCTCACCGCGAGGATTGCCGCTAGCGCGACGAGGAACGCGAGGTAGCCGAGACGTCGCTTCACACCATCGTTGGTCGAAAGCTGTCGTCAAAACGGTTGTGTTGTCGGTGGTCGGCTCGCAGCCCTCCTCGCGTACCGAACCAGCCGGCCTTTTTGAGGGTGGCACTCCAACCCCCGAGCATGCAGGAGGTACTCGACCGCGTGGAGAACCTCGTCCACCCGGAGACCCAGGTTCGAGAGCACGGCATCGACCTGACAGTCGGCGCCATCCACGAGGTGGCCGGCCAGGGACGCATCGACTTCGGCGGCGACGAACTCGAGGAGGCGGACCTCGAGCCCCACGACCTGACCCGTCGAAACCCCGACGACGAGTACCAGTGGTGGCACCTCGACGGGGGGACGTACGTGCTCCAGTACAACGAGCTGGTGACCGGCGACGAGCACGCCCGACTGCTGCTCCAGCCACGGAACAAGCTGATGGCCCGCGGTGCCTCGCACCCGACCGTGACCGTGGGCGCACACCTGCCACTGGTCCCCCTCACCGTCGGCGGTGCCGGTATCGAGATCAAGGAGAACGCACGCGTCTCGACGGTGGTGCCTGTCGAAGCTGGCCCGTCAGTGGGCGACGACGAGGCGGACGACGCCGTCGACGCCGACATCGTGGAGTAGGCCGGCAGCACCGAGGGCGTGCCGACCGCCCTGCCCCCGTCGCTACTCGTCCCGTGCCGCGTCGACGACCGAACGGACTCGCTCCTCGTCGACGAGATTCGTCGTCTTGCCGCCGTCTTTCAACGCCGTGCCGACGACGACGCCATCAGCCAGTTCGAGCGTCTCGCTCACGGTTTCGGCGGTCACGCCGCTCCCGACGAACAGCGGCGTCCCCGGCACCGCGTCGTCGATTGTCTCCCCGGCGGTCTGGAGGACGCTCCGGTCGGTCGGGTCGCCGGTGCCGGAGCCGGAGACGACGATGCCGTCGGCGAGCCCGCGCTCGACGGCGTCGACCAGCTCCTCGCGCATCGGCCGGTCGGCCAGCGGCGCGGCGTGCTTGACTGCCACGTCGGCCAGGACGGCCACGTCGGCGTCCAACCGGTCGCGGAGGCGCATCGTCTCGTGGGCCTTGCCCTGGATGAGCCCCTGATCGGTGACCGTCGCGCCGACGTGGGCGTTCACCCGGACGTAGTCGGCTCCGACGGCGGCCGCGACGGAGAGCGCCGCCTCGGCGTCGTTCCGCAGGACGTTGATGCCGACCGGCACCGAGGCCTCGTCGACGAGTTCGGTGCCGAGCGACGCCATCTCGGCGACGACGTGCTTCGGCACGTCCTCGGGGTAGAACGGCGCGTCACCGAAGTTCTCGACCATGATACCGTCCACGCCACCGGCTTCGAGTGCACGAGCGTCGGCCAGCATCTGCTCGCGCAGGCCCTCGCGGTCGCCGTCGAACCGGGGCGCGCCCGGCAGCGGCGGCAGGTGCACCATGCCGACGACCGGCGCGTCGGTCCCGAACGTCTCCTGTAGGTTCATGCGACCGGATTGACCGGCGAGCGCGATAAGCCCGGCCCTTCGCTGGCGTCGGGTCGCCTCGTCGCCGGCGTCACTCGTAGCGGCAAGCTGTACGCCCATCGTGGGCTTGACCCTCGCCGACGCGCTACGCCCCTCGATGAGCGACCTCTTCGCAGACCTGACGATACGCGAGACGACCGTCCCGAACCGCGTGATGGTCTCCCCGATGTGCCAGTACTCCTGTGCGGGCGACGGCCTGGCGACGGACTGGCACCAGCAGCACCTCGGCAGCCGGGCCGTCGGCGGCGCGGGCATCGTCATGACAGAGGCGACCGCAGTCTCGCCCGCGGGGCGCATCTCCACCGACGACCTCGGCATCTGGAGCGACGCCCACGTCGACGCCCTCGCCCCCGTCGCCGCGTTCATCGCGGGACAGGGGTCGGTGCCGGCCATCCAGCTCGCCCACGCCGGCCACAAGGGCTCGAAGACGCCGCCGTGGGACGGCTCGACACCCGTCCAGCCCGACGGCGACGGCTGGGTCGCGCCCTCGCCGTCGGCCGAAGCCTACCCCTACGACGACGACAAGGCCGTCGCGACGATGACGACCGAGGAAGTCGAGGGACTGGTCGAGGACTTCCGTGCCGCGGCCGAGCGCGCACTGGACGCCGGTTTCGAGATCGCGGAGGTCCACGCTGCCCACGGCTACCTGCTCCACGAGTTCCTGTCGCCGGTCACCAACCGTCGCGACGACCGCTACGGGGGCGACTTCGAGGCGCGGACGCGCGTCGTCCGCGAGGTCACGGCGGCCGTCCGCGAGGTCTGGCCCGACGAGAACCCCGTGTTCGTCCGCGTCTCCGCGACGGACTGGCTCCCCGACCGAGAGTCGTGGACCGTCGACGACACCGCGCGGCTGGCTGGTGACCTCGCCGACGAGGGAGCGGACCTCGTCGACGTGTCGGCGGGCGGACTCCATCCCGACCAGCAGGTTCCGAACAGCGGCCCGGGCTACCAGGTCCCCTACGCCGAGCGCGTGAACGAGGCGACGGAGGCGCTCGTCGGCGCAGTCGGCGGGATAACGACGCCCGAGCAGGCGGACGAGCTGATCCGGAACGAGCGCGCCGACCTCGCTATCGTCGGCCGTGAGCACCTGCGGGACCCGTACTTCACGCTGCACGCCGCCGAGGAACTGGGCCGAGAAGACGAAGTCGAGTGGCCGATTCAGTACCGGCGCGCGGTGTAGTCAGTCCTCTTTCCACTTGATGGAGCAGCCCCGCGAGGGCTCCCACTCGATGTCGACCGCCTCGCCGGCGAGGACGGCGTCGATTGCCTCGCGGATGTGGAACCGCGTCGGCTCGTCCTCGGGGTTCAGGGCGTCGTCGAGGCGGCCCTGATAGACGAGTCTGAACTCGCCGTCCTCCCTGGCGAACAGGAACGGGTCCGGCGTGCAGACCGCGCCGTACTCTCGGCTCACCGCCTGGGACTCGTCGCGGAGGTAGGCGTCGTACTGGATGCGTCCGTCCGCTGTCCACTCCCGCATCGCCTCGAAGGAGTCGTCCGGGTACTCTTCCGCGTCGTTCGGGTTGATGCCGACGACCGCCACGTCGTCGTACTCCGCCGCGAGCTCGTTCAGCAGGTCGAACTTCGCCTGCGCGTAGGGGCAGTGGTTGCAGGTGAACACCAGCAGCAACGCCTCGTTGTCGGCGAAGCTGTCGAGGGTGTACGTCTCCCCGTCGACGCCGGGTAGCTCGAAATCGGGTGCGGCGTCACCGGCAGACAGGTTCGAGTCTGACTCCATCTGGACCATATCGTCCAGATGTTGGCGTTCGCGGGCTTAAGAACTGGCGTTCCGGGAGCCGGATGGTCCACGGCTGGCTGTCGGTTCGCCTCGGCGGGCGAGAGCGTCCACGCTTATTACGGACGCCTTCGAGAGTGGAACCATGCCAGAGATGACTGTCTCCGACGCGCAGGCGGAGTTCCTCGAATCGCTGCGGGCGGAGATGCAGGCCGAGACCCGGTACGGATACGTGCGAAAGCGGGACGCGCTCCAGTACCTCATCGACAACGCCGAACTCGACGAGGTCGACGTCGAGGCGGATGTCGCACCGCCATCCGAGACCGACGACGAGGTTGGCGACGAGTCGACGGAAGAGCAGGCTGCGGAGGCCGTCGAACACCAAGACGACGAGGAGGAGGCGACCGCGGACGGCGGCGCTGGCGTGGACGGGAGTACCCAGGCCGAGGCGGCGGACGGTGGGACGACAACCGCGGGTTCGCCGTCGTCGATGCCCGACCCGAGCGACGGGGGCGAGGAGGGCGACGACCGGCTGAACGCGATGATGAACCTGCTCGACACCCACGAGGACAAGTGGCGCGAGGCCTCGAAAGAGGACGCACGGTACGAGGTCGACATGCCCGACGGGACGACGCAGTACGTCCAGACGAAAGACGACGTGCGGGCGCACCTGTTCAAGAACTACTGAGCGAGAAACCGTCCGCCCTCTTTTATACGATGCCCGGTCATCTGTGCCCGTATGGGTTTCCTCACACGACTCCGGACCGGCTGGGCGCTCACGAAGGACAGTCTCCGGGTGCTCCGCGGCGACCCGGAGCTGGCGGTGTTCCCGCTCGTCGGCGGCGTCGCCGGGCTCTGCTACGTCGCGTTGCTGTTCGGCGGCGCCACCCTCGTCGGCGGCCTCGACTCGCAGGCCCTCCAGATTGCCCTGCTGTTCCTGCTCTACCTCGGGACGACGTTCGTCGCCTCGTTCGCGACGGCCGCGCTGATGCACGAGACGCGGACGGCGTTCGAGGGCGGCGAGCCGTCGTTCCGGAGCGGGATGGCCGCCGCGTGGCGGAACAAGGGCACGCTGCTGGTCTGGTCGGTGGTCTCGGCGACCGTCGGGGTCGTCATCCAGCTCATCGACAGCCAGGACAACCTCCTCGCCGAGATACTGGCGGGCATCGTCAGCGTCGCGTGGTCCATCCTCACCTACTTCGTCGTCCCCGTCATCACGTTCGAGGACGTCTCGGTCCGCGAAGCGATCCACCGGAGCGGCGAGACGTTCAAGGGGACGTGGGGCGAGACGGCCGGCGCGCACTTCGGCGTGGGCATCGTCACGTTCCTGTTCATGCTGCCGGTCGTCCTCGTCGCGGGCGCAGTCCTGTTCCTCGGCGTCGGCTCCGGGAGCGGCTTCGGGTTCGGTGCGTCGGTGGCCGTCGCCGCAGTCCTGCTCGTCGGCGCGTACCTGTTCAGCACGACGCTGTCGAGCATCGCCAAGACCGGCCTGTACGTCTACGCGACCGAGGGCCGGCGTCCGGGCGCGTTCGAGGATGTCGACCTCGGTCACGTCCCCGACTGAGGCCGCGACGCTTCGTTCGCGGCGAACCCCGACGCGGAAGAAACGCTTTTGGCCCCCTCGCCGACTCCTAGGGGTATGACGGCACGGGACGACCTGCTCGACCTGCTGGTCGAGGACGCACGTCACACGACGGCGGACCTCGCACGCATGACCGACCTGACCGAGGACGAGGTCGAGGCAGCACTCGCGGACCTCGAGTCCGAGGGCGTCGTCGCTGGCTATCAGGCCATCGTCGACTGGGAGAAGACCGACCGCGAGGTGGTCCGTGCAACCGTCGAGCTCAACGTCACGCTCGACCGCGAGACGGGCTACGGCGACATCGCCGAGCGGCTCGCCCGGTTCCCGCAGGTGAAGACGCTGCGGCTCGTCAGCGGCGACTACGACTTCCTCATGGAGGTCGAGGGGTCGTCGATGCACGACGTCTCCATCTTCATCAGCGAGAAGGTCGCGCCCGTCCCGGAGGTGACCCAGACGGTCACGCACTACGTCATGACGACGTACAAGGACCGCGGGGTCGCGCTGAACGACGACGACGACGACGACAGGCTCTCGGTGTCACCCTGACCATGGGGCTGGACATCTCAGAACGCGTGCGGTCGGTGCCGCCGTCGGGCATCCGCAGGTTCTTCGAGCTGGCGGAGGAGCGCGACGACGTCATCTCGCTGGGTGTCGGCGAGCCCGATTTCTCCGCGCCGTGGGCGGCCCGCGACGCGGCCATCGACTCGCTGGAGCGCGGCCGGACGAGCTACACGTCGAACCGCGGGCTACTGGAGCTGCGACAGGCCATCTCGGGACACGTCGAGGACCGCTACGACCTCGGCTACGACGCCGACGAGGAGATACTGGTGACGACGGGCGTGAGCGAGGCCGTCGACGCGACGCTGCGGGCGCTCGTCGACCCGGGCGACACCGTTGCCGTCGTCGAGCCGGCGTACATCTCGTACGTGCCCGGCGTCATCTTCGCCGGCGGCGAGCCGTTACGCGTGCCGACCCGCGAGGCCGACGAGTTCAAGCTCACGTACGAGGCGCTCGAGTCGGCCGGCGCGGCCGACGCCGACCTGCTGATGCTCTGCTACCCGAACAACCCGACCGGAGCGGTGATGACCGGCGAGGAGCTGGAGCCGGTCGCGGAGTTCTGCCGGGAGCACGACATCGGTGTCCTCTCGGACGAGATCTACGCCGAGCTCCAGTACGAGAACGAGCACACGTCCATCGCGACACTGCCGGGGATGCGCGAGCGGACCGTCGTCTTCAACGGCTTCTCGAAGGCCTACGCGATGACGGGACTCCGGCTCGGCTACGCGATGGCCCCGCCCGAGGTGACGACGGCCATCAACCGCGTCCACCAGTACGGGATGCTCTCGGCCCCGACGACGGCGCAGTACGCGGCACTCGAGGCGCTGCGCTCCTGTGACGACGAGGTCGAGGCCATGGTCGACGAGTACGACCGTCGGCGGCGGTTCGTCCTCTCCCGGTTCGACGAGATGGGCATCGACTGCTTCCGGGCGAGGGGCGCGTTCTACGTCTTCCCGGAGGTGCCGACCGACGAGTCGGCGGAGGCGTTCGCCGAGGGGCTGCTGCGCGAGGAGGGCGTGGCGATGGTTCCGGGCGACGCGTTCGGTGACGGCGGCGAGGGGCACCTCCGCGTCTCCTACGCCACCGGGCTCGACGACCTGCGCGAGGCGATGGCCCGGTTCGAAGCGTACATCTCGGACTGAGCCGGCCCCCGCAGCGTGGGAGAAAATCGCACGGGACAGCAACCTTCTTGCCCCGCGACGCCGGCGACTCGACCATGACAGAGTACCGTCCGCTCACGGACGACGAGGAAGCAACCTTCCACGAGTTCGTCACCTACGCCTTCCGTCCGCAGGCAGGCCCCGAGGGCATGGAGTACGACCCCGAGGAGGTGGACGAGCGCGGCCGCCTCGGCGAGAAGCGCGGTGTGTTCGACGACGGCGAGCCGCTCGCCGTCTGTCAGCACTACTGGTTCGAGACGACACTCCGGGGCGCGACCGTGGAGATGCCCGGGCTCTCCGCGGTGGCGTCCCCACCCGAGCACCGGCGCAGTGGCAACGTCCGGCGGATGCTCGAAGCCTCCGTCGAGGAGTACCGGGACCGCGAGGCACCGATCTGTGCGCTCTGGCCGTTCGACTACGGCTTCTACCGGCAGTACGGCTGGGAGACGGCGAACAAGTGGACCGAGCTCTCCTGTCCACCCGATGCGCTGTCGTTCGCGAGCGAGGCCGCCGCGGAGACCGCCGAACGGGCCGAACGTGGCGGGGACGAGTACCACTGGCGGCGTCTCGACGCGGACGACTGGGCCGCCGTCGATTCGGTGTACCGCGCTCATACCGAGGGTGTCGACCTCGCACTACACCGTGACGAGGACTGGTGGCGACACCGTCGGTTCACCGGCTGGGACGACGACCCGTTCGTCTACGGCTGGGGGAGCGACGAGGAACTCCGGGCGTACGTGTTCTACGAGTTCGACGAGGGCGACGAGGGGCGCGAACTACGTGTCCAGGAGTACGGGGCGCGCGACCACGAGGCGTTCCTCCGATGTCTGGCGTTCTGCCGGGACCACGACTCGCAGGTCGAGACGATGACGTTCCGCGACGAGCCGGAGCCGCTCCTGTTCGACCGAACCGGCTCGCCGGAGGAGGTCGACGCCACCCTGCGGACCGGCCCGATGGTCAGAGTCGTGGACGTCGTCGACGCGCTGGAGACGGTGACGTACCCGGCCGACGGCTCGGTGGTCCTGTCGGTCGACGACCCCCTCGCCGAGTGGAACGACGGACGGTTCCGGCTGGACGTGACCGACGGTTCCGTGACCGTCCATCGGACCGACGCCGACCCGGACGTCGAGCTCGACGTCGGTGCCCTCTCACAGCTGCTCGTCGGCTACGCACCCGCCGAGCGACTCACGCGAACGACTGACCTCCTGGCGGACGGCGAGACACTGCGCACGCTCACCAGGCTGTTCCCGCCGACGGACGTCGCCATCTACGACGGCTTCTAGGCGACGTTCCGCTCGTCGTGGGTCTCGCCACGCTCGAACCGGTCGGCCGAGAGTGCGTCGAGGTCGACCAGGTCGGTCTCGCCGTCGACGACGAGGTCCGCGACGATGCGGCCCGTGGCCGGGGCGTGCTGGAAGCCGTGGCCCGAGAACCCGATGGCGGCGAGGTAGCCCGGTGCGACCTCATCGACGATGGGATGGTGGTCGGGCGTGACCGCGTACAGCCCCGCCCAGCCGTTCTTGATGCGGGTCTCGGGGCCGAAGTAGTCCGCGTAGTCGGCGGCGTGTTCGACGGCTTCGATGGTCCAGTCGGTGTCCGCCGTGGCCGAGAACCGGTCCGGGTCGGCGTCCGGGTCGTCGCCGCCGAAGTGGCCCCCGACGAGCGCCGCGCCCTCCCGCTCGGGCCGGAAGTACGAGCCGGTGTCGAGGTCGATAGTCAGCGGGTTGGACTCCGGCACCGGCGTCTCCGGGTCGACGATGGCGACCTGCCGGCGCTTCGGCGCGACGGGCAGGTCCACGCCGGCCAGTCCGTTCAGCTGGCCCGCCCACGGGCCGGCGGCGTTGACGACGTAGTCGGCGTCGATAGTCCCGTCGGGGGTCTCGACGCCGGTCACCCGCCCGTCGGCGTCTCGGTTGACATCGGTGACAGGCGTCTTCGTACGCACGTCGACGCCCGCCTCGGCGGCCGCCTGCGAGTACCCCTGCAGTGCGAGGTGGGGGTCGGCGAAGCCGTCCGTCGGGCAGTACGTCGCCGTGCGGAACGCCGTCGCGTCGAGCCCGGGACAGTGTTCACGTGCCTCTGCGGGAGTGAGCAGCTCGCTGTCGGCGCCCTCCTCCTGCTGCATGGCGACGTTGGCCGCGAAGTCCTCGGCAGTCTCCTCCTCGCGGGCCAGGAAGAGGTAGCCGGAGCGTCGGTACTCGATGTCGACCCCGAACTCCGCCTCGAAGGACTCCCAGACCGCGATGCTCGCCAGTGAGAGCCTGACGTTCACCCGCGTGGAGAACTGCGTTCGGATGCCGCCAGCCGACCGTTCGGTGCTTCCCGACCCGATGGAACCCTTCTCACAGCAGACGACATCGCAGCCCCGCTCGGCGAGGCTGTACGCGGCCGCCGCACCGACGATGCCACCGCCTACGACGACGACTGTCATACCGGAGTCAGGGCAAGAGCCGAGTTAACTCTTGTCTGCCGCCCAGCTTCGGTGAGTCCGCCGGCCGTTCACGGCGTCCCCAGGGTCGGTCGTACCGTCTCGACGCAGCGTCAGCGGCCAGCGAATCTGGCGACAGACGGACAGCTTCCGCAGCAACCAGTGCACCACTGGACGACAGTCAGTTCGTACTCGTCGTTCCCGTCGAAAGAGCCGAGCCGTGTAGAGCTGTCTGCACGCCGTGAGGAGTGTCGCTGTCGGCGGAGCGGAGTGGGGGACTCAGCCCCGATAGCGGCGGCGGGGCTGGCCACGAAACGTAAGTAGGGGAATCACGTAGCCCCGTACGACCCCGCAGCCATGCATTCTCGTCTCACCATCTCGCGGCCTCTACGACAGCCCCCAACCGACGAGGTGGACGGAGGGTGAGCAACGGGCCACACGCGACGGACCGCTCGGTCCCGATACTCGACCGGGTCGGTGACGCGTTCTTCGCCCTCGACGGCGACTGGCGTTTCACGTACATCAACGACCGCGCCGAATCGATGCTCAAGCGGTCGCGCCGTCAGCTCATCGGCCGGGTGATGTGGGACGAGTTCCCGGAGACGGTCGAGACGCAGTTCCCCGAGGGGTTCCATCAGGCGATGGAGACCCAGGAGCCGGTCTCCTTCGAGGTGTACCACAACCCGCTCGACACCTGGTTCGAGGCCAACGCCTACCCCTCCGAGTCGGGGCTCTCGGTGTACCTTCGCGACATCACCGACCGGAAGGAGCGCGAGAACGAACTCGCACAGCACGCCCGGGTCGTCGAGGCGGTCCACGACGGCGTGCTCACCGTCGACGACGACGACCGCATCGCCAGCGTGAACGAGGCCATCGAGGAGACCCTCGGCGCCACGCGGGACGAGCTCGTCGGCCAGCCGATCCGGCGGCTCCCCCAGCTCGCGAGCATCGACTCCGAGGGCGCGATGGCTATCGGCGAGGCCATCGGCACGCTCCAGTCCGGCGAGACCAGCTACCAGCGCTTCGAGCTCTCCTTTACCGACGCCGGCGGCGAGGAGCGCATCGGCGAGATGCGGATGGTCCCACTCGGCGAGGGCCTCGCGAGCGTCGCGGGCGTCATCCGCGACGTGACCGAGCAACGCGAGTACGAGGAGACCGTCGACTCCCTGCACGAGGTCACTCGCTGGCTGTTCGGCGCGGAGGACGCCGCAGAGATCTGTTCCGTCGCGGTCCACGCCGCCGACGAACTGCTCGACCTGCCAATCTCGGGTGTCTGGCTCATCGACGACGAGCGTGGCTGTCTCGACCCGATGGCGGCGACGATGGGCGCACACACCGAGCTCGGTGGCCTCCCGCAGTTCTACGAGGGCGAGGGCCTCATCTGGGACGTCTACCGCGAGGGCGAACCGAAGATGTTCGACGACCTCACCCAGGAGCCGGGGCTCTACAACGAGGACACGCCGCTTCGCTCGGAGATCATCGTCCCCATCGGGGCCCACGGCGTCATCATGACCGGGTCGACCCGCGTCGAGGGGTTCGACGACACGGACCTCGAGCTGGTGTCGCTGCTCGCGTCGAACACGGAGGCGGCCCTCGACCGGTCCGACCGCGAGAAGCTGCTCCAGGACCGCAAGCAGTCCCTCGCCCGTCAGTCCGAACGGCTGCGTGCCGTCGCAGACATCCTCTCGGAGGACCTGCAGCAGCACCTCGACGACGTCGCCAGCGAGTTCGACGAGGAGAGCCACGACCCCGCGGTGGCGGAGACGCTCACCCGTGCCGAGGAGCTCGTCGACGACGTGCTGGAGTTCGCTCGCGACCAGAGCGCGATGGGGTCGCGCTCCTCGGTCGATTTCGAGAGCGCTCTCTCCGACGCGCTCGACGCGTCTGTCGCCGAGGACATGACCGTCTACCTCGAGTTCGAGGGCAGCGTCCGCGCCGAGCGTGCCCGCTTCGTCCACATGCTCGAGACGGTGTTCAACGACGTGAACACCCGTGCGAAGGGCGACGCGACGGTCCGTATCGGCCCCGTCGAGGACGACGCTACGGGCAAGCCGACGGGGTTCTACATCCTCGACGACGCCGCGGCCATCCCCGAGACCGAGTTCGACCGTGTGTTCGAGCCCGAGACGACGACCGGCAGCGAGCGCTCCGGGCTCGGGCTCGCGGTCGCCCGCGAGATCGCCGAGGCCCACGGCTGGGAGGTCGACGTGTCGACGGGCCAGGCTGGCGGGACGCAGTTCTCCGTGACCGGGATGGTCACGTTCGAGGTCTCACGGCAGTAAGTCGGGCCGAGCGCTCGCACTCAGCCGGTTCTGGAGAGGTCCTGACAGACTCGACGGTACGCGTCGTGGTTCGACAGCTCGGTGATGGTCTCGTCGATTTGGGCGCGCATCACGTTCAGCCGGTCCTCCAGCCGGGCGTACTTCTCGGAAGCCCGGAGCTCCGCCTCGGTCTTCTGGGAGTCGAGCAGCGCCTTCTTCGAGGCGAGCGCGAAGAACTGCTGTATCTGCTCGTCGTACGTCGAGCGGAGCAGGAGCTGGTCGATGGTCGAGAGCAGGGCCTCCTTCGACACGGGCTTGACGAGGTAGTCGTCGAACCCCATCTGGATGATGTCGAAGTCGGGCTCGACCGCGGTCACCATCGCGACGCGGGTGTCGAGCTCGCGCTCGCGGATGGTCGAGAGCACCTGGTCGCCGGAGAGTCCCGGCATCCGGCGGTCGAGCAGGACGATGTCACGCGAGTCGTCCATCGCATCGAGCGCCTGGCTGCCGTTGTACGCCGTCTTCACGCTGCAGGCATCTCTGAGCCACGCGGCGTACAGGTTCGCCAGGTCGGGTTCGTCCTCGACGATGAGGACCGCGGGTGAGCCCGCCACGGCTCACCGACCCCCGGTGTCCGAAGACATCGTCCCCGTGTTGCCACTTGGAGTATATGAAGATGACGGGGGAGACGGGCTGCAGCAGGCGTCGCTCGGGCCGAGCGAGACGGGTGTCGCCGATGTCGGAGTCGTGAGCCTCCCGGTCACCCCATGGTGTCGGCGATAACCGACCGCAGGTCCGCGATTTCGGCGGCGTCGTACGTCAGCTCGGTCCAGAACGTCGTCAGTTCGAGCCGCCCGTCGCGGGTGCCCTCGCCGATGCTGGCCACGGGTGCGACACCGACGAAGGCCTCGCGCACGGCGTCGGGGTCGGTCGTCTGGACGAGGACGCGGCCGGGCTGTTCGTTGAACAGGAGGCCGGTCTGCTCCCGCTGGGAGCCGAGACCACCCTGCTCGGGCAGGTCGACGCGCAGGCCGGCGTCCTCGTGGACCATCTCGGCGAGCGCGACGGCGAGGCCGCCGTGGCTCACGTCGTGGGTCGCCTGGACGTGCTCGGCGTCGGCGACGTCGGCGAGTGCCGCGACGAAGCCCGGGGAGTCCGTGGGGAGTTCCGGGAACGTGTCGGAACCACCGTTGCGAGCGAGGTACTCCGAACCGCCGAGTGGCTGCGCGCCGTCGTCGCCGCGCAGCGACCGGTCGCCGACGAGCAGGAGCTCGCCCTCCGCCGACGCGGCCAGCGGCGGTGCGTCGTAGCCGGCCTTCGTGCCGACCATCGCGACGGTCGGCGTCGGCGGGATGGGACCCGAGGGCGAGTCGTTGTACAGCGAGACGTTGCCGCCGACGACCGGGACCGAGAGGTCGTCACACATGTCCGCGAGCCCGTCGACGATTCCCTTGAACCCGCCGTAGACGTCGGGCTTCTCCGGGTTGCCGCCGTTCAGGCAGTCCACCGCGGCGAGCGGCGTCGCACCTTTCGCGGCGAGATTGGTCGCGTTTTCCAGCGCGACGGCACGAGCCCCGTCGTAGGGCGCACACTCCGTCCAGAGCGGGTCCGCGCCGGCCGAGATAGCGAGTCCGGTGCCGACGCCGTCGTCGCCCTCGGTCTCGCGGACCGCGACGAGCGCCGCGTCGTCGCCGGGGCGGACGCTCGTCCGGACGCCGACCTCGTGGTCGTACTGGCGGGAGACCCAGCGCTTGGAGGCGGTCGTCGGGCTTCCGACGACCGATTCGAACGCTTCCGCGAGCGGCACGTCGGGCCGGTCGACCGCGGGTTCGGCCGGCTCCTCGGCCGGCAGGTCGTTCATCGGCGCGCCGTCGCCCAGGAACTCGGCGGGTGCGTCGACGACCGTCTCGCGCTCGCCGTCCTCGCCCTCGAACGTGCAGACGTAGTTGCCGTCGGTGACCTCGCCGATGACCGAGCAGCCGAGGTCGAAGCGGTCGGCGACCGCCTGAACTCTGTCCACGTCCTCGGGGCGGACCTCGTAACACATCCGCTCCTGGGACTCGGCGAGCAGGATCTCCAGTGCGTTCATGTTGGGTTCGCGCTGGTGGACCCGGTCGAGTTCGATCTCGGCACCGAGACCGCCCTTCGCGACGAGTTCGGACGACGCACCCCCGAGGCCCGCCGCGCCGAGGTCGCGCGCGGACTGGACGAGGTTCTCCTCGACGAGCACCTCGTTGGCCTCGATGAGCAGCTTCTCGGAGTACGGGTCACCCACCTGCACGGCGGGGCGGTCCTCGGTCTCGGCGTCCTCGCTCAGGTCCTCGCTGGCGAAGGACGCACCGCCGAGCCCGTCGCGCCCGGTCGCGTTCCCGACGAGGAGGAGCTTGTTGCCCGGTTCCTGTGCCTCCGCGGTGACCATCCGGTCCGCGTCGGTGAGGCCGACGCAGGCGACGTTGACGAGGGGGTTGCCCTCGTAGTCGGGGTGGAAGTCGACGCTGCCGGCGACCGTGGGGACGCCGATGCAGTTGCCGTAGTGGCTGATGCCCTCGACGACGCCCTCGAACAGGTACCGGGAGTGCTCGCGGTCGAACTCACCGAAGTAGAGGGAGTCGGCGAGCGCGATGGGGTACGCGCCCATCGACATCGTGTCGCGAACGATGCCGCCGACGCCGGTCGCCGCGCCGTCGAACGGGTCGACGTAGGAGGGGTGGTTGTGGCTCTCGACGCCCAGCGTGATGTACGTGTCCGAGTAGCCGTCGCCCGAGGGCTCGGGCAGGGCGACGACGGCGGCGTCGTCGCCGGGGCCGACGACGACCTGGTCACCCTCGGCGTCGAACGCACCGAGCAGGGGTCGGGAGGAGCGGTACGCGCAGTGTTCGCTCCAGAGGTTCTCGAAGAGCGCGGCCTCCGCCGGTGTGGGGTCGCGCCCGAGTTCGTCCACAACGAGTTCGCGGTCGGAGTCGGCGAGGCTCATTCATCCTCATGTCGATACCCGGGCGGTTTATGCGTTTCTATGCGCACGTTCGTGAACACTCTACCGTGCCGTGTTGCCCTCCTGCCGGGCGGGGCACCACAGAACCGGTCTGGCCCGTGCCAGGGTACCCGGGCGACGTACCGAGGCGCTTTTAGCCCTGCCACCGGTAACTCAGCGCGTGCTATCGGTCGAGTTGCACTGCCACTCGTCGCTCTCGTACGACGGCCGTGACCCTGTCGAGTTACTCCTCGGACAGGCCGAGGCCGTCGGGCTCGACGCGCTGGCGGTGACCGACCACGACGAGATCGACGCCAGCCTCGACGCCGCCGAGAAGGCCGCGGAGTACGGGCTGCTGGGCATCCCCGGCATGGAGGTGACGAGCGCGGACGGCCACATCCTCGCGCTGGGCGTCGAGGAACTCGTTCCCGAGGGTCGGCCCTTCGCCGAGACCCTCGACATCATCAGGGACCTCGGCGGTATCGCCGTCGTCCCCCACCCGTTCCAGGAGTCCAGAAGCGGCGTCATGGAGAACATCACCCGCGCCGAGCTGGCGACCGCCGACGCCATCGAGGTGTACAACTCGCGGCTCCTCACGGGGCGCTCGAACCGTCAGGCCGAGCGCTTCGCCCGGGAGTACCGACTGCCGATGACCGCCGGGAGCGACGCCCACATCAGCGAGATGGTCGGACAGGCTGTCACCCGCGTCGACACGGACGAACCCACGGTCGAGGAGGTGCTCGACGCCATCCGCGAGGGTCGGACGACCGTCGAGGGCCGCCGGACGCCGTGGCGGATCAGCTTCCGGCAGGCCGCCGGCGGGGCCAAGCGGCGCGTGAAGAACCGGATGCACGAGTTCCTGCCGTGACACTCGACGGTACCGACGCCGCGACGGTCCGCCACGCCGTCGAGACCGGTGACCCGCTCCCCGGGACGGCGGGCTTCGCCGGCGAGCTCGACGGTGCGCTCGTGCGTGACGTTCTCGGCCGGCGACCGGTCTTCGTCGACGAGTCCGACGACGGGAGCGACGCCAGCGACGACGCACCGCGCTGGTCGTTCGATCCGACTGACCTCGATTCGCCGCGGAGCCTGCCCGCCGGCGTCCGACGGACCGTCGACGGACGGGAGACGCAGGCGTGGTCACTCCCCGACCCCGGACCGACGACCGAGACCGACGCGGCCGTCGCCGACCTCCGCGACGCCATCCGGGAGAGCGCGGCGGCGCTCCCGGACGCGCCGCTCGCGGTCGCCTTCTCCGGCGGCGTGGACTCCGCGCTCGTCGCCGCGCTCGTCGACGGTCCCTGCTACGTCGCGGGTTTCCCCGACAGCCACGACGTCGAGGCCGCACGTTCGGCCGCCGACGCGATGGACGTCGACCTCACCGTCGTCGAACTCACCCACGACGCCATCGAGCGGGCGGTGCCCGAAATCGTCGCGGCGACGGGCCGCACGAACGCGATGGACGTGCAGATATCGCTCCCCCTCTACCTCGTCGCCGAGCGCGTCGCCGCCGACGGCTACGACCACCTCGCGGTCGGCCAGGGCGCGGACGAGCTGTTCGGCGGCTACGCCAAGGTCGCGAAGGCCCCGGAGGACCCCCGCGTCGAGGCCGAGACGGTCCGTGGCGCGGTCCGCGAGATGGTCCAGGGCCTGCCCGACCAGCTCGAACGCGACGTGCTTTCCCTGCGAGGGGCCGGCGTGGAGCCGGTCGCGCCCCTGCTCCACGATGCCGTCGTCGAGGCCGCGCTGCCGCTGCCCGCCGAGTTGCTCGTGGACGACACCGGCACCCGGAAGCGCGCGCTCCGACTCGCCGCGCGTGAGTGGATTCCGGAACACGTCGCCGACCGGGACAAGAAGGCCGTGCAGTACGGCAGTCTGGCGTCCCGCGAGCTCGACCGGCTGGCTCGGCAGGACGGCTACAAGCGCCGGATGGACGACCACGTAACGAAATACGTGGAGTCGCTGGTTTCGAACGAGTAGAACGGATTCTGTGGGCCGAGTGCCCTGTGAGATCATACTCTGAACAGCTAGGAGACTCGTTCGTCGGCGAGAACAACTGGAACCGAGAACTGCTAGAAAGCCCCGAGTCTCTCGGCCCTTTCAGTCCCACCCGACCGCACCGCACCTCACTCCTCCCCAGCCGCCTGCGACGCTCGCTCCGAACCGCGCACCGTTCGCCTGGCCGCACGCCACCCGGCTGGTCGGTCGTCGATGTAGGCCGAGAGTTTACAATAAGTGTAAACTTCAGCCCGAGGAGGAAGCGGTAGCCCGATTTGGCTCTGTAGTTTCGCTAGACGCGACGGCGACGGCTACGCTATCTCGGTAGAAAGCGGAGAGGTAGATTAGTGTCACATCCGAATTCGGTCTCTTCACACGTGTTACGTTCGATAAGGCTAAATCAGCTGTCGCTAACCCAGACGAACCCGCCGACCTCAGCGGGAGAGGCGGGTTCGCCGAATGGGCGATGCTCACCTTGCACCCACTTCGCATTGGCTCGAATTCCGCGAAATGCTGCTCAAAGCGACTGTCTACAACCTTGGCCGGAGCGTCCGATTTGCGTAAAATCGACCGCTGTGTACCGAAACTACAGAGCCAAACGTATAATTGCGCGCAGTCTGACAGTCGAAGAGAGAGCCTTGATCAACCGTCGGGCGGTGCTCAGGACGGTCTGTGGAGTCGCCGCGGTAGCCACAGCTGGATGCAGTCGATCTCGCTCCGCTCGACTCTCATTAGGACTGATTCGAGTGGTGAACCTGACGGGCGCGTCGCTGGACGTGCAACTCAGCCTCACGCCGAGAGGTGACGAGACAGAGCTGCAGCGGCAAGACACACTCGCTGAGAAAGGGAGTAGCGGTGAGGGTGCGGCAGACCAGTTGGTCTATCGGCCAGATTCCAGACCGAGAGTCTCCGATTACGATTACGCACTCGCGATCGACGGCGAACTGGGACACGATATCAGCGGGACGAATATCGTCGAGAGTATCACGAGAGAGTACGATGGCGACAGCTGTCTGGTGCTCCACTACTTTATCAACGAGCCTGCCGATACTGTCGCGTACTCCCACGAGCTGTACCCGGCGTGTGACCTGCCGGAGTGACCCCGTCTCGATCCCCGTCAGAATTGAAGGACCCGCGGTGGGACCGCAACGCCGTCTTCGAGTCAGTTCGCTTCAGTCGTCGTAGGACTCGTGCTGGCCGCGTCGTCCCGAAGCCGATCTCGGATACGGGCTCGCCGAAAGCGCCGCCGCCGAAGCTCCCATCGACGTTGACGTGGCCCTCCCACGGTGTCTCGCCCATCTTCAGTGTCGCCCGCTGGTAGTGCGAGAGCTGGTCCGTCGATTCCCGGTGGGGTAAGTAGCCCCCGAATGAATCCTCGTGGACGCGTCGATACTTGAATCCGCGGTCCAATTGCGTCTTCCCTGTGCCTTTCTTCAGGGAATTCGCGATATTGTCGGGGAGAGGACTGCCCCGGCGACAATTCCGGTCCAAGGATTGCTGGAACTCAGCGCGGTCATCGCCGTCACACTCGTACCGAAGACGGGCTCGACCCAGCCGGGGAGAGTCGGTTCGCCATTGGTACTGGCATTCTCGCTGCACCCACGGAAACCCTCATCGGGGGTCGGGGAGATCAACGGGCTACCACTCGGACCAATTGGGGACTACCGAGTCGCGTCTAGTGAAACGACAGGGACCCCGATTTAGTCCTCGCGTGTTCACCGGCCGAGTCGGTGGTCGTGGACTCGTCGAACGGTCACGGTCGCTTCCGCGGACCGAACGTCTTTACTCGCGTGGGCCGCCAGTTCGAACGACGAATGGCACCAGAGAGAGCCGACCGTGACCCCGGACGAACCATCGGACTGGGCGAGGTCGCCATCGGTGTCGCGCTGGTCGCGTTCCTGCTCGGCATCGGCGTCGTGGCGGCGGGTACGTTCCTCGTCTCGGACAACTGCGAGTCCCAGGCCGGGGTCTCGCTGACGAAGGTAAACGAGACGGACCGTCCGGTCGTCGAGGCGGGGAACCTCTCGGAGGACGTGCAGGAGCCGGTCGGCATCGCGGTCCGGGAGAACCGGACGATGTTCGTGACGCCCGAGCAGCACCGCAGCGAGCTAGCGAACCGGACGATTCAGTTCGAGGGCACGCTGTACGAGGTCGACGACCCGCGGGAGTTCGAGGACTGCGGGGGCGGCACCGACGACGTGTTGCAGTTCGGCGGCTTCTGGCTGGCGGTGCTCGGCCTGACGGCGGCGGCGCTACTCGCGGTGTTGCAGTACGGCTCGAAGTGGTTCCCGTCCGACGAGGAGTACCGACGCCGGAACTGAGCACTCAGGCCGGGTGTTCGGCCTCGAGCAGCTCGTGGTAGCGGTTGCGGATGGTGACCTCGGAGATGTTCGCGACTTCGCTGACCTCGCTCTGGGTCACCTTCTCGTTGGTGAGCAGCGAGGCAGCGTAGACGGCGGCGGCGGCGAGGCCGACCGGGGACTTCCCCGAGTGGAGCCCCTCGCGCTTGGCGGTCTCAAGCAGCTGGCGCGCCCGGCGCTCGCCCTCGTCGCTCACGCCGAGCTCGCTCGCGAAGCGGGGGACGTAGCTCACCGGGTCGGCGGGCTGTATCTCGAGGTTCAGCTCGCGGACGACGTAGCGGTACGTGCGGGCGATCTCGTCGCGTTCGACGCGGCTGACGTTGGTCACCTCGTCGAGGCTGCGGGGCGTGCCGGCCTGGCGTGCCGCGGCGTACAGTGACGCCGTCGCGACGCCCTCGATGGAGCGGCCGGGCAGGAGGTCCTCACCGAGCGCGCGGCGGTAGATGACCGACGCCGTCTCGCGGACGTTCTTCGGGAGGCCGAGGGCGCTTGCCATGCGGTCGACCTCGCCGAGGGCCTGCTTGAGGTTGCGCTCCTTGCTGTCGCGGGTGCGGAAGCGCTCGTTCCAGGTGCGTAGCCGCTGCATCTTCTTGCGCTGGTTCGAGCTGAGCTGCCGGCCGTAGGCGTCCTTGTTCTGCCAGCCGATGTTCGTCGACAGGCCGTCGTCGTGCATCATCTTCGTCGTCGGTGCGCCGACGCGGGACTTCGAATCCTTCTCGCCGGCGTCGAACGCGCGCCACTCCGGGCCGCGGTCCACGGAGTCCTCGTCGACGACGAGGCCGCAGTCCGCACAGACGGTCTCGCCGTGTTCTTCGTCGTCGATCAGCTGCCCGCTGCACTCCGGGCAGGTCCGCAGGTTCTCGGTCGTTTCGGTCTCGGTCGTTCGCGCCTCCCGACTCTCGTCAGTCTGCTGGCGTCGGATACTCGTGTCAGTCATTGTGGGGTGTCTGAACGCGTGTTCAGAAACGGAGGGTCGTACACAAACTGTTGCAGCGAGCAGGACTTAAACGCTTGGGCTAACTCTCGTTGGTATTTCGTGTCATCAAGTCACTGTTCGAACAGGATTTTTTGTCGATTAGGTAACTCCGGGGTAACCACCCCACCGGCCAGCCGTCACCGACTCCCGCCCCGACCAACCCCGTATCGAAACGCTTACTCGGCGGAACCGACTTCGTTGGCGCATGAGCGACACCGAGGCGACGCCCGACGACGTGCGCCACGTCGCGGAGCTGGCGCGGGTCGACCTCGACGAGGACGAGGTCGACGAGTTCGCGGACCAGTTCGCCGACATCCTCGACTACTTCGACGCCCTCGACGAGGTGCCGACGGTCGAGCGCGAGTCCGACCTCGTCAACGTGATGCGGCCCGACGAGGTGCGCGAGGGGCTGAGTCAGGCGGAGGCGCTGTCGAACGCCGACGAGACAGAGGACGGCTACTTCAAGGGGCCGAACGTCTCATGAGCATCTTCATCACCGAGGAGACGGTCGAGGGTGCAGACGACGGCCCGCTCGCCGGGACCACCGTCGCCGTCAAGGACAACATCTCCACTGCCGGCATGCGGACGACCTGCGGGTCGGCGATGCTGGACGACTACGTGCCGCCGTACGACGCGACGGTCGTCGAACGGCTGAAGGAGGCCGGCGCGGACATCGTCGGGAAGACGAACATGGACGAGTTCGGGATGGGTACGACGACCGAGACCAGCGCGTTCGGCCCGACGGAGAACCCGGTCGCCGAAGGACGCGTTCCGGGCGGCTCCTCCGGCGGGTCCGCGGCGGCAGTCGCCGCGGAGGAGGCGGACCTCGCGCTCGGCAGCGACACCGGTGGCTCGGTGCGCTGTCCCGCCGCGTTCTGCGGCGTCGTCGGCATCAAGCCGACGTACGGGCTGGTCTCGCGCTACGGGCTCGTCGCGTACGCGAACTCCCTGGAGCAGATCGGGCCCTTCGGCGCGACCGTCGAGGAGACCGCGGCGCTGCTCGACGTCATCGCCGGTCCGGACGAGCACGACGCGACGACCCGCGAGGAAGGTGCGGACTCGAACTACGCCGCCGCCGCCGACGGCGATGTCGACGGTCTCTCCATCGGCGTCCCGACCGAACTGGTCGAGGGTGCCGACGAGGGCGTCGTGGAGACGTTCTACGACGCGCTCGACGAGCTCGAATCGCAGGGCGCGACCACCCACGAGGTCAGCCTCGAATCGGTCGAGTACGCGGTGCAAGCGTACTACGTCATCGCGATGTCCGAGGCGTCTTCGAACCTCGCGCGGTTCGACGGCGTGCGGTACGGCCAGTCGGGCGGCTACGACGGGAACTGGAACGAGGTGTTCGGCACGGCCCGCGAGGAGGGCTTCGGTGCCGAGGTCAAGCGCCGCGTCCTGCTCGGGACGTACGCCCTCTCGGCCGGCTACCACGACAAGTACTACAAGCAGGCACAGGACGCCCGTGCCTGGGTCAAGCAGGACTTCGACGAGGCGCTCTCGGAGGCGGACGTGCTCGCGTCGCCGACGATGCCGGTCCCACCGATGGAGCTCGGCGAGAGCCTCTCGGACCCGCTCAAGATGTACCTCGCCGACGCCAACACCGTGCCGGTGAACCTCGCGGACCTCCCCGCCATCTCGGTGCCAGCAGGCGAGACCGACGGGCTCCCCGTCGGCCTGCAGCTCGTCGGCCCGGCCTTCGGCGAGGAGACCATCATCCGCGCCGCCAGCGCGCTCGACTGACGCGCACCCCGGTCCGGGACGTCGCTTGAACGTTCCGGCCACCCGCTGGTTCGACCCCGCCACCGTCCTGCGTATCGAGAGGTGAGTCGTCCACAATAGTTATATTCCGGTTCGTGGTACGTGTGGTTGAAACCGACCGCCGCGGGGGCGGCGTTCGGGGGGTGAGCAAAGATGCGAATCACAGAGGAGACAGACGTCGAGTTCGACGAGTTCTCGCGAGCCTGCGACCTCGTCGAGAGATACTTCGACGACCTGATCGACGACGTAGCACTGCACGCACCGATCTCACGACGCCAGCTCGTCGCCGTGCTGGCGCGGGCCCAGCTCTCGGGGCGTGGGCTCGGTCCCGAAGAACTGCGCGAGGAGGGCGAGCTGGTCTACCAGTCCAACGACGAGACGTTGTTCTGGCTGGACGACACGTTCTGGGCACGGCTCCGGCGACAGCACAACCTCTCGCCGGACGAGGGACGGGCCGCACGTGAGGTCCACCGCCGCATCATCGAAGCCATCGACGGTGACGTGGGCTACTACAACAGGGAGCGCGACCCGTTCGTGCTGATCGAACGACGGTACCCGACGGCGTAGTCGGGCGAAGAACTGTACTGCGTCTCGACGGCGCTGCGAGTAGTTACTCCTCGTACGCGAGGTTCATTATCCACTGCGTGAAGGCGTCGGACTGCGGGTCCGCCTCCTCCTCGCCGATGTACGGCGAGAGCATGTCGCCGGCCATCAGCAGCGAGAAGTTCAGGTCGCGGGCGATTGGCGTGATGAGGTACGTGTTGTGGCCCTCGTACACCGTCTCCTCCCGGTCGACGAGTTCCTTCTCGACGAGGGACTCGGCGATGCGCGAGCCCTTGCGCGAGGAGACGTCGAGCTCCTTCCAGAAGTCGCTCTGGTGGATGCCACCGGTCTCTCTGACGAGTTCCAGACCGGCGAGCTCGTCCGCCGACAGGTCCTCTTCAGCGACGCTCACGCCGACCACCCCCGTGTCGTCGGTGCGACAGGCATGGCTATCACGTCCGTAGTACGTCGGTCGTCCCGCTTAAACCTGCCCTTCGAGGACCACCGGCTCGTGCGTCGTCTCACAGGGTGGGCCGTCGGCGAAGTGGTACTCGGGCTCGTCGCCGAGCACGACCAGCGAGGACGAGCGCGTGCCGAACCGGCCCTCGGGGTCGTGCACACAGACGCCGAACTCGTGGTCGCCGAGGACGGCTGCCGCTCGGTCGCGCCACTCGCGGGCGGTCTCGTCGTCACGCGGGTCGAGAGCCGTGCGAATCCGGCCGACGGCCTCGACCTGTCGCTCGCCGGGCCCGCGCCGGCCGTCGGGCACGTCGAACGTGTCGTCCGCGCCGACGTTGACGACGACGTGGACCCCGGGGTCGAACTCGGTGACGGTCAGCTCGCCGTCCCAGGAGAGCAGGGTGGCGTCGTCGGCGTCGGCGACCACGAGGTTGAACCCCTGGTACTCGTGGTCGGCTACCGCCCCCGCGACCAGTTCGGCGGCCGCGGCCGCGGACGGCTGGCGGAGGGCATCGCGGACGAGCAGGCCGCGCGAGCGTTCGCCGGCCAGGGTCGATTCGAGCCAGCGGTTCGTCAGTCCCACGAACACACCGTGTTCGTTGTAGCCGATCCAGGTCCCGCCGGCCTCCTCGTCACGGGGTGCGACGACGACCGGGTCCGTCTCGACGACGGCGGGGTCGACCGAGGGCCGCTGCAGCAGTTCGTCGCGGTTCGCGGCGACCACGACGGGCTCGTCGAAGACACGCCAGGCGAGGGTGAGCGTGCACACGCCCTGCCGTACGGCGCGGACAGGCATAAATCGCCCCCGTGGACTAAGCCCCCGGGACGCCAAGACCGTGCCATGCGAGTCGCCGTCGCCGGGACGTTCGGGCCGGTACACGACGGCCACCGGTCCCTGCTCGAGACCGCTCTGGAGGTCGGTGCCGACGGCGTCGTCGTCGGACTGACGAGCGACCGGTTCGCGGGCAGCAGCCGCGAGCGCGAGGTGCCCGCGTTCACCGACCGCGCCGAGGCGCTCCGGCGGGAGCTCGACGCGCTCGACCGCTGGAACCGCGACATCGAGCTCCGTGAGATAGCCAGCGAGCACGACTTCGCCGCGAGCGACGGGAGCCTCGAAGCGGTCGTCGTCTCCCGCGAGACCGCCGACGAGGTGCCGGGCCTGAACGACGAGCGACGGGCGAACGGACTCGAACCGCTGGTCGCCGTCGTCGTCCCGCTCGTGCGTGCCGAGGACGGAGAGCGCATCTCCTCGACCCGCGTGGTCGCCGGCGAGGTGGACGAGCACGGACGACACGGCTCCGACTGACCGGGGCAAACGATTGTCCAGCTGTCACGCCCGACCCAGGAAGCGGTTTCGTAGCCGGTTCCCAAGCGAAACCCGAAATGGGACTACTCGACTCGCTGTTCGGCGGTGAGAGGACGACCGACGACACCACGACAGACGACGGACCGGCCGTTCAGTCGGAACTGGACGCTCGTCGAGCAGCGGGGCCTGCAGGGCGTCGGGGGGTGACGCTTCTCAGCGACAGCGACGAGCACGCCCCTGCGGTCGCCCGGCTCGCGGACGAGGGCTACGAGATTCGGACTATCTGAGCCGAACCGCCGAACTCACTCGCGGGGGCCCCGGAGTCGAGCGCGGACCGCGTCACGGTCGACGGTCCCCGAGGCAGTCCGTGGCAGCGCGTCGGCGAACGCGACCGTCCGCGGGCGCTCGTGGTCAGCGAGGTGCTCGCGGGCGTAGTCGTCGAACGTGGCCGGCGAGCACTCACCGACGACGAGCGCGGCGACCCGGTCGCCCCACTCGGGGTCGTCGAGGCCGACGACGGCGACGTCCGTCACGCCAGGGCACTCCCGGAGCACCCGCGCGACCCGGTTCGGGTCGACGTTCTCCCCGCCCGAGACGAGCAGGTCGTCGACTCGCCCGGTCACCCAGAGCCGGCCGTCCGCGTCGCGATAGCCCACGTCGCCGGTGTGCAGCCCGAGCTCGGAGAAGGCGGCGTCGGTGTGTTCCTCGTCGAGGTACCCGTGTGTCACCTGGGGTCCGTCGGCGACGAGTTCGCCGCGCTCGCCGGGGTCGCAGGGCTCGCCGTCGGCGTCGAGGACCCGGAGGGTGACGTTCACGAGCGGCTGGCCGACCGTGCCGGGGTGCTCGCGGGCCGTCTCGGGTGGCGCGGTCGTCACCTGTGAGGACGCCTCGCTCATGCCGTAGGTGGGCCACGCGGGCACCCCACGCTCGGCGCATCGGTCGAGGAGGTCCTGGCTCGCCGGTGCGCCGCCGAGCAGGACGACCCGGAGCCGGTCGTCCGGACGCCACCCGAACCCGAGCAGTCGGTCGAGCATCGTGGGGACGAGCGAGACGCAGGTGCACCGATGGTCGCCGAGGTGCTCCGCCGTCGTCTCGGCGTCGAAGCCGCCACCGGGACCGAGGACCGTGATCGTGCCGTACAGCGTCGACCGGACGAGGGGTGCCAGCCCACCGACGTGGTAGGTCGGGAGCGGGACGAGCCAGCGGTCGTCGCGGTCGACGCCGAGACGGAACGCGGAGGCGGTGGCGCTGGCGACGAGGTTCCGTGTCGTCAGCCGCACGCCCTTCGGCCGGCCCGTCGTCCCGGAGGTGAAGACGAGGAGCGCCTCGGCGTCGGGGTCTGGGGCGTCACCGAGCGTGGGTGAGGCCGGCAGCGCGTCACTCTCGTCGCTCCCGCCGGACTCGTCGACCCACGCCGGGCCGTCCTCGTCGTCGACACTGACGGCCGTGCAGCCGTCTGGGGCGATCCCCTCGGCCATGGCTCGCGTGCCTGTCGTACAGACCAGCGCGTCGAGGTCGGCGCGGGCAGCCTGGTCCGCGAGGTCCTCGGTCGCGTTCCGGACGTTCAGCGGGACGAGCGGCGCGCGGAGGCGGAGCGCGGCGAACAGCAGCTGCGCGACGGCGGGTCGGGTCGGCGAGAGCACGCCGAGGCGACCATCCCCGAGGGGGGGGTCGAGGCGGTCCGCGAGGTCGGCGACGGCAGCGTGGAGTTCGCGGTAGGTCCACGCCGCCCCTGTGTCGGCGGCGACGAGCGCCTCGCGCTCCGGCGTCCGGCTCGCCCGTTCGGCGAGCAGGTCGGCCGACGGCCACTCCGTCGGCGGTCTCACCGTCGCACCACCTGCGGAGCCTGCACCCTGGTCACTCCCAGACCCCCTCCACACCGAGCCCCGGCTCCTGGGGGACCTCGATGACGCCGTCGTCGACCGGGCAGGGGTCCGGCCCCACGTCGGTCGAGAGCCAGTCCGCCGTCGCCAGCCCGCAGGCCGAGATACCGGGCACCGAGGCGGCGAGGTGGACCGCCGCGGTGCGTGCGACCGCCGCGTCGACCGTCGTCGTGACGACCGACGCGACCTGCTCCTCGCGGGCCTGCAAGATGGCACGCTTGGCGCGCTGGACGCCGCCGACGGCCATCGGTTTCAGGACGAGCAGGTCGGCCGCGCCGGCCTCCAGCACCGCCTCGACGGGGTGACTCGCCAGCGACTCGTCCAGTGCGACCCCGACCCGACCGCCGCGGAGCGCGGCGTGACCGGCGAGGTCGTCCGGAGGGAGGGGTTGCTCGACGTAGCGCACCCGGGCGTCGGCGAAGGCGTCGAACGCCTCGGCCGCTTGTTCGCGGTCCCACGCGCCGTTGGCATCGACGCGGAGTTCCACGTCCGGTCCGACCGCGTCCCGGACGGCCTGCACGCGGGCCACGTCGTCGCCGACCGGGCGGGTACCGGCCTTGAGCTTCACCACGCCGTAGCCCGCGTCGACGGCCGCCTCGGCCGCGTCGACGGTCTCCGCGCGGTCGCCGTCGCCGACCGTCGCGTTGACGGGCACGGCCTCGCGCTCGCTCTCGCGGCCGAGGAAGCGGTAGAGTGGCTCCCCCCTGCGGCCCGCCCGGAGGTCGGCCAGTGCGAGCGAGAGGCCGTGCCGGGCCGCCGGCGTGTCGACGAGGTCGCCCAGCACCTCGCCGGGTGTCGCCTCGCCCGCGTTCAGTCGGTCCGCAGCGTCGTCGAGTGCCGTCCGGCAGTCGCCCAGCGACTCGGTCCACGAGGAGAGCGGAGTCGCCTCGCCGACCCCGCTCTCGCCGCCGTCAGCGACCCTGACGAGGACGCCCTCGCGCTCGGTGATCTCGCCACGCGCCGTCGCCAGCGGCGTGGCGAGCGAGACGGCGAAGTCGCGCGTCTCTACCCGCATCAGGCCACCTCCGTCGGGGTCGGCATGGCGGGTGCTCCGACGGCCAGCGCGCCCCCGAGGGCGGTCTCCGGGGCGACGAAGCCGACCGAGAACAGCAGCGCGTACAGCGCGAGCAGCTGGCCGACCCGTTCCAGCGCCGGGTTCAGCGCCGCGCCGTCGGTCCGGTTCAGCACGGTCGTCGTGACGGTCCACGCGAGCGGCAGGGAGAGCCACGAGAGGAGCACCGTCGCGGGCACCCCGTAGCCCACGACGAGCGCGACGGGGGTGAGGTACGCCAGCACCAGCATCGACACGAACTCCGCGCGGCCGAAGCCGTAGCCGAACTTCACGACCAGCGTCTCCTTACCCGTCTCTCTGTCCTCCCCGCGGTCGCGGACGTTGTTCACCACGAGGATGTTCGTCGAGATGGCCGCCATCGGGAGGCTCGCGACGAACGCGAGGGCGAGCTCCGGCGCGTCGACGAGCCCGGTCGAAAGCGGCTCGCCGAGCAGCGCCGCCGCCTGCACGTAGTAGGTGCCGGTCACGGCGACCAGCCCGAAGAAGATGAACACGAACACGTCGCCCAGGCCGTGGTACCCCAGCGGGTACGGCCCGCCCGTGTACGCCACGCCGCAGGCGACGCTCACGAGGCCGACGACGAGGATGGGGACGCCCGCGACGTAGACGAGATAGGCCCCGGAGACGATGGCCAGCCCGAACGTCAGTACCATCGCACGCTTGACCGCGGCCGGCTCGATGAGGCCGCCCGCCGTCACGCGGGTGAACCCCTCCCGATTCTCGGTGTCCGCGCCCTGCACCGCGTCGTAGTAGTCGTTCGCGAAGTTCGTCCCGACCTGGATGAGCGCCGCGCCGATGAACGCAAAGAGCGCCGCAACCGGCTCGAACACCCCACCGTAGTACGCGACCGCGGTCCCCACCAGGACCGGCGACGCCGCCGCCGGCAGCGTCTGTGGCCGCGCCGCCATCACCCACGCCCGCGTCTTCGAGACGTCCGCCGTTTCGGTCATCTCTCCCGTCTTGGGCCCCCTCCCGTGTGAACGTTCTGTCTGCGATTAGTCTCGTACAACCTGTTTCGGTCCAACGAGAGCGGACCACTTTCATCATCTGTCGCCGGAACCGTGCGGTCCTCGAACAGCCAGAAAGCCCCGGCGGGCTACGCTCCCGCGACTCGCTGCGGTCCCCGCTCCGCTGCGGTCCTTACTTCGCCGGGGGTCGCGTAGCCCGCCGCCCCTTTCAGTCCCACCCCGCGACCGCACCGCGCCAGCCCTCCCCCTCGACACCCACGCGCCTGCCGGCGCGGGGTGTCTTGGCCGTGTGGCTGGTGACGGAATCGTCGAACCAACCGGCACGGCGCGCGCTGGCGAGCGTGCCGGAGGCCGCTCGCCATGCACGTGCGAGGGACGAGCATCGCAGCAAAGCGAGAAGCGCAGGAGGCTGGGGAGGCGTGAGGTGCGGTGTGGTTGCGGGGTGGGACTGAAAGGGGCGAGCGTTTCGGCGACGGCGGACGAAGCAAGCGACGCGAGAGCGGAGCTCTCGCGAGTCTGAGCGCGTCGCGCTCAGGCACCGGAGCGGAGCGAGGAGCGAAGCGAGTCCCCCGAGTCGAAACGCTCGGGGCTTTCTGGCTGTTCTCGTGACCCGGAATGTCGTCGTATGAACTGCTCCAGACTTCCGTGACGGTAGCAAGAACGACACAGAAAACAGCATTCAGACGCGAAACCCGTCACGCTTTAACCATCACACACCGAATCCAGTTCCAATGAGTACGCAGGCTGCCCAGGAGGGCGACCTCGCGGCGGTCATCGGGCTCGAGGTCCACGTCCAACTGGAGACGGAGACGAAGATCTTCTGTGGCTGCTCGACGGAGCCGACGGAGGAACCGAACACGAACGTCTGTCCGGTCTGTCTCGGACTGCCCGGCGCGCTGCCGGTGCTGAACGAGGGCGCGGTCGAGGCCGCGGTGAAGGTGGGCAAGGCCATCGACGCGGAGATACCCGAGGAGACGCGGTTCCACCGGAAGAACTACTACTACCCCGACCTGCCGAAGAACTTCCAGATCACCCAGTACGACGAGCCCATCTGTCGTGACGGGGAACTGGAGGTGTCGGTGGAGGGCGAGCGCCGCACGGTCCGCATCCGCCGGGCACATCTGGAGGAGGACCCGGGGAGCCTGCAGCACGTCGGGGGCGGCATCGACACGGCGACGCACACGCGGGTGAACTACAACCGCGCCGGCACGCCGCTGATGGAGATCGTCACGAAGCCCGACTTCCGGCGGCCCGCCGAGGCCCGGGCGTTCCTCGCGAAGCTGGAGGAGGTGCTGGAGTACCTGGGCGTGTTCGACAGCCAGCGCGACGGCAGCCTGCGCGTCGACGCGAACCTCTCCATCATCCCCGAGGACGAGATCGACGACGAGGGAGCCATCTCCGAGGAGACGCTCGAGGACGCGAACCGCACGGAGGTGAAGAACATCTCCAGCCACAAGGGTGCGGAGACCGCACTCGCCTACGAGGAGACTCGACAGAAGAACCTCATCCGGCGTGGGAAGGGCGTCCAGCAGGAGACCCGTCACTTCAACGAGACGCACGGCTCCACCGTCTCGATGCGCTCGAAGGAGGAGGAGAAGGACTACCGGTACTTCGAGGAGGCCGACCTCCCGCCGCTGCAGGTGTCGGACTGGAAGGAGCGCATCGCCATTCCCGAGCTGCCGGACGCCCGGCGTGAGCGGTTCGAAGCGGAGTACGGCCTCGACGACGAGTCCGCGTCGAAGCTCACCAACACGAAGCAGGTCGCGGACTTCTACGAGGACGTGGCGGAGTCGTTCGACCCGGACCTCGCGGCGACCTGGGTCGCGGACAACCTCCTCGGCGAGCTGAACTACCGCGACATGCAGATCACCGATATCGAGGCTCGTCTCGACGAGTTCACCCGCCTCGTCGAACTCGTCGCCGAGGACGAGATCACCACGAAGAACGCCGAGGAGATCGTCCTCCGGCGGATGCTCGACGAGGGCGAAGGACCCGACGCCATCGTCGAGAGCGAGGGGCTCGGCAAGACCGGCGAGGACGAGGTCGCCCAGGCGGTCGGCGAGGCCATCGCGGAGAACCCCGACGCCGTCTCCGACTACGAGGACGGCGACGACGGGGCGATCAACTTCCTCGTCGGACAGGTGATGGGGAAGACCGGCGGGAGCGCCGACCCCGGGACGGTGAACGGGCTGCTGCGCGAGGAGCTGGACGAGTAAGAGGACTGCTTCTCTTCGTCGGGGTCACTCCTTCGCCTTCAGGTTGTGCAGCACGTCCAGCCGCTCGACGACCTCAGCGGTCGGCTCCAGCGCTTCGGTAATCGCCTCCGAGGACTTGTACGCCATCGGGGCCTCGTCGATGACGCTCTCCTCGATCGACTCCGAATAGACGCCGTCCATCGCGTCGGCGAACTCCTCCACCGAGAACGTCTCGTGGGCCTCGCGGCGGCCCATCACTCGGCCCGCGCCGTGGGGGGCGGTCCGGTGCCACTCCTCGTTGCCCTTCCCGCGGGCGATAACGGAGCCGTCGGCCATGTTGAACGGGACGACGAGGCGCTGGCCGTCGCGGGCGGGGGTCGCTCCCTTCCGGATGGTCAGGTCGTGGAAGTCGATGTAGTTGTGGATGGACTGGAAGCGGTCGACTGGGTCGACGCCGAGCGAGTCACAGATCGCGTCGCTCATCAGCTCGCGGTTCCAGCGGGCGTACTGCTGGGCGAACAGCATGTCGACGAGGTAGCCGTGGGCCTCGCGACCTTCGAGCCAGTCGAGCTCCTCGTTGCGGTCGGTGCCGGTGGGGTCCATCGCGTTCAGGCGGTCGAACGTGCGCTCTATCTCCTTCCCGTCGAACTCCGCGCGGACCGCGTCGGCGTCGACGTGGGACTCGCCCATCCCGCCGGTGACCCAGGCGAACAGCTCGGAGGGCGTGACCTCGTCGGGGTCGAACTTCAGGTACTGCCGGTCACCCTCGTCGATCTGGCCGCGCATGTGGGCCGCGTCGCGGAGGTCGGAGGCGCGCTCCTGCCAGTACTCCGCGACGGAGAGCCCCAGGTAGCGCGACCCGGAGTGGACGACGAGCCAGTAGTCGCCCGACTCGCGGCCGCGGGCGAACTCGACGAAGTGGTTCCCGCCGCCGAGAGTGCCGGCCCCGCGGATGACGTAGCCCATCCCCTGGCGTTTCCGGGAGAGCACGCGGTCGCAGAGCCCCTCGAAGTACTCGCCGTCGTAGCCGTCGAACTCGAACTCGAGGGGGTCGACCGACTCGCCGAAGCGCTCGCGGTAGGCCGCGTCGAACCGCTCGAACACGTCGTTCGCGCGGTCGAACGGGAACTCGTCGACGAGGTGGACCGCGTCGTCGTAGTCGTGGACGTCGCGGCCCATGGGAATCGCCTCGCGGACGCGGCGCTCGCGCTCTTCGTCGTCGCAGGGCAGCTCGCGTCCGAGGTTCGTCGCCGCCATCCCGCAGCCGACGTCGACGCCGACGATGTTCGGGACCACGCGCTCACCGAGTGGCATCGTGAAGCCGATGGGTGCGCCCGCGCCCCAGTGGGTGTCGGGCATGACCCGAACCGGCTCGGTGAACGCGGGGTGGTCGACCAGCGTCCGGATCTGGTCCAGACAGTTCGCCTCGACCAGCGACTCGTCCTCGACCATGACGCGGGCGGTGGTGTGCGCGCCGTCCAGTTCGATCGTCACACCCCACCCTACTCCCTCGCCCGCATTTAAGGACTCGGACGTGTGTCTCCCTGTCCCGGCCCGCCGGCCCCCGACTCACTCCGCCGCCTCGACCGTGTCCACGCCGTGGAACTCGAACCGGGCACCGCCCTCCTCGCTCTCCGTTATCTCGACCGACCAGCCGTGAGCCTCCGCGATGGACTGGACGATGCTCAGCCCGAAGCCGGTACCGTCCTCGGCTGTCGTGAACCCCGACTCGCGCACCTCGGCCCGTCTGTCCGGTGGGATACCCGGACCGTCGTCGGCGACGTAGAACCCCTCGGGGAGGTCGCCGACGACCACAGTCACCTCGCTCCCGCCGTGCTGGAGCGCGTTCCGGACGAGGTTCTCCAGCAGCCGCTGGAGTCGACTCGCGTCCGCACGGACGGTCCGTCGCGACTCCATGACCAGCGTCGCGTCGGCGGTGTCGACCATCCGCCAGCAGTCACGGACGACGGTGTCGAGGGGCACGGCCTCGTAGTCGGTGACCGGGCGACCCTCTCTGGCGACTGTCAGGGCGTCGGTGATGAGCGCCTCCATCCGGTCGAGCGCCGCCGCGACGCCCTCGAAGTCGTCCGGGTCACCGGTCTCCTTCACCGACTCGAGACACCCCTGAGCGACGTTCAGCGGGTTCCGGAGATCGTGGCTCAGCACGCCGGCGAACTCGTCGAGCCGTGCCATCCGGTCCTCCGCGTGCTGATGCTCCAGCTCTCGCTCTATCGTCCGTGCGAGCAGTTCGGCGAACATCGTCTCGACGGCGTCGAACGCCTCGTGCCGCTCGTGTGACACGAAACAGACGGTGCCGACCGTCGACCCGTCTACCCTGACCGGCGTCCCGAGGTAGCACTCGAGCTCGTGCTCCCGGTACGCGGGGTCGTCGGCCATTCCCTGTTCGCTCGCCGCCGAGAGCACGAGCTGCTCGTCGGTGTCCACTGCCAGCCGGCAGTAGGTCTGGGCGAGGTCGATCACCGTCCCGGCGGCGAACGGTCCGTCCGCGGGGTCCGTGCTCACGGCCGCGCGCCAGTAGTCGTCGCTCGCGTCGATGCTGGTGAAGTGACCGTTCTCGACGGCGAGGAACCGGCTTCCGAGGACCAGAGCCCGCCGGATGCGGTCGTCGAGGGGGTCGTCGCTCCCCATGATCTCGTACAACCGCCGGCGGGCCGTCTCCGGGTCGAGCCGTGCACTCATGTGAACTGGACCTCCCAAGTGTAGCGTTGCTAGCCATACAAAGGTTCTTGCTGTGCGACGAGGCAGTGACGAGGACCCGGTTCCGGACGGACTGAGACGGCCACCAGGAACGGCGTCCGGTTGGTCCCCCTCTCCGCTGACGACGGGAGCGCGAGACTCGACCGACACCTCGCGTACGCGGCCGCTCGTGTCCGACGCTCAGGCGCACGCACACCCGCGCAGTCCGGCGGTTTTCGGCGAAAGCTCTAAACGGGGCGTGCGCTTATTCTCCCCCAATGAGCCAGGGACGACCGCGAGGTGGACGATGGAGCTGATTATCACCGAGAAGGACAACGCGGCCCGCCGCATCGCCGACATCCTGAGCGGCGAGTCCGCGTCCGCCGAGCGCGAGAACGGCGTCAACGTCTACAGGTGGGGCGGCAAACGCTGCGTGGGGCTGTCGGGCCACGTCGTCGGCGTCGACTTCCCGCCGGAGTACGACGACTGGCGCGACGTCGAGCCGCACGAGCTCATCGGCGCCGACATCCAGAAGACGCCGACGAAGGAGAACATCGTCGCGACGCTGCGACTGCTCGCCCGGAAGGCCGAGCGAGTCACCATCGCGACGGACTACGACCGCGAGGGAGAGCTCATCGGGAAGGAGGCCTACGAGATCGTCCGCGAGGTGAACGAGGACGTGCCCGTCGACCGGGTGCGGTACTCCTCCATCACCCAGCGCGAGGTCACCGACGCCTTCGCCGAGCCGGACGACCTGGACTTCGACCTCGCCGCCGCCGGCGAGGCCCGGCAGGTCATCGACCTCGTGTGGGGGGCGGCGCTGACGCGGTTCCTCTCGCTGTCGGCGCGCCAGCTCGGCGAGGACTTCATCTCCGTCGGCCGCGTGCAGTCGCCGACGCTGAAGCTCATCGTCGACCGCGAGCGCGAGATCGACGCGTTCGACCCCGAGAACTACTGGGAGCTGTTCACCGACCTCGCCCCGGCGGACGAGGACGCGGCGTTCGAGGCGCAGTACTTCTACCTCGACGAGGACGACAACGAGGCCGAACGCGTCTGGGACGAGGCGACGGCGGACGCGGTGTACGACGACCTGTCCGAGGCGGCGAGCGCGACGGTCACCGACGTCAACCGCCGCAGCCGGACCGACAGCCCGCCCGCGCCGTTCAACACCACGCAGTTCATCCGGGCGGCCAGCTCGCTTGGCTACTCGGCCAAGCGCGCGATGAGCATCGCGGAGGACCTCTACACCGCCGGCTTCATCACCTACCCCCGCACCGACAACACCGTCTATCCCGACGACCTCGACGAGGAGGAGCTGCTCGACGACTTCGTCGGCCACTCCGAGCTCGGCGAGAGCGCCGAGGCGCTGCTCGACCTGGAGGACATCGAACCGACCGAGGGCGACGAGGAGACGACCGACCACCCGCCCATCCACCCGACCGGGGAGATTCCCGTCCGGGGCAGCGACGTGGACGACGACGAGTGGGAGGTGTACGAGCTGGTCGTCCGCCGGTTCTACGCGACCGTCGCCGAGCCGGCCGAGTGGGAGCATCTGAAGGTCGTCGCCGACGTGGGCGACCACCGGCTGAAGGCCAACGGCAAGCGCCTCGTCGACCCCGGCTATCACGCGGTCTACCCCTACTACTCGACCAACGAGAACTACGTCCCCGACGTCGACGTCGACGACGAGATCGCCATCGAGGACGTCCGGCTGGAGGCGAAACAGACGCAGCCGCCGCGGCGCTACGGCCAGTCCCGCCTCATCGAGACGATGGAGAAGATGGGTATCGGGACGAAAGCGACCCGGCACGAGACAATCGAGAAGCTGTACGACCGTGGCTACATCGAGAACGACCCCCCGCGGCCCACCGCGCTCGCCGAGGCCGTCGTCGAGGCGGCCGAGACGTTCGCCGACCACATCGTCAGCGAGGAGATGACCGCACAGCTCGAACAGGACATGGACCGCATCGCGAAGGGCGAGGCGAGCTACGAGGAGGTGACCCAGGAGTCCCGTGAGATGCTCGACAGGGTGTTCGAGGAGCTCCGTGACTCCCGCGAGGAGGTCGGTGACCACCTCCAGGAGAGCCTCAAGGCCGACAAGCGGCTCGGGCCCTGCCCCGAATCCGACCACGACCTGCTCGTGCGTCGCTCGCGTCGCGGCTCGTACTTCGTCGGCTGTGACGGCTACCCCGACTGCGACTACACCCTCCCGCTGCCCTCGACGGGCAAACCCCTCATCATGGACGAGACCTGCGAGGAGCACGGGCTCAACGAGGTGAAGATGCTCGCCGGCCGCCAGACGTTCGTCCACGGCTGCCCGCAGTGCAAGGCCGACGAGGCCGGCGAGGGCCCCGGTATCGGCCCCTGTCCGGACTGTGGTGAGGAGAGCGCGCCGTCGGAGACGCCGCGAGACGGCGAAGCCAGCGACGCAGCGGGTGGCGAGCTCGCCGTCAAGACCCTCCGGAACGGCTCCCGGCTGGTCGGCTGCAAGCGCTACCCCGACTGCGACTACTCCGTTCCGCTTCCCCGGCGTGGTGACATCGAGGTCCAGGACGAGGTCTGCGACGAACACGGCGTCCACGCCTTACACGTCACCTACGAGGACGACGACCGCGAGCCCTGGGAGCTCGGCTGTCCAATCTGCAACTACCGCGAGTACCAGGAGCGCGAGAGCGAGTCCGGCACCGACCTGGAGTCCCTCGACGGCATCGGGTCGGCGACCGCCGAGAAGCTCAAGGACGCCGGCATCGAGAGCGTCGACGACCTGAAAGAGGCGGACCCGGACACCGTCGCCGGCGACGTCCAGGGCGTCAGCGCCGACCGCGTACGGGACTGGCAGGCGGAGGCCTGAACCGGTCGGCCGTTCTCAGTCCGCGACGCCGCGACGGACCCGCCGGACCGGTCGGAAGAGCCGCCGCGGGAGCCAGCCAACGAACCGAACCACGGGGTCGAGTCGGCCCCAGCGGGGCGGCCGCGTTCGGTAGCCGGCGTCCACCTTCTCCGCCCTGTTCTGCGTCTCGAGGTACGCCAGCGCGTCCGCGGCCCGCTCCGCCGTGAGTTCGAGATCCGCCGCCAGCTCGGTCGGCGTAACGGGACCGTCGGTCGCTTTCAAGCGCTGGTGGACGACCTGAAGCGTGCCCATGCGGCGCATCGCCTCGCCCGAGTCCTCGTCGATTCCGGCCACGAACGCCGGGCGCTCGGTGGCCGGCGCGTACAGCATCGTCGTCACCCCGTCCGCGACGAACCACAGCCCGGCAGCGACGACCGCCGCGCCGACTGCGACGGACCCGTCGACGACCGCCAGCAGCGAGCCGATCACGGCGACTAGCCCGCCGTAGACCACCCAGTTCGATCCTTCGGGTGTGTCTATGGACGCCTCGACGACGTTCCAGAGCGCGGTCCCGACGAACAGCACGGCGATGGGGAGCACGGACCCCGCCGTCGCGTCCGTCAGCACCACGAGCCCGACGAGGAAGGCGACGGTCGCCGCCGCAGTCAGCCACGGCCGGCTGTCAGTGTGGAGGGACATACCGGGCCGTTGGATCGCATCGGTCGTAATCGTTCCCCTCCGAGAAGCGACGTGTCGTGCCCCGTCCGGAACGCGAGAGCGAGCAGAAACAGGGGGGCCCTATATTAGCGCTGCCGACGAATCCAAGGATATGGTGTCACTCATCGGCTCCGTCGTCTCGTTCGTCGTCGCACTGCTCGTCGGCGGTCTCGCCATCTACGTCGCCGCTCGCGTCGTCGCCGACGTGGACGACTACAGCCACGCCGTCGTCACCGCGCTCGTCGGTGCCATCGCGTGGTCGCTCGGCTCGCTGGTGCCGCTGTTCGGCGTGCTGTTCGCGCTACTGGCCTGGATCTGGGTCATCAACTGGCGCTACCCCGGCGGCTGGACGGACGCCGGCATCATCGGGTTCGCCGCCTGGGTCGCCGCGACGCTCATCATCTACCTGCTGAACGTCGTGTTCAATCTGGGTGTCGGGGCGTTCGGGGTTCCGGGAGCATAGCCCGGTCGATTAGCGCTGTTTTCACGCCACGGAGTCCAATCGAGAACCTTTACCCGCAACCCGGTGGACACTCCGAGCATGATACTTTCGGACGCGGACATCCTGCGGCGGCTCGAGGAGGGCGACCTCGTCGTCGAACCGCTCGACGACATCGACCTGCAGGTGCAGCCGGCGAGTGTCGACCTGCGGCTGGGGCGGGAGTTCCTGGAGTTCCAGCGGACGAACATCCCCTGTATCCATCCGAACTCGGAGAGCGAGGTTGACGAGTACGTCAACGAGACGGTCGTCGACCCCGAGGGAGAGTTCATCCTGCATCCGGGCGACTTCGTGCTGGGAACGACGAAGGAGCGGGTGGAGATCCCGGCGGACCTCATCGCCCACGTGGAGGGCCGTTCTTCCCTGGGTCGTCTTGCCGTGGTAGTACATGCCACAGCAGGGCTGTGCGACCCGGGGTACCGTGGACAGATAACCCTCGAGCTCTCGAATCTCGGGAGCGCGCCGGTCGCGCTGACGCCCGGGATGCGCATCTCCCAGCTGACGTTCACCGAACTGAAGACCCCGGCAGAGCGGCCCTACGGGAGCGAGCGGGGCTCGAAGTACCAGGACCAGACCGGCCCCCAGGCGTCCAAGATTCAAGGCGATCACGAGTTTAGTGGAGACCAGAAATGAGATTCGTCGAGGAGATCGTCGTCGAGGAGTTCCTCCCGACGTTCCGCTCGATGCTCGCGGAGGACCTGCGCGACCGCGGGTTCACCCAGAGCGAGGTCGCGGAGGCACTCGGCATCAGCCAGTCCGCGGTGTCGAAGTACGCCCACGGCGACGTGACTCGACGGCAGGAGTTCGTCGAGGACGAGCGGGTTCAGGAGCTCGTCGCCCGCGTCGGCGAGGGGCTCGCGTCGGACACGATGCGCCCGGTTCAGGGGCTCGTGGAGGCGGAGGTGGTCATCCGGCAGCTCGAGCGCGGTGACCTGCTGGCGGCGATGCACAGGGAGCAGATGCCCGAGCTGGCGGAGTACGGCGCGGAGTTCGCCATCCACGACCCGGACAGCGACCTGCGCAGTGCCGAGCGCGTGCTCTCGTCGCTCCGGCGCGGGCTACGCGTGCTGGAGAACACGAGCGGGTTCGCGGGGCTCATCCCGAACGTCGGTTCGAACCTGGTGGCGTGTACGCCCGACGCGACCACCATCGACGACGTGGCGGGTGTGCCGGGCCGCATCGTGGACGTGAAGGGCCGGGCGACGATTCCCGCCGAACCGGAGTTCGGCGTCAGCGAGTACGTCGCGAGCGTGCTGCTGGCGGCGCGCGATGCCGGTAGCGGTGCCAACGCGGCGGCGAACATCCGCTACGACCCCGACATCGTCGCGGCGCTGGAGGAGCAGGGCCACGTGACGGCAGCGTTCGAGAGCGAGGAAGACGTTGCGGCGGGCGTCGCGGCGGCGCTGGACGAGACGCCGGACGCGACGGTGCTGTACCAGACCGGCGCGGTCGGCATCGAACCCATCTGCTACGTGCTCGGCGACGACCCCGTCGCCGTCGCGGAGACGATTCGCGAGCTGACATGAGCGACGGGACTGCCGCCGCGCGAGCGTTCTACGGCCGGTGGGCGGGACTGTACGATTTGGTTGCGACGTACGTTCCCGGCGTCGGCGAGCTCCGTGACCGCGCAGCGCGGGCGCTCGCACTCGACCGGGGCGACACCGTCGTCGAGATGGGCTGTGGCACGGGTGCGAACCTGCCGTACCTGCGCGAGCAGGTCGGCCCCGATGGGACGGTCGTCGGCGTCGACTACACCCGCGGGATGCTCGACCAGGCCCGCGGACTCGTCGACAGGAGGGGCTGGGGGAACGTCCACCTCGTCCACGGTGACGCGACTGCACCGCCGGTTTCGGGACCCGTCGACGGCGTCCTCGCGACGTTCGTCTCGGGGATGTTGGCGGACCCTGCCGCGGCCGTCGACGGCTGGTGCGACCTCGCGACCGACGGGACGGTGGTGCTGGTGGACATGGCACTGTCGGACGAGCCGGTGGCCGCCCCGGTGAACGCGCTCTTCCGTGCGCTGACGGTGCTTTCGACGCCGCCGACGCACAAACTCCGGTACGACCCCCCGCCGCACGACCTGTTGCGCGAGCGGGTCGAGTCGGCCCGCGATGCACTGCTGGACCGGGCACAGGCGAGCCACCGGGAGGAGCGCGTGCTCGGCATCGTCCGCCTGACCGGCGGGCGGATGTGACTCCGTGACAGACGACGAAAAAGCGTTTTAATAACCGTGTGAAATGCAACGCTATGGCCGACGCCCGCGAGTACCACGAGCGCACGAAGCACACTCCCCGCCAGTTCAGCGAGATGGAGTTCGAACTCGACTTCGACAACCAGCCACGGCCGTCGAAGGTGTACGCCGATCTACCACGACGCTCGCTGGGTGCCGTCGTCGACCCCGCGGAGACACCGGCGCTGTCGGCCGTCGACACCTCGACCGCCGGCTCCGCTGGCGGAGCCCGAACGTCGATGGACGGCGACGCACTCACCACGCTCTGTCACTACTCGAACGGCGTCACGAAGACGCTGGACCGCGGCGGGCAGCAGGTGGCGTTTCGGGCGGCCTCCTGCACGGGGAAACTGTACCACGTCGACTGCTACGCCGTCTGCGGTGACCGCGAGGACACGGACGCCGGCGTCTACCAGTACGACCCCGAGAGCGACGCGTTCCACGTGCTCCGGGAGGGAGACTACCGCGGTGTACTCGCAGACGCAGCGGGCGGACAGACGGGCGTCGCCGAGGCGCCGGTGACCATCGTCGCGACGTCGACCTGGTGGCGCAACGCCTGGAAGTACCGCGACCGGACCTACCGGCACGCATTCTGGGACTCCGGAACCGTGCTTGCGAACCTGCTCGCGGTCGCCCACGCCGGCGGCCGACGCGCGGAGGTCGTGTTGGGGTTCGCCGACGACCCCGTCGTCGACCTCCTCGGAGTCGACCCGGAGGACGAGGGACCGCTCGCACTGGTCCCCGTCGGGGGCGACGACCCCGCAACGGACGTCCCCGAAGTCGACTCCATCGACCCCGAGGTCGTCCTCGACTCCGACCCGGTCGACTACCCGCTCGTGCACGACGCGTGGGACCAGAGCACGCTCCTGGAGGGCGACGCGGCGGCTGCGTGGCGCGAACGGTTTCCGGCTGACGACGCGGCGGCCGACGCTCCGGGCGTGCTCGGAACGCACGCACCCGGCGACGGCGAGCGAGTCGAACTCGACCCCGTCGACGCCGAGACCGCCTCCGCCCGTCCGGTCGGGAACACCATCAGACGGCGCGGCTCCTCGCGGGAGTACACACACGAGTCGATCAGCGACCGGCTGTTCGCGACGGTGGTCGACCGGTCCCTCGCCGGCGTGCCGACGGACTGCTTCGACGGCGGCGACGGCGTCCTCGACTACTACTGCCTCGTCCACGCCGTCGACGGCATCGAGTCCGGGGCCTACCAGTACCACCCCGGGTCGACCTGTCTCGAACGGCTCGGTGACACGGACCGCGAGACGGCCGGCCACCTCGCAGCCGGTCAGTCGGTCGTCGGTGACGCCGCCGTGAACGTCTACGCGATGGCCGACGTCGACGCCCTCGTCGAGCGGTTCGGCAACCGCGGCTACCGGCTCGCCCAGCTCCAGGCCGGCGTCGAGCTCGGCCGACTCTACCTCGCCACGTACGCCCACCGGCGGCTCGGCGGGCGGGGGTTCACCTTCTTCGACGACCTCGTCACCGAGCACCTCTCACCGCGTGCGTCGAACCAGACGCCGATGACGCTGTTCGCCTTCGGCAGGCCGGCGTGATGTGTCGTGCCAACGAACGGCACAAGAATTATCCGAGACTGATACGTCGAGAGGCGTATGCAATCGAACCGGCACGTCGCCATCGCCCTCACACTCGTCGTCCTCGTCGCCCTCGCGGGCTGTACGGACGACTTCGGCGGCGGTAGCGAGGAGTCGTACGGTATCGGCGAGACGGCCGAGCTCGGACAGGAGAACACGACCATCGCGGTCACGGTCGACGACTACCGGTTCGCCGACTCCTACGACGCGGCCGCCGACTCCGGCGGGACCCGGACCGTCACCGCGCCGGACGGTGAGCAGTTCCTCTTCGTGAAGGTGACCGTCGAGAACGTCGGGAACGAGGACGGCGCGACGCCGGCCGTCGCGGTTCGCCCGCGGAACTCCACCGCCACCGACCCGGACGGCGCACCAACGTGGGCGACCGACGGCCTGTACCGGAGCATCCGACCGCTCCCGACCGACGAGTCGCGGACCGGCTGGGTCCGAGCGACCGTCGCCGGCAACGTGACCGCCGCGGACGTCGAGGTCGCCTTCTCGACGGATATCCTCGTCACCTCGGGCGAGTACAAGTGGCTGCTCGTCGAGGACGACGAGGAGGAGTAGGGACACACAGGCGGCCTTTGGGTAGGGACAGGCATCGTGCGGTAGCTGTCAGCCACCGTTGCGCCGGGCGCGAACGGAGTGAGCGCCCGGTCTTTTTGGCCGAGCTTTTTGCGCCGAGCGGTGCGCCGGAGGCGCACCCGAGGCGTAAAAAGGTCGTCAGTCGTCAGCGGGGGCCGGTGCGGGCGAGTCCGACAGCGTCACGGGCTCGACGTCCTTGTCGAGCTCGTCCAGCGCGACCTGTGCGGCCTTCTTCCCGGAGACGAGCATCGCACCGAACGTCGGGCCCATACGCGGGAGGCCGTAGGCGGTGGCAACGGCCATGCCGGAGGCCACGAGACCGTCGTGGACGAGGCCGGTATGTTCGACGACCTCGTCCTCGCTGCGGCCGACCCACATGGAGTCGTGGCCGGGCGAGTCGTGGCCGGGCGCGCCGTAGCTGTCGTCGCCGGTCTGGTCCATGACCTCGCCGCGCTCGTTCGCGGCCTGGATGCCCGGCGCGTCGAGCACGCCGCGCTCGTCGAGCTTGTTGATGGCCATGGCGTCGTGGCCGGTGGAGTCGATGACCAGGTCGGCCTCGACGGCGACGGGGTCGACGCAGGTGATCTCGCGGGGGAGCGCGTGGACCGGCGTGTAGTTCATCACGATGCCGGAGACGCGGTGGTCCTCGCGGACGACGATGTCCGTGAACTCCGTCATGTTCTGCATCTTCGCGCCGGCGTCGCAGGCGGCCTTGATGAGGCCCGAGCAGGCCTCGGGTCCGTTGGCGACGTAGAGGCCGTCGACATCACCGGCCTCGTCGTACTCGACGTCGAGGTCGTCGAGGATGCCCTGCGCGGGGTCTCGGACGGTGACCTTGTTCATGAGGAAGCCGCCGAGCCAGAAGCCGCCGCCGAGGTAGTTGTTCTTCTCGACGACCATCACCTTGACACCGCGTTCGGCGAGCTCCTTCGCCGCCGTGAGGCCGGAGGGCCCGCCACCGACGATGATGACCTCGCTGTCGGAGAAGTCGAGGAACTCCTCGCTCCACTCCTGGCCGATTGCGCGCGTTACCTCCGCTTCACCGACGTCCGCGAACGAGTCGAAGTCGTCCATACAACCTAGTGGTACCACCCAGATGTAAAAGGTGTTCCGGTCCGTGAAACGTGGGCGGAAGCCGAGTTCACGCTCCGGGTTCTCGGAGTCGCTACACTGACGGCCGGGAGCAGCTAGAACACCCCCGTTCGCTCGCCATCCCCGACTGGTGGGACGCCGACCTCGTCTCTGCTACCGAGTGGAAAGATCCCTTCAGTCCCAGCCGACCGCGACCGCGCCACAGCGGCGCGGTGCTGCCGAAGAGTCCACACTAAACGTGAACCCAGCCCCCGGTATCACGCCGACCGAAGGACGGAGAGCAGTTCGTTCCGGTACGTGCCGGGGTCGTCCGCGACGCCGGGCGCGACGGCGTCCAGCCCGTCGGTGGGGTACGCGCCGCCGGCGAGGCGGAACTGGCCGTCGGCGACCCAGACCGAGAGCCAGCCCTCGACGGCGACTTCGGCCTCCGCTGGGCGGTCACCGTCCCCAGCGAATGCGTCGGCCATGGGGAACGTCGCCTCGTACCGGGTGAGCCGGGCGCGCGCTCCACTGTCGGTCCGCAGCCGGTCGTGGCGGCCGCGTTCGACGTTCCGGAACCCGCGCTCGCGCAGGTCCTCGGCGAACTGACGGCGGGCCGACGAGGCGACGGTCGGGTACAGCGATGCCGGACCCAGGCCGGGGGTCAGCGGCGGCTGGAAGGAGAGCTGTGTGGCGAAGCAAAACCTCCAGGGCTGGTCGAGCGCGCCGTCGGTCGCCTCGCGTACCGCCGCCCGCAGGTCGGCGTCCTCGTACAGCCGTGTCGCGCCGAGCACTCGCACCGTCGCGAGGTCGAACACGACCTCGGTGGACTCGTCACTGAGCCGCCAGCCGTCGCCGTCCGGCGCCAGGGCGGGGTACGACGACGCCGACATCTCAGGCCTCGCGGGTGCCGTCGGCGGTGTGGACCGTCGTTTCGCCGTCGACCACGGCTGCCCACGAGGTGACGAGGGAGCCGTCGTCGAAGATGTGTTCGGGCACGAGCGGCATCGCGACCGGCTCGAAGGCGTGCTCGCGCATGGCCTTGATGGTGCCGAAGCGACCGAGTTCGCTCCCCCAGCGGTCGTACACGTGGAACGTCTTGTCGCCGCCGCGCTCGTAGGACAGCGGGAACGCGTCGGCCGGCGGGCAGGCGAGCGCGTCCACGTCGTCGAAGCGCGCGAGCACTTCCGTGCCGTCCTCGAGCACGACCTGCTTGCGGTCGGAGCCGGTGCGGTCCCCGTCGCCGGCCTCGGGCGGGTCGCGCTCGCGCCAGACCAGCTCCCCCGCCGGTGCCAGGGCGTAGTGGCCGTTCGCGAGGGGGACGCGGTCGGGGCCGTCGTAGAAGGTCCGACAGCGGTCCTCGTCTTCGGCGGCGAGACAGTGCGGCCTGTCCAGCACCTCGACGACGGCCGCGAGTGCGTCCACGTCCGGGACGACGAACAACGCGTCGTGGCCCCGTGCGAGGACCGACGCGAACTCCGGGACCAGCGCTGCGGGCTCGACGTGTCGGTCGTCGAGCGTGACGACCGCCAGCGGTCGGTCGGCGCCGGTCAGGCGCCGGGTCCCGCCGTGTGGGTCGCCTACCACGGCGTGGCTCGCGGTTCGTAGGTCGTAGCCTGCCCGCTCCAGGATATCCGTTCCGTGGTCGTGTTCGTCCCGTTCCATGTGAGTAGTTCGCACTCTGGCCGCTTGAACGTTCGGCAAGTGGTGACCGTCGAAAGCTCCCCGAATCACCCGTGACTTTTAAGCGCGCGTCGGTCGGCTATCGAGGTATGAAGGCAACCGCGATGGCGCACCCCATCCAGGGACTCGTCAAGTACCACGGCATGCGCGACGACATCGAGCGACAGCCGTACCACGACTCCATCAGCGTCTGCACGGCCCCGAGCCACACGAAGACGACGGTGGAGTTCTCGATGGACTACGACGAGGACATGTACATCGTCGACGGCGAGGAGCTGGAGGGCCACGCCTTCGACCGCGTCGAGCGCGTCGTCGACAAGGCGCGGGACATGTCCGACGCGGCTCACACCGTCTACCCCGTCAAGCTCGAGTCCGAGAACTCCTTCCCGTCGAACGTCGGGCTGGGCTCGTCTGCCTCGGGCTTCGCCGCCGCCGCCATGGCGCTCTCGGAGGCCGCCGAACTCGACGCCTCGCACGCCGAAATCTCGACAATCGCGCGCGTCGGCTCCGCGTCGGCCGCCCGCTCGGTGACAGGTGGCTTCTCGCACCTGCGCGCCGGGTTGAACGACCGCGACTGCCGCTCCCACCGCATCCCGACGGACCTGAAGGACGAGCTCAAGATAATCGTCGCGCTCGTTCCGTCGTACAAGGACACCGACGACGCCCACTCGGAGGCCGAGAAGAGCCACATGTTCGGCGACCGCCGGGCGTACGTCCAGGACCAGCTCGTCGAGATGCGCGACGCCCTCCACGCCGACGACCTCGAGCGGATGGGCCACATCGCCGAGCAGGACTCGCTCTCGCTCGCCGCCACGACGATGACCGGCCCCGACGGCTGGGTGTACTGGCAGCCCCCGACGCTCGCCGTCTTCAACAAGGTGCGCGAGCTGCGCGAGAACGGCTACGAGGACGACGACGACGTCGACAGCGTGCCCGTCTGGTTCTCGACCGACACCGGCGCGTCCGTGTACGTGAACACCACCGCCGACCACGCCGAGCGCGTCAAGGAGGCCGTCAGCGAGACCGGCGTCCGGACGACCATCTGGGAGGTCGGCGGCCCGGCACGCCTGCTCGACGAGGACGAATCGCTGTTCTGAGGTTTCGGGCGGCGACCCTCCGAGAGAGGGTCACAGCGACGGCCGCCAGTACAGCAGTCCGACGGTGACGACGAACACCGCCGTCGAGAGGGGGAGCGACTGCTGGTACGCCTGCGCCGCGAGCGCCGAGGAGCCCCCGGTGACGCCGGTGACGATGGTCGCGATGACCGGCCAGCTACAGGAGACACAGGAGAGCAGGCCGAGCACTCCGGAGACGGCCGCTCCAGCGGCGTCGATGACCGTGACGTAGACCAGGTACGAAAGCGCCGTGTAGCCGACCACCTGATACGGGAACAGTCGGACGATGAGGAGCTCGCTCTCGTAGGTGGCCGCGGGGCCGAACCCCGGCGGCAGCGACGTGGCGACGTACCAGCCGTAGGACGGGTCGTACCCCGGCACCGAGACGAACGCGTAGCCGAGGTCGAGCAGCCCGCCGAAGTACGCGAGTATCAGCGCGTAGCCGACCGCGACGACGGCCGCGACTCGTCGGCGGCGAACTGGTGCCGTCGGCGGGTCAGTTCGCCAGAGCGCCCACAGCCCGACGTTGATCCAGACGAATGGCAGTACCACCAGCGAGAGCGAGATGGAGCTGACCTCCGTGAGGTACAGCAACGCCAGAAGCGCCTCGATGGTGAGCACGATGAACCCCGCGAACACGGTCGACGGTTCGGGGACGAGCGACGCGAAGTCCACGCGTTCGGTCGTCATCTCACAACACCATCGAGTCCACGACGACGGCGCCGAGGAGCGCACCGAGATACGCGTTCGAGGCGTGGAACGCGCGGAACGCGGCGTCGGTCGTGCGCTCGCGGTGGAGGCGGACGATCGCCCAGAGGAACACCGCGCCGACCGTGATGCTGACGAAAGCGTACAGCAGTCCGAGGTCCGAGACGGCCGCGAGTCCGCCCGCGCCGGCGAGCGTCGCCGTGAAGTACCAGACGATGTGCTTCCTCGTCACGGCGTCGCCCCGGACCAGCGGGAGCATCGGGAACCCGCCGCGGGCGTAGTCCTCCTTGTACGCCAGCGCGAGGTTGTAGAAGTGCGCGGGCGTCCAGAGGAAGATGACCGTCGCGAGCGCGAGCCCCGGCAGGCCGATGGTGCCCGTGACCGCCGCCGACCCGATGAGCGCCGGTAGTGCGCCCGCTGCACCGCCGACGACGATGTTCTGGACCGTGTTCGGCTTCAGCACCAGCGTGTAGACGACGCTGTAGAACAGGATGGCGACCAGCCCGAGCACCGCCGCGAGCAGGTTGACCGCCGCGAACGAGAGCAGGGACGCGGTCCCGAGCGCGAATCCGAACGCCAGCGCGTTGCGGACGGGCACCACGTCGACCGCGAGCGGTCGGTCGGAAGTGCGCTGCATCTTGCGGTCCACGTCGCGTTCGAGCACGTGGTTGAACGTCCCCGACGCACCGATGGAGAGGACGCCGCCGAGCATCGTCAGGGCGACGATGCGGACCGTGAGGTCGGCCGCGCTCGTGGCTGCCGCGAGCGCCATCGCCGCGCCGGCGACCAGACAGAGCAGCCACATCAGGCGCGGTTTCATGAGCCGGAAGTAGGCGTTGGCGACGAGTTTCGCGCGTGCGAGCCCGCCGGTCGGGAGGTCCCGGGCCGGTGCGTCAGCCTCCTCGTCAGCATCGTCGATCGGGTCCGCGTCGACGGACGGGTCGTAGTCGGCCTCGGTCGCCGTCGCGGACTCCAGGCTCCAGGCGAGTGCGAACATCGCCGCGCCGAAGATGGAGACGCCGACGGTCAGGTGAACGCCCGAGAGCAGCGCCGTCGGCGTCGCCGTGGTCGCGGCGACCGCGCCGAGGCCGACCTGCACGGGGTAGAGCACGAGCGCGCCGGCGAGTGCGAGCTTGACGCGACGGCTCGCCGGGCCGAGCCAGGCCGCCGCGAACGTCGCTGCGACCGCGAGGCCGACGAACAGCGCGGCAACGCGATGCCCCCACGCGACGAGCAGGTCGGGGTCCGAGAGCCCGACCAGCCACTGGCCGTTGCAGGCGGGCCAGGTCGAGCAGGCCTCGGACGCCCCGGTGATGGCGGTCGTCCCCCCGACGAGGACGAGCGCGTAGACGCCCATCGCGGTCGCTGCGAGCAGGCCGGTGAACCGGCGATGCGAGCCGACGGGCCGGGGGTACGGTCGGGACACGGGTACTAGGGAAACCTTCGACTGGGAGCACTTAGAATCGACGCTTTCACCCGGTCGTCGCCCCCGAGTCAGCACATATTTAACCCCGTCTTCCTAACCGTCGAATCGACATGAACGCAAAGCGAATCGCCCCGCTGGCCACATTCGGGGCGGCGCTCTTGCTGCTCGCTGCCGACCCGGCGGCCGCGCAGTCGACGTCCGCCGAGGCCATCAACGGGCTCAACGAGCGCCTGCTCGTCGTCGCTATCCCGATCACCGTCCTCGTCGAGGGCATCCTCATATACACTGTCCTCAAGTTCAAGGACAGCGACGAGGCCAAGCCGACCCGGGAGAACCGTCGTCTGGAGATCACCTGGACCGTCGCGACCGCCGTCATCCTCCTGTTCGTCGGCATCGCGACGACGATGGTCATGGCCGACCAGTCGGTCGTCACCGACGACGTCGAGGACCGCGCCGACATCCCCGACGACGCCGAGCACATCAACGTGACCGCGGAAACGTACGCCTGGACGTTCGATTACACCCGCCACAACGTCTCCTCCAGCTCGAAGCTGGTCATCCCCGAGGGGCAGGAGACGTACTTCAACATCACGACGAAGGACTGGCTACATGCCTTCCACGTGCCACAGCTCGGGCTCAAGCAGGACGCGGTCCCCGGTCAGAACAACTACATCATGACCACCGGGACCGAACCCGGGCTCTACCAGGGCTACTGCGCGGAGTACTGTGGCACCGGCCACTCCGCGATGATGTTCGAGGTCGAGGTCATGCCCCAGGGCGAATACGAGACCTGGCTCGCCGACCAGTGTACCGGTGAGTGGAACGAGGAAGAGCTGACCTGCGAGGCGCCCGCAGGCGGCACCAACTCGAGTAACGCGACGGTCGCGGCCTGACGACCGGACGCCGCTTCGACGTACGACGCCTGATTCAACTTTTGCTGTCCGGAGTCCCAGTGCGCAGCCGTGCGTGGTCCCTTCACCGCACGCTGGAACACTCGCCTCCTCGGCACACCGCTCCAGCTTCTGGTCGGGGTCCTCGTTGCCGGCACGCTGGCCGTCGCTGGCGCAGTCGTCGCCCTCCGGCGGCGCTCGCGACCCTGATGCTCACGGCGCTCGCCCTGACCGGGCTAGCAGTGATTCGGCTCGCGCTCGTCTTCGCGACCGGCTAGCGCCTCGGGCGAGCTGACAGCGCCACGACATTCCCCGGCAAGGGATGCCGGTTCCCCCGGTGTTTCGCCGAATCGGGGCGCGAACGCGCTTGGATGGATTTTTGGTAGTCCACTCGTAAGCCCCTTCCATGACAGTTGCCGAAGAATCCGGGGACGACCACGGGCACCACCTGCCGGCCGTCGAGGACTGGCCGCGCGGGTTCGGCGAGGCCAGCTGGTGGCCGTTCGTCGCCGCACTCGGTGCCGGTGGTATCTACCTCGGTGCCGCGTTGTACGTGCTCGTGACCAGGAACATCGTCGGCTACGGCGTGTTCGCCGGCGCCGCTATCGTGAGTACCCTGCTGTTCCTGGTCGGCCTGTTCGGCTGGCTCTACCACGCCTTCATCGTCTCCTTCTGGGAGCGCGGTGCAGACGAACAGAGCGAACACAAGCTCAGGTGGGGGATGGTCGCGTTCCTCGGCTCCGAGGTCGCCACCTTCAGCGCGGGCTTCATCTACTACTTCTTCGTCCGCGTCGGCGACGTGGGCGAAGTGCCCGAACTGTTCGGGAGTCTCGTGCTCGTCAACACTGCACTGCTGGTCGCGTCCAGCTTCACTATCCACTTCGCACACACGTCGCTGCTGAAGGGCAACCGCAACCGGTTCATCGGTCTGCTCGGCACGACGCTCGCCCTCGGGCTGGTGTTCATCGCCGGCCAGGTGTACGAGTACTACGAGTTCATCGTCCACGAGGGGTTCGCCCTCGGCTCTGGCGAGTTTAGCCAGGTGTTCGCCAGCGGCTTCTACGCGCTGACCGGCCTGCACGGCCTGCACGTCAGCCTGGGCGCGGTGCTCATCGGCATCGTCTTCGTGCGCGCGGTTCGTGGCCAGTACTCCGCCGAGCGCCACGTCTCCGTGAGCACGGTCTCGATGTACTGGCACTTCGTCGACATCGTCTGGATCTTCCTCGTCGTCGTCCTGTACGTCGGCGCACCCGTCGCGTAACCTGCGATGGAGAGACACCGTCCCCGACGCCTCGTGCTGGCGGCGTTCGGGACGCTCGTCCTCGCGTCGGGGACGGCCCTCGCCCACGGCGGCTCGCTCCGTGGTGAAGCCGGCACCATCGCGGTGCCGGCATGGCTCTTCCTGCTGACCGGCGGTGCGGCCGTCGGGGCCTCGTTCCTGCTCGCGGCGACGGTGACCGACCGCCGGTACATCGCGAGCATCGACGACTGGCACCGGACGCTCCGACGGTTCCCGGTCGCGGTCTCGCGCTACCTCGCGCCACTCCTCGGGCTGGTCGGCGTCGGTGCCGTCCTCTGGTTCGGGTTCACCGGGCCGCTGGCGCCGCTCCGGAACCTCGCGGTGCTGGTCGTCTGGGTCGGCTGGTGGGCAGGGTTCACGATGACGACGTACCTCGTCGGCAACACCTGGCGCGCGCTGAACCCGTTCCGCGCGCTCGTCCGGTGGGTGTACACGCTCCGCCCCGCGTCACCCCGCGAGTACCCACAGCGGCTCGGGAGCTGGCCCGCCGTCGTCGGCCTGCTCGCCCTCGTGTTCACCGAGGTCGTGCTCCCGCTCGCCGACGACCCGCGGCTCCTCGCGACGGCCGTGACCGGCTACGGGCTCGCGACGACCGTCGCCGGGCTCGTCTTCGGCGAGAGCTGGTTCGAGCGGGGCGACCCCGTCTCGCGCACGTTCGCCGCGTTCGGCGCGGTCGCCCCGCTCGTCCGGTCCGACGACGGCGTCCGGCTCCGCCTGCCCGGCATGGGTCTGACCGACTCGTCGGTCGTCCGCGACCGGAGCGACGTGGTGTTCGTCGTCACGCTCCTGTGGGTGACGACCTACGACGGCCTCGTGACGACCCCGCTCTGGGGCGACGTCGCGACGACTGTCGTCGAAGCCGGCGTCCCGCCGCTCGCGACGTACCTCGTCGCGTACCTGCTCGGGTTCGGGGTGTTCGTCGGCGTCTACGAGCTGGCAGCACGACTCGCACGTGACACCGGGGAGACGTTCTTCACGCCGGCTGCCCTCGGCCGACGGTTCGCCGCCCCCTTGCTCGCCATCGCCGCGGGCTACCACCTCGCCCACTACCTGAGCTACTTCGTCGTGCTCTCGCTCCCGCTCTCGCAGGTGCTCGCGAACCCGAGCGCGCCGCCGTTGAACCCGCAGCGGTACGGATTGCCGGGCTTCGTCAGCGGGCTCGAGCTCGCGTTCGTCCTGCTCGGCCACCTGCTCGCCATCTGGGTCGCGCACTCGACCGCCTACGACGTCTTCCCGAGCCGACTCCAGGCCGTCCGCAGCCAGTACCCGTTCATCGGCGTCATGGTCGTTTACACCATGGTGAGCCTCTGGATCGTCGCCGCCCCTTCCCTCACGCCACCGTACCTATGACAGCGAACACCGACCCCCAGCACGACCGTACCGATGCACCCCCGGAGACAGATGTCCCCGCGGGTGCCACGGCCCACGGCTGTCCGTACTGCGACCGGCCGTTCCGCCGCGAGGACCAGCGCACGCTCCACGTCGGGCTGAGCCACTACGACCGGATGACCGAGGCGGAGGAAGCGGCCTTCCGCGAGGTGTACTCGGCCGAGGAGGAGGAGCTTGGTCTCTACCGGTTGAAGCTGGTCGGTGCCCTCGTCGTCGTCTACTTCGGCATGTTGCTGCTGTACGCCGTTGTCACCTGATCACATGCCCAGGTCTTCGGCGGCCTCCGGGATGGGCAGGTCGTGGACCGCGACGCCGAGCAGCTCCGCCACGTGGTCCAGAGCCATGTCGAAGCCGTAGTAGCGCTCCAGCTCGTCCCCCCCGGCCGTCGGTCGCACCTTCAGCATCGCGTAGCCGTCGACGTTCTGCGCCACAGCGGCGGTGGCCCCGTCGCGCTCGAACGACAGGACGCGCTCGGTCTCGGTCTCCTCGTACCGGGCCGTGATGCCATCGCTCGTCGCCGTGTCGGCTGTCATGGACGGGCGTTGGGACCGGAGGGTGTCGTACCTGCCGGTTTCGGAACCGAAGCGAAACGCACCAGTGGGCCGGCCGCGACCACACACGCATGACGAAGTTCATCCAGAGCGGACGGCGACGGGACCTCTGCTTTCTCCTCCACGACGCCGGCGAACTCCAGGCACAGGCGCTGAAGACCCGGCTCGAACGACACTACGACGAGCGCATCGAGCCGAAGTCGTTCTACGGCGCGCTCGACGCACTGGAGTCGGCGGGGTTCGTCGAGACCCACACCGAGGGGCTCTACGACGTGTATTCGCTGACCGACGCCGGGACAGCACGGGTCGACGAGCACGTCGAGTGGGTTCAGGGATGCGTCGCCGGCGACGACCCTGGGAGCTAACCGGCCACCGTTCGTTGCAGCCCACATGGCGGACGACGGAGCCGAAAAGCCGACGGTCGAGACCAGCACGCCGGAAGCCGCGTTCGGGCTCCTCAGCCACGAGATACGGTTCGGCATCCTCCGGGCACTCCACGACGCCGACGGCGTCCAGTCGTTCTCGGCGCTGCGGGACGCCGTCGGGGTCGACGACCCCGGACAGTTCAACTACCACCTCGGGGAACTCGTCGGGCGCTTCGTGCGGTCGACCGAGAGCGGCTACCGCCTCGCGGCTGCGGGCCAGCGCGTCGTCGGTGCCGTCCTCTCCGGCGGCGTCACGATGGAACTGGACGCAGAGCCGGTGGCGACCGACGCACCGTGTCCGGCCTGTGGCGCGGCGATGACCGCGCGGTTCCGCAGCGAGGGCATCGCCATCGAGTGCCCAGCCTGTGAACTGCAGTACACCGACCCCGACGTTCCGCCAGGACTCGTCGACGCCGTCGCGACGGACGAGGTGGCCGACGTCGTGGAGCGCTGGGGCCAGCGCAACCGGGCGTCGGCCGGCTACGGCCTCTGTCACAACTGCGATGGGCCGATCACGACGGAAGTGGTGCTGCCGGGCGACGCGCGGGCCCCCGACTGGCTCGATGGCGACGACCTGGAGACGACCGTCGTCTACGAATGCGACCGCTGTGGCGAGTCCTGGCACGCCATCGTCCCGTTGGCCGCGCTCTCGCACCCCGCGGTGATGGGCTTCCACCACGACCACGGCATCGACCTCCGGACGACGCCGACCTGGAACCTCCCCTGGCTCGCGGTGGACGGCGGCACCGTCACCGACCGCGACCCGCTCCGGGTGACCGTCACGATGACGCTCGACGACGAGACGGCGACGTTCACGTTCGACCGCGACCTCTCGGTCGTCTCGGAGCAACGGGACCCGTCAGAAACGTAAGCGAACGTATAGAAACGCGTTTCTCGACGCTCGCGGACAGAAATGAATTTCTAATTATACTTTTGTCCGGCGCGGCCGTCGACCCCCAACACGATGTCGACCGAGACACCACCGAACTGGCCCGAACCGGACCGGCACGACACCGAAGTGATGCTGCTCGGGGCGTACCACATGGACAACCCGGGGCTGGACGTCGCGAACGTCGACGCCGACGACGTGCTCGCGCCGGAGCGACAGCGCCAGCTACGGGAGTTGACCGACCGGCTGGCGACGTGGGAGCCGACCGCCGTCGCCGTGGAGCGCCCCTTCGACCGCCAGACCGACATCGACGCGCTGTACGACGAGTACCGGACCGGCGAGCGGTCGTACGACGAGGAGACGGCCATCGACCCGCCCCACCCGATGCGCTCCGACACGGACACCGAGTGCCGCAGCGAGGTGATCCAGGTCGGCTTCCGGCTCGCGGACCGCCTCGACCACGCCCGCGTCCACGCCGTCGACCACCCGATGACGATGGCCGCGAACCTCGACGACGACGAGGCAGAACAGCTGGACTTCGAGGCGATGATCGAACGTGCCTCTGAGCGGCTCGACGCGCCGGTGCCGTCCCCAGCAGAGCACAAACGCGCGGCCGACGAGCATCTCTCGACGTCGACGATACCGGCGTACTTGCGGTGGGTCAACCGCGAGGGGCGACTCCACATGAACCACGACGCGATGTTCGCGGCCGGCATCGCCGGTGGCGACGAGCGCGGCATCGGGAGCAGACTGCTCTCGGCCTGGTACGAGCGCAACCTCCGAATCGTCGAGAACCTGTGGCGCACCGCCGACCCCGACGACGACCGCCTGTTCCTAGTCGTCGGCAGCGGTCACGTCCACGTTCTCCGGCAACTGCTCGAGGAGATGCCCGGCGTCTGTCCGACGAGCCCGCTCCCGCTGCTCGACTGAGCCGGTCCTGGCTTCGCCGTTGGCCCGCTGACGGTCACGAGCGTTCAAGTAGGAAGCCAAGACCAGTCAGGATGTGTCGCTCGCAGAGGAGGCAAAGGCGTTCGCCGCCACGGTCGGCGGTCCTCCGGTCACCCCGTCGGTCTGGCTCGTCACGGTCCTGTTCGGCGTGCTGACGGTCCTCACTCCGCCGCCGTGCTTTCAGGGAACGTACGCGAAGACAACGGTGGTACTGGCGGCGCTGACGTGGCTCCGGACGGTCGAGCCGCGGGTCCGACCGGTCGGCCCACTCACTCGAGCACGAGCCCGTGGACGGTGACGACGGCCGCGTGGACGGCCATCACGATGCCGACGGCGAGCGACAGCGGGTCGGCGGGCGCGCCCCCCATCGACGGGGCTAGGAGCGCGTAGCCGAGCAGCGCCAGTCCCAGCACCCCGGCTAACAGCGTCTGCTGGGTCCTGCTGACGCCGAACAGCGCGCCCTCGACTGACATACGGTAACGTATCCCCGCTTACGTCGAAAAGGATTCTGGCCGACGGCTACTCGTCCAGCACCTGGTCGCCGATGGTGTTCCGGAGGACCTCGCTGGTACCCTCGTAGATCTCGTTGAGCTTCGCGTCGCGGTAGAACCGCTCCGCCGGGAAGTCCTTGGTGTAGCCGTAGCCGCCGTGGATCTGGATGCCCTCGTTCGCCACCTCGCGAGAGATCTCGGAGGCGTAGAGCTTGGCCTGTGCGGCCTCCTTGATGAACTTCTCGCCGCGGATCTTCTTGTCGGCGGCGCGGTGCATCAGCATCTTGGCGGCCTGGACCTTCGTGTCCATGTCCGCGATCTTGTGCTTGATGGCCTGGAACTCGGAGATTGGTTGCTCGAACTGCTCGCGCTGCTGGGCGTACTCGGACGCCTGGTCCAGGGCCGCGCGGGCGATGCCGACGCCGCGTGCGGCGATGGTGATGCGCCCGCCGTTGAGCGTCTTCAGCGCGTGGACGAAGCCGTCGCCCTCCTCGCCGAGCAGGCGGTCGGCCGGAATTCGCATGTCGTCGAAGCGGAGTTCGGCGGTCGGACAGCCCTTGTCGCCGAGCTTGTCCTCGGTGCCCTCGACGTGGAAGCCGTCGTCCTCCTCGGGGCGGACCACGAACGAGGAGATCCCCTTGTTGCCGGCGTCGGGGTCGGTCTTCGCGAAGACGGTGACCGTGTCGGCGACGGAGCCGTTGGAGATCCAGAGCTTGCCGCCGTCGATGACGTACTCGTCGCCGTCGCGCTCGGCGGTCGTCTCCATCGCGGGTACGTCGGAGCCGGCACCGGGCTCGGAGAGGGCGAACGCACCGATGTCGGTGCCCTCCGCGAGCGGGGTGAGGTACTCCTGCTTCTGGGCCTCGTCGCCGAACGCGTAGATCATGTTGCCCGCCAGCGAGATGTGGGCGGCGACGATGGTGCCGAGGCCGCCGGAGCCACGTGATATTTCCTCCAGTCCGATAGCGTAGCTGTGGTAGTCCAGGCCGGCACCGCCGTACTCCTCCGGGAACGGCATCCCCATCAGCCCGAGGTCCGCCATCTCGCTCACGAGCTCGGCGGGGAACTCGTCCTCGTGGTCGATCTCGTCGGCGACCGGCACGACCTCCTCGTCGACGAAGTCGGCGACCATGTCCCGTATCTGGGCCTGCTCCGCACTGAGACTGAAGTCCATGGGAGAACGTTCGACCCCCGCGACTTTACTTTTGTCTTGCACAGCGAACTGGGTCCGAAAAGTATAGACGAGTAGAAGGCCCCATATGAGATATGAGCGATACGGGCGTGTGTTTCTCTCCAGAGACAGTGCTTACCGTCGTGGCAGGTGGGTTTTTCAGCGTGGAATACGCAGGGGAACGTGAATGAACGAGGAACAGGCAGAGTATCCGGTCGACGACGACCTCGCGTGGTGTTACGAGGCGGTGCAGGGTGTCTCCCGCACCTTCGCCATCACCATCGAGGAGTTAGAGGAGCCGACCGCCCGCCACATCTGTCTGGGCTATCTCCTCTGTCGCGTCGCCGACACGGTCGAGGACGCGGGCCACATTCCCCCCGCGGAGAAGGCGGAACTACTGCGTCTCTATGCGGACGTGCTCGATGCCGACGACCCGGCGACAGCCGAGGAGTTCAGGACCGCGGTGGACGAGTGGCTCCCGGCGGAGCTCGACGAGGACTGGACCGTCGTCGCCGAGTCTCCCCGGGTCGTGCGGACGTATCGCCGCCTCCCGCCGGAGGCCAAGGAGGCGATCCTCCCCCCCGTACTCGAGCTGACGAACGGCATGGCCGAGTTCGTCGAGCGCCACGCCGACTCGGGTGGCCTGCGAATCCAGACGCTCGACGAGCTCGAGGAGTACTGCTGGTACGTCGCGGGCACGGTCGGCTCGCTCGTGACCGGGCTCGTGACCCGCGGGACGACCGACTCGCGTGAGTCCCGGCTCCGCGAGAACGCACGGTCGTTCGGACTGTTGCTCCAGCTGGTCAACGTCGCCAAGGACGTGAGCGACGACTACCACGAGGAGAACAACGTCTACCTGCCCGCCGAGTGGCTGGAGTCCGAAGGTGTGGACCGCGACGCCGTCTGCGACCCGGAGAACGAGGAGGCGGTGGCGACGGTCATCGAGCGGGTCGTCGACCACGCCTCCGGCTACCTCGACGACACGCAGACCTACCTCGAAGCCCTCCCGGAGCGACGGGGGAACACGCTGTCGGCGTGGGGCATCCCGTACCTGCTCGCCGTGGCAACTCTCCGGGAGCTCCGGGAGCGCCCCGCCGACGTGGTCCGCGAAGGCGGCGTGAAGGTCTCGCGGATGGAGGTCATGGCGATCATCCACTGGTTCCACGATTCCGGCGACCGGCAGGCGCTCGAACGGGTGCGACAGACCATCGAGCAGAAGCCGCTGCACGAATCGGACCTCCCCTGACGGGGCGACTCAGGCGGCTTCGGCGGTCGTTTCTTCGGTCTCCGGCGACTCCGTGAGCCCCGGCCGCGCCGACTCCCGCCGCCCGAGCGCGTAGAGCGCGACGCCCGGCACGAGCGTCCCGACCGTCCAGAGCACGAGTGTGTAGGCGGGACGGGCCCACGGCGTGAAGTACGGGAGTGCGGCGAGCGTCGGTGCCAGCAGTGCGACGACCGCGACCGGAAGCGCCGCGAGCGTTCCGCGCTCGTGGGCCGCACCGAGCAGGAGGAACAGCAGGACGGTCGTCGTCCACGTCCCCAGTATCCGGTTCGGCCCGGTCGCCCCGACGATGACCAGCCAGCAGCCCGCGGCTGCCGGGAACACCCACCAGGCGTAGCTGTCGAGGCTGATGCGGTCGCCCCAGAGCGCGAACAGCGCCGCGCTCCCCGCGGCGACGAGTGTCTGGGGCACCAGAGAGACGAGCGTGAGTCCCGCGAAGGCCGACGGGTCGGCGCCCCATCGGACGGTGTTCGCTCCGTACAGGAACAGCACGACCCCGGCCGCCAGCAGCAGGGGTGTGGCGGCACCGGCGGCGAGACCGATGCGGGCGGCGAGTCCGTCGCCGGTTCGGTCCGGTCCGAGGCGGTCGCCCTCGCGGAACAGCCCGACGAGGACGGCGCCGAACAGGAGCGTCGGGACCAGGGCTACCGAGAGGACGCCGGGCAGTGACCGTCCGACGATGGCCATCCCGACCGCGAGGTAGCTCGTCCCGGTGGCGACGAGCCCACCGTCGGCACCGAAGGCGAGGTAGGTCTCCGAACCGATCCCCGTCTCCCCGGTCCAGACGATTGCGTCGCCCTGGACCGTCGCGGCGTCCGGGACGAGCGTCGGGGCGGTGCCGGCGGGGCCGTGGACGGCGAGTCTGTCGGCGTGCACCGTCACGCTCGCCGCCTCGTGCGACGGGAACAGGCCGTCCGCGACGACGACGCCACCGACGCCGCGGTCGGCGAAGTCGGCGGTCGTGAAGGTGGCGACGAGCGTCCGGTTCTCCACGCGAGTGTCGAGGTTCGCGACCTCGTCGACGACGGTCCGGCGGGTGAGTTCGCCCCGGACGCGGTCGCGGCGGACCGCGGGCGCGTCGCGTAGTTCGCGGGCCGTTCGCTCGTCGACGGTGGCGTGGACGGTCCAGTTCGCGCTGCCGTCGTCACGGATGTGGACGACGGCCTCGCTGTGCTCGACGGTCCCACCGAACGCGTCGTCCGTACAGACGCCACAGACTGCCTCGGGTGGTGGACCGGCGGCGGCAGGTGCGGTCGCGGGCAGGGCGACGGCGGCAAGCGCGAGGAGCGCCAGGGCTGCGAGCGCGTGCGAGCGGTGGAGGGGCATCGTTCGTTGCGACGACGGCCACCGAGAAGAAATTTTGGACGGGACGCGACTACTCGTACTCGTAGAAGCCCTTGCCGGTCTTCTTGCCGAGGTCGCCCGCGTCGACCTTGCGCTTGAGCAGGTAGGCCGGCTTGTAGCGGTCACCGAGCTCCTCGTGGAGCGTCTCGCTCGCGTGCAGACAGACATCGAGGCCGATGTGGTCCGCGAGTTCGAGCGGCCCCATCGGGACGTTCGTACCGAGCTTCATCCCGCGGTCCATGTCGTCCTTGGTCGCGACGCCCTCGTCGTAGGCGCGGATGCCCTCGTTGATCCACGGCATGAGCACGCGGTTGGTGACGAAGCCGGGTTTGTCGTCGGACTCCCAGGTTGTCTTTTCCAGCGCCTCGGCGATGTTGTGAGCGAGCTCGAGCGCCTCCTCGCTCGTCTTCTCGCCGTCGACCACCTCGACGCCCTCCATGATGGGGACGGGGTTCATGAAGTGCAGGCCGACGACGCGCTCGGGCGACTCCGTGGCCGCCGCGATCGTCGTGATAGAGAGTGTGCTGGTGTTCGTCGCGAGCAGGCAGTCGTCGTCGACGGCGTCCTCGAGGTCGGCGAAGATGTCCTGCTTGATGTCCATGTTCTCGACGGCCGCCTCGACGACGACATCGCAGTCCGCGAGGTCGCCGAGTGCGGTCGTACCGTCGATGCGGTCGAGCGCCGCGTCGGCGTCCTCCCGCGAGAGGGCGTCCTTGGAGACGAAGCGTTCGAGGCTGCTCTCGATGGAGTCGAAGCCGTTCTCGACGAACTGCTCCTCGATGTCGCGCATCGTCACGGCGTAGCCGTTCGTCGCGGCGACCTGTGCGATGCCGCTGCCCATCGTGCCCGCGCCGACGACGCCGATACGCTCGATGCTGTCGAGGTCGTGTACCATGGCCCGACGTTCGACAGATTGGCCCCTAAGCGTGCCGGTCCAGTGACGGCCCTTACTCGACCGTGAGGGTGTAGAGACGCTTGCGGGCGTCGGAGAAGGAGAAGCGAGAGTGGACCACGTTCTCTTCTTCGAGACGGTTCAGCGCGTAGCGGACGGTGCGCGGCGGGAGCAGGGTCTCCTCCGCGAGTTCGCTCTGGGTCAGGGTGTCGTTGTACTCCAGTACCTTCGCGACGAGCTTCGCACTCGGCGGCAGGTCGCGGACATCGTCCCAGCTACCGGTGGGGGGCTCGCTCGTTCTCGGCTCGGTTGCACTCATCGTACACACCGATTGTGCATACCCCGTAATAATACTTGCTCATTAGAATTATTACTACAGGGCATCAGCGTGGCCCCTGCTGACACCGGCGCTTGGTCCCACCCACGACGGGCTGAGTTCGTCAGGACCCACGAACCGAAGTCTCCACGAGTAGCGGTCACACGGCCTGAGGCCGGCGGTTCCGTACGGCACCCGAAGCCTCTTAAGAATCAGTGCCTTATGAGATGCTGATGACCGACACGGTGGACGACGTCGACCTCCCGTACGAGGAGGAGGCGTCCAAACAGGAGAAGATCGGGGCGCTGCAGGAGCGGCTCGAGGTGCTGGAGGCGCAGAACGACGAGATGCGTGACAAGCTCCTCGACGCCAACGCGGAGAACAACAAGTACCAGCAGAAGTTAGAGCGGCTCACCCACGAGAACAAGAAGCTGAAGCAGTCGCCGCTGTTCGTCGCCACCATTCAGGAGCTGACCGACGAGGGCGTTATCATCAAGCAGCACGGCAACAACCAGGAGGCCCTCACTGAGGTCACCGGCGAGATGCGCGAGGAGATCGAACCCGACATGCGCGTCGCCGTCAACAACTCTCTCTCTATCGTGAAGACGCTGAGCAACGAGACCGACGTCCGCGCCCGCGTGATGGAGGTCACGGAGAGCCCCGAGGTCTCCTACGCCGACATCGGCGGCCTCGAGGAGCAGATGCAGGAGGTCCGCGAGACCGTCGAAATGCCCCTCGAGAAGCCCGAGATGTTCACCGAGGTCGGTATCGACCCGCCCTCCGGTGTGCTGCTGCACGGCCCGCCGGGGACCGGGAAGACGATGCTCGCGAAGGCGGTGGCGAACGAGACCGACGCCACCTTCATCAAGATGGCTGGCTCCGAGCTCGTCCACAAGTTCATCGGCGAGGGCGCGAAGCTGGTGCGTGACCTGTTCCAGGTCGCCCGCGAACACGAGCCCGCCGTCATCTTCATCGACGAGATAGACGCCATCGCGGCCAAACGGACCGAGTCCAAGACCTCCGGCGACGCCGAGGTCCAGCGCACGATGATGCAGCTGCTCTCCGAGATGGACGGCTTCGAGGAGCGCGGCGATATCCGCATCATCGCCGCCACCAATCGCTTCGACATGCTCGACCGCGCCATCCTCCGCCCCGGCCGGTTCGACCGCCTCATCGAGGTGCCCAAGCCCGACGTCGCGGGACGCGAGATCATCTTCAAGATCCACACCCGCGACATGAACGTCTCCGACAACGTCGACTTCGCCGAACTCGCCGGGATCGCCGACGAAGCCTCCGGTGCCGACGTGAAGGCGATCTGCACTGAGGCCGGCATGTTCGCCATCCGCGACGACCGCCGCACCATCGAGAAGCGCGACTTCGAGGAGGCCTGGGAGAAGATCCAGGCAGAGAGCAGCGAGAACGAGGACGAGATCTCGAAGACGTTCGCCTGAAACCGGGTTCGTTTCGCTGCTTTCCTACAGCACGCTGAAGATGGCCAGCGGCACCACGAACAGCAGGACGAACATCACGACGAGCAGCAGGCCGTAGCCGCCGAACGCTCCGGCGGCCGTCAGCCAGGACGGGTGGTCGGAGTCGATTGGGAGTTCCATGCACGAGCCGTGTGGTGCGTGGTGCTTAGTTACACCGGTCCAGAGCCGCCCGTCCCGACACACCGTTGGACGGCGGGCCTCCGGAGCCGTCGAGAGTAGTCTGACGGCTACGTCTGTGACAGTGTGCGGGTAGCACGAGATGTCGGACGGTTTTTGGGGACCCGCGCGCTATCGGTGTGTAATGACGCGCATCGTCGTGGTGGACAACCACGGGCAGTTCACACATCTGGAACACCGGGCACTGCGGGATATGGGAGTCGAGAGCGAGGTCGTCGACAACGAGACACCACCCGCTGAGGTGGAGGCCGACGGCATCGTCCTCTCGGGCGGGCCGGACATGGACCGACGCGGGGAGTCGCCCGCGTACCTCGACATGGACGTGCCGGTACTGGGCATCTGTCTCGGCATGCAGATCATCGCGAAGGAACTCGGCGGCTCGGTCGGTGCGGGCGAGTACGGTGGCTACGCCGACGTGACCGTCGACGTCCTCGACGAGGACGACCCGCTCATCGGGCCGCTCGCCCCCGAGACGCGAGTCTGGGCGAGCCACGCCGACGAGGTCAAGGCGGTCCCCGAGGGCTTCACCGTCACCGGCCAGTCCGACGTCTGCGGCGTCGAATCGATGAGCGACACCGACCGCGATCTCTACGGCGTCCAGTGGCACCCCGAGGTCAGCCACACCGAGGACGGGCAGGAAGTGTTCGAGAACTTCCTCGCGCTGTGTGAGTGAGCCCGGGGAACCAGCATGACCACCACTCAGGGCGACCTCGCGAGCCTCTCGCGGTACATCTTCCGCGCCCCGCAGTGGTACACGAGTCTCGCCTTCGCGATGGCGGTCGCCGGTGTCACCGGCGTCGGCGTCTTCGACGACGGCTTCTTCCTCGAAGGGTTCACGCAGGGCATCTTCTTCATCGGCATCCCGACCGTCGTCGCGAGCCTGCTGACGGGCCTCGTCGACCAGCGACTCGGCGGGCAGCTCACCGCCGGCCGGTCGTCGCTGCTCGCACTGCTCTGTGAGATACTCGTCGTCGTCTTCCTCGCGGTCGGCGGTGTCGTCGCGCTGGTCAGTACCCTCGGCCAGAACTTCGTGTTCGACGTCCTTTACGCGGGCCTCGCGTCCATCTTCGCGCTCCGGCTGCTGGTCATCGCCGCGGTGTCGAGCCACTCCATCGCCCGGGCGGTGGTCCCGGCGAGCATCCAGACCGTCGCCGCCGCAGTGCTCCTGTTCGTCTACAGCGGCACGAGCCACTACCTCGAGGTCGGGGGCCCACTCGTCCGGGCGTTCCTCTCACGGGCCGAACACACCGAGATACAGCTCTCGCCCATCGTCCCCGGTGACTTCGCCATTCTCGGCTTCGTCTGCCTGCTGTACGGCTCTGCGGTGTGGCTCTTCCTCGTCATCATCGACCGCCCGTGGAAACGCAGCCTCGGTGTCTCCGTGCGGGACTTCCTCGGCGGCTTCATCGGCCACATCGCCGAGGACTCCCGCGAACTCGAGACCTTCTTCGAGGAGCTCGGCGAGGAGGCGCTCGTCCCGGTGACCGTCCTCGGCTTCCGACGCGAGGACGGCTCCGAGAAGGCACGCGCCGTCCTCCCGATGGTCCACCCCGGCCCGATGGGGGAGATCGGGGGCGGGAACCTCCCCGAACGCGTCGCCCGGGCGACCGAAGGGATGGCGTTACCACCACACGCGACGGCCGGACACGACTTCAACCTCGTCACCGAGCGCGAGGTCGACACCATCGTCGAGACGGCCGCAGCCGCGAACGACGCACTGGCTGTCGGCGGTGGAGCGACGAAGACCGTCCGAACCACCTCGGGGGACGCGAAGCTGCTCGCTCAGGCGTTCGGCGACGACATTCTGCTCGTCAACACGCACTCCCCCAGATTCGCGGACGACGTGGACTACGCGGTCGGCCTCTCGGCCGTCGCGGAGGCACGCTCGGGCGGCTTCGAGGACGCACTGCTCGTCGACGCCCACAACTGCAACAACGGTCTCCGCGGCGACGACCTCGGTCACGTTACCCCCGGTAGCGAGCGCTCGTTCGACATCATGGAGGCCGCGCGCAAGGCCGCAGAGGAGCTCACGGACGCCGAGCGCCACCCGTTCGAACTCGGCGTCGCGTGGGAGCCGACCGACTGGGAGCCCGAAGACGGCATCGGCCCCCTCGGCGTCCGTGTCGCCTGCGTCGATGTCGCCGGCGAGGTGACGGCGTACGTGCTCGTCGACGGGAACAACATGGAACCCGGCGTCAGGGAGCGGCTCATCGAGAGCCTCCCCGAGGACGTCGCGCGCGCCGAGGTGATGACCACCGACACCCACGTCGTCAACCGGGTCGAGTCGAGCAACCAGGTCGGTGAGGCCCTCGACGTCGACGAACTCGTCGAACTCGTCCACGACCTCACGAACCGCGCGCTCGCCGACCGCGAACCCGTCGAGGCCGGGATGGCATCGGAGCGCGCCCGCGTCACGGTGTTCGGCAACGACAGAACGGAGACGCTGGCGAGCCACGCCAACGCCATGGTATCGATGGGCGGAGCGCTCGCCGTGTTGTTGACGATGGCCGCGATGGGCCTGAGTGTCGTCGTCTTCCTGCTGTCCTAAACGTCTTCGAACAGCTCGTCGACGGCCGACTGTGCCGCGCGTGCGGCCTCGTCGGCGACCGCCTCCGCATCGGCGTCGCCCTCGGGCGCGTTCAGGTAGACGTCGACGTCGAGCACGCCGTCCTCGAACGTGACGGTCACGTCGAGGTCGCGGACGTTGGACTGCTTGAAACGGGAGCGGACGAGGCCTTCGGCCGCTTCCGCGGCGACCTGCACGACCTCCTCGTCCGTCGGGTCGCTCATCCGATTACGCGCCGCCGGCGCCGCCCATGCCGCCGCCCATGCCGCCGAGCATGTCCTGAAGCTCCTCCTGGAGCGACTCGAACTGCTCCTGAACGCGCTCCTCCTGCTTCTCGAGGGTCTCGACGCGAATCTCCAGGCTGGAGACCTTGTCGTCGAGCGCCTCGCTGGCCTCGTCGTAGTCCGTGGCGACGAACAGTTCGCCGACTTCACGGTACATCTGTGTGTCCTCGTCGATGTCGTCGAGCTCGTCGAGGGCTGTCTGGGCCTCGGTGAGCTGAGAGTCGGCCTCCTGCTTCTGGACCGCGACCTGCTGTGCGGTCTCCTGCAGGTCCTGCAGCTCCTCGATCTTCTCCTGTGCTTCCGGCGGCAGATTTCCTTGCATACTCTGCTGGATGGTTTCCGCCCTGAAAAACCCCCGCTTTCCCGGGCGCGAGACACACCCACCCTCGCCCCGGGCAGAATCGAAGGCAGGCGCGGGGTCAGGACCCGCTGACGAGGCCACGGGTCCGCTCGGCGACGGCCACGAGGCGAAGCCACGTGTTGGCCCCAGCACGCAGCGCGATCCGGTCGTCCGCGGCGACGGTCACGACGACGGTCGCACCGTCGCACCGGAGGCTGGTGGTGGAGCGGTCGCTCGCGATCTCGCCGACCTCCGGACGGACGCTCTCGGCGACCAGCGCCGCCGTCGCGTCGTCGTTGTACTCGAACTCCAGAACGGTCTCGTTCGCGGGCATCGCCCGCGCTACCGCACGCCGACTTCCTTGATGTCCGTGCTTCGCTCCTTCAGCAGGACGCGGTGCCCGCAGTAGGGGCAGCGGACGCCGCCGTACTCGTCGAGCGTCACGTCACGCTTGCAGCGCGAGCACTTGTAGCTCATTCGTCGTCGCTGTCGTCGGAGAGGGCGGCGCGGATGGAGCGCCGGACAGTCTTGCCCGCGGGCGTCTGGGCGCGATACGTGCCACCAGTGAACTTCTCGCCGGTCTCCTCGTTGACCCAGATGCCGGTGCCGACGCGCTTGACGTCGTCACCGTCGACCTTGGAGTTCCGCATCTCGTCTTCGATCTCCGCGACGCGGCGTCGCGAGACGCGACCGTAGCGGGCGCCGAATCGGCCGGAGCTACCGGTTGTTCCCTTTTTCTTGGCCATGATACCAGTCTGTACCGTCAGCCCGCAAATAAACCTGTTGAGTTGGAACGCCCGCGTCACCGGAGGTCGGCCGTCGTGAGGGCCTCGTTCAGGTCCTCGCGGACCCGTTCGCCCATCTCGCGGTCGCCCGCCGTCGTCACCACGCGGTTCTCCTGAACGCTGGAACCGTCCCGTATGAGCATCCGGACGTTGCCGTTACCGTCCGCACGGGTCACCTTCGCGCCGACGCTCGCCTGCGAGCTCGACCCGCCGGCCTCGATGGGGCCCGGGATGACCTTCTTCACGTGCGGGTGTTCTGCGACGGTCCGGATGGCAGTCTGGCCAGTTCGGCCGCCGATGAGCGTCGAGTGCGCCCCACCGATCTTCTCTCTGGGCGCGAGGTCGACGACGTCGAGCCCCGACTCGCCCAGCCCACCGATGGCCGCCGCAACCGGGTCCTCGTCGTCGACGCGGTAGAACTCGTGGTGGAGCTGGGCGCGCGTCTCCCGAATCACTGCCCGGTCGCCCGCCGCGTACACCGTCTCCGGGCGCTTCCGTCGCATCTCGTCCGCCACGCGACCCGCGAAGTTCCGGAACTCGACGACGCCCGTCTCCTCGCCGTCGTCGGGCACCGTCGTCACCGTCGTCTCACCGACGACCTCGTCACCGTCGAGCACCGTCACGGTCGCTCGCTCGCGGCCACAGTCGACGACGACGGCGTCACAGTTGGCGGTGTTACAGGTGAGACAGTAGTCTCCGGGCCGCTCGAGTGGCGTCTCACACCGCCTACAGTTCATAACCGGTCGTAGCCCTCGCCCGACCTAAAGCCGTGCGGTTCGGACACCGGCGAGTATCGGTCGGCGAGCAGCCTCCCGAGGGTTCAAGTCCGAAACCGGGTCCACGACCGGCGTGCCCTGACCAGTGGCCGTGGGCCGCAGAGCGGGAGTGCGACGCGACGGTCCACGCGAGGAGAGCGTCGCCTGTCAGCCAAGTTCGACCGGGTCCACCTTCAGGTACTCGCGCAGCAGGACGGTCGCGTAGGAGCCCTTCGGGAGCGAGAAGGAGAACGTCAGGGGCTCCTGTGCCACGTCGAGGGCCGTCCTGACGAGCAGCGCACGGCGCGTGCCCTCGCTGTGGAACTCGCCGGGCAGGTCGAAATCCGACCCCGTGAGCGACAGCTCCGAGAGCACCTCGCGCTCGATCTCGCCCTGCTCCCCGTCGGCCAGCTCCGTCTCCGTTCCGACGAGCGGTGCAGTCACGAAGGCACGGCCGCGCTCGCAGTGGCGTGCGACGGTGTCGACGCGGCGCTCCGTCACGCGCTGCTCGCGGTCCACGTCCGGCAGCGGGAACGCCTCGGGCGCGTCCGAGTCGGAGAAACAGACCACGTCGCCGGCGACCGGTCTCGTGAACGGAAGCCCCCGCTCCAGCCGTCGGCTCAGCATGCGGTTGAACGCGTACGACTGCGCCGCGTGGACGAACAGCCGCTGGAGGTTCTCCGGGAGCGTCTCGATAGCCTCACGGAAGTCCGCGGGTTCCTCGCCGCCGTTCTCGACGAGTGTGTGGAGCATCGACCGCTCGAACCGGAGCCCGCCGGGGAACGCCTCCAGCGCATCGGCCCAGGCCACGCCGTCCTCGACGAGTTCACGTGCCTCACGGGTCTTCTCGCGCTCGTCCGGATGCGGGTTGCCGACGTAGGTCCGCACCGCGCCCTCCCAGTCGCCACGAACGATGTCGAGGCCGACCTCGTGTGTGACGGGGCGGATGCTCCCGAAGCGCTGCTGACCGAAGAAGTTGGGGACGGCGACCCGGCCGTCGCCGAACTCACGCAGCTCCTCGGTCACACGGTCGGCCGCCGCGGAGTCGTCGGGGTCGGAGACGACGATCTCGAACTCGTTACCGAGCAAGTCGCCGAACTGGAGGGCACGGCCCGCGCGACCGACTACCTCCAGGTCCGCCCGCGAGAGCGCCGGCAGGTCCTCGGGAACGACGTCCTGCAGGGTAAAGAGCTGCGTCGACACCGCGCGCTTGTCCTTCGTGCCGGCCCACGAAACCCGGCCTCGGCTCATCCCGAGCTCGTTCGAGAGCCGGTGGACGAAGTCGTTGGTGTCCCAGCCGCGGAGTGTCGCGCGCACGACCAGATACGGGTAGTCGCCAGTGGGTGCGTCGACGGGGTTCGACTCGAATCGCTCGCGCTCGACCACCCGGAAGTGGTCGTTCTCGGCTCGGAGCCTGCCGCCGACGCCGTCGTCGTCGCTCACGTAGTGGTCGATGCCGACGGCCCGTTCGCGTGGGTGAGCGTCCCGCATCGCTCAGAACAGCGAGAGGTGGCCGGTCACGCGGTCGACGACCTCGTCCTCGCCGGGGCCGATAGCGAGCGCGGTCACGGTCCCGGAGTCGAGCTGAGTGTGGCCGGCGTCCCTGATGATGGCGTGTGGGAGCCGTTCGGACTCGGCTCTGTCGGCGAGCTCGAACAGTTCCGACTCGCCACTGCCCTTCAGGACGACCTTCTTCTGACCGGAGCCCTTCCACGCCTTCCGCGTCCGGGAGTCCGTATCCTCGTACGCGCTGAGCGACGCGTGGGCGACCTGTGCGGCCAGTTTCCCCTGGCCCATACCGATGTCGGTCCGCGCGACGATGGCCTGCTTCATGTCCGGGCCGAGGGGTGGCGCGAGTAAAACGGTGGCTATCCGTCGGCGGCGAGGAGGTCGTTATCCGCGATGAACGCTCGGCTCAGTGCCTCGGAGTAGCTCAGCAGCGACAGCAGCCGGTCGCGTGCGCTGTCGTCGTCCGTTCCACCGGTGATCACGAACACGCCGTGGCGGACCGCGACGTCCATCCCGTAGAACCGGCCCTGGTCCTGGATACGGCTCGCAAGCGCCGTGGCGTCGGACGCCGTCTCCATCCGGAGGGCGGCGACCTCGAAGACGGTCCCGTCGTCCGCCTCGTAGGTGGCGAGCTGACCGGCGTTCGCGCCGACGGAACTGCCGGTCGTTCGAATCCCGGTGATCTCCAGTCTACTCTTCGGACTCGGGAGGACGGCCCGGGGCGGTGCGTCCTTGCTGGGACGACGGGCGATGCCGCTGGCCGTTTCGGAGTTGGAGCCTCCAGAGAGTTCGGAACAGCCGGCGACTGCAGTCACGGCGGCGGTTCCAGCCAGCCGCAGGACCCGTCGTCGTCGCATTCGACCGTGTATCTCGGCCGGTCGGCCATAACCGTTCGTTCGGTTTCGAGTCCCGAATCGGGTCCCGATTTCACCGTATCGAAGGGGTTTTGGTCGCACGTGGGGTTCGACCGGGTATGAGCGCACCCTGGGAGGACTGGAACCACATCCTCAAGCTCGACCCCGACAAGGACCTCGTCGAGGGCGAGACCTTCGAGGACGTGTGTGCGACTGGGACGGACGCCATCGAGATCGGCGGCACGCTAGGGATGACAGAGGAGAAGATGCGAGAGATGATCCAGGCGTGTGCGGCCTACGACATCCCGATCTACCAGGAGCCGTCGAACCCGAGCGTCGTCGTCGAAAGCGACGCGCTCGACGGCTACCTCGTCCCGACAGTGTTCAACGCGGGCGACATCTTCTGGGTCACCGGCGCGCACAAGGAGTGGGTCCGCATCGAGGGCGGGCTCGACTGGGACCGCACGACGACGGAAGCCTACATCGTGCTGAACCCGGAGGCGAGCGTCGCCGAGTACACCGAGGCGGACTGCGACCTCTCCACCGACGACGTGGCGGCGTACGCCGAGATCGCGGAGAAGATGTTCGGGCAGGAGATCGTTTACATCGAGTACTCGGGCATGCTCGGCGACCCCGCGGTGGTGCAGGCGGCCGCGGACGCGCTCGACGAGTCGACGCTGTTCTACGGGGGCGGCATCCACGACTACGAGTCGGCGAACCTGATGGGCGAACACGCCGACGTGGTCGTCGTCGGCGACCTCGTCCACGACGAGGGGGTCGACGCGGTGGCCCGCACGGTCGACGGGGCCAACGACGCCTGATCGAGCGGCACGAGAGTTACCGTCGTTTCGAATCCTGCGACTCTATTTAACAGTGGTAAGGCCTGCCCGGTGGAATTAAGCCGCTCGTGGCCACACGTACCTGCATGACAGTCGATGGCATCAGCCGAGTCGCCGTGCTCGGTGCCGGGAACATGGGACACGGAATCGCGGAGGTCGCCGCGCTCGCCGGCTACCAGGTGACGATGCGTGACGTGGAACAGGAGTTCGTCGACGAGGGGTACGAGAACGTCGAGTGGAGCCTGCAGAAGCTCGCCGAGAAGGACCGCATCGGGGAGTCGCCCGAAGCGGTGCTGGACAGGCTCGACACGACGGTCGACCTCGCAGCGGCGGTCAGCGACGCGGACCTCGTCGTCGAAGCCGCACCCGAACGGATGGCCCTCAAGCGCGAGATATTCGCCGAGGTCGAGGCGCACACCGCTGAAGGGACAATCCTCGCGTCGAACACGTCCAGCCTGAGCATCACGGGCATCGCTGAAGCCGTCTCGGACCCCGGCCGCGTCGTCGGGCTGCACTTCTTCAACCCGCCGGTGAAGATGGACCTCGTGGAGGTCGTCCACGGCGAGAAGACCGCCGCAGCGGTCGCCGAGAAGGGTGCCGAGTTCGTCGAGTCGCTTGGCAAGACCCCCATCCACGTCCGGAAGGACGTCCAGGGGTTCGTCGTCAACAGCATCCTCGGTCCCTACGGCGGCGAGCCTGCGTGGATGGTCTCCGAGGGCGAGGCCACCATCCGGGAGGCGGACGCCGCGATGGTCCACGGGCGTGGCTACCCGATGGGGCCGTTCGAACTCGCCGACCTGACCGGCATCGACGTGGGGTACCACGTCCGGACCGAGGGCGGTATCCCCGTCCCACCCATCGCGGAGGAGAAGGTGGAGGCTGGCGACCTCGGCCGCAAGACCGGGACCGGCTACTACGACTACGAGGACGGCGACGGCGCGGACTACGGCCCCGACGACGCCGGCGACTTCGACAGCCTGCGCGTCGAGGCGCGGATGGTCAACGAGGCGGCGAAGCTCGTCGGCGACGACGTGGCGACGCCGGAGGCAGTGGACACGGGGACGCGACTCGGCGCGGGCTTCGCGACGGGGCCGTGCCGACGCGGCGACGAGCTCGGGCTCGACGTCGTGCTGGCGAAGCTCCGGGAGCTGCAGGAGGAAACCGGCGCCGAGCGGTACGAGCCCGCGGACTACCTCGTCGAACTCGTCGAGGCCGGCCACACCGGCGAGGACGCGGGCCAGGGCTTCTACGAGTACGACACCGGCGACGGGCCGGGGCCGTACCGCCTGCTGAACTACGAGGTCGACGACGAGGGACTCCTCGCGGTCGAGCTCGACCGCCCGGAGCGCATGAACGCGCTTTCGGCGGACCTCCTCGACGAGATCGCCGACCTGTTCGAGTCGGTCGACACGGACGGGATTCGCTGTGCGACCATCGAGGGAGCCGGGGACCAGGCGTTCAGCGCCGGCGCGGACATCGGCGGCTTCGCCGACGTGGAACCGACCGACGTGATGGACGTGACACCCGCGTTCGAGGCGGTCAACGACTTCCCGCGGCCCGTTCTCGCGAAGATCGACGGCTACTGTCTGGGTGCGGGGCTGGAGCTCGCGCTGGCCTGTGACCTCCGGGTCGCCACGGCGGGCTCGGAGTTCGGCTGTCCCGAGATACGTCTCGGGCTCATCCCCGGCGGCGGCGGCACCCAGCGGCTCCTGCGCATCCTCGGCGAGACGCGCGCGAAGGAACTCGTGTTCCGGGGGAACCGCATCAGCGCCGAGCGCGCCGAGGACTGGGGGCTGATCAACCGCGGGGTGCCGGCCGACGAGTTCGACGCGACCGTCGACGCGTTCCTCGACGACCTGCTCTCGGGCCCGCCGGTCGGCCTGAAGGTCGCCAAGAAGGTGCTGAACGAGGGCGACGACGCGAGCCTGGCCGCCGCGCTGGCGCTGGAGAGCCAGGGCTTCGGGCTGCTGATGAGCACCGACGACGTGGTCGAGGGCACGACGGCGTTCGCACAGGACCGCGAGCCGAAGTTCGAGGGCCGATGAGCCGCCCGGATTTCACCCACGACGGCACCACAGCTGCCTACCAGCAGTACATCGACAGCCACGGGTTCCTCTCATGGCTCGGGCTCTCCGTCGAGACGGTCGAGGACGGGCGCGTCGTCTTCGCCGTGCCCTACGACGAGAAGCTGACGAACCCGGCCTCCGAGGGGGTCGTCCACGGCGGTATCACGGCCTCGCTGGTCGACACCGCGAGCGGCTTCGCGCTGCGGACGACGTTCGACGACCCCGCCGCTGCGCGGCTCACGACGACCGACCTCGACGTGTCCTACCTCCGTCCAGCCACGGGCGACCTGCGCGTCGAGGCCGAGGTCATCCGGGCGGGGGACTCGATGGGTGTCACCGACGGGCTGGTCACGACCGAACACGACGGCGAGACGAAAGACGTCGCCGTCGGTCGGACGAGCTACCGGCTCATGGGGGAGCCATGAGCTTCGCCGACACCGAGGTCGGCGACAGCCGACGGACCGCCGGCCGGACCATCACCGAGGCCGACCTCGTGAACTTCGCCGGCGTGAGCGGCGACTTCAACCACCTCCACACCGACGCCGAGCGGATGCAGGAGTCCGGTTACGGCGAGCGAATCGCTCACGGCGCGCTCGTCTTCTCCATCGCGACCGGTCTGCTCTGGCAGGAGCGTGGGGACGGTGGCGATTCGAGTTCGGACGTCGTCGCGTTCTACGGCGTCGACCGCCTGCGCTTCCGTGGGCCGACGTTCGTCGGCGACACCGTCCACGTCGAGACGGAGGTCGTCGAGCTGGAGGAACGACCCGACCACCCGGAGGCCGCCGGCGTGGTGCGGGAGGAAGCCGAGGTCGTCGACCAGGACGGCAGCGTCGTGCTCTCCTGTGAACTGCTCGCGCTCGTTCGGTGACGGGGCGCGGGCGATAGCCGACCTACCGTAGCGCAACGAGCCCCGGGAATCGAGCGAGCGAGCGAGGGGCTGTCGCCTGTCCTATCGAATCGAGCGAAGAACGACCGAGGCCGGAGCTACCTGCCCGTCACCGCTCCTCGTCGAGCGCCTCGAATATCTCCGGGTCGGTCCCGAACTTCAGCACGTTGTGGATGACGGAGTTGCGGATGTTCGAGATGACCTTCCCGTGGTTCTTGTAGAACTCGTGAATCCATCGGGACTCCTCCTCACGGGTCGCGAACATCATGACCGACTTCCACTGGTACTCCCCGTCCGAGAGGAAGTAGAACAGGGTGTGCTCGCTGTCGCGGATGTACTCCATGGCGGCGCGCCACTCGTCGGCGAAGTGCTCGGGGTCGAACTTGAACTCGAACAGCCCGAAGATGAAGTACTCCTCGTTGGGGATGATGGCCTCGCGGAAGACGCCCTGCTCGCGCATCTTCCGGATGGTCTCGCTGACGGTGACGTGCGAGACTTCGATGCCGTACTCCGATTCGAGGATATCGGTCAGCTCGCGCGAGGAACGCTGTGGGTTGGCAGCGAGCTCGCGGAGGATGACCACGTCGCGCTCCTTGAAATTCCAGTCGGGTGCGTCGTCGTCTGTCATGTCGGTGGCCTCTCGCTCGTGTGGTGAAACGGCTTCGGTTCGGTCGGCTGTCCCGTGCACCGGGGGCGGGTGCCTCAGCGGCCCTCGAACTCCGGCTCGCGGCTCTCGACGAAGGCGGTGACGCCCTCGGCGTGGTCGTCGGAATCGAAGCACAGCCCCTGTGCGGTCGCCTCGGCGACCATCGCCTCGTCGACGGTCCGGCGCAGCCCCTCGTCGATGAGGCGCTTCGAGTGCCGGAGCGCGACTGTCGGGCCGCTCGCGATGCGCTCGACGAACGCCGCGACCTCGGCCTCGAACTCGTCGGCGTCGTAGACGTGGTTGACGAGGCCGAGGTCGTGGGCGCGCTCGGCACCGAGCACCTCGCCGGTGAACACGAGCTCCTTGGCGACGTTCGTGCCGACGACGCGGGGAAGCAGGTAGGACGTGCCGGCGTCGACCGCGAGCCCGACCTCGCGGAAGACGAACCCGATTGCCGCGTTCTCGCTGGCGAGTTGCACGTCGCAGGCGATGGCGAGGTTCGCCCCCGCGCCGACCGCCGGGCCGTCGACCTTCGCGACGGTCGGGAGGGGGAACGCGACGACGCGGGCCATCGTCTCGCTCGTCGTCTTCTCCAGCGTGCGTACGCTCTCGTCGAGCGGCACCGCTCCGGTCGCGGTCTGGGACATCAGCTCCACGTCGCCCCCAGCCGAGAACGCGTCGCCAGCGCCCTCGATAACGACACAGCGGGCGTCGCTCTCCTCGACCTCGTCCAGGGCGTCGCGCAGCCCCGCGGACATGTCGAGCGAGAACGCGTTGCGCCGGTCGGGCTCGTTCAGCGTGATGGTGGCCACACCGTCCTCGATGTCGACGAGGACGGCGTCGCTCATTCGTCGGCCTCCCGCAGCTCGAACTTCTGGACCTTGCCCGTCGTGGTTCGCGGGAGCTCGTCGACGAAGGCGACCTCGCGCGGATGCTTGTACTCGGCGAGGCGTTCGAGGCAGTACTCACGCACCTCGTCGGCGGTGAGGTCCGAGTCGGGGGTCTTCACCACGAACGCCTTCACCGTCTCGCCACGGCGCTCGTCGGGGATGCCGACGACGGCCGCCTCGGCGATGTCGGGGTGTTCGAAGAGGAGCTCCTCGACCTCGCGCGGGTAGATGTTGTACCCGCCGCTGACGATCATGTGCTTCTCGCGGTCGACGACGTAGTAGAAGCCGTCCTCGTCGTAGTAGCCGATGTCGCCGGTATGGAACCAGCGCTTGCCGTCCGCGTGGGTGAAAGCGTCCTCGTTGGCGTCGGGCAGCCCGTAGTAGCCCTCCATGACGTTCGCCCCGCTGATGACGAGCTCGCCGGTTATCTCGTCGAGGTCGACTGCCTCCTCGTCGACCGGCCCCTCGTCGACGGGCGAGACCTCCTCGAACTCCTCGTCGACGACCCGGGAGTCGACGCCGGGCAGCGTCTTGCCGATGCTGCCCACGCGGCGGCCCTTCTCCGGGCTGTTGAAGTGCGTGACTGGACTGGTCTCGGTGAGCCCGTACCCCTCGTAGATCTTGGTGGGGTAGAGCTCCTCGAACCGGCGGAGCACCTCCACCGGGATGCCGGAGCCGCCGACGCCACAGAGCCGGACCGACGAGAAGTCGAACTCCTCGGCGTTGGGCTGGTTGATGACGTCGTTGTACATCGCCGGGACGCCGTGCATGATGGTGAGGTCCTCGGCGGCAAGTAGCTCCATCGCCTGCTGGGCGTCCCACGACGGGAGCGGGTAGTACGCCCCACCGCTGAACAGGGTCGCGTTCATCACCACCGTCATGCCGTAGATGTGGAACAGCGGGAGCACCCCGAGGGCCTTGTCGTCGGTCCGAACTCCATCGGGGACGAGCGAGGCGGCCATCTCTGCGTTCGAGTGGAGGTTCTCGTGGGTGAGCAGCACGCCCTTCGGCTGGCCCGTGGTGCCGGACGTGTACGGCTGAACGGCCACGTCGTCGTCCTCGCGGTCGACGATCTCGGGTGCGTCCGCGGCGAGGAACTCGCGGAACCCGGTCGCGTCGTCGTGGCCGCCGACCGCGACGATCTCCTCGACCTCGGTGTCGTCCTGCACCTCGCGGACGAACGGAACGAGGTCGCCGATCGTCACGACGACGTTCGCGCCGCTGTCCCCGAGGAGGTGGCTGATCTCCCGGGTCTTGTACTGTGGGTTGGTGGGGACGACGATGCCGCCAGCACGCAGGGTACCGTGGAACGCCACCACGAACTGTGGCAGGTTCGGGAGGTAGATCCCGACCCTGTCACCCGGCTCGATGCCGGCCTTCTGGAGCCCGGCGGCGAACTGTCCGACCTGCCCCCAGAACTCCTCGTAGCTGATGTCCTGGCCGTCGTAGTGTAGTGCCGTCGTGTTCGGATGCGCCGACGCGGTGTCGGCGATTTCTGTGACAAGATTTGCCATGGCTCGTGTTGGCCAAGGGTGTATTCCCTCTAAAAGGTTGCCGTGGCGGACACGACTGTTAGGACTCTCCCGGCCCCGTATTAACGATGGTAACGGCGCACCGGCCGCGGGGAGTGATGTCACTGGAACAATATTTTTGTTGCCGGGCGTCGACCGGCCTCACATGGCGGAGACGGTTCGCGGGACGGTTCGAGGTATGGGGTCGAGAGCGAATCCGGCGTTCGCGACAGGGGCAGTCCTCCTGCCGGTGCTCGCGCTCGCGCTGGCCGCCACGGTCGGCACGCGCGAGCAGCACACCTACGTCCACGTGATGGCCGGCGTCCTGTGGACCGGCATCGACCTCTTCATGGCGATGGTTCTCGGGCCGGTCCTCGGCGGCCTCGCCGTCGACGCGCGCTCTTCGGTGTTCGAACGGTTCACGCCGAAGATGACGTTCCTGATGCCGTCGCTGGCGCTCGTCACCATCGCCAGCGGCATCACGCTCGCCCTCCGGGCCCAGGTGTTCCCGAACGCACAGCCGTGGCTCGCCCTGTTCACCGCGTTCACCCTCCTGCCTTCCCTCTTGAGCATCGGCTGGCAGTTCGACGCGTTCCGGGACCGGCGCTGGCTCCTCGCCTTCGGCCTCTCGCTGGTCGTGAGCGTCGCCTACCTCGCGACGACGCTCCCAGCCTTCGAGATGACGAGCAACGTCATCGCCGTCGCGCTGGTCATCGTCACGGTCCTCAGCGTGCTCGGCTTCGGCGTGCTGCTGCCCGGCGAGGTGAAGATGTACCGCGAGATGCGCTCCGAGAACCCGGATACGGCGGTCATCAGCCGAATCGGGATGCGGAACGCGAAGCTCGCTGGCATCCAGGGCGTGTTCCAGCTCGCCGTCATCGCCAGCATGGTCTACCTGCGATACGGTGGTTTCTGAGCCGGACACCGTCGACCGAAAAGACGGTGTTTAAGGCTACCCCTCCGGAAACCGGTGGTATGGAGAACCGAACGTACACCGCGGACGCCGAGCCGGGCGACCACGTGACAGTGGCCGGCTGGGTCCACGAAATCCGCGACCTCGGTGGCATCGCCTTCCTCATCCTCCGGGACAAGACGGGGAAGATTCAGATCAAGTTCGAGAAGGACGAGATGGACGACGACCTCGTCGAGGCCGGTCTCGACGCCTCCCGCGAGAGCGTCGTCAGCGTCACCGGCACCGTCGACGAGGAGCCCCGCGCGCCCACCGGCGTCGAGGTCACGCCCGACGGCTTCGAGGTCATCGCACCCGCCGACCCCGAGCTCCCGCTCGACCCGTCCGGCAAGGTCGACGCCGAGCTCCCGACCCGGCTGGACAACCGCACGCTCGACCTCCGCAAGCCCGACGTGCAGGCCGTCTTCGAGATCCGCGCCGAGGTCCTGCGCGCGGTCCGCGAGCAGTTCCGCGACGAGGGCTGTACGGAGATCAACACGCCGAAGATTGTCGCCACGGGGACCGAGGGCGGCACCGAGCTGTTCCCCATCTCCTACTTCGGCGAGGAGGCGTTCATGAACCAGAGCCCGCAGCTGTTCAAGCAGCTGATGGCCGGCTCCGGCCTCGAGAAGGTGTTCGAGATCGGCCCCATCTTCCGCGCCGAGGAGCACAACACGCCGCGACACCTGAACGAGGCGACCTCCATCGACTTCGAGGGCGCGTTCCACGACCACACCGAGGCGATGGACGTCGTCGAGGGCATCGTCACGGCCGCCTACGAAGCCGTCGCCGAGAACTGCCAGGAGGAGCTCGAGCTGCTCGACCTCGCCGACGAGTTCGAGGCACCGAGCGGCGAGTTCCCGCGGCTCACCTACGAGGAGGCGCTCGACCGCATCAACGCGACCGGCGAACTCGACGAGATGCTCGTCTACGGCGACGACCTCTCGACCGAGGCCGAGCGCGTGCTCGGCGAGGAGGTCGGCGAGCACTACTTCATCGTCGACTGGCCCAGCGAGATCAAGCCGTTCTACATCAAGGACTACGACGACGACGCGGAGACCTCGACCGGCTTCGACCTCATGCATCCGCGCATGGAGCTCGTCTCGGGTGGCCAGCGCGAGCACCGCTACGAACACCTCGTCGAGGGCTTCGAGCAGCAGGGCCTCGACCCCGACGAGTTCGAGTACTACACGAAGATGTTCAAGTACGGCATGCCCCCGCACGCCGGCTGGGGCCTCGGCGGCGAGCGTCTCGTCATGACGATGCTCGGACTGGACAACATCCGGGAGGCTGTCCTCTTCCCACGCGACCGGCAGCGTCTGTCGCCGTAGGCGACGACGCTGCGAGGAGCGTGGGAAGCACGAGCGGAGTGTAACGGAGCGAGTAAATTCCCACGCGACCGGCAGCGCCTGAGCCCGTAGGGACACGGGCACGGACGAGCTGCTGACGCGGCCGTCCTGTCGAACGTTCTTCCAGACACACCGTACAAAACACATTTATATCAGACAGAAGAGTGTGGAACTATGTCTGGAATCGCCCTCCTGTTCGGGCTCCCCATCTTCGTCGCCCTGTGCTGGGGCGGTATCGCGGCGTGGGTCTGCTACGACTCCGACTACCACGGTCGGCCCGCCGCGGCCGGCCTCACGCTCGCCGTGTTCCTCACCGGACCGCCTGGGCTGCTGGCGTACCTGACGTTCCTGAGTCCGGGCTCGGAAGCGGCCGACTGGCCGAGATGAAAACGGATTAAGGCACCCGTCGCGGATGGTGTGGCATGACCGAGGAGGCGCGGGCGTTCGTTCCGGGACACATCACGGGCTTCTTCAGCGCACACCCGGACGACTCCGACCCGACGAAGGCCGGCTCGACGGGGACCGGTCTGACCCTGACCGACGGCGTCGCGGTGACCGTCCAGCAGGGCAACGGGCCGTCGCTGACGTTGAACGGCGACGCAGTCGAGGTCGAGGCGGTCGACCGGGTGCTCGACGCGCTCGGGGCACCCGCCGTCGTCGCGGCCGAGACGGAGCTACCACTGGGTGCCGGCTTCGGTGTCTCCGGCGCGCTGGCGCTCGGGACCGCGCTGGCGGCGAACCACGCCTATCGACGGCAGCTCTCCGAGAACGAGCTCGTGACCATCGCTCACGGTGCCGACGTTCAGGCCGGCTCCGGGCTCGGCGACGTGGTCGCACAGGCACGCGGCGGTGTCCCCATCCGTCTGGAGCCGGGTGGGCCACAGGACAACCACCTCGACGGTATCCCCGCACGGGCCCGGGTCGAGTACATCTCCATGGGAGAGCTGTCGACGGAGGACGTGCTCTCGGGCGATACCACGCTGCTCTCCGAAGCCGGGAAACGGGCGCTCTCCCGCGTCGTCGAGGAGCCGACCCTCGCGAGCTTCGTCCACGCGTCGCGGCGGTTCGCCCGGGAGGCCGAACTGCTCACGCCGGGGGTGACCGAGGTCATCCAGGACGTGCTGGCGGCCGACGGCCAGGCGTCGATGGCGATGCTCGGCGAGACGGTGTTCGCGCTCGGGACCGGGCTCTCCGATGCGGGCTACGACCCGTCGGTGTGTGCGACCCATCCCGCGGGTGCGATGCTGAAGTGACCCGAGACGGCCGACCGCAACCGACGTGTTTTCCTGCCCTGCGGTCCCAGTGCGACCGATGACCGACCAGCGCACGCCCGGTCCCGTCGTCGTCGCTATCTTCGCGACAGCCCTGCTCGCGCTCGCACTCGCGGCGTTCGGATTGCTGAACGCGCCGACGCCGATCCAGTCCGTGCCGCTGTTCATCGTCGGCCTGCTGTTGCTCGGCCTCGCCAGGGTCACCGCGCTCGGCCGGCCCGCAGGCCGGGTCGGGCTGTTGCTCGTTCTGGTTCCAGTCGTCGTCCTCTCGACGTTCGGGGCCGCCGTCACCGGTGACCCGTCGTTCCTCGCCGGGACCGGACTCGGCGCGACGGCGTTCGTCTCGCTCGCCGTGACAGGCGAACACTTCGAATCGTGAGCGTTTTTCACGGTCGGCGCGGAGTGGCGGCCATGAGCGAACACGTCGATGTGCCCGAGGACCACCCTCGGTACGAGTCGCTGCTGACCAGACACCGCATCGAAGCCGGTGTCGACGAGGGCATCACCAGCCGACAGGGGCTCATCGCACAGGGCCGCGGCGAGGCGTTCGACTACCTCCTCGGTGAGCGGACGACGGAGTCGGCCGACGACGCCGAACGCGTCGCTGCCGCCCACCTCCTGCTGGCGGACCACGCGGTGCTCTCGGTCAACGGGAACGTCGCCGCACTCGCCCCCGAAGAGACGGTCGAACTCGCCGAGGCGACCGGCGCTGACATCGAGGTGAACCTGTTCAACCGCACGGCAGAGCGCATGCAGGCCATCGTCGACCACCTCCGGGAGCACGGCGCGACCGACGTCAAGGGTCTGGCCGCCGACGCGCGCATCCCCGGACTCTCCCACGAGCGCGGCAAGGTCGACGCGGACGGCATCCACGACGCCGACGTGGTGCTCGTCCCGCTGGAGGACGGGGACCGCGCCGAGGCCCTCGCCGCGATGGGTAAGACCGAACTCGTCGTCGACCTCAACCCCGGCTCCCGGTCGGCCCGCACGGCCGCCGTCCCCATCGTCGACAACATCGTCCGGGCGCTGCCGAACATGACCGCGCACGCCGAGGAACTGGCCGACGCCGACGAGGCGACGCTGCGGGAACTCGTGGCGGACTTCGACGCCGGGGCGGCGCTCGACGACGCCGAACGCGAGATTCGGTCCGGCAGTTTCGACTGAGCCGCCGCCAATCTGTTCTCGACTCCTGCTGGCCAGCCGGTAGGGCACGCGGCTGGCGAGCGGTGCGCGGTTCGGAGCGAGCGCTAGCGAGCGAGACCCGTGAGCGTGTCGAACGAAGGGAGGTCTCCGCGAACGCAGTGAGTGGAGGGCAGCGAGACGACACAAGGACCGCAACGAAGTGAAGACGGCAGCGAGTCCCAGGCGACGAGCACGTCGGGTTTTTCTGGCCGCCGGACCGAGAGCCGGAACCGAACCGCTGAAACGCCAGCCGCCGAACACGAGCACATGGGAACCCCACTGGAACCGCGGTCGGCACAGGCGGCGGAAGTGGTCGAACGCCTCGAGAACGAGTATCCCGACTCGGCCATCTCCCTGCGCTTCTCGAACCGGCTGGAGCTGCTCGTCGCGGTCGTCCTCTCCGCGCAGTGTACCGACGAGCGCGTCAACGAGGTCACGGAGGAACTGTTCGAGAAGTACCAGACAGCGGAAGACTACGCCGCGGCGAGCGAGGAGCAGCTCGCCGAGGACATCTACGGCATCACCTTCCACAACAACAAGGGCGGCTACCTGAATGGCATCGGCGAGATTCTCGTCGAGGAGCACGACGGCGAGGTGCCGGACACGATGTCGGCGCTGACCGACCTCCCCGGCGTGGGTCGCAAGACCGCGAACGTCGTGCTCCAGCACGGCCACGACATCGTCGAGGGTATCGTCGTTGACACCCACGTCCAGCGGCTCTCCCGCCGGCTCGGACTGACCGAGGCGGAGCGTCCGGAGAGCATCGAGCCGGAGCTGCAGGAGGTCGTTCCCCGGGACAAGTGGCAGGAGTTCACCCACCTCCTCATCGACCACGGACGGGCGGTCTGTGGGGCGCGCTCGGCCGACTGTGACGCCTGCGAGCTGGCGGACATCTGTCCCTCAGCGAAGGGCGATTCTGACGTTGACCTCGCCTCGGGCGAGCCCTGGGACTGAGACTCAGAGGATCTGGTACAGCACGACGTAGCGCATGATGCCGACGACGTAGGCCAGTATCCAGAAGCCGACGTAGCCGAAGACGCCGACGCGGAGGCGAAATCGCCACGCAGGCATGTTCTCGTGTATCTCGTCCAGCGCGATGTCCTGGTCCGGGTCCTCGTAGAGGTTCAGCCGTCGCTTGGCCTGCAGGATGTGGTAGATGCCGGTGAGCGCGAACAGGAGGAGGGCATACGCCTGGAGCCCGAGGAACGAGTGGAGCGCTGCCAGCCCGCCGAACTGCTGCTCGTTGATGAGCCGCGGACCCATCCAGAGGGCGACAGGGAGGGTGTTCAGGCTCAGCCCGACCACGATGAACTTCAGGTGGTAGACGAGCGTGTCCCACGTGACGACTTCCGTGTCGATCATGATCCACGCGCCGTAGAGGTAGAAAGGGAAGCTCGCTGAGACCATGGTCAGCGCGAGCGTGGCGACGGTGAGGTCCTCGACCATGCGCGGACTTCCGTCTCGCGCCGCGTTAAAAGGTCGGAATCCGGTCCGGGTCGGACGTCGGAAAGCGTTTACAGGTTCGGGACCAACGTGCGAGTAATGACCGACGCTGGACCGTCCCGGTCCGAGAGCGAGGACGAACGGGCCGGTCAGGGCGAGACCGACGACGCCGTAGAGACTGCCGAGACGGAGTACGTCTCCGACGAGGAGCTCCGCCGTCAGGTCGAGGAGAAGTACGACTTCGAGGACTTCGGCCCGGCCGAGATGGCGGAGATGAGCTACGAGGAGTGGGACGCCGCGTTCGACCCCGAGACGTGGATTGTCGGCGAGGAGCTGCTCGACCGCGTCGAGCAAGACCTCAACGCGCAGATCGCCAGCCGTGACGTGTTCGCCGTCATCGAGCGCGTCGCGTACGAGGGTGAGGAGGTCCTGCTCGCGTACTCCGACGAGGGATACGCGATGGTGTTCCCCGACGGCTCCATCGACGGCTTCGGGACCGTCCTCCGGGACGTCAAGCCGACCGTCGCGCTCTGCTCGATGGACGAGTACGAGCCCACGGAGCCGCCGGCCGAGGCGGTGCTGCCACACCCTGACGAGATTCCGGAGGGGAGCGGCCAGCTCGGCAACAACATGCTACAGATCGTCGCGGGCTCGCTGCTGGTCGCGGCGCTCGGGCTCGTCGCCGGTGCGTTCTTCGCAACGAGCGGGTCCGGCGACGCCCTCGCTCGTGGGATCATGATCGTGATGGCGATGGTGTTCGCTCTCGCAGGCCTCGCGCTGTTCCTGACCGTGGCCAACGCCAGACTCTCCGACCGGTTCCGCGCGGAGGAGTACCGCAATCGGCTTCGTGCCATCGGTCTCGAGGACGGCGAGCGGCCGTCGTTCCTTCCGGTCGAACCGGACGGCGACCCCCGTGATTCCGTGGGTGTCGACGGCACGGCCGACTCCGAATCGTAGGCGCTGTGACCCTTGCATCGGTGGGTTTAAGCAAACCCAATCCTGAGCATCGTATGTATGAATAGGCGGGACTTTCTGATGGCTGCCAGCGGCGTTGCCGGCGGCGCTGGAGCCGCGAGTGCGGCCGCCGCCGCCCAGGAGGAGACAGGGTCGTCCGGGTCGTTCGGCATCCAGGAGGGTAACAACTCCTCGGACAACGGGACGACGAACGGCACGACCGCTGCTCCTGGCGACGGCGGTGGCGGCGGTAGCGCGACCGTCGCTGTCGGCCCGAACGGCGACTACGTGTACACACCTGGAACGGAGGACCCCCTCTACATTTCGCCCGGCACGACGGTGACGTTCGAGTGGGAGTCCGACAACCACAACATCAACCCCCAGAGCGTGCCCGAGGGCGCCGAGTGGGAGGGCCACATGCCGACCGAGAACACCGGATTCAGCTACGAGCACACGTTCGAGACGCTCGGCACGTACGAGTACCAGTGTGACCCCCACGCTGGCCTCGGCATGAAGGCCACCATCATCGTCAACGAGTCCGGCCAGCCACCGGGTGGCGAAGGTGGCGGAGAGGTCGACCCCGAAGACATGGGCGTCCCGATTCAGGCTCACTGGGTCGGTATCTCGACCATCCTCGCCATCATGAGCTCGCTGATGTTCACGTTCTACGTGCTCAAGTACGGCGAGTCCGCTCACAGCAGCAGCCCAGGGAGGGACTGACAGATGTCCACGAAAGGAAGCAACTACGGTGACATCCACCGATACGAACCGGCCAAAGAGAGCACCGCCGCAGCAGTCGCCATCGTCCTGTTGACCGTCATCGAGGTCGTCTTCGTCGGTCTGTTCACCTACGGCCTCGTCAACGGCTGGGGACTGAGCGGTGAGGGGAACATGTACCTCGGGTTCCTGCTCGCCATCATCTTCATCGACCTCGCGTTCATCCTCCTGCTCTACCGCAAGGAGTTCCTGCCCGACGTGATGATCGTCAAGAAGCGCCGTCGGAAGTGGGAGGACCTCTACATCCGCGAGGAAGACGTCGACGGGGCGGAGCTCGGCGACGCCAACGCACTCGACACACTCAAACGCGCGGTCTATCCCTACTACAAGAGATAACTATGCCACTAGACGAAGACAAATACCCGGTCGAATCGGACCGCCGTCGCTTCGTGAAGGGCGTCGTCGGTGGCGCATCGCTCGCCGGCATCGCCACAGCGGGCGCTGCGGCCATCAACAGCACGACATCCTCGAGCGGCGGTGGCGGTGGGTCGGTGACGTTCCGCGCCATCGAGAACACCGACGGTCCAGCCCCGCGCGGAATGCCGCAGATTCCCATCGAACTCGAGGAGATACCGGGCGAGGACGACTTCTACATCAAGGGTCGCTGGCCCGAGGTGTCCGAGGTCGAAGAGCAGGGGAAGACCCTCAAGGTCGCGAGAGAAGACATCGCGGGCGAGACGTACTCCTCGGAGTGGTTCCAGTACTGTGGAGTACAGACCTACCCCGGCGTCTACCCCGACGCCACCGAGGAGAACTCGGACCTGACCAACTACTTCCGCTACAACGCCAACTCGAAGTTCACGTGGCAGAACGAGGAAGTCAGCGGCGGGCAGAAGATGAAGCTGAGCCACTTCTCGGACTACGAGACGTGGGGCAACGGCATCGGGACCGCCGGCATCGGCAAGCCCGCCAGTGGTAGTTGGCGCTCCGAGGATCTCGAACCCTCCGAGACGATGGCCGTCGAGGTCATCCGTTCGAGCCGCATCGAGGAAGCGGCGCAGGACAACGAATGGCTGTCCAAGACGACCGACAAGGGCGTCATGGCCCACCTGAACAAGTGTACGCACTTCTGCTGCGTGCCGGCGTTCAAGGGCCAGGCTGGTGCCGCGAACTTCGGCGCGTCCGACCGCGTCTACTGCCAGTGCCACCAGTCCGTGTACGACCCGTTCAACATCATCAGCACGAACTACGTGGCGCTGCCACGGCCGGCGAGGGACTGACACCATGAGCCTGCAAAAGAAAGACGAATACGACCATCAGGGGTGGATGAAGACGAAGGACCTCACCCCCGTCGAGAAGACGTACCTGATGACGCTCATCTGGCTCGACAAGCGGCTCCGGATCGTCGACTACCTGGAGCTGCTGGAGGACCTCTACTACAAGGTCAACCTCCAGATGCCCAAGAGCCACACCGAGCAGTACAACCTCGACAACAAGTTCTGGTACTGGTACCCGCTGTATGCGCTCGGGTCGTTCTCCACGATAGCGTACGTGGTGGCGGCCATATCGGGCGCACTGCTCGGGTTCTACTACTCCCCGTCGACCGCAGGCGACCCGTCGGCGGCGTACAACCAGATCGTGTTCATCATGCAGGACCTGAACTTCGGGTTCATGCTCCGGTCGCTCCATCGCTGGTCCGCACAGGTGATGGTCGCGGCCGTGTTCCTGCACATGCTCCGTGTGTACTTCACCGGCGCGTACAAGGAGCCCCGCGAGCTCAACTGGATCCTCGGCATCATCCTCATCTCGCTGACGATGGTGTTCGGGTACACGGGTTACCTGCTCCCGTGGGACCAGCTCGCGTTCTGGGCCGGCCAGATCGGCGTCGAGATGTCGCTCTCGATCCCGCTCGCCGGTGAGTGGGTCGCACAGCTCATCTTCGGCGGCTTCACCCTGACGCAGTCGACGCTGCAACGGATGTACATCCTGCACGTGTTCGTCCTGCCGTTCGTGGTGACGACGCTGATCGCACTGCACATCGGCATCGTCTGGATGCAGGGTATCGCGGAACCGCACTAACCATGGCAGAAGACAACGACTCCGAACCGATCGCAGACGGCAGCGGTACCGGTATCGTCGCGCCGGACGACGAGACCCCCACGTGGAGCGAGCGCAAGGAGCGCACACAGGGGCTCTCCCGGCTGACTTACGAGTACTTCGAACGCGCACGCCGCGAGGACCAGGACCTCCGGATGGAGTCCGACTACGTCGAACGTGACGTGCTCGGCTTCCCGGCGTGGCCACACGAGATGATCCGGAACTTCGCGCTGACGAGCTTCTTCGTCGGGCTCATCCTGTTCCTCTCGGCCACGCTCCCGCCACACATCGGCCCGCCGGCAGACCCGTCCACGACGCCGGAGATCATCCTGCCCGACTGGTACCTGTACTGGTCGTTCGGCCTGCTGAAGCTCGGCCCGCTCAACCCGGAGCTGTCCATCCTGGGCGGCGAGAAGCTGATGGCCGACCGGACGTACGGTGTCGTCGCGAACATCGTGGTCGTCGGCTTCATCGCGATGGTGCCGTTCCTCAACAAGGGGAGCGCGCGCCGTCCCGTCGAGCAGCCGTTCTGGGCCGGTATCGGTGTCATGGGTGTCGCGTTCGCGTTCACCATCGCCGCGCTGTCGGTCAAGAACCTGCTCCCGATGGACTCCCACCTGCTGTTCGACCTGACGTTCCTCATCCCGCCCGTGCTGGGACTCATCTCCTACACGGTGTTCCGGGCGATGCAGGAGGGGTACATGTACAGCCTGAACCGCCGGTACTACCGTCTCCGGCCGCCGAAATAACCACCTCACTCTCCTCTCATGGACGACGCAGACACTGCAGAGCCACACGAATCATCAGCGTCCGAGGAGTCGTCGGGCCTCCGCGGCCGCGAGGTCGAGGTCCCGATGCGGCTGTACAAGACGGTCACGGTGTTCGCGACGCTGCTCGCGATGACCGGGGTCATCCTCGGGTTCATCGTGCTCGACACCGCGACGAACAACGCGAGCGCGGCGCTCTCGGAGGTGAACCTGCTGCTCGCGCTGCTCGGGCTCGGGCTCATCGTCGCCGGCGCGGCCATCTACGCGTTCTCGACACGCTTCCAGACCGCGGAAATGGGAAAGTCTAAAGACGACACCGACGAAGAATCCGATAATGGCTGACGAATTCATGAAAGGCCTGGCCATCGCGACGGCCTCCGGTCTCATCTGGATAGTGCTCGCCGGCTGGTACAACACCCCCGGCTTCGAGGAGACCCAGCTCCTCGGTGCGGACCCGGCTGACCCGAGCGCACTGGAGGCGATCGCTCTCATCGTCAAGGAGGGTCTCTTCTGGTTCATGATCCTGGGCGCGCTGACGTTCTGGGTCGTCCTGCCGGCCGCACGTGAAGCACGCGCTCGACTCGCGAACTGACCACGAACGACTGCCGCTGTCGGAGTCGTATCGCCACGAGAATCTCTTTCTGTTACCGTCGCTGTCGCGACCGCAGACGAGCCGAAGCCATACAGCACGCGTCACGAGCGTCGCGCAGGCAACGACTGGAGATGCCAGCCACGGAGGTGCCAGCGGGCCGGCGTACTCGAGCAGGCGAGGTCACAGCCGCGTCGCGGAGCTTGGACGGGACGAGCACCGCCAGGCTGGACCGGCGGTACATCGCTCGAACCACGCTGGCTGGGCACCAGTGTCGCGAGCGAGCGTCGTCATGCTCAAAGGAGACTGGACGCCCGTCAGGAAAGACTCGGCAGCCGAGCTAGCGGCTGGATGTGCTGTGGAAGACGAACGACGGGACGGCCTCAGATGATGGCGCCCCAGTAGTCCGAGACGAGGAAGAACAGGGACTGGAAGCCGGCGTAGGCCAGCGCGAAGGCGGAGATACCGAGCGCGCCCTTCGGCGCCCGGGGCTTGTCGTCCTTGCGGAGGTCCACGCTACGGACCTCGTGTTCGAAGACGTCGGCGATGACGAGGCCGACGACGAACATCGAGAGGACGATGCCGCCGTGAGGGGCGACGGTCGTGTAGTAGAACGTCCCGAGCAGGAGCAACACGTTCGTCGCTTCGTGCAGCGGGTGGCGGCTCAGCGACTCCACGTCCTCCTCGGCTGCTTCCGCGACGTTGCGGCGGTACGCGAGGAAACGGGTCAGCATGTTGGCGACGACGAGTCCGAGCAGGACGAACTCGATCACCAACACGCCTGAGACGACTTCGCGCCCGAGCTGGTCGACCGGGCCGAGCATCACGTTAGGGTCCATACTCCAACCTCGGACGTTAGGACATTAGAGTTTTTCCAAAGCTGGCTACCACGGTGGCTCGCTCTGTGGCGGGCAGAGAATCTTCAGTTCGTGCCCGGGCGACAGGCGAACCGGTACCGCAGGGTCGACCGTGCCGGCGGGGCGGTCGTCGACAAGCAACGAGACGCTCCCTTCGTCGCGCTCGACGGACAGGACCACGTCCTCCTGGGAGACGACCCAGTGGTCGGTGTCGATGGCAAACGGGGCGATCGGCACGACGGTGGCGACCGCCGTGCCGCCGGCGACGACCGGTGCGCCGGCCGCGCGGGCGTAGCCGTGGGTGCCCGCCGGGGTAGCGACGACGACGCCGTCAGCGCGGAACTGGCTGACCTCGTCGCCGTCAGCGGCGACGCGATACTCCGAGATGCGTGCGGGTTCGGTCGTCACGAGCGTCACGTCGAAGACGGCGTCGTGCCGCTCGTCGCCGACGTGGACCGCGAACCCGCGCCGCGTGGTTCGTGGGACGTCGTCCTCGAGGACGGCCCTGATGGCTGTCGTCGCCGCGTCGGCTGCGACCGACCGAACTCCGCCGCCGGCAGCGACGGGCAGCACCGGGACGTCGACCGCAGCGGTCGCGAGGTCCCCGAGCGCCCGCTCGCCCACCGCGACGACGAACGCGGCGTCACCGACGCTGGCGGCGTCGCCGGCCAGCGGGACCGCGTTTGCCTTCGAGACGGCGGTCCTGATGCGTTCGACCGTCTCCTCCTGGGTCCCGACGACGCCGACGGTCGGCGGCTCGTCGCTGTCGCGGGCGGCACTCTCCATGCGGAGTACTCGCGCCCGCGCCGACAAAAAGGCTACAACTCGCTCCTGACTGCAGTGGTGCTGGTAGCGTGTAGACGGAGAGTGTCGAAAACGCACAGAAAGCACCGGCTGCTGTGGGACTCAGGTGAGTCCACGAGGACCGGACGGTGGCCCCGACAGCACGACCCCTCACGCTCCGCCACTCGCACGGCGGTGGTGAACCGTTCACGTCTTTCCTAAACCCCGGGCGGCGAAGCGGGAACCGTGGCCGGCTCAGTTCTCGTCGTACGGCCAGTCGCCGGTGATCTTCATGCCCTCCGCGAGGTCCTCGTCCTCGAGCGCCTCGGCGATCTCGTCGGGCTCCTTGTGCGGAATCTCGACGGCCTCGGCCGCGACGTGGACCGTGAGCGCGCCCAGCAGGATGGCCTGCTCGCGGAGGTCCCGAACCTGGAGCTTGTCGAGGGTGTCGGCGTGGGTGTGGCCCCAGCCGCGGCCCGAGCCCTCGCTCTTGCCGTAGGCGTGGTAGCCCGGGACGCCCCACTGGGTGAACGGCCAGTGGTCGCTGTGGGGGCCGAGCTTCGGGACGGTCTCGACGGGGTGTTCGAAGCGGTCGGCGACGGCCTCGGCGGCGTCCTCGAGTGCATCGAAGCCGTGGGTGTGGAGCGCGAGGTCACGACCTTTGGCGACGCCGTCGGCGTTGACGACGGCCTTCACGTCGTCGAGGTCGACCCGGTCCGCCTCGTACGCGGAGCCGACGAGGCCGACCTCCTCGGCACCGAAGGCGACGAAGCGGACGCGGGTCTCGAGGTCGGACTCGAGCTCCGCGAGGATGCGGGCGAGCTCGACGACCATCGCGGTGCCGGCACCGTTGTCCATCGCGCCGGTCGAGATGTCGTGGGCGTCGACGTGGCTGGTGACGTAGACCACGTCGTCGGTCTCTGGGCCGAGTTCGGCGTGAACGTTCTGGCTGGTCGCCGCGGACGTCTCGGCGGTGACCGAGACGGTGAGGTCGTCGTCCTCGTGGCGACGGACCAGCTGGGCACCGGTCTCGGCGGAGACACCGACTGCCGGGATGTCGCCGACGGGGGATTCGTCGGTCCCCACGGAGCCGGTTGGGGGGAGACAGCCCTCGACGTGATTGCGGTAGACGAAGGCCGCTGCGCCGGCCTCGACGGCGTGGTAGTACTTTTCCCGGCGGTGGAGGTAGCGGTCGTAGTGGTCGGGCACGTCGCTGCGGGTGACGACGACCTTCCCGTCGCAGTCTGTCTCCTCGAAGTCCTCCGGGAGGCCGTGGCCGAGGTCGACGAGGGTACCCGAAACCTCGGCGGCGGGGCTGCGCGGCAACGCGATGCACTCGTGCGCCTCGGCGTACGTCGCGCCGTCGGCACGGATCGCGCTGTCGCCGCGCTCCCAGCCCTGTATCTCGAACTCGTCGAGGTGTGCGTCGCGTGCGCCCGCCTCGGCGAGTGCGTCCCGTGTCGCCGCCGCGGCGGCCCGTTCGCCCTCGCTCCCGGCCATCCGGTCGCCGATGTCGACCAGCGTCTCGAGGTGCTCCCACCCGGTGTCGCTCGTGAAGGTCCGACCGATCCAGTTGCTCATACCCGCCACTCGATGCGGCCCCGCGTAAGGATTGTGACTCCGACACACGAGTTACGATTCGTCAGATTACTGCCGAGGTTCGTCGACGAATTCTGGCCGGATTCCAGATAGCTTATAAACAAGGCAATAAATTTCACACCAACGCAGAGTCGGGGCGATGTTTTATTACGTATAGGGCCAATTGTCCGATAGACTCTCAGGTGAACTACAATGTCAAGTGAGGCTGAAAACCTGGTCCGTGTGATGTCGCCGGGCGGCTCCGCCGTCGGAGATCGCCAGCTCGGGGAGACAGCAGCGAAAGCGCTCTACGAGTCCATGGTACTCGCACGGACATTCGACGAGAAAGCGATCAGCCTCCACCGGCAGGGTCGCATCGGCACGTACGCGCCGATGCGCGGGCAGGAGGCGGCACAGGTCGGCGCGGCTTCCGCCATGGCCGACTCGGACTACCTGTTCCCCACCTACAGGGACCACGCGATGTTCGTCGAGCGCGGCATCGACCTTCGCGAGGTCCTGCTCCACCTCCTCGGCGACGGCCAGTACGTCGACCGCGAGGACGGCGACGACCTCACCACGTTCACCAGCTCGATTCCCATCGCGACCCAGATGCCCCACGCCGTCGGTGTCGGCATGGCGGCGAAGTACAAGGGCGACGACGTCGCCTCTCTGGTCTCCTTCGGCGACGGTGCGACCTCCGAGGGCGACTTCCACGAGGGGATGAACTTCGCCGGCGTCTTCGACACCCCCACGGTGTTCTTCTGTCAGAACAACGGCTATGCCATCTCGGTGCCGCGCGAGCGCCAGACCGCCAGCGCCACCATCGCACAGAAGGCTCAGGCGTACGGCTTCGAGGGCGTCCGCGTCGACGGCAACGACGTGTTCGCCGTCCACGACGTCGTGACCGATGCGCTCGAGAAGGCCAAGAACGGCGGCGGCCCGACGCTCGTCGAGGCCGTCACGTACCGCCGCGGCGCGCACACGACGACGGACGACCCGTCGGTCTACCGCGACGAGGACGACGCGGCGGACTGGCTCCAGGAGGACCCGCTCGACCGGTCCCGGACGTATCTCGAGGAGGAGTTCGGCTGGTCCGACGAGGACCAGGACGCCGTCGAGCAGTGGGCCACCGAGGAGGTCGCCCGGGCCGTCGAGGCCGCCGAGGAGCACACCGGCTACGAGCCCGAAGAGATGTTCGAGCACGTCTACGAGGAGATGCCCCGTCAGCTGCGCGAGCAGCGCCGGCAGCTCCCCGAGGACCCCCAGGTCGGCCACTGACGGTCCGTTCCTCGGTCGTCTCGACCCCCGCCAGGTTTCTCAGTCGTCCGTGAACTCCGCCAGCAGCGTCTCCAGACTGTAGCTCTCGAGCCCGCGAGCGTCGTCCCAGAGCGTGTCGATCACGTACGTCGAGTTCGTGCGCTCGATCTCCGGTACCTCCTCGAACGAACGTATCAGGTCGCCGACCATGTCGGCGTCCCCGACACGTGCGATGGCGATGAAGTCCGTCTCACCCATCGTCGAGAACACCTGTGTCACGCCCTCGATCTCCCGGATGCCATCGGCTACCTCGGAATGCGTGCCGCTGTAATCCGCGAGCACCTCGACGATGACCGTGACGCTCAACCCGAACTCGTCGAGGTCGAGGTCGTAGAGGTCGTTCTCGACGATGCCGTCCTCTCGAAGGTTGTTCAGCCGATAGTGGATCGTCGACACCGGAATCCCGGTCTCCTCGTGGAGCTTGTCCGGGCTCCCGGTTCCCAGGTCGGCGATTGCCTTCAGGAGCCTGATGTCGCGCTCGTCCATGATTGCCCCGTGCGGTGGCGTGCTAAAGAAGGTTTGGCACGGGGAGGTTCGGTTAGATATTTTATTTCTATCTATTATTTCGAACTCGTTTCGATTATATCTGCACCTATACAATAGAATTGGCAGTTCAGAGCGTTTGACCCGATTCCTTTTTATACACGAACAGTTGCAGATTTCACTATGCTAGACACGATTCAGTCGAAGGCAATCCCAGATACGAGTGGACTGTTCGTACTGTTAGCCACCCTCTGGGGTGCGTCGTTCGTCGCCATCGAGATCGGACTCCACCACTTCCCCCCGCTCCTGTTCGCCGCGCTTCGGTACGACGTGGCCGGTGTACTCGTTCTCGCGTACGCGGTTCGGTCGGTCGACCGATGGCGGCCTCGCGGGCGGACGGAGTGGCTTCAGACCGCCGTCACGGCGCTGTTCGTCTTCGCTGCCTACCACGCGCTCCTCTACCTCGGCGAACAGCACGTCTCCGGCGCGGTCGCCGCCGTCGTCATCAGCCTCTCGCCCATCCTCACCGCGGGCTTCGGGAGCGTGCTGGACGTCGACGACCCGCTCCAGCCCCTCGGCGCGGTCGGTTTCCTCGTCGGCATCGCGGGCGTCGTCGTCGTGGTCCAGCCCGAACCCGGCACCGCGCTCTCGTCCAGCCTGATCGGCGTGCTCCTCGTGTTCTGTGCCGGGACGAGCTTCGCCCTCGGCTCGGTGCTGACGCGCCCGCTCGACACCGGACTGCCGGTGCAGACGAAGCAGGCATGGGCGATGCTCGTCGGCGCGGCCATCCTCCACGTCGGCAGCGCGGCCCGGGGCGAGTCTCTGCTGGCCATCGAGTGGACGGGGACAGCCATCGCGTCACTCGCGTACCTCGCACTCGCCTCCGGCGTCGTCGCCTTCCTGCTCTACTTCGAGCTGCTGGAGCGACTCGGCCCCACGGAACTCAACCTCGTCGGCTACCTCGAACCCGTCGTCGCGACCGTCGTCGCCTGGTTCGTCCTCGGGAGCGTCGTCGACGGGACCACGCTGCTCGGCTTCGTCGTCATCTTCGCCGGCTTCGCCCTCATCAAGCGCGACCTGCTCCACCGGCTCTCAGTCGGTCGGTTCGCACGGCTCCGTCGCTGACAGCCAGCGCCCGGCAGGGCAGCGCTTCCCGGACGGCCGCTTCCGACTCGCTTTTGTCCGCGCGACCGTGATTCGGTGTCATGGTTCCGTACGACTTCGACTACGAACTGCTCGTCGAACTCACCGAGACCCACGGCCCGCCCGGCTACGAGGGCAACGTCCGCGACATCGTCCGGCGCGAGCTCGACGACGAGGCCGACCGCCTCGAGAGCGACGCGATGGGCAACGTCGTCGGTACCGTCGAGGGCGAGAGCGACCACGAGGTCGTCGTCGCCGCCCACATGGACGAGATCGGCTTCATGGTGCGCCGGGTCGACGAGAAGGGGTTCCTGGCCATCGACGCCCTCGGTGGCTGGGACCCCGAGGTGCTCCGCGCCCAGCGCGTCGTCGTCCAGACCGAACAGGGGAAACTGCCGGGCGTCATCGGCTCCGTGCCGCCACACACCGGCGGCAGCGAGGACGACGACGAACGCGACGTCCACGACGTGCGCGTCGACGTCGGCCTCCCGACCGACGAGGTCGAGGAGCGCGTCGACGTCGGTGACCTGGTCACCATGGACCAGCGCACCCAGCCGCTCGGTGACTGCATCTCCGGCAAATCCATCGACAACCGCGTCTCCGTCTTCGCGCTGCTCGAACTCGCGCGCCGCATCGAGGACCCGACCGCGACGATCCACTTCGTCGCCACCGTCCAGGAGGAGGTCGGGCTCCGCGGTGCACAGACCATCGGCGTCGACCTCGACCCGGACCTCGCGCTGGCGCTCGACACGACCGTCGCGAACGACCTCAGCGACTTCGACGAGTACGACCACGTGACCGACCTCGGTGCAGGGACCGCCATCAAGCTCAAGGACTCTTCGGTCATCACGAACCGGAAGGTACACCGCCGGCTGCGCGAGGTGGCCGAGCAGGAGGGGATCGAGCACCAGTTCGAGGTGCTCCCCACGGGCGGCACCGATACCGGTGGTCTCCAGCGCGCACACGGCTCGGTTCCGGTCGGTGCGGTCTCCATCCCGACGCGGTACCTCCACACACCCACCGAGGTCGCGCACGCCGACGACATCTCGGGGACCATCGAACTCACCGCTGCCTTCCTCGAGCACGAGGACGGGTCGCACGACTACACGCTGTGACCCGTATCGAAGAATTGAGTACGGGGCATCCCTAACCTCCGGCTATGGACTCAGACACACCGGTCTCGCGTCGGCGATTCCTGCAGGGAGCGGCCGGCGCGACGGCGGCCGCCGCGTCCGCTGGCGTCGCAACCGCACAGGAGGGCGAAGGCGGCGGTGGCGGCGGTAGCGCGACCGTCGCGGTCGGCCCGAACGGCGACTACGTCTACACGCCGGGGACGGAGGACCCCCTCTACGTCAGTCCAGGGACGACGGTGACGTTCGAGTGGGAGTCGGACAACCACAACATCAACCCCACGTCGGTGCCCGAAGGTGCCGAGTGGGAGGGCCACATGCCGACCGAGAACACTGGATTCAGCTACGAGCACACGTTCGAGACGCTCGGCACGTACGAGTACCAGTGTGACCCCCACGCTGGCCTCGGCATGAAGGGTACCATCATCGTCAACGAGACGGGTGCCCCGCCCTCCACCGGCGGTGGCGGCCCGTCTCTGCCCGACAGCGCGATGTCGCTCGCGGTTGGGACCGTCGCGGCCATGCTGACGACCCTCTCGCTCGCCTACGTGTTCCTCCGCTACGGTGGCGACTACGAGACCCCACAGTAGCGACCGAACGGTAGCTTTTCTTTCGTCCCGCAGGAAGCGGGCAGGCATGTACGTGATTATCGTCGGTGCGGGGAACATCGGAACCCCGCTGATCGAGATCGCCACGGGCGACCAGAACGAGGTTGTCGTGGTCGAGAAGAACCCCGAGAAGGCCGAAGCGGCCGCGACACGCTACGACTGCCTGGTCCTCAACGCCGACGCCACCGTCTCCGAGACGCTCGAGGAAGCCGGTATCGACCGCGCGGAAGCTCTCATCTCGACCACCGACCAGGACGCGACAAACATCATGGTTTCTCTGCTCGCGATGGAGCACGACGTCCCCGCCGTCGTCAGCGTCGTCCACAACCCCGAGCACATGAAGCTGTTCGAGCGCGTCGGCGTCACGACGATGGAGAACCCCCAGAGCCTCATCGCGGAGTACCTCTACCGGGCGGTGAAGCGGCCCTCGCTCAAGGACTACATGAAGGTCGGCGACACCGCGGAGGTGTTCGAGATCACGGTCGACACGGGCGCACCCATCGACGGCAAGACGCTCCGGGAGGCGAACGAGAACGAGCTGCTGACGGACGACTTCCTCATCGTCGCCGTCGAACGAGACGGTGGCGAGAGCGGCAAGCCGATCACGCCACGCGGCGACACCCGCATCGAGGCCGGCGACCTGGTGACGGTGTACGCCGCGGAGGGTGCGACGCCGGACGTCACCGACGTGTTCGGACACTACGAGGACCACGAGCTGAAATAGATGCCACGGAATCAACGGGTGGCGGGCGTTCCGGCTGATCTCGCGGTCATCCTGCGCGACGTAGGGACCCTGCTGTTGATGCAGGCGGGGCTGCTGTCGCTCACCGTCGTCGTCGCTCTCGTCTTCGGCGAGTTTGCGCCCGCGCTCGGCTTCCTGCTCGCGGGCGGCATCGCCGCCGGCGTCGGCGAGAGCTGTCGGCGGCTGTTCGCGGACGCACCCGACCCGAAGATGAAACACGGGATGGTCATCGCGGCGAGCGGCTGGTTCGCGACCGCCGTCTTCGGGGGGGTCGCGTTCTCCCTCGTCGCCTGGCTGACGCCGGTGACGACGATGGCGGGCTACGTCCCGTCGTGGGCGAGCTGGGACCCGGTCACCGTTGCGGGTGCGACGAGCCGGTCGAGCCTGCTCTACTTCCGGAACCCGCTGCACGCGATGTTCGAGTCGATGAGCGGGTGGACCGGGAGCGGACTGACGATGGCCGCTCACGAGCCGTCGCTGCCCCGGTCGGTGCAGTGGTGGCGCTCGCTCATCCAGTACGTCGGTGGCGTCGGCGTCATCGTCCTCACCGTTACCATCCTCTCGCGGCCCGGTAGCGGGAGTTACGCGCTCTACCGTTCGGAAGCCCGCGAGGAGAAGATCCACCCGTCGGTCGTCTCGACGGTCCGGACGGTGTGGAAGATATTCGTCGGCTACACGCTGCTCTCGGTCGGTCTCCTCTTCGTCGCGCTCTGGTGGACCCAGGACCTGCCGCTCTTCGAGACGTTCTGGCAGGCGCTCAACCACGCGATGACGGGACTCTCCACGGGTGGATTCTCCGTCACCGACAGTTCGATGGAGTCCTACAACTCGCCGCTGGTCGAGACGGTCCTGCTACCGGTGATGACGCTCGGCGCAATCGCGTTCCCGATCCACTACGGCCTGCTCCACGACAGGGAGTACTCGGAGCTGTACGAGGACATCCAGACGCGCTGGCTGCTGTTGCTCCTTGCGGCCGGCATCGTGGTGCTCTCGCTACAGAACCTGCTGGTCGAGCTACCGGTCGAAGGGTACCGTGCGACGGTGGCGTCGCCGGTTCCGACGCTCTCGACCGCCGAGTTCGACGCCATCCGCGACGGAACATTCCAGTGGGTGAGCGCACTCTCCTGCACCGGCTTCCAGTCCTCGCCCATCGGTCGGTGGTCCGACGGCGGGAAGCTCATGCTCTCCGTGGCGATGACACTCGGCGGTGCCGCCGGGTCGACCGTCGGTGGCATCAAGATCATCCGCGGCTACACGGTCTCGAAGGGGATCCAGTGGCAGTTCGCCCGGGTTTTCCTGCCGAAGAGCGCCGTCGTCAGCACCGAGCTGGACGGGCGACGGCTCGACGCAGACGCGATGAACCGTGAGTTCGCCGAGGCCGCCATCGTCAGCCTGCTGTGGGTCATCCTGCTGCTGGCGTCGAGTCTCGTGCTGGTGAACGTTGCCAGTGGGAGCTACTCCGACGCACTGTTCGAGGTCGCCAGCGCGCAGGGGAACGTCGGCCTGTCGTCGGGCATCACGGGCCCGGAGATGCCCGCTGTCGCGGAGACGATGTTCCTGTTCAACATGTGGATCGGCCGGCTGGAGATCATCCCCGTGCTGGTGCTCGCACGGTCGGTACTGAAGGGACTGGATCCGTAGGGGGCGAACAGGCGGCACGGCCGCCCGCCCGTCGGTGTGCCGCGCACCCGCGGAGCCGACGGACGGCGGTTCGTCAGAGCACGCCGCCGTTGGCCGCGCGTTGCTACTTGAACCCCGGCATGTACGTCGCGCTCAGGACTGCCAGTAGCCCCTCGTCAGCAGCACGAGGACCGGGAATATCTCGAGCCGGCCGACCCACATCAGGACGACCATGAAGAGCTTCGCCTGGGCCGTGAAGTCGATGTAGCTTCCCATCGGGCCGACATCGCCGAGTCCCGGCCCGATGTTCCCGAGCGTGGCGGCGACAGCTGTCATCGCCTCGATGACGGTGAGGCTTGTCGGACCGCTGAAGGCGGCGTCGGCGACGAGCACGACCGTCGCGACGAAGAAGATCACGATGTAGAGGAGCGTGAACGCGTAGATGCCCCGGATGGCTCGTTCGTCGAGCACGCGACCGCCGAGTCTGACCGGCTGGACCGCCTTCGGGTGGACCGTCGAGAACAGCTCGCGACGAAGCGACTTCAGGATGACCAGCCAGCGGACGATCTTGATGCCACCACCGGTCGACCCGGCGGACCCACCGACGAACATCGCGAACACGAGGACGAACTTCGCCGGCCCCTTCCAGGTGGTGAAGTCCATCGTCGCGTAGCCGGTGGTCGTCGTGATGGAGACTACCTGGAAGGTCGCGTGCCGGAGCGAGGACTCCACGTCACCCGCGATGGGGAACGTGTGGGGGAGGAGGTTCGTGTCGACGCTCTGGTAGGCCGCTTGCGTCGCCTCGGTCGTCGCATCCGCGAGGCCGACGTCGACGAAGAGGAACCCCGCGACGATGGCCGAGAGCACACCCATGATACCGACGTACGTCTTGAACTCGGAGTCCTCCCGGAACTTCTCGAACTCGCCGTTCGAGCCGTGCCAGAACAGCGGAAAGCTCGCCCCCGCGGCGACCATGAACGGGACGATGAGCCACTGGACCGCCGCGCTGAACGCCTCGATACTGCGAGCCTCCGGCGAGAACCCGCCGGTCGACATCGTCGTGAAGCCGTGAGAGATAGCGTTGTACGGGGTCATGTTCGGGGCCATCCCAGCCTCGTAGAGTCCGTACAGGAGCAGCATCTCGACGAGCGTGATGCCGGCGTAGATGACCCACAGCGCACGCGCCGTCTCCGCGATTCGCGGGGTCAGCTTCTCGATACCGGGGCCGGGGGCCTCGGCGTCCATCAGCTGTGCGCCACCGACGGACAGTTCGGGGAGGATGGCGACCGCGAGGACGACGATCCCCATGCCGCCGAGCCACTGGGTCATCTGCCGCCACAGCATCAGCCCGCGGGAGTGGTAGGTGGGGTCGATGGTCCCCATCACCGTCGCCCCGGTCGTCGTGAAACCGCTCATCGACTCGAACAGGGCGTTGTCGGGGTGGTGCAGCGTCGAATCGATGAGGTAGACGAGCTGCCCGTTCTGGTAGGTGAGCCCCTCCAGTACGTACGGGACGACACCGACGATGGAGACGGCCATCCAGGTGAGCGAGACCATCAGAAGACCCTCTCGCGCGCCGATATCCGGGTCGGGGTCGAGGTGCTCCATCACGGTGCCGAGGCCGACAGCGAGCCCGGCCGTCACGAAGAACGGGAGGATGTACGGGACGAACGCGTCGCCGTAGACCAGTCCCGTGGCGATGGGAACGACCATCGTGACGGCGAGGTACTTGAGTACGGTGCCGACGAGGCTCACGCTCGCCCGCCAGTCCACCCGCAGCTTCATAGTCTACTCACGACGTCGTCCAGCACTTTCGTGTCCACGAACACGACGGCGTGATCGCCGACCTCGACGACCGTGTTCCCGCGCGGCGTGATGAACTGCTCGTCACGAGTTACTGCGCCGATGACGACGCCCTCGGGGAGGTCCCCGGCCGCGTCGGCGATGGTCCGGTTCGCGAGGATGCTCTCGGCGTCGATCTCGATCTCCAGTACCTCCGCGCGGTCGGACTCGATGATGGCGATGTTCTCCGTGTGCTCCTCGCGGGTGAACCGCGTGATCTCCTCGGCAGTCACCTCGCGTGGGTTGACGGCCACGTCGACGCCGACCGTCTCGAACAGGTCGACGTAGCGGCCGTTCTCGACGACGGTAACCGTGCGCGCCGCCCCGATGCGCTTGGCCAGCAGCGAGACGAGGAGGTTCTTCTCGTCGGACTCGAGCGTGGTGACGACGAGGTCGGCCTCGTCGACGTGCTCCTGGTAGAGGAACTCGACGTCGGTCGCGTCGTTCTCGAAGACGATGCTTCCGGGGAGCTGTTCGGCGAGGTCGCGGGCGCGCTCTGGGTCGGCCTCGACGATGTGCGGTTTGATGTCCCGCTGCTCGAACAGCCAAGCGGTCTGAAAGCCGATCTCGCTGCCGCCGATGATGTAGACGTCGTCGATCTCGTCGAGGTCGGGGCTCGGGGTGAGCGACCGGGCGAACTGCCGGACGCTCTCGGGACTCCCGATGACGATGACCTGATCACCGACCTCGATGACGGTCTCGCCGCGCGGGATTGTCACGTCGCCGTCGCGGAGGATGGCCGCGAACGTGAGCGACTCGAAGCGGTCGGCGTCGGCGACCGTCTCGTTCGCGATGGGCGAGCTCTCGGTCACCTCGAACTCCGCCATGCGGACGCAGCCGTTGGCGAAGGAGTCCACGTCTCGCGCGCCAGGCAAGCCGGCGATGCGGACGATGCTCTGGGCGGTCAGCAGGTCCGTACAGACCATAAAATCGACGCCGAAGGCGCCCTCGACCCCGCTCCAGGTGTCGAGGAACTCCGTGCGCTTCACGCGGGCGATGGTGAACGCGTCGCTGACTGTCCTGGCCGTCGCACACGCCACGATGTTCGTCTCGTCGCCATCCGTACAGGCGATGACCATGTCGGCCTGAGCGATACCCGCCTCCTCCAGCGTGTCCAGGGAGGTGCCGTCTCCCTCCAACGGGAGCACGTCGAGTTCGTACGTGAGGGAATCGACCACGTCCCCGTCTCGGTCGACGAGGACCACCTCGTGTGAGTCAGCCAGGCTCGCCGCGATGTTACTTCCGACCTCGCCGGCTCCGATTACGATAACGTACATCCCTGGTCCAGTTGCCCGCGTCTACCGCTGGGGGTGACAAGAGGGTTCGGGTTTCAGTCTGCGCTGGTGTCGATGGTCACCTCGACATCGCGGTGGCGTCCCTCGACGTCCCGGACGACGCGTTCGACGATGCGTTTCGCCTCGCTGCGGATCTTCGGCTTGACCTTGTCGATGACCCAGGAGATGGAGACGAATCGCGGTATCTTGATATCGCCGGCACGCGCCGAATCCGGGTCGTACTTGACCAGGAATCGAACCCTGCAGGCGTGGTCCTCGCCCTCGGGTGCGGATTCGGGCTCTGGCTCGACGCGCCACTGTCCGACGGCGTCGATGTCCTTGAGGATGCGCCAGTCGATGCTCTCTGCGCGGTCGATGGCCGTGACCTCGGAGTGTGCGGTGTAGGTCAGATTCCACCAGGCGAACTCGAGCTGATACCGGGTCCCGGCACCGCCGTCGCCGTTCTGCCGTACGTCCTTCAGGTACTCGGAGTAGCGCGCGTACCCCGGGAAGTCCACGAGGAACTCGAAGACACGTTCTGGCGGGGCGTAGATGACCGTCGTGACCTCGACGCGTTCCACATCAGTTCTACCGACAGTTCCACCGTAAGCCTTTCCGTCAGAAGTCGGCGATGACGCCCCCGCGACAAAAAGATATAAACACAACTACGACTTAAAATTGCCATTAATTGATGTTGAAGAAACACCAAGTGGCGGCGCTTCTGCTGGTCGTCGTCGCGTGCACGCTCCCCTTCGCACCGCTGGCGACCGCAAGCGAATCCGGCGAACGGAGCGTGCACGCGACCGTCACCTTCGACATCACCGTCGACGGTGGGTCCGTGGAGCCCGGGGGGACGGTCACGGTCTCGTTCACCGCGACGAACGATGGCGACGAAGCTGCGAGCAACGCACAGGTGGAGGCGCAGGTCCCCCGGAACTGGTCTATCGCGGGACACAGCGACGACGGCGGGCAGTTCGCCGGCCGCGGCGTCGGCTGGGCGTGGGAGTCGCTCGAGGCTGGACAGTCGGTATCGCCGACAGTCACCCTGTCAGTCCCCGAGGACACGTCGGCAGGCGAGGTGACGGTCCAGGCGTTCGTTGGTGACGCCGACCGGAACACCGCGACGAACGAGACAACCCTCACGGTCGAAAGTGGCGACGGTGGTAGCGGTGGCGATGACGGCGGCGATGGCGGTGACGGCGGTGACGACGGGAGCAGTGGTGACGATGGCGGTGACGGCAGTGATGGCAATGACGGTGGCGACGGAGGCGATGACGGCAGTGACGGCGATGACAGTGGCGAGGACGGCGGTAAGATAGGAGGTGGCGACGATGGGAGTTCTGCCAGTGATGAGAGCAGTGACGATGGAAGTTCCGGCGGTGACGATGGAAGTTCCGGCGGTGACGATGGAAGTTCTGGCAGTGACAGCGGGAGCGATGGCGAGAGTAGCGGCGAGGACAGCGACGGCGGGGGTGCCGACGACACCAACGACGAGAACGGCGACGACGCACCGGGCGACGGCTCGGATGAGAGCCTCTCCGGGAACGAGAGCGACAGCGGCGGGGACGACAACGCAACCGGCAACGAGTCGAGCGACGACGCAACCGGCAACGAGTCGGGTGGGACTGACTCGGTCGGCGCAGGGAGCGACGACGGCGGGGAGTCTGCCGACGGGAGCCAGCAGTCCGACGACCAACAACAGGCCAGCGACGCACCTGCCGGCGACCCCGCTTCGGGCGCGAACGAGGGTGGGAGTGGGTCCAGCGACGCCGCGGGCAGCGACACCGGCAACCCGCTTCTGGACGAGTCAAGCGGCGGCGATGGCGGTGGCGGTGGTATCATCGGCGCAGTCGGGGCGATGAGCACCCCGGTCGATGACCCGACGATGCGCACGGCGAACCCCGCGTTCTGGGTGGTCGCCGGTTTCGCGGTCGTCTCGCTCCTGCGCCGATGGGCCCGATAGCTCTCGACCGCTTTATCTTTCCTCGAACCCGACCCGCACGTATGGACGCAGACGTCTGCATCGTCGGCGGCGGCGTCGCTGGACTGGCCGCGGGCATCTTCACCGGTCGTGCGGACCTGGAGACCGTCGTCGTCGACGACGAGGAGTCGATACTGCGACGGAACGCGCATCTGGAGAACTACCCGGGGTTCCCGTTCGGGGTCGACGCGCGCCGCCTGCTGGAGCGGACACGCGAGCAGGCTCGCATCGGGGGCTGTTCGTTCCGCGACGGGCTAGTCACCGACGTCGAAGACAGGTCGGGCAGCAGTTTCACCGTCACCGTCGACGAAGGAACGTCGTTTTCGACCGGGCGGGTCGTCGCCGCATCGTGGTCGGACGCGTCGTACCTCGACGGACTCGGCGTGGAGACGGAGACACGCGGGAGCAAGACGTTCGTGCAGGTCGACCGTGAGGGGCGGACGAACGTCGACGGCATCTACGCCGCGGGCCGCCTCGCCGACCAGTACCACCAAGCCATCGTCTGTGCGGGCCACGGGGCGACGGTCGGACGGACGGTCGTCCACGACTCCGACGCGAACTTCTACCACGACTGGGTGACTCCGGAGGGGTACTTCACCGAGCGGGGGCGGGAGGTGCCCCCGGGCTGTGAGGAGATCGACGATGCACAGCGACTGGAGCGCGACGAGCGCGCCCGCGACGCGCTCCGGGCGTACACGGAGCCGCTCGACGACGAGCCGACGATGCATCCGAGCGTCGTGGCCGACCGGGAGGGCACCGAACACACATGAGCCAGGGCAACGAAGCCGGTGCTATGCTCGACGGAGTGAACGTCGCCCTGGGAGTCACCGGGTCGATAGCCGCCGTCAAGACGGTCGAGTTGGCCCACGAGCTGCGCCGCCGCGGGGCGTCCGTCCGTGCCGTGATGACGGACAGTGCGACTGGCATCATCCACCCGTGGGCGGTCGAGTTCGCCACCGAGAACGACGTGGTCAGCGAGATCACCGGAAGCGTCGAGCACGTCGAACTCTGCGGCCGCGAGGGCTGGGCGGACGTGCTCCTGATCGCGCCGGCGACGGCGAACACGGTCGGGAAGATAGCGTCGGCGGTCGACGACACGCCGGTCACGACCTGTGCGACGACCGCGATCGGCGCTGACGTGCCCGTCGTCGTCGCGCCGGCGATGCACGAGCCGATGTACGACCACCCCGGCGTGCTGGCGGCGATGGACACGCTGGAATCGTGGGGCGTGGCGTTCGTCGACCCGCGCGTCGAGGAGGGCAAGGCGAAGATAGCGACGGAGGACGCCGTCGCGCTCGAGGTCGCCAGAGCTGCCGGCGAGGCACCCCTGGCCGACCGGCACGTCGTCGTCACGAGCGGCGCGACGGTGGCGGCAGTCGATCCGGTGCGCGTGCTGACGAACCGTTCCTCGGGGCGGACTGGCCGTGCAGTCGCCCGGGCCTGCTACGTCCTCGGCGCGGATGTGACGCTGATACACGGCGCGGTCGGCCCGCACGCGTTGACCACCGGCGAGGCCGTCGAGACAGTCCCCTTCGCCGAACTCGTGTCGGTCGAGAGCGTCGCGGAGATGACGGCAGCCGCGCTCGCTGCAGTCGAGGGCGACGGTGAGGGCGGCGACGGCGAGACCGCGGCCGACGCACTCGTCTCCGTCGCGGCCATCGGCGACTACACCGTCGATACTGCGGACGAGAAGATCCGCTCCGGGCAGGACGAGCTGTCGCTGTCGCTGTCGCCGACGCCGAAGCTGCTCGACAGCGTTCGGGCGGAGCACCCCGACCTGCGGATGGTCGGCTTCAAGACGGAGACGAGCGGCGACGACGACGCGATGGTCGCGGCGGCGAGGGAGACGGCCTCGCGTGCCGGGCTGGCGTTCGTCGTCGCCAACGACGCGAGCGTCATGGGCAGCGAATCGAGCCGCGCGCTGCTCGTCCACGAAGAGGGGTACTCCGAGTTCAGCGGCGAGAAGTCCGCGCTCGGGCTGGCGGTCGCGCGGGCGCTCGCAGCGACGTTCTAACGACCGACGTTCACGATAACTGTGAACTTTCGAGGGAGATTCGAACGACAGCCGGTGGTTCGAGAGGCGCAGCCGTGCCGGTTACGGTCCCCTCAGTCCTCGGTCTCCTCGGGTTCGCCGCGCTCGATGCCCGCACCGCCGACCGGCCACTCGACGTCGTCGGTGAAGTCGACGCCCATCTTCCGCGCGGACCGCGAGATGAGGTGGCCGCCGGTCGGCGCGGTGAGGAACAGGAAGACGATGGCGACGAGCGTCTCCAGAGCGACGCCCTGCCCGCCGAAGTAGACGAAGCCGGCGACGAACATCGACGCCGCGCCCAGCGTCGCTGCTTTGCTGGTCGCGTGCAGCCGGTTGTAGACGTTCGGGAAGCGGATGAGCCCGATGGTCCCGACGAGCAGGAAGAAACTGCCCACGAGCACGAACCCGGCGACTGCGGCGTATTGGATGGTCTCGAGTAGCGTCATTCGATGATGTCACCTTCCGTGACGTAGCGTGCGACGGCGATGGTGCTGACGAAGCCGATGATGGCGAGCACGAGGCTCACGTCGACGAACAGGCCTCGGCCCTGGATCATCGCCCAGAGCATGGCGATGGCGACGACGTTGGTCCCGATGGTGTCGAGCGCGACGACACGGTCGGGGGTCGTCGGCCCCCGGATGACCCGGTAGGCACACAGTAGCGTGACGGCGCTGGCGATGAACAGCCCGAGGTTCAGGCTCACGATGAACCAGTCGGGGGCGTTCCCGATATCAAGCATCGTCCTCACCCCCGTCGGGCTCCGGCACCGGCGAGCCGGGGGAGAGGCGTTCGTCGAAGATGACGAGCGCGTAGTCCTCCCAGCGCCGGATCGGTTCGACGACCGACTCCTCGTCGGTCGCGGCGAGCGTGTGGACGAACAGCGAGTTTCGTTCTTCGTCGTAGTCCATGGTGAGTGTGCCCGGTGTGAGCGTGATGGAGTTCGCGATGGTCGTGATTGCGACCGCCGACTCCACGCGGAGCGGCACCTCGACGACGCTCGGGTCGATGGGCATCGACGGCGAGAGCACCCGACGTGCCACGTCGATGTTCGCCGTCACCAGCTCCCAGAGGAACAGGCCGAGGTAGATGCCGGCCGCCGGGAGCACCGACAGCGAGCGCCGCAGCCCGTACGTCGGCGCGTAGACGCCGCGGATGGCGTAGGCGATGGGGAGCCCCACCGCGAGCCCGATGATGAACTCCCCGGCGGCGAGCCCCGGTTCGTCGATGAAGTGAACGCCACGGACGAACAGCCAGAGGACCGCCAGTGCGACGCCGATGGCGGGCCACTTCGACGCGCGCTCGTCCTGATTCTCTTCGATGTCGTACGTCTCCGGCTCCTCGACGCTCGTCGTCTGGTCTTGAGACATCAGTGACCACCTCCACCGCTGGTGAGGCTCTCTTCGAGCCCGACCGCCTCGATGTAGTCGCCGGTCCCGAGCGCGGCGTTCGCTGCGTCGATGGCCGCGTCGACGACCGGGTCGAACGCGACGCCGACCCCGAGGGCGACCACCGCGAGCACGAGCACCGTCGCGAACAGGCCGTACTGCGGCGTCGCTTGCTCGACGGCCTCGCTACGCTCGCCCCAGAAGCCGCGGTTCCAGGCACGGGTGACGTAGGCGATAGTGAGGATCGCCCCCAGCAGCGCCAGCCCGATGCCGAGGTTCGAGCCGGCGTTGACCGCCGCGTCGAAGACGAGGAACTTCCCGAAGAACCCCAGCAGCGGCGGGATGCCGACGAGGCTGAGCGCGGCGACGAAGAAGCCAGTCGAGAGCAGCGGCATTCGGCCGGCGATGCCGCCGAGGTCGTCGAACTCGATGGAGCCGACGGACTCGTACACCGCGCCGCTGGCGAGGAACAGCGCGGCCTTGGCCAGCGCGTGGTTCAGCGAGTAGACCAGCGCGGCCGCCAGCCCGAGCACCGCGACGCTCCCGTACGGGTCGGGTGCCTCCCAGCCGGCGACGACGCCGCCGGCGGCGAACGCCAGCGCGATGACGATGAAGCCGACCTGGCCGATGCTGGAGTACGCGAGCAGGTCGTCGACGTTGTCGCGGTTCACCGCGGCGACCCCACCGAGGATGATGCTCGCCGCACCCATGATGAACAGCACTGGCCCGAAGAAGGCGAGCGTGGACTCGCCGACGACACCGGGCAGTGAGAGGTCCATCGGTGCGGCGTTGGCGAACACGGTGAAGTAGAGCCGGATGATGGCGTAGATGCCGACCTTCTTGACGACGCCGGCGAGCATCGCCGAGACGGGGGCGGGTGCAGCACGGTACGCCGCGGGCACCCACCACTGGAACGGGACGATACCGGCCTTGAGTGCGAACACGACGAACAGCACCGCTGAGAGGCCGAGCACGGGTACGAGGCTGATGCCGAAGCTCGCCGGGTCGGCCAGCCGGCGGGCCAGGTCGGCCATGTTCAGCGTGCCGGTCGTCGAGTAGAGGCCGCCGATGGCGAGCAGCATGAACGCGCTCCCGACGAGGTTGAGCACGACGTACTGGAGCGCCGCCTTCGTGTGTTGCGGTCCGGAGTAGAAGACGACGAGGACGTAGCTCGACATCAACATCACCTCGAACCAGACGAACAGGTTGAAGATGTCGGCTGTGAGGAACGACCCCGTCACCCCGACCAGCATGAAGTGGTAGAGCGGGTGGTACGAGACCCGCTGGCCCGCCTCGTCCACGTACTGGATGGAGAACGCGAGCGCGAGCAGGCTCACGACGGCCGTCAGCCCGAGCATGAACGCCGAGAGGTCGTCGGCGACGAGCGTGATGCCGAATGGTGCGCCCCACTCGGAGAGCTGGTAGGTGAGGACGCCCTCGACGCCGTGTGAGCCGGCACCGGAGCGCACTCGCTGGATCAGCATCGCGACCGCACCGACGTACGCGAGGCCGCCGAGTGCACTGACGACCTTCTGGACGCGGACGTACCGGTGGACGACGAGTGTCAGGATGGCCGTCACGAGCGCGACGAGCAACGGCGCGACGACGACCTGTTCAGTTGCCATCGGTCTCACCTCCGAGTTCGAGCAGGTCGATGGTGCCGTGCTCCTCGTACACCCGGTAGGTGAGCACGAGGGCGAACGCGGTCGTCCCGAAGCCGATGACGATGGCGGTCAGGACGAGCGCCTGCACGAGGGGGTCCGTCACGGCCCCTGCGCCCTCACCGTGGCCCTCGAGCACGGGAACTGTCCCGTCGAGCAGCCCCATCGTCACGAGGTAGACGTTCGCGGCCTGCGAGATGATGGAGACCCCCCAGACGACTCGGACCACGTCGCGTCGCAGGACGAGGAACGTCCCGAGCGCGAACAGCAGGCCGAGCACGAGGGCGAGGACGAACTCCGTCATTCGCCACCCACCACCGCGAGAATCGCGAGAAGTCCACCCACGACGACGAAGTAGACGCCGATGTCGAACACGAACGCCGTCGCCCAGTGGAACTCGAACAGCGTCCCGAAGATGAAGTCAGCGCCCGGGATCCACGCGACGTACTCGGTGGACGGCTTCACCACCTCGTCCGTGTGGGTCAGGAACGGCTTCCCGAACGCCATCGCGCCGAGGCCGGTGCCGGCAGCGATCGCGAGCCCGACACCGAACAGCGTCCGATAGCGGTCGACGACCAGCGGGCCGGCGACGCTACCGGCGGGCTCGTACTCGTCGCCGAAGATGGTCTCCTGAACGTACTCCATCCCGAACACGATGTACACCAGCGCGAACGCGGCCGTCGTGAGGACGCCCGCGATGAACCCGCCTCCCGGCAGGTTGTGGCCCTGGAACAGCAGCGCGATGGCGACCACGAGCACGAGCGGTAGCGTGATGCGGGCAACGGTTCGTGCGATGACCGTCGTGTCGTCGCCGTAGCTCATCTCGTCTCACCTCGTTCCCGGAGGGCGATGAGCGTGACGATAGAGAGCGCGGCCATCGAGACGACCGCGATCTCGCCCATCGTGTCGAACGCCCTGAAGTCGACGAGGATGACGTTCACGATGTTGTTCCCGCCAGCTTCGGGGTACGAGGCTTCGGCGAGGCCGCGTGCGATGACCGACTCCTCGTTCGGACTGGCCGCAGTCGTGACGAGCACGGTCGTCGTGACGACCGCGCCGACAGCGAGCGAGAGCACGCCGTCTCTGGCCATCCGCCCGCGGTTCCAGCCGCCGTAGAACGCGGGGAGTTTGTCGAGCACGAGCAGGAATATCACGAGCACGAGCGTCTCGACGACCAGCTGGGTCAGCGCGAGGTCGGGAGCGTCCCGCAGGATGTAGAAGATGGCGACCATGAACCCGAGGATGGAGAGCGTGAGCACACCGGCGATATGTGACGGCGCACGCGAGACGGCGATACCTGCGACGGCCGCCAGCGCGAGCACGAACACGACGGGTGGCTGGGTCGCCAGCTCGCCCGGGGCGAGCCCGAACCCGAAGATGGCCCAGACGAAGATTCCCACCGCGAGGAGGGAGAGAACGCTGGCCACCGCGGTCGCGGTGCGCAGTGAGACGTCGCCGAACACCGAGACTGCGGCGACGAGCACGACGCCCGTCAGGGCGAGCGGCAGATAGGTCGCGGGCTCCGTCGGGAGCGGGACGCCCACGTTCGTCGCGAGGTACCCCGAGAACGTGAGCACGACGAACGCCGCCGAAACCCACGTCGCGTACGTCCGCAGCAGGCCGTTCTGCACCCGGTCACGAACAGCCGTACTCGTCGGGTTCAGCTCCTCCGTGGCGGTGTCGTACCACCAGTTCGCGCGCACCGGACCACGGAGCAGCGACCGGATACCGTCGTGGAGCCGACCGTACTGCGGGTACAGCGCCGCGCCGGCCACGATGGTGACCCCGCTCATGATTGCCCAGGGCGTCACCGTGGTCGGCAGGTAGTAGTGGAACGCGGTCTCCTCCGCGCCCGCGGGTTCGACCGCGTGTATGACGTTCCCGACGAACTCCTCGAGCGGGCCGAGCGGGACGTCGAACGTTCCCGTGATACCGCCGATGCCGACGACGGCCGCGAGCGTCGCCAGGAGCGCCGGCGGTGCCAGCATCGACACCGGCGGCGAGTGGACGTGCCCGAGTTCGTCGGGCTTCTCGCCGAAGAACAGCATCAAAAACCGGATGGAGTAGAGGAAGGTGAACACGCTCCCGAAGACGGCAACGACCGGAATCAGGTAGTAGAGCCCGCCCGATGCCGCGCCCGTCTCCCACGCCGCGTGGAAGAGGAACTCCTTGGAGTAGAAGCCGTTGAACGGTGGGACGCCGGCCATCCCGAGCGACGCGATGGCCGCGATACCCGCCGTGATTGGCAGGTCCTCGCGCAGCCCCCCCAGCTCCGATATCTTCCGTGTCCCGGCCTCGTGGGCGATGATGCCGGCGACGAGGAACAGCGTGGCCTTGAACAGTGCGTGGTTCAGGATGTGGAACGCGCCGGTCTCCGCGCCGAGGTGGCCGGCGAAGCCGAAGCCGGCGATGATCAGGCCCAGGTGGGAGGCCGTGGAGTACGCGAGCAGCTCCTTGATGTCGGTCGCGGCGACCGCGAGGATGGCCGTCACCGTCATCGTCAGCAGCCCGAGCGCCGCGAACCCGAGCGTCCAGAGTTCGAGGCTGCCGGGATGTGCGTCCGCCGGGAGGAACAGCGGTCGGAACCGGCCGACGAGGTAGACCCCGGCCTTGACCATCGTCGCGGAGTGCAGGAACGCCGAGACCGGCGTCGGGGCCTCCATCGCGTTCGGCAGCCAGATGTGTAGCGGGACCTGTGCGGACTTCGCGGCCGCACCGATACCGAGCAACGCGAGAGCGACGACGAGCAGGCCCTCGGACTCGAGCGCCGCCCGCATCGCCCCGGCGTTCTCCAGCATCGAGCCCTCGCCCGCGAGCGCCCAGGTGGACGTGCCGAGCGCGTCCGCGCTCACCGCGTGCAGGAGGACGAAGCCGACGAGCATGAACAGTCCCCCGGCGACCGTGATGAGCATCGACTTCCGGGCGGCGTACTGCGACGACGACTCCGTGGTGTAGTGGCCGATGAGCAGGAACGAAGTGAGGCTGGTCAGCTCCCAGAACAGGAACAGGGTGATGAGGTCGGCCGCCAGCGCGACGCCGAGCATCGACCCCATGAACGCGAGCAGCGTCGCGTAGTACTTCGGCTGGCCCGGCTCGCCGTGCATGTACCCCCCGGAGTAGGTGAGGATACAGACGCCGACGCCGCTGGCCAGCGTGGCGATGAGCAACGCGAGTCCGTCGACGTAGAAGCGTAGTTCGATGCCGAGCGCCGGTATCCAGTCGATCGACTGTGCCCCCTCGGTGCCGTACAGCAGCCCGACGAGGCCCAGACATGCGAGTGCGACCAGTGCCGCGAAGTACGCCGTGCGCTCCCCGAGAACGCGATAGACGAGGGGCACCGCCGCGGCCCCGAGGAACGGCAGTCCCACGAGGGCGAGGAGGACCCAGAGGTCCGGTGTCATTGCTAGTCAAGTAGAACGAAATGCGGACCTTAAGAGTTCTCAAATGGGTTAGATAGGGCGGTAATGGCGTCACCACAACCCGTCTTTCGCACGTCTGCGAAGCCACGAGCACGCGGGACTCCCTGGCAAAAACCAGCCCCCGCATCGACTTCGATGCGTCGGTCGGACTGCAGTACGAAACGTTATGTACACTCCGGGTGCACCGTAGGGTAGAATGTACGGCGGAGGCAACGACGTACGACCGCTCCAACCCCCGACACGAGACTCCCCCAACAATGCCCGAGGATTCCGCCGACGCTGATACCTCCACAGCGCTGTCGGACGCCGGCCTGTCGAAGGGCGAGATATTCGACGTCCTCCGGAACCAGCGACGTCGGTTCGTCCTCCAGTACCTCAAGCGCAAGGGCGAGCCCGTCGAACTCGGCGACCTCGCCACACAGGTGGCGTCCTGGGAGTACCGGACCCCCTGCGAGGAGGTGAGCTCCGAGCAGCGAAAGCGGGTGTACACGACGCTCCAGCAGACGCACCTCCCGAGGATGTCGGAGGCACAGATCATCGACTACGACTCGGATACGGGGCTCGTCGAGCCGACCGCACGGACGCAGGACCTCTCCATCTACCTCGAAATCGTCCCCGGCAGCGAACTCCCGTGGCGCGAGTACTATCTCTCGCTCGGCGCGGTCAGCACGGCCCTCTGTGCGGCTATCTGGGGCGGCGTCTACCCCTTCACGCTCCTCCCGGACGTCGCCTGGGCGACGCTCATCGCGCTGACGCTGACGGTCTCAGCCTCGGTCCACATCTACTACGAGCGCAACATGCGCCTCGGCGACCTGGAGGTCCCGCCGGAGCTGGACTTCGAGTGACGCCCCGTCGCTGACGACCACTGCCGCGAGTGGCCACGACCGCACGACAGTTGGCCGCTTTGTTTATCATGCATCATCGACAACTCCGGACCGATGAGCTTCAGGGGGATGCTGGCGGACGAGGACGCGCTGTCGCCTGTCATCGGCGTCGTCCTCATGGTCGCACTGACCGTCGTGCTGTCCGCGTCGGTCGGCGTGTTCGTGCTGGATATCGGGTCGCAGGTGACCCAGCAGACGCCCAACGCGGTCGTCGACTACGATTTCGAGGTCGACGGAAACGGGACCGAGACCGTGACGCTGACACAGGCGGGTGGAAACCCGATCCAGGCGCAGCACGTCACCGTCTACGTCGACGGTGAGGTCGCCTGGGACGCTGGAAGCAACAGTTCGGACTTCAACATCGTCGGCACCGACGAGTGGGCAGACGGGCTCGAGGGCGGCGACGGCCTCACCATCGAGACGGACGCGAGCAACGTCGCCGTCGGTGACACCATCCGTATCGTCTGGCAGAAGGGCGAGCAGTCCGCCATCCTCGCCGAACAGCAGGTGGGCTGAAGACGCCACTGCGGCAGCCGACGCTCGCAATCGCCAGCTTTTATTGCTGCTTCGTGTAGCTACGACATGGACCAACTCAGCCAGTCCCTGCGCGATGCGCCCATCATCGAGAAAGACGGCTACCACTACTTCGTCCACCCGATAAGCGACGGCGTGCCGCAGCTGGACCCTGGACTCCTCCGCGAGATCGTCATCCGCATCATCCGCAAGGCGGACCTGGAGGACGTCGACAAGATCGTCACACCGGCAGCGATGGGCATCCACATCTCGACGGCGGTATCGCTGATGACGGACATCCCGCTGACGGTTATCCGGAAGCGCGAGTACGGACTCGACGGCGAGGTGTCGCTGGCCCAGCAGACCGGCTACTCGGAGAACGAGATGTTCATCAACGACGTCGACGCGGGCGACCGCGTGCTCGTGCTCGACGACGTTCTCTCGACCGGTGGCACGCTGGCGGCGGTGCTCAGCGCGCTCGACGAGATCGAGGCGGAGGTCGTCGACTGCGTGGCGGTCATCAAGAAGGTCGGCGGCGAGAACAAGATCGAGGCGTCCCCGTACAACGTGAAGACGCTCATCAACGTCGACGTGGTGGACGGCGAGGTCGTCATCGTCGACGAGGACGGCGACGACTAGTCGGTGTCGCTCCCGACGCGCGGGTCGAGAACGGTGTAAGCAACGTCCTGGAGGAAGTTCCCGACGATGCCGATGAAGGCGACGACCATCGTCACCCCGAGGATGAGCGGCATATCGCGGGCGCCGACCGCCCGCAGCATGAGGCTCCCGAAGCCGGGAATGTTGAACACTTCCTCGATGACGAGGACGCCGAGGACGAGCACGCTGAGCATCTCCGTGAGGAACAGCGAGAGCAGCGGGATAGCGGCGTTCCGCAGTACGTGCCGCGCGACGCGGAACGGGCCCGCACCCTTCGCGCGGGCGATTTTCACGAACTCCATGTCGATGTACTCCAGCGATTCCGAGCGCGTGTAGCGCAGCTGCCCGGCGAGGAGCGCGGTCGTGAGCGTGATGATGGGGAGCACGAAGAACCCCTGTGTCGTGTTCGGGTCCAGCCACGGGATGAACCCGTACAGCAGCGTGAAGTCGAACGAGTAGAGCGCCGACGAGGTGATGGGAAGCTCCGGGAACGCGATGAACTGGTGCCGTGCGACTGCGGCACTGAACAGGACGGTCGCCAGCCAGAAGTTCGGGATACCGAGACCGAGGTAGGCGACGGCGGTCACGATGCGGTCGCTGAACGAGTGCTGTCTGAACGCCGAGAACAGTCCGAAGCTGATCCCCATCACGGTCGCGACGAACACCGATGGAACGAGGTAGAACAGCGTGAGCTTCATGCGGCTCCAGATGACGTCGAGGACGGGCTGGCCGGTGGAGTAAGAGAGCCCCCAGTCGCCGGTCGTGATGCCGACGAGCCACGACACCCAGCGCTGGAAGATGGGGTCGTTCAGGTTCCGTGCCTCCCGGTAGGCCTGGACGGCCTCGGTGATGTTCTGTCCCGTGTTCGACGCCTCGTACGCGACCGACCCGACGTTCGGGTCGTTGGTGAACGCGATGACTGCGAACGCCGCCGTCATGACGATGTACGCGGAGACGACTGCGAACACCCCACGCCGTACCAGCCGCCAGATCATGCTCACGGTCGCACCACCGACCCGTGACCCTGTCGTAGCATTCGACCCAGACTGTCGGAGCAGAGCTAATAAATACGGGGGGCAGCGGCCGTCGAATCAGCGAGAATCGCAAGACTCGGGCGCGAAGATATGTCAAGCCGGGATTTGAGCATCTAATAGTTTTTTTATCCACCTCTGTGAACGAACTGAGCAGCATGGAATCTGGGTGTCGTGAACATGGCGAACATCAGGTGGTGTGTCGGATAGATGGCGGCGAGTGACGCCGACGAACGGGCACGGTTCGAGCAGGTGGACTGGGACGCTGTCGAACCGTCGGGTGGTGGGGTCGGTCGGCGCTCGGCGCTGTTTCTCGCCAGTCTGGCTGTCGTCCTCGCGGCGTTCTGGTACGACTTCGCCGTCGCGTCACCGGACCCCCTGTTCTACAACGTGGGGCTCGCGGAGGGTCTCAAGGAACCGTTCACGTGGGACGTCCGCGGTATCGACTGGCTGTTCAGCGTGTCGCTCCTCGTCTTCGTCTTCTACGTGCTGTATCCGATGTACGAGAATCTCGACCGGACGAAGGCCTACTTCGACAAGCTGACGAACAACCGGGCGGCGACTTTCGCGCTCGGCTACGTGACGCTGTTCTTCTTCGGTGGCGTGTTCGGGCCGTTGCTGGTCGGGCAGCCGAGTACCGACATCCCGGCGACCTCACGCCCGCCGGTGTCGGCCGCGACGCCGCTCGGCCGGGTGGACCTGTTCTCGGTGCTGGTCGTGGGCTCGCTCTGTGCGCTCGCGACGTGGGGGCTCCTCGACAGCCTCGACCGTGGGCGGGAACTCGGCGGCTTCGGCGACGTGGCTCGTGTGCTCGTCCGCGTCGGGCTGGGCTTCCTCGCGACGTTCACGCTGGTCGGGACCGTGTTCAACGTGTTCTCCCTGGCGAGCTTCCGGACCGCAGCCGGTATCGCTGCGGTGGTCGGTGTCGCGTGGGGACTTGGCTGGGCGGTCCGCTCCGGGCGCTCGTTCGGCGTCGAGCAGCTCCGTTCGACCGCAGTTGTCCTCGTTGCGTTCGGCCTCCTGCTGGTCGTCGGTATCGAGCTGCTCCAGGTCGTGATCTACGACCTGCTGCAGTTCGATCCGATTGCCGGCGGGGCCAGTTCGACGTCCTGTCCGGCGTACGCCGAGGCGCCCGGGCGTGGGAGCAACTGCTACGGCACGTGGGACTACCCGCTCGGGACGGCGCGGTACGGCCAGGGACTCATCCCTCTCGTTTTCACGGGGATGCGGGTCTCGCTCCAGGTGGCGCTCATCTGCTCGATGCTCATCGTCCCGCTCGCAACGCTCGTCGGGACGGTCGCGGGCTACGTCGGTGGCGTCGTCGACGACCTGCTGATGAGCTACACGGACATCCAGCAGACGGTGCCGGCGATCATCGTCTACATGATCACCATCCACGTATACGGACGGAGTCTGTTCGTCCTCGTCGTCGTCTTCGGGCTGTTCTCGTGGGCCGGTGCGGCGCGGCTCGTCCGCTCGGAGGTCATCCAGCGACGCGAGGCGGACTTCGTGACGGCCGCACGGAGCGCCGGCGCAGGGCACTGGCGCATCATGGGCCGACACATCCTTCCGAACGTGTCGAACACGGTCCTCACCTCGGTCACGCGGCAGATACCGAACCTCATCCTGGCCGAGGCCGCAATCGCGTTCCTCGCGCTGAACAACATCATGCTCCCCTCGTGGGGGGAGACAATCTCGAGCCAGCTGAAGTTCATCCCCGACGGCTGGTGGATGTCGACCATCCCGGTCATCGTCCTCTCGGTGACGGTGCTCTCGTTCAGCGTGCTCGGTGACGCCCTCAGAGACGTCCTCGACCCACGGAGTGATTCATAATGTCGCTACTCGAAGTGCGTGACCTCGAGGTCACGTTCGACACCGATTCGGGCACGGTCCACGCGGTCGACGGCGTCTCGTTCGACGTCGACCGCGGTGAAACAGTCTGTATCGTCGGCGAGTCCGGGTCCGGCAAGACCGTCACCAGCGAGTCCATCACCCGACTGGTCAAGGAGCCTCCGGGGCGGGTCACCGGGGACCGGGTCACCTTCGACGGGCGCGACCTCCTGCAGCTCTCGAAGCGCCGTCTGCGGAAGATCCGGGGCGACCGCATCGGCCACGTCTTCCAGAACCCGCAGGGCTCGCTGAACCCGGTGTACACCGTCGGGAGGCAGGTCGCGGAGGCCATCCGCCTGCACGAAGACGTCTCGAAGGACAAGGCACGGGAGCGGGCGGTCGACCTGCTCGACCGCGTCGGCATCCCGAAGGCCGGCGAGCGCTACGACGACTACCCCCACGAGTTCTCCGGCGGGCAGAAACAGCGCGTCGTCGTCGCGATGGCCATCGCGGCCAACCCGGACCTGCTCATCGCCGACGAGCCGACGACTGCGCTCGACGTGACCATCCAGGCGCAGATCCTCCGGCTGCTGCGGGACCTGCAGGACGACCTCGACATGGGTATCCTGCTCATCACGCACGACCTCGGGGTCGTCGCCGAAGTGGCCGACCGCGTCGTCGTCATGTACGCCGGCAAGGTGATGGAGTCCGGCGACGTGTTCGAGGTGTTCGAGAACCCCTCGCACCCGTACACGCAGGGGCTCCTCGACTGCCTGCCCGGCCGTGGCGGCGGTTCGGACGGTATCCCGGGCTCGCTGCCGGACCCGAAGGACCCACCCGCCGGGTGCCGCTTCGCCGACCGCTGTCCGCACGCCATCGAGGACTGTCGCACGGGCGACCAGCCGACCCTCGTCCCAGTCTCCGGCGGTGACCACGAGGCGTCCTGTCTCTACTATCAGGTGGGCTACGACGCGTCGGTGGTGCGCTCGCCGGCCGACCGTGACGCCGACGCGGACGCCGGCGATGAGACCTTCACCGACGGTGGGCTGGTCGACGGGACCGAAACTGGTTCGTGCGACGCGGACGGAGGTATGAGACGATGAGCGAGGACCGCGAGCCAGTGCTCTCCGTGCGGGGCCTGAAAAAGCACTACCCCGTCACGAAGGGTATCCTCCGCCGGGAGGTCGGCCAGGTGAAGGCCGTCGACGGCATCGACTTCACGCTCTACGAGGGCGAGACGCTCGGGCTCGTCGGCGAGTCGGGCTGCGGGAAGTCGACCGCCGCGACCTCGCTGCTCCGGCTCGAGGAGCCGACCGCCGGCGAGGTCATCTACCACGGCGAAGTCCCGGAGGAAACGAACCGCAAGACGCCACTCGAGAAGCTCCGGACCATCCGCGGTGACGACGAGGCGCGCGAGCCGAACGACGTCGTCGGCTTCTCGCAGTCCCAGCTGAAGCGGTTCCGCCGGAAGGCCCAGATGATCTTCCAGAACCCGACCGGCTCGTTCGACCCGCGGATGACAGTCGGCGAGAGCGTCGCCGAACCCCTGCTCATCCACGGGCTCGACGACCCCACGGAGCGCCGGGAGATAACCGAGGACCTGCTCGAACGCGTCGGTCTCGACGCCGACGACTACGACCGCTACCCCCACGAGTTCTCCGGCGGGCAGAAACAGCGCGTGGCCCTCGCCAGGGCGCTCGTCGTCAACCCCGAGTTCGTCGTCGCCGACGAGCCGGTCTCCGCGCTCGACGTCTCCATCCAGTCCGAGATCCTCTCGCTGATGCGGGACCTGCAGGACCGCTTCGGCCTGTCGATGCTGTTCATCAGCCACGACATGGGCGTCATCCGGGAGATCTGCGACCGGGTCGCCGTGATGTACCTCGGCGAGATCGTCGAGGTCGCACCGACCGAGGAACTGTTCCGGAACCCCCAGCACCCCTACACGCAGGCACTTCTGGCGTCCATCCCGACCCCGGACCCGCGCCAGCGCGGCCTCGGTATCGAGCTCACCGGCGACGTGCCCAGTCCCGACAACCCGCCGTCCGGCTGTCGGTTCCACACGCGCTGTCCGAAGGTCATCCAGCCCGACGGCCTCGACCTTCCGCAGGAGCAGTTCCGCCGCGCGCTCGACTTCCGCCACCAGGTCGAGGGCGGCGACGTCGACGCCGACGGCGCGACCGAACTCGCCCGTGCCCGCCAGAGCGATGCGGCGACCGGCGACATCACCCGCGACGACCGCCGGCGCGCGCTCCGCGCGGAGTTCGACCTCCCGGACGAACTCGACGACCCTGCGGCCGAGGAGAGCGTCGCCGCCGCCGTCGACAGCGTACTCGACGACGACCTCGAATCGGCAGGTGAGCGGCTCTCGGACACGTTCACCACGGTCTGCGAGCGCGAGAAACCGGAGCTCGAACGGACCGACGAGAACCACGTCGCGGCCTGCCACCTCGTCGACGGGAGCGAGACGGTCGAGACCGCCACGACCGAGGTCGCGGACGACTAGCGGAGCCGTGCTATCAGCTGCGACGCGAACTCGCGGTCGAACAGTTCCGCTGGCGGGTCATCGAACCAGCCCGCTCGTTCGATGGCCTCGTCGTCCTCGCCAAGGTCTTCGCCGACCTCGGTCGTCTCGGGGCTGGCCCCGAACGCGACCGTGGTGAACGAACGGGTGCGCCCCTCGTGCTCGATGACGTTCTCGACCGCGGCGTGTGGACGGAGCGGTTCGACGGGGACGCCGGTCTCCTCGCGGAGTTCCCTGACCAGTGCTTCGGGGAGGGTCTCACCCGGCTGGACAGTCCCGCCGGGGACGAACCACTGCTCTTCCTCACTGTTATAGACCAGCAGAACTCGCCCGTCATCGTCCAGCGTGACGCCGATGGTCACCCAGCCGGCCGTGTACGCCTCGTTGTCGCCCATGGCGGCGAACGTCTCCGCGTCGACCTCCCACGTCCGTCGCTCGGTCAGCAGGTCGTCGTAGCGCTCCCGTGGGTCCCTGACGTCCATACTCGGTTGTCGTAGGCGCCGGCGAAAAGCCGTTCCGGCTCGCCGAGGGAGCTGTGCGGTCCCATGTCGGGTAGCAGCTCTTCGGAACCGACTGGTTTCATTGCCCCACCCGACGACTGTCGAGTGATGACAGGCCAGCTCGACGTCCGTCCGTTCGTCCCGGACGACAGCACCCGTATCGAGGCGATCCGACGGGATGCCCTCCGGTCGGCCGGCGCGACCTACGGCGACGCGCTCGACCCGGTCGACCCCGACGACCTCCTGGGCGACTACATCGACTCGGACGGTGCCTTCCTCGTCGGGACGCTCGACGGGAGCGTAGTCGCGACGGCGGCCTTCCGTCCGGCCGGCGAGTTCGAGAGGGCCGTCTTCGACGAGGTCGATGCGGCCACTGCCGAACTGAAGTGGATGCACGTCGACCCAGCCCACCATCGCCGGGGGTTCGCCTCCGCGATGCTCGAAAAGCTGGAGTCGCTGGCGGTCGACCGGGGCTTCGACAGCTTCGTCCTCCACACCAGCGAGGACCAGACCGCTGCCCAGGGGTTCTACGAACGCCACGGCTTCGAACTGGTGACCAGAACCGCCGAGACAATCGGCGACGCCTCGTTCGAGGCGCTGCACTATCGGCGGGAGCTGTCCGGCTGAACGCGACCATCTCCGAGGACGTAATCGAAGACGTGGCTATGCAGAACTGTTGAGACCCGAAAACGCTGGACGATGGGAGGTAGATTCGAGCCACGGTCGCACCATTCCAGCCCGCTCCGTGCTTCGAATCTCTCCCGGTGCTACCTTCGACGCTCACCACACTCACCGCTCTGCTTGTCGTCTGGTTCGCGTCAGAAAGTAGCGGGAGGTAGATTTGAACTACCGATCTGCGGGTTATGAGCCCGCCGGAATCTCCTGGCTATCCCATCCCGCTACCATCACGTAACCCGGTCCACTAGTTAAGGGTTGCGTTTGGACCGCCGTATGCGGGTTCCTCCCACCAGGCGCTCGGACCGACAGCCTCTTTATTCCGCGTGTACCCGCCAGGTGAACAGACTCTCGGCGACGTAGTTGACGAACATGGCGACGCCGATTCCAGTAACCTTCGAGGCGACGAACCAGCCGTCGATGCCCGCGACGGTCAACTCGAGGGCGACGACGCGGTAGAGCAGGCTAAACGTCGCCAGCTGGACCAGCGTCCCCCCGAGGCGGACGAGGTGCGAGCGGCCGAGCCGGCCGAGCGTCGGGAGGACGCCGCCGGTCCCCCGTGCAGAGAACGTCCAGTTGTCGTTGAGGAGGAACATGACGACGATGGCGACCTCGATGCCGATGAAGACCGCGACCTCGGGGAAGACACCGAGTTCGCGGAGCGTCGTCGACGCAGTGAGGTCGAACCCCGCGCCGATGGCCCCGACGGAGGCGAACTTGCCGAACCGGGCGCTGGAGACGAGCGGTGCCAGCCGGCCACGCAGGGAGGCGCCCGTGTCGTCGTCGTCCGTCGATCCGGCGACGGGGTCGTCCTCACTCATCGGTCTCGGCTCCGAGGCGGTCGACGAGCGAGAGGCTGGTACTCCGGCGGGACGCGACGAAGCGATGGAGGCTGCTCCCCTGGAGTCGCTTCATACGGTGGCGTGACTTCAGCAGTGAGACGCCGAGTTCGAGCGTCGTTCCGACGGGGGAGACGGTCGACTCCGGCTGGTCCTCCCAGGTGACCGCCACCTCGACGGGCTCGTAGCCGAGCGCACCCGCCATGGCGACGAGTTCGATGTCCCAGGCGAAGCCGGGCTCGTACAGGTGGTCGCGGACGCTGGCCCAGGCCTCGGCGTCGATGGCCTTCGCGCCGCACTGGAAGTCGTAGAGCGGGACGGAGAGAAGCGTCCGAGCGAGGAATGCGAAGCCGTCGCCGAGGTAGCGTCGGGCGACGGTCTGGTGGGAGAGCACGTTCGCGTCGGGGTGTCGGCGCGAACCGACGGAGAGCTTCGCGGAGCCGTCGACGACGGGCTGGACCACGTCGACGATGGACTCGGCGGGCGTCGCGCCGTCGGCGTCGGCGAACGCGAGCACGTCGGTGTCGAGCGCCTCGAACCCGCAGGTGATGGCAGCGCCCTTGCCGCGACGACGGTCGACCGCGTGGACGGTACACGGCTCGTCTTCGAGTGCGGTGACGGTCGACGCGTCGGGAGCGTCGAGCTCGACTCTCACCGTCGCCGGGTCGAGGTGATCGTGGAGGGCGTGCAGGTAGTCGACGAGGCTGTCGACCACCGGTTCGTACGCGGGGATGACGACGCCGACGGACCGGCTCATCTGTTCGGAACGCGTCCCCCAGGGGAGTAAAACCATTCGTTTCCGGCCGGGGCGACAGGGAAGCTATCGGGCGACTTCGGTGTCGTCCGCACACCGACACCGCGAAGGGAAAAGTCCTTACCCGCCGCCGCCTCCGTTCTCGAACATGGAGTACGGGCTGGTCCTGCTGTGGTTCGTCACCGTGGCCGGACTGGCCGCCATCGCCGCACCCCTCGCCTCGCTGGTCTTCGCCCCCCTTTCCGACCGGGGCGGGACCCTCGCCCTCCCCTTCGCGCTGGCCGTCGTCGGCATCGTCAGCTATCTCGTCGGACAGGTAGCGTTCGGCTGGCCGGCGCTGGTCGCGTCGCTGCTGGTGCTCGGTGGCGGTTCGGCGTTCGCACTGACGCGTGACCACGAACCGGACTGGACGTCGGTCGGCCTCGGGCTGACGGCGGTCGCCGTCGGCTTCGGGCTGGTCGTCGCCATCCGCAACGTCGACCCGGGCATCTACGCCAGCGGCGGGGAGAAGTTCCTCGACTTCGGCCTGCTGAAGACGCTCGTCCAGGCCGACAGCCTCCCGCCGGAGGACTTCTGGTACGCGGGCGACCGGGTGCAGTACTACTACGGCGGCCACCTCGTCGCCGCACAGCTGACCCGCCTGACCGGCATCGCGCCGCGGTACGCGTACAACCTCGCGCTGGCGACCTTCTACGGCGCGCTCGTCGGCGGTGCGTTCGGCCTCGCGCGGAACCTCGCGGCCGAACGCGACCTGCCCCGGACCGTCGCCGGCGCACTCGCGCTCTTCTTCGTCGGCTTCGCGAGCAACCTCGCGCCGGTCGCGCGCCTCGTCGTCTGGCTGCTGCCGTCGAGCATGAAGACGTACGTCGACCGGAACCCTGCCGCGGGTGACGGCCCCGAGGCGGTCCGGGCGTTCGGCCACACGTGGACGGACCTCGCGCTCGGGCCGGACCAGTTCAGCTACTGGCCGGCGAGCCGGGTCATCCCGGACACCATCAACGAGTTCCCGCTGTTCGCGTTCCTCAACGGGGACCTGCACGCCCACATGATGAGCACGCCGCTGCTGCTGGTGACTGCAGCGGTCGGGTTCGCCTACTGGCTGACGCCCGCCGCGCAGGTCTGGCGTCGCCGCACGTACGTGTTAGTGTGCGCGCCCCTGCTCGCGGGCCTGCTCGCGGTCGTGAACACCTGGAGCTACCCCTCCGTCGCCGGCCTGACGACACTCGCGGTGCTGTTCGCGGGACCGCATCCGGCCTCGCTCCTGCCGGCGTCGCTGTGGGAGCGGCTGGAGCCGGCAACCGACAGCCGTGCTGTCGCCGAGATACTCCGGATGCTCGGCGCGGGCTGTGCCGGCATCGCTGTCGGCCTGCTCGGCGCACTCGTCGCGTTCCCGTTCTTCACCGGCGCGACGAGCGGGCAGTCGCTGGCGCTGCTCCCCGACCGCAGCGGCGCGGCGGGCCTGCTGCTCGTCCACGGCGCGTTCCTGCTCATCTCGGTCGCGTTCCTCGCACCGAGAATCGACCCGGACCTCGAACCCGACCTCGGGATGGTCGCGCCGCTCTCGGTCCTCTCGACGGTCGCTGTCGCCAACGCTCTCGGCGGCTGGATACCGGTGCCGGTCCCGCTCGTCGGCGCGGTCGGGGTGCTCGCGGTCACGCAGGTCGACCCCGACGAACGGGGCCCCGCCGCGCTGCTGTTCGTCCTCGCACTCGGCGTCACCGTCGCCGCGACGGGCGCGCTCGGCTCGGCCTTCGGCACGCTGGGCGTCTACGGTGCGACCGTCGTCGTCGCCGTCGGCGCGGCCGTCTCCGGTTTCGACTCGGACACGCAGGTGGTCGCAGTCGCCGCGGCGGTGTTCCTCGTGCTCGCGGCCGCCGCGGTCCGCTTCGACCTCGCGGTGCTCGCCGTCGTCCTCCCGGTGCTCGCCCTCGGCTGGGTGACGCTCCGGCTCGGTCGCGATCTCGGCTACGAGACGGTGCTGCTCGTCGCCGCCGTCGGGCTCGTGACGATGGTCGAGTTCCTCTTCGTCTCCGAACGGGCGGGGAGCGGCCGCTACAACACCGTCTTCAAGTTCTACATGCAGGTGTGGGTGCTCTGGGGCACCGCCGCCGGCGTGATGCTCGTCGACGTGGTCGCCCGCCAGTGGCCCGACTGGAGCATCGGCGAGCGGCTCGCGGCACGACGGTCCGCGAGCGGACGACGCGTCGGACAGGTCGCGACGGTCGGCGTCGCCGTCGTCCTCGTCGTCTCGCTCTCCGTGTACGGCGGGCTGGCGCTCAGCGGCCACTTCGAGGGCGAGGGCGCGGACACGCTCGACAGCAAGGCGTGGACCGAAGGCACCTACCCGAACCAGTCGGCGGCCATCGAGTGGCTGGACGACCACGAGGGCCGTCCCGTGGTCGTCGAACAGCCGACCCGAGAGCACGTCTACGGCGTCAACTCGCCCGCCACGCAGCTGGTCAGTGGTGTCTCCTCGATGACTGGATTACCGACCGTCGCCGGCTGGACGCACGCCTCGAACTATCATACGGAAGCGGGCTGGCGCGAACGGGTCGCCGACGTCCGGACGGTGTACACCGGGAACAGCACCGCCAGAGCCGACGTGTTGGCCCAGTACGACGTGCAGTACGTCTACGTCGGGCCGCACGAGCGTCAGCACCAGACCGTCGACGACCTCGCCAGCGAGACCTACATCTCCGTGGCAGAGCGCTTCGGAGACGTGGTGATCTACGAGGTCGACCAGTCGGCACTCGCGACGGCGAACAGCAGTCGATGAGAAGGGGCGTCAGACCGAGAGCTCGCTCTTGCCCTTGATGACGTCGACCGCCTCGGCCTCGATGCGGTCGACCTCCAGATGATGCGGGATGAACTTCCGCCGCATGAAGTCGTCGTGCTCGTCTTCGCTACCCACGATGCACCAGAGCTGGACGCGTTCGGGGCCGTGCCAGTCGCCGTTGCGCGTCACCGAGAAACAGTGGACCTCTTCGCCGTCGTAGTCGATGATGGCGTCCTTCCGGATGCCGGGGTCCCCGTCGATGATGAGCCGCTTCATGCGCGTCGATTCGGACAGCCCCACATTAAGCGTGTCGAAGCAGCCGACCGACCCGCCGTCACGCGATATGATTGACAGTTAAAGCGCCGTGAAATTAATGGCGGTGGGGTGTGTACGACAGGAGAACGGAGGGGGCGGCAATGCACTCGACGAACTCACTGAGCAACACGAAAACGACCACCAAGAACGGGATTCGGGTAGCAAAGGGAATCCAGCCAGGGGACGAGGCGATGACGGTGAAGTACCACATCACGTCGGAGCGTCCCGATACTGCAGCCGTCCGTCTCGAGGAGCCTCTGGACAGGGCGTTCCCGGTCGAGGCGCTCGACCTCGACTCGGCTGGACACGGCGACTGGCTGCTCGAGGACGGCGAGGGCACGCTCGTCCTCGTCGACATCCTACCAGCGGGGGACAGCGTGACGACGGGTTACGTGGTCGCGTCCGCCGACCTCGAACGCGTACAGCCGGTGTTCGGCGAACCCCACATCGACATGGTCGACCCGGTCGACTCGGCGGAGTCACGCTCGCGGTCGGGAGGAGGAAGGACGGACGCCGACCGCACCGAAGCGGCCGTTGCCGACGCTCCGGCACCCGAGCTGGTCGCGGACGCTCTCTCGGAGGAGGCGGTCGCGGACGCCCTCTCGGCCGAGGCAGTGGTCTCGGCGCTCCCGCCCGCCGCCGTCGTCGAGGCGCTGGTCGACGCCTTCGAGTCCGGGGCGGTGAGCGAGCAGCAGGCCGAGCGACTGCGTGAGCACGTCGCGCCCGGCAGGGCGCGCAGTGAGGAGGTCCACCTCCAACATCTGGAGGCCCGCCTCGATGAGTTCGCCGCGTACGCCGACGGTCTCGCGGAACTCATCGACGAGCACGGCACCGCGACCGAGATCGTCGACGATCTGCGGGCCGAGGTCGCGGCGGCCCGCACGTCTGTCGCCGACCTCGAGGAGCGTCTGGACGCCGACGCCGGCGAGTACGACGCACTCGGAGGGCGGCTGGCGGCCGTTGACGACCGACTGGCGGGTCTCGACGCCCGTCTCGACGACATCGACGACCGGTTCGACGTCGTCGACGAGCGCTTCGCCGCGGTCGAGGACCGGTTCGATGCCGTCGAGGCTCGGGTCGACGGCCGCGTCGACGACGTGGCCGAAGCGGTGACGACGCTCGACGAGGGACTCGACCGGACGAACGCGCGCCTCGACCGTGTCGGCGGTCGCACGGACGAGGTCGACGCCCGCGCCGACGCGCTCGCGGACGACCTTGCAGGCCTCCGGACGCAGCTCTCGGCCATCGAGGAGCGTCACGGCGAGTCGATGACCGAACTCGCCGACCACGTCGCCGAGCTGGAGGCCGACCTCGCGGCGACCGAGGAGTGGCGCGAGCAGCTCGGCGAGGCGTTCCAGGGCGACGTGCCCGCGGGGGGCGGTCCCGGCGACGGCGATACCGGCGAGGGGACGGACGATGCGGCCGACGCGACGCAGTAGCGGCGCTCACGGACGGCTCGCGGCGAACCAAACGGGTTTTAAAGTGCCGGGGACAAGGTGGGTCCAAGAGGCCGATATCTATGCAGATGCCACGACGTTTCAACACGTACTGTCCACACTGCAACGAGCACCACGAGCACGAAGTGGAGAAGGTCCGAACGGGCCGGAGCTCGGGCATGAAGAAAGACCAGCGCAAGCAGCGCGAGGGGAAGAAGGTCATCGGGAACGCCGGTCGTTTCTCGAAGGTCCCCGGTGGGGACAAGCCCACGAAGAAGACCGACCTCAAGTACCGCTGCGGTGAGTGCGGCAAGGCGCACCTCCGCCCGGGATGGCGTGCCGGCCGACTGGAGCTTCAGGAGTGAGACCCATGGCAGGAGATTTCATCCGAGTCAAGTGTAACGACTGCGAGAACGAACAGATCGTGTTCGGGAACGCTTCGACCACCGTCAACTGTGCGGTGTGTGGCACCACGCTCGCCACCCCCACCGGCGGTCAGGCAGCGGTTCCCCACGAGATCGTGGAGACGGTCGACGCACGATGAAGTACAGCGGCTGGCCCGAAAAGGGCGAACTCGTCGTCGGCGACGTCGACGAGATCGAGGACTTCGGCGTCTTCGTCGACCTCAAGGAGTACGAGGACAAGCGCGGCCTCGTCCACATCAGCGAGGTCGCCAGCGGATGGATCAAGAACGTCCGCGACCACGTCGGAGAGGGCCAGACCGTCGTCTGTAAGGTACTCGACGTCGACGAAGACTCCCAGCAGATCGACCTCTCCATCAAGGACGTCAACGACCACCAGCGGTCGGACAAGATTCAGGAGTGGAAGAACGAGCAGAAGGCCGACAACTGGATGCTGCTCGCGTTCGGCGAGGACGTCAGCGACGAGCAGTACGCCTCCGTCGCCAACGAGCTGCTCGCCGAGTTCGGCAGCCTCTACGAGGGCTTCGAGCAGGCGGCCATCCACGGTCCCGAGGCGCTCTCGGACAGCGACCTCACCGACGAGGAGGTCGAGCAGCTGGTCGACACCGCGCGCGACAACGTCTCGGTGCCGTACGTCACGGTCACCGGCTACGTCGACCTTCGCAGCCCGAACCCGAGCGGCGTCGACGACGTGCAGGAGGCGCTCCAGGCGGCAGAGGGCAACGGCGAGGTGCCCGACGAGGTCGACCTCGACGTGACCTACGTCGGCTCACCGGAGTACCGCATCCGCGTGAAGGCACCGAACTACAAGACCGCGGAGTCCGAGCTGGAGGCGGCCGCCGAGCGGGCAGCAGTCGCCATCGAGGAGCACGGTGGGAGCGGCGACTACCACCGCGAGCGCCGTTCGGACGACGAATGAAGTCGGACATCCGGGTGTGTTCGGCGTGGCGCGACCGCCACGAACGCCCGGTGTACACCCTTTCTGCGACCTGTCCCGACTGTGGTGCCGACGCGATAAACAGCGCGCCGGCCCCGGTCGACCCCGAGGACAGCTACGGCGACTACCGACGCGCTCTTAAGCGCGCCGACCGCGAGTAGCGGGTATGGAGCCACTCGACATCGAGACCGTCGATTCGGCCGAACTCTCTGACCCGGCGTTCATCGAAGGACTGCCTGGCGTCGGCCACGTCGGCAAGCTGACGGCTGAGCACATCCTCGACCAGTACGACGGAACGCTCGTCCGGCGGCTCTACTCACACGACCTGCCGCCGCAGGTCGACGTGGGCGACGACGGTGTCGCCGAGCTCACCCATCTGGAGTTCCACGCCGTCGAGACCGAGGGGCGTGACCTCCTGGTGCTGACCGGCGACCATCAGGCGCAGACGAACGAGGGACACTACCGCCTCGCGAGCGCGGTGCTCGACGTGGCCGAGGAGTTCGGCTGCGAGGAGCTGTACGCACTGGGCGGCGTTCCGACCGGCGAACTCATCGAGGAGTACGCGGTCCTGGGGGCGGCGACCCAGGCGTCCATCGTCGAGGCGCTCGAGGACGAGGACGTCGAGTTCCGCGAGGACGAGCCGGCAGGCGGTATCGTCGGTGTCTCCGGGCTGCTGCTCGGCCTTGGCGCTCGCCGCGACGTCGAGGCCGCCTGCCTGATGGGCGAGACCTCGGGCTACCTCGTCGACCCCAAGAGCGCCCGCGCCGTCCTCGAGGTGCTGGAGGGGATGCTCGGGATGGACGTGGACTACGCCTCGCTCGAGGAGCGCGCGGACGAGATGGAGGAGGTCATCGGGAAGATTCAGGAGATGGAGCAGCAACAGCAGGCGAACGTCCCGAGCGACGACGACCTGCGCTACATCGGCTGAGTGGCATCGGACCGAAGACGTTCGGTCCGCTGTTTTCTTTACCGCGCAACCCCTAGCCGCGGCCGTGGTACTGCAACTCCTCGCCCTGTGGCTCGCGCTGGGCGCGGCACTCCCGTCGTGGGTGCTGGCGGGGCTGTCGCTCGGCGTCGTCTTCGCCGCGTTCTCGGCGGCGATGTTCGTCGTCGGGGAGCAGCTGTTCCCGAGCCCACCGGGCCGTCGGAGCGACGAGGACGGTCAGGGGCAGGTCCGCCGTCACGAGGAGATCCGTCGCTACCTCGACGATATCGGCGAACGGTACGCCGAGGACCATCCCGTGCGCGGCCACACGGTAGCGTTCTACCTGCCCGAACGCGACGTCGCGGTGACGTTCGACGCGCAGGCGTTCTTCGACATCCAGGCGGCTGGTATCGACGCGGTCCTGTGCGAGCACGAGATGCCGGGCCATCATCTCGGGCGGCGGCTGCCCTTCGAGGTACCGGAGCTGGAGTGGGAGCCAGCGAGCGAGCCCGACGCCGTCGAACGTGCGTTCCGGGCGCTCGACCTCTCGCCCGCCGCCTCGACCGACGAGGTGCGCGACGCCTACCGCGAGCGGGTGATGGAGGTCCACCCGGACCACGGCGGCGACGAGGAGGCGTTCCGGGAGGTCCGCGACGCGTACACGACGGCGAAGGAGCACGCCGACTGAGTTCGGGAGTCCCGCCGTCTGCTATCGGTTACCCGGCGGTAACCCCGTCGTAGGATGGCGTTAGGACTTTAACCGAGAACCACCTTGCAGTTGATATGAACTTCCTCCCTGCCGTCGTCGGACCGACGGTGCTCGGGATGACCGCGACGGACCTGTTCGCGTGGGTCCTGATCGCGGCGTTCCTCGTCGGCTCGCTGGTCGACGTCTACGACAGGGACATCGCCCGGTACTTCCTCGCGGTGACGTGGGGGCTGTTCGGCCTGTTCTGGCTGGCGGTCTTCCCGCACTTCGCGTTCGAGGTCAAGAGCTTCGTCGAGGGCGGGCTCGCGCTCTTTGCCGTCCCGGCGAGCATCTACACCGGCTACCTCATCCTCGGGGGCCGGGAGCGGCTGCACGTCCTCTCGCGCGCGGTCGGCGTGATGGGCCTCGTCTACTTCCCGACGCAGGCCGTCCCCGCCATCCGCGAGTTCCTCATCGAGGAGGTCGCCCGCCAGACGCTCTGGGGCATCAACCTGCTCGGCTACGACCCCGTGTTCCAGGAGGGCCCCATCTACGGCTACACGAACTACTTCTACTTCGGACCGGACGCGTTCAGCACGTACATCGTCTACGCCTGCACGGGTATCGGCTCGATGGCCATCTTCGCGGGACTCATCGTCGCCGTCGAGGCACCGCTCCGCCGGAAGCTCAAGTCCCTCGCCATCGCCATCCCCGTCATCTGGGTGCTGAACGTCGTACGGAACGTGTTCGTCGCAGTCGCCTCGGGCACGGGCTGGTTCGCCATGGAGCCGATCGTCACCCTCGCCGGATACGCCGGTGTCGAACCCATCGAGGCCTCGTTCTGGTTCGCCCACAGCGTCGTCTCCCAGCTGGCGTCGGTCGTCGCGCTCGTGGGCATCACCTGGGTGGTCGTGAAGGTCGTCCCCGAACTGCTCGGAATCCTCGAGGAGGTGCTGTTCGTCGCGACCGGGACCGAGTACGACCTCGAAGACGCGCTGGGCGTCTCGCCGGACGTGCGGACCGACGGTGGCGATGCCCAGGAGTGAGTTCGTAGCCGGGGACCGGAGCGTCTACCTCCCCGCCGACGACGCGCTCGTCGTCTCGGACATCCACCTCGGTCGCGCACACGCCTCGAACGTCGAGTTCCCGCTGAACGAGCGACAGGACACGCTCGACCGAATCGGTGCGCTCCTCGACCGGTTCGACCCGGAGACGGTCGTCTTCGCGGGCGACGTGCTGCACCGGTTCGACGCGGTGCCGGTGCCGGTCCGCGAGTCGCTCGACGCCCTCGTCTCGACCGTGCGTGACAGCGGCGCGGAGCCGGTGCTCGTCCGGGGGAACCACGACCGTCAGCTCGACCGCGTCGCGAGCCAGCACGTCCACGACGCCCTCGAACTCGACTCCGGGACAGTCGTCTGCCACGGTCACGAGGAGCCTCCGGTGACGGGCGACCGCTACGTCGTCGGCCACGACCATCCGGTGCTAGAGGTCGAAGGGCAGCGCCACCCCTGCCTGCTCTACGGGCCCGAGGCCTACGACCGCGTCCCCGTGCTGATGCTTCCGTCCTTCACCACGCTCGCGGCCGGCGTCGTCGTCAACGAGATGCGCGCCGGCGACTTCGACTCGCCGCTGGTCCGGCGGGCCGGCGGCTTCCACCCGGTCGTCCGCGACTCGGACGCCGGCGAGACGCTCCGGTTCCCGCCGCTTGGCGAGTTGCGGCGAGTGCCCTGACCCGCCGACGACTCAGGGGTCGGGCTGTTCGACCCGGTCGCGCCAGAACTGCGGCCGTTCGAACCGGTCGTAGGTGGCCGCGTAGCCGAGCCGGTTCGCGAGCGGCGCGACCAGCCCCGCGAGGGGTTTCGCGACCGCCGGCGGCGGCGACGTGAACACCGTATCGTCGGACGTCGCGGCCGCGAGCGCCATCGCCTGCAACAGTCCTGGCTGGCCGTCGTCGTCGAGCGCGCCCTCGTGTGCGAGCCCGTAGAGCGTGCGGACCACGTCCAGCGTCCGGGCCGCCGGACGCGTCGTCGTCAGGGTCGCCGCCAGGTCGTTCCCGCCGACCGCGAAGCCGTGAGGAGTCTCCGGCGGGACGGTGATCTCGTCGCCGGGCGAGAGGTGATGCGTCTCGCCGTCGACGTCGACGACGAACTCGCCGCGGAGGACCGTGAACGACTCGTCGTAGCCGACGTGGTAGTGCTCGGGAGGCCCCTCGTTGCCAGGCGCGAACACGCCGAGCCCGGTGACGGACGCACCGTCGGTCTCCGCCGGCGACACGAGTCCCGTCGTCCACTCGCCGGCGACGGGGTTGGAGAACAGCGGTGTGACCCGGTCGTGGAGGTGCTCGGCGAGCGGGCCGTCGGTGTCGTACTCGAAGCCAGTGCCGGGGATCGGGTCGCCGTCGTCGTCGAGCCGGCGGCCGGTCTGCGGGGACATGTCGGAGTCGTCACACGCCGCCCGTGATAAACCTCCGTTCGGTGTCAGTTCGTGGGAACCGACGGTTCGGCTACCCGAGGTCCTCGTGGACCGCCGTCGCAGCGTCCTGCCCGCTGGCCATCGCGCCCTGGATCGACGACCACCGCGTGTAGTCGGCCGCGAGATACACCGGACCCGCCGGGTCACGCGTCGCCGGCAGCGAGTCGGAGAAGCCGGCCGGCTGCTGGAACTGCGCGAACTGGATGCGGTCGGTGTGCTCAAGCGAGAAGTCGCCGAATCGACGTTCGGGGTACCACGATTCGAGAGTCTCCTTCGCCAGCGCGGCGAGCTCGTCGTCGCTCTCCGCACGCTCGCCGAGGAACGTCGCGCTGAGGAGCCTGACACCCTCGGGGGCGTACTCGGGCGCGGCGGCGGTGTGGTCTGCGATCTGGTTCGGCCCCGTCTCGGTGGCGTTGAGCATGAGCCGCGTGCCGGCGTCGAGCTCGTCGCGGCCCGGGACCGAGAACCACTGCGTAACGCAGGCGTGGGCGTCTGTCGGTATCCCCGAGACGTCTGTCAGCTCCCGTGCCGCCTTGGGGTCCGTGGCGACGACGGCGGCGTCGGCCTCGACCGCCGCACCGTCGACGGCGACCGTCACATCCCCCTCGTCGGCGTCGACCTCGCTGACGGTCGCACTCGTCCGTACGTCCACGCCAGCCGCCTCGGCGCGCTCGCGAAGCTGTGCGGTGATCGCGCCCATGCCGCCGGCCGGCACCGCGGTCTTCCCCTCCGAGAGCATCTTGAACGTGTACTCGAACACGCGCTTCGAGGTCGAGAGCGACCGGTCGAGCGTGATACCGCCGTAGAACGGCGCGGCGAAGTTGTCGATATACTTCCGGGAGAAGCCACGCGAACCGAGGTAGGACTCGATGTCGGTGTCCGGCCCCTGGAAGATGGTCTCCGTCGAACGACGCGAGAGCTCTCGCTTGAGCTTCAGCGTCCGCAGCTTGTCGGCGACGGTGACATCGCGGTTGAGCACCGACTCGGTCAGCGCCGACGGGTCGCGGAACGGGTCCGAGAGGATGGAGCGATGCCCCGGCCGGCAGATGCACGCGCCCGGCGCGAACGTCCGGAGGTCCAGCGCGTCGAGGTCGAGCTCCGACTGGACCGCAGGATACCCGGTGAACATGACCTGAAATCCGCGGTCGAAGGTGAACCCGTCCTCGTGGGTCGACCGGACTCGCCCGCCGACCGTGTCCGCTCGCTCGAACAGCCGCACGTCCGCGCCCGTGTCGGCGATTCGCCGGGCGGCGACCAGCCCGGCCAGCCCCCCGCCGACGACGATGACGTCTGCGTCCATACCCTCCCTTCGACCACCGGGCTGAAAACCGCGATGGTCGCGGTGTCGACGACCGGCTCTGCCCGAGCGACGCCGACATGGACAGGGCTTAGGACATCCCGGCCCAACCCCCGAACATGGAGACGACCGAGGCCTTCGTCGGACTGGACTGCGTCGATTGCGGCGAGCGCTTCGACGCCGCCGAGGCGACACACCGCTGTCCCGACTGCGGCGGTATCCTCGACCCCGCGTACGAGTACGACGACGTGTCGCTGTCGCGAGCGGCACTCGCCGACCGACCGTTCGAGTCGATGTGGCGCTACGCCGAACTGCTGCCGTTCACCCGCGAGTCGGCGGTGTCGATGGGTGAGGGTACGACGGCGCTGGTCGAGTGCCCGACCCTGGCCGACGAGCTGGGCGTGGGCGAGGTGTACATCAAGGACGAGGGGCGCAACCCGACGGGGACGTTCAAGGACCGCGGGCAGACCGTCGCGGTGACCGCGGCGGCCCAGCACGGCGCGACGGACGTGGCGCTCGCGTCGGCGGGCAACGCCGGCCAGGCCGCCTCGGCGTACGCCGCGCGTGCCGGCATGGACTCGCACGTGTTCCTGCCGGCGCGCTCCGGCTTCACGAACAAGGCGATGGTGAACGTCCACGGCGGCGACATGAACGTCGTCGGGGGACGCATCACCGACGCCGGCGAGGCGTTCGCCGACGCCATGGACGACCCGGAGAACGACCACTGGTACTCGGTGAAGACGTTCGAGACGCCGTACCGCCACGAGGGCAAGAAGACGATGTACTACGAGATCGCCGAGCAGCTGGACTGGGAGACGCCCGACGCGGTCGTCTACCCGACCGGCGGCGGCGTCGGTCTCATCGGGATGCACAAGGCCGCCGAGGAGTTCGCGTCGCTCGGGCTCACGGACGACGTCCCGGGGTTCTACGCGGCCCAGGCGACCGGCTGTGCGCCCATCGTCACCGCCTTCGAGGAGGGGAAAGAGGTCCACGAGGCGTGGGAGCACCCCGACACCATCTGCGGCGGCATCGAGATTCCGGACCCCGGCGCGAGCCCCTGGATCCTCGACGTGCTCCGCGAGTCCGACGGCGGCGCGGTCGCGACGGACGACCCGGACATCCTCGACGCCGCCGTCACCGTCGCCCAGCACGAGGGGCTGGAGATGGGCGCGACCTGTGCCGCGGCCGCCTCGGGTGCGTGGCAGCTCGCCGAGGAGGGCGAGCTCGGCGCGGACGACACCGTCGTCCTCGTCAACACCGGCACGGGCAACAAGGACGACGATATCCTCCGCAGCCACCTGATGGGCCAGGGTATCTGACCGCCGCCTCGCGGTCGCTCCCGGCCCGGCGGCCGACTGGCAACCGTACAACTTTTACTTTAGAGCCATCTAATCCTGCACAGGAATGCTCTCCGACGTGATGGAAGACTATCTGAAGGCCATCTACATCCTCCAGGAGCGCGACGGCCCGCCCGTCGCGACCTCCGAAATCGCGGCGTATCTGGACGTCACTCCGCCGACGGTGACGAGCATGGTCGAGAAGCTCGACGACCGGGGGCTCGTCGAGCGCGAGAAGTACAAGGGCGTCGAGCTGACCGACGAGGGGGTCACCGTCGCGCTGGAGGTCCTGCGTCACCACCGGCTGCTGGAGGCCTACCTCACCGAACACCTCGACTACGACTGGTCCGAGGTCCACGAGGAGGCCGACGTACTCGAACACCACATCTCCGAGGAGTTCGAGCGGCGCGTCGCCGAGGCGCTGGACGACCCCACTGTCGACCCTCACGGCGACCCGATCCCGAACGCCGACCTCTCGCCGCCGGAGGACGCCGAGCACACCCCGCTGTCGGAGCACGAATCCGGCACGACCGTCGAGATCTCCCGCGTCAGCGACCGCGAGGAGGAGGAGCTCCGGTACCTGAAGGACGCGAACATCACACCCGGCACAGTCGTCCGCATCGTCGACGTGGCTCCCTTCGGGATGGTCACGGTCGCCGTCAGCGACGGCGGTCGACAGAGCCTCCCGGAGGAGATTGCGGACTCCATCCGCGTCAAGCGCGTCGAGACGGACGCCGTCTCCGCTGAGGAGGTGCCCGAGGCGTGACCGGCTTCGCGGAGGTCGTCGTCGTCGCGTTCGTCGCCCAGCTCGCGGTGCTGCCCGGCGAGAAGGTGCAGTTCATCATCGCCGGACTCTCGACGCGCTATCACCCCCTCGTCGTCGTCTCCGCCGCGGCGACGGCCTTTGCGGGCTGGACCGCACTCGAGATACTCTTCGGGGAGTTCCTGCTCCGGGTGCTTCCAGGCGTCTACCTCGACGTGTTCACCGGCGGCCTGTTCCTCGTCTTCGCCGGGGTCCTCCTCCACTCGATGCCCGAGGACGGGGACCGCAGCTTCGAGAGCATGGGAGAGGGCAGCGTCGAGACCGACGGTGGGTTCTTCGGCTCCGTCGAGAGCCTCGAGGGGACGCGGTCGGTGTTCGGCCACGAACTCCCCGCCAGCCTCGCCGCGTGGTTCCCCATCTTCGGCATGATGGCCGCCGGCGAGTTCGGCGACAAGACCCAGCTGGTCACCATCGGGCTCGCCGCCCAGTACGGCGCGACGCCGGCCATCTGGACCGGCGAGATGCTCGCCATCGTCCCGGTGAGCCTCGCGAACGCCTACTTCTTCCACCGCTTCGCCGGCCGGGTGAACCTCCGGACGGCGCACATCGCCTCCGCAGGGTTGTTCGGCTTCTTCGGGCTGGACACGTTCCTCGCAATCCTGACGGGCTTCTCGGTCTGGGAGACGGTCGTCGAGCGGGCCGCCGACATCGTCCTCGGCGGCGTCCACTGGGTCGCCGACGCGGCCCCGCTCGCCGTCGACGCGCTGGCGACCCTCCCGTAGCCCTCGCCGCCTCCGGTCGCCTTTTGTAGCCCACCCGCGTACGGCCGGCGATGGCATCGACTGTCGCCTCGCTCTTCGCCGGGCTCCTGTTCGGCTTCGCACTCGCCTCTCCGCCCGGACCGATGAACGCCATTATCGCCGAGGAGAGCGTGCTCGGCGGCTGGCTCGCCGGCGTGCGAGCGGGCCTCGGCGCGTTCACCGCCGACGCCTGCTTCTTCGTCCTCGCCTGGCTGGGCGTCGTCGCCTTCGTCGAGACCGTCCCGGGAGTCAAGAGCGTCATGGTCGCCGCCGGCGGCGTGCTCATGCTCTACTTCGCCTACGGCGCGGCCCGGGACGCGATGAGCGAAACCGACTTCGTCGACGTCGACCCCGAGGACGACCGCAAGGGCTTTTCCAAGGCGTTCGTGCTCGCGCTCACGAACCCGTACCAGATCGTCTTCTGGCTCACCGTCGGCGTCCACATGCTCGACGACCGAACCATCGACGTGTTCAGTCACGTGCCCTACGTGAGTGAGTCGCTCGCCGGCACCGTCGTCGTGCAGGCAGGGTCGCCCGCGCTCGTCGTCGGCTTCTTCGGCGGCATCCTCCTCTGGGTCACGGGCTTCCCGGCCACCCTCGTCGCCGTCGGCAAACGCGTCGACCGGTTCGCCCCGGTCGTCGCAGGGGCGAGCGCGCTGGTGCTCGCGCTGTTCGGCGGCTTCTTCCTCGTCGACGCGATGCGGACGTTCGCACCGATGGGGGTCGACGCGCTGCGGTCGCTCGGCGCGATGTAGGCGTCGACGAAAACGGCAACCCACCTCAGAGGGGGGAGTCGACGTCGGCGAGGTCCATCTCGGCGACCTCTAGCTCCAGCCACTCGCGGAACCACTTCACGCGCTTGAGCCGCTGGTGTGCGATGCTCTCGGCGGTGTCGCTCTCGATGCGCTCCGCGGCGTCGTGACCGCGCTCTAACACCCGGTCGACCATCTCGGCGGCGTCCATGTGTGTCCGGGCCTCGTAGCCCATCCGGAGCAGCATCAGGGCCGTACCGTTCGCGCCGACCTTGTCGAGCACGTCGGCCTCGATGAGACACTGCGTCTCCAGCGAGAGGTCGCCGAGCTCGCCCTGGTACGAGTGGTTCTCGATGGAGCGACACACCTCGTCGACGAACGACGTGGGGAACTCACCACGGGTCTCGAGGTACTGCCGGGCGACGCGAGCGCCCTCCTCGGCGTGGACGTCCTGGTCCGCGTCGAGCTTCGCGATGTCGTGGAACAGCGCGGCGACGCGGGTCGCGTCCACGTCGGCTCCCTCCTGCTTCGCGATCTTCGTCGCGAGGGCGACGACGTTGAGGATGTGGTTGAAGCGGTACTCCGCGGAGTGCCACGGATACCAGCGCATCCGGCCGCCCTCCTCCTCGTTCTCCACGCTGGCGAGGAGGTAATCGTGCACGAACGATTGCATCTCCTCGAACTCCTCGTCGGTGACCCGTGATTCCTTTATCTCGACACCCATAGAGAATCCCACCAGATTAGACGGTCCGTAGTCATTGTTATCGGTACAAACGGCTCTACAACTCTTAGGCGTTACGACAGTGCGGATTAAGTGCACGGAGAGCATCGCTCCGGACGTGACAGAAGCGCTCTACCTGACAGATTCGTCCACCCGCCGCTTCGAGGCGACCGTCGAGCGGGTCGCCGACGACCGGGTCGTGCTGGACCGGACCTGCTTCTACCCGGCCGGCGGCGGCCAGCCCGCCGACGCCGGCACGCTGACTGCCGACGGCACCGAGTGGGCCGTCACCGAGGTCACAAAGAAGGACACGATCTACCACACGCTCGACGAAGAGCCGCCGGAGCCGGGCACCGCCATCGTCGGCGAACTCGACTGGGAGCGCCGCCACGCCCACATGCGCTACCACACCGCCCAGCATCTCCTTTCGGCGCTGTTGCTCGACGAGTTCGACGCTCAGACGACCGGCAACCAGGTGTACGCGGACCGCGCCCGCCTCGACTGTGACTACGACCGCTTCGACGAGGCCGACCTCGCCACCGTCGAGGACGGACTGAACGAGCTCGTCGACGACGAGCTGCCCGTCCGCTGGTACGAGATGGACCGCGAGACCGCGGAAGCCGAGCTCGACACGGACCGCACCCGAATCGACCTGCTACCCGACTCCATCACCGAGCTTCGAATCGTCGAGATCGGTGGCGCGGGACCGCCGGGAGCGTGCGACCGCGCCGACGCGGCCGCCGACCCCTACGACCGCACCGCCTGCGCCGGCACGCACGTCGAGTCCACGGGCGACGTCGGGACCGTCACGGTCACTGGCCGGGAGACCCGCGGCTCGGACGGCGAGCGCATCCGGTTCGAGCTGGCGTAGGCCGGACAGCTGGACTGCATCGACGTCGCCACACACCCGACTCCTTATACCGCAGTCGGACGCACCTGCGGACGTGAACGTCAGGAACGTCCTCCCGCGCGACGCGATCCCGAGCGTCGACGACCCGACCTACGTCCCAATCGCCGAGTACGACGGCGACAGCGACGACGAGGTGGTCCTCGTCGACGGCGAGCCAGCGCGTGCCTGCCCCGTCCGGTACCTGCACTACCACGAGATCGTCAACGCGGAGGACTCGGATGGCAGTCGCATCGCCGTCACGTGGTGTCCCCTCTGCGGGAGCGCCGTCGTCTACGACCGTGTCGTGGACACGGGCGATGGTGCGGCCCCTCGAACGCTCACCTTCGGCGTCTCCGGCAAGCTGGCGGACGACGACCTCGTGATGTACGACCGGGAGACCGAGAGCGAATGGAAACAGAGTCGCGGCGTCGCGATCGACGGCCCGCTCTCCGGCGTCGAGCTCACCGTCCTCCCAGCCGCGATGACGACCGTCGGCCGCTTCCGCGACGCGAACCCCGACGGTGAGGTGCTCGCCCCGCCGGGCGGCGAGAGCGAGGCCGCCGGCGCGGGCGACGAGCCAGAACCCATCGACTACGACGTGGCCCCGTACGAGCGCTACTTCGAGATGGACGGCTTCGGGCTCGCTGCCCACCGTGGTACCGGCGGCGAACGTAACTGGGACCGCAGGGACCTCGACCCGAAGGCCGTCGTCCTCGGCCTCACCGTCGACGACGATGCGCTCGGGTTCCCGCTCCCCCGGGTCGAGGCGAACGGGAGCGTCGCGGGGACGACCGTCGGCGACCACGACGTGGTCGTCTTCGCCACCGAGGCCGGCATCCACGCGTTCGAGAACCCGGGGCTCGCGTTCGAGCGCACCGTCGAGCCCGGGACGTTCGTCGCCGACGGCGCGCGCTGGGACGGCGCGACCGGCGAGAGCGACGACGGCCGTGCACTGGAGCGACTGGCGAGCCGCCGGCTGTTCGCGTTCGCCTGGCAGGACGACCACGGCCCCGACGCCTTCTACGAGAACGAGTAGTCCGCGACCGCGACGTTCGGCGAGTCGTTACTCGTCGTCGTCTTTCATCTGCTCGAGCTGCCCGACGAGGTCCTCGTTCGACATCTCCCCCTGGTCGAACGAGACCTCACCCTCGTGGTCGTGCTCGTGGACGGTGACCGCGTCGTCCTCGTCGATGTCGCTGTTCTGGTCCTGTTGTTCGGATTCGTCGTAGCTCCCAAAGCCCATTGGATTCGTATGGACGGGCGTCAACTATGAAAAAGGTCCGTTCTCGCCCCGGCACAAAGTGAACAATGTGTTAGAGTAGCCCCGGGCGGATTCGAACCGCCGTCATAGGCTCTCTTCCGCAGACGGACGGAGTCCATCCACGTCCAAAGGCCCATATGATTGGCCACTACACCACGGGACTGCGAGTTGCCGTAAGCGATGACGATACAATAAGATTATCTTTCAGTCGTCAGTTCCGGAGGCACCACGGCTCCTTGTTCAACGAGGCGATGATAGGAACGCCACAGGGAGACGACCTCTCAGCAGAAGAACACACGTACGACGCCGGAGTGAAACCGAAGCCGAGCTCAGTCCGCGCTCTCGCCGGCGGGGGCCTCGAGGTAGCAGCACTGGTCGGCCTCGGCGTCGAAGCAGTCGGGGCACTCTTCCCGCCGGTCGATGATGGTGTCGAGCCGTTCGGCGACGGTGTCGTCGATGACAGCCTCCAGGGCGCTGGCCTCGCCGCGGTAGTCCTCGACCTCGAGGACGTTCGCGAGGAAGCGCTCGATGATGCAGTACGTCTGGAGGGCGTCCTCGGCGCGGACGATTCCGTCGTCGGTGAGCGTCGCCCCCTTGTACTTCTCGTGGTCGACGAGGCCCCGGTCCTGGAGCTTGCCGACCATCTCGTTGACGCTGGCCGGCGAGACGTCGAGCATGTCCGCCAGCGCGCCCGTCGCTGCCGGCCCGTCTTCCATCCGTTGCACCAGGTAGATCGCCTTGAGGTACTGGTCTGCGGTGTTCATCGGTGGGTTCTCACGCTCGTCGCTCCATGATCTCGGTCACGTCCTCGACGCCCTCGGCCTCCTCCTCGCGGATCTGACGGAGCGTGTCGAGTACCTGCTCGCGGTCGATGCTGAACTCGCTCTCGCTCGCCTCGATGGCCTCGATGAGGTCGTCGTAGAACTTGTACGCGGTCTCCTCGTTGCAGAGCTGGTCGTACAGCAGGCCGTCGAAGTCCTCCGGTTTGGTCTGGGCGTACTGCGCCTCGACCAGCTTGTTGATCTCCTCGTAGGGGACCGTCTCGGCATCGAGCTCCTCGATGAGTGCCTCGAGTCGGCTGCGGTGCTCTGCTGACTCCTCGGCGGCGTGCTCGAGGAGGTGGCGAACGTCGTCGTCGACGCCCTCCTCGTCCTCGAAGGAGTCGAGATGATGGTACGCGCGGGATTCGACCACCTCCTCCAGCACCGCCCCGATCTGCAGGAGACGGGCGAGCTGGTGGTCGGTCGCGACGCGCTGCCCCAGGCTCATGTCCCAATGGCAGGGACGGGGCTACCTAACTCTTGCTGACTGTGCGGGCGGGGTTCGGCCGCACGACGATACGGGACCAACCGACTGGCGCGCGGCTGGCGCGACTGCGCGACCGTACGACCGATCACAAAACATACACTGGACGCCGATGGTGATGAGATATGCCACAACGGCGGCACGTCGCTGGTGCTGGGACGGGAGTGACCGTTTCGCTGCTCGCTGCACTCGCCGTCATCGAGACTGTCGACATCGAGTTCACCGGGCTGATGGGGGTGCCCGTCGGCGTCGTCAGCGGCTCGGTGGTCCTCGTTGCCGTCGTTGCCGGCTACGACCATCTCGGACGGTGGCTGCGGACGGTCGTCGATGCCGTCGCCGGGTTCGGGTTCGGAGTACTCGTGGGCTACCCCGCAATCGTCCTCGTTACCGACCCCGTCCCCGGGCTGCCAGTTCGGCAGATGCTCACCGTTGCAGCCCTCGTTGGACTGGTGTTCGCGGCCGCTGTTTCGATAGTGACGGCAGATACTGATGGAAGAGCTTCCTGAGTGGCTCAACTGTCGCATCGCCGCCCTCTTCGCATCGACTGGTAACTCGGGTGAAACACCGCAAAGAGAACGAAAACCGCCGAATGGAGTCCGCAGCTCTAGTTCCGCAGGCGTTCGGCGACGAGCTCCTCGATGTCGTCGCTGAGTTCGTCGACGGCGACCTCCTCGAGGACGGGGACGAAGAAGCCCTCGACGAGCATGTTGCGGGCGCTGCGCGGGTCGACACCGCGGCTGGTCATGTAGAACAGGTCCTGTTTGTCGACCTGCCCGACCGTGGCGGAGTGGCTGGCCTCGGTGTCGTGGTTGTTGATGATGAGCTTCGGGGAGGCGTCGGCCTCGGACTCGTCGGAGAGCATCAGCGTGTTCTCGCGCTGGTAGCTGCTGGTGTTCCAGGCGTCGCGGCCGACGTCCTGCACGCCCTCGTACACCGAACGGGCGCGGTCGTCGAGCACGCCGCGGGTGACGAGGTCGGCGGTGGTGTGCTCGGCGCGGTGCCAGACCCGACTGTTGATGTCGAAGTGCTGGTCGTCGTGGCCGAAGAACGCGCCGACGATGTGGCTCTCGGCGCCGTCGCCGTCGAGCGTCGTCTCGACCTCGCTCTTGGTCAGGCGCGAGCCCATGTTGGCCTCGATCCAGTTCACGTCGGCGTACGTGTCGGCGGTGCCGCGCTTGAGCGTGTAGTTGTACGTCTCGTCGTCGAGGTTCTGGAGGCTCCCGTACTGAACGTGGGAGTTCTCGCCGGCCGCGACCTCGACGATACCGCTGTAGTAGCGCTCGCCCTCGACCGCGTCACCCGTCGACTGGCGTTCGAGGATGGTGACCGAGGACGACTCCTCGGTGACGACGAGCGTGTAGTTGAACAGCGACTGGCTGTTCATCGTCGTCCGGATCTTCACGTCCTCGGCGTCGACGCCCTCGGGCACGTAGACGACGGTGCCGTCGGTAAAGAGAGCGGTCGAGAGCGCGGTGAGGTAGTTCTCCTCGGGGTCGACGACGCTCCCGAACCGTTCTTCGAGGAGGTCGCCGTGCTCGGCGACGGCGTCGCTCCACTCGAGGACCTCGATGCCCTCGGCGCTCACGCGCTCCTTGTCCTGGGCCGCGTTGAGCGGGTCGACGAAGCTCTCGAAGTCGAGCGCGTCGAGGTTCGTCCAGTCTCGCCCCGGCGTCCGGATGACGTCCGGCATCTCGAGGTCGTCGAGCGCGTCGAGGGCCTCGAGCCGGGTCTCGAGGAGCCACTCCGGCTCGCCGAGCTGCTCGGAGATCTGCTCCACCTGGTCTCGTGTGAGGTTGGCGTGTACCTGTGTGCTCATGATTATCCGAGGCTCCCCTCCATCTCGAGCTCGATGAGGCGGTTGAGTTCGACCGCGTACTCGATGGGCAGCTCCTCCGTGATTGGCTCGATGAAGCCGGCGACGATCATCTGCTTGGCGTCGTCGTCGTCCAGTCCGCGGGACTGGAGGTAGAAGACGTCCTCGTCGCCGATCTTGCCGACGGTCGCCTCGTGGGCGACGTCGACCTTCGACTCCTGGATCTCCATGTACGGCATCGTGTCCGAGGTGGACTCGTTGTCGAACATGAGCGCGTCACACTCGACGGACGTGGAGGAGTTCTCCGCGCCGTCGGCGATGTGAACGAGGCCGCGGTAGTTCGTACGGCCGCCGTCCTTCGAGATGGACTTGGACTCGATTGTCGACTTCGTGTCGGGCGCGTTGTGGTACACCTTCGCGCCGGTGTCGATGTTCTGGCCCTCGCCGGCGAACGCGATGGTGATGTGGTTGTCAGTCGCGCCGCGGCCCTTCAGGATGGTCGCCGGGTAGAGCATGGTCGCCTTCGAGCCCATGCTGCCGGAGACCCACTCCATCGTGCCCTCCTCCTCGACGATGGCACGCTTCGTGTTCAGGTTGTACGTGTTCTTCGACCAGTTCTGCACGGTCGAGTACTGGACGTGGGCGTTCTCGCCGACGAACACCTCGACGCCGCCGGAGTGCAGGTTGAACGCGGAGTACTTCGGGGCGGAACAGCCCTCGATGTAGTGCACTTCGGAGTTCTCCTCGGCGATGATGAGCGTGTGCTCGAACTGGCCCATCCCCTCGGAGTTCATCCGGAAGTACGCCTGGACGGGCATGTTGACGGTCGTGTCCTCGGGAATGTAGACGAACGAGCCGCCGGACCAGATGGCTCCGTGGAGCGCCGCGAACTTGTTGTCGCTCGGGGGGACGCACTTCGTCATGAAGTACTCCTTGACGATCTCTTCGTGCTCCTGGACCGCCTTGTCCATGTCACAGAAGATGACGCCCTTCTCCTCCCACTGCTCCTGCATGTTCTGGTAGACGATCTCGGACTCGTACTGCGCACCGACGCCGGAGAGCGCGTTCTTCTCGGCTTCCGGGATGCCCAGCTTGTCGAACGTGTCCTGGATCTCGTCCGGGAGGTCTTCCCAGTTCTCCGCGCCGCCGCGTGTCTCGATGTCCGGCCGGATGTACGGGACGATCTCGTCGATGTCGACCTCGCTCAGGTCGGGCTGGCCCGGCCAGTCGGTCGGCATCGGCATCTGCTGGAACTGCTTCAGCGCCCGCAGCCGGCGCTCGTACATCCACTCGGGCTCGTCCTTGTCCTCCGAGATGAGACGGATGGTCTCCTCGGTCAGACCCTTCTCGGTCTGGAAGGCGGAATTCTCCTCCTTCTTGAACTCGAACCGGGCTTCAGTGTCGGTCTCTTTGAGGTGGTCTTGATCGGAACTCATGGTTGTGATGTAGTGGTGTCGGGGTGGTTTACGCGGTGCCGTAGACCTCGTCGCGGACCCAGTCGTAGCCCTCGTCCTCGAGCTGCTCTGCGAGCTCGGGGCCGCCGGACTTCGCGATGCGGCCGTCGATCATGACGTGGACGTGGTCGGGTTCGACGTAGTCGAGGATGCGCTGGTAGTGGGTGATCTGCAGGACACCCGTGCCCTGCTCGTCGCGGAGCGCGTTGATGCCGTGGGAGACGTCCTGCAGGCGGTCGATGTCCAGCCCGGAGTCGATCTCGTCGAGCACCGCGATGCTCGGCTCGAGGATTGCCGCCTGGAGCACCTCGTTCTGCTTCTTCTCGCCGCCGGAGAAGCCGGCGTTGAGGTATCGCTGGGCGAACTTCTCGTCCATGTCCAGCTGCTCCATCTTCTGCTGGAGGAGCTTCTGGAACTCGGCGACGCCGACGTCACCCTCGTCCGCTGCACCCTCCATCGGGGAGGTGTCGTAGCCCTCGTCCTCCTCCTCTGCTGCCTCTTCCTCCTCGTCGTCCTCGAAGAGCTCCTCGCGCTCCTCGAGCTTCGCGTTGAGAGCGGTGCGGAGGAAGTTCGTCATCGTGACGCCCTCGATCTCGGCGGGGTACTGGAAGCCGAGGAAGATGCCGAGCGCGGCGCGCTCGTTGGGTTCGAGGTCGAGCAGGTCCCATGTTCGCTTGTCTTCGGGGATGTCGAAGTCCTCGCCGAAGTCGCCCTGTTCGAGGTGGAGTAGTACCTGACCCTCTGTCACTTCGTAGGCCGGGTGCCCGGCGACGATCTTCGCCGTCGTGGACTTCCCGGAGCCGTTCGGTCCCATCAGGGCGTGGATCTCGCCGGATTCGACCTCGAGGTCGACACCGTCGAGAATCTTCTCGCCATCGTCTTCTGCAACGCTCGCGTGGAGATTGTTGAGTTCGAGTTTTGCCATGCTGGCTACCTCTTAGTGTTCTAGCGATAGGGTGTCGGCCCCATAATCCTTGCGTATTCCCGTGTCTCTGATTCGCATATCGAAAAAATTTGTTCACGATTATAGAATCGGGTATGGCAGCGGTGTGGGGGCTTGACACTCCGATTCAGGGCCTACATGAAGCTGCCCAGCCCAGTCTGCTCCTGTCCGGTCTTGACCTCCTCCCAGGAGATGCCCAGCGCCTCGATGACCCGGGCGATGGGCCCCTTCAGCGTCTTGTCGAGCATCTTGTCGTAGTCGACCTCGAACTCCTCCGGAATCTGGTCGGCGTAGTCGAAGCAGATGACGTCCTGTTCGCGCTTGAACTCGCCGTAGCGGTGGTCCCGCTGCGGGTCGAACTCGCCGGCGTCCTCGAGCTCCTTGAAGTAGTCCGGGTGGACCTTCTGCAGGTAGAGCCGTTTGGGCTTCGAGCCGCGGTCGAAGTTCGTCCCGAACAGCAGGTTCGCGTACTTCGCGCCGCGGACGTGAGCCGTGTCCGTGTCGTAGTTGTCGATGCGCTTCCCGATACCGCCCGGGATGGCGATCTCGTCGTAGCTGTACTCGCCAGCCAGGAACCGCTCGATGATGTCGTGGATGTACTCGGTGATCTCGGACTCCTCCGCCCCGCGGACCACCTTGTCGATGACCTCGTGCTGGACCTCCTTCGTGATGGGCGCGATGTCCGAGCGCTTGTACTCGAAGCCGGTGATGTCGATGTCGTCGACGTGCTTGCCCTCCTTCCAGATGATGTGGCCGGCGTAGCGCTTCTTCTTGCCCGCCTGGAAGAACCGCCGGTAGAGCTTCTCGAACTCGATCTGGAAGCGGTGGAACTCTGCGTTCAACGCATCTCGGGCGAACTCATCGTAGGATTGGTTGATGTGCTCCTCGATATCTTCCGATAGCTGGATCGCCTCATCGGAGTCTACATCACCGCCGAGACTCATCATCACACTGTCAGTATCTCCGTACGCCACCTCGTGCCCGAGTTCGTTCGCGGACTCCTCGGTGAACTTGATGACCTCTCTGCCGGTTGCGGTTACGGCAGCTCCCATCTCCTTGTCGTAGAGACGGAATCGGTCCCAGCCGAGCACACCGTAGACCGACTGGCCGACGAACTGGAACATCCCATTGCGCCCCGCGAGCACCGTGTGGTTGTCCTCGACGGTGACACAGTATGCCCCATCTTCAGCTGTGGCCGTGCTTCCGGAGCGATGCAGCCGGAAACTGTTCTTTCCGTTTTCGGTGCAGTAAATCCGCCACGAGCCGCTGTCGTGATTGTAGCTCGCGGTCAGTCCAAGGTGCGTACAGAGACGCAGTACGTCGTCGCGGAGCTGTTCGCTCGAAGTCGTGTAGCGCCAGCTGTTGACCTGACGGTCGCCATCCCCTGCGATGAGCGTGTTCAGGAATCGCTCCTTCTGGTCCCGGCTCAGGTCGAAAACGAACCCAGGAATCCGTTTTTCGAAGCTGTTTCCACCGCACGTGGTCTCCAGCCAGGTACCGAACAGCTTCGAGGTGAACTGGTACCCGCGGTCGTCCACGTACGCGTCGAACTCCATCCGGTCGAGCAACGCCCCGATAGCCGTGTGGTCGTCCCCATCCCCACCGTCAGCAATGGCATCCTGTGCGATATGTATGGATGTCGCGCTCCCACGGAAGTTCTCGCCGAACTGCTTGTCCTCGGACGTGTAGACCGACCCCTCGGTGATGTACCAGGCGAGCAGTTCGAGGAAATCGTCCCCGTCGTAGAACCGCGGAATCCACTTTCGGCCACGTTCCGCGTGGACGTAGAAACTCGAGCAGTGCTCGTCGAGGTACGCGCGGTGCTCTTCGAACGTCTCGGCGTCGAAGACGTACCCGGTTCCGTCCTCGCCCTTCTTCTCCATCTTGTCCGGGTAGAAGCCGATTTCTGCAGCCAGCGTGTGGCCATGCACGTCGTTGTTCGCCCAGACTTCGAACTCACCGTCGAGGAACTCCGTGATGTCCACCCGGTCGAGTCGAGACCCATCGGGACCATCCCACCCGTGGGGAAGTTCGTAGTGGGAAGCGTCATTGAGGTCGCCAGCCTCGACGAACCGGAAATCGTCCCAGGCTGCACCGTTCCTGTCGTCCTTGCGGACGAGCATCCGGTGGTTCGGTGTGACGCTGAAATCTATCTTGCTCGTCTGGATGTCGACCATCTCTCCCCGGTAGTCGGGGTACTCGTGCGTTTCGACGACCGGTTTAACCTCCATCTCCATCGTATCCGGGTCGAGCGAGTACACCTCGTCACCCACATCGAGGTCCCTGATGTTCCGGACACCATGCGGTGTGAGAACGTCAGTATCTGACGAGAAACAGTTCATGATGACCTTGACAGCGGCCTGCTGCTGGTCGTAGCGCTCGTAGTCCTGGCTGCCGGGGTCGTGCTGGTTCCGCAGCTCCTTCTTCGCCTCGCGCTCTTCCAGCAGTTCGTCGACCATCGCCCGGATCATCCCGTCCTCGTCCTTCCGGAAGTGGGTGCCGTTGGGGGCGTGGTAGGTCTCCCCGTCGAACTCGTCTGGGTCGACCTTCGTCTCCGGGCTGGCGTTAATCGTCACCATGCACATCGGGTAGAGCGACTTCAGGTCGAGCACCGTCACCATCTCCTCGACACCCGTGATGGGGTCGAACACTGCGCCGCCCTCGTAGTCCTCGGACTCCTGCTTACCCTTCGAGGGGAGCACGAAGTCGCCGTGGACCTTCTGCAGGACGTACATGTCGACCGCGTCACCAGCGGTGGGGGCGTCCTCCAGCTTGCAGCCGACGAACGTGCGCACCTCGTCGTAGAACGAGACGATGTCCTGCTTCGCGTCGATCTCGACGCAGAGCTCCACGTCGCGGAGGTTGTACTCCAGCAGCCGGCCGGGGTCGTTCTCCCAGAGGTCGCCGATGTCGCCGGTGTAGCGCTCCTTGCCGGCGTCGAGTTCGGTCTCGCCGACGGCGTCGAGCCGGTAGGAGTCGAGCTCGGTGAACTGTCGGCTCTTGTAGGCGTACAGCAGGTCGAACACGACGCGACCCTTCACGTTCGGGCCGCCCCAGCCCGAGCGCCAGACCTCGTTCACCCGGGAGAGCCGGTTCGGGTCGATGTCTTGGTCGTGCATCGTCGAGTCGAGTACCTCCAGCCGGTCGAGGAAGTACGGCGCGTCGAAGTCCTCGAAGTTCCAGCCGGTCATCACGTCGGGGTCCGTCTCGTCGATGTAGTCGAGGAACGCCTCGAGCATCTTCCGCTCGGCCTCGCGCTCGTCCTCGCCGTCGAAGACCTCGACCCGGAGGTCCAGCTCGCCCTCGATGGGGTCGTACTCCGGCAGCGCGTCCGGGGCCTCGCCGTCGTACTCGTCGGCGATGGCGAGCCAGACGACGTACTCGTCGTCGTAGGAGTCGTGCGAGGTGAGGCAGATGATGGGCTCGTCGCCGTCCTCGGGGAAGCCGTTGCGGTCGTTGACCTCGATGTCGAACGTGTTGATCCGCGGTTCGGCCGTCAGCTCGGTCGCCTCGACCTCCTCGTGTGGCACCCGAATCGTGCCGCTCTCGCCGCGGCGGTTCGGCACCGTCATCCCGCTGTTGATGCCCTTGTCGATGAGGAACCGGTTCGGGAACAGCACGTCGGCCTCGTAGTGGTCGAAGCGGTCGCGGATGTTCCCGACGTCGCGCGGCGTGCGGCCGAAGATCTTCGTCAGGCGCTCGCCGCGGATGCTCTCGTAGGGCTCGCCGTCGTCGTCTTCTTCCTCCCAGTCGACGATGACGTCCTCGTCCTCGAGTTCGGACTCGTCGAGCGAGTCGGTCGGCGCGTAGAAGTACGGCTGGAAACCGAACACCATGACGTGCTTGGCGGTCCCCTCGGCGCTCCGGCCGAAGACGTGCATCACGGGCTGTTCGTGCTCGCCCGACCCCTCGACGGTGTAGTCCACCTGCATGACGGAGAGCGAGACGGTGCCGTCGGGGTCGGGGAACAGGGCCTCGTCGGCTTCGACGAAGTCGGCGTTCTCGAGCCCGGGCGTGGTGACGGCCTCGGCTTCGGCGACGAGGTCGGACTCGCTGAGTCCGTCGTCCTCGCTGTCGGTGGACCCGCCGTCACCGAACGCGCCCCCGAGTGTCAGCTGTTCGGAGTCCCCTGCGTCGGTCATTGGAGGCGGTTCGGGGTCAGCGGTAAAAACAGCCGTGGTTCACACCCCGCAATCGGCACGCACACCCTGGATAGGGGACCGTTACCATCCGGTCCTGTCGGTCGAGTCTGATTTCCCCGCGGCAACAAGACATATACCTTGGTACTGTCTACCAGCGTCTGAGGTGACCGGCTTGTCCGACCACGCAACGCAATCCGACGGACGCACGGCCGATAGAGACGAGACTGACGGCGTCGAGTCTATCGAGACATACGAGACCGACGAAGGGACGGTATTCTACGACGCCGAGAACCCGCTTGCGTGGCTAGAGGCCGGAGAGACGTTCTCCCTCCGAGAGCACGCCTGAGCCACCTGCAACGGACCGCACGAACGAGCAACCCTTTTCCTGCCGCCGCCCCAACAGCGAGGCGTGCTCGACGACATGCTGGAGGGGAACGAGGAGAAGGGCCCCGGGGAGCCTGACCCGGAGGCCGACCTCCGCGACTACGAGGCGGAGCTCACCCCCTCCGTGCGGATTCCGGAGGCACCCTCACCGTCGTCGCCCGCCGATGTCGACGCACCGGCGGAGCTCCAGCGGAAGTTCTGGGTGCTCGTCCTCGCGTTCAACGGCGCGCTGCTCGCCGGGAGTCTCGGTGGGCTGTACGTCATCTTCCGGAACGACTGGTACCTCGGTGGACGACTGCTCGCCGCGGGGCTGGTCTGTTTCACCTACGGCGCGTACCGCCTCCGGACGTGGGACATGCCGACCGGCGACGGCGGTGAGACCGCGACGGATTCGGGCGACGACGACGAGGACGCTCCCGACGACGACACCGAAGAGACCGAGGTGGACTGGACGGCCACCGTCGACGGCCCGGGCGGCCGCGACGACAACGACTAACCCCTCGCGCCCGAAGCCCGGCGCATGCGAACGGTCCGCGACGAGGACGGCCGCACGTTTCTGGTGGTCAAGGAGTCCGGCGAGTCGACACTGGTCCGCGACCCCGAAACCGGCGCCGAGGAGTTCCGCCCGAACGAGCGCCTCACCACGGTCGACGACGAGTCCGGGCTCGCGGTCGCCGCCGGTGCCGTCCCGCCGGCGGTCCGCCGAATCCTCAGTGCCACCCACGACGACCGGTCGCTCGGCCTCCTCGTCGAGCTCGTCGACCGCGACGCCGTTGCCGTGCGTGACCTCCTCGCCGACTACGACCTCTGCGAGAGCGACCTGCTCGGCCTGCTGACGGAGTTCCGCGCGGCAGGCCTTGTCGAGGAGGCCCGCATCGCCGGTGAGCGTGGCTACGCGGCGACGGCGCTGGCCGAAGAGGGTGTCGAGCTACTCAGAGCGGAGTAGCGTCAGTCCAGCCCGGGAATCGGCCGCTTCCCGCGGGTGACCGTCGACCGGTTGGTCGTCGGGTCCTTCTCGACGTGGACCAGCGAGTCCGCTGCGCCGACGAGTTCCTCGTCGTGGCTCACCAGGAGAATCTGCTCGACGCCGTACTCGGTGCGCATCGTCTCGACGAGCGTGAGCAGCTGCGACACGTGACCCGAGTCGAGGAAGACGGTGGGCTCGTCGAGGATGAGCGGCGGCATCGGTGCCGCGCCCTCCACTCCCTCGGAGAGCAGCCGGTAGATGGCACAGCGCAGGCTCAGGTTGAACAGCGCACGCTCGCCGCCGGAGAGCTGCTCCGGGTCGAGTGTCTCGCCGTCCTTCTGGTACACCGTCAGCTCGTAGTCGCCCGAGAGCTCGATGTGTGAGTACGAGTCGTTCTGGTACACCAGGTCGAACGTCTCGTTGAGCATCCGCTCGAGGGTCTCGACGTTCCGGCGACGAAGCTCCGCGCGCAGGTCGCTGTACATCTCCTGGAGGTCCTGGGCCTCGTCGTACAGCGACTCCAGTGCGTCGACGCGTTCCCCGAGAGCGTCGCGCTTCGTCCGGAGGGACTCCAGCTCCTCGATCTCGTTACGGACGCCGCCGATGCGGTCCCGGAGGTCCGCCTCCTCCGATTCGAGCGTTTCGAGCGCCTCGGTCGCCTGCTCGAGGTACTCCTCGGCGCGCTGTTTCTCGTTGCGAGCGTTCTCGACGCGCTCCTCGTCGACCTCCGACTCGAGCTCCCGTTTCCGCTCGCGCTTCTCGGCGAGGCGCTCCCGGCGCTCCTCGTTGAGTTCGGCCTTGCTCGCGCGCTCGTCGCGCAGTCGCTCGACCTCGGCGTCGACCGAGTCGGCCTCATCGAACAGCTCCGAGAGCCGTTCCAGCGTCTCGATGGTGGCCTTCACGTCGGCGCGCTCGCCGTTTGCCTCGCCGAGGTCGCTCCGCAGGTCGTCGGCCGCCTCGCGGGTCGAATCAGCCGCCTCGCGCTTCTCCTCGGCCTCGGACTCGAGCTCGTCGACCTCGTCGCGCAGGTCCCCCGCACGCTCGCGCTTCTCCGCGACGTTCTCGGCCTTCTGCTCGCGGAGCTGCGCCAGGTTGTCGCGGTTCTCGCGCAGGCTCTCGACCTCGCGCTCGGCGTCGCGGAGGCTCTCGGCACGGTCGATTCGCTCGTCGAGCGTCTCGACGTCCGCCTCGAGCGCCTCTAGTTCGGCTTCCTTCGACGCCAGCTCCTCGCGGTCGTCCGCCAGCGTGTCGACGTGCGGCGAGCCGTCGACCGGCTGGCCGCACTCCGGACATTTGCCCTCGTCGAGCAGCGCCTCGGCCTCCTCGATGCGGTTCCGGAGCGTCTGGACCCCGGTTCGCAGGTCGCTGGCCTCGTCCCGCAGTTCCTCGCGCTCGTCGCGGCACTCGACGAGGTGCGACTCCGCATCGCCGAAGTCGACGGGTGCGCCGTCGAACGCCTCGCGGTGGGCCTCGATGTCGTCGTCGAAGCCGTCGAGCTTCTCGCGCAGGTCGTCGAGGTCGGCGTCGGCCTCGTCGGCCTCGGTTTCGAGTTCTGCCGCCTCCTCGCGCGTCTGCTTGGCCTCGTTCTCCAGCTCGTCGGCGCGCTCGGCCAGCCGGTCGGCCTCGTCGGATTTCGTGCTGATCTCGACCGAGAGCTCGTTGATTCGCTCCTGGAGCACCTCGGCTTCGCTCTCGAGTTCGTCGAGCCGGTGGTCGACGAGTGCGGGCGTGTCGTCCGGCGCGAGTCCTGCGTCGTCGGGCAGGTCGCTCGCGTCGGGCAGGTCGACCTGGTCGAGGAGTTCGTCGCGCTCCGCGCGCAGGTCGTCGAGGTCCTCGGACCGGTCGGCGATACGGGCCTTCAGCTCCTCCCGCTCGCGCTCGGTCGCCGCGATGGCGTCCTGCAGTTCGCTCACGTCGGATTCGACCGACGCCAGCTCCTCGCGCTTTGCCTCGTGGTCGTCGAGCACGGCTTGGGCCTCGTCGCGGGTGGATTCGGCCTCCGCCACGTTGCCCTCCAGTCGCTCGATCTCAGCGCTGGTCTCGTTCAGCTCGCTCTGGAGCTCGTTGAGCTGGTCGTGCAGGCCTTTCGCCTCCTTCGCTGCGACCTGCTCGTCGAGGCTCTCCTTGCGCCCACGGGCGTTGTCGAGGACGTCGTTCACACCCAGTCGGGCCTCGCTCGCGCGCTCCCGGTACTCCTCCAGCTTGCCGAGCTGTAGCAGGTCGTCGATGATGTCCTGGCGGGTGCTCGGGCTCGCGTGGATGAGCTTGTTCACCTCGCCCTGCCGGACGTACGCGCAGTTGACGAACGCGTCGGCGTCCATCCGGAGCAGGTTCGTGATGGCCGCATCGACCGAACTCGGGCCCTCCCAGGAGGCGTCGCCGCCCTCGAGCAGGCAGTCATGGGAGACGCGGTCGCCGTAGTCCTTCAGGCTCCGCTCGAGGTGGTAGTCGACGCCGTCGTGGCGGAACCACAGCTCGACCGCACAGTCCTCCTCGCCGGTTCGGATGACGTCCTCCCGGGTTCCCGGAATCGCGGCTGAGCCGTACAGCGCGAAGAAGCACGCCTCCAGCAGGCTCGACTTCCCGCTGCCGTTGACGCCGTGGACGACGGTGACGCCGCGGTCGAGCCGCAGGTCGGCGTCGCCGTAGCACTTGAAGTTCGAGAGGCGGACGCGGTCGACCCTCACAGGAACTCCTCCATGGACGCCTGCGAGTCGTTTCCAGCGGCCTGTTCGTCCGCCGGTTCGTCGAGCGTGGCGTCCGTCTCGGGGGCCTCGTCGGGCCCGGCGCGCACCGTGTCGCCACCGTCGGTCGACGCCTGCTCCGACTCCGGTGGTTCATCCTGGCTGCTCTGGTCCGTTGACTCGGCCGGGGCCGGGTCGTCAGTGGTGTCGTTGTCGTCGTCCTCGACAGGGTCGCCCCCAGCGTCGTCGGAAGCGTCCCCGGCCGCTGGCTCCGCGCCCTCGAAGGCGTCGAGGTCGTCCTCGTCGACGAGCGATTCAACCCGCTCCTTCACCGAGTCGCGGACGTTCGAGTCGGCGACCTTCGAGGCACGGACCGTCTCGTCCACGTCGCGGGCGGCCTGGCTCAGCCCGAGGTCGCGGACGCGCTCGCGGACGGCCTCGTCGGGGTCCGCGAACGTCACGTCGACCTCCTGCTCCTCGTCGAACTCCCGACGGTCGTTCACCCGGGCGACCAGCGCGCCGCGGTCGATGGCCAGCTCCTCGACGGGGGCCGGGGAGACCGGCTCCCCGTCGCCCGTGACCGTGACGACGACGACGGCGTCCTCGCAGTCGTGCTCGCGCACCGCCTCCCGGACCCGCTCGACGCCCTCGCCCGCCTGCAGTTCGACGTCGACGAACCGGAACGCCCGCGTGTCGGGGATACCACGCCGGCTGATCGCCACGGTCCCGACCTCCGTGGCGACGATGTTGTACCCCCGGTCGTCCCGCTCGCTCGCGCTCGCTCGCTCGGTCGACCCGCAGTAGGTGACCCAGGTGTCGTCGACCTCCTCGACGCCCGGCGCGTGGTTGTCTCCCAGCAGCAGCGCGTCGAAGTCGACCGACGACTCCGCGAGGAGTCGCTCCGTGTCCCAGTCGGCGTGCGCGAAGGGTTCGAACAGCCCGTGGCTCACCAGCATCGCGTAGTCGGTGTCGTGCGCGGCGAACTCGTAGTCCAGGTCGTCCCGACGTGACCGCGGGACGAAGTCCAGCCCGTAGAACGCCGTGTCGCCGACGACGTGCGGTTCGTCGTCGAGACGGGTGGCGAGCCCGAGGTCCTCGAACAGGTCCAGCCACTGTCCGTCCCGTTTCCCCTCGTGGTTGCCGACCACGGCGAGGAACGGAATCCCGGCGTCGGCGAGGTCCCGGAGCGCCGCGACCGTGCCCTGGAGGTCCCTGAGTCCGGGGCGTCGGTCGTGGAACAGGTCGCCCGCGTGGACCACGGCGTCCACGTCGTCCTCGACGGCGTCCGTGACCACCCGCTCGAACGCCCGGAAGAAGTCCCGCTGGCGCTCGGGGGAGTGGTACTGCCGGTATCCGAGGTGGGTGTCGCCGGTGTGAATCACCCGTGTCATATGACTGCCTCTATCGCGTGATGCCGTAAAGACGTTCCGCGATTCCCGGTTCCTCATCCGTCGTGGGGCCGACTCGAACTGCGACCTGCCAGAACGTCTCGACGGACGAACCGTGCAGGTCCGAAACGACACGCGAGCGAACACTCACGTTCGGTTCCACGAATCGCGGCCGGCACACCAACATTCAAGGCCGGTGCTGGCGAGAACAACAGTGACGGATGGGCACGAACGACGGTGGCGAGGAGCTGGTAGCCGACGCGGAGATGCTGGCTGGCCTGGATGGGGTCACACCGGTTGCGGCTGCCCAGCTGACCGACGCAGGCGTCACGGCGAGCGACGTGACCGAGAAACGGGTGACGTACACGGACCTGGTCGAGGCGGGCATCGAGCAGGGCGTGGCGACGGCTCTGCGCCGGGAACACTCGCTCTCGTGGTCGTCGACACTGGGCGACGGCCTCGACGAGCGGGCGGAGTCGATGGGCGGGCTTCAGGACGACGAGCGGGACTGGGTCGCGGCCTCGACGAGCGACTGGGAGGAACTCGGCGTACGGGAGTACGACCCGGTCGAGCGCGAGCCCGTCGACATCTGGGCCGACCGGGAGCGCCCGACGCCGGTCGAGACGGTCGTCGACGGCTGGGTGGCCGACCAGCTCGCCGAGGGCGGTATCACCTCGGTCCGCCAGCTCGCGTGGGTCGACGCGGCGGCGCTCGCGGAGGCGCTCGACGTGAACGTGATGCAGGCGAGAACGTGGCGGTTCTCGGCGCGCGAGGCGTTCCAGCGGGAGTAACGAATACACCCGAAAATTTACTACCGCTGTAGTGTGTTCTTTATCCCCCCGCCAGCGCCACAGAGCGGCCGGTAGCGGTTCTCTACAGCACGCTCGTTCGTTCGTCCGATACCCCGTTCCGAACACCACGCTTTAATAGGCGGTTCGTGGAACTTGGAACCGAATGCGACCCATCGACGACTCACCCATCGTCCGCGACGGAAAGGTACTGATTCTCGCGATGGACCACGGGCTGGAGCACGGCCCCGTGGACTTCGAGCCGGTCCCAGAGACCATCGACCCATCGACGGTGTTCGACGTCGGCACACACGACGCCGTCACCGCGATGGCCGTCCAGAAGGGCGTCGCCGAGGCGTACTACCCCTCCTACGAGGACGACGTGAACCTCCTCATGAAGCTCAACGGCACGTCGAACCTCTGGATGGGCGAGCCCGACTCCGCGGTGAACTGCTCGGTGGACTACGCCGTCGAGGAGGTCGGCGCCGACGCGCTCGGCTTCACCCTCTACGGTGGTTCGAACAACGAGATCGAGATGGCCGAGGAGTTCCGGAAGGCCCAGGAGAACGCCCGGAAGCACGACGTTCCGATGATCATGTGGTCCTACCCGCGTGGCCAGGGCCTGAAGAACGACCGCGACCCGGAGACCATCGCGTACGCGGCGCGGCAGGCCCTCGAACTCGGTGCCGACGTGGCGAAGGTCAAGTACCCCGGCTCGCCGGAGAACATGGAGTGGGCGGTCGACGCCGCGGGGAAGGTCAAGGTCGTCATGTCCGGCGGCTCCAAGACCGACGACTACGCGTTCCTCAAGCAGGTCGAGGGCTGCATGGAAGCCGGCGGCAAGGGGCTCGCAGTCGGCCGGAACGTCTGGCAGCGAGAGAACCCGCGCGAGATCCTCGACGCCCTCGAGGCCGTCATCTACGAGGGTGCCTCCGCCGAGGAAGCGCTGGACCGATGATGCAGGAGAGCGCCCACGACGCGACCGTCGACGCGGTCGTCGACGTCATCGCCGAGACCGCACCCGAGATCCGCACGGGTCTCGTCGGCCGGCGTGGCACCGTCGACGAGGAGAACCCGAGCGGCGACGAGCAGGTCGAGGCCGACGTGTGGGCCGACGGCCTGCTCGAGGACCGCCTGTCGCGCATCGACGGTGTCGGCCAGTACGCCAGCGAGGAGCGTCCCGAAGTCGTCGACTGCGGCGAGGGCGTCGCGGTCGCGGTCGACCCGCTCGACGGCTCCTCGAACCTCAAGTCGAACAACGCGATGGGCACCATCTTCGGCGTGTACGACGCCGAGCTGCCGGCCCGCGGCGAGGACCTCGTCGCCGCCGGTTACGTGCTGTACGGTCCGGTCACGACGATGCTCGTCGCCCGCGACGACACCGTCCACGAGTACGAGATCTCGGGCGACGAGCGTGGCGTCATCGAGCGTGACGTGACCATCCCCGACGACCCCGTCGTCTACGGCTTCGGCGGCCGCGTCCCCGACTGGCCCGACGACTTCGCGGGCTACGTCGACGAGGTCGAGGACGAGCTGAAGCTGCGCTACGGCGGCGCGATGATCGCCGACGTGAACCAGGTCGTCACCTACGGCGGCATCTTCGCGTACCCGGCGCTCGAATCCGCACCGAACGGGAAGCTCCGCCTGCAGTTCGAGGGCATCCCCATCGGCTACGTCATCGAGACAGCCGGCGGCGCGTCCTCCGACGGGAGCCAGTCGCTCCTGTCGGTCGAACCCACCGAACTGCACCAGCGCGTCCCCGTCCACGTCGGGAGCGAGGCGTACGTCGACCGGCTGGAGTCGGCGCTGGACTGAGCGCCCGACACCGACGCCACGTAGCACACCTTCTTCCCGCGGTTCGTCACAGGTCGTCGTCCACGAGGTCGCGACGGTAGGTCACGTCGATGGTGAAGCCGCCGTCACGAAGTTGAAAACACACCTCGTCGAGGTTCGTCGCGTACGTCTTGAAGTGGTTGCCGTCCTCGTCGACGCGTTCGTGTTCGACGACGAGGTCGTGGTCCTGCAGCACGTCGAGCCGCCGGTAGATGGTCGCCTCGGAGGTGTCACAGCGGTCGGCGAGCGCCTGTGCGGACAGCTCCTCGACGGAGGTGAGCGCGAGGATGCGCCGGGCGTCGGCGCGCTCGAACACGTCGAACAGGGTCTCCGCGTCCCACTCGTTAGACACGCCGGAACGGAGGCGACACAGACGCAAAAAACGTGTGCGTTCGGCGGCAGCTTCACTGTGTGAGAACGCGACTGCACAGGCGAGCGATGCACCGGTCGAACAGACCGGCGGGAACGTCGGTGTGATACGGCGGATTCTGCGGGCGCCCACGGCGTGTTGCCAGGTGGCAAGGCCCTGGGAACGGCTAATTCCTCGATATCAGGCTCTTCGAGCTTCACGAAGCCAGAATAGACACCACTCCTTTTTCGCTGGAACCGGCCATTCGTGAGTGAACGATGTCCCAGAGCTTCCACGGGAAAGCCGGCACGGACACGAAGGAGAGCATCGACCTCACACTGGAGACGGAGACGTTCTTCCAGCTTGTCAATCGGTACAAGTGGACGAGTCGGTGGCTGGCGCTCCAGCTATTCCTGCTCTCGGGGACGTTGACGGTCCCCTTCCTGTGGCCAAACGGCAAGGAGCTGGCCGGCGTCGTCTTCGGGATCGGACTCACGATGACGATGTTCGTCGCCATCACCGGACTCGTCGTCGGCACCGTGAACGTCCTCCGACGGCTGTACAGGTCGGTCCGCAACAGCGACGGCATCACGGCGTAATCGCCGAGCCGGCAGCCGCGCACCCCGGTCGTCCTCCCCCGCCGGCGGTCTCTCCCCATCGCCTTGGCCCCACCTCGGCAATCCTCGCGGCAACCCAAAGGGAAACCTTTCTCACGAGACCCCGCGCACGCCATGACATGAAGGTGCGCATCAGCGAGGGCGCGTCGGCCGAGGAGGCGTCGGCGATCGCGGCCGCACTCGCCGAACACGTCGGGGACGACGTCGAGGTGTACGTCGGTCGGAGCGACGAACCGGCTGCGACCCACGACGCTCCCGAGAGCGAGACGGACGAGTCCGACGTTCCGGAGGAGTACGCGGACCTCGGCCCGACCGAGCGCGAGGAACTGCTACTCGAACAGATCGAGGAGATCATGGAGGGCGGCCCCGCGAAGTACAAGGACACGCTCCACGAGGAGGACAAACTGTTCGTCCGCGACCGCCTCGACCTCTGGTTCGATAGCGACGACGGCGACGGGTTCCTCTTCGAGGACGGCAAGTTCGCGGAGTTCGACGCCGACGACAAGCTCCCCGCGGACGGGCTCATCACCGGTGGGGCGGCGTTCGACGGCCGCGACGTCCACTTCATGGCCAACGACTACACGGTCAAGCGCGGCTCGATGGCCGCCAAGGGCGTCGAGAAGTTCCTCCGGATGCAACAGCGCGCGCTGAAGACCGGCCGTCCAGTCCTCTACCTGATGGACTCCTCGGGGGGGCGCATCGACCAGCAGACCGGCTTCTTCGCCAACCGCGAGGGCATCGGGAAGTACTACTACAACCACTCGATGCTCTCCGGGCGGGTCCCGCAGGTCTGCGTGCTGTACGGCCCGTGTATCGCCGGCGCGGCGTACACGCCCGTCTTCGCCGACTTCACCGTGATGGTCGAGGGGATGTCCGCGATGGCCATCGCCTCCCCGCGGATGGTCCAGATGGTCACCGGCGAGGACATCTCGATGCAGGAGCTCGGCGGCGCGCGGATGCACGCCGAGGAGTCCGGCAGCGCCGACCTCGTCGCCGAGAGCGAGGAGCACGCCCGCGAGCTCGTCTCCCAGCTCGTCACCTACCTGCCCGACAACAGCGACGAGGACCCGCCGCGCGCGGAGCCGAAGGACCCCGCTCGTTCGCCCGAGGGAATCGACTCGGTCATCCCGCAGGAGCCGAACAAGGGCTACGACATGGAGCGGGTCATCCAGCGCATCGTCGACGAGGGCAGCTACTTCGAGCTCAAACCCGACTACGGCAAGGAGATAATCACGGCCTACGCGCGCATCGACGGTCGGCCGGTCGGCATCGTCGCCAACCAGCCCGCCCAGCGCGCCGGAGCCATCTTCCCCGACGCCGCCGAGAAGGCCGCGGAGTTCATCTGGAAGTCGGACGCGTTCAACATCCCGCTGCTGTACCTCGCGGACACGCCCGGCTTCATGGCGGGCTCGGGGGTCGAGAAGGACGCCATCCTGGAGAAGGGCAAGAAGATGATCTACGCCACCTCCTCGGCGACGGTGCCGAAGCAGTGCGTCGTGGTCCGGAAGGCGTACGGCGCGGGCATCTACGCCATGTCCGGCCCCGCCTACGACCCCGAGTCGACCATCGCGCTGCCGTCCGGCGAGATCGCCATCATGGGCCCCGAAGCGGCCATCAACGCCGTCTACGCGCGGAAGCTCAACGAGATCGACGACCCCGAGGAGCGCGCCCAGCGCGAGCAGGAACTCCGCGAGGAGTACCGCGAGGACATCGACGTGCGCCGGATGGCGAGCGAGGTCGTCATCGACGACGTCGTCCCGCCGTCGTCGCTCCGCACCGAGCTGGAGAACCGGTTCCGGTTCTACGAGACCGTCGAGAAGGACCTCCCGGACAAGAAACACGGCACCGTCCTGTAGTCTGAACGAGCCGTTCGGGCTGGCAGGGGCCTGCTACCGACGGCCCGAACTCATCCATCTGCTGACGGTATCGGAGTCATACACAGGTATCGACCGTCCGTAGGACGCTTGCCCGAGGACCGTTACGTCTCGTAGATCACGACCGTTTCGGCCGTCGGGACAGGTAACACGGCGGACCGTCGATCCGCCGGTTCCCCCCTTCGGGGTGGGAACGTTCGTCGTCCCTCGGGCAGCCCGCAGAGCGGTATCGGCCGTGGGGTCGTTCCGTTTCGACCTCCCGGTCAGCGAGACGTCTGTTCGTACCCTTCTGCTGCTCGTCTGAGCCGTCGCACCTCCGCGAGCACCGCCTGCCACTGCTCGATGGTGCCCGGAAGCTCGTCGTCCCCGTCGTCGAAGGCCTCCCGCTGGTCGAGGACGAGGTTCTGCACCGAGCGCGGGTCGTCGACGTTCCAGAACGCGAGTTCGGTCCCCAGACCGCCGGCCGTATCGACCGAGACGGTGCCGTGACCTAACAGCGTACCGAAGAACCCCTGCTCGTAGGAGCTGTTCTGGACGCTCTCGAAGCCGACCGCGAGGACGTCCCGCGAGAGCACCCCCTGCTTGCGATAGCACCGCCGACTCGTCACGACGAACTCGACGTTGCGGATCCAGGCGTACGCGAGCACCGGTGGAACGATGCCGAGCAGGGCGAACGGCCACACCGGAACGGGGAACCCGTCACCAGCGGTCAGCTGGAGCCCGACCGGAACGGCGGCGACGACCAGGCCGACGAACACCGCCGGGATGACGCTCTGGACGCGTGGTGAGGCCGCCCAGAGCACCTCCTCGCCGTCCTGGAGCGTGAGCCAGTCGCGGCTCATTGTCCGTGCGGGTCCGTGCGCTCGTCGCTCGCCTGTTCGCTGCTGGTCCGCCGAGGCGCGTCCTCCTGAGGCTGGCCGCCGTGGTGCGCCTCCCCGGCCGCGTCCGCCTCTTGGGCCTCGATGCGCTCGAACGTCTCACGCATCGTTCGCAGCTCGGCGAGTATCTCGTCGAGCACCTCGCCCTTCGCAGGCGCGTCCTCGCCGCGGCGGTCGCTCCCCCGGCGGTTCTCCTTGATGAGCCGGTTGATGCGCTCCTGAACCGACTTCGGGTCGGCGACGGACTGGAACTGCATCTCGACGCCGGAGCCGCCCGCGGTCGAGATGTCGACCTTCCCGTAGCCGAAGTAGTTCCCGACGACGCCCTGACTGAACGAAATGTTCTGGACCTTGTCGAAGTCGACGCGCTGGACGTCCCGGGAGAACACGCCCGACTTCGTGTACACGCCATCGGTCGTGACGACGTAGTCGGTGTTCTCGCGCCAGAGGTACGCGGCGACGATGACGAAGATACCGACCAGCAGGATGACGAGCGGGATGCCGAAGACGAGCGCGGGGACGATACTCATCGGGTGGGGGTTGCCCGACCAGACGATCTCCTCGTCGTCGTCGAGGCTCAGCCAGTCGAACTCGGAGCCCCCAACGTCGGGTGAATCGGCGGCTGTCATACTACCGACTTCTCCGGCCCGGAAGAAATAGTTACTGCAGTAGCTCCGCCGGCTCCCTCTGGCGCTTGTCGCCGCCCGGCACTCGGTCCAGCACACCAACTCGGCCTGTCAGTTCTCCCTACGACGAGCGATATCGGAGCCGCATCGGCGACACGTCGTCGGCTCGTTTCCTTCCACGAAGGCTGAACACTAATATAGGATGAATCCGTTTGACTCATTCGATGGCTGTGGTCGAACGACACGCCTGTGAAGGCTGTGACCGCGAGTTCTCCCTCGACAACCTCCGTGCGGTCACGATGCCGGGTGGGTCGCGAGCGGTCTGCTGCCCCGAATGCCGGGAGTACGCGGAGACGATCACCGACAACGGGTCGGACATCGACCAGCGGCGACGCGAGTGCGACGGCTGCACCGAGGAGTACCTCGTCTCCGAACTCGAGGAGGTCATTCTCTCCGACGGGACGAGCGTCCTCTGCTGTGACTCCTGTGCCGAACACGCCCCGTCGAACGACGACGAGACGGACACCCGGCGGCAGGAGGAGTCCGAGGCCGAGACGGCGGCCGAACTCGAATCCAAGGAGCCCTCGAAGGCGAGCCGCCAGCGCAACCTCTGCCAGCAGTGCAACGACTGGTACTCCATCGAACTCTACCGCGTCGTGACGGTCGACGACCGCACCGAGAAGTTCTGTCCCGACTGTACGGAGCAGGCCCGCGACGACGGAATCATCAAGGACGTGCGGATGCGCCGCGCCGAGGCCTACGAGGTGCTCGGTGCGGCCGGCTTCGAGGACGCCGACGACCTCAGGGACGCCTACATCGCGAAGGTCAAGACGGTCCACCCCGACCGAGCCGACGGCTCGCGTGCGGAGTTCAAGCGCGTGCAGGCGGCCTACGACCGACTGCAGGACGAGTTCTAGACCGGGTCCTCTCGACGCACGTAGCCGAGGGTCGCCGGGTTGAAGAAGTACTGTGCGTCGCAGTCCTCGCAGCCCGCCACCAGTGCCTGGTTGTGCTCGTACATCTGCCAGAGCTTCTTCTGAGTCTCCTCGACGTCGAGCGTGACCGGGGTCCCGCAGTTCTCGAAGTTGCACGGGAAGCGGACGAACCAGTTCGGCGTCGAGAGCGTACCCAGCGGGGCGAGCTCCGAGCGCAGACGGGCGAGAAGGTTGCACACCGTCACCTCCATCTCGTCGGGGTCGAGAGCGACCGCCTCGTGGCGCTGGAGATAGCCCTCGAGCTCGACGCCGTCGGCGGCCAGGGGGAGGATAGGAATCCCCTTCGCGACCGCGTAGCCGATCTCCTGGTTCACCCAGCTGTTCGTCGCGCTCTCCTCGGTCAGGACGACGACGAGCAGGTCGCTGTTGGTGAGTCTGCCCTCGAGGTCCTGCCGGTTCCGCCCGGGCTCGATCTGCTCGAGTGCGACGTGGACGTCGATGTACAGGTTCTGGACCGTCGAGAACAGCTCTTGCACGAGGTCGAGGTCCGACGGTGCGTGGGAGACGAACACCTGCTCTTCGGCCATGCCCGAACCTCGCCGGTCCGCTACTAAATCCTTACCCACTGTCATGGACGCGTTCGTGACAGATGGGACAGAGGGCGACCACGTTGTGGACGTGTCGGTGGCCGCTCGCTGCGGTGGAGACGACGGCGTGGCGGTGCAACCCGTCACCGACGACGAGCGCTTCCCGGACACCACAGCCCCGGCAGCGACCGTCGTCGCGCTCGAGTACGACCGCACGGTCCACCGGAAGGCCATCGCAGTCGGCTCGGGAGCCACCGGTGGTCCGGTCGGCTCCACAGCCCTCACAGAGGGGGATTGCGTTCCGCTCGTCGTCGCCGCCGGGGACGATGGCCCGCTCACGGGCCCCGTCGTTCCCGCAGTTACGGCAGGTCCCCGACGACAGTGCCGGTTCGTGCCTGCGCCCGATGCGACCCACCTCGGCGACCGCTCGAACCGCCAGACCGACGTTCACCGACGCGAGCTCCGTCACTCGTTCTCTCGCACCCATCGGGTTTTATTCCGGAGTTCGCCGACTTAATTATTTCCATTCGGATGGTGTTGAACGAAAATGCGGGTCCGCGTTCAGAGCGGCGCGACGAGGTCGTCGAGCGCGGCCCGTGGGTCGTCGGCCTTCGCGACACCCGAGGCGAGCAGGACGCCAGTTGCACCGAGGTCGGACGCCGCCGCGAGGTCCGCCCCAGTCGAGATGCCGGCACCACAGAACACGTCGACGTCGGAGTCGACCGCCGCCGCGGCCGCGACGGCGTCCTCGACGATGTCCGGGTCAGCCTGGCTGACGGGCGTCCCGGTGCCGATGAGCTCCGGCGGCTCCACCGCGACGGCGTCGGGACCCAGCGCCGCGGCCGCGCCGACCTGAGCCGGGTTGTTCGCGCAGACGACGGTCTCCAGCCCGGCGCGCTCGGCCGCGCGGACGGAGCCGTCGAGGTCGGCGAGCTTCACCCGGTACTCGGAGTGATTGACCAGAGTGCCCGTCGCACCTGCGTCCGCGACAGTCCCGGCGAGCGTGTGGCCGGTCTGGCTCCCGGGGTCGACGGGGTCGACGTGCTGGCCCCAGGTCTCGACGCCGGTCTCCGCGACCGCCTCGAGGTGGGCCGCCTGCGGTGCGACGGCGATACGGACACCACTGTCGTCGGCCGCGTTCGCCGCCGCGGTCGCGACTTCGACGGGGTCACACGGGTACGCCTTCAGGTTGACGAGGACGAACATACCGAAACCGGGTCGCGCTGCGACCAAAAGCGTGTCTCTTCGCGTAACGTTGCTGTTGGGGGCCGTCGCAGTCTCGCGTGAGCGAAGACTACGACGCCGGGTAAAGAACGCCGGTTCAGTCGTTACAGCAGCCACTCGCCTCCTCGGCGAAGTCGAGGCCGAGCTCGGACGAGATGGTGCTGTTGACGCGCTCCAGACGTGCGTCCAGCTCGTTCTGCGCCTCGAGGTACTCCGCCATGACGGGGATGTCGTGGAGCTCATCCTGCGTCTCCTGAAGCTCTTCGAGGTCCTCCTGGGACGCCTGTCCGGTCTGGCGCGCGAGCATGAACTCCTGACGCACCTGCTCGAACTCCTCGATCTTCGCCTGGGCTTCTTCGCTGCCCTCCACGGCCGCCTGTGCCTCGTCGAACCGCTCGTACTCCGGGAGGTCACGCAGCGCGCGACCGAGCTCGCGAGCTCGCTGCTCGACAGAATCCGACGCCTCGGTGCTCTCACCACTTGTCTCGATGCTCATGCCCGTCGCTTGGGAGCGGACGTGTTTCAAACTGCCGGAGCGCCGACGTTCTCGCAGGATTCTGCGTTTCAATCCGCTTGAAGGGACGTTGAACGGTTTGAACGACCGTTGAACGGAATGAGTGGTTGATGTGTTTGTGGGACCGAGTGAAAGCTACGATGTCACACCGGACCCCGATGGTACTCGTCGTCGCCGAGGAGGAGCTGACCCGTGAGCGGTACCGGTCGGCCCTCGAGAGCAGCCAGCACGACGTAGTCGCGACGGGCGTCCTCGACGAGGTACTGGCGACCGCGAAACAGGCGTCGGTCGCGGCCGTCGCCGGGCCAGTCGAGAACTGGTCCCAGCGACGGCTGCTTCGGACGCTCACCGAGCGTGCACCGGGCTGTGCGCTCGTCTCACTCGGCCGGGAGCAGCCGCCGGCGGGCCCACACGACGCCCATCTCGAGGCGCCGGTCGCCCCGCACGACTTCCGCGCGACGGTAACGCACCTCGCGACGCGTGCGGCCTACTTCGAGCAACTCGACGCGTTCGTCGCCGCAGCACGGCGTACTGCGGGGACGGACCCCGGTCGGCTCAGGCAGCTCAGAGACGAGACCCGCCGGCTTCAGGGTTCGTTCGACCCCACCGACTTCGAGGCCGCGTTCAGGCTCTTCGACGCCGTCTGACCCGTTCCCGCCCGTTTTCTCGGCCGTCCAGAACCGTCGAAGTTAACCGTCCGTGACGGTTAATCCGCTCCAATGAGCCAGGAATCGTACTCCGAGGGCGACCTCCGGAACACCGGGATGTCCCTCAAGCACGACCGCGAGTGGGACTACGAACTCGACCGCATCGTCGACGCGGTCGAGGAGCGCGACGCAGACAAGGTCGGCCTCCAGTTCCCTGAGGGGCTGAAACGACGCGGCCCGAGGGTCGCCGACGACCTCCGCGAGATCCTCCCGGAGGACGTGACCGTCCTCATCTCCGGGCAGCCCTGTTACGGCGCGTGCGACCTCGACACCTACCTGATGCGCCGGACCGACGTGTTCGTCCACTTCGGTCACTCACCGATGAAGGAGTCGGACAAGATCATCTACGTCCCCCTCTTCTCCAACGTCGAGGTCCTCCCGAGCGTCGACCGCGCCATCGACGAGGAGCTCGAGGGAGACGACGTCGGCCTCGTGACCACCGCCCAGCACATGAACCGCTTCGAGGAGATGCGCGAGCACCTCGAGGACGCCGGCTACACCGTCCACACCCGAAAGGGCGACGACCGGCTCACCCACGAGGGCCAGGTTCTCGGGTGCAACTACGCCTCCGCGGACATCGACGCCGACCAGATCCTCTACGTGGGCGGTGGCAAGTTCCACCCCCTCGGGCTGGCGATGGAGCACCCCGACAAGAAGGTCGTCATCGCGGACCCCGTCAACAACGTGCTCACCATCGCCGACACGGAGAAATTCATGAAGCAGCGCTACGCCTCCGTCCACAAGGCGATGGACGCCGAGAAGTTCGGCGTCATCTTCTGTACGAAGATCGGCCAGGGTCGCTGGGACCAGGCCGAGGAGATCGTCGACAACAACGACAACGCCTACCTCATCACCATGGACGAGGTCACTCCGGACCGGCTCCGGAACTTCGACATGGACGCCTTCGTCAACACGGGCTGTCCGCGCATCACGACCGACGACGGCCCGCAGTTCCACAAGCCGATGCTCACGCCCCAGGAGTACCGCATCGCCATCGGCGAGGAACCGCTGGACGCCCTGGAGTTCGACACGTTCCACGGGACGTGGTGACTACGGTACGTTTCTCGATTGGTGGAGATGGCTGCCCTCGGTTTCTCGAACGTTAACTAGCCGACTGGCCCGCGGCTGGCGAGACGCGCGAGCGAAGCTCTCGCGAGTCTGCGCACATCGCGCTCAGGCGCCAGGCACGAGGAGCGCAGTTGCGTCTCCGTGAACGAGGCGAACGGAGGCCAGCGAGGCGAACGTAGTGAGTCTCGCGTGGTCCTGAGAGCCGAGCACCTCGGAGCGTTCTGGTTGGTTGCGGTTCTGAAAAGTCCCACAGCCGACAGCGCTTCTCAGCCGTTCACGCTCGAATCTAGCTCACCGTCCCTATCTCGACGCCCTCCCGAAACCGACTCCGATGCGCTCGGTTCCGAAACCTGTAAACGCGCCGGACGACCACGAAGGCACATGGAACTCACCGTCACGGAGAACCTCGAGCAGGAACTCCGCGTCGAGATCGCAGGCGAGGACCACACGTTCATGAACGTCCTCAAGGGCGCGCTGCTGGAGATGGAGGGCGTCGCCGCCGCGACCTACGACGTGAACCCCGAGCAGTCCGGTGGACAGACAGAGCCCATCCTCACGGTCAAGACAGAGGACGGCGTCGACCCCATCGACGCGCTCAAGCACGGCGCCCAGCGCGTACAGGAGAAGACCGACGCGTTCCGCAACGCGTTCGAGCAGGCAGCCTGATTCTCGGCTCTGTTCTCGCCGCGCCTCAACAGACCGCGTAGGCGGCGTATATCCGCCCGTCAGGAGCGACGTGCACGTCGACTCCGTGGGCGTCAGTGGCGTCCTCGATGGCCGCCGAGCTGTCGGCCTCGGCGACGAGCGCGTCGAACAGCGCCCGCGCGGCGGCCGACTCGTTCTCGAAGTCGTCGATGGTCGTACCACCGCCGTCAGTCGAGCCGAGCAAGAGGATCGCGGGCTGGCAGTCCGGCGAGAAGTCCCGCAGTCCGCCACGCACGGACCCACCGTCGTACTCCCCCGCGACTTGCCGCTGGGTGGCGAACGTCGCCATGTCCGCGAGCGTATCGTCGCGGGCGAGGGCGTCCTCGCCGCGTTCGGCGCGATACCCGTCGACGCGGTCCAGAATCCCCGACTCGACGCCGGAGAGGTTCAGCCCGCCGGCCTCGTCGGCCGAGCCGGGAGTATCGACGACGCGCGGGCCGTTCAGCGCCACGTCGAGGTCCTCCGGAAGCGGGACGACACCCGTCGCGAACAGCGCCACGACTATCGCGACGACGAGGAAGAGGGGAACCAGCGGCTTCGCGAGCTGGGCGTAGCCCGGCACCGATATCTCGTCGTCGATGTCGCTGTAGTCGGGGCGGCGCTGTTCGAGGTCCATCCCGCCGCAGCGCGGACAGGGCGGGTTGTTCTTGGCGGACTGGCGGCCGCAGTCGGAGCACACCCAGACGAAGCCGGTGTACTCGCCGCTCTCGCTCCCGCACTCGTCGCAGGGCGGCGAGGTCGATACCGTCCCACAGTCGTCGCACTCCCACGCCATCTATCGCTAGCTTCGGTCGCGCAGGAAAGTAGTTGCCGGTGGCTGAATCGACGACCGTGTGGCCAGTCAACAGACGGCGTGGATAGCCCATATCGTCCCGTCGGGGGCGACGTGAACGTCGACGCCGTAGCCGTATCGCGCCTCCTCGACGGCCATCCAGGCACCGGATTCGCGGGCGACCTTCTCGACGAGGGCCCGGGCGAGTTCGTCCTCGCTCTCGAAGTCGTCGATGTCGGGCGTGAGGGTGCCAGTGTTCGAGGACGACGAGATGAGGAGCGTCACCCGCCGTTGACAGCCGATGGAGATGTCCTCGCTCGACCCGTGGACCGTCCCGCCGTCGTAGTTGTCGACGACCCGGTTGCGGTTCTCGAACGTCGCGAGGTCGTCCAGCCCCGAACGTATCGAGAGCGGTTCGAGACCGTCGGCCTCGCGACGGTCGTTGACTCGCTCGTGGACCATCGACTCGACGGATTCGAGGTCCATCCCGTTCGCGGTGTCGGCCTGCCCGGGCACGGTCGAGACGTGTGGTCCCTGTCCGCTCATCGCGTTCATCAGGGGACTCGGCACCGAGACGACGCCGCCGAAGACGAGCACGCCGACGAGGGCGAGGATGCCCAGAACCGGGAGTGCGGGCTTGGCGAGTTCGAGATAGCTCGGCCCGGCGAGTTCGTCGTTGTCGAGTGCGAGGTAGTCCGGCGGGCGCTTCTCGAACTGCATCGTCCCACAGCGCGAGCAGGGCGGGTTGTGGCGGGACTGCTGTTTCCCGCAGCCGGTACAGACCCAAACGAACCGGTCCCAGTTCCCGGACTCCGACCCACAGGCGTCACAGGGTGGCTCGTCTGTCGTCTCCCCGCAGTCGCCGCACTCCCACGTCATGTTCGAGCGGAGACATCCGACACGTGTAGAAAAACCTACTGATTCGCGGAGCGTTCGCCTCGGTTATGCGTGCGGGACGGCCGGAAACCCTACAGCCGCATCGGGACGCCCTGCTCGTCGAGGTACTCCTTCACCTCGGCGATGGAGTACTCGTCGAAGTGGAAGATGGAGGCGGCGAGGGCGGCGTCCGCACCGGCGTCGGTGAACACCTCGTGCATGTCCTCCGGGCCGCCACAGCCCGAGGAGGCGATGACGGGCGTGTCGACGGTGTCACAGACGGCACTCGTCAGTGGGATGTCGTAGCCGTCCTTCGTCCCGTCGGCGTCGATGGAGTTGACGAACAGTTCGCCAGCCCCGCGCTCGGCGGCCTCCTGTGCCCACTCAACCACGTCGCGCCCGGTGCCCTCGCGGCCGCCCTTGACGGTGCACTCGAACCAGCACGACTCCCCGTCGACCTGCGCGTAGTGCTCGCCCTGCTCGTCGTAGCGCCGGCGGGCGTCCACGCTGATGACGATGCACTGGTTGCCGAACGAGCGCGCCCCGGCGTTCACCAGGTCCGGGTTCGCCAGCGCGCCGGAGTTGATGGACACCTTGTCGGCACCCGCCCGCAGCGTCTCCTTGATGTCGTCGGTCGTGCGGATGCCACCGCCGACGGTCAGCGGGATGAAGACCTCGTCCGCGACCGCGCTCACCGTGTCGAGCATCGTCTCGCGGCCCTCCGCCGACGCGGTGATGTCGAGGAAGACGAACTCGTCCGCGCCGGACTCGTTGTATCGGCGGGCCATCTCGACCGGGTCGCCCGTGTACGCGAGGTCCTCGAAGTTGACGCCCGTGTACACCGCCGCGTTGCCGTCCTCGTCCAGATCCACGTCGATGCAGGGGATGATGCGCTTCGTGAGTCCCATTTCCTACCTCGGCGTTCGTGCCTCCCGGGTTTGACCGTTTCGACGGCGACATCGGTCGGGTTCGTGGTGTCCGCCAGCGCCGTGAGCGGTTCGGGAGGTTCGATAGTTTCAGGTAGTGCCTCCCACAATCCCCAGCCATGAGCGAGGACACCGACAGCGTCGACGACGCACACGACGACCACGGACACGGCAGCGACCACTCCGACGAGGAGCACGCGGGGCGCGTCACGTCGCCGATGCAGGAGTTCGAGACGAGCCAGGTCGCCTTCGGCGCGGTCGTCATGCTCGTCGGCGTCATCGTCACCATCGGGCTGCCGGTGCTGCTGGGCTGAATCAACGACGGACTCTTCTCCGGCAGAGCTACCTGACGTGGCCAGCGGCGGTTGCAGCGCGCATCGAACCGGCGATGTTCTTCCTCGGTCGCGACGAGTTCTGCCTCGCGGGCGCGGAACCCGACGACTGGACGGGCGTTCGAGGGGGTTCGACGTTCAGTAGTGCCAGTCGTACTCCGAGAAGTCGGGGTCCCGCTTGTCGACGAACGCGTCGCGGCCCTCCTGGGCCTCGTCGGTCATGTACGCGAGCCGGGTCGCCTCGCCCGCGAACGTCTGCTGGCCGACCAGCCCGTCGTCGGTCATGTTGAACGCGTACTTGAGCATCCGCATCGCCGTCGGGGACTTCGAGTTCATCTCCTCGGCCCACCTGAGCGCGACCTCCTCCAGCTCCTCGTGGGGTACCACCTCGTTCACCATCCCCATGTCGGCGGCCTCCTGCGCGGAGTAGGTCTTCCCGAGGAAGAAGATCTCGCGGGCTTTCTTCTGGCCCACCTGCTTGGCGAGGTAAGCGGAGCCGAAGCCGCCGTCGAAGCTCGCCACGTCCGGGTCCGTCTGCTTGAACTTCCCGTGCTCCTCGCTCGCGATGGTCATGTCACAGACCACGTGCAGCGAGTGCCCGCCGCCGACCGCCCACCCCGGCACCACGCAGAGCACGGGTTTGGGGATGTGTCGGATGAGCCGCTGCACCTCGAGGATGTGCAGTCGGCCGCCTTTCGCCGCGCTCTCGCGGTCGGCGTCCTCGTCGCGGTACTCGTAGCCCTCGCCGCCGCGCACGGTCTGGTCGCCGCCGGAACAGAACGCCCAGCCGCCGTCCTTCGACGACGGCCCGTTCCCCGTCAGAAGCACACAGCCAACGTCCGTCTGGCGCTTCGCGTGGTCCAGCGCGTCGTACAGCTCGTCCACCGTCCCCGGGCGGAAGGCGTTGCGGACGTCCGGGCGGTCGAACGCGATGCGGACCGTGCCGGACTCCGTCGCCCGGTGGTAGGTGATGTCGCGATAGTCGCGGTCGATCGCCTCCCACCGCGCCGGGTCGAACAGTTCCGAAACCATGCACGGGGGTGGGGTCGGCCCCCGGAAATAGATTCGCTTCCGTGTTCGCCAGCTCGGTCTGCCGAGCCGATGGTTGCGCTCGCCGGGGACTGCAACAGCCAGGCCCTGATTGGTTCCACGATGCCCCAACCGACCACACGGCCAAGACAGCCCGCCCCGCTAGGCGCGTTGGTGTCGAGGAGGAGGAAGAGGAGGAGAGCTGGCGCGGTGCGGTCGCGGTCACAGTCGAGTGGGACCCTCTTGCTGTCGCGGTTCCAGCGGGTCCCACTGCTGCGCCAGGGTTCGGCCGTCGGCCGCCTTCCGACTCGAAACCTATCGACAGCAGGAACCGTTTTGGGTGTCCCACCCCAACATCGACCAACTTCGAGCCCCCCGACCGCATGACGGAGACGTTCTACGACGTCCTCGACGTCGGCACCGACGCCACGCAGGACGAGATAACGGCGGCGTACCGCGAGCGGGTCAAGGAGACGCATCCCGACCTGAACGACAGCGCGGACGCAGCCGAGGCGTTCCAGCGAGTCGCCGAAGCCGAGGAGGTCCTCTCGGACCCGGACGAGCGCGCCCGCTACGACCGACTGGGCCACGGCACGTACCAGCGGATGTTCGGCGACGCGGACGGCTGGGGACAGGCGGGAGACGACGACGGGACCGACGAGGAGCAGGGTCGCGAACGGGCGACCGGCGACGAGCGGCGGAGCTGGGCCGGCAACACGTACGGGAACCGGAACCGGCGGCAGGAGTACCCCGGCTCGGACCGCGAGGCCGCCAGCGAGGGCAACGGCACGAACCGGAGCTACTACGTCGGCGACACGGACGACCCTGGCGGTGGAACGAGCACGGCGGGCCGCGGGACGAGCGCGGGCGGCAGCGGCGGGGCGAACGCGGGCGGCGGCGGGGAGACCACCTCCGCCTCGACCGACGGCGGCGCGACCGCGGCGGGGTCGGCGTTCGACGGCGCGGCCCGGCGGACCACCCGGGGGCAGGGCGAACACGTCGCCGCCGACCAGGAAGACGACGAGTGGGACGGCTTCTCCGTCCACAACTGGGACGAGGAGAAGCTCGAACAGGAGCCGGTGCGGGTCAGCCTCTCGCAGCAGTCGATGGTGCTCGCCGGACTGACGTTCCTGATGTACCCGTTCCTCGCGTACGTCACGGTCTCGCCACAGCTGAACCTGTTCGTCAACGTGATCATCGGGGGCTGCACGCTGTTGCTGCTTGGCTACCTGTTGACCATCCCGCGCGTCGCCGCGGTGGGCTTCGGCGCGCTGAGCATCGGTATCCCCTTGATCCTCGCGTTCGTCGGCGTGAGCCTGCTCGCACCGATGAGCCTGTTCCTCGTCGGTGCGTGCGTCGTCCCCTTCTGGTACGCGATGGCCTTCAGGCACGTCGTCGGCTAAGTCAGAGCCGGTCGGCGACCGAGTCGGCGAACCGCTCGCGAGCCCGGTGACTCGCGTCGGCGTCGAACGGCACCTCGATGACCTGTGTGCCGTCCATCGCGAGCGACTCCCGATACGCGTCTTCGAACTCGTCGGCCGGGACCCGCTGGAAGGAGAGGTCGTACAGCTCGCCGGTTGGTTCGAAGTCCAGTCCGTGGGGCGTGACGAACTGCTCGGTGAAGGGCGGGTCGAACGACTCGATGGGTAGCAGGTGGAAGATGCCGCCACCGTCGTTGTTCACGCAGACGACGGTGGCGTCGACCCCACAGCGCGCCAGCGCGAGCAGCCCGTTCATGTCGTGGTAGTACGCGAGGTCGCCGGTCAGGACGACCAGCGGCTCGTCGGTCGCGCTCCCGGCGCCGAACGCCGTCGAGAGCACCCCGTCGATACCGCTCGCGCCCCGGTTCGCGAGGACGGTGTGGTCGGCCGCCCGCGGTTCGCCGAAGCGGTCGGCGTCCCGCACCGCCATCGAGTTCGAGACGAAGACCGTCGCCGGGTCCGGGGCCTCGGCGAGCACGCGGTGGACGATGGCTCCCTCCGGCGTCTCGTCGGCGAGGAACTCCTCGACGAGCCGCCAGTACCGCGCTTCGGCGTCGACGAGCGCCGCCGCCACGTCGGGGTCACCTGCGGCGTCGGCGCGCTCGTCCACTGCCGCCGCCAGCGAGCGCGCCGTCGCCGTCGGGTCGGCGACGACGAGGTCCGAGCAGACGAACTCGGCGTCGCGCCACTCGCCCATCGGGTCGACGAGCACCTGCCGCGCGTCGGTCCCCGCGAGCGCCTTCCGGAGCGGCTTCGAGGTCACCGACGCACCGAACCGGAGGACGATGTCGGGGTCGAGGTCGAGCGCGTGGACGTAGCCGTCGTAGCCGCCGATGACGGCCGCGTCGTCGCGGTGCTCGACGTGCCCGCCGAAGCGGACGCCGGAGAGCGGATCCGCGAGAAGCGGGAAGTTCGTCACGGCCGCGAGGTCTGCGACGGCGTCGGACCAGTCGTCGTCCGCGAGCGTCGTCGGGTCCGCTGGGCCGGCAAGAACCAGTCCCGAATCGGCGTCCCCGACCGCGGTCGCGAGCTCCTGCAGGTCCGGGTCGGCGAGCGACGGACGGCCCTGCCGTCGACTGACGTAGGGGTCGCCGGATGCCCTGCCAACCGCCGCGCGCTCGTCGCCCTCGTGCCAGTCTGCCGGGACGTCGCCCTCGACAGGCGTCGGTTCCAGCGGCTTGCGGAACGGGCAGTTCAGGTGGACCGGCCCGGCGTCGCTCCCGGTCGCCTCGGCGAGCGCGCGTGCCGCGTCGGTCCGCAGCCGCCTGAGCTTCCGTGGCGTCGGCTCCGGCTCTGGCAGGTCGCGGTACCAGCGCACCGCGCTCCCGTAGAGCTTCTCCTGGTCGATGGTCTGGTTCGCCCCGGAATCGCGCAGCTCCGGCGGGCGGTCCGCGGTCAGCGCGAGCAGCGGTACGCGCGCCTGATTCGCCTCGATGATGGCTGGGTGGAAGTTCGCCGCCGCCGTGCCGGAGGTACAGACGAGCGCGGTCGGCTCGCCGGTCCGGCGGCCACGGCCGAGCGCGAAGAATGCGGCCGAGCGCTCGTCGAGGTGCGAGAACGTCGCCACGTCGTCGTGGGCGTCGAAGGCGACGGTGAGGGCGGTCGAGCGGCTCCCGGGGGCGATGCACGCCGCGGTGAGCCCGCCCGCGGCGAGCTCGTCGACGAGCGTCTCCGCCCAGAGGACGTTCCGGTTGGGGTAGTCGCGAGCCACGGGACTGTCACTCGAGCTCGTCGAGCAGCGGTCGATACTTCAGCTGGACCTCGTCCCACTCCTCCTGTGGGTCGGAGTCCGCGACGATACCGTTGCCGGCGAACAGCGTGGCGCTGCGACCGCCGGCCAGCCCGGAGCGGATGCCGACGAGGAACTCGCCGTCGCCGTCGGCGTCGAACCAGCCGATGGGCGCGGCGTACCACCCGCGCTCGAACGTCTCCACGTCGCGGATGGTCTCTGCCGCCACGTCGGGCGGAAGCCCACCCACGGCGGGGGTCGGGTGCAGCGCACCCACGATGTCGAGTACGTGCGTCTCGCGGTCGAGGTCGACCGTGATTGGCGTCCGGAGGTGCTGGATGTTCGCGAGTTTCCGTACCGTCTGTTCGCCCTCCGAGACCGCCCCGAGCGGCGCGAGCTGGTCGCAGATAGCGTCGACGACGAGGCGCTGCTCGTGCTGTATCTTCTCCGATTCGACGAGCTCCGCGGCGAGGTCGGCGTCGGCCTCCGGCGTGCCCCCGCGGCCGACAGAGCCGGCGAGCGCCTCAGTCTCGACGTGGTGGCCCTCGCGCTTGACCAGCCGCTCCGGCGGTGCGCCCAGGAAACCAGCCTCCTCCGTCGGCTGGAAGAGGAAGCGATAGCAGTTCGGGTAGGTCCGTCGCAGCCGTTCGAGCACGTCCGGCAGGTCCACCTCGCCCGCGAGGTCGACCTCCAGGGCGCAGGCGAGGACGACCTTCTGCAGGTCGCCGGCCTCGATGCGGCCGACCGCGTCGGCAACCTGCGCGGTCCAGTCGGCCTTCGGTGTCGGGCGGTGCACCTCGGTCACGCCCGGCCGGCTCCCCGCCGGGCGCATCTTCGGGAGGTCGGCGACTGCGTCGACCTCGCGGTCGAGTTCGGCCTCGACCGCGTCGGGGTCCGTACCGGCTTCGTAGCGGTTCACCGTCAGCCACGTCCCGCCGTCGGTCCGCGTCAGTTGTACCTCGGGGAGGACGAACTCCGCGGCGGGGAACCCGGTCCACGGCGGCGCCGGCTCGTGGTCGTCGAGGAAGGCGAAACCACCCACGAGCCGCGGCCGTGGCGCGTCGGAGTTGCTGCAGTCGGCGTCGGCGAACAGCCCCTCGGCGGCGCTCCGGACCGATTCGAACCGGTCGGTCCCACTCGCCGTGAGTCTGGCAGCGACCCCCGCACCGGCCAGCTCCAGCCCTTCGTGGCTGGCCCACTGGAGGCGCGGGGGGTCGCGTGCTGCGAGAAAGGCCCGGAAGGAGACGTCCGCGATGGGGCGACTCCGGCTGACGAGAGTGCCGTCCTCGTGCATCGCGCCGGCGACGCCCGGCTGGCTGCCCGCTCGTTCCATTGCCCCCATCTCAGGGGTCTGTCGTATAAAGGGTGTTCATTATCGGAAGCGTGTGACCGAAGCCACCCTGGTTTACTCGAGGTCGCTACCGGGATTATGCTGCATCTGAACCAGCACCGACACCAACAGACCCATCTTCAAATATTTTGACATATAAGGATTGACCCCCCATCGAGCCGTCATCTCTCTGGTTGACGGTCACGTCCACAGTTGTTGACTCACGAATATCGGTATCCACCGTAACGGTGTGGGTTCCGGGCTCCGTGAAGTACTTCTTTCTCCTCACGGTCTCACCAAGTTCTAGCTCGAACGTATCTCTCGACTCACCGGATACGCTTATTTCTACGGCGTGGCTGTCAGTGTGCTCGTTTTCTATTCGCAACGCACCACCGTCTGAACGCCACAGGTTGGAGACGTGCTGACAGCCGCTCGTCGACGATACCGAGCCAACTGCGAGTGCCGCCAGGACACGGCGTCGACCGATGGTCATCGGTTCACCTTGACCACTGTCACCCCTCCCCAGCGGTACGGTTGGAACTCATCAGTGAACACACCGTAGGTCGGTTGCCGTATCGGTAAAAGTCTTCTCTGCACCACATCAGTTCGCAGGTTCAGCAAGTACCCTACACTAGCTGTACCGCTCCTCGTTCCACGGATTCGCGGTGTTCGAGTACCCCCGACGCTCCCAGTACCCGCGCTCGGCATCGGTGAGGAACTCGACGCCACAGACCCACTTCGCGCCCTTGTAGGCGTACTTGTGGGGGGTGACGACCCGGAGCGGGCCACCGTGGTCCGGCGGAAGGTCCTCGCCGTCGAACTGCCAGGTGAAGAGCACCTCGTCGCGCATGCACTCGGAAAGCGGAAGGTTCGTCGTGTAGTCGTCGAGCGCCGAGAACATGACGTGGGTGGCGTCGTCGTGGACCCCCGCGCGCTCGGCCAGCTCGGGGAAGGTGACGCCCTCGAACTCGCAGTCGAACTTCGACCAGCCGGTGACGCAGTGGAAGTCCTGGCGCTGTGTCACGCTCGGCAGCGCGCGGAACTCGTCGTAGTCGAAGGTCAGCTCGTTGTCCACCGCGCCGGAGACGCGGAACTCCCAGCTGTCGGGGTCGAACTTCGGGGTGTTCCCCTTCGAGAGCACGGGAAACTTCGAGGTCTCGCGCTGACCCGGCGGGAGCCGGTCCTCGCCGAACTCCTCGTAGAGGTCCGTGACATCGGTGATGCTCATACACCGCTCTCGGTTGCGCGAAACCGTAGGGGTGACGGAACGAGCTCGGCGACGAGCCGGGGCGCCACCACGGCGACGAAACCGCCAGAGGGCTGTCCCGTCGCCGCCCTCGAAACGACCGGTCGTGCACCGGACTCGGCGTCCCCGTCAGGCTTAAATACCACATCACCGAAGCCCCTACCACTGATGCCAAAGGTCGAAATCAACATCCCCGAACACCTCGAGATGCAGATTACCCAGATGGTAGAGCGCGGGGAGTTCGTGAACCGCGAGGAGGCCATCGAGGATCTCATCTCGACCGGGATCAAGGCCTACAAGACCAGTGGGCCGATCGACGACGACGAGCCCGGTGGTGGCGGCGGCTACGAGGACGACGGGATGATGGGCCACGAAGACGAGTACGTCTTCTGACCGAGCCGCGGGTGTGTTGAACGGGGGGTCGTTGTTCGACAGTCACCCCGAGCGACCGCGCTCGCCGGAAGTCGGCGGACTTTTAGGCCGTGCCTCGACACTCCGTCTCGATGACCGACGGGGCTCGTGCACGCACACTCGCCCTCGTAGCGACTGGTGGGTTCGCCGGAGCAAACGCCCGGTGGGGGGTCGACGTCGCGCTTGCCGGTCTCCCGACGGGACTCGCCGGTACCTTCGTGGCAAACGTCGTCGGCTGTGTACTGCTCGGCTTCCTCGTCTCGCTCGACCGCGACCGGGTCCCGCGTCGGGTCCGCCTCGCCGTCGGGACCGGGTTCCTCTCCTCGTTTACCACGTACAGCACGTTCGTCGTCGGGGCCGCGACCAGCGTGCCGACCGTCGCTGTCGCTTCCGTCCTGGCGACGTACGCGTTCGGGTTCGCGGGCGTCGCCGTCGGCGGACTGGCGGCGAGTCGGGTCGATGCACGGAGGGCGTCGACGTGACCCTCCCGGCACCGCTACTCGTCGGTCTCGGCGGCGCGGTCGGCGCGGTCGGCCGCCAGCTCGTGTCGAGCACCCTCACCCGACGCGAGGCGGCGGTGCCGCGCGGTACGTTCGTGGTGAACGTCGTCGGGAGCTTCGTCCTCGCCGTGCTCACCGCGGCGAGCCCGGGCGGCGACGTGGCGCTGCTCGTCGGGACCGGTTCCTGCGGCGCGTTCACGACGTTCTCGTCGTTCGGCGTCGCGACCGTCGACCGGCTCGAACGCGGGCGCTGGCTCGCGGCGGCGCTCAACGCGTTCGGGACGCTCGCGGCCTGTCTCGTGGCGGTTTCCGTCGGGTGGGCCGTCGGCCTCGCGCTCTAGAGGAAGACGAACGCGACGCCGAACGCGCCCATCGTCACGAGCAGACGGCCGACGCTGCCCGCGAACGTCGCCAGCGCGAACTTCTTGTAGTCGCGTTCGAGCACCGCGAAGGCGTAGATGGAGATGGTGTCCGGGAAGAAGGGCACCGACAGCGCCATCGCCAGCCCGACGTAGCCGTACTTGCGGGCGAGCTCGACGGACTTCTTCTCGGACCACTCGATGATGTCGAACCGCGAGCGACGCAGGAACCGCACGATCGGGCCGGCCTCCTTGGCCTCCTGGCCGATGTGGAACGCGAACACGCTCCCGGCGGCCTTCCCGACGCCACTGACGACGATGACGATGGCGTACTCGAGGTAGCTCGGGAGCCCGAGCGCGAGCGTCCCCGCGCGGACCGGCGCGAGGACGACTTCGCTCGGCAGCGGGAGGATGAAGGCGATGAGGAAGGAGTAGAGGCCGATGATGGCGAGCCCGATGAGTCCCGACGCGTTGCGGACCGCGTCCGCGAGCCCGGCGAAGTCTGGGAGGAGCGACGAGAACACGAGCCCGGAGACCGGCTCGACCGACGCGAGCACGTCGAGGAGGGCGAGCGACGGGGACGGGACAGGGGACACTACGTGCGCTTCGAGGGGCCGCGGACCTAAGTGTTAATGTTCACACTGGGCCGCAGCCGGTCGACGTCCGCGACGAACGTCTCGAGCACGTCGCGGGTGACGTGGGGCATGCAGACGATGCGGAGCTTGCCGTCCGCGGTGCGGGAGACCCGCCAGTCCGCCTCGCGGAGCGACTCGAACAGTCCCTCCGACATCGGAACGACGACCAGCGGGAGGTCGGGCTCGACCACGTCGAACCCGCGCTCCGCGAGGGCGTCGGCGACCCACTCGGCGTTGGCCTGTGCACGCTCGTACTGCTCGCGGTAGCCGTCGGGCCAGAGCTCGTCCATCACCGCCGCCGCGCTTGCGACGCCCGCGCCGGAGCGAGTCCCCGTGAGCGTCGCCTGCTTCGCGGACTCGAGATACGGCGTGTCGACGGCGAGCGCGTCGAACAGCTCGGCGTCGCGGGCGACCAGCCCGCCCGCCGGAATGGCCGCCGCGCCCATCTTGTGTGGATCGATGGTCATCGTGTCGATGTCGGCGTGTGCGAAGTGCCACTCGTGGTCGGTGAACGGGAGGACGAACCCGCCCCAGGCCGCGTCGACGTGACACAGCGCGCCGACGTCGTTCGCGAGGTCGGCGAGTTCGGGGATGGGGTCGACCCGGCCGTACTCCGTCGTCCCGGCCACGCCGACGACGAGTGCGGTGTCCTCGTCGCAGAACCGACGCATCGCACCCACGTCGGCGGTCCAGTCGTCCGTGAGCGGGGCGACCCGGAGCTCCACCGAGAGCACGTCCGCGGCCTTCTGGAAGGAGAAGTGCGCGCTCTCCGGGACGACGACGTTCGGAGTGCTCGACACCGCGCGATTCCTGGCGATGCGCACCGCCTGGATGTTTGCCTCGGTTCCGCCGCTCGCGATGTAGCCCGCGGGGTCGTCGAGGCCGACGACCTCGCCGAGTCCGGCGATGGCCTCGTCCTCCAGTTCGGCGACGGTCTGGTACGTCGCGGGGTCCCCGGGGTTCGTCGCGAGGAAGCGTTCTGCGGCCTCGCGTGCGACCGGGTGTGGTTCCGTACACATCGAGGAGAGGACCCGGTCGAAGTCCTGTGGCTGGCCGCGCATGCCCATACCTTCGGGTTGTGGAATTTAGGGGTTGCGTTCCCGGGTGGTTTCTGGGGCCGCGTCGGTCGTCCGATAGATTCAATGACAGCACAGGGAAAGACCGGACAGAAACGATGGGTCCCTTCGACAGCGTCCTGCGCCGCTTCGAGGCCGTCGAGGCAGCCTGCAACCAGCGACTGCCGCGGTCACTGAAAGTCGGGTTCCTCACGCTGTACGCGTTCACGACGCGCGGCGAACCACTCGTCGACCGGGTCGCCGAACGCGGCCCGTGGCGGCGCTGGCACGACCTCGGCGTCGGCGTGCTCGTCGCCTGCGGCCTCGGCGCGGTCGGCGCTGTCGGCTGGGTCGCCGTCGTCGCGCTGACGACCGACGCGGAGTCCACCGCCGCGAACGACCCGAACAACATGGTCGCCATCCCAGGCGTCAACGAGTTCATGCCGCTCGCGGCGGCGGGCTACGTCGTCCTCGGCCTGCTCGTCGCCACGCTCGTCCACGAGGGCGGCCACGCGATATCGCTCCGCGTCGACGACCTCCCTATCGACGAGATGGGCGTCGCCCTCCTGTTCGGGGTGCTCCCCCTCGCGGCGTACGTCAAGCCGACGGCGGCGGTCGAGGACGCCCCAGCTCGCGCCAGGCTCCGGCTGTTCGCCGCCGGTGTCGCCAACAACGTCGCCGTCACCCTGCTCGTGCTGCTCGGGTTCGTCGTCGTCGGCCTCGGCACCATCGTCGACGCCTACCTCGTCTACTTCGGCTGGCTCTACACGACCGCCGCGCCGCCGACGGCCGCCGACGTGGCGAGCCTCGGCGTCGTCGTCAACACGCTGTTCTGGGTCGGCTTCCTGAACGCGAACCTCGCGCTGTTCAACGCGCTTCCCATCTGGCCGCTCGACGGCGGCAAGGTGTTCAGAATCGCCGTGGCGGAACTGACCGGCGACGGGGCGGATGCGCCCCGGTCGGTGGTGGTCGGCGCGAGCGTGGCGACCGCCGCGGTCGTCCTGCTCGCGCTGTTCGGGCCGTCGCTCTAGCGGACCGAGTCGAGGATGAGCTTCTGCTCGGTGCGCTTGACCTCGTGTTGCACGTCACGGACGGCGTCGATGTTCGCCGAGATGCTGGAGATGCCGGTGTTGACGAGGTGCTGGACCATCTGTGGCTTGGAGCCGGCCTGCCCGCAGATGCTCGTGTTCACGTCGTGCTCGCGGCAGGTTTCGATGGTCTGGCTGATGAGTTCGAGGATGGCCGGGTGGAGCTCGTCGAACCGGTCGGCGACGTTCTCGTTGTTCCGGTCCACCGCGAGGGTGTACTGCGTCAGGTCGTTCGTGCCGAAGGACGCGAAGTCGATGCCCGCCTCGGCCATCTCGCCGACGGAGAGCGCGGCCGCCGGCGTCTCGACCATCACGCCCCAGCGGCGCTTCGTCGGGTCGATACCCGCCTCCTCCATCAGCTGGCGGACCTGGATGACGTCCTCGGCGTCGTTCACGAGCGGGATCATGATCTCGACGTTGTCGTAGCCCATCGAGAACAGGCGACGGAACGCCTCCAGTTCGTGCTTGAACAGCTCCGGCCGGTCGAGGCTGCGGCGGACGCCGCGGTAGCCGAGCATCGGGTTGTGCTCCTCTGGCTCGTCCTCACCGCCGTCGAGCTGGCGGAACTCGTCGGTCGGCGCGTCGAGCGTGCGCACACGGACCGGTCGCGGGTAGAACTCCTCGGCGACGCGCTGGACGCCGTCGATTATCTCGTCGATGTACGCCTCCTCGCCGTGGTCCTCGATGTAGCGCTCGGGCGTCTTGTTCGTCGAGAGGATCATGTGCTCCATACGGAGCAGGCCGACGCCGTCGGCACCCGTCGCGGCGGCGCGCTCGGCGGCCTCGGGGATGGAGACGTTGACCTTCACCTCGGTCGCGGTCATCGGCTTCACCGGGGCCTGCGGGCGTACCTCCTCGACGGGTTCGCGCTCCTCGTCGGTCTGGGTCTTGCCCTCGCGGATGGTCCCCTTGTCGCCGTCGAGGGTTATCATCTGACCGTCCTCGAGCGTCGTCGTGGCATCGCCCGCGCCGACGACGGCCGGGACGCCGAGCTCGCGGGAGACGATGGCGGCGTGGCTCGTCATCCCGCCCTCGTCGGTGACGATGGCGGCGGCACGGCGCATCGCGGGCACCATGTCCGGCGTCGTCATCTCGGTGACGATGATGTCGCCCTCGCCGACCTTGTCGAGCTGGTCGAGCTTCTTGACGATGCGGGCCCGGCCGGAGGCGATGCCCGGGCTCGAACCCAGGCCGCGGACGAGCACGTCGTCGCTCCCGCCGCCGTCGGTCGCACTGGCCTCGCCCGGCGTGTCGCTGCCGATGTCGGCGTCGACGCGCGTGTCGTCGGCCTCGCCGACCTCGCCCTCCGAAATGGTGGTGATGGGACGGGACTGGAGCATGTACACGTCGCCGTCGACGATTGCCCACTCCACGTCCTGCGGCGTCTCGTAGTGGTCCTCGACGGTGATGCCGAGGTCGCGTAGCTCCGCGAGTTCGTCGTCCGAGAGCACCCGCGCCTCGCGCTGGTCCTCCCGCACGTCGACCTCGGCCGTCTGCCCGGTCTCGGGGTCCTTGATCATCTTGACCTTCTTGTCGGCGACGGTCACCTCCTCGACGTCGCCGGACTCGCGGTCGAGGTGGTAGTTGTCGGGGGAGACGCTGCCGGAGACGACGGCCTCGCCGAGTCCCCACGCGGCCTCGATGATCATCGTCGCCGCACCCGTCGAGGGGTGGCTGGTGAACATCACGCCGGACTTCTCGGCGTCGACCATCTGCTGGACGACGACCGCGATGTTCACGTCGTCGTGGGCGAAGCCCTGCTGGGTCCGGTAGTAGATGGCGCGCTGGGTGAACAGCGACGCCCAGCACTCGCGGACTCGCTCGAGCAGGTCCTCCTCGGTGACGTTGAGGAACGTCTCCTGCTGGCCCGCGAAGGACGCGTCGGGGAGGTCCTCCGCGGTCGCCGAGGAGCGCACCGCGACGAACGCCTCGCCGTCGCCGACGTGGCTGTAGGCCTCGAGGATCTCCTCGCGCAGTTCGTCGGGGAACTCGCTCCCCAGGATGAGTTCGCTCGCGCGCGCCTCCGCCTCGGCGAGCGCCTCGCTGTCGTCGACGTCGACGTCGACCGCCTCGAACAGTTCCTCGTCGATGCCAGCCGCCTCGATGAAGTCCCGGTACGTCTCAGCCGTGACGACGAACCCGGGTGGTACGGGGAGCCCTGCGCCTGTGAGTTCGCCCAGGGACGCCCCTTTGCCACCGACCGATTCCAGGTCGTCGGCGCGGATGTCGTCCAGCCAGAGTACTGCCATTCGTATGCGGAGACACCTTGGCACTGGTAAAGAAGATTCCGGGAACGGGCGGCCGATTCTGACTCGGTGTCGAGTGAACGTTCGGCTGGACGGGCAAGTGTTGCCAGTCTCCGCTCGACTGCGACGGCGGGGCCGTGCCGGGTCCGCCGGGGGGACCGGGCGGGCCGAACGCCGGGATACCGGCCCGAACGTCTGATGGAACCGACAACGCCTGGCACGTGCACTCGCCGACCCCCCGCCGACACCGGAACCGTCCGTCCAGACCCGAAAGAAATAGCCACTCGGGCGTCGACTGCCCGACCATGGAGTACGAGAAACCGCTCTTCTTCGAGATCATGTCGTACGCGGTCCACGCCGACCGTGACGTGGTCGACATGGTCAGCGGGAACCCCGACTGGGAGCCCCCGCAGTCGCTCCGGGACGGCCTGCGCGAGTACGCCGACTTCGACCAGTCGGAGTTCCAGTACGCGCCCTCGGAGGGACTGCGCGACCTGCGCGAGGAGATCGCCGCGCGCCGGGGCGTCGACGAGTCACAGATCGTCGTCACGAACGGCGGCGGCGAGGCGAACTACCTGGCGATGGCCCGCGCGCTCGAACGCGGTGCCGGCGACGAGGTCATCCTGACCGACCCCGTCTATCCCTACTACCCTGGGAAGACCTCGATGCTCGGCGGCACGCAGCGGTTCGTCCCGACCGACGACGACGGCACGCTCGACCCCGCGGCTGTCCGCGAGGCCGCGAGCGACGACACCGCCTGCATCGTCGTCAACTCGCCGAACAACCCGACCGGCGCGGTGTACCCCGAGGAGACGATCCGCGAACTCGTCGCCATCGCGGAGGAGCACGACGCCATCCTCGTCAGCGACGAGGTGTACGACCACTACGACCGCTCGGGCCGGTTCACGAGCGCGCTGTCCATCGATTCGCCGGATAGAATCGTCACGAACTCGTTCTCGAAGACGTTCGCCATCACGGGCTTCCGCGTCGGCTACGCCGTCTTCCCCGAGGAGCACGTCGAGGCCGCGAAGGCCCGCCACATGCTCGTCAACGTCGCCACCACGCGACCGGGCCAGCACGCGGTGCTCCACGCGCTCCGGCACACCGACCCGGCCTACCACGAAGCCAACCGACAGCTGCTCGCCGACCGCGTCGACACGTTCACCGACGCGCTCGACGAAGCCGGCGCGGCGTACACCGAGCCCGACGGCGCGTTCTACGTCATGGCCCGGTTCGACGGCTATCCCGGCACCATCGAGAACACGAAGGAACTCATCGACGACACCGGCGTCGCGGGGATGCCGGGCGAGGCCTTCGGCGACGCCTTCGACGACTGGTTCCGGTTCGCGCTCGTGACGCCGCGGGTCGAGGAGGCCGCTGACCGACTCGCCGAGCGGTTCGGGTGAGGTCTGCGCCGCACGAGGTGCATCCGTTTCTGGCGATGAATCCGGATCAGACGGCTGGCGCGCGGACTGGCGAGACTGCGCGAGCGCAGTGAGCGCGTCGAGCCATCCGCGCGAGGGACGAGGAGCGCAGGAACGAGCACCGCAGTCGGCTGGGGAGGTTCGAGGGCGGTCGCGGTGCGGTCGGGTGGGACTGAAAGGGGCGGCGGACCACGCGAACCCCGGCGAAGTAAGCACCGGAGCAGAGCGAGGAGCGCAACGAGCCGCGGGAGCGTGGCCCGCCGGGGCTTTCTGGTTGTTGTCGGCTGCGGTGATTCCAACGACTCCCGGGGCTCTCTGGCTGTTCGCCATGGGAGAGATTCCAAACTACCTCCCACGACACCACAGGACGACCGATGGCGGGACCGATTAGTACACAAGTCGTCGGCCGATACCCGGCCGCATGAGCGACATCAGCGTCGACCCGGTCGACGAGGTCGAGGACGCCGACGACCCGAGCGCGGACCAGGCCGAAGACACCACACATCCAGCTGACGGCATCGAAGTCGACTCGGTCGACGACGACCTCGACGAGGCGACGACAGACGCGCTAGACGGCGTCGACGCCCCCGAGTACGTCCTCTACGGCGGGAAGGGCGGCGTCGGCAAGACGACGATGGCGGCCGCGACGGGCCTCGCGAGCGCGGCCGACGGCACGCGCACGCTCGTCGTCTCCACGGACCCGGCACACTCGCTGTCGGACACGTTCGAGACGGAGATTCCGGCGGAGCCGACGCGCATCCGGGAGGATATCCCGCTGTTCGCCGCCGAGATCGACCCCGAGCAGGCGATGGCGGAGGGTGAGGCACTGTTCGGGGGCGGTGACGGGGCCGGCGCCGACCCGTTCGGCGACGAGCCCGGCGGCGCGGACGCCGGCCCAATGGGCGGGCAGGGCGGTATGGAGGGCCCGATGGGGGGCCTCGGCGAGATGCTCGGCGGCGAGGGCGGGGACCCGATGAGCTCGATGTTCGGCGGCGCGATGCCCGGTGCGGACGAGGCGGCCGCCATGCAGCTCTTTCTCGAGTACCTCGACGACCCGCGCTTCGACCGCGTCGTCGTCGACACCGCACCAACCGGCCACACGCTCCGGCTGCTCGAACTCCCCGAGGTCATGGACACGATGGTCGGCCGCATCGCGAAGCTCCGCGAACGGCTCGGCGGCCTGATGGGCGGCCTCTCCGGCATGTTCGGCGGTGACGACGGCGCGGACCAGCAGTCGCCGGACCTCGACGAGCTCGCCGACCGCATCGAGCGCCTGCACGCCGTGCTTCGCGACCCCGCACAGACCGACTTCCGCATCGTCATGGTGCCCGAGGAGATGAGCGTCTTCGAGTCACGCCGGCTGCGCGCCCAGCTCGCCGACTTCGAGATCCCCGTCGGCACCGTCGTCGTCAACCGGGTCATGGAGGACCTCGCCGACGTGACCGATTCGGTCGACGCCGACGAGTTCGTGAAGCCGGACCTCGCCGACTGCGAGTTCTGCCAGCGCCGCTGGGACGTCCAGCAGTCCGCGCTGGCGGAGGCACAGGAGCTGTTCCGCGGGACCGACGTGCGCCGGGTCCCGCTGTTCGCCGACGAGGTGCGCGGGGAACGGATGCTCAGAATCGTCGCCGCGTGTCTGGATTGAAGTAGGAAGCCGGGACCAGCCCCGGTATGCTATAGAACGCCGACGCGCGATGTCCAGCGGTCGTACGGTACAGCATCGCGCGCTGTCGCGTACCGTCTGTTCGCCAACAATTTTGGCCGAGCCCTACTGCAAGACCACGACCCGCAGGTCGTTGACGTTCGTCCCCGTCGGGGCCGTCCTGAGCACTGCGTCCCGTCCGTCCAGGTAGCCGCAGCTGTCGTTGACTGTGAGCGCGTCCCGAGCCGGCTCCGGGTTCGGGACGGTCTCACCGTCGACGAGTGAACCCGCAGCGGCCGTCGAACCGTCGCGACCGTCGGTGTCGACGGCCGCGACCGCCACATCGTCGGTCCCCCGCAGGGTAAGGGCCGCGGCGAGCCCGAACTCCAGGTTCGGCCCACCTACCCCATCGCCGCGGACGCTGACGGTGCACTCGCCGCCGGAGAGGAGCACCGCCGGCGGGTCGACTGGCCGGCGGGTCGCCCGCACCTCGCGAGCGACGGCCGCGTGGAACCGGCCAGCCTCGCGAGCCTCGCCTTCGACGCTGGCCGAGAGCACGAGCGGTTCGTACCCTCGTTTCCGGGCGACCATCGCCGCCGCTGAAAGCGCCGTCTCCGCGTTCGCCAGCACGTGGTAGTCTGCGCGGTCGAACGCCCGGTCGTCGGCGCGCGGCGTCTCCGGTGCAGACCCGTCGACACCGCACTGGAGGTGTGCCCGCACGGACGGCGCGGCCACGTCGTACCGGTCGAGGGTCGCGACAGCGTCGGCGTACGTCGTGGCGTCGGGTGCGGTCGGCCCGCTGCCGATGACGGAGGGGTCGTCGCCGACGACGTCCGAGACCGCGAGCGTGACGAGCCGAGCGGGTGCCGCTGCGTCGGCCAACCACCCGCCCTTCACCGCCGAGCAGTGCTTCCGGAGGGCGTTGAGCTCGCCGATGGAGGCCCCGGCGTCGAGCAGTTCGCGCGTCACGCCGGCGATGTCGTCGACGGTGAGGTCGCCGCCGGGCAGCGTCAGGAGCGCGCTCGCTCCCCCGGTGAGTGCGACGAGCACGAGTGCGTCCTCGGGGGCATCGGCGACGGAGTCCCGAATCCGATGGGCGGCAGCGACGTTCCGCTCGGTCGGGATGGGGTGGTCGCCGACGACCACCTCGACCGGCCCCGCATCGGCCGGCTCGTCGGTGATGACGACACCGCCGTCCACGCGGCCGTCGAGCGCGTCGACCAACGCCGCGGCCAGCCGGCCCGCGCCCTTGCCCGCGCCGACGAGCTGTATCGCGGAGAACGAGCCGAGGTCGTATCGCGTGTCGTCGACCGTCAGAACAGTGTCGGTGACCGCCACGCCGTCCGCGACGACGCGCTCCGGTAGCGCTGCCTCGATGCCGGCCGTGACGCAGGCGAGTGCCGTCTCGCGGGCCGGTGTCGTCGCCAGTTCGTCGCGGTTCTCGATGGGCACGGTCCGCTCCCTACGTGGCGAAGCGCCGGACGAGTCCGACGACCACGTCGCGGATCCGGTCCGGCAGGTACCGGGCGAGCAGGCCGTACTTCGCGACGGTGCCGACGGGATATCTGGTCGCGGGGTCGGTGCTGCTGGCGGCGTTCAGGATGACTCCTGCGACCTGGTTCGGCGAGACGGAGAGCGGGCCGTCGCCCGCGACCAGGCTGGCGTCCTCGAAGAGCTCGTAGAGGTCGTCGTACGCCTCCGAACGGGGGAGGTCGTCGACCTCGCTGTCGGCGCGGTCGGTGAACTGCGTGGCGACGGGGCCGGGTTCGACGACGACGACCTCGACGTCGAAATCGCGGAGCTCGCTCCGGAGCGCGTCGCTCATCGCCTCGACGGCGAACTTCGAGGCGGAGTAGACACCGGTTCCGGCCACGGAGAGCTTGCCCGAGACGCTGGAGACGTTGACGAACGTGCCGTCCTCCGCCTCCCGCATGTGCGGCGCGGCGGCGCGGACGAGCCGGTGGGGGCCGTAGACGTTCACGTCGAACTGTTCGTGGACCTTCTCCGTCGGCACGTCCTCGATGGGGCCCATCTGCGCGTAGCCGGCGTTGTTGACGACGCAGTCGATGTGGCCGGCCTCGTCGACGACCCGGTCGACGACACGCTCGACCTGCCCGCGGTCGGTCACGTCGAGCTCGGCCGTCTCGCAGCCGATGTCGGCCAGGTCCGCGAGGTCGTCCGGGTCGCGCGCCGTCGCGTACACCAGCCAGCCCTCCGAGCGGAACGCCTTCGCCGTCGCACGGCCGATACCGGAGGAGCAGCCGGTGATGAGTACGGTCTCCAGTGTCGGTTCCGGTTCCGACGACACCTCGTCGTCCGTCGTCGTGCTCGCCCCCTCGGGCGAGTCGTCGTCCTCGTCTGCGGTCATGCTCCGGCGTTCACCCGGGAGGTACCTAAGTGTCGATGGTTCGTTTCACGTCGTCGGCGTGCGCGTCGGCCAGCCGGGTCGGTTCCGGGAGCTTGTAGCCCGCCGCGGTGGCGAGCGTCCAGTCCGCCGCGGTCTCGGCGCTCACGCGGTGGCCGGGACTGACGAGAAGCGGGTTGACGTGACGGTTCGACGAGTCGTACTGCTTCGTCTGTACGGCGTACCCGATTCTGGTGCCGGCGGGCGCGTCCACGTCGCCGTCGGCGTCGATGCCGACGCGCTCGCCAGCCGCGAGCCCCTCCGTCGACGATTCGGGCGTGCCACAGAGCAGGTTCTTCGCGACGCCGACGCTCGGCACGTCGAGGACGACGCCGATGTGCGTGGCGAGTCCGGCCTGCCGGAAGTGGATGTGGCCGCTGCCGTCGAACAGCACGCAGTCGGGCTCGGTCTCCAGCTCCTCGAACGCGGCGAGGATGGGGTTGCCCTCGCGGAACGAGAGCAGCCCGGGGATGTACGGAATCGAGAGCGGCGAGACGGCGTGGGCACGCTCGACGACGCTCTCGCCGCGGGTGACGACGATGGCGCTCACCACGCGGTCGTCGAGGAACGCCTGGTCGACGCCGGCGACGAGCGGGCCGGTGTCGCTGCCGACCGCGTCGCCGTCGAACTCGAAGTCGTCGGTGAAGGTCGCCGCCGCGGCGATATCTCGCTGCTGGGCTTCCATCTCGTCTCTGGCGGCTCCGGGGTCCGGAACGAACTCGGTCCGCATCTCAGAACGGGCCTCTGCCGCCACCGCCGCCGCGACGGCCGCCGCCGAGGCTGGTCTCCCGCGGGAGGCTCACCTTGTCCTTCACGTACTGGCCGTACAGCAGGCCAAGGATGAGACCGAACAGGTGTGCGCCGTGGGCGACGTTCCCCCCGGGGGCGACACTGCCACCGATGACGCCAGTGACGCTGACGAGGGCGTACAGCCCGGTGAGCACCCAGATGGGCGTCGGGATGATGAAGTAGATGAGCACGGTGAGGTTCGGTCGGATGACCGTCAGCACGCCCATCAGGGCCAGGGCCGCGCCGGAGGCCCCGTACAGCGCCGTCGGTTCGCCCGTCACGAGCGCGAGGCCGATCTGTCCGAGCCCGGCGAGGACGCCGCTCGCGAGGAACAGGAAGATGTAGTCGCGGCTGCCGACGTACTCCTCGACCAGCCGGCCGAAGAAGAATATCACGATGCTGTTGCCGGCGATGTGATAGAGGCCACCCGCGTGCGAGAAGATGGAGGTGAACCACGCCCAGACGTACTCGGGGTGCTCGCTCTGGAGCGTGAAGATGTCGTACCAGAGCTGCTGTTGCTCCGCGAACGGCTCCGGGCTGATCGTCGTGAACGTGGGCAGGATGAAGTACTGGATTCCCCACGTGATCCACATCAGCCCGAGGAACACGTACGTCATGTTCCCGCGGAAGTACGCCAGCGGGCCGCCACGCCGGAACGGGTCCGAAGTGAGGCCGCTCAGCACGCCGCCGTCGCTGCTGCTGGAGGTGTCCGTCGTCTCCTCGGCCCAGACGCCCTGCGGGTCGTCCCACTGCAGCCCTGGGCAGTCGTGGTTCTCGGGCAGCCGGTGGGTGCCACAGAACTTCCCGCCACACCGGTTGCAGGTGTACGGCATGTTCGTCTCGTCGCCGCACTCGTCGCACTTGGCCATTGGTCGCCAGTACGAACACGGACGGCAAAGGGGTTGGGATTCGGGGACGCGGCTCAGTCGTCGTGCTCCTCCTCGCGGAGCTCGATACGGCGGGTCTTCCCCGAACTCGTCTTCGGCAGCTCGTCGACGAACTCGACCCGGCGGGGGTACTTGTACGGGGCCGTCTCCTCCTTCACGAACTCCTGTATCTCCCCGACGAGTTCGTCCGAGGGCTCGTCGCCGTCGGCGAGGACGACGTAGGCCTTGACGACGTTCCCGCGCTCCTCGTGGGGGCTGGCGACGGCCGCGGCCTCGGCGACGGCGGGGTGCGCGACGATGGCATCCTCGACCTCGAACGGGCCGATGCGGTAACCCGAGGAGATGATGATGTCGTCCGCGCGCCCCTCGAAGAAGAGGTAGCCGTCCTCGTCGCGCGAGGCCAGGTCGCCGGTGCGGTAGTACTCACCCGAGAAGGTCTCGGCGTCGAAGTCGGGTCGCTCGTAGTAGCCGTCGAAGATGGCGGGGGAGTCAACGGGGATGGCTATCTCGCCGATCTCGCCGTCATCGACCTCCGTCTCGTCCATCGTGTCGATGATGGTCGTCCCGATGCCGGGGCAGGGCCGGCCCATGCTCCCCGGCTTGACGTCGATGCCGGGGTAGTTCGACGCGACCGCGACCGTCTCCGTCTGGCCGTAGCCGTCGCGCGGGGTGATGCCGAAGGCGTCCTCGAACGCCTGGATGGGCTCGCGGTTGAGCGGTTCGCCCGCCGAGAGCGCGTCGGTGAGCGAGAGCTCCCAGTCGTCGAGGTCCTCCTGGGCGAACATCCGGTACTGCGTCGGGACGGCACAGAGCTTCGTGATCTCCTCCTCCGCGAGGAGGTCGAGGAACGTCGCGGGCTCGAACTCGCCCTCGTAGACGAACTGCGTCGCCCCCGCGGTGAGCGCGACGCCGACCGGGCTCCAGAACCACTTCGCCCAGCCGGTTCCCGTCGTCGCCCAGAGGTACTCCTCGGAGAGGTCGGTGTCGTCGTCGATGCCCCACCAGTAGCGGCCGTTGATGCGGTTGAAGCAGTACAGCCAGCGGTGGCGGTGCTGAACCGGCTTCGGCTGGCCGGTCGTCCCGGAGGTGTAGTTGATGGTCAACGGCGTCTCGGCGCCGAGTTCCGGGCCGTCGTACTCGGCGGCCTGCCCGTCGAGCAGGTCACTGAAGCGGTGCCAGCCCTCCACCTCGCCGTCGAGGGCGACGAAGTGTTCGAGCGGCGTCTCGTCGGCGACCGGTTCGACCATGTCGCTGAGGGAGTGATGGGCGACCATCACCGACGCCTCGCAGTCGTTCGCGCGGAACTCGATGTCCTTGGGCTTCAGCAGCTCCGAACACGGCACGAGGAGTGCGCCGACGGCGAGCGCACCGACCTGTACCGCGAAGGCGTCGGGATGCCGTGGAAAGAGGTGCATGACGCGGTCGCCCTCGCCCACGCCGAGGTCCGACAGCGCGTTGGCGAACCGCTGGGCATCGTCCCAGATGTTGGCGTACGTCCGCACTGCCTCCGCGCCGTCCGCGTCCCGGAACCGCACGGCAACGCGGTCCCCGTGCTCGTCGGCGTGGTCCGCGACCACGTCGGGAAGGTTGTACTCGTCCGGGATGTCCCACTCGAACTCCGCAACCTCGCGCTCGTAGTCGACCTCCATAACGTGACGGTGACTAGCACAGAACATAATTCTTCGGCGGCGCGGGTGACACGCGGTGCTGTCAGTCGAACGTTGGGCCGCAGGAAGGGGGTGAATCGTAGCCGGCGATGCTGTGGACGTCGCCGGCCGACGAACGGTCTCTGGAACCGTTCCGGGATTGGATCAGTGTAGATCCGGTCGAAGTGCCTGATCGACCGCCATGTCGTTCTCGATGGCGGGCGGTGCCGGGGCGAAGCTGCGTTGCAGACGGTCGCCAACCGTCCGTGCGTGTGCCGCGTCGTCGTCCGGGGGGGACGGGTGCGCGGCGTACGCGAGCAGTTCGGCCCGAAGTCGCCAGCCCTCGAACTGTGTGAACGAGCGCACGCCAGCTTCGAGTTTCTTCGCAGTCTCGAGTGCCCACCACGGCTGTGGCACGTGGGGCGACTCGCTGTCGTCCGTCAGCGCGGACAGCGCGACGTGGTGGACGACCCACTCCTCGGCCCGTGAGAGGTCGAGGCGGGTCTGGTTCGGCTGGTTGCGGGTTCGGTTCGTGGTCGACATGGCGTGACTGGGGAGTTCGTATCCCCTATCATGCAGATGCGACCGTACCCATATCAAGCTGTCAACGAGTTCGGGTGCCGTTTCGAATCTCGATTCGTGTGCCGAACTGCGGAAGCAGCGTGGGTATCGGTCTGTCTCTCGTGAATCGCCCGAACCACGAACGCCCGGCAAGTCCCACCGTCTGGCCTGCGGTCCGACGAGCCCCCGTTCGCTGGCAGGCTCGCTCACGGGGACACCCACCGCGACCGCACCGCACCTCGAACCTCCCCAACCGACTGCGTCCCCGGAAATCGGGAATTGCCAGTGGGGACGGGAGAGCTCCGCTCTCCCGAACCACGATGCTCATCCCCCACGAGTGTCGGCTCGACCGCTCGTTGCGCTCGCGCAGTCTCGCCAGCCGCGCGCCGACGGCTGGTTCCTCGATGTCCCCGGCGAGGAGTTGCAATATTTGTAAACCCGGGCGGACAGACGACCCCGCGCACCGGTACCCGGATCTCGTCGGCGTGGGAGTTTTTGGTCCCGCGGGCCCGACTCCCGTGTGTGAAAGCGTACGAACAGAAGCAGCTGCTCGCCCGGGTCGACCGCGAGGGGGCGACCGTGGGCGCGGACATCCCCGAGCGCATCGACGTGCAGGGCGAGCCCATCGACCTGCAGTCGTTCGTCTTCGAGATCAAGCGCCGGGACACCATCCCGGCGGGCGAGCGCGAGCGGGTCCAGCAGGCGAAGAAGAACCTGCGGCGCGAGCGGCTCCAGCGCCGGCAGCGCCTCGAGGACGACTGGGCCGACATGAGCTGGACGGAGGGCGAGGAGGTTGTCGAGGCCATCATCGGGCTGGACCGCGCGCTGAACGCGTTGGAGAGCCTCGGCCCGACGAACATCGAGGCCGAAGCCGACGCGAAGGACGCCGCAGACAAGAAACGCTGGATGAACTTCCTGAAGAAGGCCCTCGGCCACGAGGGCGGTGGACCACGAACATGAGCCTACAGGACGACGTCGCCGCACGACTGGAGGAGATGGCGAACCTGCTCGAAGCAGACGACGTGGAGTACAAGCCGAACGCCTACCGTCGCGCCGCAGAGAGCATCCGCGACTACCAGGGGTCGTTCGACGACCTCGTCGCGGAGGGTGCCGACGCCATCAGCGAACTCGACCACGTCGGCGACGCCATCTCCTCGAAGGTGGTGGAGTATGCCGAGACAGGCGAAATCGGCGAGCTAGAGGAGCTGCGAGAGCGCTATCCCGTCGACCTCGATGCCCTGCTCAGGGTGGAGGGCGTGGGGCCGAAGACGGTCGGGACGCTGTACGACGAGCTCGACGTCCGGAGCCTCGAAGACCTCGAGTCGGCCGCACGCGCGGAGCGCATCCGCGAGCTGCACGGCTTCGGGCCGAAGACGGAGGAGAACATCCTCGGGAACATCGAGTTCGCCAAGTCGGCGGGCGAGCGGACGCTGCTCGGGGACGCCCGGCCGCTCGCGGACGACCTCGTGGACTACCTCTCCGGCGCGTCGCCGGTCGCACACGTCGAGGTCGCGGGTTCCCTGCGGCGCTGGCGCGCGACCATCGGCGACATCGACGTGCTCGTCGGCACCGACGACGGTGCGGCCGCCATCGACGCCTTCCTCGGCTGGGACGGCACCGACGACGTCATCGAGGCCGGCACCGAGAAGGCCAGCGTGCGCAGTGACGGGATGCGCGTCGACCTCCGCGTCGTCGTCCCCGACGAGTTCGGCTCCGCGCTCCAGTACTTCACCGGCAGCAAGGCGCACAACGTCGCCCTCCGCAACTACGCCATCGACCGCGGCCTGAAGCTCAACGAGTACGGCGCGTTCGACGTGAGCGAGGTTGCCGACCCCGACGCGGGCCAGCGGGTCGGCGACCGCGTCGCCGGAACCGACGAGGCGTCGATGTACGACGCGCTCGGCCTCCCGAGGATTCCGCCCGAGATGCGGGAGGACCGCGGGGAGATCGCTGCCGCCGCGGACGACGAACTCCCCGAACTCGTGACCGAGGACGACGTCCAGGGAGATATCCACACCCACACCGACTGGTCAGACGGCGCGGAGTCCATCGGGTCGATGCTCGACGGGGCGGCCGCCTTCGGCCACGACTACATCGCCGTCACCGACCACGCGACCGGTCCGGGCGTCGTCGGGGGCGTCGGCGTCCCCGACGAGGAGCTGCTGGCGCAGGCGGACCGGATTCGGGACGTCGCCGACGACTACGACGTCGAGGTGTTCACGGGCGTCGAGGCGAACATCACCGCCGACGGCGACCTCTCCGTCGACGACGACGTGCTCGCCGAGCTTGACGTGGTCGTCGCGTCGCCGCACGCCGCGCTCGACGGCGACGGTACCGACCGACTCGTCCGCGCGATGGAGCATCCCGCCGTCGACATCCTCGGCCATCCGACCGGCAGGCTGCTGAACCAGCGCTCCGGCCTGGACGTCGACGCCGAGGCGCTCGCCGAGGCCGCCGCGCGGGCGGGCGTCGCACTGGAGATCAACAGCGACCCGCACCGGCTCGACCTCTCCGGCGGCCCCGTGAAGGCCGCCGTCGACGCCGGCGCGACGATCGCCATCGACACCGACGCCCACCGCACGCCGTCGTTCGGATACGTCCGCTTCGGCGTCCACACCGCCCGGCGCGGCTGGGCCGAGGCCGCCGACGTACTGAACACGCGTGATGCCGACGGCGTCCGTGAGTTCCTGCACTGATGCGGTACCTCCTCGACGCGATGCTCGGCAACCTCGCGACGTACCTGCGGCTCTGCGGCCACGACACGCTCTACGCGCTGGACCGGGACGTGGAGGCCGACGACGCCGTGCTCGCGCTCGCGACCGGGGAGCACCGCAGCCTCGTCACCCGTGACGAATACCTCGCCACGCGGGCCGAACGGTCGATTCTGCTCCGGGAACGCGAGACAGAGCCACAGCTCCGGGAACTCGCTGCCGCAGGGGTCGACCTCACTCCCGCCGCGGAACCAGTCCACTGCGGCCGGTGCAACGGTCGGCTCGCCCGGGTGGAGGCCGACGATTCGGCCGACCGCCCCGAGTACGTCCCCGACGATGTCGCACCGGTCTGGCGCTGTCGGGACTGTGGCCAGCGGTTCTGGAAGGGGAGTCACTGGGACCGGATGGCGGCGACGCTTTCGGACGTGCGAGAGTCGTCAGGCGAGAGGGCAGTTGACGGCTAGTTGTTCGGTTCCCACTGCTGGCACGCCTCCATGTCGTCCATGACCTCGCTGTGCGCGCCGCAGTAGGGCTGCATCCCGCGGTTCGTCCGGACGTACTCGAAGTGCTGGCAGTTACCGCAGTAGCGGTCCGCGAGGCTCTTCTCCTGTCGGCTGTCCCCCGACTGGAGCACCTCGCCGTCGTCGTAGCCGTCCATCGGCGACTGGATGTCCTGCGTCGACGCCCCGCCGTCGCTCGTCGCCGTGCCCCCGGCACCGAGTCCGGGCGAGGAAGCACCGGGAGACGCTCGGGACGTGGCGTTCGGAGCCCCGCCTGTCCCACTCGCTGACGACGATGCCGGGCCCGACGCGGGCTGGTTCGTCTGCGTCTCGACCGAGCCGTCGGGGTCCGCGCCGAACATCCCGACGCCACCCCGGGCCGCCTGCTCGGCGTGCTCGGCCGGTACCTCGACGACGCGGGTCTCGCCCTCGCGAGTGACCTCCATCGTGACGGTGCCGCCCGGGTCGTTGCGCGTCTTGAACGTCACGACGGCACTGAACAGGCAGCCGATGGAGGCGAAGACGCCGAAGGAGTACACCGCCGCGACGAGCAGGGTGAGTCCCGTGCGCTCCTGCGGGCCCGTCACCCAGTACGCCGGGTAGGCGTACCAGAACAGCGCGACGCCGAGCACGCAGAGGCTCGCCCCGATGGCCGCGGCAGCCCGGATGCGTTTGCTCGCCGGCAGGACGGTGAACACGCCCACGAGCACCGCCGGGACGCCGAGCCCGCCGAGCACCCCGGCGACCTTCCGGGCGTCGTAGACGCCCACGCCGACCGCACCGAGCAGGTCGGTTCCCCCGACGAGGATGCCCACCACCGTGAGCAACGCCCCGGCCGCGAACAGCGCGACCCCCAGGTAGAAACGCCGGAGGTCGTCGACCTCCCCGACGTTGTCTTCGTACACGTCCGCGAGACTGGTCATGGACCCGTGTTGGGCCTCCCACCACAAAACAGTACGTCAGACATCGGGGTCGGAAGCGAAAGGTTGAATCGACGCGGTTGCAAAGCCCCGACCATGGCTGACGAGGAGGAAGCAGACGCAGAACCCGCCGTCGAGCTCGGCGAGGGCCAGCCCGTCGAGGGCGCACCGCTCGCACGAGTCACGTCCCGCCTGACCTGGCCCATCAAGAAGAGCCGACTGGAGACCCTCGAGGGCGACGCCGTCATCCGGACGCCCGACGGGCCGACCGAACTCTCCGCGGCGCTCGAAGACGTGGACATCACGTACTTCGAGAAGCGCCAGGAGTTCGAGGAAGCCGTCCGCGACGTCGTCGGTCGCGGCCCCGTCGCGACCGCGGACGAGTAGAGCCGTGTCGAGCCAGGACGCCGGTATCGTCACCACGGCCGTCGACTGGCTCCGTCCCAGACTGGCGTCCCTGCGCTGGTCGCGTCTCTCCTGGACCGCGAAGTCGCTCGTCGTCGGCGCGGCCCTCTCGATACTCTGGATGACGTTCCACCAGCCCGGGCTGGACCAGCGGCTCGTCGTCGACGGTCTCATCTTCTTCTGCGGGCCGATGGCCCTCGCGGCGTACTACGGCAAGGACATCGGCTACCGTATCGACCGCACCGCGGTGCGAAACGCCGCACTGCTCGCGCTGTTCGTCTTCCCGTTCTACCTCGTCGGCTCGTCGCTGCCGTCGATCCGTGCGTACTATCCGATGTGGGCGACGGCCGCCGAACTCCGCGAGCCCGGGGCCTTTGCCGCCCACGCCGCCAAGCAGTTCGCGCTCGTCGTCGCCGTCGAGACGTACTACCGTGGCTTGCTCTGTGTGGGCGTCGGCGAACGATTCGGCATCAAGGCCGCGTTCATCAGCCCCGTGATCTACGCGGTACATCACATCGCCAAACCCCCGATAGAGCTGCTACTCTCCGGGCCGACGGACGTGCTGTTCGGCGCGGTCGACTACAAGAGCGGCTCCATCTTGCCCTCGGTCTTCGCCCACGGGGCCGGGCTGGTGCTGCTCGACTGGCTGGTCATCCACGACCCGGTCATCCCGCCGGAGACGGTGTCCAGCTGGCTGGAGTGGTTGCCCTTCGCGCTGTAGCATACGTTTTTGTCCGTCCGCACCGCCTGTCGAACTATGGCACTCGAATCCAACGACGACAGCGACGTCGAACTCCAGACTCCGAGCGACGACGAGATCGGCAAGAAGCAGGCCACACTCGAGATGGGACACGAGGAGGCCATCGAGCACGTCCGCGAGGCGTTCGCCGAGGCTGGTTTCGGCGTCGCGGTCGAGTTCTCCGTCTCCGACATGCTCGCCGAGAAGATCGGTGCCGACCGCGACCCGTACTACGTCCTCGGGGCCTGCAACCCGGAGATGGCCGACCGCGGGCTCGACATGAGCCCGGAGCTCGGCGGACTGATGCCGTGTAACGTCGTCGTCTGGGAGGCGGAGCCCGGTCGACAGCACGTCTACCACGTCTCGATCATGAAGATCGCGCCGCTGCTGGGGATGGCGCCACAGGACGAAGACTGGGAGGAGCTGATCGCCGACACCGGCGAGCTCGTCGAGGCCGCGTTCGAGAACCTCGACAGCGCCTGAGCGCGGTCGTCGCGAGTCGCTCTTCTAGAAGTCACCCAGCGAACTCTGGACGCCGGCGACGAGGTCCGACTTCCGGCGGAGCCGGTTGTATGAGACGGGGAGCCGCTGTGCGATGGTGCGGACCGCACCGTGGAACGTCTCCGCCTCGCCGTGCTCGCCGGCGAGCGAGTCGTCCAGGGCGTCCTCGTCGACACTGTGCCACGGCGTCCCGTCGAAGGCGTTCCGGACGCTCTCGCGCACCTGCCAGACGCCGACGGGCGCCCAGTAGTCGTCGCTGACCTCCCGGAGCACGAGGCATTTCGCCTGCCGGCCGCGCTCTGCGAGGTGTTCGAGGACGCCGAGGCGGCTGGCGTAGTACGCACCGGCGGTCTCGTCGACGTAGCCGGTGCGGCCCTCGTATCCCTCCGAGGCACTCCCCATCCAGATGTCGCCGGTCGGGTCGGGGTTCCAGACGCTCCCCGGCGCCTTCATCTCGACGAGTTCGAACTCCCACTGCCCGGGCGCGAGGACGACCCAGAAGCGGTTGCCCATGTACTCGTTCATCCGGACCTCGACGCTGTCGACGCTCGGGGCGTGCCGGAGCTGACCGCGGAGGTACTGGCCGATGGTGTCGTCGACCGCCGTGATGGACCAGCGCGTCGGGACGAGCCGGCGGTTCTCGCCCTGGCCGAGCGCGCCAGCGGAGAGGACGCGGTTGATGTCGTACACGTCGAGGCCGCGCCGGTAGAGGTACGTCATCGCCCCCTGGGCCTGCCAGTCGTCGTCCTCCAGCGTCTTCTTCACCGGACGGGGGACGTAGGGGTTCTCGGTGAGGTCGACGGAGGTGGCGCTGGCGCTCGGGCCGGTCGGCGTCGCCACGCCCTCGCCTACGTCGAGGTCGAGGTCGAGTTTGCCGTCGAGGCCGATCTCGACGTCCACGGGGTCGCCCGCGATGGCGACCTCGCGCTGGACGCCGACGAAGCCGTCCCAGACGTCCTCGACGTTGACGTTCGCGCGCCGACGGGAGTTGAGCAGGCCGGTGCGCCGCTCGACGACGTCACCGACGCCGAGGCCCTGCTGGTACCACTGACCGTCGGTGACGAAGTCGGTCGGGTCGCCCTCCGCGACGGGCGAGAGCAGTCCGGTCGAGACGTTGGGGTAGTTCGTCCGGCCGACGAAGATGGAGGGTGCCGTCGCTCCGTACAGCGAGTCGCCCTGTACCGTCTCCTCGAACCGCGACTGGAAGTCCTCCAGGTACTCGGTGATGGCGTAGGACTTCTCCTCGGCGAGCTGCCGACGGCGGGCCGACTCGTCGGGTTCCATCCCCTCGATGTAGTCGTCGAGCCGCATTCGAGGAAGATACGGCGAGGACGCGCTTCAATCTGGCGGACAGGCGACACCGAAAACCGCCCGACTGCGACGTGTCGCACAGTCGCTTTCCGCAGTCGGTCCGTGATCAGGACACGCCGGGGGTGACCCCGCCATCGCAGTTAAACCGTCGCGAGGGTCCGCGCCCCCGCGGGGACCGTTCCGGACTCGAACCAGCCACGCTCCTCCCGGCGCAGGATGCGGGCCGGCTCGTACTGGCCGAAGCCGTCTCGGACGTCCATCGTGCCGGCGTACACTGTCCCGTCCTGCACAGCCCACGAGATGACGAACGACTCGTTCTCGCCGGGGTACGGGTACCGCTCGACGGTCCCGTCGTCGGCCACCTCGAACAGCGCGCCACCCGGGGCCACGGGGCCCCACCCGTTGGCGCTCGCGTAGAGCGTCCCCTCGTGGCTGTGACTCTCACGGAAGTAGTTGAACCAGAAGTCGCGGAAGTCGGTGTCCTGCCTGAGCCAGGTGCGACCGGCGTCGTCAGTCCGATAGAGCCCGTTCCCACAGGCGGCGACGTACTCGTCTGCTCCGAGCGCGAGCAGGTGGTGGACGTCGTCGTGGACGCCCGCGGAGCGGGCAGACCAAGTCTCGCCGCCGTCGACACTCAGGTAGACGCCGCCGGGCTCGATACCGACGGCGAGCCGCTCGGGTGCGTCCTGATGGACCGCCATCGTCCGGACGCTCGCGTCGTCACCGGGCGCACGGTCGCGCCAGCGCTCGCGGTCGGGGAGCGACTGGAGGGCGTCGAGCTCGCACCATCGTCGGTGGAGAGGTGGACGGCAGCGTGGTCGGTCCCCACGTACCACCGGTCACTGTCGGGGCTGACTGCCGTCGCGACCACGGCACCCGGGAACTCGGCGACGTGGTCCCAGGTGCGGCCGTCCGTCGTCCGGTAGAGCCCGGTCTCGGTGGCCGCGATACAGCCGTCCTCGACCGCGTGAAGCCGATGGATGGTCGCGTCCAGCTGTCGCTCCGGACCCGTCCCGTCCTCGTTGAGGGCGAAGAGGCCGTCGAAGGTTCCGACGAGTAGCACCATCGTGGAGAACATCGGTCGGCCACTCGGTAAGCGTTGTGTCGCAGGGTCCGGTCAGTCGGGGCTGCCGGCGTGGTGGTCGAAAGAACGGGCAGGTGGCGGTGTGGGCCTAGCTGTGGATACCCATCGCTTCGATCTGCTCCTGGTAGCGGTTCCGGATCGTGACCTCCGTCACCTGTGCCACGTCGGCGACTTCGCGCTGCGTCTTCTTCTCGTTGCACAGCAGCGAGGCCGCGTAGATCGCGGCGGCGGCGTAGCCGGTCGGCGACTTGCCGGAGAGCAACCCCTTCTCGGCGGTCGTCTCGATAATCTCGTTGGCCTTGGTCTGTACTTCTTCGGAGAGTTCGAGTTCGGAGCAGAAACGGGGGACGTACTTCTTCGGGTCGACGGGGCGCATCTCCAGGCCGAGTTCCTGGGAGATGTATCGGTACGTGCGCCCGATCTCCTTCCGCTCTACCCGCGAGACCTCCGAAATCTCCTCGAGACTGCGCGGGATACCCTCCTTTCGGCAGGCGGCGTAGAGGGCGCTCGTCGCGACGCCTTCGATGGAGCGGCCACGGATGAGGTCCTCGTTGAGCGCACGCCGGTAGATGACCGACGCGACCTCGCGGACCGAGCGTGGGACGCCCAGTGCGCTGGCCATCCGGTCGATCTCGCTGAGCGCGAACTGCAGGTTCCGCTCCCCCGCGTCCTTGGTTCTGATGCGTTCCTGCCACTTGCGGAGCCGGTGCATCTGGCTCCGCTTCTTCGAGGAGATAGAACGGCCGTACGCGTCCTTGTCTTTCCAGTCGATGGTCGTCGTCAACCCCTTGTCGTGCATCGTCTGCGTTGTCGGGGCTCCGACGCGAGACTTCTCCTGGCGCTCCTGGTGGTTGAACGCTCGCCACTCCGGACCGGGGTCGATCTTCTCCTCCTCGACGACGAGCCCGCAGTCGTCGCAGACGAGTTCGCCCCTGTCGGAACTCTTGACCAGGTTCTCGGAACTGCATTCGGGACACTCCCTCACTCCCTCCTGCTCGTCCGACGTCTCGGTCTCGGTTTCTCGCTCCCGCTGGCGGGTGGACCGTGTCATCGCACTTTTATAGTAGTATATCCCAAACACTTAAACCCTCGGTGGATATCTGTCGGCTGTTACGGGGACACAACCCGGTGGAACGAAAGTAATCGCACGACTGCGTGATGTGGTTTTATCTGACACAAAATCGGAATCAGAACCGTTATACCCGAGGTTCGGTGACCTTCGGTCAATGCCGGTCATCGAGTGCGACGTCGAGGCGGCCCGCGAGACCCTGGAGGCTGCCGGGGCCACGGTCACCGAGGGGAACACCGACCACGAGCGCTGGCGGGCGGAGTACGGGGATGCCTCCGCCGTCGCGTACGACGAAAAGGTCGTCATCCAGGGGGGCCGCCCGGCGGACATCGAGGCCCTCCTCACTGACGGGAGCGGCCGCGCCCACTGCTACTTCGACGGTGCGTCACGCGGGAACCCCGGTCCGGCCGCCGTCGGCTGGGTCGTCGTGACGAGCGACGGTATCGCCGCCGAGGGTGGCGAGCGTATCGGGAACGCGACGAACAACCAGGCCGAGTACGAGGCGCTCCTGCGGGTGCTCGAGGTCGCCGTAGACTACGGCTACGACGAGGTCGAGATCCGTGGAGACTCCGAACTCATCGTCAAGCAGGTGCGCGGAGAGTACAACGCGAACGACCCGACGCTCCGGGAGAAGCGGGTCTCGGTCCACGAACTGCTGTCGAATTTCGACTCCTGGACCATCAGCCACGTCCCCCGTGAGATTAACGAGCGCGCGGACGAACTGGCCAACGAGGCTCTCGACGAAGCCTGAGAAGACGTGCCAATGTCAGAGAAAGATAACACTTCGAGTGGTGACATAGCGGCGGACGAGCAGCACGGAACCGAACTTCCCCGGTCGGTCGTCGAGCAGGCCGAGCGGCTGTCCCGCCTCGCGCGAGAGACCGTCGACGACGCGGAGGCCGAGGCGTACCGCGAACGGCGGGCCGAGCTCGTGGACGAGTTCGACTACGCAGCGCGCGTCCGGCACGACGACGAGGCGACGCTCGTCTGCCATCCCCAGGAATGGCTCGAGGACGGCGTCGTGCAGATGGACCGAATCGAGGACACCGACCGTGCGGTGGAGATTCCACTCTCCGGGCCCGGAGACCCCGACGAGTGGCGCGCTGTCGACCGGCACAACCGAGAGCTCGTCGAGCAGGTCCGCGAGGACCACGGCGAGGTACACGGGCGGAACGCGACGGCGTTCGCCGACTTCGCCGGGAACCACTACGCGAAGCCCGTCGAGTCACTCACCGAGACGGAGATGGAGGAGTTCCTCGACGAGTACTTCCCGCGCAACGCGTGGCCCAGCGAGGAACAGACAGAAGTCGTGGAGCGGTCGCTCGAACTGGTGTACGAGACGGCAGGAGAACGGGTGCCCGGGTCGTAGTCCGCCTCCCGCGTCGACCGCAAGAGCCGCAGTTCGGTCGTTACTCGAGGATGGCCCGGATGTCGTCCGCACGCTCTTCTTCGGTCGCAATGTTCTCGAGTGTCCACTCGACCTGGTCCATGACCGCGTCGTAGCCGTCCTCGGTCAGCTCGTACTGGTTCGTGCGCTTGTCCAGTTCGCTCTTGTCGATGAGCCCGAGCCCGACGAGTTCGTCGAGGTTGGGGTACAGGCGGCCGTGGTTGACCTCGGTGCCGTAGTACTCCTCCAGCTCCCGCTTGATCGCGAGCCCGTACATGGGCTCCTTCGCCAGAATCACGAGGATATTGTGCTGGAACGCGGTGAGTTCGCGTGCAATGCCCTGCTGACCGGTGACTGTTTGTGCCTCTGACATGGTTACATTAATGTCATCGAGCTATTTAACACTTCTCAACTATTCGTTGTATTCGCAGCTATTTACGTTTAGTTGTAGTGAGTAAAGAATCAGACAGCGTCCAGTTCGGATCGAAGGTGCGAACGGTGATTAGGGGGTCGGTGAGAGCCCCACGTTCCGGCCGAAACCGTGCGAAACGGACCTACGATATCGAGACGAAAGGACTTTGACCCGGCCAGTCCCACGCCGGAACGTATGACGAACCTCTGGGAAGACCTCGAGACGGGTCCGAACCCGCCGGAAGAGATCTACGCGGTCGTCGAGTGTCTGAAGGGCGAGCGGAACAAGTACGAGTACGACAAGGACGTCCCTGGCGTCGTCCTCGACCGAGTCCTCCACAGCAACGTCCACTACCCCTCCGACTACGGTTTCATCCCGCAGTCGTACTACGACGACGAGGACCCGTTCGACGTCCTCGTCCTCGTGGAGGACCAGACGTTCCCCGGCTGCATCGTCGAGGCGCGCCCGGTCGCCCTGATGAAGATGGACGACGACGGCGAGCAGGACGACAAGGTCATCGCGGTCCCGACGGAGGACCCGCGCTACGACCACATCGAGGATCTCGAGGACATCCCGCAGCAGCAGCTCGACGAGATAGACGAGTTCTTCGCGACCTACAAGAACCTCGAGGAGGGCAAGGAAGTCGAGACGCTGGGCTGGGAGGACAAGGCCGCCGCGAAGGAGGCCATCGAGCACGCGATGGACCTCTACGAGGACGAGTTCCAGTAACGACACCGAGGCCGACACAGTTCTTGGTTTCACCGGTGTATCGGACGACCAGGAAGCGGCGCGACCCCCGCGGGATACACACCGGTTATGCGAGGCTATCGCACGATAAATTATGAGCATGGGTAATCTTATCCGGGTTCCTGCCGTAACTCCACCCGTGATGGCTACCAACACCACGACTCCCACGACCGACCACCACGAGGACGACGACGAGGACGCGACGGTCGGGCTCTCGCACGTCACAGTCGTTCCCACGAACTTCGAGCGGGACGACCGGTAGCCGTTCTTGCCGCCATCGACGAGCGCCGGCGGCGCTACAGGTGAAAAGAAGCTTCTTGTATCCATCACCAGTACGGTGAGCTATGGGTCTCTTCGATAGGTTGCGCGGTGACGACGCCCCACGCGTCGCTTTCTTCGGTATCGACGGCGTGCCGTACAGCCTCGTCGCCGACAACGAGGACGTGTTCCCGAACCTCAACCAGATCGCTCGCGAGGGCAGCGCCGCTGCCATCGAGAGCATCGTTCCGCCGGAGTCGAGTGCGTGCTGGCCGTCGCTGACCACCGGCGTCAACCCCGGTGAGACGGGTGTCTACGGCTTCCAGGACCGCGAGACCGGTACCTACGACACGTACGTGCCGATGGGCGACGACGTGCAGGCGAAACGGCTCTGGGATCGCGTCCAGGAGGACGGCCGCGACGCGACCGTCCTGAACGTCCCCGTGACGTTCCCGCCACAGCGGAACGTCCAGCGGCAGGTATCCGGCTTCCTCTCCGTCGACGATATGACGAAGGCGGCACAGCCCGAGGAGCTACAGGAGTACCTCGACTCCATCGACTACAACCTCGACGTGAACGCCAAGCTCGGCCACGACGACGACAAGTCCGCGTTCGTCGAGAACGCCCACGAGACGCTCGAGAAGCGCTTCGAGGCGTTCGAACACTACGTCCAGAAGGACGACTGGGACCTCTTCTTCGGCGTGTTCATGACGACCGACCGGATCAACCACTTCCTGTTCGAGCACTACGAACGCGACGGCGAGTACAGCGAGGAGTTCCTCGAGTTCTACCGCACGGTCGACGAGTACATCGGGAAGCTCCGCGACGCGCTCCCCGACGACGTGACGATGCTCGTCGCGTCCGACCACGGCTTCACCACCCTCGACCACGAGGTCCACCTCAACGAGTGGCTCCGCCGCGAGGGCTGGCTCTCCTTCGACAGCGACGAGCCCGGAGCGCTCGACGACATCAGCGACGAGACGCGCGCCTACTCGTTCATCCCCGGCCGCGTCTATCTCAACCTCGAGGGGCGCGAGCCGCGCGGCAGCGTCCCCGAAGAGGAGTACGAGGCGGTCCGCGACGAGCTCAAGGCCGAGCTCGAAGCCCTGGAGGGACCGAACGGCGAGCCGGTCGCCGAGCGCGTCGTCGAGAAGGAGCAGGCGTTCCGCGGCGACCACGACGCCATCGCGCCCGACCTCGTCGTCATCCCGAACCACGGCTTCGACCTCAAGGCCGGGTTCAAGGGCCACGACGACGTGTTCGGGAAGGAGGCGCGCAACGGGATGCACAGCTTCGACAACGCCGCGCTGTTCGCCGACGACGCCGACGTGAGCATCACCGACGCGGACCTCTACGACATCACCCCGACCATCCTCGACCTGATGGACGTCGACTACGAGCGCAGCGAGTTCGACGGCGGCTCGCTCGCCTGAGCCCTGTCGGAACGTTTTTGCGACGATTCCACCAACGAACGGTCATGGCGCCGGGCGACGACAGTGACTCCCAGGGAAACGCCTCCGCGATAACCTCGCTGCTCGTCCTCGGAGCGGGATTGCTCGGCCTCTTCCTCGGCGTGCCGAACTGGTGGCTCATCTTCGTCATCGGCTACACCGTCGTCCTCCCCATCGTCGCTATCCTCTTCGACGAGGACGACGGGACCGAGGTGCTCGACGAGACCGACCGTCGGACGGCGAACACGCCGAACGGACGGACCGACGAGCGAGTGCCCGACTCGAAGCGCGACGCGCTCGAGACGCTCCGGCAGCGCTACGCGCAGGGCGAACTCTCCGAGGAGCAGTTCGAGAACAAGCTCGAGAACCTGCTCGAGACGGAGACGCTGGAGGACGCCCGTGCCAGAATCGACCGCACTGGCGAGGCGCGACCGAACGACGACCGCGAGCTCGAACGCGAGTAGCTCAGAACAGGTCGTCGAGCTCGTCGTTCTGGAAGGCTGCGGTGTGGTCGACCTGCTCCTGTTCCTCCTGTGCCTCCCTCGCGCGCTCCATGAACTCGTCGATGCGCGGGGAGCGTTCGACGCCGCCGAGCAGCACCAGCGCGGCGATGCGGTCGGAGTCGAGCGGGAAGTCACCGCCGCGGACCTGGAGGCTGCCGGTCTGGTCCTCGACCCAGCTCCGGGCGCGCTCGACGCCCTTGCGGGGGATGGCGTCCGGCCGACCGGCGACGACGAGGAGGGCCGCGTCCGCCGTCACCGCGTCGGGGAGGCTCGTCCCGGTGAACAGCGCCGAGCGCGTGATGCTCGTTACCGCGTTGATGTTGTCCTCGGCGTCCTCGCCGCCGGCCGCGCTGGCGTAGCCGACGCAGGCGATGCCGCCCTCGCGCAGCGTGTTGATGATCTCCGAGGAGTCGACGACGGACTCGCCGACGCCCTCGACGTTCTCCCCGGAGGCGAACAGCAGGCCGATGCGCTGGGCGATGTTCCGGTTGATGGTGTCGAAGGCGGCCTCGACGGACTCACCGGCGTCGTGCCAGGCGTCGTTGTCGACGAGGATGGTCGAGTCGGCCTCACGGACGATGGTCTTCAGCGAGCGCCCGGCGTTGGCCTGATACATCGAGCCCTCGCCGCGCCCGGGGAGGACGCCGAGCGTGTAGACGGGGACGTCGTAGACACGTTTCAACTCGCGGACGAGCACGGGCGCGCCGCCGGACCCGGTGCCGCCGCCGAGCCCGGCGACGACGAAGATCGCCTCGGCCTCCGCAGTGATCTTCCCGTCGAGGCCGTCCATCACCTCGATGGCGTCCTCCTGCATCACCTCGGCCCCGAGCTCGTTGTCACCGCCGACGCCGTGACCGCGCACGCGGTCCTGGCCGATGAGCTGTGTCTCGATGTCGAGCGTCTGGAGGTCCGTCTCGGCCGTGTTCACCGCGAGCGCACCGCGGACGGCGTCGAAGTCCATCTCGTAGTCGAACTCGGCCAGGGCCTGTGTGAGCTTCCCGCCGGCCTGGCCGACACCAATCAGGACGACTTTCATGTCGGAACTCTCCGTGGACGACGGGTGTAAACGTTCCGACGAATCGTTTTTGTGGGATGCCGCGGCCAGAGCGGTCATGCCCGACGCCCTCGACGACAGGCTCCGCGCCGTCGAACGTGCGCTGGACGGCTCAGACGACCGTGCCGCGAGCGTGACGACACCGCCTGACGAGGCGAGCACCCCTCGGCAGTCGGCACCGCCACACGCGAGAGACGGCGACCAGTTCGACGACCTCGAGTCGCGCCTCGACGCAGCCGAGACGGCCATCGCGGACCTCGAAGCCGCGGTCCAGGCGCTCCGTGGCTACGCCGGCAAGGTCCGGTCGGTCGACGAGCGGGTCGAGGAGCGTGCCGACGCTGCGCTCGCCGCGGTCGAGACGTTGGAGAACCGCGTCGACGAGTTGGAGTCGGCGTCGACGCCGGTGCCAGAACGCCGGGACGCCGGTCGCGACGAACCCTGTCCCCACTGTAGTGGCCAGCGCGACGACGGCCCGCAAGCCGAGGAGCCGCCAGCCGGGGGTCGACGCGAGCGGACGCTCGACGCCGGGTGGCCGACCTCGCCCGCACCGCGCTTCGAACGCGAGGACGACAGCGACCCGACCCCGGGGGTGCTCGCCCGGCTCCGGGAGCGGCTGTGACGCGAGTCGTCCTCGCGGTCGCCGTCACGCTCGCCCTGTTCGCCGTCGCCGCCCCCGCCGCAGCCGAGGCCCGCGAGTACCGGAGCGACCGCGTCGTCGCCACGGAGCTGACGACCCTCGAACGCGCCGGGACGGCACTGCTCGACAGGGAGGACCCGACGCCGGACCCAGCGACCGGCGCACGCCGATTCGTCACGCTCCGGGTGCCGGGCGAGAGCTGGACGACGGCGCGCGTCGACTGGGTCGCACTCGGCGGCCGGCCCGGCTCCGCGACCCCCGACCCGCACCTCGTCGCGTACGCGGTCACCGGCGGCGAGCCTCGAACTATCGAGCTCCCGTTCCCGCTCCGCACCGGCGGCGAGGGGCCGCTCGTGCTAGAGGGCGGCGGGCACCACGAACTCCGACTGTCGCTCGCGCCGAACGGGGTCCGTGTCCAGCGAACTGGAGTTTAAACCGGAACGGGCGGCCAGAGTCGGCATGGAAGTACTCCGTTCGCTGCTGACCGACGATCAGGAGCGCTGTGGCTGCCGGCCCACGTTCGAGCCCGACCGGCTGCTGGTCGACGCGAGCGACTGCGACGGGCGGGGGGACCTCGCGACCGAGCAGGACTGCCGCGCCACCGTCGTCGGCGCTCTCGCCTCGCGCGACGCCGACCGCGTTGTCTGTCGGGCCGACGGCCTGGACCGCGCCTACGAGGACGACGCCGCGGCGCTGCTCGTCGCCGCCGGGCGCTTCGCCGAGACCGTCGCCCACCGCGACCCGGCCCTGGCCGAACGGGCGGAACGGGACCCCCTCCGTGCGGCAGCTGACGCGGAGGCTCGCACCGGCCAGGTCGCCGATGCGGCCGCCGAGACGGGCCTCGCACTCGCCGCAGAGCGTGCCCGCGAGTTTACGTCGACAGATTCGGAGCACAGCCCGTACGAGGCAGTCCTCCGGCCGTACGTCGGCCCGTCACTGGCCCGTGCCAGGGTCGCTGCGACGCCACCACCGGGCGCGACGCTGCTCGGAGCCCGCGAGACGGACACGGACGCAGCGGTCCGCGAGTACGAGGATACAGCCGGACGACGTCGCTACCACGTCGAGCCCGCCGAGCACCGGCTGGACGGTGCGAGCCTCCGGACGCTCGACGCCGCCTACGAACGGCTCGCGTCGGGCACCCGGGAGACGGACGGAGGCGGCCAGCGGGCACCGGGACGGGCCGTTCGTACCGTCGCAGGGGACGACGACCCGGTCGAGACGCTCTCGGCGGTCCTGCGGAAGCACACCCGTGGCTACGGCGTGCTGACCGACTGCTTCGCCGACGACGCGGTCTCGGACGTGTTCGCCTCCGCGCCGGTCACCGGGACACCGCTCCGGGTCACGGCCGACGGCCACACGATGCCGACGAACGTCCGACTGACCGCGGACGGCGCGGCGGCGCTCGCCTCGCGCTTCCGTCGCGAGAGCGGCCGCGCGTTCTCCAGAGCCAGCCCGACGCTCGACGCGACGGCGACCGTCGCCGGCACCCAGGTCAGGGTCGCGGGGGTCACCGAGCCGGTGAGCGACGGCTACGGCTTCGCATTCCGGCGCTCGGGGACCGAGGCGTGGACGCTTCCACGGCTCGTCGCGGTCGACTCGGTGACGCCGCGAGCCGCCGCGGTGCTCTCGCTGGCCGTCGAGCGTGCTGCCGCGACGCTCGTCGCCGGGACCCGCGGCGCTGGCAAGACCACGACCCTCGGCGCGCTGCTCTGGGAGCTGCCCGTCGAGACGAGAACCGTCGTCATCGAGGACACGCCCGAACTCCCCGTCGCGAGCCTGCAGACACACGGCCGGGACGTGCAGGCACTCCGGACCGCGACTGACGACGGGCCGAGCGTCGCCCCGGACGAGGCACTCCGGACCGCACTCCGACTGGGGGAGGGTGCCCTCGTCGTCGGCGAGGTCCGCGGCGAGGAGGCCCAGGTGCTGTACGAGGCGATGCGCGTCGGCGCGAGCGGGAGTGCGGTGCTGGGGACCATCCACGGCGACGGCGGCGCGGACGTCCGAGAACGCGTCGTCTCGGACCTCGGCGTGCCGGTGTCCTCGTTCGCCGTCACCGACCTCGTCGTCACGCTCCGGCCGCTCGACACTCCTGATGGAAGCGTTCGGCGCGTCTGCCGCATCGAGGAGGTCCGCGCCGTCGGGGACGACGGCGTCACCTTCGCGCCGCTGTTCGAACTCGACGGCCGCACGCTCGAATCCACGGGGCGCATCGACCGTGGCGAGAGCCAACTCGTCGCGACGCTCGCTCGTCCCGGCGAATCCTACGCAGACGTGCGAACGCAGGTGGTAAAGCGCGCCGACGCCATCGCCTCGCTGGCCGAGGACGGGCGGACCGGTCCCGAAGCGATGGCACCTGTAGCGGGTGGACGGCCGTGAGCACCCTGGTCGCCGCAGCCGTTCGAGCGCTGGCCCGTGGCTACCCGTGGCCGGTCGAGCCGAGCGACGACCTCACTCGAGCACTCGGCTTTGTCGGAAGCGACCTCGACGCCGCGACGGTCGTCCGGGCGGGCTACGTCGCCGGCACGCTGGCGGCACTCGCCGGCACCGCCGCCGCAGTCGTGCTCTCGCTCGCGTCGATGACCGTCCCGCTGGTGGCCGCCGCCTCCGGGCTCGCAGCGACACACGTCGTCCACGCTACCCCGGGAGCACTGGCCAGGGCTCGCCGGACGGCAGCTCTCGGCGATGCACCGGGCCTCGTCGGGCGTGCCGTCCTGCGGATGCACGTCGAACCGGCCGCCGAGCGTGCCGCCGCCTTCGCCGCCGAGACCGACGACGGGCCGTTGGCGCGGAGCCTCGCGGCCCACGTTCGAGGTGCCCGCGGCGGGCCCGGCTCCGGGCTCGGCAGCTTCGCTGACGAGTGGGGCGAGGAGTTCCCCGCGCTCCGTCGAGCCCTCCACCTCGTCGACGCGGCCGCCGACGCGCCGTCGGGGGAGCGAGGACGGAGCCTCGACCGGGCGATGACCGCCGTCACGCGCGGGACCCGCGACCGGATGGCCGAGTTCGGTGCCCGCATCCAGGGGCCAGCGACCGGGCTCTACGCTTTCGGCGTGCTCCTGCCGCTCGCGCTCGTCGCCGTGCTCCCCGCAGCACGGGTCGCCGGCGTCCCGGTCACCGTCGGCGCGCTGGTACTGGTTTACGACGTGGCGCTCCCCGGGTGCCTGCTCGCCGCGAGCGGCTGGCTGTTCACCCGTCGTCCGGTGGCGTTTCCGCCACCGTCGGTGCCGCGCTCGCACCCCGACGTGCCCGACCATCCAGGGCGCGCGGTCGCCGTCGGACTCGGTGCCGGCCTCGCGAGCGCGGCGCTGGCAGCTGTCGTCGCACCGGCGTGGGCGCCACCGCTGGTCGGCGTCGCGATGGGGGCCGGCGTCACACTCCTCGTCCGCTATCGCCCCATCGCGGCGGTCAGGGACCACGCGCGGGCCGTCGAGGCGGGCCTCGTCGATGCACTCTACCTCGTCGGCCGACGCGTGAGCGAGGGGACCGCCGTCGAGTCGGCCGTCGAACGGGCCGCCGCGGAGGTCGAGGGCGAAACCGGTGCGACCTTCGCCACGGCCGCCGACCGCCAGCGCCAGCTCCGCGTCGGCGTCGAGCGCGCGTTCCTCGGCGACCACGGCGCGCTCGCGGACGTACCGAGTCCACGGGCGAGGGGGACCGCCACCCTGCTCGGCCTCGCTAGCGAGGAGGGCGCGCCGGCGGGGCGGGCACTCGTCTCGATGGCCGACCACCTCGCCGACCTGCAGGCGCTCGAACGCGAGTGCCGGCACGACCTCGCCCGCGTGACGGGCACGCTCGCCAGCACGGCGACGACGTTCGGCCCGCTCGTCGCCGGTGCGACCGTCGCCCTGGCGGCGGGGATGGGCGGCGACGCCGGCGGGGGAGCTGCGGCAGGACTCGGTGGCCGAGGTGGAGGAACAGCGAGCAGTGCCACAGGCGTCCCGCCGCTCCCGACGGCCGAGCTCGGCCTGGTCGTCGGGATATACGTCTGTCTGCTGGCGGTCGTCCTCACCGTTCTCTCGACCGGACTCCGCCACGGTCTCGACCGCGCCCTCGTCGGCCATCACGTCGGCCGCGCGCTCCCGACCGCCGTCTGCGTCTACGTCGGAAGCGTCGTCGCTGCGGGCGTCCTCGTCTGAGGGTTCAAGTACGAACACGCGGCCAGAGTCGGCATGTTCGACGCACCACCCGACGCCTGGTACACCTGTGTCGCCGTCGCGCTCGCCAGCGTCGCCGTCACCGGCGTCGCGACGGACCTGCCCAGCCAGCCCGCACCTGACGCGGCCGCCGCCGCGAACACCGTCGACGCCGTCGCCGGCTCGACCTACGCGAGCGCCGCCGAGCATCCCCTCGACGCAGACCGGGTCCGGCTCCGCCCGCAGCGGCTCGCGCTCCGGACCGACGGCGAGACGAGCCACGCGACGTTCGCGTTCGGGCCCGTCGTCCCCGTCGGCGACGATCCCGCGCTCGCTCGAGTCGCGCGTGGCGTCCCCCCGGGGCGGGCGTTCGCCTCGCTGACCGCCTTCGAGGCGGCCATCGAGACCGCAAGAGAGCGTGGGAGCGCCGCCGGCTGGCGTCCTGCGGCCGACCGACTCGTCGTCAGACATCTCGAATGGGGTGACGTGGATGTCACACTGGTCGACGCGTAGGGCGCAGGTCGAGCCGACCGCCGCACTCGTCGCCGTCTTCGCCGTCGCGGTCGGGCTCACTCTGTACGCCGGCGCGCTCGACTCACTCCCTGCCGCCGAGGACTCGCGCCGGGTCGCGGAGCCAACGCTCTCGCGTGTCCACGAGTCGCTGACCGCGAGCGGTGTCGCCGATCCCGCCGAGCTGTCCGATACGCTCGCGGCCGGCCCGGACGGCTACCACGTCGCGGTGACGCTCGCAGCCGACGGCGAACGCTGGCGCGTGGGCCCGGCAGCCCCGCCGACCGCTGCGACCGCCGCGCGCCCGGTCAGCGTCCGTATCGCGGCGGGCGTGGTCGTGTCGGGCCGGCTCCGCGTGGAGGTGTGGTCGTGAGTCGCCCCACCGACAGCGGCGATGCTCGCGCCGTCAGCACGGTGCTCGACGTGGCGGTCTGCCTGCTGTTCGTCACCGCCGCCGTCGGCGTCCTCACGACGGGCGACCGACCGGTCCCGGACGACTCGAACAGCGCCGACCACGCGGCCTCGTTGCTCGGAACGACGACCGCGACGGTGCATTACGGGACGAGTGGGGGTGGTGGCACCACCCCCGAACGCGCGACCGCCGCGTGTCGACCGGCCACCGGCGAGACGCGGCCCGATGGCTGTCGAACCGCCCACGGGACCGTCGCGGACCTCCTCGCCCGTGCCGCAGTCGCCGACGTGGCCGACAACGAGAGCACGGACCCCTCCCAGTTCGAGCAGGGCATCCGGAACGCGACCCGGCATCGCCTCGCGGGAATCCACGCCGCCTGGCAGGTCGTCGTCACGTGGCGGGCGTACCCCGACGCACCGCTCGGTGGGCGCGTGACGGTCGGCGACGACCCGCCACCGGGCATCGACGCCCACACCGCGACGCTCCGCGTGCCCGTTGCGGAGGGGACCCCCCGTGCTCGCGCCGATGGGGACGCAGGGACCGTCGATGCAGTCGCACGGCGAGCCGCGAGCGCGACGGTCACACGCCTGTTCCCGCCCGAACCGACCCGACTCGCACTCGTGGCCGGCTCGCCGGCAGACCGCCGGACTGCCGGACGGTATCGCCGGACTGCGGCCACACTGGGTGTCGGACTCGACGGTGCTGTGGGCGACGGCTCGGTCAGGCGGGCGAACGGTATCCTCGTCGAGGCGCTCGCAGCACGATACGCGGGCGACCTCGACGCGAGAACCGACGAACCCGCCGACGCCACGGCGCTGGTCTCGGTCGAGACTGCCACGGTCACCGTCAGGACGTGGTCCGCGTGAGACTCGCGGACGACGAACGGGCACGCGTCCCGTTCGCCATCGTCGGCGTGCTGCTGCTCGTGAGTAGCGCGACGCTCGCGACGACGTTCCTCACGCGGCCGTCCGGCGGTGCCGAGGCCGACGGCGACGCCGCGATGGAGCGCGCCGACGCCGCTGTGACGACGGCCCTCCGGGCGGCGGTCGACCGCGCGGCCCGGAACGCGGCCGCCGATCCGGTCGTCACTCCCGCGAACACGACGTACGGACGGGTGCTGAACGAGTCGCGGGCGTTCCGTGACGCGCTCGAACTCCGGGTGTACCTGCAGGCACGCCGGGCGCTCGCCGGCGTCGATGCCAGCGCCGGGGACGCACGGGTGACGGCCGACCTCCCGGCAATCGGTGGGCCGGCCGACGCGCGGGCCGCCATCGAACGTGTCTCGCTCGCTCGGACTGGCAACGGGACGGTCTCCGTGGCCATCGCGAACGTCTCGGTGTCGCTCTGGCGGCACGACCGCTTCGTCGACCGCCGCACGAGGACGGTCCGGTTCACGGGCTCAACGCCGGTGCTGGTCGCCCACGACCGGGTGACCGAGTACCAGCAACGGCTGAACCGCGGCCCGACCGAGGGACGTGGGCTCGGACGGCAGTTCGCCTCGCGGCTGTACGCCTGGACGTGGGCCCGCGGCTACGCACAGTTCGGCGGCCTCCCGGTCGACAACGTCCTGGGGAACCGGCACGTCTCGCTGTCGGCGAACGAGGCCGCACTCGCCACCCAGCGCGGCGTCTTCGGCACGAGCGACGATGCCGGACGACGGGCCCTCGGCCGTGCCCGCGGCCGGCTGCTGGCACAGGAGGCGCTCGATCAGACACCGGGCGAGACCGGCATCAGTCCGGCCCAGTGGACCGATCTCGTCCTCGGGGAGCCGGACGGCTCGTTCGGCGACGCAACCCCCGACGTGTCTCCGGTCCCCGAGACGGGTACCCCACCGACGACGCACGATGACCCCGTGACGGTCGGGGTGAACGAAAGTGCGCCACAGGCCTTCCGCCGGCTGCTCGACGGCGAGGACGGGCCGACCCTCGAACAGGTCGTCCGACGGACCTACAGCGCGTCGGTGCGGGTCCACGCGGCTTCGAGGCAGGTAGCCGCGGAGCCAGCGCTACCCGCGATACCACCCGGGCAGGGCTGGGAGCGACGAGGGCGTCGCAGCACCCGAGCGGTGACGGTCGACACCGGCTCCGCACCGGTTCCCCCGCGCGCCTCTGGGTCGACGCGGTTCCTGACGTTCGAGCGAGTCGTTACTGTCACCGAGACGACGACCACGGTCTGGGTCCGGGGCGGGAACCGCACCGAGACCGAGCGTACGTCGAACCGGACGTACCGGATCGGCGTCGCCGTCGACGCGGCACCCGCCGCGCTCGCACCGGGCTCCGATGGCCGCGTCGCGGGTGCGTTCGAGCCGGGCGGCGTGCTCGGCGGGGAGACACCGTCAGCGGTCCGCCAGCGCGTGCGGTCGGTCGTCGCCGACCGCGGCGGCCCGGACGCCGTCGCCGCCGCGGCCGCGAGGGGCCAACTCGACGAGTCGCAGACGGTGGTCTTCGGTACCCCGTCTGAAGACGCTACCGAGACGGCGTATCTCGCTGCGGCGGCGCTGCGGGACCGGACGCGGAACCGCTCGGTGACGACGACGCGTGGCGACCTCGTGACGACCGCGACCCCGGCCGCCTCGTTGGCCGACGGCATCGCGGCCGACCGTCCCGAACTCGTCTCGGCGGCCGACCCGTATCGGAGTGTCTCGGCCCGGCTCCGGACCGCCGCCCGGGTCGCCTACCTCGACCGGCTCCACGACGAACTCGAATCGCGTGCCGACGCGACCGCCCGGAGCCGCGACGGGGCGGACGAGGCCCTCTCGGACCACGGCCACTCGCTCGCCGAGGCCGACGCGACGATGGACGCGAGCGCGAACACCAGCAACCGGGCTGCCCCGGCCGTGGGGAGCGACGGGCCGGCGGGTCAGCTCTCGTTCGAGGTGGCTGCTGCCCCGTCGTACCTCGTCACGAGCGAGCTCGACACCGACCGTGCGCGAGCAGTACGGGCGGACGGCTCCGCACCGCTTGCCGCACGCAACCTGAACCTGTTCACAGTGCCGTACGGCGAGGCCGCCGACACCGTGACTCGACAGGTCGACGAGGGGGCCAGCGGCGACCGGGTCGCGCTCGCGACCGGGAGTCCGGTACTCGCCGCGATGGAGCACGCCGGCCGTGTCGCCGAGAACGCCAGTGCACGTCAGCGCCGGGCGCGGCTCCGTGACGCGGTCGGCAGGTCGCTGGCGAGCGTCCGAGCGCAGGTCGCGACCGACCTCGCGACCAGTACCGCGCTCGCGTACCCCGAGGCGGACGCCGCCGTCGTCGCCGCGTACGGGCGGTATTCGACGGACGCAGAGCGAGCGGAGGCAGTCGTGAACGGGTCGCTGGTGCCCCACATCGCCCGCGAGGCCGCGGACCGAATAGCGGCCGGCGGCGGCGGTGGGGCGGCTCCGAGCGCCCGACAGCGCGACGAGCTCCGTCTCAGGACGAGGACCGCGCTCCGTACCGCCAGGCAGTCCGAAGCCGCGCGGCTGCCGCAGGGCCCGGTCGGGGACGCGAGCCGCTTCCTCCGCGACCGACAACGGAGCCTCGTCTCGGCCGGTGCACAGTCGGCCCTCCAGAACGGCGTCGAGGGGTATCTGAACGGCAGCAGCGACGAGGAGGTGCCACACGCGTTCTCGGGCGTCCCGCTGGTCCCAGTGTACTCGTGGGTCGTCACGACGAACGTCTGGGTGGTCGAGGTCCGCGGGACCTACCCGCGGTTCGCCGTGCGAGCGGATAGGGGGACGCCAGCGACGCCGGGCGGGTTCGACTACAGCCGGGACGGTGCTCCGGTCGCGTTCGACGTGAACGGCGACGGCACCGCCGAGCGAGTCGGCCACGCCGACCGCGTCGCGTTCGAGAACAGCGTCGCCGTCGTCATCGGGGTGCCACCCGGCAAACAGGGTGTCGGGGACCGGAACGGCGTCGCGGACGAGCACACCGGTGGCTGGCCCTGTCCCAGTCCCGACCGCTGGCCGGAGGCGACCGGCACGGAGGGAGCTGAAAACGCGTCCGATTGCAGCACTGACTTGTACACGCCGGGCCGAACGGACCACCATGTTCCACGAACACCGGACCGACGTGTCGGGACAGTCGCCACCCGAGCTGGAAGCCGAGTACGCGGCCGCCCTCGCCGCCATCGTCGAGGACCACGGCGTGGACGCCGTCGTCGAGGAGACCGACCTGGACCGGGCGCTCGTCGAGTCCCTCGCTCACAAGGAGATTCCGGACGAGCTGACACTGGAGCAGGCCGCGGCGGTCCAGGCGCTGGCCGACGGCGTCGCCGACGCCGACACCGTCCACGAGATGGCCTGCGAGCACCTCCTGCTCGGGATGACGACCGGCGTCCTCGACATCGACGCCGTGACCGCGGAGCTGCCGCTGAAGCTGGAGGCCACGGAGGTCCAGCAGAAGATCGAGCGCCGCGCCCCGATGACGTTCCGCGAGTTCGTCCACATCCAGTACGTCATCGCGACGCACCAGCCGTAGCTGGGCCGGCTGCAGACGACAGTGCCCGACACCGAATCGCCTAACCGCTCGCCCGCCCTACCGACGGGCATGCGCGTCGCGATTCTCGGCTGCGGCTACGTCGGTATCGAACTGGGACGACAGCTGACAGCGGCGGGCCACGACGTGGTCGGCGTCAGGCGCTCGGCCGACGGGCTGGCAGCCATCGACGCGGCAGGGTTCGACGCGGTCGAGGCCGACATCACCGACGACGAGAGCCTTGCGACCGTCCCCGACGCGGACGCAGTCGTGTTCGCCGCGAGTACCGGCGGACGTGGTGCCGACGCTGCGCGGCACATCTACGTCGACGGGCTGCGGACCGCCCTCGACCACTTCGCTGCCCGCGAGTCGCCCCCGGACCGCCTCGTCTACACCTCCAGCACGGGCGTCCACGGCGACCACGACGGCGACTGGGTGGACGAGTCGACGCCGCTCGACCCGACGACGGCGAAGACCGAGGTGCTGGTCGAGGCCGAGGAGCTGGCGCTCGGTGCGGCGGATTCCTACGGCATCGACGGTACCGTCGCGCGCTTCGCCGGGCTGTACGGTCCCGACCGGTACCGGCTGGAGCGCTACCTTTCCGGCCCGGTCACGGAGGGCTACCTCAACATGGTACATCGGGACGACGCGGCCGGCTCGGTCCGCTTCCTGCTGGAGGAAGAGCTCGCGCGTGGTTCGGTCGTGCAGGTCGTCGACGACGAACCCGTCTCGAAGTGGGCGTTCGCAGACTGGCTCGCAACGCAGTGTAGCGTCCCGGAGCCGCCGAAGCAGACCAAGGCGGACCGACTGGCCGACCCCGGACTCTCCGACGCGGCCAGCCGACGCATCCGGACGTCGAAGCGCTGCGCGAACGAGCGGCTCCGCGAGCTCGGCTACGAGTTCCGATATCCGACGTTTCGGGACGGCTATCGCGCTGCTGTCGAGGGGTATCGGGCAGAGTGAACGAGTGGGAACCTTCTTACTCATCGGTTGTGAGACGTGGGATATGGGGTTCGCTGTCACCCCGGCCTCGGTAACCGCCGCCAACGCCGTCGACGCAGCCACGAACGACCCGATGATGGCTGCCGGTGTGCTGCTCGCGGTGGTTCTGGGGGCCGGCGCGGGACTGGTCGGCGTCCAGCGGCTTCGTCGGTCGCCCGGCGAGCGATTCGAGCGCGCTATCCGTGGTGTCGACGAGGTGTCGATACTGCTGCACCCGAACCCGGACCCGGACGCGATGGCTGCCGGGATGGCCGCCGCAGACCTCTGTGAGCACGCGGGCGCAGACGCCTCCCTCCAGTATCCGGGCGAGATTCGCCATCAGGAGAACCGCGCGTTCCGCACCGTTCTCGACCTCGAACTCGAGCAGATCGAGACCGCTGGCGACCTCGCATCGGACACGGTCGTTCTCGTGGACCACAACACGGCACGTGGGTTCCAGGGTGCCCAGAGCGTCGAACCGTACGCCGTCGTCGACCACCATCCCGGCAACGGCGCCGGCACCGACCACACCGACATCCGGACCGACTACGGCGCGTGTGCGACCGTCTTCGCGGAGTACTTCGAGGATCTCGACGCTAGCCACGGCAACGGCGACGAGGGCCTCGCGCTCGAGTCGAAGACCGCCACCGGACTCGTCTACGGCATCCTCTCCGACACGAACGACCTGACGAAGGGCTGCTCGGCCGCCGAGTTCGACGCCAGCGGGTACCTCTACCCGGCCGTCAACGAGGACCTGCTCGACCGCATCGCCAACCCGCAGGTCCCCGACGAGGTGCTCAAGACGAAGGCGAAGGCCATCGTCGAGAAGGACGTCGACGGCCCCTTCGCCGTCTGCGACCTCGGGCCCATCCCGAACGTCGACGCCATTCCGCAGGCCGCCGACGAGCTGATGCATCTGGAAGGTGTCAGCGCCGTCGTCGTCTTCGGCGAGCAGGACGGCACCGTCCACATGTCCGGTCGGTCGCGCGACGACCGCATCCACATGGGCGAGGCGCTGCGCTCGGTCGTCGCGGACATCCCGATGGCGGACGCCGGGGGCCACGCCCGAATGGGCGGCGGTCAGCTCTCGAAGGAGCACATGGAGGGCCTCGGCCCCTCCGACGGCGTCTCCCGCGACGACTTCAAGCGCCGGCTGTTCGACGCGATGGCCGGGTCGAGAGGGTAGCTGGCTGATCCTCCCCAGAGCGACGGGTACCGAAGGCCACCGACGTCCGAGATCGAACGCGCTCCTTTTCACCGCCACACGACAACACCCACGCATGGTCACCAGCAATGCGTCGTGGGCCTACCGCGACGAGTTCCACGACGCCTTCGCGCGGACGTTCTACCGGCGGTTCGGTGATGGTCTGGTCTCGAGCATCGGCGTCGGCACGTACCTCGGCGACCCGACCGACGAGGTGGACGAGCGGTACCACGACGCCATCGTGGAGGCGCTGGCAACGGGCGTGAACGTCGTCGACACGGCGATCAACTACCGGTGTCAGCGCTCGGAGCGGGTTGTCGGGCGGGCGCTCGCCGACTCGGACGTGGACCGCGACGCCGTCCTCGTCTCGACGAAGGGCGGATTCGTCCCGTTCGACGGCTCGCGGCCGGCGGACCCGGGCGCGTACATCCAGTCTGAGTACGTCGACACGGGCATCGTCGACCCGGACGAGCTGGTCCGGGGGAGCCACTGCATGGCGCCGGCGTTCCTCGACGACCAGCTGGACCGGTCGCTGGCGAACCTCGACCTCGATACGATCGACCTCTACTACGTCCACAACCCGGAGACACAGCTCGCGGAGCACGACCGCGAGACGGTGTACGACCGATTGGAGGCGGCGTTCGAGCGGCTGGAGGAGCGAGCGGCGGCGGGCGACATCGACCACTACGGAGTGGCGTCGTGGGAGTGCTTCCGGGTGCCGGCGGACCACGACTCCTATCTCTCGCTGGCGGCGGTCATCGCTCGGGCACGGTCGGCGGCGAAGGCAGCGGGGAACGCGGCGACGCATTTCCGGGCGATACAGCTCCCGTTCAACGTCCACATGGCAGACGCGTTCACCGTGGAGTCACAGCCCGCCGCGGACGGCCCAGTGAGCACGCTCCGGCTGGCACACGAGGCCGACCTCGACGTGTTCACGAGTGCGTCCATCCTGCAGGGGGACCTCGCAGACGGACTCCCCGAGGACGTGAATGCACGCGTCGCTGGCGAGACTGCGGTACAGCGCGCGATAAACTTCGCTCGGTCGGCGCCAGGCGTGACCTCCTCGCTGGTGGGCGCGAGCCGAACCGAGCACGTCGCCGAGAACGTGGACGCGGGACGGTTCGAGCCGCTGGGTGCGGACGCGTTCGACGGGACGTTCGAGTGACTACCCGATCTCCTTCCACTCGCCGCCGCAGTCGGGACAGACCCGCACCGTGCCCACTTCGTCCGGGTCGTTTTTCGTCTTGAGCGTCTTCTTGCACTCGGTGCAGTTGAGCCGCTCGTACGTGTCCTTCTCCAGTGTCCCGTCCCTGAGGGCCTTCCTGACCGATTTCATGTCCCGACGATACGAGGGGGGGCGGCAAAAAGGCCGGGGTGTCCTCACGGGCACATCGCTGGCAAGAAGGGGGACGCGGCGGGGATACCGGTCGGTCGACACCGGTGGCACGGCTGCGTGAACGAGCGGCAATTCTGTTTCGGTTCGAAAAGTTTGAACGGACCCCGAGAGTAGCACGGTTCGTGACGGAACAGCCACGGAACGAGTCCGAGCACCGACGAGGCGGCCGACTCGGCGTGTTCGGCTCGCTCTGCACGATGGTGTTCCTCGTGAACTTCGCACGGGTCGTCTTCGCGCCGTTGCTCGACACCTTCCGTCTGCAGTTCGGTATCGGCACCGAGGGGGCGGTCGGGCTCATCGCGACGCTGGCGTGGATCGGCAGCGCGCTCCCACGCATCCCGACGGGCTACGTGCTGACCCGCGTCCCCCGGCACCGCGTCGTCGGCTGGACCGGAATCGTGTTGACCGGGTCGGCCGCGTTCACCGCCGCGGCGACCTCGCTGACGATGTTGTACGTCGGCGCGCTCTGTATGGGACTCGCCAGCGGCGCGTACTTCATCGCGGCGAACCCGCTGGTGAGCGAGCTGTTCCCCCGACGGGTCGGCCGCGCAATCGGCGTCCACGGCATGTCGAGCCAGCTCGCGGCGGTCGCCGCGCCATCGTTCGTCGGGCTGGTGCTCGCCCGGAACCAGTGGTGGGTGCCGATGCTCGGGCAGACGGAGGCCTGGCGTGTCGTCTTCGTCGCCATCGCCGCTGTGACAGCGGTCACCACAGCTGCCTTCTACGTCGTCGCGCGGCGGACGACGATGCCGGTGGCGGGCTCGGAGGACCGCGACCTGCTCTCGGCGCTCCGGCGGCAGTGGAAGATCATCCTCACCGGGCTCGCCATCCTCGGCGCGACGGGGTTCGTCTGGAACGGCGTGTTCAACTTCTACGTGCGGTACATGACCGTCACCAAGGACCTGTCGGCGGCGCAGGGACGCACGCTGCTGACGCTCGTCTTCCTCGCGGGCGTGCCGGCGTTCCTGCTCACCGGCGACCTCGCGGACCGGGTGTCCCACGTCCCGCTGCTACTCGCGCTGCTTGGCGGGTTCATCCTCTCGCTGCTCGGACTCACGGTCGTCGGGGGCTTCCTCCCGCTCGTCGGGGTGACGCTCGTGCTCGGCTACATCGTCCACAGCACGTTCCCCGCGATGGACACGTTCATGCTGGACTCGCTCCCCGACGAGAACCGGGCGTCGGCGTACGCGCTCTACTCCGGGTCGATGATGCTCGTGCAGGCGACCGGCAGCGTCGCCGTCGGCCTGCTCGTCGACGCGGGCATCGGGTACGACGCCGCGTTCCAGGGGTTCGCGGCGGTGCTCGTGCTCGTGCTGGCCGGGCTCGTCGGCCTCTACCTGCTCGACCGGCTCCCGTCCGGGGCCGAGACGTGAGCCGGTCGCCGGTAACTCGTTCCCCAGTCGGGGCCGTTTTAGGACTGTGGTCCTGACTCTCGGCCGATGGAGTACGTCCAGGAACGGGTCGCCACGCTGCACGACCTCACCGACCCGACGCCGGACGCGCCGACCGACCGCGCGGCCGTCGTCGTCCCGATGACCGAACGGGAGTACGCCGGGCTGGCCGCCGAGCGCGTGCTGACGGCGCTCGCCGAGGTGGACCCCGCCGCGGTCGTCGTGCCGTTGCGCGCGCCCCCGGAGCGTGTCCCGGACTTCCACGAGTGGCTCGGCTCGTTCGACCTCGACGTGGAGCTGCTCTGGTGTTCGGCCGACCGCGTGACCGAGCTGCTGGCGAACCACGGGCTCGACAACGGCTTCGGCAAGGGCCGGGACGTGTGGCTCGCGCTCGGCGTCGCTGCCGAGCGGGCCGAGTACGTCGTCGTCCACGACGCGGACGCGAAGACCTACTCCGAACGGCACGTGCCGCGGCTGCTCGGGCCGGTCGCCGGCGAGTTCGAGTTCTCGAAGGGCTACTACGCCCGCGTCGAGAACAACCAGCTCTACGGCCGGCTGTTCCGGCTGTTCTTCACGCCGCTGGTGCGTGCGCTCGACGACGCCCACGCCCACCCGTTCCTCGACTACCTCGACGCCTTCCGCTACGCGCTCGCCGGCGAGTTCGCGATGACCGCCGACCTCGCCCGCAAGGTGCGCGCCCAGCGCGCCTTCGGGCTTGAGGTCGGGATGCTCTCGGACGCGTACGAGCACGCCGGCTTCGGCGGCACGGCGCAGGTCGACCTCGGGAAACACGAGCACGACCACCGCTCGGTGTCGGGGCCGACGGGGCTCTCGGACATGGCCGACCAGGTCGGGCAGGCGCTGTTCAACGCGCTCGACGACCACGGACTGGAACCCGACTTCGAGACGCTGCCCGGCCGCTACCGGGAGACCGCCGACGCGCTGGTCCGACAGTACGCCGCCGACGCGCGGTTCAACGGTCTCGACTACGACGTGGCCGGCGAGCGCGAGCAGGTCGCGGCCTACGCGGACTCCGTCAAGGCTCCGCGTACCGACACGCGGCTCCCCGCCTGGGACGACGTGGCGTTCACGCCGGGAGACGTGGCCGCGACCGCACGCGACGCCAGCGACGAGCTGGTCGAATGAGTCTTTACCCCGTCGCCCGTGCCACCCGACATGCGCCTGAGTGAGGACGAGCTCGCCGGCGTCGTTGACACCTTCGGCGGCCTGACCCGCGAGGAGCTGCGGCGGGCGGTCGAGGAGGTCGCGTTCCGTGCCGGCGAAGACGTCGACGCCGGGACCGTCCAGGAGTGGGTCGACGACGCGACCGAAGCGTACCACATCGTCGCCTACGACGACGGCGAGCGCACCCTGTACGTCGCAGGGCCGCGGGCGTTCCCCGAGGAACCTCCCCACGGCGAGGACCTCCCGCATATCATGGACGTCGAGCCCCGGCAGGTCGACCGCGCGGCACTCGGCGAGCAGGTCCGCGGGCGGCTGGCCGAGGAAGCGACCGCCGCACTCGCCGGGGGGAACGAGGAACGCGCCCACGAGCTGCTCGACGTGACCTACGACCTGGAGGCGTGGGCACCCGTCGACTGTACGGACGTCCGGAGCCGGCTGGACGCGCGACTGTAGCCCTGGCGGGCGGTCGGGTCGCGGAGTAGCTGGCACACTTTTGAGCGTCGGCATCGTCGTTCCGATATGGACCTTCAGGTCGAACGGTTGTTCACCTGGCGGACGGGTGGACTGTTCGTCGTTGCACTGCTCGCCGGCGTCGTCACCGCAACCGTCACCGACGGCATCGTTCCGTCGGCGGCGGTCCTCGTGGCGACGCTCGTCGTGCTGCTCGTGGCCGACTACTTCCAGTGGTAGCGCGGCGGTGAGACCGCGGTGGCGGGCCGACGCGGAGAGTGAACGCTTTAGGGCCACAGGCCGTAGCCGTCGACGATGGACCTGCGCCGTGTCGCCGAGTTCACGCCACGTTCCCTCGACGACGAGCCGCGGGACGCCGGCGTACTCATTCCGGTCGTCGAGCGCGACGACCGGCTGTTCCTCATCTTCACCAAGCGCTCCGAGGACCTCGGCAAGCACGCCGGACAGATGAGCTTCCCCGGCGGGGGCTACGAGCCCGGCGACGCCGACATCGAGGAGACCGCACTGCGCGAGGCCTACGAGGAGATCGGCCTGCTCCCCGAAGAGGTCGAACTCGTCGGTCGCCTCGACGACATCCGCACGATTACGGAGTACGCCGTCACGCCGTTCGTCGGCTACGTCCCGGACCGCGAGTACCACCCCGACGAGCGCGAGGTCGCCGAGGTCGCCATGCTCGCCGTCGACGCGCTGCTCGACTCCGAGAACTACCGCTACGAGCGCCGCGACCACCCGTACTACGGGGACATCGTCATCCACTACTTCACCGTCGACGGCTACACCGTCTGGGGCGCGACCGGCCGCATCCTCGTCCAGCTGCTCGAGCTGACGACGGACTGGCGCGCCCCCGAGCGCGTGAACCGTCGGGTGTGAGAAGCGGGTCCGTTCTTGCCGCTGTGACCCGTACCGACAGTCATGGCGACTCCCTGTGTGTACTGTGACAGCCGCGTCGAGCGCCACGACCCGGTCTACGTCCGGGACGCCGGTGACGACGAGGAACGGGCGTTCTGCAACTACACCTGCCTCGCAGCCCATATCGACGAGGCGGCTCTGACGACGGGGGCCTGCTGCGAGTGGCCCCCCGGCTGACCTGCGGACGGGGCCCTGTCGAACCCTCGTCCAACCGACACGGCCGGCGCTGCAAGCTCCGTCAGACGAGGGTATACGTCAGCCAGCCCCGGGCCAGGGCTCGAGCTCAGACCGACCGACGTTCCCGCTCGATGTGGTCGACGTAGGTGTCAACCACGTGTTGGATGATCGTTTCGCCAGCTTCGGCGGTCGCCTCGGTCGGGTCACCGAGCACGCCGTTTTCGGTGATCGTTTTGAATCCCTCACTCAGAAGGCGAGCAGTGGAGATGTCCCCTTCAGGACCGGACTCGATGTCCTCCAGTCTGACGAGCTCCTCGTCAACCGCCAACACCACCGCCGTCTCGGCCGCGCCGGCGTGGATCACATCTTGCTCGTAGTCGATACCCGCATCGTTCAGGCCTTCGTTCAGCAACTGCATGTGCTCGTCGAGGTCGGCGAGAGGAATCACCGTGGCGTCGATTTGTCGGGCGACGTCGGGTGCCACAGTTCTGACCGGGCCGAAGTTCCCGCCGTGAGTCGGGACGAGGACGACGTGTTCGAAACCGTGTTCGTCGAGCGACCGGCAGTACCCCCGGATTACGTCCATCAGCGTCTCCGGTGGGATGCTGATCGTCCCCGGGAACGCCATGTGATGTCCCGAACAGCCGGGTCGGATCGTCGGCGCGGCGACTGCGTCTCCCAGCTGCGCCGCTATCCGCCGCGAGAGCTCGTCACCGTCCAGTGTGTCCATGTTCAACGGCAGGTGGGGACCGTGCTGTTCGATCGAACCGACGGAGACGATCGCGGTCCGTGTCCCGTCTTCGAGCGCCGCTTCGACCTCTGGCCATACCATCTCCTCAAGACGTACTGACCCGCGAGAAGGCATACGGATAGTGTCGCTCCCCCGTAGTCTAAAATTCTTTCACACTGAGCCGACCCACCGCACTGTTTCGCGGCCTCCGACACGTTTATGCCGTGTCGAAACCTGGGAGTGAGTACATGGTCCACAAGACGATGGGTCGCGTTCCATTCGACCGATAGCCTACTTCTCCTGAGCGGTATCGACGTCGTTCGAGGTGATCGCCGATGTTGACCAGCGGCGCGACCGTCGCCCGCACGGGGCTCGACGGTATCGCACTCAAGCCCGCCGAGGTCGACATCGCCGACGCCGTCCACCTCGACGCCGACCTGCTCGTCGTCGACTACGAGGGTCGAGAACATCTGCCCGACGCGAGCGTCCTTCGCGAGCTCGCCGACACGTCGACGGTCCGGGTGACGACGCCCGTCCGCGCCGACGGGTTCGACCCGCTCGGCGACGACTCGCTGGCGCGCGAGCTGCCCGACGGCATCGGGCGCGTGCTGGTCGCCGGGCACGGCGCGTACCTGACCGAGCGCGAGACGGGCCGCGCCATCGCACCCCGACTCGGGGCCGCTCGGAAGGTCGCGGACGACGCCTGGGTCGGCACCGAAGGCGTCGAACGCGTCGCCCTCGCGGCCGGCGGCACGCAGTTCGACCTGCTCTCACGGTCGACCGACCGCGACCTGAAGTCGTTGCGCGCGGCCGGCTACGACGGCGAGATAGCCGTCTACGCGCCCACGGTGCTCGCCAGCGACGACGACGCCATCCTCGACGGGGTCGGCGGCTACATCAGCCGGCGTGGCAGCGTCGCCCGCGCACTCCCCGACGACTGCGCGACCGACGCCTCGGCGACCGGCCGTGCCCGCGAGGTCCTGCTGAAGGCGAGCCGCGACTTCGCGCTCGTCGGCGACGCCGCGACGGTCCGCGAGCGGGTCGACGAGCTCCACGAGCTCGGCGCCGACCACGTCGTCGGCTACCCCGCCCGTGGGCTGGACGAGTTCTTTAACTGAACGCCGGGCGCACTCCCGGCTATGCGCCTCGCAAACCAGACGACGGCGAGCCTCGGTGACGGACCAGCGGTCGCCGTCCTCCCCGTCGGCAGCGTCGAACAGCACGGGCCAGCACTGCCACTCGGCACGGACTTCATGGCCGCCGAGGCGGTGGCCGACACCGTCGCGGACCGTGACGATACGCTCGTTCTCCCGACCCTGCCGGTCGGCGTGAGCGAGCACCATCGCCAGTTCGACGGGACGCTCTGGACCGCTCCGGAGACGTTCGAGGACTACGTGGCCGACACGCTCGCGAGCGTCGCCAGCCACGGCGTCCGGAAGGCCGTCGTCGTCAACGGCCACGGCGGGAACACGGACGCGATCACCCGTGCGGCGCGCCGACTCCGCCAGGAGGAGCTGGCCTTCGCCGCGCCGTGGGCCTGGTGGTCGAACCTCGACGGCCTCGACGAGGAGCTGTTCGGCGAGGCCGGCATCGGTCACGCGGACGAGCTGGAGACGAGCATGGTCGCCCACGTCGCCCCCGACCTCGTCCGCGAGGGGCGGCTGGCGGAGGCCGAGGCGGGCGCTGCCGACTCGTGGGGGAAGTCCGTCCACGGCGCGAGCGTCGGCTTCGACACCGCCGACTTCTCGGACTCCGGTGCCGTGGGCCAGCCGACCCGCGGCTCGGCCGAGGCGGGCGCTCGGCTGTTCGAGCAGGCGACGGCCGAACTGGACGCGCTGGTGGACTGGCTGGTCGACCAGCCCTTCGAGGCGCTGCTGCCGGAGGCCCACCGATGAGCGACGGGATTCCGGCTGACCGTGACCTGCACACCGACGGTGGGCCCGACACCGTCGCCGTCGTCGGCGGCGGCGCGGTCGGTGCGACGGCCGCCTACGACCTCGCTCGCCACGACGTCGATGTGACGCTGTTCGAGGCCGGACACGTCGCGGGCGGGAGCAGCGGCCGCGCGGCGGGTATCTGCTACGACGCCTTCGCCGAGGACGTGGACGCCCGGGTCGCGGCGCGCGCGGTCGAGCGGTTCCGCGCGTTCGACGGGCACGGCGACTTCGACTTCGAGGAGACGCCGTACGTCTGGCTGGCCCGCACGGGCGACGACCGCCGCGCCGACGCCATCCGCGAGCAGGTGCCCAGGATGCGCGCCAACGACCGTGACGTGGCACTGCTCGACGCCGATGACCTCGCGACGGAGTTCCCGACCCTGCGGACCGACGACGTGGCGGTCGCCGCCGTGGCGCGGGACGCCGGCGTGGTCGACCCCGCGACCTACCCGCCGCTGCTCGCGTCGCTGGCCGCCGACGAGGGCGCGACGGTCCGGGAGGCGACGCCGGTCCGGGTGGCGCTCGACGGCGACGGGCAACACGGGCCAGCCGTCCTCCACGACGACGGCGAGCGGCAGGCGTTCGGCGCCGTCCTCGTCGCCGCCGGCGCGCACACGAAGCGGCTGCTCGCTGACGCCGGGATTCCCATCGCGATGAAGCCCTACCGCGTGCAGGCACTGACCGCCAGCTTCGACCGGAACGTGCCCGTCTGCTACGACGCGACCGCCGGGGTCTATCTCCGCCCCCATCCCGACGGCCTGCTCGTCGGTGACGGCACCGAGGAGCGCGAGGCCGACCCCGACGACTGGCGGCGGGCGGCCGACGACTGGTTCGTCGACGGCGCGGTCACGGCAGTCGCAGAGCGCACCGGCCGGGAACCCTCGGTCGAGCGCGCCTGGGCCGGGCTCTGCACGGCGACGCCCGACCGCGACCCGCTCGCGGGCGAACTCGACGACGGGCTCTACGTCGCGACCGGGTTCCAAGGGCACGGCTTCATGCGCGCGCCGGCGCTGGGCGAGGCGGTCGCTGCGGAGATGCTGGGTGGCGATGGCATCGAGCCGTTCGCGCCCACACGGTTCGACGGCGACGAGTCGTTCGCGGTCGTCGAGGGGATGGTCGTCGACGGGTAGGCGTCACCGCTCGGCGAGCACCGAGAACGGACTTCGGCCGAAGGGTGCTTCGCGCGTCTCCATCCGGAGCTCCAGAAACAGAGACCTGTCCTCGAACTCGACGGTCGCCGCGTCCGGATACCCCAACCGCGCCCCGACCTCCGAGACCCGTCGTTCGAACTGTCGTCGTTCCGCCAGCGCGGGCGACCCCGGGACCATCGCCTTCACCGTCGTCGTCGGGCCGTCGATGTTGTAGCTGAACCCTTCGATACCGTCACCGGAGAGCCGCATCCTCGTGGACGCGCCGACGCCGACGCGGTCGAAGAACTGACCGAACGCGGGTGTGTCCCCCACGAACGAACGGTCCGAGTCGCGCAGGTACGCCTCCAGTTCGCTCCGAGTGCTGTTCGCCATGACGACGAGTTCACCCTGGTCGATCGCGTAGCGGTACTCGCGCTGACTGCCGTACAGTTCGCGCCCGGCAACTGTTCCTTCTCTGGTCAACTGTTCTGCGAGGTTCCGCCGGACGTCGTCGACGCCGAACGACCCCTCGACCACGGTCACCGTGGGATAGGGGTCGTTCCCGCCCCCAGCAGCCAGCTCCAGGTAGTAGTCGAGATCGCCGAAGTCGGCCCACGGGACGGAGAAGAAGTGCTGGCTGCGCTGGTCCTCGGTGAAGTACATCCGGTTCCGCGACATGGTCGTCGGCTCGAAGTACTGCAGCTGGTACTCCTGCCAGTCCTCCCCGTACGTCTCTGGGTCGTACGCCCACGTACTCCACCGCTCTTCCGGCGCTTCGCTGGTCACCCGTTCACTACAGCCGGCGAGTGCCGCCGCGAGACCACCGGTAGTCGCCGCCCCCGCGAGCCGCAACACATCCCGTCTCCCTGCCATGTTGGATTCGACTCTCTACAGCGAGATGAAAACTCTTCGGGTCGACCGTGCCGTTCAGCGCACGCCGAAGTTCGACAGCGGGTCGACGCCGAAAGGGGCCTGCGAGGTGGCGAACTCGAGGTCGAGTAGCACGCGCTCGTCGTCGTACTCGACCGCGGTCGAGCGGAGTCGGTCCACCGACGACTGGACCTGTCCCAGGTAGGATTCAAGCTCCTCGCCGCGAGTCTCGCTGACCCCCGGGACACGCATCGCCCGGGCGTCCGTCGTCCCGCCGTCGACGCGGTAGGCGTGGCCGTGCAGCGTCGGCGTCCCCGACTCGTCGGTGCTGAGCCGGAACCCGGCGTTCGCGCCGACCCCGACAGTGTCGAAGAAGGTCGCGAGGCGTTCGTCGTCGCTGGCGAACGAGCGCGAGCCCGTGACGTACGTCTCGGCGTCGGCACGCGAGAGACCGCGGACGAACACCAGCTCGCCGTCCGCGACGACCGCGAAGGCGTCCGTGCCGTCGCCGTAGAGCGGCCGGTCGTCGACGCTGCCGACGCGTTCGAACTCGCTCGTGAGCGACGACCGGACCGTCTCCGCGTCGAACGTCCCCCGCGAGACGAGGACGTACGGGAGCCCGCCCGAGTCGCTAGCGCCGCCGAGTTCGACCGTGAACTCGACGTCCTCGGGGGCTGCGGCGTGGTAGCGCTGGACCCTGCTGGCGCTCTCGCCGAGCGAGTCCTGGCTGGCCGCGAACGTCGCGGGCTCCCAGTAGCCGACGACGTAGTCGGTCACGTCCTCGCGGTAGCTCGCGGGGTCGTAGAGCCAGGGCTGGAGGCTCCCGTCGCGGTCGGCGTCCCACGTGCCGCCACCGGAGCCGCCGAGGCAGCCGGCGACCGAGGCGAGGCTCCCGAGGAGCGCCGTGCCGGCGGCTCGTCGCATCGTGCCCCGTCTCGTCCGTAGAAACGGCCGGTCCCCCGAAGCGTCGTCGCCCGCGGAGTTCACGATTCGGCAGCGTCGTCCGCGCTCGTCTCCGGCCCACCGTCGCTGTCGTCGTTCGAGTCGTCAGTCCCGTCGTCCGGTTCGGCGATGGTCACGGTGTCGCCGCCGTCGTCGGCCTCGTCCCCGTCGGGGACGGCCTTGGGGACCTCGACCTCCAGCGTGCCGTTCTTGCGGAGCGTCGCGGTGGCGGACTCGGCGTCGACCAGCGCGTCGGTCGGGAGCCGGACCTGGCCGTCGAGCGCCATCCCCCGGCCGGGGATGCGCATGTCGAACCCCTCGTAGAACTCCCGGAAGCGGTCGAGTCGGACCTTCACCGCGCCGTCGTCGTAGCGGACCTGGATGTCGGCGTGTGTCGCCCCCGGGGCGTCGAAGACGGCCAGGTAGGCGTCGTCGCTCTCCAGCAGGTCCGTCGGGAGCGGGCGGTTCTCCTGTACTTGCGAGGACGCCCGTCCGATCTGGTGCAGGACGCTGTTGCTGACCGAGCGCCCGAACTCGCGGATCGTCATAGCTCGATCTCCTCCAGAGCGGCGGTCGTCCCACAGTACGGGCAGGTGAATTCCTCGACGGTCACGTCGTCCGGCATGTCGTAGGTGTAGTGCAGCTCGAACATGTCGAGCTCGCAGTCGGTATCCGTACACCTGACCTCCATCGTCGCGGGCATGAGCGGACCTTGGGCCGTCAGGGGAAAACAGTTTTCGGAGGGCGGAACCCTTTTGTACTGCTGATAGAAAGTGAATACAATTCAGACGCCGCCACGGACCGCCGCACTGCCCATCGTTGCGAGCCTCGGCCTGTTCCGGCGAGGTCTGCGATGACTGGGCCAGCGTCGACGGTGTACGGGGTGGACTTCGGGTCAGCCGCGGACACCGCGGGTGAGAAGACGTGGATTGCGACGGCGACGGTCGAGGACGACACACCCGTCGTGGAGTCGTGTGAACGGTTAGTCGAGAAACTGGACTGTGACAGCGATCGCGATTCGGCACACGAGGCGTTGGTGACGTTCGTCCAGACCGAACTCGACGCCAGTTCGGCAATCGGCCTCGACTTCCCGTTCGGATTACCCGGCGTCGTGCTCGACGAGCAAAGGTGGGACGGCTACGTCGAGGACTTCCCCAGCAAGCTCACGGTTCCCGACTGGGACGACGACGACCTGCCGAACGAGATCAGCTCCGCGGACGACCTGAGCGCATGGGGGAGCCAGCGCGCCAGAGACGAAGCTGCGGACTGTGTCCACTGTAAGCGCCTCACCGACGAGGAACACGGCGCACAGCCCCCGTACGGCATCATCGGGAAGTCGATCACGTACCACGGTCTCGGGAACGTCATCGCACCGCTGGCTGCTGAGGACGACGTGACTGTCGCACCGATGCAGGTCGAGGAGTTCGGGGACCCGGATGGACCACTCGTACTCGAGGCGTACCCGGCTGGAACACTGGACCGCCTCGGGCTCTGCCGTGAGGGATACAAGGACGGGACGAACGCCGACCGACGGCGGGAACGGAACCTCGACGGACTCGTACAGTTCGGGGATGTACGGATCGACGACGATGTCAGAGATTCGGCCGTCGAGAACCCCGGCGGCGACGCCCTCGACGCCGTCGTCGCCGCGGTCGCGACGCACCGGGCGACTCGCTCCGCCGATGCACTTGAGCCCGACGAGAAGCAGTACGACCCCGTCGAGGGCTACATCTACGTCTAACGCCGACCGCGTGTAGTCAACTTCTTCCCCGTCGAGACGCAATCTCGGCCCATGACTGACCCCGCCACGCTCGACGTGACCATCGTCGACGGCTACGTCGACGAGCCGGCACATTTCGGGGTACCGCCGTACATCTCGACGTACCCCCGGTACACTGCCGGGGCGCTCGTCGACGCTGGGGTCCCCGAGGAGCGAATCACGTACCACACCATCGACGAGCTGCGCGACGACCGGATGCTCTGGGCGGACGTGGCCGACGCCGACCTCGTCTGCTACCTGGGCGGGATGACCGTCCCGGGGAGCTACGTCGGCGGGAAGCCCGCCGAGCCGGACGAGGTGCGCGAGATCGCCTGGACCGCAGACGGGACGACGCTGATGGGCGGCCCCGTCAAGTTCGGCGTGGGCGACGAGAACGCCGGCGCGACCGAGACCGAGCGCGACGACCTCGACTACGACTTCGTGGCCAAGGGCGACGTGGAGGCCGCGGCGTACGACCTCGTCGATTCGGGGCTGGAGGGGTTCAACAACCGGATGCGGGACAACCGGGAGATCGACCGCTGGGGGTCGAAGGGCGCGTTCGTCGTCGAGCAGCACCCGAACCACCCCGAGTACCTGATCTGCGAGATGGAGACCTCGCGGGGCTGTCCCTACCGCTGCTCCTTCTGCACGGAGCCGCTGTACGGCGACCCGTCGTTCCGGCCACCCGAGTCCGTCGTGCGCGAGGTCGGAGAGCTGTACGACCGTGGCGCACGCCACTTCCGGCTCGGGCGGCAGGCCGACATACTCGCCTACGGCGGCGACGGCGAGAAGCCGAAGCCGGACGCCCTCCGCGAGCTGTACGGCGGCATCCGCGAGGTCGCGCCCGACCTGGGCACGCTCCACCTCGACAACATGAATCCAATCACGGTTGTCGAGTGGCCGGAGCTCTCGCGGGAGGGGATCCGCGTCATCGCGAAGCACAACACACCGGGGGACACGGCGGCGTTCGGGCTCGAATCCGCCGACCCCGTCGTACAGGAGGCGAACAATCTGAACGTCACCGCGGAGGAGTGTTTCGAAGCTGTCCGCATCGTCAACGAGGAGGGTGGCTGGCGACCGGGCGACGAGCCCGGCACCGGCCCGTCGACCGGCCCGGACGCGCCGCGTCGGCTCCCGAAGCTCCTCCCCGGAATCAACCTCCTGCACGGGCTGAAAGACGAGCGCGAGGAGACGTACGAGCTGAACCAGCAGTTCCTCCAGCGCGTCTACGACGCGGGGCTGATGCTCCGCCGTGTGAACATCCGGCAGGTGATGACGTTCGCGGGGACGGAGATGAACAGCGAGGGGGCACACATCGCCCACGAGCACAAGTCGCTGTTCAAGCGCTACAAGCAGCAGGTGCGCGAGGAGATCGACAACCCGATGCTCCAGCGGCTCGCCCCGCCGGGCACCGTGCTTCCGGACGTCCACCTCGAGTACCACGAGGACGGCACGACGTTCGGGCGACAGCTCGGCACCTACCCGCTGCTCGTGGGCCTGCCGGGCGAGCGCGAACTCGGCCGTACCATCGACGTGGCCGTCGTGGGCCACGGCTACCGGTCCGTGACGGGCGTGCCGTACCCGCTCGACTTCAACGAGGCGTCACTGAAGGAACTGACCGCCATCCCCGGCATCGGGAAGGGGACCGCGGGCGACATCGTCGTCGACCGACCGTACGGCTCCCCCGACGAGGTGTCCGCCGACGTGGACCTGCGGAAGTACGCGGGCGGCCTGTCCGGCTCCGACGCTGATTGAGTGCGGTACGTACCGTTTGATTCCGCTCGGCAACGGTAATTCTAATACCCACCCGTTCCAGTACTCTGGTGGAGGTTCACTGTGGAAATATCTGATAAGCTACTGTGTCTGTTCAGTGCGGAGGTCGAGGTCGAGGACGGTTCCTACGTCGTCGAAGTACCGCGCCAGGAGGTCGACACCGGGTCGGTGGAGCCCGGCGAGACGTATCGCGTCGCCCTCATCGAACGGGAACGAGAGGAGAGCACCCAGGAGACCGAGAGCCATGATTCGGCCCCCTCGGAGCCGCAGCCGCCGGTCGAGATCGGCGAGACGCGCTACGTCGAGATCGAGGACATCGGCAAGCAGGGCGACGGCATCGCCCGCGTCGAGCGCGGCTACGTCATCATCGTCCCGGGTGCGGACGTCGGCGAGCGCGTGAAGATAGAGGTCACCGAGGTCAAGTCCAACTTTGCGGTCGGCGAGATCATCGAGGACACCTTCTAGCGCTCGTAGGCCGACCCATCCGGCCGTTTTGCACCCTCGCTGTCGTGGACGACCACCTCGCCAGAGCGTGGTTGGGCGGGTTCGTACTCGTCTCGGACGCCGATGGCTTCTTCCAGCTCTCGAATCGCCCGTTCCTTCAGCGTCGCCGCCATCGCCTCGGCGTCCTCGCGCGAGATGTCGCGCCCGAGCCCCTCGCACTCGTGGGCGCGGACCAGCCCCGCCTCGTCGACGGCCTCGCCCATCGGCTGGCTCGTACCGGCGAGTGCGACGCTGAACGGGTACGTCTGGCAGACGAGCGGCCGGTCCTCGTGGACGGTACAGGCGCCGATGCCGTCGTCGTCCTCCGCGTAGAAGCTGCAGTCGCCACAGGAATCCGTCTGGAGCGCCCACTCGAACGTCTCGCCCTCGACGACGCCGTCGTCGGTCTCCGAGAGGCCGTACGGCATCGGCCGGGCCACGTCGCGGAAGTCGTAGTCGGTGGCGGCCTGAAGCTCGCGAACCTCGTCCGGGAACACCGTCGCGGTGTGGGGGTCGTCGTCCTCGGCAGTGCAGCAGGCCCCACAGCGCGTGCACTCGAAGCCGATCTCGGCGATGGCGTCGGCGAGGTCGGCGACCGAGAGGTCGCGGGCGCGGTCGAGTTCCGATTCGAGGGAGTCCATCCGGTCGTCGGATGGTCGGTGCGTCGCGGAGAAAAGACTGCCGCTCGGTCACTAGTGCTGGCTCCGGTAGCCAGTGCCCTTCTCGCGGGCAAAGACGAGGGACAGCACGAGCACGACGAGCGGCCAGGCGAAGAAGGCGACGGCGGCCCACATCCCGCCACTCTGGGTGCTGTTCACCCTGGCGTCGCGGGAGACCCAGAGCATCGGCACGATGACGATTGCCAGCAGGGCGACGAACGAGAGCAGGACGATGACCGCTTCTGCGGCCGTTGTCCGTCGTTCGCCTGGCCCAATTGGTGTTTCAATTGATGCGACGGTGGAGGGAATCAGTCCACCTGTCAGTCGCTGGCGGGCTCGATCTCCCGTCCGTCCCACCGAATCCGGCCCTCGACGGTGAGCTTCCAGAGGTGGCATTCGACGGTCCGGAGCGCGAGGTCGCGGACGCCGGTGAGGTCCTTGTCGTAGGCGGCGTCGAGGACGGATTCGAGACGGGTCGCCCCGCTCTCGACGGCCGCCAGCACGCGCTCCTCGCGGTCGAGTCGGTGCTGGATGAGTCGCTCGCAGGTCGCCGGCGGGTCGTCGATGGCTGGGCCGTGTCCCGGAAAGAGCCGGTCTGGTTCGCGCGCACACACCCGCCGGAGGCTCCCGAGGTACGCACGGAGGTCCCCCTCCGGTCGCCCGACGACGACGCTGCCCTCGGCGACCGCGAGGTCGCCACAGACGAGGCCCGCGCCGGTCTCGAAGGCGAGATGTTCGGCTGCGTGGCCGGGCGTCTCGACCGCGGTCACGTCGGTTGCCGGGAGCGTCTCCTCGTCGCGGAGCGTGCCGTCGGGCGTGACGCCGGTCGTCTCGACGAACCGGTCCGTGCGACCGTGGCGTGCCCACACCGTCGCATCCGTCTCGTCGGCGTACTCGGCGACCCCGCCGACGTGGTCGCGGTGCGTGTGTGTGACGACGATGTGCCCGACCGAGCGCTCCGCGACGGCAGCGTCGAGTTCGTCGCTCCGCGCAGCAGGGTCGACGAGGACGGCAGGGTCGTCGCCGACCAGATACGTGTTCGTCCGGCCGGATGGCGCGCGCGTCGACACCTCGACCGGAATGGTTGCGATGTCGCTCACGTCGGGTGAGAAGGACCGCAGTCGATAAAAGCAGTCGGCCTCAGCAGTTGAGGAAGTAGACTTGCTTCCGGGCGTCCTGGAAGCTGTACCGCGAGCTGACGAGGCCGGCCTCCTCGAGCCGGTTGAGCGCGTACCGGACCGTGCGGTCGGGGAGCAGGGACTCCTCGGCGAGCTGTCCCTGTGAGAGCGGCGACTCCGTTTCCAGGACCTTGGAGACGAGCTTCGCGCTCGGCGGGAGCTCGCGGAGCCGCTCCCGGTACTCCGCGTCGGAGAGGAGTTCTTCGGAATCGTCTGCACGGTCGTCGGCGGTACTCATGCTCATACACATCGAAGGCGCGAACCACGTGTTAAGGGTTGGCTATAGGTGGGTAGGTATTGTTGAGAGAATATTAAGTGATAATATGTCATGGTGGCCTGTAACACGGCTTCTTTTCCACCGGCACGACGAACGCGAGGTATGGCCGAGATACCGTCCTCACATCGTGACCTGTTCGAGAAGGAGACGTTCGCACACTTCGCGACGCTGATGCCCGAAGGCACACCGCAGGTGACGCCGGTCTGGGTCGACTACGACGCCGAGACGGACCACGTGCTCGTGAACACGGCGCGCGGTCGGCAGAAGGAGCGGAACGTGGTCCGGAATCCGAAGGTCGGCATCGAGATGACCGACCCGGACGACCCGTACCGGTACCTCTCCGTACAGGGTGAGGTGGCGTCGGTCTCGACCGAGGGTGCGGACGCACACGCCGACGAGCTCGCTGGCCGGTACATGGACCTCGACGAGTACCCGAATCGCGGCGAGGAGGTCGGTGAGCGCGTGATCATCCGCATCAGGCCGGACACGGTCATCGCGAACTGAGCCTGGAAAGAGAGACGACAGCCCGCCGGTCGACGGCTGCAGTGCTCAGCGCGAGCGCACGCTCGGGTCGCGGTACCGGCCGAGCACGCAGTTACAGTCGGGGCAGTGGACCACGACGCCCGTCTCGTGCTCGTGCCTGACGAGGGATTCGACCGGCGTCTCCTGGCCGCAGTGTCCACAGGTGGGCATACAATGTGGTATGTTCACAAGAACCAAGACAGTTGTGCTGTCGGACGACTCCAACATCGTTTTATCCCACCGAGGAAGTAGCAATTGACAGTGTGAAGGGCCAGGAGTGGTACCAGACCGCCGAGGTCGCCGAGGAGTACGAGGAGAAGCGCTTCTCCGGCGGTGGTCGCCTCATCGACCGCCGCGAGAAGCGGGCAGTCCTCGAAGCTATCGGCCCGGTCGATGGGAAAGACGTGCTCGAGATCGCCTGCGGGACCGGTCGGTTCACCGTCATGCTGGCCGAACGCGGGGCCGACATCGTCGGCCTCGATATCTCCGCCGAGATGTTACAGCAGGGTCGGAAGAAGGCCCAGGCCGCCGGGGTCGCGGACCACCTGGAGTTCATGCGCGGCGACGCCGCGCGCCTGCCGTTCCCCGACGACCACTTCGACGCCGTGATGGCGATGCGTTTCTTCCATCTCGCCGACACGCCGGCGTCGTTCCTCGCCGAGATGCAGCGCGTCTCGAAGGATCTGGTGTTCTTCGACACGTTCAACCGCTTCTCGACGCGGAGTATCTACAACTGGGCGCTGCCGATGGGGTCGCGGCTCTACTCCCGTGGCGAGGTCGAGTCCCTGCTGGAGGGTGCGGGCCTCCGGCTCGCACAGGACAACCACGACTTCGTGCTCCCGTACGGATTCTACCGCCAGATCCCCGGCAGCGTCGCAAGGGCGTTCCGTTCCGCCGACACGAGTCTCCTGGGCGTACCGGGTGTCGAGCGTCTCGCCTCCGTTTCGTACTGGAAGTCGAGAGTCGAATGAAAGACAGATTGGCTGGGCGTCATACCTGTTTTTAACTATCGGTACGGTATGGGTCGAACATGGACCTCTCGGTGGTCGTTCCGACCCTGAACGGTCGGGACCGACTCCACACCTCGCTCGACGCGCTCTCGAGCGTCGCCCCGTCGGCCGAGGTCGTGGTCGTCAACGGCCCCTCGTCCGACGGCACGACCGGGATGGTCAGGGCACGGAACGACGTCGACACGCTCGTCGAGATCAGCGAGCGTAACATCAACGTCGCACGGAACGCGGGCTTCGAGGTCGCGACCGGCGACGTCGTCGCGTTCGTCAGCTACGACCTCACTGTCGAGGAGTCGTGGCACGACGGGCTCGTCGCGGCGTTCGACGACGGTGCCGACGTCGTCACCGGCCCGACCCACCGGACCGTCCCCGCCGGCATGACCACCGAGACCGAGGAGCGACGCAGCATCGCCGGCCGCTCCATCACCTACTTCAACGGCGACAACGCCGCGTTCCGGCGCGGTGCGCTCACCGCACTCGACGGCTTCGACGAGTACCTGCAGACCGGGGGTGCCCGCGACGCCGCCCACCGGATCGCGGTGATGCGGTACGACGTGGACTGGCACAGCGACATGTGCGTCCGCGGCGAGTACGAGACCGACGGCGGGCGCGAACCCGAGGACTGGCAGTGGAAGTACCGTGCGCTCGCATATCGCATGGTGAAGAACTACGGCATCCGACCCACGGTGGCGCGTCGAACCCTCGCCGACGCGCTGGGTGACGGGTTCTCGTCGCTCCGCGACGTCGTCACCGGGGGCCGACGACCGTCCGAGTGGCTGGGCAGCGGCCGGGCCGTCGCGAAAGGTCTCGTCGTCGGTGGGAAGGACGGCCTCGCCGCACGGAAGGCAGACCGTTCGCCCCGGCGGAACCCGAACGGCGTCTCCACGCGTGCGGACCGGGCTGTCTGTCGGTACGACGTCGCCGGCAGCGCCGACTAATCCGTCGCCTCCGGCGCGAGCCCGTCGACCACGCGGACCGCGTTCTTCGAGAACGCACGACGCATCTTGTCCTCCGAGACGTCCAGCGTCAGCAGCTCCATCACGCCCACGTTCGGGTGAACTGCGGGCGCACCGGAGCCGAACAGCACGCGGTCGGGGTGTTCCAGTAGCGCGCGCTCCATCGGCTCGCGGAACCGGACGAAGCTCGTGTCGACGTACACGTCGTCGTGGCTCGCGAGCAGCTCGATGGTTCGGTCGGTCGCCTCACGGTCCAGCGGGTAGCCGCCGAAGTGTGCGAGGATGACCGGGAAGCCGCGACCGAGCAGCGTCTGGGCCACGGCATCCGGTGGGAACTCCGTGCCGGCCCGGACCAGCACGGGCAGTCCGACCTCGCCGAGCACCTCGACGACCGACTCGTCCGGGAGCCCGTCGTGCAGCGGGTCGACGACGAAGCCGTGGAACCGGTCGTCGTAGGCGTACTGCTCGACGTCTTCCGGTCCAGCGTGGTACTCCTCGCGCGACGCCATCAGGTTCCGCAGCTGGCTGGACGCGCTCGACCCCGGGTCACGCGGCCCCGCCAGCCGCGCGAACGCGAGGAACGGCCGCTCGACGCTGTGGCGCGCCACGGCGTTGTTCGCGGTCAGGTACGGCCCCTCCTCCGGTCGCGGCTCCGGGAACGTCACCGACCGGACGACGCCCGCCTGCTGCATCTCGCGCTCGACGGTCTCCGGTGTGGTGTGTGGGCCCGCCGAGCCGTACTTGTCAGTCGGCAGCTGGACGTGGACGTCGACCACGCGAAAGCGGTGCTCCAGCTCCAGCATCTACCGTCCGTTGCGGCCCCTCGTATTTCTTGATACCGGTCAGCGGGTGGGCCGCTGCCGCGGTTCGGACTGCGGAACGAGTCCCCCAAGAGTTTGACTGCACTGGGGACGACAACCGCCGAACGCCCAGCCGACCCGACGAGGTATCGGTATACCGTCTGGTAGGTTTGTGCCAATCGCAAGCAGGCGTAGCCATAGATACACAACAATTATATAGAAGAAGAAACAATCTACTGTCGAGGTTTCACAGCATGTCATCAGCAGATTTCGCACAGCGGGGCATGGGCAACCGACCGACGTTCATCCTGGCCGAGGACTCCCAACGTACACAGGGCCGGGACGCCCAGTCCTCGAACATCACCGCCGGCAAGGCGGTCGCCGAGGCCGTACGGACCACGCTCGGACCGCGCGGCATGGACAAGATGCTCGTCGACTCGACCGGCGACGTCGTCATCACGAACGACGGTGCGACCATCCTGACCGAGATGGACATCGAGCATCCGGCGGCGCAGATGCTCGTCGAGGTCGCCGAGAGCCAGGAGGAGGCCGTCGGCGACGGCACCACCACCGCGGCCGTCCTCGCGGGCCGGCTCCTCGCACAGGCTGAGGACCTGCTGGAGAACGACGTGCACCCGACCACCGTCGTCGAGGGCTACCACGAGGCCGCACGCATCGCCCTCGAGGCCATCGACGGCGAGGTGCTCGATGCGGCGGTCGACGACGGCACGCTCCGCAAGGTCGCCGAGTCCAGCATGACCGGCAAGGGGACCGGCGGCCTGACCGCCGACCAGCTCGCGGAGACGGTCGTCTCGGCCATCCGCCACGTCGAGGACGACGACGGCACGGTGAGCCGCGACGACGTGCGCGTGACCACGAAGGTCGGCGCGTCCTCGAACGCGACCGAGCTCGTCGAGGGTATCATCGTCGACGAGGAGCCGGTCCACGACGAGATGCCCACGCACGTCACCGACGCGAACGTGCTCGTCCTCGACCTCGAACTCGACGTCCGTACGGCCGACATCGACGCCGAGTACCAGGTCACCTCCGTCGACCAGCTCACCGCCGCGATGGACGCCGAGGAGGCCGAACTCAGGAAATACGCGAAGACCATCGCCGAGGCCGACGTCGACGTCGTCTTCTCCACCGACGACATCGACGGCCGCGTCGCCTCGTTCCTCGCCGAGGAGGGTGTCCTCGCCTTCGAGGGCCTCTCGAACAGCGACGCCCGCGCCATCGCGACCGCGACCGGGGCACGCCGCGTCGGCGCGCTCGACGACCTCGCGGACGCCGACTTCGGGCACGTCGAGGCCATCGACGTGCGCCGTGTCGGCGACGATCAGCTCACCTTCGTCGAGGGCGGCGCGGCCGCAAGCTCCGTGACCGTCTTCGTCCGCGGCGGCACCGAGCACGTCGTCGACGAGCTCGAACGCACACTCGAGGATGCGCTCGACGTGGTCAGCGTCGCCGTCGAGTCCGGCGAAGTCCTCCCCGGTGCAGGCGCGTCCGAACTCGCCATCGCCGCCGCGGTCCGCGACGCGGCTGCCGGCATCGAGGGCCGCGAGCAGCTCGCCGTCGAGGCGTTCGCGGACGCCATCGACGTCATCCCGCGCACGCTCGCAGAGAACACCGGTATGGACCCAATCGACGCGCTCGTCTCGCTGCGCGCCCGCCACGAGGACGGCGACGTCGTCGGCCTCATCAGCGAAGGTGAGACCGGCCGCGTCGACGACCCCCTCGCCTACGGCATCATCGACCCCGCCGACGTGAAGCGCGAGGCCGTCGAGTCCGCCACCGAGGCCGCGACGATGATCCTCCGCATCGACGACGTCATCGCCGCGAACTGAGCGACGGACCACCCGTTTTTTCGGCGACGACCACCGCCAGCGCTCGCGCGATGGGGGGCGTGCCCGGCCAGAGCTTCCTCAGGGTTCGGAGACCACGTCCCCGAGCGCCGCCCCGACCGCCATCACGACGGCGGTGAGCCCCGTGGCGCTCGTCGCGACCCACGGCGTCGTCCAGTCGACACGTCCCCAGGCCGTCATCAGCACGACAGACGTCACCGTCGCGATGCCGAGCACCCCGAACAGTCGGGCCGGAACGACCCCGAACAGCCGGTCCGACTCGACCTCCTCGAACCCCGCCGCGTAGAGAACACCGAGGACCAGCGCGACGCCGACGAGCAGCGTCACGCCGAGCACTGGCAGCCGCGTCGAGAGGTACTGGGCGATCTCGAAGGTGCCCTCTTCGACGATCATGGGGATGCCGAAGACGAAGCTCCCGACCAGTGCCTCCCCCGCGTCCTGGAGGCCGAATGAGGAACGGAATCGGCCGAACACCCGCGGCTGACGCGCGCGGCGGAGCGTGCGCATCGTCTGTCTGACCTGGTCGCGCTCCGCCTCGGTGTCGACGAGCTCCTCCAGTTCCTCGAGTTCCTCGAACACCGTCTCTATCTCCGGTGGATCAGGGGCCGCCTCGTTCGAACCTCCACCGTCGTCCGTCGTACCCATACCCGGGACGAACGGGTGCTGGGAGTTAAGCCTCTGCCCCCGAGCCAACGTGTGTACGCCCGGCTTTTACCCGACGAGTCGTCCTAGTTCCCGATGGTATGTCGGCGTCCAAACTCGAACGCACCGGAGCGATCGCTATAGCTCTCGGTGGCATGATCGGTGGCGGTATCTACGCCGTCTTCGGCGTGGTCGCTCGCCTCACCGGCCCGGCGACCTGGGCCGCGTTCGTCCTCGCTGGAGCGGTCGCCACCTGTGCTGCGTACTCGTTCAACGCGCTGAACAGCATTGTCGACGACAGCGGCGGCTCCGTGACGTTCGTCCAGGCGTTCGTCGGGAACCACACCGCGGCGGGGATGGTCGGCTGGACGCTCCTGTTCGGCTACGTGGGGTCGATGGCGATGTACGCCTCCGCGTTCGCGGAGTTCACCGTCGGCTTCGCGGTCGTTCCCGGCTCGCTCGTCGGACTCTCGCTGCGGCCCGTCGTTGCCGTCCTCGCGGTCGCCGGCTTCGTCGGTCTGAACCTGCTCGGCGCGCAGGCGACCGGGACGACCGAGGTCGTACTCGTCGCCGCCAAGGTCGCCATCCTGTTCGCGTTCGGGGTCGTCGGCCTCGTCTTCCTCGGCGTGTGGGAGCCCCAGCCCGTCAAAACGGGCGTCGCCGAGCTCGCCGGGACCGGCCCGGTGATGGCGGCCGCCGTCTCGTTCGTCGCGTTCCAGGGCTGGCAGCTGCTGTTCTACGACCAGGACAGCATCGAGGACCCCGTCAGCACGGTCCGCGAGTCGGTGTACATCTCCATCCCGGTCGCCGTGCTGGTCTACGTCCTCGTCGCCGTGGTGACGGTCAACGTCGCACCGCAGGCACTCCAGCAGAGCCCCCACGTGGCGCTGGCGAAGGCCGCCGAACGGATGCTCGGCCCCGTGGGACTCTCCGCGGTGGGCTACGTCGTCATCTCGCTGTCGGCGCTGCTGTCGACCGGGAGTGCAATCAACGCGACGCTGTTCTCCTCGGCGCACTTCGCGAAGGGGCTGTTGAGCGAGGACCTGCTCCCGGACCGCATCGGCGACGGCGACGCCGACGGCGTCCCGACCCGGACCGTCCTCGTCCTCGGCGCGGTGACCGCCGCGTTCGCGGCCTCCGGCGGGCTCGGCGCGGTCACCTCGTTCGCCTCGCTGGCGTTCATCGCGGTGTTCGGGGTGGTGTCCGCCATCGCATTCTCCGAGCGCGACCGCGACGCCGTCAACCCGGTTCCGCCCGCGCTCGGGCTGGTCGGCGCGGCCAGCTTCCTCCCGCTGCTGTTCTATCACCTCTTCCGGGCGGAACGACCGACGTTCTGGCTGGTGCTCGTGCTCGCGGTCGTCGTGCTGGGGCTCGAACTGCTGTACTTCGAGCGTGACCTGGTCGAGGAGGAGGCCGCAATGGTCGAATCGCTCGTGTAGGGCTCGTCGGCGACGTTCAGTCGACCGTCGGCAGCGACCAGCCCCGCCGCATCGCGACGAGTCGGAGCCCGAGTGCGACGGCGACGCAGGCGGCGGTCGGCCACGGCGGGGCGACCTCGACAGTCCAGAGCACCCAGAACACGGTGCCGCCCGCGATAGCACACGTCGCGTAGAAGTCCTCGTGGAGGACGAACGGGACCTCCTGGGCGAGCAGGTCACGGAGTGCCCCGCCACCGACGCCGGTCAGCGTCGCACAGACGACGACGCCGAACGGGGACAGGCCGCTCTCGACCCCGACGATGGCCCCGGTCGCGGTGAACGCCGCCAGCCCGATGGCGTCCGGAATCGTCAGCAGCGGCGAGTCCGCGATGCTCCCTCGCTCGGCCCGGACGAGCGCGATGGCGAATCCGACGCCGGCGAGCGCGAGCAGCACGTCCGTCTCGGCTGTCAGCGCCGAGGGGACGCGTCCGACCAGCAGGTCGCGGGTAATACCACCTCCCAGCGCCGTCACCACGCCGAGCACGGTCACGCCGAGGTAGTCGAGGTCGGCGTCGACGCCCTTCGACGCGCCGGCGACGCCGAACGCGACCGTGCCGATGGCGTTCATCGCCGCGAAGGGCGTCAGCATCGCTCGACGGTCACCTCGTCGCCCGGCGCGAGTCCGAACGCCTCGTCGCCCCGCCCGCGGTTCACGTCGCACTCGACGTTGCCGTGGCTCCCGACCGTGACCAGCTGTGTGCCCTCGGGAACCGCCGCGAACGTCTCGCCGGCCGGGACGCGCTCGCCGTTCACTGTCACCGCGTCCGCGTCCGCGAGGAAGCCGCCGGGGACGTTCGTCACCGCGTTACCGAAGTCGTCCACGACCAGCACCTCCCCCTCGGCACGGTCACCCTCGACGGTCGCGGCCGGCAGCTCGCAGTCCACGAGCGCGTCGAGGTCGGCAGTCTCGACGCCCGCCATCCCGCCGACTGCGGCGACGCCGACCTCGTGAACCCGCGCCACTGCCGGCGCGAACACGTCTCGCCCGTGGAACGTGCTGGAGGCAGCGTCGGCGTCGTCGACGATGTACGCCTCGACCGTCTGGTGCGTCGCGTCCGCGAGCGACTCGCCGGGGTCGAGGCCGGCGAGCGCCCGCGCCACGGGCAGCACGACCCCGTTGTCCGGCGCGACGAGGGCGTGTCGCCCTACACGGACCACGATGGCGTCGCGGTCCGTCCCGACGCCGGGGTCGACAACGACGCAGTGGACCGCCGGCGGGAAGTACGGCAGCGTCTCTCGCAGCCAGAACGCCGTCGCGCGCACGTCGTGGCGCGGGAACTCGTGGCTCACGTCGACCAGCCGCGCGTCGCAGCGGTCGAGGATGACGCCGCGCATCGCCGCGGGGTACGGCGAGCCGAAGTCCGACGAGAGCGTTATCATCGGTCAACTCTGGCCGACGCGGGAGAATAACTGTGGTGGTGTCGGCGACGGTCAGGAATTCCGTACAGAGATCTCCCAGCCGAATTTTTTGTACCTCGGTGTAGAATCACCGTCCATGCACCGGGTCCCCGCACTCGTCCTCGTCGCCTGCGTCCTGCTCGCCGGGTGCGGTTCGCTGGGCGAGTCGGCGACGGAGACGCGAACACCCACCACCACGGACGACGGTTGCACCGAGGGGCTGTATCCAATCGGCATCGTCGGTGCCGACGACGGGTCCCCGTCCAGCGTCTTCGTCAACTACGCTATCCAACCCGAGAACGACGTCGTCGTCGTACTGTTCGTCGACGGGTCGCCGGTCGCTGTCCAACCAGAATCGACCGACGAGTACGGCGTCGCCGCGGATTATATCGACTTCGAACTCGACAGAACGCTGAACGGCACCCACAGGGTGAGAGTCGGGATCTACGACGACGTCGACGAGGACTGGGAGTTCGATCCCGAGACGGACGAACGTTGCCGAAATGAGGGTCCGACCACAGCAAGCGAAGAACGGGTTCTCAACTTCAGCAACGCGACCGAACGGCTCGGCCCGCCGTGACTGCGACTACTCCCCGTTCGTGTCCGAGTCGGCGACCATCTGGATACGACCGACGCCGTCGATCTCGCGGATGACCTCCTCGCAGGCGTCGGGGACGAGCGACTCCCAGTCGTCGCCCTCGACCATGCGTTCGCGGACCTCCGAGCCCTCCAGCACGTCACGGTTGAACATCGGCGACTGGCGCACCTCGATACCGGCCTCCTCGAACAGTCTGATGACGAGCGGGTTGTTCGAGTACGCCACGTCGAACGTCGGGGACATGCTCTGGACGTGGCTCACCCAGACGGAGTTGCGCTCCAGGTCCTCGATTGGGACGGCGTAGGTGACGAGGTCCGAGTCGACGAGCGACTTCCTGAGCATCATGATGCGCTCGCCAGCGGTGAACGGGTCGTGCTCGGAGTGGGAGTCGCCCGCGCTCCCGATGCCGAGGACGAGCTCGTCGACCTCGTCGGCGATGGTCTCGACCATGCTGTGGTGGCCGTTGTGGTACGGCTGGAACCGGCCGATGTAGAATCCCCGCCTCATGGCGAACCCGTCGGCCCGTTTGTTTATAAGGGTGGCGAGACATCCCCGACGCCGTATCAGCGCTTCTCGAGGGCTGAGTCTGCTGTTTTCGGTCGTGCGTCGACGACTTCAGAAGGGGGAAAGTATATCAGTACAAAACACCAGAATTCAGGTAGCAACTCGTTTCATGAGTAACGATAGTGACCCCAACGACGGCCCCCCGCCGACGGTCGAAGAGACAGTCGGCGAGCGGGAGCCCGAAAGTGACGATTCCCACGCCCCCGACGACGAAGAGGGGTTCGAGCCGGTGGCTCCGCAGGACGATGGGTCGCCGGACGACGGTGGCCTCCACGACGTGACCATCGAGGATGGCACCGACGACGACGGGACACTCGACGACGAGGGTCCCGACATCGACCGCCTCGGTAGCGACGTCGAGGTCGACCTGGGAGCAGAAATCGACGAGGATATCGCCGAAGACGACCTCCTCGGCGGCCTGAAAGTCGACTCCACGGACGGGATCGAAGTGCCCGACCGCCTCGTCGACCAGGTCATCGGGCAGGACGACGCCCGCGACATCGTCAAGAAGGCGGCCAAGCAGCGCCGTCACGTGATGATGATCGGCTCCCCGGGTACCGGGAAGTCGATGCTCGCGAAGGCGATGTCGCAGCTCCTCCCGAAGGAGGACCTTCAGGACATCCTCGTCTACCACAACCCGGACGACGGCAACGAGCCGAAGGTCCGCACGGTCCCCGCGGGCAAGGGCGACCAGATCATCGAGGCGTACAAGGACGAGGCCAGGAAGCGCAACCAGATGCGCTCGTTCCTGATGCTCATCATCATGGCAGTGGTCCTCGTCTACGCCGTGGTCACCCGCAGCCTCCTGCTGGGTATCCTCGCGGCCGGTGTGGTATACCTCGCGTTCCGCTACTCCGGCCGCTCGACGGACTCGATGATTCCGAACCTCATCGTGAACAACGCCGAGCAGCAGACCGCGCGGTTCGAGGACGCGACGGGCGCACACGCCGGCGCGCTGCTGGGCGACGTTCGGCACGACCCGTTCCAGTCCGGTGGGATGGAGACGCCGAGCCACGACCGCGTCGAGCCCGGTGCCATCCACAAGGCCAACAAGGGCGTGCTGTTCGTCGACGAGATCAACACGCTCGACGTCCGCAGCCAGCAGAAGCTGATGACGGCCATCCAGGAGGGCGAGTTCGGCATCACCGGCCAGTCCGAGCGCTCCTCGGGCGCGATGGTCCAGACCGAGCCGGTCCCCTGTGACTTCGTGATGGTCGCGGCCGGGAACCTCGACGCGATGGAGAACATGCACCCCGCGCTCCGCAGCCGTATCAAGGGTTACGGGTACGAGGTGTACATGGACGACACCATCGAGGACACCCCCGAGATGCGCCGGAAGTACACCCGGTTCATCGCACAGGAGGTCGAGAACGACGGGCGGCTCCCGCACTTCACCCGCGACGCGGCAGAGGAGGTCATCCTCGAAGCGAAGCGTCGCTCGGGCCGGAAGGGCCACCTCACGCTCGAACTCCGCAGCCTCGGCGGACTCGTCCGCGTCGCCGGCGACATCGCCCGCGGCGAGAACCGCGAGGAGACCACGCGCGACGACGTCATCCAGGCCAAGCGTCGCTCCCGTGGCATCGAGCAGCAGCTCGCCGACAACTACATCGAGCGCCGCAAGGACTACGAGATGACCGTCTCCGAGGGCGACGTGGTCGGCCGCGTCAACGGTCTCGCGGTCATGGGCGAGGACTCCGGTATCGTCCTCCCCGTCATGGCCGAGGTCGCACCCTCGCAGGGCCCCGGACAGGTCATCGCCACCGGGAAGCTGCAGGAGATGGCCGAGGAGGCAGTCCAGAACGTCTCCGCCATCATCAAGAAGTTCTCCGACGAGGACATCTCTGAGAAGGACATCCACATCCAGTTCGTGCAGGCGGGCCAGCAGGGCGTCGACGGCGACTCCGCGTCCATCACGGTCGCGACCGCCGTCATCTCCGCGCTGGAGGACATGCCCGTCGCGCAGGACCTCGCCATGACCGGCTCGCTGTCGGTCCGTGGCGACGTGCTGCCCGTCGGCGGCGTGACCCACAAGATCGAGGCGGCCGCGAAGTCCGGCCTCGACCGGGTCATCATCCCGAAGGCGAACGAGCAGGACGTGATGATCGAGGACGAGTACAAGGACCAGATCGAGATCATCCCGGTCAGCCACATCAGCGAGGTGCTTGACGTGGCGCTGGCCGGCGAGCCCGACAAGGACTCGCTGGTCGACCGGCTGAAGTCGATCACGGGCTCCGCGCTGGAGCACGACATCGGCCGCGGTGGCTCCCCGAGCCCGCAGTAACCGCCGATGTCCGCCCCGGCGGCAGCGGCCGTCGGCCTTCTTCCGTTCTTCCAGTCCACAGCCGCCGGCTCGTCGTTCGATGCGGTGTCGTTCGCGGCCGCTCTTGCACTGATCACGGGGCTGATGCTCGTGCTGTCGTACTCGACGACGCAGGCGATGACAGGTGGGTCGGCCGGGGGCGGAGTGGCGGCGCCCCAGACCGACGCCAGCACCGGCGCCGCGGACGACGCGTCAGCAGTCGACGCCCAGCACGAGCGGCCGGTCGAGAGGGACGGGACGACGGGGGCGGAACTCGACCGCGCTGTCGGCCCGCCGGAGAACTACCCCCCGTGGCAGGACGACGACGACGAGACCGACCCGCTCGCGACGATGACGACGGGGATGTTGCTCGCGAACGTCGCCATCACGCAGGGCGTGTTCCTCGTCGCGGTCGTCGGGGCCGCGGTGCTCACCGGCGTCCCAGCGGCCGCGATGGGGCTCTCGCCGGCCGCGCTCGGCCCTGTGCCGCTCCTCTTCGGCATCGGCCTCGGTGTCGCACTCTACGTCGCCAACGAGCTCGGCGCAGCCGTCGCCGAGGGCGCGGGCATCGAGTACGACGAGCGCCTCCGGGCCGTGCTCGCACCCGACAACGCCCGCGGCTGGGCGGTGCTGCTGGGGTTCGTCCTTCCGCTCGTCGCCGTCTTCGAAGAGGTGCTGTTCCGGGCGGCGATAGTCGGCGTGCTCGCCGCCGGCTTCGGGGTCTCGCCCTGGCTGCTCGTCGCCGGCTCCTCGTTGCTGTTCGCCGCGGGCCACGGCCTCCAGGGGCCGGCGGGCGTCGCCGTCACCGGTGCGCTCGGCTTCGTGCTCGCGGCGGCGTTCGTGCTGACGGGGAGCCTCCTCACTGTCGTCGTCGCGCACTACCTCGTGAACGCGCTGGAGTTCGGCGTGCACGAGGGGCTGGGCGTGGAGTGGGTCTGACGGAGACGAACCCGGCACGCATTTCGGCTCCGAACGACTACAGAAGACTGACATGTTCGACCACCCTGAACTCGTCCTCGGCGCGGTCGCGTTGCTCATCAACGGGGCATCGACGGCCGCTATCCTCGTCCGAGACCGTGTGAACCCGGACGCCTACGACGTCGAGGGATGGACCTTCCGTACGGCAGCGAAGCACCTCGTCGCCCGCGGGGTCGGACTGGCAGTGTCACTGGTTTTCCTGTTCGTCCTCGTCGGAGCGAGCCCCGACGCCGTCGGTCTGGGCCCCGAGTCGATCACCCCGAAGTTCGCGGTCGCGGGCCTCGTGACGGGTGCCGGACTCGTTCTCGCGGCGGTCGCATCGAGTGCGGCCGTCGACCGGTTCGGCTGGGACGCAACGTCGGCTGTGTGGGCGACGCTTCGTCCCGACTCACCCCTTGAGTGGGCAGTCTACCTGCCGGCGTCGTGGCTCTCCGCGACGGCCGACACGACGCTGTACGTCGTGTTCGTCGTGGGCGGGTTGACGACGGGGCGGACCCCAGTCGCGCTCGGGCTGGCCGTCCTCACGGCGCTCGTCGCCGGAACGAAGGGCCTGTCCGACGGGCCAGGAACGGCCGTCTGGAGTTCTGTGACGTACCTCGTCGTGGGAGTCGCGTTCGTACTGACGCGCTCGTGGCTCGTGGTCGCGGTCGCAGTGCTGGTGAACAACGGTATCTTCGGGTTCCGGACCGGCACGGCCGAACGGGACGCGACGGCAGTGACGTCCGACTAGAGCCCCTCTATCGACCGGAGCTTCTGTTCGACGTGCGGTTCGGCTGCGCTTGGGCCGTCACGTACGCGGTGGTCCGGCACGAGCAGCGGCACCGGGTTGGCGTCGAGTGCAGTGCGCACGAGAATGAGATCGTCGTCGTCCTCGCCGTCGAGGCCGGGGGTCAGCCGTGCGAGCTGGGCGACCGAGACGTCCTCGCCGTAAGGGACCTGCTCGCGCAGTGTTTCGAGGACGGTGCGCTGGTCGGTCGGCAGCGTCAGCGCCGCTTCCACGTCGTCGAAGGCGACCGGTGTGACGCCGTCGAGGTACTCGTCGATGCTGTCGAGCACCGGGTGGTCCGCACCCGCGTCGGCGTCGGCATCCCTGGGGAAGGAGACGGAGATGACCCGGCCGCTCGCGACTCCGACCTGTACGTCCCGCTCGAGGAACGGCGAGTGTCGCGCGTAGATTCCAGCGACGCCGTCGTCGTCAGCGTCCATACCGGCATCGAGGGTGGAGACGGTCTTGAAGGTTCGCGTGCCGCCGGCAGTCCTGGCCGGCCCGTCGATGACGCAAACCTTATGTACAGATTAGCACATTGATGTACGATAATGAACGCTACTGAGGAGTTCGACCCCGCTGTCCGCTCCATTCTGGACGCCGCGGCGCGGAGACCGGTGTCCGAAAGCCGGGTCAGCGTCGACGGTGCGTCGCTCTCCGACGCGCTCGCGGCGGCCGACGCGGACGGACGGGTGCCGCTCATCGCGGAGGTGAAACCGACGAGTCCCACGACAGCGGGCACACGGACCGAGGACCCGGTCGACCTCGCGCGGGCGATGGTCGACGGCGGCGCGGCCGCGCTCTCGGTGCTGACCGAGCCCGAGCACTTCGGCGGCAGCGTCGAGAACCTCGAACGGATCCGCGGGGCCGTCGACGTGCCCGTGCTGCGCAAGGACTTCCTGCTCGAACCGGGCCACCTCGACGCCGTCGCGGCCGACGCGGCGCTGGTCATTGCCCGCTTCGTCGACGACGTGGGCGAGATGGTGGCTGCCGCACGCGAGCGCGGCTTCGAGCCGCTCGTCGAGGTCCACAGCGAGGCCGAACTCGAGACGGCGCTCGCGGCCGGCGCGACACTCGTCGGCGTGAACAACCGCGACCTCGCCAGCCTGACCGTCGACCTGTCGACGTTCGAGCGTGTCGCACCGCAGGCCCCCGAAGACGTGACGCTCGTCGCGGAGTCCGGCATCGGGACGCCCGCGGACGCCCGTCGGATGCGCGACGCCGGCGCCGACGGCCTGCTGGTCGGCAGTGCGATTATGGCCGGCGAGCCCCGAGAGTCGACCGAGGAGTTGGTGTACGCGTGAGCCACGAGACACGACGGGATGGAGAGACGGGCACCACGGACGAGGACCGCCCGGGGACGTTCGGCCGCTACGGCGGCCAGTACGTGCCCGAGGCCCTGATGCCCGCGGTACAGGAGCTGGAGGATGCATACGAGCGCTACGTGCTCGAGAAGGAGGACGGCTTCGTGGACGAGTTCCGGCGCCGCCTGCGGGACTTCGGCGGTCGCCCGACGCCGCTCCAGCGTGCGGACCGCCTGAGCGACCGGCTCGACCGCGAGGTGTACCTCAAACGGGAGGACCTGCTCCACGGCGGCGCGCACAAGCTGAACAACGCGCTCGGACAGGTGCTCCTCGCGAAGTACATGGGCAAGGAGCGCATCGTCGCCGAGACCGGCGCGGGCCAGCACGGCACCGCGACGGCGATGGCGGCCGCACACCTCGACATGCCCTGCGAGGTGTACATGGGCACGCGCGACATCCAGCGCCAGCGCCCCAACGTGTTCCGGATGCGGCTGAACGGGAGCGAGGTGAACCCCGTCTCCGCCGGGCGTGGCACGCTGAAGGAGGCCATCAACGAGACGATGCGCGACTGGGCGACGAACGTCCAGGACACCCACTACGTCATCGGGAGCGTCGTCGGGCCGCACCCGTTCCCCGAGATGGTCCGCACGTTCCAGTCGGTCATCAGCGAGGAAGCTCGCGGGCAGATACGGGAGCAGGCGGGGCGGCTTCCGGACTCGGTCGTCGCCTGCGCCGGCGGCGGCTCGAACACCATGGGCACCTTCCACGAGTTCGTCGGCGACGAGGCGGTCGACCTGTTCGCCGTCGAGGCCGGTGGCTCCTCGCTCGCGGTCGACGAGGAGACCGGCGTCGCACCGAACTCGGCGAGCCTGTCGACCGGCACCGAAGGCGTGCTCCACGGCGCGCGGACGAAGCTGCTGCAGGACTCGGACGGCAACGTCGTCGAGAGCCACAGCGTCTCCTCCGGGCTGGACTACGCCGGTGTCGGACCGGAGCTGGCCCACCTCGTCGACACCGAGCGGGTGACACCTGTCAACGTCGACGACGACGAGGCACTGGAGGCGTTCCACCTGCTCTCTCAGGAGGAGGGCATCATCCCGGCGCTGGAGTCGGCTCACGCGATCGCGTTCGCGCGGGCGAACCCCGAGCAGCTGGGTGAACTGACTGTCATCAACGTCTCGGGGCGCGGGGACAAGGACCTCGAATCGGTCATCGAGGAGACGGAGCAACGCGAGCTCGAGAACGCCCCCAGCATGGACATCTTCGAGCGTGCGGCGGGCGACACGGAGGGTGGAATATGAGCCTCGCCGAGGCCTTCGACGAGCCGGCGTTCGTCCCCTACCTCTGTGTCGGCGACCCGAGCGTCGAGCGCACCCGCGAGTACGTGCAGGCGCTCGTCCGCGGCGGCGCGGACGTACTCGAACTCGGGCTGCCGTTCTCGGAGCCAATCGCGGAGGGGCCGACCATCCAGGGCTCCGTCGTCCGCGCGCTGGAGGCGGGGACGACACCCGAACAGTACTTCGAGTTCGTCGACTCGCTCGACGTGGACGTACCGGTCGTCTGCATGACGTACTACAACCTGCTCTACCAGTACGGAGACAGCGACGGCCCGGGCTCGTTCGTCGAGCGCGCCGCCGAGGTCGGCATCTCGGGGTTCGTCATCCCTGACCTGCCCGCCGAGGAGGCCGGGCCTCTCAGGACGGCCTGCGACGACCACGGGCTCGACCTCGTGTTCATCGTCGCGCCGACGACCGAGGGCGAGCGCCTCGAACGGATGGCCGGGCTGTCCTCCGGCTACCTCTACGTGCAGGCGAGACTCGGCGTCACCGGGGCGAAGGCCGACGTGAGCGACCAGACCGAGGCGTCCCTGGCGAAGGTCAGTCAGTACGACATTCCTAAGGCGGTCGGCTTCGGCGTGTCGAGTGGCGACCAGGCGCGGCACATCGTCGAAGCCGGTGCTGACGGCGTCATCGTCGGCAGTGCACTCGTCGACATCGTCGCCGACCACGGCGACCCGGAGGGCGACGACGTGCCCGAGCGTCTCGAATCGAAGGCTCGCGAACTCAGCGAGGGCGTCGCAGCCGGGGCGGAAAATATGGCGAAACCGGAAGGCCAATAAATGCGATATGCTAACTACTGACAACCAATGACGACACCAGGAACACACGCACGCCTCGGTCGCGTCGGGACAGCGGGGAACTACCTCATAGTCCCGATGGACCACGGTATCACACTCGGCGCGGTACAGGGGCTGAAGGACATCGAATCGACCATCGACGCAGTGACGCGGGCCGGCGCGGACGCCGTCCTCACGCAGAAGGGCATCGCACCGCGAGTCCACGACAACAAGAACGACGCGGGCTACATCGTCCACCTCAACGCCTCGACGGCCATCGGCCCGGACACGAACGACAAGCGCCTCACCGGCACCGTCGAGGAGGCCATCCGGGTCGGCGCAGACGCCGTCTCGCTCCACCTCAACGTCGGCAGCGACCACGAGCCGGAGCAGATCGAGGACCTCGCAGCTGTCACGGAGACTGCCTCGCGCTTCGGCATCCCCGTCCTCGCGATGGCGTACGCCCGCGGCCCCGGCGTCGACAGCACCGACCCCGAGTCCCTCGGCCACGCGGTCCGCCTCGCCGAGGAGCTCGGCGCGGACCTCGTGAAGACCGGCTACTCCGGCGACGGCGAGTCCTTCGAGCACGTCTGCGAGTCGACCCGGCTCCCGGTCCTCATCGCTGGCGGCGCACGCGGCAGCGACCGCGAGACAGTGGCGATGGTCCGCGGCGCGATGGACGGCGGCGCAGCCGGCGTCTCGATGGGCCGGTCCATCTTCCAGCACGAGGACCCGGCCGCCATCACGACCGCCGTCTCGGCCATCGTCCACGACGATGCGAGCGTCGACGAGGCGCTCGAACGCGGCGGTTTCGTCGTCGAAGCCTGAACGCTTTTGCACCGCTCCTCCGAGACTCCACCGTGGCCAGCGACAGCACCGGCGCACCGGACCCCGACAGCCCCGAAGAGCTGCTCGCGTGGGCCCGCACCTACGCGAGTACGGTCGACATCGACGTGGCACTCGACGCGGTCGACTGGGACATCTCGAAGCACGCGCGCCGGCGGGCCGGCGCCTGCCGCTACGACCCCGAGGAGGGCGTCACCATCGTCCTCTCCTGGCACTCGTATCTGACCCACGGCTGGGCCGAGGTCGCTGACACGGTCCGCCACGAGCTCGTCCACGCCTGGGAGTTCCAGCACTTCGACGAGTCCGGACATGGCCCCCGCTTCAGGGAGCAGGCCGACGCCGTCGACGCGCCGCGGCACTGCGAGCCGTTCGCCGACCCCCGGTACGTCCTCCGGTGCCGTACCGAGGGCTGCGACTGGACCGCCCGCCGCTACCGCGCCTCGAAGACCGTCACCGAGCCAGCCCGGTACCGCTGTGGTGACTGCGGCGACCGGTACGTCGTCGAGCACGCAGACTCGGGTCGGACGTGGGATGACGGCGCGGGCTACGAGCGGGTCCGGGCCGAGCTCGACGACGACGACTGGTGACGGGACAAGCGACATGTTGTCCGGCTGCGTACAGTCTGACATGCGCCGTCGAACGGTCCTCGCGGGCAGCGGTGTCGCCCTCACGTCCCTCCTCGGTGGCTGCTTCGCGCTCTCGTCGTCCCCCGACAACCCGCCGTCGCTGCCGTCGGGGATGTCGGTCCGGGAGGCACACGTGCCCGGTGACGTACTCCCCGACTCGCGCGAGCGACGAAAGCGGATTTACGACCGCGAGACGGTCCACCGGCTGTTCACCGAGCGGGACGACGCGACCGCGTCCATCGCATCCGACCGTGCCCCCGACGACTTCCTCGCCGAGACCGACTTCGAGGAGTCGTTCCTCCTCGTCGTCCAGTACGGGACTCAGTCGGCGAAGTACCTGGAACTCGACCGGGTCGAGCGCGACGGCGACGGCCTGCGGTTCCGCGTCGTGACGCAGCTCCCGCCCAGCAACGGCAGCTACGCCGACGACCTCCAGATACACACGTTGTTCCTCGCGGTCACCGACCCGAACGCCGACGCTCCCGAGGGCCTCGCCGTCACCGTCGTCGACGACCCGTGAGCACCGCCACGAGCCCAGGGGACAACAGTAAAATACCGGACTCGCGTACATCCGGCCAACCGATGCCCTGGGAATGCGGGATCGACGGCTGCGGCGAGCGGTTCGGCACGCCCGAGGACCTCGTGGTCCACCAGAGCACCGACCACGAGCGCAGCGAGTGCCAGGTCTGTGGCGTGGTCGTCCCCGACGGCTACCTCGCAATCCGGCACGCGTTCAACGAGCACTCCCGCGCCGAGTACGTCCGGGCCTACGGCGCGAGCTCCGAGGAGGTCCGCGAGCGCGAGGAGATCAAGGAGCTCGTCGAGGAAGAGGCCGACCTCCAGACGGTCGTCGAACGGCTCGGCGGCGAGACAATCCAGTCCTGACCGCCAACGTCCCGCGATATCCGATACCTACCTCGTTAGGTAGTTCCTCTATTCCTTATCCCCTACTCGGGCAACGTGCCTGAGTCGTGGCTAGGGGGAGACGCGACTTGGGCTATCCGGACGAGTACGTCGGGACGGTCTGCCCCGGATTCGCAGCACACCACGCTAACCGGCATTTTCGCGTGGCTGCGTCGCTCCGCACGATTCTGTTGTCAGCCCGCCGAGCGTCGTGACGGAGACACGAAACCGTCGGTTCGGAGCCTGCTCACGGCGGCGAGACCGCCGTTTGCTTTCAGACGGACGCTTCGCTAGCGCTCTTTGGAGTCTGTTCGCGGGTCGCTGGCACTCGCCGTTCGCATTTCGAGGAACGTCGCTAGCGCTCAGCGTTCCTCGCTGTTCCCGTGAGAGAGCGTTAGCGAACGAACGGGAGCACGAAGAGCGCGTCAGCGCTCTTCGGAGTCCAGCACCCGGATCTGGTCGCCGCGCACGGTGACCGGAATCGGGACCGTCGCCTCGTACAGCTCGACGGTGACCTGGTCCTTGCCCTCGTCGATGCGCTGGACCTGCGCCTTCTCGCCCTTGAACGGGCCGGCGATGAGCTCGACGATGTCGCCCTCCGCGATGCCCTCGACGTCCGGCTTCGGGGAGAGGAAGTGCTCGACCTCCGTGATGTCGGACTCGCCGGGGATGACGCTGCGGGCGTGCGGGATGTCGTCGAGTACGCGCTCGATGATGTTGTAGTCCTCCGCCTCGACCATCACGTAGCTCGTCAGCGAGTCGGGTGCGAGCGCTGCGTGGATGCTCTCTTCCTCGCGATTCATTATCATGTCGGCGACCGTTCGCTCCTGGCTCGCGGTCGTCTTGACTGCGTAGATGGGCATGGTTCAGGCGGGGAGGAACCCCATGACGAGTGCGATGGTGAAGCCCAGAACGCCGACGAGCAGAATCCCTGCACCGGCGATTTTGGCGATCTGTGAGAACTCCTCGCGCGATGGTGTGCTCGCCATCTTGAGCACACGCACGTAGGAGTTGAGGTCCTTTGGAACGTTCATGGGCGACGATTCGGTATCAGCGCTTTTCTATCTATTGATGCGAGCCAACCAACCGCGGTCGGAGAATTACTCGACGAAGTCGATGTCCTGCTGGGCCGAGGGGTCGGGGTCGGCCGTCTCGTCGCCCGGCTGGCCGTAGATCTGCGGCGAGTCGACGCCGGTGACGACGATCATCGTACGCATGCTCCCCTCCAGCGTCTCGTCGATGGACGTGCCCCAGATGATGCGGGCGTCGGGGTCGATGCGGTCGTAGATCTCCTCGACTACGCCTTCGGCCTCCTCGATGCTCATGTCCGAGCCGCCGGTGACGTTGACCAGCGCCGAGGACGCACCGGAGATGTCGACGTCGAGCAGCGGCGACCGGAGCGCGGCCTTCACCGAGTCGGTTGATTTCGCGTCGGAGTCGGACTCGCCGAGGCCGATCATCGCGACGCCCCCGCGCTCCATGACGGTGCGAACGTCGGCGAAGTCGAGGTTGACGAGGCCGGGCTTCGTGATGAGCTCGGTGATGCCTTTCACGGACCGCATGAGCACCTCGTCGCTCACCTTGAACGCCTGCCGGACGGGGAGCTTGCCGACGGAGTCGAGCAGCCGGTCGTTCGGGACGACGATGACCGTGTCGCTCACGTCGCGGAGCCGTTCGAGGCCGGCTTCCGCGTTCGTCCGCCGAACCTCGCCCTCCGCCGTGAACGGCGTCGTGACGATGGCGATGGTCAGTGCGCCCGACTCGCGTGCGGCCTTGGCGACGACCGGCGCGGAGCCCGTGCCCGTGCCGCCGCCGAGGCCGGCCGTGACGAACACCATATCCGAGCCCTCGATTGATTCGTAGATCTCCTCCTGCGATTCGAGGGCTGCCTCCTCGCCGACCTGCGGAAGCGAGCCCGCGCCGCGCCCGCCCGTCTTCTGTTCGCCCATCAGTATCTTCTCGTCGGAGTCGATCTCGACGAGGTGCTGGACGTCGGTGTTCGCGGCGACGAGCTTCGCCCCGTGGATGCCCTCCTCGTGCATCCGGTTGATGGTGTTGCCACCGGCGCCACCGCAGCCGACCACGGTGATGTTCGTCTGGAGGTCCTCGAGTACGTCCTCCAGCTCGTCGTCGGTCATCTTGCCCGTTCGATGCGCCGGTTCCTCCTGGTGGGTGGCTCCCGGGAGACCACCCTCGTCGGGGGCCTCGGCCTCCCCCTCGGCCTCGTCGATAGCGTCTTCAACGATCGAATCCATCCTTAGCCCTCCTTTATATTATGCAGGTTAATTACCTTTCCCCTGGTGTCTGACGACCGTCTGACGAAATTTCCGAAACATCTAACGAATGATTACCCGGTCGGCTTCTGCAGTGAAATTATCCCAGTTCGAACCGGTCGGTTCGCTCGGTCCGGACCGCCCCGGGCTCGACCGTGCGGCCCTCGACCTCGACCGGCTGTCCGCCGGCGAGCTTGCCGAACTTCGGCCCCTCCGGCACGCCCGCCTCGTGGGCGAGCGCGGGGTCGAACGCTCGTTCCTGCGCGACGACCGCGCCATCCTCCCGCCGGACCGTCTCGTACTTCTCGGCCAGCAGCTCACAGAGGTCGTCGACGAGGGTGTCGAACTCACCCGGCGGGAACGCCGCCCGGTTGCCGACCCGGCTGCCGGCGTTCTCGGTCCCGAGCGCGACCGCGTGGGACGCGACGAGGTCGTACGTCGTCTCGCGGTCGATGGCCTGCGCAGCCGCGACCAGGTCCCCGGGCAGCTCCCGGACGGACCAGTCGTCGGCGGCGAACTGCGTCCCGAACCGGAGGCCATCGTCGACACTCGTGATGGTTTCCTCCAGCTCGGCGACCCGGTCGAGGTCACGGTCGTCGACCTCGCGCAGCCACGTCTCGCTCACGACCCGGTAGCCGAGATCCTCGATAGTGTCGACGAGCGCGGGGCGATCGCCCTCGACGAGCGCGAGCGAGGTGTCGCTGGCGGTGAACGCACGGTCGACGACCTCGCGGTGTTCCTCGGGGTGGCCCATCGCGTCGAGCGACCAGTCGCCGGCGACGTGCCCGACGGTCCAGTCGGTCTCGCGGACGACGCGTTCGAACCGCGGGACGTAGTGGCCGCTACCGAAGCCCACGACGGTCCGTTCGCAGGTCGGGTCGACTCCCGCGATGTCGAGGATTGCCCGGGCGACCGCGCGAGCACCCGCGGGGTCAGCCCACTCGGCCTCGCCGCTGCCGAGCTCGACGAACATCGACGGGACGCCGACGTCGCTCGGGCCGTGGTGGGTACACTCCATGCCGACCTCGTAGCCGTCGGGGGCGTGCCGGTCGAACGCGGACAGCAGTGCCGCCTGTGCGTTCGGGCAGGCCGCCGCCAGTGCGTCGTCTTCGCCGCCGTACTCGGCGGGGCCGAAGTTCCCCGTGAAATGGGCCGTCAGCAACGCCCCCGTGTCGCCCGAGTGTCGGGACGCGAACAGCACCAGGTCGGGGTCGTCGAACGCCGCGGCGACGCCGTCGAGGTGGAGGTGCAGCTCGTCGAAGGTCCGGAGCTCGAAGCCGTTCGTGCGGTGGACCGTCCCGCCGCCGTCGGCGTCGGCGCGGGTATCGTCGACCGTCGTGTCCCAGTCGGCGAGGTCGAGCAGGTGCTCGCCGATGTGCTCGGAGGCCGAGTCCGCACGGCTGACGACGATGCCGATCATGGCTCGGCGTTACGGGGGCGAGAACAAGTCGGTGTCGGGTCCCGGTCAGTCCGAGTGGTCGGCCGGGGTCGTGCCGGTCACCGACTCCCGGGCGGTAGCAGCCGTCGTCTGGAAGATGTCGACGAGCGCCTCGCGCCGCCGGTAGAACAGGACGACCGAGATGGCGACGTACAGCACCGTGTAGACGTGGAGCATGGCGATGCTGAACTCCTCCGCCCCGCTCTCGGTCATCGTCACGATAGCTCCGAACTCGATGACCACCTGCGAGGCGAACAGCAGGAGCAACACCACCGCCTCACGCACCGAGATATCGAAGTTCGTGATGATGGAGATGGCGAAGAGACTCTGGGCCGCCGTAATCCAGATCTCCGCGGTCTGTTTCTCGTCGAACGGGAGCGTGCCGACGCTGCCGAGTGCGAGACTGTAGACGACCGCGAGCGTCCCGATGAGCAGCGTCCACTGGTTGAGCTTCGAGGAGATGAGTGCGTTGAAGCCCGCCGTCGAGCGCGCCTTGTTCACGAGGTAGGCGACGACGATGAGCTCCGGGCTCTCGGATGCCAGTGGGGCAATCCACTGGATCATGAAGAACTCGGGGATGCCAAGCGAGAGCCCGATCTCCTCCAGCCCGTGTGCGAAGGGGTGAACGGCAGTGTAGATCATCAGACCGGAGTAGAGGAACAACGTGATAGAGGAGAGCGTCCGGTAAGCGAAGGGAAGTTGCTGCAGGTACGCCGGGACACCGACCTGTTCCTCGTGCTCCTCGACGTCACCGCGGATGATGATCGCGATGTAGCCGATGTAGATAGCGATGAGAACGAGCGTGTCGGCGATGCCGATGCCGCCGTTCAGCGGGACGAAGAACGCGACGAGGGTCGCCGCGAGCAGGAAGACGATCTCCAGTCCGAGGTCGCGGTCGAGCTTGACGTGGTTTGCGAGGAAGCCGTCCTCCTCCTGGACGGCCGGATCACTGCCGCTGCCGGCGCGGTAGACCGTGAACAGGGCGATACCGGCCCAGCCCAGACCGATGAGAATGCGGTTCGCACCAGTCATGTTCGCGACGGCGAGGTTCGCGTCGTGACAGGCCGCGGCGACGCTTCCGTCGGCAGCACCCTCGATCTGCTGGGTGGAGAACTGTGCGCACGCCTCGGCCGTCGCGCCGCCGTTGCCGGCACCGAAAGCGTAGAGCGCGTCGACCGCGTACTCGGGCGCGACCGCCAGCACGGCGAGCACGGCGATGGCGAACGCGCGGGGGACGTCCTTCTCGGCCGTCTCCGCACCCCAGGCGAGCATGAACGAGGCACCGAGGACGGAGAGTCCACTCACCGCGACTGTTCCGATGTGAGAGAGTCCAACAGCCTTCGCCCCCCCGAGGAGCACCACTCCGACCCACGGAACGGTGAGCAGGGCGGCGAAGGCAAGGGCGGCCAGCGGATGCTGGATCCGGTCCTTCAACATACCTCAACGGTTCACTATTGCGTAGGTAACGCTTGTGGTTTCAGGAGCAAAACGCGCTGGCAGTCGTTTCCACACCTCACGGTAGGAAGTCGCTCGAACGACGGGACGGCGACGCATCACTTTTGTACCGAGTCTTCGAATCCACGAGCAGAGACATGTTCGAGCGACTTCTCATCGCGGTCGACGGTAGCGACTGCGCGACACGGGCCGCCCGCGTGGGTGTAGAAGTAGCGGCGACGTACGGCGCGACGGTCGACGCCGTCGCCGCGGCTCACGACGAACTCGACGAGGACGATGCCGAGGAGGTGCTCGCCGACGTCGAAGCCATCGGCGAGGACGCCGGCGTCACGGTCTCGTCCCACGTCGTGACCGGCCGACCTGCCCGGTCCGTCGTCTCCCTCGCCGACGAGGTCGACGCGGACGCCATCGTGGTTGGCCGCCACGGGCATTCGGGCTTCCGCGAGCGGCTCCTCGGGAGCACCACCGAGCGCGTGCTCCGCAACACCGACCGCCACGTCCTGACCGTCCCGGCCGGCGGCGAGTCAGCCGACGACTACACCGACATCCTCCTCCCCACCGACGGCAGCGAGGACGCCGCCGCGGCCGCCGACCCGGCGACCGACCTCGCCAGCACCTACGGCGCGACGCTGCACGTCCTCGGCGTCGTCGACGTGGTCCGCGAGTCTGGCCCGTTCAGCGCCGGCGGCGTCGACCAGGCGTACATCGACCGGCTCCTCGACGCGGAGCGCGAGGGCGTGGACGCGCTCGCCGACGACTGTGCCGACCGCGCCGGGGACGGCCTGTCGATCGAACGCGCGGCCGTGACGGGTACCCCGAGCGAGGCCATCGTGGAGTACGTCGAGGACAATGGGGTCGACCTCGTCGTCATGAGTTCCAGCGGTCAGTCGAGCCTGACCGGGCAGCTGCTCGGAAGCACGACCGACCGCGTGCTCCGCACCATCGACGAGCCCGTCCTCGTCGTCCATCCCTGAGCCAGCTGGCCACTGACGCCGGCCGGTACCGTCGCACGAACGCTTCCAGCCCCGGACGACTTTTCACCCACGGCCGCCTCGCCTCCAGCCATGCAGGTGTTCGGACTCGTCGGCAACCCCGTCGGCCACTCGTTGTCGCCACCGATGCACGAGGCGGCGTACGAGACCCGGGACATCGACGCCCGGTACGTCACCTTCGAGCCCGCGGCGGACGACCTCGCGGCTGCCGTCGAGGGTGCACGGGCGCTCGGCGTCAGTGGACTGAACGTCACTGTCCCGTACAAGGAACGCGTCCGCGACCTCGTCGCGGTCGACGACCTCGCCGCACGCATCGGCGCGGTCAACACCGTCGACTTCGGCGGCGACGAGCCGACGGGCCACAACACCGACGCTGCCGGTGCCCGTCGCGCGCTGGAGGTACAGGGCGACGCCGACCTCGACGGTGCCGACGCCGTCGTCGTCGGCGCGGGTGGGGCCGGCCGTGCCGTCGCGCACGGCCTCGCCGACGGGGGGGCGGCCGTCGCCATCGCGAACCGGACCGAGGAGCGGGCCGTCGACCTCGCCGCCGACGTCCCGAGTGCGACCGGGCACGGGCTTGACGTGCTCCCGGGCCTGCTCGGCGATGCGACCGTCCTCGTGAACGCGACCAGCGTCGGCATGGAGGCCGACGAGACGCCGGTCCCTGCCGACGCGCTCCACGGCGACCTCGTCGTCCTCGACGCGGTGTACGCGCCACTCGAGACGCGACTTCTGCGCGACGCTGCCACTGCGGGCGCGACGACGGTCGACGGCGCGTGGATGCTACTGTATCAGGGAGCGGAGGCGTTCGAGCTGTGGACGGGCCGACGGGCTCCCGTTGCCGCCATGGACGACGCGCTACGGACACGCCTTCGAGACGACAGGTAGCGGGTTTAAGTGGCACCGACAGCTACGTACCGCCAATGGCACTGCTCAAGAAGCTGAAGTCGCTCTTCGGACTCGGCGACGGGTCGGAGCCGGAGTCGTCCCGTGACGTCGGCGTCACGGTCGAGAAGGAACGGCAGGCCGGAGCGACGGCCGAGAGCGACGACGGCGGTTCGACCGGGGAGCACGCGACCGACGAGCCGACGGACCAGGCCGCCGAGGAGACGACCGAGCCGGAACCAGCGCCCGACGTGGACGACGAACCGGACGAGGAGGAGGAGGAATCCGACCCCGTGCAGGAGATCAAGGGTATCGGCCCCGCGTACGCGGACCGCCTCGGTACCGTCGGCATCGAGACCATCGCCGACCTCGCCGACGCCGACCCGGAGGCCGTCGCCGCCGAGACCGACATCTCGGACACCCGCGTCACGGAGTGGGTCAAGCGCGCGAAGGCCCGCAGCTGAGGACCGGAACACGATTAGTTGGGCGCTGCTATCCTCCTCTCATGACTACACCCCAGGTCGTGACGGACCGCGAACCGTTCGTCGCGACCGCCGTCGACGCGCCCGCCGACGCGCGGGTCCCCGTCGAGGTGACCGTCACCGTGGCAGATCCGTTCGTCGCCTACCGACGGGCACGGACAGGCCAGTGGGATGCCTACCTCGAGACAACCGGCGGTCAGTCCGGCTGGGGTCACTTCGCGGTCGACCCGGTCGACCGGCTCACCGTCGCCCCCGACGCTCGGTCGCTCGACGGCACGTCGCCGTCGCTCGACGCGCTCGACGGCCTGCTCGGTGGAGAGTCGCTCCGGCGCGGCGACTGCGACGTGCCGTACCCGTGCGGGGCCATCGGCTGGCTCTCCTACGACATCGCCCGCGAACTCGAGTCGTTGCCCGGGGACGCCGACGACGACCGGGGGCTTCCACGGCTCCAGGTCGGCGTCTACGACCGGCTGGCCACCTGGCGCGAGCCGCGCGACGACGGGACCGAGACCACGCTCACCATCACGGCGTGCCCCCGAGTCGGCGACGACCCCGAAGCCGCCTTCGAGCACGGCCGCGAGAGGGCACTCGACCTCGCCCGGCGCGCGACCACCGGCGAGCCCGCGTACCCGGACCCGCCGGTGGACGCAGACCACGTGACATTCGAGAGCGACTGCGGCCAGGCCGCCTACGCCGACCGCGTCAGAGCTGTCCAGCGGTACGTCCACGACGGCGACACGTTCCAGGCGAACATCTCCCAGCGGCTCGTCGCACCGGCGGCCGTCCATCCGGTCCGGGCCTACGACGCGCTCCGACGCGTGAATCCGGCCCCTTACTCGGCGCTCGTCGAGTTCCCCGGCGTCGACCTCGTCAGCGCGAGCCCGGAGCTGCTGCTGGAGCGTGACGGTGACGACGTCCGGACCGAACCCATCGCCGGCACCAGACCACGCGGTGCGACCGGCGGCGAGGACGCCGACCTCGAAGCCGACCTGACGACCGACGAGAAGGAGCGTGCCGAGCACGCGATGCTGGTCGATCTTGAACGGAACGACCTCGGGAAGGTGTGTCGCTACGGCAGCGTCGACGTGGCCGAGTACCGCCGCGTCGACCGCTACGCCGAGGTGATGCACCTCGTCTCGAACGTCGTCGGCGAGCTCCGGCCGGATGCGTCACTCGCCGACGCCGTCGCGGCGGTCTTCCCCGGTGGCACCATCACCGGTGCCCCGAAGCCGCGGACCATGGCCATCATCGACGAGCTCGAATCGACCCGTCGCGGACCGTACACCGGCAGTATCGGACTGTTCGGCTTCGACGGCCGCGCGACGCTCAACATCGTCATCCGGACGCTCGTCCGTCACGGCGACGAGTACCATCTGCGGGTCGGTGCCGGCGTCGTCCACGACTCCGTCCCCGAGCGCGAGTACGCCGAGACCCTGGACAAGGCGCGGGCGCTCGTGACCGCGGTCGACGACGCACTCGGTGACAGGGCCGCTATGACCGTCGCCGAAGAGGAGGTGGCCGATGACTGAGGTGCTCGTCGTCGACAACTACGACTCCTTCGCGTACAACCTCGTCCAGTACGTCGGCGAGCTCGCGAACGACGTGGTCGTGCGTCGGAACGACACCGTCGACGTGGCCGACGTTCGCGAGCTAGACCCGGACGCCATCGTCGTCTCGCCGGGGCCAGGCACGCCAGCGGATGCAGGCGTCTCCGTCCCCATCTTCGCCGAACTCGCGTACCCGACACTCGGCGTCTGTCTCGGCCACCAGGCGCTCTGTGCGGCCAACGGGGCGGCAGTGGTGAACGCGTCCGAGGTCGTCCACGGGAAACCGTCCATCGTCCGGCACGACGGCGCCGGTATCTTCGCCGGTCTGCCCGAGCGCATCCGGGTCGGGCGGTACCACTCGCTCGCGGTCGAGCGTGACGACCTCCCCGACGGCCTGGTCGAGACGGCGGCCACGGACGACGAGCGCGACGTACTGATGGCGGTCCGCCACCGCGAGCGACCACACGTCGGCGTGCAGTTCCATCCGGAGAGCATCCTCACCGGCGCGGCGACCGAACGCGAGACGGGGCAGGCGCTCTCGCTCCGGATCGGGAAACAACTCGTTGCTAACTTCCTCGACAGATGCAGTACCACGTAGACGGCGACCTCGTCCCGGCCGAATCGGCGACCGTGAACGTCCGCGACCGCGGCTTCCAGTACGGCGATGCTGCGTTCGAGACGATGCGGGCCTACGGTGGCTCCATCTTCGAGCTGGACGCACACCTCGACCGGCTGGCTGCGACCTGCGACGAGCTCTCGCTGGACCACGGACTGGCCGACGACGACCTGCGCGACCGCATCGACGAAACGCTCGCTGCGAACGGACTCGGTGACGCCTACGTCAAGCTCTCCGTGACCCGTGGCATCCAATCAGGGAGTCTGACCGCGAAAGCCGAGGTGGACCCGACGGTGGTCGTCGTCGTGAAGCCGCTGCCACGAGGTGGGGTTGGGGGCGAGTCAGTCCCGGACGGCCCGGCGGTCGTCCAGACCACGAAGACGCGCAAACCGCCGGCGAACGCGCTCCCGCCGGGTGCGAAGACTCACAACTATCTCAACGGCATCCTCGCCCGGAACGAGCTGGTCGCCGAGGCCGACGAGGCGTTGCTCCGGGACGGGGACAGCTTCGTCGCGGAGGGCACGACGAGCAACCTGTTCTTCGTGGACGACAGCGGTCTGCACACGCCGACTGCGGAGCTGCCGCTGTTGCCGGGTATCACGCGCTCGGTCGTGATCGAACTCGCACGGGAGGAGAGCATTCCGGTGCTTCAGGGCCGGTACGAGCCGAGCGAGGTCCGCGAGGCCGACGAGGTGTTCCTCACGAACACGACGTGGGAGCTGCGGCCGGTCGCCACCATCGACGGCATCGACATCGGGGCCGGGCCGGTGACGACGCTGTTACGGCGGCGGTTCGACGCGCTGGTCGAGCGTCGCCACTACGGCGGTGAACGGCTGTCTCCCGACCCCGGGCGAGACGGTGGAGACTCGGGTGACGCCGCTACAGAGTAGGGCGAACAGGCGACGCGGTCGCTCGCGCGGCGGTGCGTCACACACCTGCCTCGGCCGCCGCGCGTCGCGTGGTCAGAACACGCTCCCCCTGCCCCCGGCTTCGTACTTAAACGCCGCCAACGTCGGTTCGCTCGACACCCGACATCTCGAGGACGAGGTCGGCACCGTACGCCGTCGAGGGCGTCTGGAATCCGGCCGGTGCGTCGCCATCGAGTGCACGTCTTGCGGTGAGCAGTGCCGTGTCCCGGGTCAACGCGTACGGGTTCGGTGTCCGGAGTCGCGAGACGACACGGTCCTCACCGTCTGTCGCTTCGCCCCAGAGTTCCCCCGAGCCCTGATCGAGCCGCTGCTCGTCGGGGCCGTCGACACGGCGGTCGACAAGCCACTTGAGGAGCTTCTGGGCCGGGGCGGTGGACAGAAGCGGGAGCAGTCTGCGGAACCTGCGGAGTCGGTCGACCGTCTTCGGGTGGGTCTCGGAGTAGACAGTCACGTTCGGGATGCCCGTCGAGTGGTAGGCCGTCACCACGTCTCCCCAGGGAATCGCCATCGCGGTGCGGTCGCCGTAGCTGAACGGTATCTGGCGGTCGTCGTGGGCGGTGGGCACCCGGACGAGGTCGCCGTCGCGGCGGACCACTCCGTCCTCGCCGATGTTCTCGACCATCGTCTTCGCCGTCCCGCGGGAGGTACCACCCAGGCCACCGAGGGCGAGTGAGAGCTCCGTCGCGGACGGGAGTCGGTCGTGGAGGTGCGCCGCGAGACAGTCCGAGGGAACCACGTCGAAGCCGACGCCGGGCAGGAGCATCACGCCGGACTCGGTCGCGCGGTCGTCGTGTTCGGCGATATCGCGGAACACCTGCCACTCGCCGGTGATGTCGAGGTAGTGAGTGCCCGTCGTGAGACAGGCTTCGACGAACGGTTCGGCAGTGTGGACGAACGGCCCAGCGCAGTTCAACACCACGTCGACCCCCTCCAGGTAGTCCGCGACTGTCGCGGAGTTTTCGGTCGTGAAGACGCGTTCGCGGCAGTCGAGCGCCGCGGCCTGTTCCTCGACCGCCTCCCGCGACCGGCCAGCGAGGATAGGGTCGATTCCCTCCGCAACCGCCTGCTCGGCGACGAGCGCGCCGGTGTACCCGTACGAGCCGTAGACGAGGAGTTCGCTCATAGCTACCATGGGTACGGCCGAGAGCATAAAGGTCGGCGGAGACCGTGGCGTTCAAACCGTCTGCACCGGTACGGCAGTGCGATGGACGAAACACGCTGCATCGCAGCGGTCGAGGATGTCCCCACCGAGTCGACCCTCCTGTTCACCGTCCGAGATCTGGACGACGACGAGGAACGGGAAGCCATCCTCCACCGACGGGACGACGGGGTCGTCGCCTGGCGCAACTACTGCCAGCACCTCACCCACATCAAGATCGACAAGGGGTCGGGTGCACCGATGCGGGACGACGAACTCGTCTGCGCGAACCACGGCGCGATGTTCGAATCTGACACGGGACAGTGTACGTACGGACCGTGCGAGGGCGCGTACCTCAACGCACTCGACGTCGTCGTCGCCGACGGGTCGGTGTACCTCGACGAGGAGGGACACGAGTTCGTCGGCCTCGGCGGTGTCGAGGCGGACGGGGCCATCGACCTGACCTCGACCTCGAACGTCGAGTTCTGACCGGGCCTCTCCGCCGGTATCCGCCGGTTGTCCCCGGCCACAAGAATCTTTACTGGTACCCGACATTGTCCGGGTGCGGTCGTGGTCTCGACCTTTCGAACTCCCCCTTTCCCCCCTTTCGAACCGTCCACCAGTCCCGACAGCCGCGCTATCGGACGGTGAACGTCGGTTCCGCGACGGCCTCGCTCTTGCATTCTGGGCAGCGCGACGGTCGGTTGAGCAGGTCGTCGAAGTCGGTGAACCCGCAGTCGCGACACTCCGGCGGTGCGACGAGCAGCTGCTCGTCGGTCGGTTCGAGCGACTGCGAGATATGCTCGACGTGGCGTATCGCCGCGCCGGCAGTCACGTCGAACTCCGTCGCGAGAACGCTCGGCGTGGCCGCCTCGGTTCGGAGCCTGTCCGTGATGCGCTGTCGCGTCGTCTCGTCTGCTTCACGCATACCGACCATTCGGACCTGCCTCGATAAACGTCTTTTCGGGCGAACCTCTCACAGAGAAAGACAAAGGACTTACTACCGGCTACAGAAACCGGGTGTATGAAAGCAGTCGTCCTTGCTGGCGGGTACGCGACGCGTCTCTGGCCGATCACGAAACATCGACCGAAGATGTTCCTCCCGGTCGGTGACTCGACCGTCATCGACCAGATCTTCGAGGAGCTCGAACGGGACGACCGCGTGGACGAGGTGTTCGTCAGCACGAACGAGCGCTTCGCCGGCGAGTTCGAGACACACCTCGCCGAGAGCGAGTTCGAGAAGCCGACGCTCTCGGTCGAGGACACCACCGAGGAGAACGAGAAGTTCGGCGTCATCGGCGCGCTCGCCCAGCTCGTCGACCGCGAGGGCGTCGACGACGACCTGCTGGTCGTCGCTGGCGACAACCTCATCAGCTTCGACGTGAGCGAGTTCGTCGACTTCTTCCAGTCGAAGGCGGCCCCGACCATCGCGGCCTACGACGTCGGCTCGAAGGACCGGGCGAAGTCCTACGGCCTGGTCGACCTCGAGGGCGACCGCGTCGTCGACTTCCAGGAGAAGCCCGACGACCCCAAGAGCACCCTCGTCTCCATCGCCTGCTACGGCTTCACTGCCGAGTCCGTCGGGCTGCTGGAGGAGTACCTTACCGGCGACAACAACCCGGACGAGCCGGGCTGGTTCGTCCAGTGGCTCCAGGCCCGCCAGCCGACGTACGCCTTCACCTTCGAGGGCGCGTGGTTCGACATCGGCACGCCCGAGTCCTACCTCGACGCGGTCGCGTGGTATCTCGACGGCGAGAACCACATCGCCGAGTCCGCAACGCTCTCCGACACCAGCCTCGGCGAGAACGTCCACATCATGGGCGACGCCGAGGTCGTCGACAGCCACGTCGACAACTCCGTCGTCTTCCCCGACGCAACCATCGTCGAGTCTGACATCCGTAACTCCATCATCGACGAGAAGACCCACCTCGACAACCTGGACCTCGCCGGCGCGCTCATCGGTGCGCACACGAAGATCACGAACGGACACTGAAATCGACGACGAGAGACGGTTGGCCGGGTCTATTGCTCCGCGCGTCCGTCATCTCGATGTACCCCCGCGTCCTTCCCGGCACCACCTTTTTCGCGTCTTACCGTCCCGCCGGTCCTACTCGATGGCAAAAAGCTGGGCCAAAAAGACCGCAGTGCAGGCCGACTGCCGAACTCACGCCAGCCGCGCGTCCGTAATCTCGATGTACCCCCGCGTCCCCTCCCACACCGTCTCGTACTCCAGTTCGATGGCGCGCTCCATGTGGGGCCCGTCGGTCACGAACGTCTCGAACTCGCCGCCCTCGCCGAGCACGTGGACGCCGTACTCGTCGTTGAGCTCCTGTAGTTCTTCGAAGGCGTCGGCGTCGAGCGTGCGCCCGAGCCAGGACTCGTCGAGGCCGTGCGCAGCGACCTGCAGGATGGTGATCTCGAAGCCGGCGTCGAGCATCGCCTCGGCGAGCTCGGCGGGGTCCTCCTGCCAGAGCGGTGCGAACACGTCGCAGCCGAGGCGGTCGGCCATCGCCTGGATGCGGGAGGTCTGGAACTCGCTCTCGACGGCGCCGGCGGTGACGCCGGCGAGCCCGCCGTCTATGTCGTCGGCGAGGTCCGTCAACGCCGCTTCGAGGGGTTCGAGCTCGGCGTCGCCCTGTTCGCCGGCGTCCTCGGCGCTGGCGGCGCCGAAGTCGTCGGGCGAGACGTTCACGTGCTCGATGCCGATGCTCTCGGCGGCCAGCGCGGTGAGCTCGGTCGCCGGGACGTGGTACATGTACGAGTCGCCCTCGGGGTGGACCGTCAGGAGGTGCGAGACCGGTAAGCCCTCCTCCAGCGCCCGGTAGACTGCCCACGAGGAGTCCTTGCCGCCGGAGAACAGCCCCACCCACGAACCGGTGTCGGTCATACCTGCCGTAGCGGCCGGGTGGGTAAACCAGCTACGAACCGTGTTCGAGCTCGGCCTCCGCTTCGGCCTCGTCGACGGCGTTCGCCGACAGCACCGAGGCGACGCGGACGCCGACCAGGGCGAGCAGGACCGCCACGACGACGAACACGGCGAGGCGCTCGCCGGCGTTGAGGACGAACGGGCCGACCGAGCTCGCACCGACGGTCACCTCGGGAACGCGGACGGGGCCGATGAACGCCGCGCGCTCGAGGAAGTACGCCGCGAACCCGCGGACGACCAGCCCGACAGAGACGAGGAGGAACGGGATGTTGATGCTCGCCCGTGGCACCTCCTCCGACCCGATGGCCTCGTCGAGCAGGCGGCCGACGCTCGCGGTGACGCCCGCCATCGCCAGCCACGGGACGGCGTCGAAGACGAACTGCATCGCCGGGATGACGACGCCCTCCGCATCGTTCAGGTTCGAGACCCCGAGCGCGCCGACGAACAGGCCGACCATCGTCAGGCCGGCGGCGACGACGTAGGTGACGACGGAGACGTTCCCGGAGTAGAGCGCAGTCTGGGTCCGCTGGGTGACGTCCTTCATCACGTCGTCGACGGCGAACCCCTTGTACAGCAGGAACAGGCCGACGACGGCGGTGATAGTCGCCGCACCGACCGCTGGCCCTCGCCAGAGTGCGAGCGCCGGGAACGCGACCAGCGCGACGCCCAGCGGCACGAGCACCGTCTGCCTGAGCTCCTCGTCGGCGAGGAACTGCTTCAGCAGGTAGTACGTCGATTCGAGGTCCCGGGCCTGCCTGACGACGACGCGGTCGACGCTGTCGACGCGGAGTCGGGACTCGACGACCGGGACGAGCCGTTCGTCCTCCGCGCTGTCGATGACGACGACCGCGGAGTCGATGTCGTGAGTCTCCAGCAGCTCGTCGAGCTGCTGCCCGACAGCGCGGTCGGCACCGACCACGGAGTCGCTCGCCCCCGAGACGACCGCCACGATGGCCTCCTCGTCGGCGTCACGGAGGTCCCGGGCCACGCGGAGGGTCTCCAGCAGCGTGTTGACGCTGGAATCTTCGGGGTCGGCGAGCCCCACGTCGGTGACCAGCGACCGAACGGCCTCCCAGCCAACGACCGGCGTCTTCAGTCCCGTCTTCCGTCCGATATCGTCGGTACGGTCGACGCAGACGACCAGGGTAGCCACTACGTGTAGGGACACACGACGGGAATAAAAATCTGCCTCCCGCTACAGTCGCAGTTCGACCTCGTCGTCGTTGCCGAGGACGCTCGCGACGCCGGCGCCAGCGGCGTACGCGACCCGGGTGGCACCGAGCATCGTCCGGGCCCGCAGCCGTCGCTGCGGTCGGAACTCCTCGACGCTGGCCGACTCGCCGAGCAGCGACTCGACGCGGGCCTCCACGTCGTCCCGCGTCCCGAGGTCGTCCACGAGACCGAGCTCGGCCGCCTCCCCGCCGAGGTAGACCCGTGCCTCGGTGTCGCGGACCGCCTCGTCGTCGAGCCCGCGGCCCTCGGCGACCACGTCGACGAACTCGTCGTACCAGCTGTCGACGAGGTTCTGGAGATAGTCGCGGTCGTCCTCGGTGAACTCCTCGAACGGGGAGCCGGCGTTCTTGTACTCGCCAGCCGTCAGTTCGTTGTACGAGACGCCGACCCGGTCGCCCAGCTCCGTGAGGTTCAGGTTCCCGAGTCGGACGCCGATGCTCCCGACGAGCGTGCCGTCGCGCGCCCACAGCTCGTCGCAGCCGCTCGCGATCCAGTAGCCGCCGCTGGCACAGAGGTCGTTCGTGTACGCCACCGTCGGCCCGTCGAAGCGCTCCGCGGCGAGCCTGATGTCGTCGCTCGGCACCACCTCGCCGCCGGGCGTGTTCAGCTTCACGAGCAGCGCCTCGACCGCCCCGTCGTCGTCCGCGCGGTCGATCTGCTCGACGATATCGTCGGCCGTCGCACCCGTCGGCGGGCTCACCAGCGAGCCGTCGCCGTCCCGGGTGATCGGCCCCTCCACGGCGACCTCAGCGACGTTGTATGCCGGGAACGCGTTCCGGGCGAACCGTCCCGACGCGACCGCGAACAGCATCGTCGTCGCCAGCGTCAGCAGCACTTCGACGGTCCCGAACCCGGTGTCCGGGAGTCGTCGGAACAGGAACAGGCCGACCAGCACGCCGAACACCGTCCCGAGCACCGTTACGACAAGCCGCCCGAACCGCGTCGTTGCGTCCATGGCCTCACCTTGGGCCAATCGGGTCAAAGCCGTTGTGCTGGTTGGTCCTCCCGTCGAGATGCGACGAGAATCGGCCAATCCCCATCGCGCGGCTGGCGAGCGGTGGGAGGGTCGACGAGCCAGGGCTGCGGCTATGGACTCGAAAAATAACGCGAAAGTAGACCGCAGAACTACCGGACCGGAATCAGAGACGACCTGCCTTCTGCAGCTTCATGAGGTCCTCGGTGTCGAGGGTCTCGCCCTCCTTGAAGCGCTGGTAGATCTCCTCGGCCTCCTCCTCGGCTTCCTTGCGCTTCTGGTCGCGGCTGGACTGCTTCTCCTCTTCCTCCTGCTTGTCGAGCTCGCGCAGGCGCTTCTGGACGCGGACGAAGTCCTCGTGGTGGCGGTCGGCCGCCTCCTGGGCCTCGACGAACTTCTCGTGCATCTCGTCGGCTTCGTCACGGATGTCGTCGGCCTCGCGGTAGGCCTCGATCATCTGGTTGTGGTGCTCCTGAGCCTTGTCCGCGAGCTCGGTGACCTTCTGGTGATGGGTCGACGCCTCGGAGCGGACCTCCTCGGCCTCCTCGACGAGCCCGTCGAGGTCGTCGTTCTGGCCCATCTTCTCCTTGCGCGACTGGTACTCCTCGCGCTTGGACTCGATCTTCTCGATGAGCTCCTTCTCCTCCTCGGAGGAGAGCACCTCGGTCTGCTGCTTGAACTCGAGGTCCTCGATCTCGCTCTCGAGCTGCTCTAGGTCCTTGCCGTCGTCGAGCTCGAGGTCGGACTTCATCTCCTCGACCTTGTCGAAGAGCTCGTTGGCCTCGGCGTTCAGGTCGTTGCGCTTCTGCTTGTGCTCCTGAACCAGCTCGTTGAGCTCGTCGCGCTTCTCGCGGTGCTCCTGTGCTTCGTCGACCTTCTCGCGAGTCTTCGCGTTGAGGTCGTCGCGCTCGGAGGCGCGCTCAGAAGCCATCTGGTTGAGGTCGTTACGTCGGTCCCGAAGCTGCCCTGCGAGCTTGATTAGCTGTCCTTTGGATTTGTTCTGCAGGTCGTCTTCGGTGAGTTCTACGTTCTTGGATGTCTCTATCGATTCTGCCATGGTTGTATTCGTACCTCGATTCCGTCCCGCGCCGGAGGGTAGGCATCGCTGTCGACTGCTGACGTCGCGGTGATAAGGTTCCGTGTCATTCTGGTCGGCGTGCGATGCTACCGGAACACCGGCGGCGTTCTGGTATCAACTACTACTACCCTGTATAATTTAAATCTGCCGGTTGCGAGAACTGCGGAAATCGGGAGACGTGGCGGGGAACACCCGTGTAAACGACTACCAAACCACCTGTTCGCGGATTATAAATGGTATCGATTTACTACGGGCGTAGTTCCCGTTTCGAGCGACAGCTCCAGCGCCGTCGCGTCGGCGGGTACCGAAACCTCGCCGGCCGCGACGCTCTCGAACGGCGGTGCCGTGACCGACATCGAACCGCCAGCATCCGAGTCACCTGCCTGGCTGCCATGGAAGGTCCAGCGAACCGTCCCCTGGACCTCCGCCGGCGCGTCGTTGAGCAGCCGTGCCTCCACCCGACCACCAGGGGCAGGGACCTCACGGAGAACTGGAACGACGGGCCGCAGCGAGGTTGCCAGCGCGTCGTACGCCGGCTTGGACTCGCCGTCCACGTCCAGCACTCCCATCCCGCCGCCGGCCCCGGCGTCTCTGAGGCAGAAGCCCGCGAGCACGTCCGCACCCTGGAGACGGAGCGTCTCTGCCACGCGCTTGAGCGTTCGGGTCTGGGTCGCCTGCGAGACAGCCGGGTCGGCACTGCCCACGACGCTGTCGTGGATCTCGCGGTCGAGCCCCGTCGGCTCCGCCCCGGCCTCCGTCAGCGACCCCGCACCGAACTCGGTGACGACCCGGGTCAGCGCCGGCACGGTCGCACAGAGCCAGTCCACCGCGTCGGCGTCACCGAACGTCCAGCCCGGGTAGAGGTGGGCCGCGTCCGGCTCCGTGCCGGGCTGCCCACACACCGGGAACGCCGGGCGGTCGGCGGGGAGCGCGTCGGCGATGCGCTCGGCCGACGCTCGTGCGTCGGTACCCGTGCCGACCCGACGCCGAAACCGCAGCCGGTCCATTCGCCCACCGCTCAGCCGCGAATCGAACGGCCGCTCCGGGTCGTCGTGGACGCCGAACAGCGCCACCGAGGGATGGTGGTCCACCGTGCTCGCGAGCGTCCGCGCGACCGTTCGCCCACGGTCCGGGTCCACGCGGACATCGCCCGAGAGCGGGCAGTCCTGCCAGACGAGCACGCCAGCCTCGTCCGCGGCCTCGTACAGCTCCGGCTGGGCGACGTGCGCGTGCAACCGAGCGAGCGTGAAGCCCGCCTCCTCGACGTGCTCGAAGTCCGCCAACAGATCGCCGCTCGGGAGCATGTTCACCCCGCGCGCCCGGACCCGCTTGCCGTTCACGCGGAGGCCGTCGTCGACGCTGTACTCGACCGACCGGAGCGCCGTCGTCCTCGTTATCTCGTGGTCGCGGAACTTCGCGCGGACGACGTACCGGTGCTGGTCGCCGTGGTTTCGCGGCCACCACAGCGACGGCTCGCGCAGCGTCAGCGTCCGTGTCACCGTGATCCGGTCGCCCGGCCCGGCTTCGACCTGCTCGCGTTCCATCGCGCCGCCCCCGCGGAACCCCTCGGGCCGCAGCGACAGCGTCACCGGCTCTGTCACCGGCTCCGTGGTGTCGACCGATACCGCCACGTCGATGGCGCCGCCGTCGTCGGTGAGCCGTGGGTTCACCACCAGATCCCGCAGGAACGCCGGCGGCCGGAGCCTGAGGTGAACACCCCACCAGATGCCGGGCACCGCGAGCGCGTCGCGCACGTGGTCCGTCTCGTACACGCCACCGAACCCGTCTTCAGGCCGATGGCACTCCACGACCAGTTCGTTCTCCGCCGCCGGTTCGAACTCGAACCTGGCGGGCGCGAAGTACTCCCGGTGGGTACCGAGCAACTCGCCGTTCAGCCACACTCGTGTGTGGCCGTACAGGCCCTGGAACTCGAGGAGGGTTCGCTGCGCCTGGGTCGACCGCGGGTCCGCGAACTGCAGGCGATAGGCGACGGCGTCCGCGCCCACGAAGCGCTCGGGTCGCCCCGGCACCGACACCGGCTCCCACGACTGCACCGCGGGTGGGCCACCGCCAACCGTGTCGGCGAGGACGCGACCACCCTCCCACTGACTCGTCATACGACCGCAATCACCGACTGTGACGGGGAAAGGTCTTCGGCCGGTTCGAGTGAGTCGTTGCGGTTCCACGGGTCCCTTGGTCGTCGCCGGTCGACGGCGTTCCGGGCCGAGAGCAAACCTGAACCACACCGACCCCGTTCCCGTCGGCCATCCGTTTCACTTTCACTTTCACCGAGGGGTTGGCTGCGCTTCATATGGGATGCGGACACAGTACCGGGTATGCTCGACCAGCTCACGGTCGCCTGCGAAGGCTGCGACCGCCCGCTCGACGGCGACCAGTTGATGCTCACGATGCGCACCGACGCCGGCACCCGCCACGCCTACGAGTGCGGCTGTGGCGCGGTCACCGTCACCGTCGTTCGCGAGGATTAAGGCCACCCGTCGGATACGGCGGCGCATGGAGGAGGTCATCCACGCCCGCGGCCACGAGAACGTCACCGCCGAGCACGCCAGCACGTTCGAGGTGACGACCGACGACTACCTCACGCCGGCGGGCGACTGCATCCTCGCCGTCGACGCCGACCGCGCCCCCGCGGACTTCGACGAGGCGTTCGTCGCAGCCTGCCGCGAGCCCGGCGCGACCATCACCTGTACCCTCCAGGTCGACGGCCACGGAGAGACCGCCGTGGGCGTCGGTCACCCCGACCTCGCGTTCGACAGCGACCGCAGCATGGTCGGGCGAACCTCCGACTACGTCGACGACCGGACTGTCATGCTCGCGAGCAGCATCTCGGCCGAGGGCTTCGACCGCGACCTCGTCGCCGCACTGGCTGCTGGTGCCGAGGTGACCGTGACCCTGGCCGTGGAGTGACTCACGTTCCGGGGAGGATGTCCCCCAGCGCCGCGCCGATGGCCATCGGCACCCAGGCCACCGCGACCGTAGCGAGCGCCAGCGTCGGCTCGCTCCACGCGACGCGCCCCCACACCGTCATCGACGCGACCGCGAACAGGAACGAACCGCCGAGCACGCCGACGAGTCGGCGGGGAACCACCCCGAAGAACGTCTGAGTAACGCGCACGTCCTGGATGTCGCTCACGTAGAGGATGCCGACGACCATCGCGACGGTGAACGCGAGCGTTCCCACGACCGAGAGCGGATGCGACGCGAGGTACGCTCCGATCTCCGCCGTCCCCCCTTCGACGAGCATCGGGATGCCGAAGAGGGCGCTGCCGAGGAGCACCTCGGCGAGGTCGCCACGCCCGAACCCATTCACGACGCGCCCGAACACGCCCACCGGCTCGACCGCGGCGGCGGTTCGCATCGCCGACGCGACCCGCTCCTGCTCTGCCGGGTCGTCGACCGTCGCCGCGAGCGCCTCCAGTTCGTCGTAGAGGTCGCCCATGTCCGGCGGTCCGTCCACACCACCGTCGCTCTCCCGCACCGACTGCGCGCCTGACTTGCTCATGTCCGTTCCCTGACGGGGCAACTACGTAACGGCGTCGCCGTCGGCGCCACGGGCGAACCGTACTTGGGCCCGTCTCCCCAACGGATACCCATGCGCGACGACGAAGACGACCGAGAACCCACCGAGAACATCTCCGGTGGCGACGATGGCGGCGGCGTCGCCGCCGAGTTCGTCCCCGACGAAGCTGCGACACGCGCCGAGGCCGTCGTCGACCGCCTCGGCGAGCGGTACTGGCAGAAGACCTACGGCGGGAAGGACGGCTTCGAGTGCCTCGTCCGAACCATCCTCAGCCAGAACACGAGCGACGTGGCGAGCCAGCCCGCCCACGACGACCTGGTGGCCCGGTACGGCCCCGTCGAGGACCTCGCCGCCAATCTCGCCGACGCCGCCCACGACGAGCTCGCCGAGACCATCTCGTCGGCCGGCCTCTACAACCAGAAGTCCGAGGTCATCCGCGACGCCGCCGCGTGGGTGCTCGACGAGTTCGGCTCCACCGGGGCGTTCGACGTGTTCGTCGCGACGGGCGACCCGGACGAGGTGCGCGAGACGCTGCTGTCGGTCTCCGGCGTCGGTCCGAAAACGGCGGACTGCGTGCTGCTGTTCGCCGGCGGCCGGGGCGGCGTCTTCCCCGTCGACACGCACGTCCACCGCATCGCCCGTCGGATGGGTCTCACACCCGCCGACGCCGACCACGAGGGGGTACGGGCGGCGCTGGAGGCCGCGGTGCCCGCCGAGAAATGTGGCTTCGGCCACACCGCCATGATCCAGTTCGGCCGCGAGTACTGCACGGCCCGCAAGCCGGCGTGTCTGGACGACCCCGATGCCTGCCCGCTCGCGGACCAGTGCGACCAGGTCGGTGTCTACCCGGAGACGGAAGAGCTCGTGGACCCGGCGGACGCGGCCGAGGCCGACTGACTACAGCGTATCCAGCACGCCGAGTACGCGTTCTTCGTTCTCCCGTCCGGGGTCGTGCTCGCTGCCGTCGCGGTCCGACTCCAGGTGGTCGTCGACGGCGGCCTGCATCGCCTCGTCGACCGGCGTCGACGTCCAGCCCAGCGCGGCGAGCTTGTTCGTGTCCAGCACGTGCGGGTAGTCGCGGTAGAGGACGTAGTCGTCGAGCGAGAGGTCGCCGGTGGCCAGCTCGCGCTCGGAGGCGTGGACGACCTCGACATCGGTGCTGACACCGTCCGCGATGAGCTCGACCATCTCCTCCAGCGTGACCATGCGCCGGTCGCCGACGTTGTAGGCCTCGCCGGGTTCGCCCTCCTCGGCGACGACGCGGAGCGCGCTCGCCACGTCCTCGACGTACGCGCGGTGCCAGACGTTCGTCCCGTCGCCCGGCACGACGACGCGGTCGTAGTTCCGCACGCGGTCGATCCAGAAGTCCAGCCGCTCCGTGTAGTCGTGCGGGCCGTAGACGATGCAGGGCCGGACAGCCATCGCGTTCACACCGTCCTCGGCCGCCGCGAACACCGCCCGGTCGCCCTCGGCCTTCCGCGGGCCGTAGCTCTCGCTGGAGTCGTCCCTCGCTTGCTCCTCGGTGCAGTCACAGAGCGCCGTCTCGTCCTCCCGCTTCGGCATGACCTCCTCGCCGTACGAGGAGCCCGAGGAGATGTAGACGTAGGCGTCCACGTCGTCGAAGACGCGACACGCCGTGCGCACGTCCCGCGGGTGGTACGCCACGCAGTCCACGACGACGTCCGGCTCGACCTCGCGTGCCGCGCCGGCGAGTTCGGCGTCGTCGGTCCGGTCGCCCTGCACGTGGGCGACGCGGTCGTCCGACTCGAAGGGGTTGTCGTGGTTGCCGCGGTTGAAGACGGTGACCTCGTAGTCGTGTTCGAGGAACTCCTCGACGGCGTGGCGGCCGATGAACCGCGTGCCGCCGATGACGAGTGCGGTGTCCATGCTCGATGGGTGGGTCGGTCGGGGGATGAACGTGGTGATTCCAGCAGGACAAGCGAGGACCACCGTCCCTCAGTCCGAACCAGATTCTTCCGCCACTGCGAGCCGGATGCCTGCGTCAGCCGGTCGGCCCATCGACTCGAACTGCGCCGCGGTGAGCTCAGTCGTCAGCGGGAAGACCCGCCCGTCGACGTCGGGACGGCTCTCGACGTGTCGGTACGCAGTCCGGAACCGGAGCCCGGTGTTCGGAAGCTCGTCGGTCAGTGTGTCGCGTGGCACGTTCGGTGCCTGCGAGGGCGGAACGCCGACGACCGACGCACCGAGTTTCGAGAGGGTGAACGCCGGCTCCGCCCCGGCGGAGTACGTCATCGCCGCGGTTACGACCGTCACGCACTCCGGCTCGTAGTACGCCTCGTGGGTTCCCGCCTCGAACTCCGCGGCGACGGTTTCGCTGCCGCTGAGCCAGTCGCGCAGTCGGTCGACCTGTTGCTGACGGTCCGTCTCGAAGTACGACTCGAAGTCGAAGCCGGCCGGGTTGTCCGTCTCGCCGATGCGGTCCTCGTCGTCGATGCAGTCGCGGTACAGCGGCGAATCCTTCGGAACCCGGATGTGGTCTTCCCCACCCGTCGCGATTCCCTCCCACCCGTAGAGGACGTACGTGAGCAGGTTCGAGAGCAGGGAGTTCCCGCCGGTGTTCGCTCGCGTGTCGATGACGAGGTGGTCCGTACCCGCGCTTTTCATCTCGGTGACGAGGTCGGTCAGTATCTCGACAGCCGACGGGAGGTCGGCGACGACGGCCTCGATGTCGTCCGGGGCTGCGGCATCGACGACACGGTCGTGGGTACTCCGGGCAACCTCCACGGCCTGCTCGTGGCCGATACTACGGAGGATTTCGGCGGCTTCGCGGTAGGAGAACATATCGGGCAGCACCAGCAGGGCCGTCGACCCGTCGTCGAGGAGGCGGAAGGCTGGTTCCCCGTTCGTCTCGGGCGGTTCGACGGTTCGCTCCAGCGTTACAACCAGGTCGTCGCGGGCGGTGGGGGCAACCACTCGCTCCTCTGTCGAGCCGTCGGTCGTCTCGATGCGGAAGGTCGGCTCGTGGACGGGATGACCGACGAGGAACCGGAGGGGGGTCACGTCACGGAGCGCGAGCGCGAGGGAGACACGGTCCTGGTAGACGTTGTCCGAACCCTCGAGCCATCGCATCCGTTCGAACAGTTCGTCGGCCGGCACGCCCTCGGCCGACACCACCCGGCCACCGAGCAGCTCGGCGTGTGCGTCGGCGTACACCTCGTCGACGTACAGTTCGTCGCCCACGACGCGGAGCCCGAGGGGCAACTCCCCGTCGATAGCGCTATCGTCGGGCGGTGAGATGTCAGTATGGCCGTCACGGACACCCGCGACCAGTTCAGCGACGCGCGGATAGAATTCGTGCAACGGTTCTCCAGCGTCGGGAATAGCACGGACGGCTTCCTCTACACATCGGTGGAAGTCGACGCGGCCGCCGTGGCCGTCGTACGGGTCCGGGTGTGCCGTTTCGAGCTGCTCGGCGAGGTGCCGAACGTCTGCGACGAGTTCGGATCTGGCGTACGTCTCGTCGTGGGGGACCATACCGGCTCCTCGCCCATCGAACGTAAAATTCTAGTGACCGACACGGGAGCGTCCGGCGATGGCTCAGTCGTCGCTCGACGCGAACCCGGTCGCACCGGCCTCTGCCATCGCGGCGGCGCTCTCGGGGAGCTCCTCGCGCACGTCGGTTGCGTCCTCCTCGGCGAGCACGCGCTCGTAGGCGTCAGGCATGACCTTCACGAACGAATCGAGCGCGGCCTCCCAGTTCTCGAGCAGCTCACGGCCGCGCTCGGAATCGGTGTAGGCGACGTGGTTCTCCACGAGGCGGCGGAGCATCGCGCGGTCACGCTCGTCGAGGTCGCGCTCGAGGTGGACCATCCCGGTGTTCAGGTCGCTCTCGAGGGCGTCGTCATCGTCGAGCACGTAGGCGATGCCGCCGGACATCCCGGCGGCGAAGTTCTTCCCGGTGCCGCCGAGGACGGCGACGACGCCGCCGGTCATGTACTCGCAGCCGTGGTCGCCGACGCCCTCGACGACGGCGGTCGCGCCGGAGTTGCGCACGGCGAAGCGCTCGCCGGCCATGCCGTTGACGTAGCACTCGCCGTCGGTCGAGCCGTACAGCGCGACGTTGCCCACGGCGACGTTGTCGGCGGGGTCGAAGCCGGCGTCGGCGGGCGTCTCGACGGCGATCCGCCCGCCGGAGAGGCCCTTGCCGACGTGGTCGTTCGCGCCGCCGACGAGGTGGAGCGCGACTCCCGAGGCGAGGAACGCGCCGAAGGACTGGCCGGCGGTGCCCCGCAGCGAGACGTTGACCGTGCCGTCGGGGAGGCCCGCCTCGCCGTACTCGCTGGCGATGGCGTTCGAGAGAATAGCGCCGACGGTGCGGTCGGTGTTGGACACCTCCGTGGCGATGCCGACGGGCTGGCCGCGGTCGACCGCGGGTTCGGCCTGTGCGAGCAGCTCGTAGTCGAGGTGGCCGTCGAGCTCGTGGTCCTGTTCGCGGACCTTCCGGCGCGGGCCGTCGCCCACGTCGGCGAGGACGGCGGAGAGGTCGAGCTGGCCGGCCTTCTCGTGGTCACGCTCCTGCTGGGTGAGGCAGTCGACCCGGCCGACCATCTCGTCGACGGTCTCGAAGCCGAGCGCGGCCATGATCTCGCGGAGCTCCTGGGCGACGAACGTGACGTAGTTGATGACGTGGTCGGGCGTGCCGGGGAACCGCGCCCGGAGGTCCTCGCGCTGGGTGGCGACGCCGACCGGGCAGGTGTTCTTGTGGCACTGGCGGGCCATCACGCAGCCGCCGGTGACGAGCGCGGCCGTACCGAAGATGTACTCCTCGGCACCGAGTAGTGCGGCGACGGCCACGTCGCGGCCGGTCTTCATGCCGCCGTCGGCGGTGAGCCGGACGCGGTCGCGGAGGCCGGTCCGGCGGAGCGTCTGGTTCGCCTCTGCGAGGCCGAGCTCCCACGGCAGGCCGGCGTTCTTGATGGAGGTCCGCGGCGACGCGCCGGTCCCGCCGGAGTGGCCCGAGATGTGGACGACGTCGGCGTTGGCCTTCGCGACGCCGGCCGCGATGGTGCCGATGCCGGCCTCCGACACGAGCTTGACGTTGATGTCCGCGTCGGGGCTGGACGCCTTCAGGTCGTAGATGAGCTGCTTGAGGTCCTCGATGGAGTAGATGTCGTGCAGCGGCGGCGGCGAGATGAGGCCGACGCCGGCCGTCGACTTGCGCACGTGGGCGATCATCTCGTTGACCTTCTCGCCCGGGAGGTGGCCGCCCTCGCCGGGCTTGCTGCCCTGTGCCATCTTGATCTGCAGTTCGTCGGCGTTCGCGAGGTACGTCGCGGTGACGCCGAAGCGGCCCGAGGCGACCTGCTTCACGGAACACTCCTTCTCGGTGTCGAAGCGCTCCGGGGGCTCGCCGCCCTCGCCGGTGTTGGCCTTCCCGCCGATGCGGTTCATCGCGACGGCGTTGTTCTCGTGCGCCTCCGGACTGAGACTCCCGAGACTCATCGCGGCCGTCGAGATGCGCTCGACGATGTCCGAGACCGGCTCCACCTCCTCGATGGAGATGGGGTCGCGGTCGCTGTCGAACTCGAGCAGCCCGCGCAGGGTCTGAAGCTGCTCGTTCTGGTCGTTGATCATCTCGGCGAACTCGCCGTAGTGCTCGTAGTCGCCGGCCCGCACGGACTGCTGGAGCGCGCCGACGGTGTTCGGGTTCCACTGGTGGTGGAGGCCGCCGGAGCGGTTCTCGTACTCGCCGGAGCGTTCGAGGTCGGGCGCGCCCTCGGTGTCGTAAGCCGTCGCGTGCCGGTCGCGCAGGTCGGCCTCGATGTCGCCGACGCCGATGCCCTCCGTGCGGTTCTCGGTGCCCTCGAAGTACTCGGCGACGAAGTCCGAGTCGAGCCCCACGGCTTCGAATATCTGCGCCCCCTGGTAGCTCTCGACCGTCGAGATGCCCATCTTCGCCATCGTCTTCAGCAGGCCGCCCTCGACCGCCTCGACGTAGGCGTCGATGGCCGCGGCGAGATCGGCGCCGTCCGGTCCTCTCGTCACGTCGGCGATGGTGCGGAACGCGAGGTACGGGTTGATCGCGTCCGCACCGTAGCCGACGAGCGTCGCGGTGTGGTGGACGGTGCGGGGGTCGCCCGACTCGACGACGAGCCCGGCGTGATTCCGCAGGCCGTTGCGAACGAGGTGGTGGTGGACCGCGCCCGTCGCGAGCAGGCTCGGGACCGGCAGGCGGTCGTCGTCCACGTCGCGGTCGGAGAGCACGACCACGTCCGCGCCGGCCTCGATGGCGGCGACGGCGTCCGCCCGGACGCGTTCGACGGCGGATTCGAGGTCGCCGTCGAGCGGGAACGTGATGTCGACGGCGTGACTCTCGATGCCGCCGCTCCCGTCACCGCCGTCGAGGTCCCGGATGGCACCCAGCTCGGCGTCGGTCAGCACGGGCGAGTCGGCGACGAGCTGGCGGGCGTGCTGGGGGCTCTCGCCGAGCAGGTTGCGCTGGTAGCCCATCCGCGTCTCCAGCGAGGTGACGAGCTCCTCGCGGATGTAGTCCAGCGGCGGGTTCGTCACCTGCGCGAACAGCTGCTTGAAGTAGGAGAACAGCGGCCGGTTGTAGTCCGAGAGGACCGACAGCGGCGTGTCGTCGCCCATCGAGCCGACGGGGTCCTTGCCCTTCTTGCTCATCGGTTCGATGAGGTTGTCGAGTTCGTCGCGGGTGTAGCCGTACACCGTCTGCCGGGCCCGGAGCTCGCTCGCGGCGGCATCGTCCGCGGGCGTCGGGCGCGGGTCGCCGTCCGCGTGGTCCGCGAGGTCGACCTGCTCCTTGGCGACCCAGTTGCCGTACTTCCCGTCGGCAAGGTCGTCGAACACCTCCTCGTCGGGCACGACGCGGCCCTCCTCGGGGTCGGCGAGGAACAGCTGGCCGGGCTGGAGGCGGCCGCGTTCGCTGACCTCGCTCTCGTCGAGCGCGAGTGCGCCGGCCTCGCTGGCCATCACGAGCCGGTCGTCGGTCGTCACGTCGTAGCGGCAGGGCCGGAGCCCGTTGCGGTCGAGCACCGCGCCGACGCGGTCGCCGTCGGTCGCACAGACCAGCGCGGGGCCGTCCCACGGCTCGACGAGCGACGCGTGGTAGTCGTAGAAGTCCTTGCGGGCGGGGTCCATCGAGTCGTCGCCGCGCCACGCCTCGGGGACGAGCATCCGCAGCGCGTGAGGCAGGTCGCGTTCCTGGGTGAGCAGTTCGAGCGCGTTGTCGACGCTCGCGGTGTCTGACTGGTCCGGGTCCTGGATGATGGGTCGGATGGCGTCGAGGTCCAGTTCGTCGGACTCGAGGTCCGTCTGCCGGGCCCGCATCCAGTTGACGTTGCCCTGGATGGTGTTGAACTCGCCGTTGTGGACGATGCCGCGGTACGGGTGCGCGAGGTGCCACGCGCCGAGCGTGTTCGTCGAGAAGCGCTCGTGGACCAGCACGAACGTCGAGTCCACGCGCTCGTCGCGCAGGTCCGGGTAGTAGTTCGGGAGCTGTTCGCCCGTCAGGAGCCCCTTGTAGACGAGCGTCTTGCGGTCGAGCGAGCAGACGTAGAAGCGCTCCGCCCCCTCGAACTCGACCTCGTCGACGGTCTTCTCGACGACGCGGCGGGCCTCGTACAGCGACCGGTCGAAGGTCTCGGTGTCGGTACCGGAGTCGGCGGGCGCGACGACCGCCTGCCAGACGTCCGGCTCGGAGTCGAGCGCGGTCTGGCCCAGCCCCTCGTTGTCCGTCGGGACATCCCGCCAGTGCAGCACGTCGACGCCGCGGTCGTCGAGTGTCGTCTCGACGAGCTCCTGCATCGGTTCGCGTTCGTCGGCGGCCTGCGGGAAGAAGAAGGAGCCGACGGCGTAGATCCCCGGCAGCTCCACGGGGAGTTCGTCGGCGAGGAACTCGTGGGGCGTCTGGAGCAGGATACCCGCGCCGTCGCCCGTGTTCGGTTCGGCACCGGTCGTCCCGCGGTGTTCGAGATTCTCGAGGAGTTCGAGCCCGTCGGCCACGACCGAGTGGTCGCTGCCGCCGTCCAGGTCCATCACCATCCCGACCCCGCAGTTGGACCGCTCGTCGTCCGGGTCCGCGAGCCCCCGGCTGGCAGGGGTGACCCGCTGTGGCTGATTCATGTGTACACGGGACACGGACTGGTATAAGAGGCTACTCCTGAATGGTTAAGGGTATTAATAACACATATAAGGAGAATTTAACAGTACGTACGCACGCGTCGTCGTCGGGTTCAGTCCTCGACGACGGTCACATCGCCGACCGCGAAGCGCGCGCCACCCGCCTCGCTTTCGGTGACCGTGACCGTCCAGCCGTGCGCGTCGACGATCTGTTCGACGATGGCGAGACCGAGCCCCGTCCCGGTCTCGCTGGACGTGACGCCCGTCTCGAAGACCGTGTCGCGCTCGTCCGCGGGAATGCCGACGCCGTCGTCGGCCACGCAGAAGCCCGAATCGATGTCGTCGACCCGGACAGACGTCACGTCCGCCGTGACCCCGTCGGCAGCCGAGCCGTGGTCGACGGCATTCCGCAGCAGGTTCTCGAACAGCCGCTTGAGCCGTCGGTCGTCCGCCTCGACGACCGCGTCCGTCTCGACGTCGAGAGAGATGTCGTCCGCGTCGACGTTCGCCCAGGCGCTCCGGGCGACGTTCGTGAGCTCCACCGGTGACATGTCGTCCACCTGCTGGCCATCACGGGCGAGTGCGAGCACCTCGTCGATGAGCTCTCGCATCCGCCCGAACGCGTACTCGACGTCGGCCGCCGCGTCCTCGTCGCCCGTCTCTCGGTACAGTTCGAACGAGCCCTCGCCGACGTTGAGCGGGTTCCGAAGGTCGTGTGCGAGGACGCTCGCGAACTCGTCGAGCCGGTCGTTCTGCCGCATGAGCCGCTCGCGCTGCTCCTCCAGCCTGAGGGTCTGCTCGACCTGTCGCATCGCGGCCGCCGTGTTCTCCGCGAGGATCTCCGCGAACCGCACGTCGGTCTCGTCGAAGGTGCCTGCGACCTTGCCGATGCTGAGGATGCCGTAGCGTCCGATGGGGAGGTACATCGCCGCGGTGAACGCCTCACGTTCGTACGGGTCCGCCTCGGGGGATATCTCCTCGTCGACGACCGTCTCGCCGCGCCGGAACGCACGCCCGTGCGGTGACGTTTCGATGTCGTACGGTGGCCGGTTGCCGACGTCTTCGATGGTCGCCCCGAAGGTGACGTGCCGGAGGACGTGCTCGTCGGGGTCGTACTCGCGGACGCCGACACCGGGGAACCCGAGCACCTCGTTGGCGGCCCGCCCACAGGTTTCGTACACCGACTCCGGCGTCTCCGCGGCGAGCAGTTCGCGCGTCGCCTGCTGGAGCGCATCGACCGTCTCGTCGTAGCGCTGGGTCGTGCTCACGTCGCGAATGGACCAGAGCACGCCCTCGAACTCGCCGTCGACGACGTACGGCGACAGCCGCATCATGTACTGCTTCAGGGGGCCGTCGCCACGCCGGACTTCCGAGCGGAAGGTCCGGGCTTCGGAGTCGGTCCCGATGTCGGCCGTCAGCAGCTCGAACCGCTCCCTGGTCGCCCGCGGCAGCACGTCGCGAGCCACCAGCTCGGAGAGGGTCGCGCCCACGATCTCTCGCACGCCGAGCCCGAAGACGACGGGCGTGCTCTCGTTGCCAGCACGGATCCGCCCGTCAGGGTCGACGACGAGCGCCGCGCCGGGCAACGATTCGATGACTGACTGCGTCTGGCTGTCGACCATGCGTTTTTGCTCCCTGGCCGTCGCTCGGCCCGGATATCAGAACGATAGCTGTGGACGAGTATGACTGTACTGGCCCGACACCCCGGAACGACACCGTGTTCGGGGGTGACGGTCGCCCCCGTGGAACGAGGCCGTCAGTACGTCTTCGCGAAGTACGCGATCTCCTCGGCCGGCTCGCCGCACATCGTGCACTCGTCGCTCTCGAGTTCGAGCGCCTCGCCGTCGTCGAGCTGAGCCTCGGGGACGGCCTCGTCGTCCATCGGCACGAGGGCGATCTCGGCGTGGACCTTCTCCTTCACCGCCTCCTCGCAGGCTTCGTCGCCACACCACGGCGTCTTCACGTAGCCACCGTGCTGGCCGATGGTGCCGAGGATCTCGTTGACGTCCTCGACCGCGCGGACGTTCTCGACGAGGTTCTCCTCCGCCGCGGCGTACAGCTTGTCGAACACCGCGTCGAGGTGCTCGTCGACGGCCTCGGCGATGTCGGCGCGGTCCTCGACGACCTCCTCGCCGTCGGGTCGGTGGACGACGGTGACCTCCTCGTCCTCGACCTCGTAGCCGCCGATCTCGAACCGGACGGGCACGCCGTTGAGCTCCCACTCGTTGAACTTGAAGCCGGGGTTGCGCTCGTCGCGGTCGTCGAGGTGGACGCGGACGCCGGCCTCCTGCAGCTCGGCGGCGATCTCGGAGGAGTACTGCATGACCTCCTCGCGGTTCTCGTCGTTGTAGATGGGGACGATGACGACCTGTTCGGGAGCGAGCGCGGGCGGCAGCACGAGCCCCTGGTCGTCCGAGTGGGTCATGATGAGCGCGCCGAGCGCCCGCCACGACAGCCCCCACGAGGTCGTGTACGCCGTCTGCTCGTCCTCGTCCTCGTCGGTGAACGTCACGTCGTACGCCGTCGCGAACGACTGGCCCAGGTGGTGGCTGGTGCCGCCCTGCACCGACTTCCCGTCGGGCATCAGCGCCTCGACCGACGTGGTGGTGTCCGCACCGGGGAACTTGTCGTGCTCGGGCTTGCAGCCACGCAGCACCGGAATCGCGAGCACGTCCTCGTACAGCTTCGCGTACTGGTCGAGGCGGGTCATCACCTCGTCCCACGCACCCTCGTCGGTGGCGTGGGCGGTGTGGCCCTCCTGCCAGAGGAACTCCTTCGTGCGGAAGAACGGCTTCGTCTCCGTCGCCTCCCACCGCACGACGCTCGCCCACTGGTTCAGCCGCATCGGCAGGTCGCGGTGGCTGCGCACCCAGTTACTGATGAAGGGCGTGATGATGGACTCGCTCGTCGGGCGGACCGCGAGGCGCTCCTCCAGCTCGTCGTGGCCGCCGTGGGTCACCCACGCGACCTCCGGGTCGAACCCCTCGACGATGTCCTTCTCCTGCTCGAGGTAGCTCTCGGGGATGAACAGCGGGAAGTAGCTGTTCGTGACGCCAGTCTCCTTGAACCAGCCGTCGAGGTGGTCCTGCAGTCGCTCCCACAGCTCGTAGCCCCGCGGTCGGGTGACGATGAACCCGCCCATCGGCGCGTAGTCCGCCAGCTTCGCCTTCTGGACCACTTCGGCGTACCACTCGCCCGTGTTGTACTCCTTGGACTCGGTGATGCCGAGCTCCTGTTCTCCACTCATTGTCTGTACGGACTCCTGTCTGGATTATAAACCCCTTGAAGGTGTGCGACTGCGTCTGCGTGTCGTTCTCGGTGCAACGGGTGTCACTACGAACAACCTGGCTGTCCCCCTGTTCGTGGGAACTCGTCGTGACTTGAACAGCCAGAAAGCCCTGGCGGTTGTGGGAACAGACTCGACCGCGAACAGCCAGAAACCCCCGGCGGGCTACACTCCCGCGGCTCGCTGCGCCCCTCGTTCCTTCGGTGCTTGCTTCGCCGAGGTTCGTGTAGCCCGCCGCCCCTTTCAGTCCCACCCACAGCAACTGCACCTCACGCCTCCCCAGCCTCCTGCGATGCTCGCTCCGCTGCGCTTCTCGTCCCTCGCACGCTGAGAGGCTCGCGGCCTTCGGCACGCGAGCCAGCGCGCGCCGGTTCCGGGGCTGGTAGGCCCACCTATCCGCCGCTGTCGGGTGACCATACCCAAGCCGGGGGCCGACGTGTAGATGTACGATGACATCCGGGGGAAGCATGAGAGGGGAGGAATCAGCATGAAGGTTTGCACCGGCGAGTGGCGCGTCCTCGGCACGCGCTCTGACGGGAGGACGATGCTCGTCCACCCGCTGTTCGAGACGGAGATTCCAGCCGCGGTGCGTGTCGGCGAGGCCGTCGCTGTCTCGACGACGAACTACGGCGGCGAGCTGCAGGGCGTGGTCGACGAGCTGGACCCCGGCAACCGCGTGAGAGCGGGCGTCTACCCTGGGACGCCGGGACGGTTCACGACCGTCGAGCGCACCGACGACCAGCGGCTCGTCCTCGGCTTCCGGCCGACCCGCACACCGGACTTCGTGGTGAGCCTCTGGAACGAGGCCGCCGCGGGCCACGCCGGCGACGGTCCCGTCGCGGCGAGCCGGTCCCTCTCGATACCCGAAGGGACCGCCGAGGTGTACGTCGCCCAGTCCGCGGCACGCGACGAGGACGACCTCTGGTGGGCGTTCGTCGGCGGGAGCGTCGAGGAATCGTTCTTCGACTCGTTCGACACCGCGCCGGGTCGCCCGGCGGAGTTCGTCGCGGGCAACCCCGCCAACGTCCCGTACTTCTGGGTGGTCAAGTTCTCGGAGCACGACACGCAGACGGCCCGACAGCTCGCCATCGCGGCCGGGCTGGTCGGGCAGGACGTCGATATCGACGCCGAACTGGCCGAACTTGCCGACGGGCTCGGCGGGAAAGTCGTCGCCTGACCCCGCTACTTCTCGCTGAACTCGACGCCCTCGCGTAGCTCGTGGTCCAGCAGTTCGTCGCCGTCGTCGTCGAAGTAGAACGTCGCGCGGACGGTGCCGCCGTCGAGGACCTGCGGGAGCCACAGCTCGTCGTCCGGCCACATCTCGTCGTAGGGCACCGACTCGCGGGACCGCCACTCGGGGACGGCCTCCGGCGTGGTCTCGGGCGTCCCGGCCACCTCCCGGGCGACGTACACGTGACACAGGAAGATGTGCTCCTCGCCGAAGAAGAAGTCGAACTCCGCACGCTTGGTGAGGTCCCCGACGTCGAGCCCGGTCTCCTCGCGCGTCTCCCGGACCGCGCTCTCGCGTGGCGTCTCGCCGGGTTCGACCTTCCCCCCGGGACCGTTGTAGAGGTCCGCGCCGAGCCCGCGACGCTTGTGGATCATCAGCAGCTCGTCGTCGGGCGCGAGCGGGAGGTCGCTCCGGACGGGGTAACAGAGGGTCGCCTCGTCGCGGTCGTCGGCCATACCTGCCTGACGGCGCGTCGGTCAGTTAGCTCTGTCGCCGTCGGTACGGTCCGGAGCGGTCGAGTCAGCGCCGGGAGCCAGCCCCCGGCGGTCGACGTACCAGACGAGCACGGCGACGGGGAGCGCCACCAGCGACGGCCAGATGCTCGAGCTCAGATAGACGTCGAGCGACGGGAGCTCGGCCCACGTCAGCGGGTAGAGGTACGGCGGCGCGACGCCCCCGGCCCGGATGACGAGGTAGTCCATGGCGACGTGGAGCCCCGTTCCTCCGAGGAGCGCGGCCAGTGCGACCCGACGCTCGGCGCGCTCGACCAGCACGACCCCGGCGACGAGGAGGCAGGTGACGACGCCGACGGTCTGGAGCGCGTACCACGAGCCAGTGACGCCCACGACCGTGGCCTGTGTGTCGCCCGTCACGAAGGCGCCCTTCGCCAGGTCGGGGGCGACCGCGCCCGCCGTCGCGAGGGGGACGTGTCGCCGGGCCAACCACGGGACGACCCACGACGCGACCGTGGCGACGACGAAGGCAGCGAGAGCATGGGTCAGCAGGTCGCTCACGGCTCACCCCCGCCGCCCGTTCTCGGCGTGAGAACGCCGCGCGCGAGGTTGAACCGCCAGTACAGCAGGAAGAACCCGAGCGCCCACAGCGCCGCGGCCGCGGAGGCGACGAACATGTAGGTGCGGTTCTCGCCGTGGGAGACGACGACCCGCTCGGCGTCGATACGGTGGTCCGATCGGGCGGTGCCATACACCTGCAGCTCGTCGCCGGCGTTGACGTTGGTCCCGGTATCGATGTCGGTGACGGTGACAGCCGTGTCCTCCGACCCAAAGGTGCCCGAGACCCCGTCGGACGTTACCGCGGTCACATCGATCCAGACGAACACGTGCTCACCGTGGTGTGCCTCGAACTCTGCGGCGAGCACCCGGTCGCTCGGGTACGTCCCCCTGTCGTCGGCCTGGGCGGTGTAGTCGACGGCCAGCCAGCCAGCGGCCACGAGACAGCAGACGACCATGAGCAGTCTGACGAGCGGTCGCTCCATCTGCCGAGACGCTTCTCGCCGCAAGGTCGTAGCTCGTTCGGTTGTCAGTCGACCGCGAACGGGCTCTCGCGTTCGTTCCAGCCCCACCCGGGGATGCGCTCCTGGGTGCCGGCGGCGAGCGCGGCGTCCAGGTCGTCTGCCCCGGCTGCATCGTCGGCGTCGCCGTGTGTCACGATGTCGGCGTAGTGGAACGTCGCCTCGCCGAGCATCCGCAGTGGCTGGCTGCCCGCGATGGTCGCCGCCAGCTCCCGACCGAGCACCTCGTCGACGACGAAGCCCGGGTAGTCCCCCTCGACGTCGAGGTCGCGGAGGAGCCCGACCAGCGCCGCGACGTTCACCGCCCGGTCGCCGTCGGCGAACGTCTCGTCCACGACCGCGACGTACTGCGCTTCGGTCACCGGGTCGACGTCGATACCGAACGTCTCGCCGAGGTCCGTGCGAACTCGATTCGTCAGCGGAACGACGACGTCGGCCCGGTCGCGGACCCACTCGTACTCGCGCTCGACGACGGCCTTCGTGACCTGCATGGGCCGTGCTACGGGCGGCCCTGCCCTGAGTATTGCGAAGGCTTTTATAACAGCGGCGGCATACGACCGAGTAAGCGGGTTCTCCCCGAGACCTCCCGACGAGCAAGCGACCGGGACGGGCTCGAACCGCAGTTTCCACCGACAATGTCTCGATACGACACGCGCGGCAACGCACGTCACCAGTCCGACAGCGGTGCGGACACTGGGGGGTGTGGCGATTCCGTCCGGGACGGACGGGGCGGGTCGCGCAGACGGTCGGCCGGGACGGGCGGAACACGCCGTCCGGACGCGACTGAATTTCTCGACATATGAGTTCCGTAGATCGACAACTCGAAGAACTGGAAGCAGAGATAAAGAGCGAGATACCGAGCGACATCTCGGTGTCCGCCGTCAAATACGAGGGACCTGAGCTGGTCGTCTACACACGCGACCCGAAGAAGTTCGCCCAGCAGGGCGACCTCATCCGCCAGCTCGCCTCGAAGCTACGAAAGCGCATCACGGTCCGGCCCGACCCCGACGTGCTCTCCCGACCGGAGTCCGCACGCGAGGAGATCATGGAGGTCATCCCCGAGGACGCGGGCGTGACCGACCTCGACTTCCACGCCGACACGGGCGAGGTCGTCATCGAAGCCGCGAAGCCGGGCATGGTCATCGGCCGCCACGGCTCGACCCTGCGCGAGATAACGAAGAAGGTCGGCTGGACCCCGGAGGTCGTCCGCACGCCGCCCATCGAGTCCTCGACGGTCTCGAACGTCCGCAACTTCCTCAAGCAGGAGCGCGACGAACGCCGACAGATCCTCGAACGGGTCGGCCGACAGATCCACCGCGAGGAGATGTCGAACGACGAGTACGTCCGTATCACGACGCTGGGCTGCTGTCGCGAGGTCGGGCGCGCCTCGTTCGTCCTCTCGACCCCGGAGACGCGCATCCTCATCGACTGCGGCGACAAGCCCGGTGCCGAGGACGAGGTCCCCTACCTGCAGGTGCCCGAGGCGCTCGGCGCGGGCGCGACCAACATCGACGCGGTCGTGCTGACCCACGCCCACCTCGACCACTCCGCACTCCTCCCGCTGCTGTTCAAGTACGGGTACGACGGCCCCATCTACACGACCGAGCCGACGCGTGACCTGATGGGCCTGCTCACGCTCGACTACCTCGACGTGGCTGCAAAGGAGGGCCGTGCGCCGCCGTACGAGTCCGAGATGGTGCGCGAAGCGATCAAGCACACCATCCCGCTGGAGTACGGCGACGTGACCGACATCGCGCCGGACGTGAAGCTCACGTTCCACAACGCCGGCCACATCCTCGGCTCCGCGGTGTCGCACTTCCACATCGGCGACGGCCTCTACAACGTCGCCTTCTCCGGCGACATCCACTACAAGGACACCCGCCTGTTCAACGGCGCGGTGAACGACTTCCCGCGCGTCGAGACGCTCGTACTCGAGTCCACCTACGGCGGGCGGAACGACTACCAGACCGATCAGGAAGACTCCGAACGCAAGCTCGTCGACGTCATCAACGAGGCCCACGAGCAGGACGGGAAAGTGCTCATCCCGGCGTTCGCCGTCGGGCGCTCCCAGGAGATCATGCTCGTCCTCGAAGAGGCCATGCGGAAGGGCGAGATACCCTCCATGCCGGTCCACCTCGACGGGATGATCTGGGAGGCGACCGCCATCCACTCCACGTACCCCGAGTACCTGCGCGACGACCTCCGCGACCGCATCTTCCACGAGGACGAGAACCCGTTCCTCGCCGACGAGTTCAACCACATCGACGGCGGCGAGGACGAACGACAGGAGGTCGCCGACGGCGGCCCCTGCATCATCCTCTCGACCTCCGGGATGGTCGAGGGCGGCCCCATCATGTCCTGGCTCCGCCACGTCGGCAAGGAGGAGGACTCGAAGATGGTGTTCGTCGGCTACCAGGCTCAGGGGACGCTGGGTCGCCGCATCCAGAACGGCTGGGACGAGATACCCATCAACGACCGCGGCGGCAACGGCGGCCGCTCGAACACGCTGAAGCTGAAGATGGACATCCACACCGTCGACGGGTTCTCCGGCCACGCCGACCGACAGGGCCTCGAAGACTTCGTCCGGACGATGAACCCCCGCCCCGAGAAAGTGCTCTGTGTCCACGGCGACGAGTCCTCCGTGCAGGACCTCTCCTCGGCGCTCTACCACGATTTCAACATGCGGACGTTCGCGCCGAAGAACCTGGAGACGTTCCGGTTCAAGTAACGCGACCACCCGGCCACCTCTCCCGGCAGAAGACATTTATCCGTTCTCGCGGTCGACTGACGTGATGCCCTCCAGACGCACCTTCGTCGCCAGCGTCGCCGCGGCCTCCGTCACCCTCGCCGGCTGTGCCGGCTCCGGCGACGGGAGTGACCCGGCGGTGAGCGACGGGACGGACCCGACCGACGACGACACCGAACCCACGACACGACCCTCCACCGTCAGCCTCGACGTCGTCGACCCCACCGCGGTCGACGGCCCCATCCGCGTGCTCCCCGAGGGGCTGCGGCGCTTGCTCGCCGAAGCCGCCCGCGCGGACGGGGTGGTGCGTGGTCACTACCCGCTCTCGGTGAACCGGCCGCCGTCGCCGGACATCGTCGCGTTCGACCGGGTCGAACTGCGCGGCACCGACGCCGCCGACGGCACCTACGCGGTCGGCGTCCAGGCGGGTGGGCGCTACCAGATGCAGTTCCTGGCAGCACCCGCCGAGTCGGTGCCCGACGACGCGACCGTCGTCGACGGCAGCGAGCTGACCGCCGAGCAGCGCGAGTTCGTCCGGGCGGCGGCGGGCGACGGGGTCGTCGAGACCTACCCGGGGACGCCGGTCGGTACCTTCGCACGGACCGTCCTCGACGGGGGCTACGTCCGGCTCGACGGCACGGTGTACTCCGGGCGCGAACAGCAGCAGACCGACGCCGAGTTCTTCGCGAACCGGGTCTGGTACGTGCTCTCGCTGGAGCCGGTCGACGCTGACGACGCGGTGGTGCTCGACTGCACGCCAGCCGACCCAGGAGCGGCAGCACAGGTCGCCGAGCTGGTCGAGGACAGCGACGGGACGCCCCAGTACAATCCCGAGCCCTCGGACGGTCTCGTCAGGCTCGGCCGGGAGCTCGACGCGGTCTTGCTCCACAACCTGACGGCCAGGCTCTCCGTGGAGTAGGTAGGTTCGCCCGCGGTTCCTCGGAACGCTTTCGACCCCGGAGCGTCTCGCCGGGCGTATGGCCACTTCGCCCGTCGTCCTCGCGCTGGTGGCGATGCTCGCGTGGGGGCTCTGGGCCGTCCTCGCCGACGTCGCCACGCAGAGCACCTCGCCGACCGTCGCGATGATCGTCTCCTACCTCGTCGGCACGACCCTCGCCGGCGTCTACGTCCTCACGCGTCCGGACCCGGTCACGTACACCCGTGACGGACTCCTGCTCGCAGTCGCGGCCGGCGTCTTCTCCGGTATCGCGGCCGTCGCGTTCTACGCCGGACTGGAGCGCGGCAGTACGGGCGTCGTGACGACCGTCTCCGCGCTGTACTTCGTCGTCGCGGCGGCGCTGGGCGTCGTCCTGTTCGACGAACCCGTGACGCTCCAGCGGCTCGGGGGCGTCGGCTTCGCGGTCGTCGCGGTCGCGCTGCTGGCCAACTGAGCCGGTCGCTCGAACCCGTCATCGACACCGGTCGGTCTCGAAACCCACAAGTGCGAACTGCCCCTCGCTCAGGTAGTGCGCCGAAGATACCGGCGGGCCGCGGTCGTGCTCGCAGTGCTCTCGCTGCTCGTGCTGGCCCGCCTGACCGTCGGAGGCGACCTCCCGGGGCTCCTCACGGCCGTCGAGAACGACGTGCTGTTCGTCGCTATCCTCGCGGTCGGCTACCTCGTCCGGCCGTTCCTCGCGGTGCCCGTCACGGCGTTCACCCTCGTCGTCGGCTACCGGTTCGGCTGGCCCGGCCTCCCCATCGCGCTGGCCGGCGGCGTCCTCACCGCGCTCCCCGCGTACTACGGGGGCCGGTGGTACAAGCGCGACGACGGTGTCCTCGGCTGGCTCCGGCGCTCCGGCGACGAGATCTTCGACGCGACGGGCGACCTCCGGGGCACCATCGCCGGCCGGCTCTCGCCCGCGCCCGCCGACGCGGTGGCCTACGGCACCGGACTCGCGGACGTGCCGCTCGGGACGTTCCTCCTCGGGACGTTCATCGGCGAGCTCCCGTGGATTCTCACCATCATGGCGATCGGCGTCTCCGCGCGGAACGTCACCACCGGCAGCTCCGTCGACCCGCTCGTGCTCGTCGGGGCCGGCGCTCTCGCGCTCGCGCTGGTCGCCAGACCGCTGTACCAGCGGTACGTCGAGCGCCGCGCGTCGTAGGAACTATTAACTCGAATCCGCGTACAGTTCGCCACATGGCTTCCAATGCTCCCGCGCCCGGCTCCGACGACCCGCTCGGCATCCACGGGGTCGTCCCACCGACAGTGACGGCGTTCCACGACGACGAGTCGGTCGACTACGAGGGGACGGCGGCCCACGCCCGGTACGTCGTCGACGGCGGCGCACACGGCGTCTTCCCGCTCGGCACCAACGGCGAGTTCGCGATGCTCTCGGGCGCGGAACGCGACCGCGTCGTCCGCGCCGTCGTCGACGAGGTCGGCGACGAGGTGCCCGTCATCGCGGGCGTCGGCGCGCCCAGCACCCACCGCACGGTCGCCCACGCCGAGGCCGCCGCCGAGGCCGGTGCGGACGGCATCGTCGTCGTGACGCCGTTCTACTACCCGCTGGACGACACCGCCGCCGTGAACCACTACCGGCGCGTCTGCGAGGCCGTCGACCTGCCGACGTACGTCTACCACATCCCCTCGAAGACCGGCAACGAACTCTCCCTGGCAGCCGTCGACGAACTCGCCGACATCCCGAACCTCGTCGGCGTCAAGGACTCCAGCAAGGACGTACCGTGGCTCGGGCAGGCCATCGACGACCACCCCGAGCTGACGTTCCTCTCGGGCTCCGACTCGCTGCTGTTCCCCGGGCTGGAGATCGGCTGCTCGGGCATGGTCTCGGCGGTCGCCAACGCCTTCCCCGAACTCGTCGTGTCCCTGTACGAGGCCTACGACGCCGGCGACGAGGACCGCGCGCGGGAACTGCAGAGTCAGGTGTACGACGTGCGTTCGGCGCTGAAGCGCGGGCCGTACATGGCCGGCGTGAAGGCCGCGCTCTCGCTGCAGGGGTTCGACGCCGGGCCGCTGCGGAGCCCGCTGCGGCAGATGAACGACGGAGACGAGGCCGCGCTAGGGGAGGAGCTTCGGGAACTCGGACTGCTCGACTGAGTCGTCGGTATCGTTCCGGACGCGACCGGTATGCACCCTGTTCCGCCACTCGCCAGTGACCACAACTGCAAGCACGCCCCCGTTCGCTCGCAAGCTCGCTCGCCAGCCGCGCCGGTAGCGGGGTTTACATATATTGTAAACCCTCAGGCGAAGCCGAACCCTCAACCGGATGCCGTGCCTGCCACAGCGTCGTGCCGGTTGCGTCGACACCGGTTCAGCCGTTTCGGAACCGCTCGCTCCCGAATACGCCACCCTCGGGCGTCGCGTAACTCCTTTCCCGACGGCCGGTGTCCGTTGGGGTATGTTCACAAAATCGACGTGGATCCGACTGCCCCGGAACGTGGTAGTCGGGCACGGCGTCGTCGGCCGGACGGCGGAGGTCGTCGAGGACCTGCACCTGCAGGGACGACCGCTCATCGTGACGAGCCCGACCCCCCGCAAGCTGGTCGGCGACACCATCGAGTCGCAGTTCGCGGACTCGGCGGTCGTCGTGGTCGAGGAGGCGACGTTCGAGTCGGTCGAGCGCGTCATCGAACGTGCGGAGGCGACGGAGCCGGGGTTCCTCCTCGGCGTCGGCGGCGGGAAGGCGATCGACATCGCGAAGATGGCGGCCGACCACGTCGGCCTCGGCTTCGTGTCGGTGCCGACGGCGGCGAGCCACGACGGCATCGTCTCCGGGCGCGGGTCGGTGCCGGAGGGCGACACCCGTCACAGCGTCGCGGCTGACCCGCCGCTGGCAGTCGTCGCCGACACCGAGGTGCTCGCGGAGGCACCGTGGGAGCTGACGACGGCCGGCTGTGCGGACATCATCTCGAACTACACCGCGGTGATGGACTGGCGGCTCGCGAACCGGCTGAAGGACGTACCGTACTCCGAGTACGCGGCCGCGCTTTCGGAGATGACGGCGGAGATACTCGTCGACAACGCGGACTCGGTACGCCCGGGACTGGAGGAGTCCTCGTGGGTCGTGACGAAGGCGCTGGTCTCCTCGGGTGTCGCGATGTCCATCGCGGGCTCGTCGCGCCCCGCCTCCGGTGCCGAGCACCTGTTCTCGCATCAGCTCGACCGCGTCGCACCCGAGCCGGCGTTGCACGGCCACCAGGTCGGCGTCGGCTCCATCCTGACGGCGTTCCTCCACGGCGGCGACCGCGGCTTCTGGACGGACATCCGGGACGCGCTCCGGAGCATCGACGCGCCGACGACCGCGGAGGAACTCGGTATCCCGCCGGAGACGGTCGTCGAGGCGCTGACGACCTGTCACGAGATCCGCGACCGGTACACCATCCTCGGTGACGGCATGAGCGAGGAGGCGGCGTGGGAGACCGCCAGAAAGACGGGCGTCATCGAGTAGTCTACTCGCTCGCCGGCCCGACGTCGCCCACGCTCTCCTCTATCTCGTCGAGTTCGTCGAGCGCCTGTGAGCCCGAGCCGTAGCGTCCGAGCACCGCCAGGCCGGCGGGGCCACCGATGACCAGCCGGAGCCAGAAGGTCGCGACCCGGAACAGCACGACGCCCGCACCGACCCTGGTCACCGCGTCACCGCTCATCACGGTGACGAGCGCCGACAGCGTCGCCTCGACGCCGCCGAGGCCACCCGGGAGCGGAACCGCGGTCGCGACACCGGAGACCGTGACGGCGAACGCGGAGACCGACAGCGGCGCGGGGCTGCTGACCGCCGCCAGCGAGAAGCTCAACGCGGCGGCGGTGAACACCCACGCGAAGACCGCCGCGACGAACGACGCCACGACGGCCCGGGGATGTCTGGCGACGACCTCGCCCGTGTCGACGAAGCGGTCCAGACGTGCGCGGACCTGTCTCGGCTCGACGACCCTCCCAAGCCGCGTCGACAGGGACGCAGCCGTGGGGTGGACCGCGCCGGCGAACCTGAGCGTCGCACGCCGGAGGATGCCGGGCCAGATGGCAAAGCCCGTCACGACCGTGATGAGCACCAGCAGTCCGATGGCCAGAACGACGGTGAGCTGGATGATCCACTGCGGGACGGGACGCGTGAGCAGAACGAACAGCAGGCCGAGGCCGGCGACGAGCGCCGAGGCGACCGTCGAGAGGAAGCCCGCGACCGTCGTGGCGAGCAGCGTCCGTTCGATGGTCGCGTCGGAGTACCGCGAGACGACGTAGGCGATGATGGCCGCGCCGCCAGCGACGCCCAGAGGGAGCGCCTGTTTGACGAACACTGCGGCGAGGAAGAGGCCCGAGAACCGACGCAGCCCCGGTGCATCCGGAATCGGGCGGACGAGGGCGTAGATGGAGAGCCCCCAGGCCGCGATGGAGCCGAACCCGGCGAGCAGCGCCAGCCCGAACAGGAGCTTGTCGGCCGCGAGCACCCGGTCGAGCACCTGCTCCCAGCCGACGCCGACGGCGAGCAGGGCGACTACGACGAGGCCCGCGACGACACCCGCGACGATCTCCCGCAGTCCCATGTGGGGTCAGTCGCACGTGGGACACAAGAGCGCATCGGGTGTTCCACCGTCGACCGGAGCCCCGGTCCAGTGCGGGGCCGGCCTGGGTCGCCACGAGCAGGGGGTCTTTTGCCACCACGGACCCTTCTCGATTGATATGTCGGGTGATGCGACCGGGGAGCCGTCGTCTCTCGGTAATCTACTGTTCCTCGTCGGGAGCTTCTTCGCGTCGGCACTGGTCGCCGTAGCAGTCACGGAGGTGGTGGTGGCCGGGACTGCCCTCGGCCGCGGGACGCCAGTGGCCGTCCTCACTGTCGTCGCGTTCGTCGTCGCCTTCCTCGGGCTGTTGCTGTTCTACGACCGCCACTACCTCGGCGAGTAGCGGGCCGGAAGCACGGGAGTGGCCGAGACTGTCTGGGGGTCAACTGACACACTCCGGGACCCCGATCACTCAGGGACAGTCACTCGCGTCGAACGACCGTGGTTCCGAGCCCTGCGCCACCCGTCGGGTCACGCCCGACTCCACGTTCACCAGCATCGCAACCCCGCCGTAGCCGTGTGTCCGGTCGTGGCCGCGGACGACCACGCAGGGCACGTCGGCGGGAATCTCGACCGTGTCTGCCCTGGTGAACGGCTGCTGGGAGTGGGCGTGCAGCAGCTCGCGGCGGCCGAGCCGGCTCCCGTCGAGCCGTTCGACCTGCCACCAGTCCGCGTAGCCGTCCTCGCCGTCGTCGTCGTGGTGCAGCGTGACGTCGAACGTGTCCCTGCCGTCCTCGGCCTCGGCGTCGACGTCGACGACGTTCGCCTCGCGCAGGTCGCGGTCGCCCGGGCCGGTGCTGTCGGCCGCGCCGTCGGTCGTCCTCTCCGGAGCGGCGTCGTCCCCGTCCAGACAGCCCGCCAGCGCACCGAGTGTCGAGAGACCCGCCTGGCCGGCCAGCAGGCGACGGCGAGTGAGACGGCAGCGTCCATCCATCGCTCGTCCGTTCGGCCGCGGGCCTGTTAACGTCACTCTCTGCGTGCCAGCCGCCGGCCGCTCAAACGTGCTCGTCGAGGAACTCGGCGACAGCGGTGTGGGCTTCCACCTTGTTCTCCAGCTTCGTCAGGCCGTGGCCCTCGTCCTCGAAGACGAGTTCGCGGACGGTGACACCCTGTTCGCGTGCGCCCTCGACGATCTGGTGGGCCTCGCCGACGGGCACGCGCGGGTCGTTCTCGCCGTGGATGACGAACAGCGGCGACCCGATGGCGTCGACGTTCTCCATCGGCGAGATGGACTGGAGGAACTCGCGGTCCTCGTCCAGCGAGCCGTACTCGGCCTCCCGGAGCTCGCGCCGCCACTCGCCGGTGTTCTCGAGGAACGTGACGAAGTTGGCGATGCCGACGATGTCGACGCCGGCCGCCCAGCGCTCTGGCGACTCGATGAGGCTCGCGAGCACCATGAACCCGCCGTAGGAGCCGCCCATGGCGACGAGGCGGTCCGCGTCGACGGCGTCTTGATCCGCCAGCCAGTCGACGCACGCGTCGATGTCGGCGACGGAGTCCATCCGGTTGCGCACGTCGTCGAGGTGGCTGTACGCCTTCCCGTAGCCGGCGGAGCCGCGGACGTTGGGCTCGAAGTAGCCGTAGCCGCGGTTCAGATAGTACTGCTTGACAGGGTTGAACGACGGACGGCGCTGGGCCTCCGGGCCGCCGTGGATGGAGACGATGACCGGCACCGGGTCCTCTTCCGAGGCGCCGTCTGGGAGCGTGAGGAAGCCCGGCACTTCCAGTCCGTCGAAGCTCTCGACGTGGACGAGCTCGGGCTCGCGGAACGACGACTCGGGGATGCCCGCCGTCGCAGCGTACGTCCAGCGCTCGGTCGCGCCGGTCTCGGTCTCGACGACGTAGGCGTTCGTGTTCACGGCCGCGCCCGTCGCGGTGATAGCGAACCGCTCGGCGTCGGGCCCCCAAGACACACCGCCCGCGATACCGCCGGGGAGGTCCGGCGACGGGAACTCCTCGACCGCCGTCTCGCCGGCGAGTTCGCCGACGGTCAGCTCGGTGTAGCCGTCGACGTTGCGCGAGTAGGCCAGCCGGCCCGTCTCGTCGTCGAGGGACACCCCGTCGATGCTCCAGTCGCCGCCGTCGACGACGGTCTCCATGTCGCCGGTCGCGATGTCGAGGCGCGCGAGGGAGAGCGTGTCCGAGTCTTCGTCGGTACAGAGATAGAGCGCGTCGCCGTCGGGCCCCCACGACGCGCTGGTGTACCGGACGTTCCCCTCGTGGGGGGTGAGGTGGTCGAGGTCGCCCGTCTCGATGTCCAGCACGTAGAGGTCCTGGTCGTAGTTCGAGTACGCCTGCGAGACGAGCAGTCGGTCGTCTTCTGGGCTCCAGCCGCCGACGCTCAGCCACCCGTCGCCCTCGTGGACCAACGTCGCGTCGTCGCCCGTCTCGTCGCGGCCCTGCACGTAGATGTCGAAGACGGACTCGTCGCGGCGGTTCGAGGCGAACGCGAACCGCTCGCCGTCGTGACTCCAGCCGCCCCAGCGGTGCTTCGCGTCCGGGTGGGCGGTGAGGGCGACCTCCTCGCTCCCGTCGCCGCTCATCCGGAAGAACTGCATGCGCTCGTTGCCGCCCTCGTCCATCCCGTAGACCAGTTCGTCGCGTTCGGGCGACCACGTCGCGAAGCCGACGCGCTCGTCCTCGAAGGTCCGCTGGTGGGGCCACTCGCCCGCGCCGTCGACCGACCAGACCTGCGGCGTGCCGGTCGTGTCCATCAGGAAGGAGACGCGCTCGCCCTCGGGCCCGAACGACGCCCCGTAGGCGCTCCGGACGTTGAGGTAGCGCTCGATGTCGTATGGCATACCAAGCAGGTGGGCGTGACGGGGCTAATGGGTTCTGGTGGCGGAACCGCGGGCCGTGGTTGACCCTCTGGTCCAGTGAGACTCAGTGTGGGTTTGGTCGGCCCGAGAGCCGTGAGAACCGCCGAAACGAGAGTCAGTAGCAGTTCGGGTTGTAGTCCTCACCCGGGTCGGCGTGATGGTCCCGGACGGCCATCCCGGAATCGCTCAGGATGACGCGAACGCTGTGCAGGGATGGTTCCGCTGCGACCGAGCCGACGTCCATGGACTCTTCTTCGTTCCCCGAACTGATTTCGGCCCGGTACGTGTCGAACGGGTCCCCGTTGTCTTTGAATATCCGTTCCGACTCCGCTGAGACGGTGTCTGGCGGTGCCCGATACGTGTTCGAGAATAAAACTTGCCTTTCCCGTCCTGATTCACCACGAATTTCGACGTGTATTGTCCGCTCCGAGCTAGTTTGATTCTCAATTTGAATGTCTGGGACAGTATACCGTTCACTACACGTATTTGTCTCGATACTGGTTGTCCCCTGGCTGTCATTGGTTCCAATACAGCCGGAGATCAGTGGGAGACCGATCAGGGACAGGCGTAACACCGTTCTCTGGTCATGCTCTCCTCGTTGCTCTCATCGATGTTCACCTAGCGGAGCGATACTCGCCGGCATATTCTTTTTGCGACACGTCGTTAAAATGTCAAATACTGCCGCGACCGACGAGCGATTCGAACCCAAAAGACACTTTTGCGGGACTGTAATTACATCTAATTACATGAGCGAGTTTCCCGACTATCTCGACGTCGATTACACGGACGGCGAGGGCGAGACACCCGCGACCTACCCGTCCATCGAGCACAAGATCGAGAAGGCACTCGAAGTCACGAAGAAGGGTCTCGAGGAGTACGAGAACCCCGCCGTGATGTGGACCGGCGGCAAGGACTCGACGCTCACCCTGTACTTCGTGAAGGAGGTCGCCGAGAAGCACGGCTACGACCTGCCTACCACGGTCTTCATCGACCACTTCCAGCACTTCGACGAGCTGATGGAGTTCGTCGAGCACTGGGCCGACGAGTGGGACCTGGAGGTCGTCTACGCCCGCAACAGCGACGTGGGCGAGTACGTCGACGAAAACGACCTGACGCCGGGTGACGATATTCCCGTCGACGCGCTCTCGGAGCACAACCAGCACCACATCCGCAACATCCTCGAGTACGAGGAAGACACGTTCCCGTTCCTGCTCGACACCTACGTCGGCAACCACCTGCTGAAGACGGTGGCGCTGAACGACACGCTCGAATCGGAGAGCATCGACGGCATCATCTCGGGCATCCGCTGGGACGAGCAGGAGGCCCGCGCCGACGAGACGTTCTTCAGCCCGCGCCACGACCCCGACATCTACCCGCCCCACGACCGCATCCAGCCCATCCTCCAGTTCGCCGAGGCCGACGTCTGGGAGGCGTTCTGGCACTTCGTGGTGCCGGAGACGGTCGACGAGTTCCCGGACGAGGGCTACGTCCCGCAGGACTACGACGACCTGCCGAACGGGCTGACCCACGAGGACATCCCGGTCTCGCCGAAGTACTTCGAGGGCTTCCGCAGCCTGGGCAGCGAGGTCTCGACGGAGAAGGCCGAACAGGACCCCGCCTGGCTGCAGGACCTCGAGAACACGACCGAGCGCGCCGGCCGTGCCCAGGACAAGGAGGACCTGATGGAGCGCCTGCGCGACCTCGGCTACATGTAGACGCGGCTCGCCGACCACCCACTTCTGCGGTTCGTTCCACCCGTCGACGCTCGTGCAGCGGCGACGCACGCCCAGCGTACGATTAATCCGGCGCGTCCCGTCCAGTCACCCATGGTAACATATAGCACGCGCCGGCAGGTCCTCGCTGGCACCGGTGCCGCCCTCACCGCGCTGGCGGGCTGTCTGGACCCCAGCGCCGACTCGGATGGTGGCGGTATCACCGACGCCCCGGCGCCGAACCAGCTCGACGACCCCTCCGACGGTGGGTCCACCAGCGAGAGCGGCGACCTCCCGCTCGCGAACGAGTCCTTCGTCGTCGAGGAGTCGTTCGGGCAGCTCCGGGACTGGGTCCGCTCCGGCGGCCCGCCGAAGGACGGCATCCCCTCGGTCGACGAGCCGTCGTTCGAGTCGACCGACGACGTGGGCGACCGCATCGCCGACGGCGACCCCGTGTTCTCCGTCGTCGTCGACGGCGACGCCCGTGCGTACCCCCAGTCCATCCTGGTCTGGCACGAGATCGTCAACGACACCGTCGGCGGCGAGCCCGTCGCCGTCACGTACTGCCCGCTGACCGGCACCGCCGTCGGCTACCGCCGCGGCGGCGTCGAGCTCGGCGTCTCGGGCAACCTCCTGAACTCGAACCTCGTGATGTACGACCGCGGGACCGACAGCCGGTGGCCGCAGGTGCTCGGCACCGCCATCGAGGGCGAGCACGAGGGGCAGAGCCTCCAGCACGTCCCCGTCCGGTGGACCACGTGGGGAAGCTGGCGCGAGGCGCACCCCGACGGCCGGGTACTCACGCGCGACACCGGTTACGTCCGCGACTACGAGCGCGACCCCTACGGCTCGTACAACCCGCGGGGCGGCTACTACGCCCGCGAGAGCACGCTCTTCGACCCCGCGATAGAGGACGACCGGCACCCAACAAAGGACGTCTTCCACGGCGTGCGAACGGCGTCCGGCGCGAGCGCGGTCCACGAGCGACTGCTCCGTACGGAGCGCGTTGTCACCGGCACGGCGGGCGACGTGCCCGTCGCCTTCGTCCACGACGGCGTGCTCGACACGAACCACGTCTACCGGCTCCCGGGCGCCGATGCCGCCGTCCCGAGGCCCATCGACGGTGGCTACCGGCTCGACGGCGAGACGTACGCTGCGGGCGACCTGCCGCTCGACCCGGTCCAGTCCTTCGACGCGATGTGGTTCGCGTGGTTCGCGTTCTACCCCTCCACGGAGGTCCATGCCTGACCGACTCGCCCGTACCGGCCGCTCGCTCGGCCTGCTCGTCAGGCAGCGCGATGCGCTCGCGGTCTCGGTGCTGCTCGCGGCCGCGTACCTCGCGATATACCTCGTCGCGCTCGGTGACCTCTCGGTCCGGACCGGCCTGCCGGTCGAGGTCGGCACCGTCGTCGCCGACCCGGTCTCGCGGATGCTCGAACGGACCGGACCGTTCGCCTGGGAGGCCGTCGCGCTCGTCGACCTCGGCGTCGCTCGCTGGCTGGTCTCCCCGCTGAATATCGCCGTCGGCGGTGTGCTGGCGGCCCTCGTCGGTGCGAACGTGGGGCTCACCTACCTCGCGTGGCGCTACCCGCGGGCCTGTGGCGTCGAGCGCTCGCGTGGGGCCGGCAGCAGCGCCCTCGCGGCCATCCCCGCGCTCCTCTCGGGGACGGCGTGCTGCGGGCCGACCGTGCTCATCGCCGTCGGCGTCTCGGCGTCGGGAACGCTGCTGACGGTGTTCGAGTGGCTGCTCCCGCTCGGCGTCCTCCTGCTGCTCGCGAGTCTGCTCTACACGGGCGGCGGACTGCATCCGGCCGTCCGAACGACCGGATAGCGGGAGCGCCGCTACGCCTCGTCGAACAGGGTCTCCCCGTCGACCATGTGCTCCGCGACGGCGTCCATGTCGAGCGTGACGCCGAGCCCGGGCTCCTCCGGAATCTGGATGTAGCCGTCCTCGATGACGTCCTCCTCGACGAGCTCCTCCCACCAGCCCAGCTCGTAGGAGTGGTACTCGACGGCGAGCGCGTTCGGGATGGCCGCGCCGACGTGCGCGCTGGCCATCGTCGCCACCGGCGAGGAGACGTTGTGCATCGCGACGGGGACGTAGTACTGGTTCGCCACGTCCGCGACCTTCCGCGTCTCGCGCATCCCGCCGACCTTCGGCATGTCCGGCGCGACGATGTCGACCGCCTGCTCCTCGATGAGCCGGCGCTCCTCAGTCACGCGGTACCGGTTCTCCCCGACTGTGATGGGGGTGATGGTCGACTGCGTGACCTCCGCCTGCACGTCGAGGTTCTCCGGCGGGACGGGGTCCTCAAGCCACCAGACGTCGTACTCCTCGATGGCGCTGGCGAGCCGCTTCGCCGAGCCGCCGGAGAACGTCCAGTGGCAGTCGAACGCCACGTCCGCGCGGTCCTTCACGCGCTCGGTGACTTTCTCGACGATCTCGGCCTTGTGACGGATCTCGCCGGGGCGGAGGTGACGGTTCGCGCGGTCCTTCTCCAGTCCCGACGGCACGTCGAGGTCGAACTTCAGCGCGTCGTAACCCAGCTCCTCGACCACTCGTTCGGCCTCGTCGGCACAGGCCTCCGGGTCTGCCTCCGCCTCGGTGTGGCAATCACAGTAGACGCGCATCTCGTCGCGGTACTTCCCGCCGAGCAGCTGGTAGGCCGGCACCTCCAGGATCTTGCCGGCGAGGTCGTGGAGCGCGACCTCGATGCCGGCGATAGCGGTGACGGTGATGCCCTCGACGCTCCCCTCGCCGGACATCTTCTGGACGAGGTGCTCGTACAGCCGGTCGATGTCGAGCGGGTTCTCCCCGACGACGAACGGCTTCATGCGCTCGATGAGTTCGGGGACCCCAGCGCCCCAGTACGCCTCGCCGGTGCCGACGACGCCGGCGTCGGTGTAGATTCGCACGAGCGTCCACGGGAAGTTCCCGTCGACCATCGTCGTCTGCACGTCGGTTATCTCGACGTCCCGGCCGCCGCCGCGCTCGCGTGTCACGCCCATCGTCTCCGCGGAGAGGTCCCGCATCGTGTACTCCGCGTTCGGGTCGTGAAGCTCCGTGTAATCGATACCCATGCGAAACCTGTTTACTCGCTCCTTAGTAAAACTTTTCTCCGGCGCTTCGACAGTGTTCAGTCCGGATTGGGCTCCCCCTCCGCTGCGCACCCTACTCTTTCGGCTCTCGACGCTCCCACTCCTCGGGTGGCGTTCGAATCTCCGAGCTCTCCTTCGAGAGCACCCGGAGATACACCACGGCGATACCTGCCAGCAACAGCACGCCGGAGATGACAAGGTAGATGGCGATTGTCGCGGTCCGCCCCTCGACGACCAGCGCGAGCAGCACCAGCAGGAGCAGCCCCAGCCCCCCGATGGTCGCGAGCAGTCGCTTGAACCCCAGCACGTACTCGAAGAGGTCGCTCATAGCGGCGATTCGGCGCCTTCGGGTTTGATTGTTCGGTTTAAATTTCAGCACAGCGAGGACGGCAACCGCCGGCGAGGGACAGCTTGCTGCGCGTTCCGGAGCTGGTGACGGCCCCCGTTCAGTCGAGGCTCGCGAGGCAGTTCATCGCGTACGCGGTCCCCAGTAGTTCGGCAGACTTCCCGCGGTCGAAGACGAGTTCGTCGGTCGAGAGGACGTGTTCGAGCACGTCAGAGGACGCGTGGTTCGGTGCCGCAGCGATGCCGGCGTGGTTCTCCTCGGCCCAGCGCATCACCCGCAGGTCAGTCTTGGAGTCGCCCATGACGAGCGCGAAGGGGTCATCGACGCCGAGTACCTCGAGTGCGGCCTCGACGCCAGCGACCTTGTTGAGTTCGAGACTGGATATCTCGGCGGCATCGGCCTCGTAGTAGGCGACGTCGACGCGGTCGAACGCCTCGGCGAGCACCTCGGGGAGTTCGCCGAGGTCGCGTGCCTCGTACTCGCCCTCGCGTTCGAGCACGCCGCGGATCTCGGGGTCGGCGTCGGCGTAGTAGGCGCGAGCCCAGCGCACGGCAGCCTCCTCGTCGAGGTCGGCGTCGGCTGCCCGGGCGACCGCCGTCCCCAGGAGGTGGAGCTGGTAGACGAGCGCGGTGTCGATGATCTCGCGGGCGCGCTCGCTCCCGGTCTCGTAGTTTGGCTTGAGCGTGACGTTGAACTCGTTGCCCTGGAGGTGACAGCCGTGGCGAACTGCCTCGGGGGCCTCGGTCAGCGCACGGGCTCGCACGTCGTCGAACACCTCCCGGACGAACTCGTCGAGGCCCTCGTACAGCAGTCGCTTGGTCTCCGCGCCGTGACCGGGCGTGAACACGCCGTTGCCGGACTCGTAGACGATGCTCACGTCGCCCGAGTGGACGACCTCGCTGCCCAGCCCCTGGATCATGAAGCCCTTGACGTTCTCCAGGGTCTGGCCGGTGCAGATGACGATCGGGACGCCGCTCTCGTAGAACTCGGTGAGCCGGTGGAGCGTGTCCCGGGGGATCTCGTTGTCGGTGTTGCCGGCCGAGCGCAGGGTCTCGTCCACGTCGAGCACGAGGACGTTGATGGCGCGGTCGTAGGTCGAGAGGAGGTCGAGCGCGGTGAAGGCCTGGTCGCGGGTGGCGTGTGCGGCGACCTCGGCGAACGTCTCCCCCGGGACGAACGAGTCGCGAATCTCGCTCTTGCGGGTGTCGAGCTCCTCGCTGGCGTCCTGCCAGTGTTCGAGGGCGACCCGGGAGTCGACGGCCGGGAAGAGGTCGACGAACTCCTGGTACTCCCGGACGGCCTCCGTATCGAACTCGTCGTACAGTCTGTACAGCAGGTCGTATCGTTCCATGTGACTCCCATTGAGTGGAAGTGGTATGAAAGGGGTTGGGGGGGAGTGGGGAAAAACGGTGGCCGGTCAGTATGGCACGGGCCGTGACTGGAGTGGCTGTGGGTGCTGCCGGGGTCGGACTCGCGTCACAGGCGGTGACCGTCCACCGTACCTAATACTTTACTCGCAACAGAATAAATCTTTTGTCGCAGTAGGTCGTTGGGGGTGACATGCACGCAGTCGCAGTACGTCGTGATGGAAGCAGCCCCGAAGTGGTGGAGAAGCCACGCCCCGAGCCGGAGCCGGAGGAGGCGCTGATCCGCACGCTCCGGGTCGGGATCGACGGCACCGACCACGAGGTCATCGAGGGCACCCACGGCGGCTACCCCGCTGGCGAGGACCACCTCGTACTGGGCCACGAGGCGGTCGGCGTCGTCGAGGACCCGAACGGCACCGAGTTCGAGGCTGGCGACGTGGTCGCCCCCACGGTCCGCCGCACGCCGGCAAGCGGGACGAACGAGTACTTCGAGCGCGGCCAGCCCGACATGGCGCCCGACGGCGAGTACGTCGAGCGCGGCATCGTCGGCGCACACGGCTTCATGAGCGAGTACTTCACCAGCCCCGCGGACTGTCTCGTCCCCGTCCCGCGCGAGCTGGCCGACCTCGGCTTCCTGGCGGAACCGATCAGCATCTCCGAGAAGGCGTTCGAACACGCCTTCGCCTCCCGGTCAGCGTTCGACTGGGCCCCCGACTCCGCGCTCGTGCTGGGCAACGGGAGCCTGGGCCTCCTGACGCTCGCGATGCTCGACGGGAGCGAGCAGTTCGACCGATGCTACTGCCTCGGCCGGCGCGACCGCCCCGACCCCACTATCGACATCATCGAGGACCTCGGCGCGACGTACGTCGACTCGCGGGAGACCTCCGTCGCCGAGTTTCCGTCGGTCCACGAGCCCGTCGACCTCGTCTACGAAGCCACCGGCTACGCGAAGCACGCCTTCGACACCATCGACGCGCTCGCGCCCAACGGCGTCGGCGCGCTCCTCGGCGTCCCGACGGACTGGCAGTTCGAGGTCGACGGCGGCCGGCTCCACCGCGAGTTCGTCCTGCACAACAAGGCACTCGTCGGAAGCGTCAACTCCCACACCGGCCACTTCGGTGCGGCCATCGACCGGCTCGACGCCCTTCCCGACGCGTTCCTCGACGATCTCGTCACCGGCGTCTACGGACTCGACGAGCTCGACGCCGCTTTTGCGACCGACGACAGCACTATAAAAACCGCCGTCGAATTCGACTCTATATGAAGAACGTCGACGACCTCATCGAGAGCGCGGCGGAGCTGGCCGAGCACGGCCACTCCAAGGGCGAGATTGCTGACGAACTGAACGTCTCCCGGGAGACCGCCTCCTGGCTGGTCGAGCGCGCCGACGGGCCCGCGGCTCCGGCGACGACCGACACGACCGCACCCGCCGGCGGCCCGCAGGACATCCACGTCGACTGGTCCGCGGTCGGCCGCGACAGCTACCGCCTGGAGGCCGTCACCAGTGCGATGGCCGACCTGCTCGCGAAGCAGGGCGAGGACGTGGACCTCACCGTCGGCATCGAGAAGGCCGGAGCGCCCATCGCGACCCACATCGCCAGCAACCTCGACACCGACCTCTCCAGCTACGCCCCCAGCAAGCACCAGTGGGACGAGGGCGAACTGGACACCGACGTCGGTGGCTCGTTCTCCCGGAACTTCGCGCAGATCCGCGACCGCGACTGCTACGTGGTCGACGACACCATCACCTCGGGCACGACGATGACCGAGACCATCGAGGCCATCCAGGACGAGGGCGGCAACCCCGTCGCCGCGTGCGTCCTCGTCGACAAGCAGGGACTCGACGAGGTCCAGGGCGTCCCGGTGTACTCGCTGTTCCAGGTCATCTCCGTCGGCAGCGACGAGTAGCGCGGATATCGCTCCGCTCGGTCAGCCGGTCCGGCTCCTCGATGGCGAGCGTCTCCGGCAGCAACACCACCCGGAACCCGGTCGCTCGGGGTCGTCCAGGAGGTCGGCCACCTCGTGCAGGTCCGCACGGAACGACTCCCGCGTTCACCACTCCGTCGCGCGCTGCCGGAACGTCTCGGCGTCCAGCGCACAGACGATGGCGGGTTTCCGGACCACGCCGGCCTTGTCTGCCCGGGCCGTCGACTCCGGGTCGTGCGCGGGCTTCGCGACCGCGAACTCGCGGACGAACTCGTCGTCCAGAAAGTAGCCTCGCCGGTCGCCGTCGAACGCCGCGAACGTACTCATCGGCCTTCCGGCTCGCTCGAACAGCCCGCCCTCGTCCCCGTCCAGCAGCACGACGCGGCGGTCATCGCGGTACGGCCGGCCGTCCACGGCGCGCTTCGCGTGGGCGTTGTCCGGGTGCCGGACCAGCTTCTCCCGCTTCGTCTCCGGGTCGTCGTCGGCCTCGACGACCGTCACCCGTGAGACGCGGAACCAGCCGACGAGGTACCGGTGCAGCCGCCCGTCTTCGCCCTCCAGTCCGGCGTAGAAGCCCACTGCGTCGTCCCCGCCGGGCTCCAGCGCGGCCAGCCGGTTCACGTAGCCCGGCCGGTGCTCGCCGTAGGTCAGCGCGTGGAGGTTCGGGTCGTCGTGGGGCGGATACGCCGCGACGGCGTCCGGGTCGGTGACCGCGTCCGCGTCGCCGCCGGGGTCGGGGACCAGTCTGGCGAGCAGGTCGGCCATCGTCCCGTCCCCGTAGCGCAGCGGTCGGTCGCCGTACGGCCGGTCCTCGCTCGTTTCGCGGGTCTTCTCCGGAATCGGCAGGTACTCGAACTCGCCGTCCGGGCCGACCGTCGGGACCCTGGAGTCCCGCAGCTCGACGTTGGTGGTGTCGGCACCGATGCCACAGCAGACGACGGTCATCGCGGGCCCGGAGTGGTCACGAGTCGTTCACCGTGACCTCGAACTCGTCGCGGGCGACGGCGAGGCGGAACGTCGGCACCGTCGTGTAGACGACCTCGACGACGTCCTTGCGGCGGAGGGACTGGAGCGCGTCGCGCACCTCGTCCACGTCCGGGTCGAGGTCCGCGGTCTCGCGCAGCGTCCGCAGCACGCTGACGACGCTCTGGCCGTCTTCGTCCGGCCCGGCGAGACTGTCGAGGATGGCCGCCTGGAGCGCGGGCACACGGACGGCACTCGGCGTGCCACCGGGGTCGTCGCCGGCGGTGACGCCCGGCTCGACGTCGACGAGTTCGGCGGCCTCCTCGGTCGCCCTGATGAGGCTGTTGTCGTCTCGGAAGTAGTACTCCTTCAGCTCGCTTTCGAGGAAGCCGTGGACCTCGCTCCCGCTCTCCATCCCCCAGCGCTCCTGTAGCTCGCCGTTCTTCGTCGGCTGGAGCTCGACGATGTCGGCCAGACGCTCGCGCGCCTCCTCCGAGATGGTCATTGGGAGCCGCTACGGTCAGCCGCTATTTGGGCGTTCTGTCTCCCACTGCTTCGACACCATCCTCAAGGGGGCGGGCGTCGAACGAGCACACATGACACGGCGTGTGGAGTACGCACAGCTCGAGGCCGCACTCGACGACCTCACCTACCCGGTGCTCCGGCACGACGCCGCGGCGGACCTCGATGACGTGACGCTCGTGGTCGCCGAGGACGAGACCAATCTCGGGGCGCTCGTCTCGGAGACCGACAGCGACGCGTTCCGGACGCCGGAGGACCTGCTGCTCGAGCTGGAGGACGCACTCGGTGTGGCGGTCGAGGAGGTCCGTGCGCCCGGCACCGACACCGACGGCAACGAGCGGTAGGGCTCGCTCGAACTCGGGTGCCGGGCGCGGTCGTCCGCAAGCCACGCACGGTTGGCTCTCGTTTTTCACCGTCGGGCCCGTAGCGCAGTCCATGACACGCGAGCACGCCGACACGGTGACGGTCTACGCCGACTACGTCTGTCCGTTCTGTTACCTCGGACGCCACGCGCTGTCGCTCTATCAGGACACCCGCGAAGAGCCACTCCGGGTCGAGTGGCATCCGTTCGACCTCCGGGCCGCCCAGCGTGGCCCCGACGGCGAGCTCGACCTGAGCGTGGACGACGGGAAAGACGAGGCGTACTACGAGCGCGCCAGGGAGGGCGTCGAGCGCCTCCAGGAGAAGTACGGCGTCGAGATGAGCGTCGACGTCTCCCGCGACGTCGACTCGTTCCGGGCACAGCTGTTCTCGCGGTACGTACAGGAGCACGAGTCCTACGAAACCTGGCGCGCGCTCGACGAGGCGTTGCTCGCGGCGCTCTGGCGCGACGGCCGCGACATCGGTGACGCGGACGTCCTCGCCGACGTGGCCCGAGGCGTCGGGCTCGACGAGCGCGTGGTCGAAACCGCGCTCTCGGACGACGCGAACCGCGACGCACTCGCCGAGGATTTCGCGGCCGCGAAGGCCGCCGGCGTCACCGGCGTGCCGACGTTCGTCTCCGATGGCCACCAGGCCCGCGGTGCGGTGCCGCCCGAACAGCTCGAACGGCTCGTCGAGGGCGTCTGAGCGAGTCCGGCGAGGATAGCGGAGACTGGTCGGGTGGCCGGACAAGCGGGTCGCTTAAGTCCGTTCGCCGGCGAACGGACGGGTACGATGGAGTTCTGTGACGAATGCGGTTCAATGATGAAGACGGAGGGCGACGAGTGGGTCTGTGGGAGCTGTGGCTTCTCGAAGGCCCGCGACGCCCAGGCCGAACAGGCGATGGTGACCACGCAGGGTCAGGAGGAGTCCGAGGTCGTCGACGTCTCCGACGCCGAGAACAAGGGCCTGCCGACGACGGAGTCCCACTGCCCGAAGTGTGACAACGACGAGGCCTACTGGTACATGCAGCAGATCCGCTCGGCGGACGAGTCGGAGACGCGCTTCTTCATCTGCACCGAGTGCGAACACAAGTGGCGGGAGGACGACCACTAGCCGTACACGAGCGTCCACAGCGCACCGAGCCCGGCGAACACCACCGAGGCGAGCAACAGCCCCGCCCAGTTGAACGCGCTCAACGGGTAGCCCAGCCCCGGCCCGAGGACGAGGAGCGAAATCGCCAGCAGCGCCGGCGCGACCGTCGCGAGCGGCCGCCGTCCGTCCCGGCCCACCCAGCTGATTGCGACGAGACAGAGCCCGAAGCCGACGGCCAGCCCGTACACCACCGGGACGACACCGGCAGGGTCCAGCCGCGACCCGAGGTCCGACGTGATCGGCGTCACGAGAAAGACCAGTCCGAGCAGTCCCGACAGCGCGGCGAACGCGCGCCCGACGGTCTCGGGCGCGATTGGGAGTCCCGTGGCTTCGGTGGCGTCGCTCATAGCTGGAGTGTCGGCGGGGTGCGAGGAATGGGTTTCGTTCCGGCGGCGGTTCGTGTATCAGTGCGTCGCCCGGTACTCTCCGTGGGCCACGCCGATGGCCAGGCAGATGAGGCCGAACACGAGCATCGACGGTGTGACCATCATCAGGACCGTATCCGTCGTCATCATCGGCGCGACCACGAGCGCGACTGTACCGACTGCGACGAGCGCGATGAAGGCTGCGGCGGTCTTCGTCTGGTCGAGTTCCATACCCGGTTCTGGGGGCTGGAGGTAGATAATCAGTACGAAGCACGCAATCGTCGTTGGCGTGTCGGTCACTGTAACGGTCGGGACAGCCAGGGAGCCCCCGGCCGCTGGTGTGCGACAATGGGGACCCAAAACGCCGCGAGCGCGCCGACCGACGCCTACTCCGTCGGCCGGACCAGGTTCGCGAGCGTCACGAGCACGCCGAGCGCCCAGCCGACGGGCACCGAGACACCGAGCCAGAGCAGCACGTAGGCGACGCCCGTCAGGTCGTACTCGGTGCGCAGGTACTCGTTGATACCGCCGACGGCGAACACGTTGTCGAGGAACCAGATCGCGAGCGACTCGCTCTCGGCGAACACCAGCTCGCCGAGCGCGGGCGAGTAGAACGCGGCGACCACGGGCGGAAGGAAGACGGCGGTCGTTGCGAACGGGTACGCGAGCGCGACCGTCGTGCCGCGGCCGCCGACGCGGGAGAACCCGAGCGCGAGCGCGGTCGAGAGGGTGGCGACGCCGGCCGCGGCGACGACGGCGAGGAAGCCCGTGAACGTGAACCGAACCCACGCGGCCGCCGAGAGCGCACCCCAGAGCAGCGCGACGAGGAGCACGGTCCCGACAGCCCCCAGCGCGCCGGCGAGGTCGTCCAGCCGGTACGCGTTGTACCGGGCGACGACGCCGGCCAGCGCGAACGGGTAGACGAGCACGACGGCGAGCGCGCCGACGACCGCCCAGCCGTTGTACGCGAGCGTGCCGCTCGTCGTCTCCGGTTTCCACTTGCCCAGGACGGACCGGTCCGCGCCGCGTTGCCGCGGAAAGAACAGCTCCATCCAGGTCTCGTGCAGTCGCTTCAGGTCGACGCCCACTGCCCCGACGAACCCGGCCATATCACCTGCGTTCGGCCCCGTAGCGTTTTACTTTTCGGCTGGCACCGGGCGACAGCTACCAGGGCCCGAAGCTGGGGTCGACCTTGCGCTCGCGCTCGTCGATAGCGTCGATGGCTGCGACGTCCTCGTCGTCGAGTTCGACCGTGAGCGACCCCCAGTTGTCGCGGATGTGGTCCTCGCTCGTCGCCTTCGGGATGGTCGTGACGCCCTTCTCGCGGAGCCAGGCGAGGCTGACCGCGGCCGCGCTGGCGTCGTGTTTCTCGGCGATGCGCTGGAGCTCGGGCACGTCGAACACCTTCCCGCGGGCCAGGGGTGAGTACGCGACGACGTTCACGCCGGCGTCCTCGCAGTGGGCGCGCAGTTCCTCCTGCGGGAGCAGCGGGTGACATTCGAACTGGTTCGCGAACAGCGGGGCGTCGAGGGTGTCGATAGCCTCGTCGACGTGCTCGGGCTCGAAGTTCGAGACGCCGACGTTCTCGACTTTCCCCTCGTCGACGAGCTGGTCCAGCGCCGAGAGCGTGCCCTCGGAGTCGTACTCGCCCGCCGGCCAGTGGACGTACAGCAGGTCCACGTAGTCGACGCCGAGCTTCTCCAGGCTCTCCTCGGTGCTCGAAAGCACGTCGTCGTGCGCGAGCTCGCTGATCCAGACCTTCGTCGCGAGGAAGATATCCTCGCGGTCGACGTCGGCCTGCGCGATGCCGTCGCCGACGGCGGCCTCGTTGCCGTAGGCCTGGGCGGTGTCGATGTGGCGGTAGCCCATCTCCAGAGCCGTCGCGACGCTGTCGGCGCACTGCTCGTGGTCCTCGTTCTCCCAGGTGCCGAGGCCGAGTATCGGCATTCCATCGGCGGTAGGGACGCTATCGGGTGTGAGTGAGTCCTGAGACATCGTGTCCGGTACGAGGCGTGTGACGTGGAAATGGGTTGTGGATGCGGCGAGGGCGTCCCCCGTGCCGTCGTGACATCGATGCAAAAAACACGTGTGGGACGACACGAGACTGGAGACGACGCGGTCACAGCACCTCATCACCCATGCCCCACCCTCGTTCGAACCGACGGCCGCTCGCAGCCCTCCTCGTCGCGAACGCGCTTCCAGTCGTCGGCGTCCTCGCGCTCGACTGGACCGTCTCGACGGTCCTCGTCCTGTACTGGCTCGAAACCGGTGTCCTCGTCGCCCACGGGGGCATCGAGGGTCTGTTCGCGGGCCGTCCGCCCGCCGCCGAGACCGGAGGCTTGTCGCCGTTCGAGGAGCTCGCCGACAAGCGCGGCGGTGTCGTCCTGCACGACGCGCTCGGACCGCTCTATCCCCGGAACGTCCCGGCAGCCGTGGAAGCGCTCTGGCTCGTCCTCCTCGTCTGGCCGCTGGGGGGCATCGGGCTCTCCATCGTCGGCCCCGACCGGTTGCTCGCCCCCGGGAGCGCTCCGACGGTCGCAGTCGCACTCGCTGGCATCGTCGTGTCCAACGCGGTAGAGCTCGCCACCGCGGTCCGGCGTGGCCGGTACGACGACCGGCCCGTCCACGCGGCCATCCCCCAGAGGCGAATCATCGGCCTCGTCGCCCTGATTCTGGCCGCGGGCGCGTTCGCGAACCCACCCGGGACAGCGACTGTCGCCGGGACGAGCCTCGTCTTCGGCGTCGTCGTCGCGGTGAAACTTCTCCTCGACGTCGGTGGGCTCCTCGCCACGCGCGACTCGGTCCCGCTGCTCTCGCGTCTCGCGGAACGCACCCAGGAATCAGCGCCCGAAGCGTCCGTCCACGTCCCGGCTGGCAACCCCGCCGCCCGTGTCCGGACCGACCGCACCGCGGTCCGTCTCCGGGCGGTCGGCCTCGGGCTCGTGTCCGCGGTCATGCCACCGTCCGGGCTGGTGGTCTTCGGGGGAGCGTTCTTCACCTGGGCCTTCCTCGGCACCCTTGAGGCCGTCGCGCTGGGCGTCGCCGTGCTCGCGGTCGCAGTCCTCGCACGCGTCGTCGAACAGGAGCTGCTGTTCGGCCACCTCGAGTACCGCATCTACGACGAGGGTGTCCTCGCCTACGACCGGTTGCTCGACACGCCCCAGTGGTTCGTCCCGACGCACGACATCGTCGACACCCGGACCAGCGACGGCCTGCTCGGGCACCGGTTCGGCTACGGCACCGGCGTACTCCGGCTCCAGCGTCGCGATGGTGCCGACGCTCGGCTGGTGTTCCTTGACGACACGGAGCAGGTGCTGGCGACTGTCAGACGCTGACGAGAAGACGCTTCCGGCACTGTCGGCGGAGAACGACTCAGTCGCTAATGAACTTGTTGTCCCGCCAGTTGACGCCGCTGTTGGCGGCCTGGCCCTCGGAGCGCCCCTCGACGACCTCGATGGAGGCCGGGCGGTCCTCGCCGTCGACGATGCGGGTCGCGTCGAGGTCTTTGTCGCGGGCCGTGATGGCGGTCAGCGTCCCCTTCTCGGCCTCGCGGGCGATGGCACACAGCACGAGGAACATCTCGTACTGGAGCAGCGAGTTCTGCAGCACCGTCTCGCGGTCGCCCTTGAACGCAGCGAACTCGACGAGTTCGGAGGGAATCTCCTCCTCTTCGTCCTCGTCGTCGCCCCAGCGCGGGCCGCGGTGCTGGTCCTCGGGTTCCTCCTCGTACACCCGGTTCTCGGTGACGCTGGCTTTCAGCTGGGCGGTCGGCGTGTACTTGCTTACCGATTTGTCGGCCGAGATGGCCTTGAGGATGAGGGTGTTGTTGCGTCTGGTGATGTCTACGGATTCGATGCCGTCTGGAAGCTCCGGATCGCTCGAGAGGAACTCCCGAACGTCTTCGAGGGGGAGTTCCAGTGTCGAATGGAGCCTGAATACCTGACCGGAGTTTTCTGCTGACATGGTAAATGGGGGTGTGACGACGTGTCCGCTGGCCGTTCGCTCAGTTCCTAGTAGGGGCGTTGCGCTTAAATGACCTGCTGTTTGTTTCCGACTGTTCGTCGGTTAAACTCTGTGGCTCAGCCGGCGAGCTCGGCTTCGAGCTCGTCGCGCTCGTCGAGCTCCGCGAGGACGTCGCTACCGCCGACGAACTCCCCGTTCACGAACGTCTGCGGGATGGTCTCCCAGCCGGAGTGGTCCGCGAGTGCACCGCGGAACTCCTCGAGCGACTCGAGCGTGTCGACCGTCTCGAACTCCTCGCGGTACTGGCCGATGAGTCCGAGGGCACGCTCCGAGTAACCACACTGGGGCATCATCTCCGTACCCTTCATGAACAGGACGACCTCGTTCTCATCGATGGCCGTCTGTACGCGCTCGTCGACCTCCTCCTGTGGAAGACTCTGGTTCGGGTCGAATGTCATTACAGTCCTGTAGGGGTGGCGCTCGGAAAGAAGTTGCGTCAGCGGGTGCGCGTGCGCTCGACAGCGGTGACACCGCGCTCGCAGGCCGAGACTCGCGCCCGCCGGCAGCCGAACCGCCGCCCTGTCCAGTGATTCAGTCGGCCTCGTCCGTCCCCGGCCGTCGGCGACGCCGACGCCGTGCCAGGAACCGCTTCGTCGCGGCCCCCGGACCGCCTTCGATGGGCCACCCCTTGGTCCGCCACGCAGGCGGTTCGGGCTCGAACTCGGAACACCCCCCCGAGCACTCGCCGGCGGTCTGACAGCGGGATTTCGCGTCACACCAGGGCAGGACCGCGCCGTCCGCGCGTGGTCTGTAGTGCCGGCAGTCCGGGCGCATCGTCTCGACGTAGGAGCGCCAGCCGCGGGCGTAGGCGCGCTCGGCGATCTCGCGGCGCTTCCCCGCCTTCCACGGAGGGTCGGCGTACTCGAACCGCGCGGCGGAGGCGTCGAACGCGGAGCCGGCGGGTCGCTCCAGGATGCGGGTACCGGGGTCCGCGACGGCCAGCGAGCGGGCGTGCCAGGCGACGGTTCCGGTGTCCTCGCTACCGGCGTTGTCCGTCTCGAGGGTGACGATGCCGGCCTGCACCGGCAGGTCCTCGAACAGCACGGGTTCGACGGCCCCGTCGGTTGCGCGGGTCGCCACCCAGGCCTCGTCGGCGAGCGAGAGCGCCACGTCGTACTCCAGCTGCGAGACGAGTGCGTCCGCCGCGCTCGCGTCGAGGTCCGGCTTGTTCTCGATGGCGACGATGCGCCGGCACCAGTCCGGGTAGGGCCACTTCCGGCGGCACTCGATCCGGTTGCCGTTCTTGCGTGTCTCGACGATGCCGCGGTCCGCGGCCCGGTGTAGTGCCTCGCGGACGTACCGCCACGGGTAGCCCGGGTGGGGGAGCGCGTCGCGGTAGTAGGTCCAGTCTTCGGGCGCGTGCCGGACCACGTGGAGGAGGTCCGAGTCGAGCGCGTCCAGTCCGAACCTCGCCCGCTGGCGCAGGCCCTCGGGGTCGCACTCCAGAACGAGGGTGTCCCAGCGCCGGTCCTGGATGCCGAGCTGGCGCGCGACGACGACGACCGAGTCGTCGCGGGCGGGCTCCCACGCTCGCTCGGCCCAGCGACAGACCCGCAGCTCGAACGCGAACTCGGTGTCCTCGCCGGGGAGCATGCTCGTGCCTGTGCGTTCGAGTGCCGAAGCCGTTACGGGTCGGCGGCGGATGGGAGGGGCTTCGGCCGGGCGTACCGGACGTCGACGGTGATTCCTTCGATAGATTGAAGCCTGCACACAAAATCCAGAAGAGTCCCATGCATCTCGTCCTCGACTACGGCGGCGTCATCGTGCAAAACGGCGACGAACGCGAGCACGCGCACCTGCTGGGTGCCGACCCCGAAGCGGACCCCTACCCGGGCTGGATCGCCTACCTCGCGTTCCGCAACGGCTTCGTCCAGACCACGGACGGGTACGTCGACCTCCTCTCGACGCTCGCGGGCGCGTCCGAGGACGCGTGTCGGGAGTACGTCGAGCAGACGTGGCTCGACCCCGAGTTCCCCGCGGAACACGTCGCTGTCCTCGAGACGCTCGCGGCCGAGCACACGCTCGTCCTCTTCGGCAACATGGCGCGCCCGTGGGTCGAGACGGTGCTCTCCGAGCACGGCGTCCTCGACTGCTTCGACGAACTCGTCGTCTCCTCGGAGATCCAGCGCGCGAAACCCCATCCGCGGGGCTACGTCGAGTGCCTGCCCGATGGCGACGAGCCGGTCGCGTTCGTCAGCGACGAGTACAACGAGGACCTCATGATGGGCGAGTCTCTCGGGATGACGTCGGTCTGGGTCGAGAACGAGGACGACGAGACGCCGTTCCGCGAGCCCGACGTCACGATATCGACGCTCGCCGAGCTGCCCGAGGTTCTGGCCGAGAACTAACGGTCGGTCGATAGCTCGTCGCCCCGGGACAGACCCACTATCCGGCATCGACGAAGCCCCGCACGAGCGCCGCCTCGGCCTTCCGGAGGAGCTCGCCCGCGGTGCTCCCCGCACAGCCGAGTTCGGCCGCCACGTCCGCGACGCTCCCCGTTCTCGGCACCTCGTAGTAGCCAACCGCGACGGCCGCCGCGAGCGCCTCCCGCTGGCGCGCGGTCACGTCGACCGCGGGCGTCGTCCACCGCCGGAAGTCGGCGACACGCTCGACGGTCGCGTCGACGTGCTCGCGCAGGTCGGCGTGGAACGCCGCGAGGAACTCGCTCTCCCCGACGGCCTCGAAGCGGGCACGACCGCCCGGCTCGAACGTCACCGGCGGCAGGAAGACGACGCCCGAATCGGCGACGAGGTCGAGCACCGGCGCGCCGAGTTCGTACTCCGTCTGGTGGACGAACGCGTAGGTGCCGCCGTCGCCCGTGACGAGGTCGACGGCGGTGCTGCTCCCGACCGCGTCGAGCAGCGACCGGACCGCATCGGGCTCTCCCCCGTACCAGGCCAGCGTCGTCACCGTGTCCATCGGTCCCCACATCAGTAGCTCCGCGCGCGAGACCGGGCTCTCGTCGAGCTGGCGATGCATCGGGTGCGCCAGCGACGGCGGGTAGTCGACCGCGAAGGTGACGCGTCGCACGGACGGACGGTGCACGCCGACAGTATTTAAAACGCCGCATCCATGCGGCCAAACTGCCTCTCCGCCGCGGCGGGAACGTGTTCGTATGAGCACTTCGCCGGACCTGCAGGACGCGCCGCCGACCGACGCCGGGAGCGCCGGCACGAGACCTGATGGACCCGCCACCGCCACCACCGCAGACGGCCGCACCGTCACCTACGCGGAGTACGGAGCCACGGACGGCACGCCCCTGGTGTTCCTCCACGGCACACCCGGCTCGCGCGTGCTCGGCCGGCTGTTCGACGACGCGGCGCACGAGCGGGACTGTCGCATCGTCGCTCCGGACCGCCCCGGCTACGGCGACTCGGACCCCGCACCGGACGTCACCGTCGCGGACATCGCGGACGACCTCGTCGCGGTCCTCGACCACGCCGGCGTCGAACGCGCGCCGGTCGTCGGGTTCTCCGGCGGTGCGGCCGTCGCGGTCGCACTGGCCGGTCGCCACCCCGACCGCATCGAGGCGGTCCACAGCGTCTCCGGTGTCGCACCGCCGTCGCTCCGGACCGAGCAGCCAGCCGTCCAGCGGCTGCTCGAGACGCTGGCGACCCGGACGCCACGCCTCCTGTCCGGCCTCGTCCGCGGACAGTCCTGGGTCGCCGACCGTGGCTCCCCGTCGGTGGTGGTCTCGCAGTACACCGACAGCGAGGGCGCGGCCGCGCTGTCCGAGAGCCAGGCGGAGACGTTCCGCCGGGACTTCGTCGTCGGCGTGGGCCCGCAGCGGACGGGCCTGGTCAACGAAACGCGCCTCCTCGGGCACGCCTGGCCCGTCCAGCCCGCCGAGCTCTCGGTGCCGCTGCACTGCTGGCACGGCGACCGCGACGCGAACGTGCCCGTTGCAGACGCTCGGCGGGTCGCGGACGCCGCCGACGCCGAGCTGACCGTCGTCGACGCCGACCACGCGACCGCACTGGTCGAGTTCCGGGGGGCGCTGCTCGACGCCTGTCACGGGTAAGCACTGACCGTCGCGAGGTACTTGGCCGTCGCTGGAGGGGTAGAATGGGAGAGACGATTGCGAGACGGCTCGCGGAGCCGGTGGCGACTAGTCGTCGCCGGCTTCTTTCTCTGCTTCGAGTTCGTTCAGGAACTCGTGGGCGTCTTCGAGGATTTCGCGTGGACCGTCCTGCGTGACGGTGTTGAACGCCTGTTCGTAGTCCCGCCACTGGAGGTCGCGGTGCTCGGTCGAGAGCTCCGCGCTGGCCTCGAACGACCGGGCGATGAACAGGTGAACCGTCTTGTGGATGGTATCGCCACCCGCCTCGAAGACGTAGTCGTACTCTTCTCTAAATCCGTCGATGAGACGGAAGTCGTGGATGCCTGCTTCCTCTTTCACTTCTCGAATAGCCGTCTGCTGGAGTTCTTCGTCTCCCTCGACACCGCCCTTCGGGAACTCCCAGTCACCAGGGCGGCTCTTTAGCAGAAGGTACTCGCGCCGGCCCCGCGTGTCGCGAAAGAGGATGGCACCTGCGCTCGTAGCTTCGACTGCCATTACCACCTTGTAAAGCGTCACCAGTTAAGAGAATATCGGACGGCCGGCGACACGTCTCAATGGGTTTTTCACCCTCAGCCGCGACCAGTTCCTATACGACCATGAGCTTCGTCACACGCCTCACACTCCAGAGCGGGGACCGCGCCGCCCTCGACAGCGTCGTCGAGGACATCCGCGAGCGCGTCTCCCGGAAGGGTGCGGAGATGAAAGGCCCGCACTCCGCTCCACCGGAGCGTCTCCGCGTGCCGCAGTACAAACAGCCGACCGACGACACCGCCGCCCAGTTCGACGCCTGGAACTACACCGTCTACAGGCGCGAGATCGAGATCGTCGGCCACGACGACCTCGCACACACCATCGCCGCCGGCTCGGCGTTCCCCGACTCCGTCCACGTCGCCGCCGAGGTCGAACAGATCCGGTCGCAGGGCTCGTAACCGGTCTCCGCTCCCGGTTTTATCTCACTGCGGTTCCGGACCGCGAGGCGTCCGGCCGAGCGCGGCTGTTGCTGCTCTCTCGACGATTCCGAGGGACAGCCGCGCCCACGCTCTCGTTCACAGTGGCTGGACACTCCCGAGTCGAGACCAGCGACGCCACAGCCGGAAACACACGGCGGCAACTCCGCGGTTAAGTGCCTCGGGCGCGTCGCCCCGGACATGGTAGACAGAGACAGACTCGTCGCGTTGCGGCGGGCGTTCCATCGCCAGCCGGAGCCGGCGTGGCGCGAGTACTGGACGACCGCGCGCATCGTCGAAGAGCTGGAGGTCATCGGCGTCGACGAGCTCCACGTCGGCCCGGACGCACTGAACACGGACGAGCGGATGGCAGTGCCGCCCGAGGCGGAGCTCGAATCGTGGTACGACCGGGCAGTGGACGCCGGTGCGGACGAGGGAGTCCTCGAACAGCTCCGGGGCGGGCACACGGGGGCGGTCGCGGTCGTCGAGCAGGGCGCGGGGCCGACAGTCGGCCTGCGGGTCGACATCGACGGTCTCCCGCGCGAGGAGTCCACGGACGAGGCGCACGAGCCGGCCACGGAGGGCTTCCGCTCGGAGACCGGTGCGATGCACGCCTGCGGGCACGACGGCCACGCGACGATCGGCCTCGGCGTGCTGGAGGCCGTGAAGGAGAGCGACTTCGCGGGGACGCTGAAGGTGTTCTTCCAGCCGGCCGAGGAGGTCGTCGGCGGCGGGAAGGCGATGGCGAAGTCGGGGCATCTCGACGACGTGGACTACCTGCTCGCGCTGCATCTCGGGCTGGACCACCCGACCGGCGAGGTCGTCTGTGGCATCGACGAGTTCCTCGCGGTGAAGCACATCGACGTCCGGTTCACGGGCGAGCCAGCCCACGCCGGCGCGAAGCCGGAGGAGGGCGAGAACGCGGTGCAGGCGGTCGCCAGCGCCATCCAGAACCTCTACGCGATACCGCGGCACTCAGACGGCGCGACGCGGGTCAACGTCGGGCGGCTCGAGGCCGGGAACGCGACGAACATCGTCGCCGAGGCGGCCGCCATGGAGTGCGAGGTCCGCGGCGTGACGACGAAGCTCAAGGACTACATGGACGAGCGCGCCCACCGCGTCATCGAGAACGCGGCGGCGATGCACGGCTGCGAGTCCGAGACCAGCGTCGCCGGCGAGGCTCCCTCCGCGCGGAGCGACGACGAACTCGTCGACATCGTGGGCCACATCGCTGGCGGGAACGCCGACGTGGAACGCGTGGTCGACCGCGACGCCCTCGGTGGGAGTGAGGACGCGACGTTCCTCATGCAGGCAGTCCAGCGACGCGGCGGTCTCGCGGCGTACGTCTGCGTCGGCACGGACCACCCCGGCGGCCACCACACCGCGACGTTCGACGTGGACGAGGACTCCCTCCCCATCGGTGTCGACGTGCTCGCCGGGGCCATCGAGGCCATCGCCGACGAGCGCCCCTGACGCAGCGAGTTATTTTCCCACATTCTTTCTCGAATAGCTATCCGAAAGTGTTATTTGATTCCCGCGTGCTGTACAAAATTAATGTCAGAAACAGCTGTTCGAACCGTCGGCCTCTCGACGGCGGTCCTCGTGGGGGCGCTCACGGCGTCCGTTCTGGTGGTCGTCGGACTCGTACTCGGCCCGTTCGGAGTGGACCCCGGGAAAGGGTTCGTCGCGACCCACGGCGCGTGGACGCTCGCCGTGGTCGCCCTGGCCGCCGGCTTCCTGCAGACGTTCGTCACGACCGCTGCCCACCAGCATTACAGCTGGGCCCGCGCCCCGGGTGTGTTGCTCCACTTCGCGTGGACGCTCGCCCTCGGCTACGCGCTCGTCACGGTCGGTGTGAGCATCGTCCCGCTGGTGCTCTGTCTCGCCAACGGCTTCGCTACGGTCGGCCTGCTCACGGCCGACGAGGCGTTCGACACCGGCCGCACCGACACCTCCGAGATGCACGCCACCGATATCGGCACCGGCTACCGCTGAGTCGGCATCCTACTCCAGCGAACCCAATAATTTTAGGACAGACTTTTTTATTTCATTAGTCCAACTACTATGCATGGCGAGACCGACGTACCGGCCGACGACAGTGACGTTCGCAGCGTTCGTCGCGGCCATCGGGGGGTTCTGGACGCTCATCGACAGCGGCCTGCTGTTCATCATCGGCGCATCGTTCGACTCGGCAGTCGTCGTCGTAGTCGGCGGGGCGATGATCCTGTTCGGCCTGCTTCGGATGCTCCTCGCCGGCGCCCTGTTCCAGATGCGGACCTGGTCACGCCCGGTCGGGATGGTGCTGTTCGCGCTCGCAGCGGCGATCAACATCTGGAGTATCGTCACGACCGGTGGTGGCGGGAGCATCGTCGCGTTCGTCGCCAACGGGGGCGCGTTCGTCGGACTCGCGATGAGCGGTGACGCGTTCTCGCCGGACATCGAGAGCGCCGACATCAGCGACGAGCCCGCGACGAAGATCGGGACCGGCTCTCGATAGGTCGGCGACCTCGCCGGAGTCATGCTCGCGGCCAACCTGTCGACGGTCGCCGGGCTGGCGGTGAGCGGTACGCGTTCGAGACCAACGACGGGCGAACGGCCGTCGAGGACGATGGAGCGGCAGTCCGGAGGAGGTCGCGGGAGGGCCCGTCGCGGGGGCAGCCGGCCGCCACGGCCACGTGAACTTCTTTTGCAGGCTAGTACCACTGGAGACACATGCCCTCCCGTCGCGAGGTGCTCCTGACGACGGCCGGGACGGCGGCACTCGGTGGCTGTCTCTCGTCACTCTCGGCGTCGTCCGGTCCCGGGCCAGAAGCACTCCCGCGGACCGTCCGGGTCACCCACGTCGACTCGGTGTCGGCCCCGATGGCGTCGGTCAATGTCGAACTGATGCACAGCCGCGTCACGAGCGACCGGACCGTAGAAATCCGCGTCGAGGTCCGGAACGACGGCGACGAGGTGCGGTCGTTCGACTTGTCGTGCCGGTCGGTGCTGGACCCCATCGTGTTCGACACCGGCCGGACCTACCTGCTCACACTTCCGAGCGCAAGGTTCGAGGGCGAATGCTGGCAACGCACCGGAGACCGACCGCTGGCGTCCGATAACTGCGACACGAACGTTCGACTCGCGCCCGGCGAGTCGTGGAGTAACGAGATGTGGCTGTGGTCGAATCGGTCCGGCTGTGTCCCGACCGGCGAGTACCGGTTCGTCGACCGGCTGTCGTTGGTGGAATCGAACGAGGAGTTCGGGTTCGAACTGGCGGTAACGGACGACTGACCGGCTCAGTACTTCGGCTCCGCGCCGGTCGTCTCGTAGACGGCCTCCATCAGCGAGTCGCGCTTGGACTGCCACAGCTCTAACTCGCCGGGGCTGCTCGGGTAGTGCTCGTAGTGGTCCAGCAGGTCGTCGGCACACTGCTTCGTCCGGTAGAACTGGAGGATGTTCCGCCAGTAGCCGAAGCTCTTGACGGCGAGTTTGGCCTTGAACAGCGTGCTCATCTCGGTGCTCCCCTCGTACAGCGCCTCCGCGAGCTTCTCGCCCGGAAGCGAGGCGAGCAGCCCCATCAGGTCGTCGACGTCGACCGCTGTCGACAGGATGTTGTACACGTCGAGGGCGGCGTAGCGCGCGCCGAAGTGCTCCATGACGCGCTCGTTGTACTCCCAGAGCAGCTCCTCGCTCACGTCGCCCTGCTCGATGGCCTCGATGGCCTGCTCGCCGGCGTACTTGCCCGCGTAGGCCGCGCCAGCGATGCCACCGCCCGTAGTCGGGTTGACGTGGCCGGCCGCGTCGCCGACAGCCATGTAGCCCGGCGCGACCGCGGAGTCGTAGGGTCGGCGGGTCGGGAGGGCGGCACCGAGCTTGTCCTCTACCTCCGCACCCTCGAACTCCTCGCGGTTCCGGAGGTCCTGCTTCAGGTCGTCGACGAGCTCCATCGGCTCCTCGGTCATCTGGAAGCCGAGGCCGGCGTTGATCTCCGTGTCGGTGCGCGGGAAGTACCAGAGGTAGCCCGCGGCGCGGTCGGTCGGCTTGAACACCAGCGCGTCGTCCCACTCGACGGGCTCCTCGACGTGGACGATCTCGCGGTAGGCCGAGCAGAACTGCGAGTAGTTGACGTTGGTGTCGAACGTCGCGTCGGCGAAGTCGACCTTGTCCTGCAGCAGCGAGAGCGAGCCCGCGCCGTCGATGACGATGTCGGCCTCGTACTCGACGGGGTCGCCCTTCCGGTTCGCCGTGAGGCCGGTGATGACGCCGTCGTCGTCCTGTCTCACGTCCTGGATGACGGTGTCGTAGTGGAACGTCGCACCGGCCTCCTCCGCGCCCTCGATGACACAGCGGCCGTACTCCCAGCGGTCGATGACCGCCAGCTCGCCCGGCACCGGAATCTCCAGTACCGTGTCCTCCTGGGGGATCTCGAAGCGCCCGTGGTCGACACCCGTGTTGGTGAATGCCGGTTCGAGCTTCTCCTTCGGAATGGCCTCGGGGAACGCGTCCGCGCCCTTGAGTGCGTCCCCGCAGGCGATGTGCCCGGCTTCCTCCTCGTCCTTGCGCTCGACGATGACGACATCGTATCCCTCTCGGGCGATTGTCGCCGCCGCGTAGCACCCCGACGTCCCCGCACCGGCGACGACGACGTCGAACTCGTGGCTTGTCATGTTCACCCGTCGCGGCCGCAGGGAAAAAACGTTTTACTCCCATTTCTGTCGCCTCGCTGGCCTCAGAAAAGGATAAAGAGTTTAGTCCGGAACCGCTGTAGCCGAAGCTATGACCGACTACACCGTCGAGTTCGTGGGGACCGGTGAGTCCATCACCGTCTCCGACAAGCAGACCATCCTGAAGCGATGCATCGAGGAGGGCATCGCACAGGAGTTCTCCTGCCGGGTCGGGATGTGTCTGGCCTGCTCCGCCGAGATCGTCGAGGGGGACGTGACCCAGCCGGCCGCCCGCGGGCTCACCGAGGAGGAGCGCGAGAACTACGCGCTGACCTGCATGGCACGCCCGGTCTCGGACCTGAAGCTCGACCGCGGGAAGTATCCGCCGAGCATCGAGGACGACGGCGCGGTGGCCACGGAGTCGAGCGAGGCCGCCGCGGGCGACGACTAGTCCTCGGCCGCGGGCGCCGCTGCGCCCTCATCAGCCTGCTCCAGCGATTCCGGCCTGTTCTCGCCGAACCACGACGCCGCGAAGTCGACGAGCGCGCGCTGGTCGACGAGCCGCGACTCCGCCACCCCGACCTGCTCGACGGCCACTGCGTCGGGCCGCTCGCGTTCGAACGCCTCGCCGACGGCGGGGAAGTCGGCCGTGTCGAGCGCAACGTCGTCGAACTCCAGCCAGACCCGCTCGCCGTCGCGGATGGCCGGGCCGCCACCGGTCTCGTGCTCTTTCGGGAACTCGCCGCGGTACTCCGCGAGGTGGCAGGAAGTGGCCGTCTCGTAGTCGGTGCCGAGCATGAGCACCGACGCGTCGTGGTCGTAGAGCCGTGCGAGCGGCGTTCCCTCACCGAGCGGCTCGTCGTCCGGGTGCGGGAGGACGATCGCCTCGGCGTCGGCACCCCACGCGGCGAACGAGACGACGGGGTGGTCGCTCCGGACGACGCCGGGGTACGACCGGAACGTGTTCGGGATGGCTCCGATCCGTGGACACGGCGTCGACCCGGGCCGGAACGCCGGCATCGTCTCGCGGATGGTCGGCTCCCACTCGTCCGGGACCGGCGGGTCCTGCCAGCCACCCGGGTCGGAGTAGTCGCCTGTGAACGTCGGCAGCACCAGCGTCCCCTCCGCGCTGACGGTCTGCTGGAGGGCGTCCACGACCGCGGCCGGGCCGCCACAGACCCAGCCGAGCGCCGACAGCGAACTGTGGACGAAGACGGTGTCGCCCGCCGACAGCCCCAGCTCGCGCAGGTCCGAGACCAGCCGCTCGACGGTGATCGGTTCGTCGCTCATCGCGTCGGGCTCCACGTCGCTCATCTGCTTGCCGTGGAGTCGATGGGCGCTCGGTAAAAGTCTTCAGCAGCCGTGCGGTTCGTTCACACACTACCGCGCCGCGCAGTTGTTCGGCCCCAGCTCGACCGCGAAGGCGTCCTCGTCGTCCAGCGTTTCGCGGCCGAGGTTCGTCTCGATGATTCGCTCGTACTCGTTGGGTTGTGGTGGCAGCGCCGCGAGCACGTAGTCGACGAACTCGTCGCGCCCGAGCGAGAGCGCCTCGACGCGGTCGCGCACCGTCCCGAGCGTCGCGGTGACGGTCCCGTCCTCGGCTCGCGGCGTCCCGTCGTCGCGGTGGCCTGGGGCGACGACCATCGAGTCGGGAAACCTGAGCAACCCTTCCTGGAGAGAGTCGTAGAGCTCGGCCGCCAGCTCGGCCGCACCCTCGTCGCCCTCCTCCAGGTCCGGCCGGGCGACGGTGTCGACGAACAGCCCGTCGCCGGTGAACAGGACGCCACTGGCTGCGAGCGTCGTCATCTCGGTCGTGTGGCCCGGGGTCGCGACGGCCTCGATGTCGGTGCCGCCGACGGTGAGTGTCTCGCCGTCGGCCAGCGGGCGCACGTCGTACGCGAGGCCGCGCTCCCTGGCCAGCTCGGGGAGGACGGGCTCGGCGTCGCTCACGGTGGCGACGGCCCGAACGCCGGAGACGTGGTCGGCGTGAACGTGGGTGTCGATGGCGTAGCGGAGGTCCGCGCCGCGCTCGTTCGCGTCGGCGACGTAGCGGTCGGCGAACGCCCGGAGTGGGTCCACGACGGCCGCCTCCCCGCCGTCGACGACCATGTAGGAGAGACAGCCGCTCGAGGGACGGTCGTACTGGACGACGGTGCCCGACGCAGCCTCGACATCGCGGGCGACGAGCAGACGCGCCCAGGCGTCCATCCCGCCGGCGAGGTTCCGGGCGTCGTGGCCCGCCTCGACGAGGAGTTCGGCGGCGTGCGCGCTCGCCTCGCCGTGGCCACAGACCGCGACGATGGGCTCGGCCGGGTCCTCGCCGACGAGCGAGTCCACGTCGCCGGTGACCTGTGCCTGCACGAACTTCACGTGGGGAACCTGCACCGCGCTGACCCCGGGACCGTCGACGTGCCACGCCTCGAACTCGTCGCGGTCGCGGACGTCGAGCAGCGTGAACGGCTCGCCCGACCGGAGCAGCTCGTCGAGGGCTCGCGGGGAGACCGACGGCGGCGCGTCGTCGGCTTCGGATGGGACACTCATACCCCACCGTACGCCCGGCGGGAGGATAAAAACCGTGCGTAGACCGCTCGGTCCGCCGGAACGGCCGGTGTGGGACAACGTTGAAGCGACCACCGGCCGACACGTCAGGCATGGACGCAACCGCCTTCCGCGAGTCAGTCGAGGCCGCCAAAGCCACCGAGCTCGACCGACTCGGCTCCTCGAAGCTGCTCATCGCGCTGACCGACGCGGCCCTCTCCGAGGAGGCCGTCCTCCGAGCCGCCGCCTTCAGCGAGTTCCTCGCGCGCGAGACGTTCGAATCGTGGGCCGCCGACGAGTCCGACGACGAGGCGAGCGCGGTGTTCGCGGACGTGGCCGCACAGGAGGCAGAGCACTACGACCGCGTCGTCGACGCCCTCGGTGAGGCCGTCGAACCCGAGAGCGTCGGCCCGATGCACGCCTACCTCCGCGACCGCGACGACACCGTCGAACGCGCTGCCGCGGGCCTCGTCGGCCGTGGCCTCGTCAGCCTCCGGACGCACCTCCAGGTCGTCAGCTTCTTCGTCAACGAAGCGGACGCGGCGAAGGCTGACCTGTTCCGCGACCTCCGGAGCGAGACCGAGGAGTCCCTCTCGGCGGGCCTCGACCTTCTCGACTCGGTCTGCGAGGACGACGCCGACTGGGAGCGCGCCGAGGCGGTCGCGGAGTACGTCGTCCAGCTCGCCTACGACGACTACGCCGACTCGCTCACCGAGATGGGCGTCGACCCGAAACCCATCTGTTGAGTCCCCGAAGGCCGGAACCTTGATTGCTGGAGGTGGCGAGGGACGAAGCATGGCTTCGAGACGCCTCGCGATGGTTTTCGCCGTGACCTTCCTGCTGACCGGTGCCGGCTGTATCGGCTTCATCACCGGCGAGGAGCCGCTGACCTACAGCGCCGAACAGGCGACCGTCGCCGACAGCGCACTCGGCGACGACGGAACGGGCTACACGGAGCGCTCCGTCGAGCAGGAGGTCATCGAACGGACCAGCGAAGACCTCGGCAATCGGACCGTCGTCGTCGAGAACTGGCTCGCGCGGTACGAGAAGCAGGACGAGTTCATCGACGAGACCGTAGGGGTGTTCGCGGTCGTCTCGACCCACGAGGTCGACGTGGTGGGCGAACCGCAGAACCCCATCGCGAACGTGAGCGAAGGCGAGGTGCTCACCGAACTCGTCGGCCAGTACGAGACGTCCTACGGCGACCTCTCGGGCGCCGAACGCACTGACACCCTGCAGGCCACGATGCTCGGCGAGCAGACCGACGTCGCCGTGTTCACCACGACGACGAACTTCGCCGGCCGCGAGGTCGAGGTGAACGTCTACGTCTCCGTTGTCAAGCACGGGGACGACTACGTCGTGGCCATCGGCGGCCACCCGACCCGGCTCCCCGACGAACGCGACAACATCCTCGACCTCATCGAGAGCATCGAACACAGCGACGAGGAGTGAACCGGAAGGAGTTGCCGGCCTGATTTTCCGACGCTGAAACGGTGCGTCACCCTTCTTGAACAACCCACCTGAATCCGTAGCCATGGTGAGAGCCACGACGAACGATGACGACTCGACCCAACCGCTCTCGCGCCGACGCCTCCTCGCGGCTAGCGGGACGGCAGCCCTCGCCGGATTGGCCGGCTGTGCCTCGATCCTCGGCGATGGCGGCGACTGCAACGACGACGCCCTCGTCGCCGACGCCGGCGACGCGATGGCGAGCGAGTTCGCCGACGTGACCCTCCGCAACCGGGCGAACGACGGCGCGGTCGAGCTGACCGTCGAGGTCAGGACGGCCGACGGAAGCCGAGTTCTCGACGCCGCCGCGACGGTCGACGGGTGCAGCGCACGGGAGTACGACGAGGTCTGGGCGAGCACCGGCGAGTACACCGTCACCAGCACGGACGGCGACGGCGCGGAGACAACCAGCACCGTCTCGGTCGACTCGCTCGACGACTCGGTCTGGGTCACGGCGGCCGACGACGGCTCGGTCGAGGTCGACGTGCTCCACGCCTGAGCCGCCGAACCGACGGTGACGCTGACCGGACGGGAACGTGACGACACGTTGGCCGAACAGCATTCGAAGATGTTCACGCGAGCGAAGCTGGCTCGCGGGGCTCCAAGCCGTTCGCCAACGAGGCGACGACTACGTCGTGGCCATCGGCGGCCACCCGACCCGGCCCCCGACGAACGCGACAACGTCCTCGACCTCGTCGAGAGCATCGAACACAGCGACGAGGAGTAGCTCAGTCGAGCCCGCGCTCGCTGACCTGCTCCCGGATCTCCGTCGCCCGTGTTCGGACACGTGTCGCGTACCGCTCGATCTTCTCCGGTCGCTTCCCGTAGAAGGAGGCGACCCACTGCGCGTCGCTGTTGTACAGTTGCGTGAGGAATTACCTTGAAAAAGTGCGGGCGCATGCAAGGCACTTCGAATTAGGTGTGCTAAACGTCACGACGTTGCGCCCAGCTACTCAATGAATGTTCGGGGATGACAATGCGCTTCCCTAACTTACGTAGTAGTGTTAGAATTCCTGAAACATTCGAAGAAGATACATATATTTCAATGCGCAACAAACCCCGAATATCAATTTCAAAAAAGGTAATTTCTTACATGTGTTGTGTGCTCCCAAACTATGTTATTTGGCCAACAATTATTTCATCTCTCGATTAGTTATTTGACATGATGCGTAGGCGCCAATTGGTTTTGATAGGAAGTGCTGGACTTACGAGTGCAATTGCAGGATGTAGTATGCTCCTTGGAGGAGGAGACGAAAAGAAAAATGGCCAGACGGGCAATGCAGAAGAAACGACGACGAATGGCCGGACTGGCCCCCCATCGTTTGAGGACATTTCACTCTCTTCACCTGAAACTGTAACAGTAGAGTCAGAATTCAGACTCACGGTTTCAGCGACGAATACAGGTGGTGAAACCGGAACATACGAGGACACCATCCAGCTCTTATCATCGTCTTTGAACGATGAAGAACCGGAGAATGAGCCGGCGGTCGAGGAACCGGTAACAATCGAATCAGTCGCACCAGGAGAGACTGGTGAAGCGACGATTACTATGCCGGCCTTCGATTTGGTCAACGATTATGAGTTCACGCTCGCGGATGCTGATTCCACAGTAACTGTCCGGCCGGAGCCAATGACTGGCTCTGTGGGTACTACGTTCGCCATCGGTAATAGCCTCCAAGTCGCTATAACAGACGTTAGCATTCAGGAATCGGTTTTTCACCCAATCGACCGGGTTTCTGGCCTTTCAACTTCTGAGGAGGTAGGAGCATTCATGGCTCCTTCGCGGCACATGCTAGCAATCGTCTCGATTACAGCAGAGAACCGAGGAACAGCAGTGGTCTCGGCCGACGCTGGAACAATCGGGATTCGAGACGCGGAATGGTATGGATCTGGAGAGGGATTGCCTGATGCCGTACTCGGCCGGTCGGAGAGTCGGTTCTACAATGGCGAACTACCAGAAATCAACCCTAGCGAATCGGTAAGCGGCTACTACATCGCGCTGGTACCTCAGGAAACCGCCCGTGGCACGATTGAAATCACGGGGCAAGCGGACGCAACCGAAACCCTCCCAGAACGAGTTTGGACTGCTTCACCAGAAGGTGAAGCCCGGCAACTCCCAAACATGACGCTCAATTCGATTGGGGTCCCGGAGACGACACCCTTGGGACAGGATTATGAAATAATGTTCTCGGTCGCGAACGAAGGCGACAGCCCTGGCACACTCAGGGGCGTGATTCAATCCGGAGGCGATGAGTGGGAGCAGCTTGGAACGGCATCGGGTAATGCCAATATAGAAACTGACCGGCCGATGAGTGGTGTGGTTCAGCAAGAGCTACAACCAGGTGAGTCGACAGAAATTACAGTGGCGAATTTTGCAGTGCTGAATGGAGAGTTCACCTACCGGTTCCAACCGTTTGATCAGGAATGGCAAGTTTCCCACGAGGAGGCGACGCTCTCCCTCGGAGAGCAACTAAAATCGCAAAATAATGCAAACATAATCGTAAGGGACATTCGTACGCAAGAGACAATCACGGGATACAACAACTGGGACAGTGAAGAGGTCGAGATGGAACCCGAAGACGGCAACCAGTTCGTCGCATTCCGAGTTAGATTCACGAAGCGAGATGAGACCAAAGATTACGTAACCACGCCGTCGACCGGTGACTTCGACATATGCATCGACGACAATATTGTTGGTGCGGACAGGTACCTCGGAGAAATTCGAGAGAACTGGTATACCCCCGTAGAGGGTGATATCGACGAACAAGGTGAAGTGAGTGGCTGGGAGATTCACGAAGCACCCGCTGAATATTCAGCAGATGACTTTGAGGTCCGGTTCGAAGAGGAGGCTGGATTTGGATCGAGCCTCAGCACAATTGCAACTTGGAGGCAGTGAAATGGCCGACTGACCGCCCTGAAGGGCCCGATCGCTACGGCGTCAGTAGACGCGATAAATAATGGGTTGAGGCGTGAAAAATCGGCGAACCCGACGAAGAAAAAGGTCGTTAGTAGAACTCCCGGACCAGGTCCATCGTCCCGTCGGCGGCACCGTCGGGGATTTCGGTCATGTCCTCGGTGACGCCGTGGGTCTGGTGGTACGGGACGCTCTCTTCATCCTGCCAGAGGACGCCCATGTACTCCTTGTCGCCCTCAAGAATTTTCTCCTTGGCGTCGTCGTAGTCGTGCGGGTCGTGGTCGGCCTCCTTCAGGTCGACCAGCGAGTCGCGGAAGTAGTCGTACGTGTCGACGTCGTTGAACGTCACGCACGGGCTGAACACGTTGACGAAGCCGAAGCCGTCGTGCTCGATGGCCTGCTCGATGATCTCGGCGTGCCGGAGCGCGTCGCTGGAGAACGACTGCGCGATGAACGTCGCGCCGGAAGCGAGGGCGAGCGCGAGCGGGTTGACCGGGGGCTGCTGCGGCCCCTCGGGGGTGGTGCTCGTCTCGAAGTCTTCCCGCGAGGTCGGCGAGGCCTGGCCCTTCGTCAGCCCGTAGATGCGGTTGTCCATGACGACGTAGGTCAGGTCGACGTTCCGTCGGACGGCGTGGACGAAGTGACCCGCGCCGATGGAGTAGCCGTCGCCGTCGCCGCCCGCGACCATCACTTCGAGGTCGGGGTTGGCGAGCTTGACGCCGGTTCCGACGGGGAGTGCGCGCCCGTGGACGCCGTGGAGCGCGTAGCTGTGCATGTAGGTGCCGATCTTGCCGGAACAGCCGATGCCGGCGACGACGAACGTGTTGTCGGGGTCGTTGCCCGTGTTCGCCAGCGCCTTCATCATGCCGTTCATCGTGCCGAAGTCACCGCACCCCGGACACCAGGTCGGCTGCTTGTCGGACTTGAAGTCGGTGAAACGTACGTCTGAGCTCATTGTGCTTTCGCCTCCGTCTTGAGGGTCGCCTCGATGTCGTCAGCCAGCTCGTCCGCCTTGAAGCGGACGCCGTTGTACTTGTTGATGCGGTCGACGCGCTGGAGCACGTCGTGCTCGATGAGGTCCGCGAACTGTCCCGTCGCGTTACACTCGACGACGATCGTCTTCTCGGCGCCCTCGATATCCTCGGTCAGATCGGGGCGTGGGAAGATGTACGGCACCGAGAGGAACCGCACGTCGACGCCACGGTCCTCGAGGAGGTCGATGGCTTCCACCATCGCGCCCTCGTTCGAGCCCCAGGAGATGACGAGGTTGTCGGCGTCGGGGTTGCCGAACTCGCGGTAGTCCCAGTTCTCCTGGTCGCGCGCGGTGTCGACCTTGCGGTTGCGCTTGTCGACCTGCTCGATGCGGACGTCCGTGTCCTCGGTCCGGCGGCCGAGCTCGTCGTGCTCGAGGCCGGTGGACATGTGGGCACCGTCGATGGTGCCGGGGAACGCACGCGGCGAGACACCGTCCTCGGTGTTCGCGTGGGCACGGAAGCGGCCCTCCTCGTCGAGCCACTCGTCGACGGTGTCGTCGTCGACGACCTTGCCGCGGTCGACCTCGACCTCGTCCATGTCGAACGTCTCCGGCGGGAACGTCTGCTCGGTGACGGCGAGTGCGAGGTCGGCGACGAGGTAGACCGGCGTCTGGTACTTCTCGGCGTAGTTGAACGCTTCGACGGTCTTCCAGAAGCACTCGTCGATGCTCGTCGGGGCGACGACGAACCGCGGAATCTCGCCGTGGCCGCCGTACAGGGTCATGTTGAGGTCGCCCTGCTCCTGCTTCGTCGGCATCCCCGTCGAGGGGCCCGAGCGCATCACGTCGACGATGACCAGCGGCGTCTCGCTGGTCGCGACGAGGCCGAACGTCTCGGTCATCAGGTCGATGCCCGGTCCGGAGGTCGCGGTCATCGAGCGCGCGCCGGCGCGTGCCGCGCCGAGCGCGAGGTTGATCGCGGAGAGCTCGTCCTCGGCCTGGACGACGTGCCCGCCGAACTCGTCGATGCGGCCGGTGAGGTACTCCATCACGTCCGTCGCGGGCGTGATCGGGTAGCCGGCGTAGAAGCGGCAGCCGGCGGCGAGTGCGCCCATCCCGATGGCCTCGTCGCCGTTGAGCAGGACGTAGTCGTTGTCCGTCTCGTCGATGTCGTAGTCGACGTCGAGGTCGTAGTTCTCGGCGACGTACTCCTGTCCGAGTCGGGCGGCCTTCTTGTTGTTCTCCACGATCTTCTCGCCCTTGGCGCCGAAGCGCTTCTCGAGGGCCTCGTCGAGGTTCTCGATGGAGAAGTTCGTGATCTCGCAGGCGGCCCCGAGCGCGACGATGTTGCGCATGATGGCGCCGCCGGCCTCCTCAGCGAGCGATTTGAGGGGGACGTCGACCCCGGTGATGTGGTCGGGGTACTCGGCCTCCCAGGAGCGCTCGCCGTCGTAGATGACTGCGGACTCGTCGTGGAGTTCGTCGAGGTTCTCGTCGATGGTTCGCTGTGTCAGTGCGACCAGAATGTCCAGGCGGTCGACGACGCTCTGGACCTGGTCGGTCGACGTGCGGATCTTGTAGGCGGTGTAACCGCCACGGATACGCGACGCGAAGTCTTTCGAGGTGAATACGTGCCGTCCGGCCCGTGAGAGGGCCTGGGCGAATATCTTACCGGTGGAGTCGATACCGTCGCCGGCTTCGCCACCGATAGCCCAGTTTAGGTCCTCGGCCATGTTGTGTTGAGGCTACCGAGCGTGGGAGCAAAAGGCTTCTGAAACACCCGACGACGGGCCGAGGGCGGTTTTGCCGCAAGCCGGGAGAGGAACGCCTTTACCGATGCCATGGCTACCGCCGGCCATGGACGAGAGGGTCGTTAGGGTTGCAGCAGTCGAAACGGTCGGACCGGGTACCGTCGCGATAGACGTAGAGACACCCGAGGGGTTCGAAGCGCTGCCCGGACAGTTCGTGCTCGTGCAGGCGACGGTCGATGGCGAGGAGCTGTCGCGGTACTACACGCTCTCCTCGCCCGACGTCGACGGGACCTTCGAGCTGACCGTCGGCGTCGACCCCGACGGCGATATCTCCCCGTGGCTGGCCGACCTCGACGCCGGGGCGGAGCTCACCATCGAGGGGCCCTTCGGGAACATCAAGTACGACGACGAGGGCGACGTGGTGGTCGTCGCGGGCGGGCCGGGCATCGGCCCCGCCGTCGCCATCGCCGAGCGCGCTGTCGACCGCGGGCACGGTGCCGTCGTGCTCTACCAGGACGACGGGCCGGCCCACACTGACCGACTCGACCCACTCGAAGCCGCCGGCGCGACCGTCCACGTCTTCGACGACGGCGCGGACGCCGACCTCGGTGACGCTGTCGGCGAGTACGGTGACGACGGCGAGGTGTACGTGTTCGGCTTCGCCGACTTCTGCGAGCTCGCGACCGACGCGCTCGAGGCGGCCGGCCTCGACGCGGACGAGGCCAACGTCGAGAGCTTCGGCTGACCGGTCCCGTCGCCCGACTGATGCCGGGATTCCGACGGCTATTAGTCACTCATCCGTTTTCGTACCCAGTCCATGCCGCCCGAGAGAATCAACGCCGACGAGGTCGACCGCCGCCTCGACCGGCTCCACGAGCGATACGGCGAGTTCCCCGTCGCGGAGAACTGCGAGCCCCTCACAGCGGAGCAGTTCGCGGAGTGGACCGACGACGTGGCAGCGTACGACTACATCGGTGGTGCGTACTGCTGGATTCGGCGCAGTGAGAGCGAAGCCCCACCGCTCTCCGAGTCGATGTCCGAGGAGGCGGCCGACGACGGCGACCGGGTTCTGCTCATCATGGGCCGCGGTGCGGGCCACTGGGGCGTCCCCGGCGGTGGCATCGAGGACGGCGAGACAGCCGAAGCGGCCGCCGAGCGCGAGGTCGGCGAGGAGGTCTCCATCGACTGTTCGGTCTCCGACGTCCTGTTCGTCGAGCACATCGTGGGGACACACGAGGAGACCGGCAGCGAGGTCCACCTCTGCTACGCGTTCTTCGAGGCGGACTACGTCGACGGCGAGGTCGCCATCCAGAGCGGCGAGCTCAACGGCGCGTGCTGGTTCCGCGAGCTGCCGGCGGACCTCCATCCGGCCATCGAGGACCGCGCCCACGAGTGGCCATGAGCGACGACGACCCGGCGACCCGTCTCGGCGACCGGATGTGCGAAGACGTCGATGCCGAGCTTGCCCGGCTCAGGGACCGGTTCGGCGACGTCCCGGTCCACGAAGAGACCGTCGAGAACGAGCCCGACTACTTCGAGTCCGGCGTCGAGCTGGCCCGCGACGGCTGGCGAGGCGACGCCGGCGCATTCGTCGTCGACGGGGACGGTCGCGCGCTGTTCATCCGGCACGAGGACGCGCCCGACATATGGGGCCTCCCAGGCGGTGGTCACGAACCCGGCGAGAACCACGTCGAGACGGCGCTCCGCGAGGTGGCGGAGGAGACCGGCATCGACGCCGATGCCGTCGACGTGTTCCAGACCGTCCGGAAGACCATCGTCCACGCCGAGAACCCGGCGCGGACGCTGACGATGCTGACGGTGCACGTCGAGGCGCGCCCGACCGGGGGAACCGACATCGCGGTCGGGGACGACGAGATTGCCGAGGCCCGGTGGTTCCATCCCGACGACCCGCCGACACCGGTGTACGAGCCGTTCGCTGACCGGGTCGCGCGGTGGGCTGACGAGTAGCGCGTCGTCTCCCGGGTCGCCAGCTCAGTGCTGGACGTACTCCACGAGCACGCCGCCGGTGTCCTTCGGGTGGAGGAACGCCACGTCGTGCCCCCACGCACCCTGACGCGGCTCCTCGTCGATGAGCCGGACGTCGTACTCCCGCGCCCTCTCGAGTGCGGCGTCGATGTCCTCGGTAGCGAGTGCGACGTGGTGGATGCCGGGGCCGCGGTTCGCGAGGAACCGCGCGACAGCGCCACCCTCCTCGAGCGGCTCGAGGAGTTCGAAGTAGCCGTCCCCCACGTCGAGGAAGACGACGTGCATCCCGTCGAACTCCTCCTCGTGAACCGTCTCGAGCCCGAACAGGTCCCCGTACAGCTCCGCCATCCCCGTCGCGTCGTCGGTCGCGACGCCAGCGTGATCGAACTGCATACTCGACCCGACACGTCGCACCGACATGAAGGTACAGCCTCCGCCGTCGGGGGTGTCACTCCCGGAGAGTGAGAACAGTGCTGTACATTTATCCCCTTATAGTACAATACTCTATCCATGGAACTCAACGTCGGCTCCACGGACCGCATCGTTCGCCTCGTCCTCGGGGCAGTCATGCTCGTCGCTGCAGTGGTCGTCGGGGCAGGTATCCTGAGTGTCGGCAGCGGCACCGTCGCCACCGTCGGTGCGCCGCTCGTGCTCGGCGTCGTCGGGCTCGTCCTGCTCGTCACCGGCTACACGCAGACCTGCCCGGCGTACAGCCTGCTCGGTATCCGCACCCTGCGCGGCGGGAACTGACCCGCCCGCGGACCCCTCTCGTTTTCGGCCCTGCAGACGTACCCTGGACACACAGCACCCATCATGAACCCAACTCAGCTCCGTGACGACATGCCCATCCTCGACGAGACGATCTACCTGAACACCGGCGCGAGCGGTCCCAGTCCCCGCCGCGTCGTCGAATCGACGGAGTCGTGGTACGAGTTCCACGAGTTCGAGTCGGCGGCTGGCCCGGGGATGTACGAGCCGGCGTTCGAGCTGTTCGACGAGGCGCGCGCGACCGTGGCCGCACACATCGGCACCGAGCCCGGCAACGTCGCACTCACCGGCAGTACGACCGACGGCATCAGCCGGCTCCCGCTCGCCATGGACTGGGACGCCGACGACGTCGTCGTCCGGACCGACGTGGAGCACGCTGCCGGCATCCTTCCCTGGCGTCGCCTCCGCGACGAGTACGGCGTCGAGGTGCGCGTCGTGGAGACCGACCAGGGCTGGATCGATCCCGACGACTGGGAGGCCGCAGTCCAGGGGGCGACCCTCGCGACGTTCAGCTCCGTCTGCTGGACCTCCGGCGTGCGCGCCCCGGTCCGTGAACTGACCGAGCGCGCGCACGATGCCGGCGCACGCGTCCTGGTCGACGCCGTGCAGTCGCCCGGGCAGCACCCCGTCGACGTGTCCGAGTGGGGAGCCGACGCGGTCGCGGCCTCCGGCCACAAGTGGCTGCTCGGTCCGTGGGGCGCGGGCTTCCTCTACGTCGCCCCCGAGTTCGCCGAGACCCTCGCGCCGGCACAGCTCGGCTACCGGAACACCGTCGACCCGTACGCCGACCCGTACGAGTACGCCGAGGGCGCGCGCCGCTTCGAGTTCGGCACGGTCACGCCCGCCCCGTACGCCGGACTCCAGACGGCCATCGAGACCATCGAGGGGATCGGCCTCGACACGGTCCAGTCCCGCGTCGAGCGCCTGACCGACCGGCTGAAGGAGGGCCTCGACGAGGACCGGCTCGTCTCGCCCCGCGAGTACCACACCGGGCTGGTCTCGTTCGCGGACGACGACCCCGAGGCGACGGTCGAACAGGTGGCCGAACGGGGCATCAAGGTCCGCTCCATCCCGACGACCGGCGTCGTCCGTGCCTCTATCCACGTGTTCAACACCGCCGACGACGTGGATGCACTCCTCGACGCCCTCGATGGGTGAAAGCCGTCTTTGACCGGACTTTCGACCGGTGAAACACTGCTTTCAGCTTGGATAGGGGTTAATCCCTCCGAGCGAGTATGGCCGTGTATGAAGCGACGAACCCTCCTGAGCTCGCTCGCAGGCATCGGCGCGGTCTCCGTTGCCGGCTGTATCGACGACACCGGCTCCGGCAGCCCCGACACCGACGAAGGGACGACAGACGACCCAAGCACGACCCCCGACGGCGGCACCGACACCCCGAATGGGACCGACGACGGCGACGACTCGGAGTTCAGCCCCGACGGGCAGACCGAGGCCACCCGCTTCGAGATCGGCTCGCCCGAGGGTGTCGCCTTCGCCAACAGCAACAACCCCGTCCCCGTCCACGTCCACAACGACGCCGACGAGGAGCGTGAGTTCGCGCTCAGCGTGACCAGGCCGACGCCCGGCCCGACCGACGATCTTCAGGTGCGCGACCTCGGCACGACGACGCTCTCGGCCGACGCCTACGTGACCGCCATGTTCTACGTGCCCGCCACGTACACGCTCGTCCTCGAAGGCGACGGCGAGACTCTCCACGAGCACCGCCTCGCACACGACGACTTCACCTGCAACAGCGGCTTCCAGTCCGTCCAGGTCCACCAGGACTGGTCCGTCGACACCGGCGGCATCAGCACGATGATGGCCTGTCCCAGCCCGTCCCCCCGGACCATCGGAGTCGGCCAGGGCGAGGGCCAGTGCGCCGACGCCCAGGAGCACACCGCGAGCGTCGCCTACGGCGAGACCGACGTGACCGTCGACGGGTCGTTCGTCACGCCCACGCCGTGCTACTCCGTCGAACAGGCGGACTCGAGCTACGACGACGAGTCCGGCGTCTTCGAGCTCGTCCTCGAGGCAACCGCGAACGACGTGGACTCCTGCACCGAGTGCGTCGGCGTCGTCGACTACGAGGCCACCGTCGGCTTCGAGGCCGACTTCCCCGCCCACGTCTCCATCGTCCACCGAACGGACGACGGCGACACCGAGGTCGCCCGTGCGACCCGGAACGCCGACTTCGAGCTCGGTGGCGAGGAGGACGTCGGCACGTTCCTGTAGGGCTCCAGTAACCCCGACTCCCGTCGTAGTAGGTCGGTATCGGACGGAAACAGTCACAGATTTTATCTCCACTTCGTGCCACGGCCCGGTATGCAGCGTCGGGCGCTCCTGTCCACGGTCGGTAGCCTCGGCCTCGGCTCCCTCGCGGGCTGTCTCGCCGGCACCGGCGTCGGCGACCTCGGCACTGAATCGACACCGACTCGCGACCCCCGCCGGACCCACGAGGACCCCCGGTTCGGCCGTGACCGGTACGACGCCGTCTCCCGGTACGGTGTCGGAACCGTCGCGGATGGCGCGTTCCCCGAGCAGGACCCACGACAGGACGTCCCCATCGGCTGCGTCGTCTGGAACCACGCCGAGACGGGCCGGGAGCTCCGCGTCCGCGTCACCACGGAGTGGGCGGAACGCGACCTCGGCAGCCACGCCCTCGGGCCGTGGGAGTACGTGGCTGTCGACTTCCTGACCCCGATGGAGTACACGCTCTCCGTCGAGCGAGACGGTCGCACCGTCTACGAGCACGACCTCGACCACCAGGAGTTCGACTGCAACTCGGACGGTCGCGTGATTCGGGTCCACGACGACTGGTCGGTCGACATGGTCGGCGGCGGCACCCTGGCGGGCTGTCCTGGGGTCTCCGTGACGGGTGCCGAGGTCGACCGCGTCGAGGGGGACTGCGCCGACAGCGCCGACCACGACGCACGTATCGAGTACGGCGAGACCGACGTGACCGTCGACGGCACGTTCTTCACACCCGACCCCTGTCACTCGGTCGAGGTCGTCGCGTCCAGCTACAGTCGGGCCGACGACCTGTTTCGGGTCGTCCTCGACGCCATCGAGGACGACGGTGCGTGTGCGGACTGCGTCGGTGCTGTCGACTACGAACTCACGGCCGGATTCGAGTACAGCTTCCCGGGACACGTCGCCGTCGTCCACCGCGAGTCCGACGGCGACACCGAAGTCGCCCGTGCGACCTGGAACGCCGACGTCGACCTCGGCGGCGGCGACGGTCTCCTGTAGTGTGCCCGAGACGACGATACCCGTCGTCGGGCGACAGTAATACGAAAATTTATAAAATTTCACAGACCAGACATCGATATGGAAGTCACGACGACGGAGACAGTTCCCGGTGAGACGGTCGCGACCACGCTCGGCATCGCGAAGGGCAACACGGTCCAGTCCCGGAACGTCGGCTCGGACATCGGTGCCAGCCTCAAGAACCTCGTCGGCGGCGAGCTCAAGGGTTACTCGAAGCTCATGACGAAGGCCCGCGACGAGGCGCTCGAACGGCTGGCAGCGGACGCTCGCGAGCTGGGCGCGGACGCGGTGGTCAACGTCCGATTCGAGACCTCCGAAATCACGCAGGGTGGCGCGGAGATACTCGCCTACGGCACCGCGGTCGAGCTGGAGTAGAACGGCTCCTCAGAGCGCGCTGCCGGGGTGATACTCCCCGAACTCGTCGCGCAGCACGTCACAGATCTCGCCGACCGTCGCGTACGCCTTCACGCAGTCGACGATGTACGGCATGAGGTTGTCGTCGCCCTGGGCGGCCCCGCGCAGGGCGTCGAGCGTCTCCTCGACGTCCTCGTCGTCACGGTCCTCTGTCACCGCGGCGAGGCTCTCCTTCTGGCGGCGCTCGTCTTCCTCGGTGACCTCCTCTAAGTCCATCTCGGGCTCCTCGTCGACCTGGTACTCGTTGACGCCGACGATGACGCGCTCGCCCTCCTCGATCTCCTCCTGCCGGTCGAACGCAGTGTCCTGAATCTGGCGCTGGACCCACTGGCTCTCGACGGCGTCGAGCATCCCCCCCTTCCCGTCGATGGTCTCGATGATGTCCATCGCCTCCTGCTCCAGCTCGTCGGTGAGGTTCTCGACGTAGTAGCTGCCCGCGAGCGGGTCGACGGTGTCCGCGGCCCCGGACTCGTGGGCGAGTATCTGCTGGGTGCGTAGCGCGGTCCGCACCGACTCCTCGGTCGGGAGCGCGAGCGCCTCGTCCTTCCCGTTGGTGTGCAGACTCTGCGTGCCGCCGAGGACCGCCGCGAGCGCCTGGTAGGCGACCCGGACGATGTTGTTCTCGATCTGCTGGGCCGTAAGAGTGGAGCCCGCGGTCTGCGTGTGGAACTTCAGCTGCTTGGACTTCGGGTCGTCGGGGTCGAACCGCTCCTCCATCAGCTTCGCCCAGAGCCGCCGGGCGGCGCGGAACTTCGCGACCTCCTCGAGGATGTTGTTGTAGGAGGCGAAGAAGAAGGAGAGCTGGGGCGCGAACTCGTCGACGTCCAGCCCGGCGTCTAGCGCCGTCTCGACGTACTCGATGCCGTCGGCGAGGGTGAAGGCGATCTCCTGGGCCGCCGTCGAGCCGGCCTCGCGGATGTGGTAGCCCGAGATGGAGATGGTGTTGAACTTCGGCGTCTCGTCGGCGCAGAACTCGAAGATGTCCGTGATGATGCGCATCGACGGCTCCGGCGGGTAGATGTACGTGTTCCGGGCGATGTACTCCTTGAGCACGTCGTTCTGGATGGTGCCCCGGAGCTCCTCGCGGTCGACGCCCTGGCGGTCGCCGACGGCGATGTACATCGCGAGCAGCACCGACGCGGGTGCGTTGATGGTCATCGACGTGGAGACCTCGTCGAGCGGGATACCCTCGAACACCGTCTCCATGTCGGCGAGCGTGTCGATGGCGACGCCCGACTTGCCAACCTCGCCGGCGGCCATGGCGGCGTCGGAGGCGTAGCCCATCTGCGTGGGGAGGTCGAACGCCATCGAGAGGCCGGTCTGGCCCTGGTCGAGCAGGTAGTGGAACCGCTCGTTGGTCTCCTCGGGCGTGCCCATCCCGGCGTACTGGCGCATCGTCCACAGTCGGCCCCTGTACCCCGTGGAGTAGACGCCGCGGGTGTACGGCTCCTCGCCGGGGAAGCCGGTGTCCTCCTCGTAGTCGAGGTCTCTCACGTCGTCGGGAGTGTACAGTCGGTCGACCTCGTGGCCACCCGTGTCTGTCGTGAACGTCTCCTTCCGTTCGCCGAACCGGTCGACGACCGGTTCGACCTCGTCCGCCTCCCACTCCTCCTTGGCGGACCGGATGGCGTCGAGGTCGTCTTGGTCGAACATTACTCGAAGCCACGACGGCCTCCGCATTAACCTTTGACGAACCGACGAAAACGACCGAGCGGTGTGTTTTTGTGTGCTCTTCGATAGTTCAGGACGATGCGACGACGTGCCCTCCTCACGAGCATCGCCACCGCTTCGCTCGCTGGCTGTCTGGGTGCCGCCGAGGTCTCTGAACCGCAGCCCTGTCACCCCGGCGAGGATACGCTCGGGTCTCTCCTCGACGCTGTCACGACGGAGCACCCGCCGAACACCGTCCGGATTCGTGCGGAGGTCGCCCGGGTCGGCTACCGGCTGGTTCTGACCGACGGTACCGGCTGGGGGGTGCTCGACCCGTCGGACGAGTACGAAGCCGGGGATATCGAACGGGGCGACTGCGTCGCGGCGACCTGCTATCTCGACGAGGACAGGACCAAGCAGACGGGCATCCCCCGGTTATCGGTTCACCGAGGGGAGGCCGCCACGGTGGTCGACGAGGGTCCCGCAGGCGAGCCGCCGACCGTGCCCACCCCGCCCGAGACGACGTTCGACGTGCGGTCGGACGGGCGCGAGGCCGTCGTCGTCCACCACGTCGGGCCCGCGTCGATACCCGCCCGCAGGCTCCAGTTACGGAACGTCCGGACCGACGAGGGGCTGCTCGACACCGCGCGCTGGCACGAACTGACCGGGAAGGGCCCGGACGACCCCGTGACCGAGGGCGACACCGTCCGCTTCGAATGGCCCGGCACCGGCGTGGTGTGCTGGCGCGACGAGTCCGGCTGGGTCGAATCGGTCAGCGAGTCCTGGACCATCGAGTAGCTCGCCCTGGGGACTCACACCGCGTCGTTCGAATCGGTGCGTTCGACGAGCCGCACGCGGCGGCTCTCGGCAGCGTCGTCGACGCTCGCGTCCATACGACAGCTACGCCGCCGAGAGGAGAGAACCCACCGCCGACCGCGGCATTTTTGCTCGTCCACCCCCGAGAGCGAATCATGGACGATACCGACGACCGCGCGCGGGAGGACGCGACGGTCGACCCTGCGGGCGCGCCCATCCCGGACGAGGATAACGAGGTGTCGCGCAAGCAGGCCGCGCTGTTCATCTCGCCGTTCCTCGCGCTCGGGCTGGCAGACGTCGTGCTGCTGCTCGGCTGGGGGCTCGATCCCCTCTGGGGCTTCATGATCCTCCCACCAATCCTCTTCATCAGCTTCCTCGGCTGGATCGCGTTCAAGTACGGCTTCGTCGGCGACCGCACCGACGACGAGGGCGACGCCGTCGGCGAATGAACCCGGTGGCAGTCTGGCACCGGGTCGAGGTCCGACTCGCCGACAACCCCGTGCTGGCGGCCGTGGCCGACGCGGGCGACCCCGTTCTGCATCGACCCGGCCTACTTCGGGAGCGACGGGTTCGCCTGCGACGCGCGCCTCGAGTTCCCGCTTGAGTCACTGGCCGACCTCGACGAGCGGTACCGCGTGACGCCGACGACCCCCGCGACGGCAGTAGCGAGCACGCCGAGGCGCGGTTCACCGACGAACTACCCCCGGCACCCGACTCGCTCGCGGCACCGCCGGTGAAATCGGATTATTCGGGCACTCGTGAGCGGTCAGGCGCTTGAACTGTTACTGATAACTGGACTGTGAACCAGCCTTATGTTCGGCATCCCAACTTCTAAGTAGGGACCGCTGGTCTATGAAGTGTTATGGGCCTTCTTGACTCGTTCGGCGCGTTGGTCAGTAGCATCATCGCATCATTCATCTTACTGATGTTCGCCGTCCTCAGTTACTTTGTCACCGTGTTCATCGTGGACATGGGTGCGGGGTTAGCCGGCTATTCACCCAGTGGCGATTTCATCGCGCTTTCGGCGGCGGTACTCGCTACGGGCGCCATCGTTGCTGGGTCGACCCCGATGTCGTCACTGAGCGGAATCTCCGAGTAGAGCTGTCCATTCACGGTGAGAATCCGCAGCCTATTCTAACAATTACTCAAGATGCTTTGACTAACTCCCTCCTTGAGAATACCTATCCCGCTCCGGTCGTCGACTACGAGCGGCGACGGCGGGCTCCCTCGGAACGGTACCGGTAGCTACCGCCCCGTGTCGTACTTGTAGGTCGCCTTCTCCGGGTCGATACCGAAGTCCTCCGGCGTCTCCTCCGCCTCGGTGGACTCCTCCTCGCCGGCGTTCTTGAACCGCTCGCGGAACCGGTCGGGGACGTCGAACTCGTCGACGTCGAGCCGCATCGGGCGCGCCTCGGGCGTCGTCGACTCGCGCTTCTCCGTCAGCCGCTCCTGGAGCAGCGGCGGCAGGTCGTCCGCGTCGATGGCATCGAAGCCGAACTGCGCGAGATAGCCCCCCTCGTCGGTGAGTGCGTGCACCCGCCCGAAGCCGGCGTCGCTCGCGTACTCGACCAGTCGCTCGATGATGTGTGCGCCGACGCCCTGGCCCTCCCAGCCGTCGAGGACGCCGATGCTCGTCAGCTCGCAGACGTCCTCGTCGTCGGGGTCGCGCCGACCGCTCTGTGTGCGTTCGCCGTCGCCCGCCACGTGGACGCGAATGCGGCCGAAGCCGGCCTTCGAGCCGGCCTCCTCGTCGACGGCCACGACGTAATCGCGCGACCGGAACGCCGTGTCGTCGAGTCCCATGGCCTCGATGTGGTCGAGCAACCACACTTCTTCCCTGTTTTTCGCGTCCCGGACGTACATGGCCCAACGTTGCAGGCCGAACGCAATATGAGTTGTCCCGGTTCCGTCTGTCGGTCGCGCCGTCGACCAGCCCGGAGCTCAGCCGCTACGTGGCATCCACAGCCCGTAGAGGATGGCGACCATCCCGACGAGTTCGCTCACCTGACCGACGCTGTTCACGACGGGGACCGGCACGTCGAACAGGACGTAGAGCACGAGCGTCACGAGCGCCGGCACGCCGACCACGAGGACGAAGCCGGCGGCCACGAACAGCATCGGCCGGCTCCGGTTTCGCCGATAGCCGCGGTAGGCGATGTAGCTGATAGCCAGCCCGAGCAGCACCGTGAGAATCTCGCTGAGCTGCCGGGCGAAGCTGAGCGTTTCCATGTCGAACGACTGGAGTGGGGGTTCGAGCATCATCACATCTCCTCTACGAGCCGCGTGAACCGGTCCGCCATGCGCTCGCGACGCGTGATCGTGACCTCGAAGCCGTCGTCGGTGAGGTCGAGTTCGACGCCGTCGAGCTGGGCGCGGTAGACGCTGTAGTTCTTCCCGTCGGTGACCACCTGCACCTCCTCGGCGACGAGGTCGGCTGCTTGGAGTCGCTCGAGCCGCCGGTACACCGTCGGCTCCGAGCTCCCGGTCCGCTCGCTGAGTGCCGCCGCCGGGAGTGGCTCCTCCCTCGTCTCCACCAGTATCTGTCGGGCGCAGTCGTCGGCGAGCAGGTCCGTGAGGGTGTCGACGTCTGGCGGGTCAGCCACGGCGGATATGTCATCTCCACAGACGATGATAACTGTTCGGCCACCCTGCACGTTTCGGCTGGCTTCAACCGCTGAAGTCAGCCGTGCGGGAAGATGTGCCTCCTTCGCATCGCTCCAGACACAGATGACACGCTCGACGCAACCGCTCGCGACGCGAATCGGACGAGTACTCCTCGGCAGCCTCGCCGTGCTGGTGACCGCGCCCACGGGTATCGGGGTGACCCTCGGCGGCTGGCTCGCCGGCCGCGGCACGACCGACGCCGTTCGCGGTGCGGTCGCCGGCGGCGTCGCCGGCCTCCTCGGCTCCCTGCCGTGGGCCGCGCTGGTCTACCTCGCCAGCGCGGGCGCCTTCGCCCCCGTCGGCTACCACGAGGGCGGCGTCCACATCGGCATCAACACGATGGCTCCCGGCGCGCTGGCGCTCTGGCAGGAACTCGGCATCGCCGCCCTCGTGGGCGGCATCTTCGTCGGCTTCGCGGTCGTCGGAGGGGTCGTGGCCGGGAGCTCCACCACGCTGCTGGCCGAGCTGCGGGCCGACCGCTCGCCGGCGAGCTGAGCCGACGACGGAAAGCCCTTCACGCGTCGCCACGCAGTCTCGCTCATGGGACTGTTCGACCGCGTCCGCGGCCTCTTCGGCGGCGACGACGCCGAGCCGGAGCCAGCGACCGGCCACGACGACGCCGAGGTCGCCCCGGAGCCGACGACCGACCCCGCTGATCGGGGGCGTAGCGGCGTCAACGAGGCCGCAGACGGCGAGAAGAGCGGCAGCCACGGTAGCCACTGGGACACCGTGACGACCGGCCAGATGGACGTCATCAGCACCATCCGGGGCGCGGTCGAGTCCGGGATGCCGACCGAGTGGCGCACCGACGACGGCGAGACGGTCGTCGGCTACCGCGCCGGCGCCGGCCCCATCTCCACGCTGGTCGTCACCGACCCGGGCGGCGAGCTGTGGACCGCCTACCCCGTCGCCGAAGGCATCACGCACGAACTCGCCGTCGAGACGGTCGTCCCCTGGGCCAACGGCGTGGAGGCGCAGCTGACCGGCGCGCTCGGCGACTCGACCGTCTCGGTGTTCGCGACGAACTACGTCGCCATCGACGAGCGCATCGAAGGGACCCGACAGGTCGAACTCGCGGCGCTCTGTTACGACCTCAACCCGGCCGACGACGAGACCCTCACCGTCGACGACGAACACGAGTTCTCCACGGCGGGCATGGCCGGCTTCGTCCCGTTCGACGGTGGCGACGCCGACGACTACGTGTTCCAGACCCGCATCGAGTCGGTGAAGCAGGTCGAGTTCGGTGACGCGACCATCTACCGCTGTCGCGCCCCGCTGTTCCGCGACGCCCACGGGAACGACTACGAGATCTCCGTCTACGCCGCCGAGCACGCCTGCGACGGCTACGTGCCCGAGGCCGGCGACGACGTCGAGGGCGTGTTCTGGCTGCAGGGCTGGCTGTCCTGACCCCTGAAGTTTACGACTTTTGTAAACCCCTGTTCGCGTTGTCGTCCTCACCAGCGAGTCCAACGACTGCGCGAACGACCACCAGTCACGAACGACACGAATCCGGACTCCGACACGCTAAAGCGCCCACCGAGGAATGCTCGCGTATGCAGTATCACGAGGCGGCGAGCCTGCTGTTCGACCTCCGTCGCTACGGTGCGAAACCGGGGACGGAGTCGACGGCGGACCTCCTCGCGACCGTCGGCGACCCCCACGAGAACCTGGCCTGCGTGCAGGTTGCGGGGTCGAACGGCAAGGGCAGCACGAGCCGGATGGTGGAGTCGGTGCTGCGGGAGGCGGGACTGACGGTGGGGCTGTACACGTCGCCGCATTTCGAGGACGTCCGCGAGCGCATCCGGGTTGACGGGCGGACGGTCCCGCGCTCGGCGATGTGCGAGTTCGTGGAGACCATCGAGCCGCACGTGGTCGAGCGGGCGGCCGACGGGGAGTCGCCGACGTTCTTCGAGGCGATGACGGCGATGGCCTGCTGGCACTTCGACCGTGAGGACGTGGACGTTGCGGTGCTGGAGGTCGGCATCGGCGGGAAGCTGGACGCGACGAGCGTCGTCGACCCCATCGCGAGCGCGGTGACGAACGTCTCGCTGGAGCACACGCAGCTGCTCGGCGACACGGTCGAGGAGATCGCGACGGACAAGGCCCACGTCGCACCGGCAGACCGGCCGCTCGTCACGGGCGCGACCGGGGACGCACTGGTGGCGGTTCGTGAGCAGGCGGGGGCGGTGCTCACCGTCGGCGGCGACGACGCGGCCGTGCGGACGAGCTACGACGGCCGCGAGAACCACGTCGAGGCGGGGGTCTCCATCGCGGGCGAGGATGGTGACGGCACGGAGTGGCGGGTCGAGACGCGCGTCCCGACGCTGGGCGCGCACCAGGCGACGAACGCGGGCATCGCCTGCGCCCTGGCCCGACAGGCCGGCGACGTGGCTGGGGTGGCCGTCGACGAGTCGACGCTGGCCCGCGGGCTCCGGAACGCACACTGGCCGGGGCGGTTCGAGGTGCTGGACGACGACCCGGTGACGGTGCTGGACGGCGCGCACAACCCGGCTGCCTGCGAGCGCGCCGGTGAGACACTCGCGGAGTTCGACTACGACGAGCTACACGTCGTCTTCGGCGCGATGCACGACAAGGCCCACCGCGAGATGGCGGCCGGGCTGCCGGACCCGAGCGCCGTCTACACGTGCGAGCCGGACCTCCAGCGCGCCGAGGATGACACCGTGCTCGCGCGGGTGTTCGCGGATGCAGGCGTCGACGACCCACAGCCCTGCGGCGCGGTGGATTCGGCGCTCGACCGGGCGCTCGACGCCGCCGGCCCGGACGACTGCGTGCTCGTGACGGGCTCGCTGTTCACCGTCGCGGAGGCCCGCACGCGCTGGACCCGGGTGCAGGTCCCCACGATGGTCCGCGACGTCGACGACGCGACCGAGGTGCTGACCGAGGCCGCCGTCACCGACGACGAGGTTCGGGAGCTGCGTGCCGACGGCGTGCACCGCGTGCTCCGGACGCGGCTCCAGGGGAGACAGGCGACGAAGATCCGTGACTCACTGCTGACCCACGGCGGTCAGTGCGGCGTCTCGGGACTCGAAACCGAAGGCGAGCGTCTCGACGTGGTGCTCATGGGTACACTCGCGGAGTTCGAGGCAGTCGCGGCCGACATCGCGGACGGCCCGGACGGGCTCGCGCAGTTCGCCCGCGAACTCCGCGAGACGCTGGACCTCGACGCCGGCGGGACCGACGACGCCGAGTACCCCTGGACGGACGGCACCGCCGTCATGGGCATCCTGAACGTCACGCCGGACTCGTTCCACGACGGCGGCGAGTACGACGCCGTCGCGGACGCACTGGAACGGGCGCGGGAGATGGTCGACGCCGGCGTGGACATCGTCGACATCGGCGGCGAGTCGACGCGGCCCGGCGCGGACCCAGTCTCCATCGAACAGGAGCGCGACCGCGTCGTCCCCGTCATCGAGGCCATCCGCGACGCCGGTATCGACGTGCCGATCTCGGTCGATACGCGCCGCGCCGACGTCGCCCGGGCCGCGCTCGACGCCGGCGCGGACATCTGCAACGACGTCTCGGGGCTCGGCGACCCCGAGATGCGCTTCGTCGCCGCAGAGTACGACGCTCCGCTGGTCGTCATGCACAGCATCGACACGCCCGTCGACCCCGAGAACGACATCGCATACGACGACGTGGTCACGGACGTGCTCGACCAGCTCCGCGAGCGTGTACTGCTGGCCGAGAAGGCCGGCCTCGACCGCGAGCAGATCGTCGTCGACCCCGGCCTGGGCTTCGGCAAGACAGCCGCCGAGTCGTTCGAACTGCTCGACCGCATCGAGGAGTTCGACGCGCTCGGCTGCCCCGTCCTCGTCGGTCACTCCCACAAGTCGATGTTCGGGGCCATCGGCCGCGAAGACGGCGAGCGGCTCCCGGCGACCGTCGCCGGCACCGCCATCGCGACGGACCGCGGCGCGGACGTCATCCGGGTACACGACGTCCGAGAGAACGTCGACGCGGTCCGGGTCGCCGAGGGGACTCGGGACCCGGAGACGCTCGATAGCTGACGGTCAGAACAGCCCTACTGACTCCATCTCCTCACGGTAGCACTGCAGGTAACGTTCGAGTATCTCTCGCCTGTCGAACTCGGCGAACCGGTCGTCGACGGCCAGACGCTCCATCCCGGCCGCCTCGCTGATAGCGGCGGCGAGCTCCTGCTCGCTCGTGGTGCGGAAGCCGCGGTCGAACTCGGCGTCGCGCCGGACGAGCAGCTCGTGCGCCGACGAGTCGGCGTGATACTCCACGATGCCGATGCAGCCACACGCCAGCGCCCACAGCAGCTCGGTGGCAAAGAGGCACTCGCGGGCGGTCTGGGCGAACACGTGTGCACCGCGGTACACCGCGACCCGCTGCTCGCGGTCGCACTCGCCCAGCCACGTGATGCGGTCGTCGATGCGCAGGTCCCGCGCCTGCTGCTCGTACGCCGCCCGTTCCGGCCCGTCGCCGATGACGACCGCCGACCAGTCCACCTGTCGCAGCTCCGCGAGCGCGAGCAGCACCGACTCCAGGTTCGCCCCCTCGTCCAAGCGACGGGCGTACACCACGTCGGCCACCTCGCGCGGTTCGACCGACTGGAGCAGGTCGAAGTCGATGCTGTTCGGGATCACGTCGACCGCGTCCTCGCTCGCGCCGTGCTCCCACACGTGCGTCTGGACCATCTCCGACGGCGTAATCACCCGGTCGGACTTCTTCAGCGCCTTCCGGTGGGCCCGCCCGTACTCGTCGCAGTCGCCGTACCAGTCCGTGACGAGCGGTGCCCTCGCGACCCGCGCGGCCTTCTTCGCCGCCGACACCTGCTTCGGCGGCCGTCCCGCGGCGTGGACGACCTCCGCCCCGAACTTGCGGACCGCCATCGGGAGCGCGTACCGGAACGTCCGCTCGGACTCGCACTCGTCGACCAGCCCGCGATAGACGACGTCCTCGTGCTCCCACTCGGCCATATCGCCGGTCCACCACTTCGCACAGAACACGCAGACGTCGTGCCCGCGGGCCGCGAGGTCCTCCGCGAGCCCCTTCAGCCGCCGGTTCGCCTCGCTGTCGACGTGGAGTGCCGTCTCCAGCGCGACGAACGCGACACGCATCGTCTATGCGAAGTAGGCATCCGGTTCGGTAATAAAGACCCCGGCTCTCGTGCGATGACTGGGTTCGTCTCGCTTGGCGGTGATGTGGCTCGGGCAGTCGATTGCCCCGAGTGCTTGAACGGACACCAGTCACAACCCCGGCACTCGCCGCGACTCTCCCCGACAGAAACCGCACGAACGTTGAGGGCAATTTCTATCACCCGTCCCCGAAAAGCACCACACGACATGGAATCACTGGAAGATGTATCCGAGGTCGCGTACGAACCCTCACAGGAGTTCGTCGAGTCGACGAACGTCTGGCAGTTCATGCAAGAGTACGACATCGGTGACTACGACGAGCTCATCGAGCGGACGACCACGGAGGTCGAGGGCGTCGCGGAGTCGGGCGTCGACTGGTTCTGGGACGAGCTCGTGGACTATCTTGGCATCGAGTTCTACGAGGACTACGACACGGTGCGCGACGACAGCGACGGACCGCAGTTCACGGACTGGTACCCCGGGGGAGAGCTCAACCTCGCGCACAACGTCGTCGACCGCCACGCGGCCGCCGACAGCGAGACTCGGAACAAGGTCGCGACCATCTGGGAGGGCGAGGACGGCGAGGTCCGGGAGATCACCTACCACGAGCTGGCCAGACAGTCCAATCAGGTCGCGAACTATCTGGAGTCGGTGGGTGTCGGGACGGGCGACACCGTCGGACTCTACATGCCGATGGTGCCGGAGGTCGTCTCCATCCTCTACGGCTGCTTCAAGGTGGGCGCCATCGCGGTGCCCATCTTCTCCGGGTTCGGCGTGGACGCGACGGCGACGCGCATCTCCGACTCCGAGTGCTCGGTGCTCTTTACGGGCGACGGATTCTACCGCCGCGGCGGCGAGGTCCGGCTGAAGGGCGCGGCCGACGACGCCATCGACGAGGCCGGCCACGTCGAGCACACCGTCGTCTACGAGCGCCTCGGCCTCGTCGAGAGCGAGGAGGAGGCCATCGAGTGGACCAACCGCGACGAGACGTGGGCGGACGCCATCGGGAACCAGTCCGACGACTACGACTCGAAGTCGCTGGACTCCTCGCAGGAGTCGATGCTGCTGTACTCCTCGGGGACGACGGGCAAGCCGAAGGGTATCGTCCACACCCACGCCGGCGTCCAGCTCCAGTGCGCGAAGGAGCTGTACTTCGGCTTCGACCTCAAGCCCTCGGACCGCTTCTTCTGGGTGAGCGACATCGGCTGGATGATGGGACCGTGGACGCTCATCGGCAACCACACGTTCGGCAACACCATCTTCATGTACGAGGGCGCGCCGGACCACCCCGAGCCCGACCGCTTCTGGGAGATGATCGACCGCCACGGGCTCACCCAGTTCGGCATCTCGCCGACGGCCATCCGCGCGCTGCGCAAGCACGGCGACGAGTGGGTCGCAAAGCACGACCTCTCCAGCCTGCGTCTCCTCGGCTCGACCGGCGAGCCGTGGGACCCCGAGTCCTGGCAGTGGTTCCTGGAGACGGTCGGCGGCGGTGAAGCGCCCATCATCAACATCTCCGGCGGCACGGAGATCTGTGGCTGCTTCCTCATGCCGATGCCAATCAACGACCTGAAGCCCTGCACGCTGGGCGGCCCCGGCCTCGGGATGGACATCGACATCGTCGACGCCAACGGCGAGTCGATCATGGACACCAACGAGCGCGGCTTCCTCGTCGCGCGTGACTCCTGCCCGAGCATGACCAGGAGCCTCTGGTCGGGCGACGAGCGCTACCTCGACGAGTACTGGTCCTCCTGGGACGACCTCTGGGACCACGGTGACTGGGCCCAGAAAGACGAGGACGGCTTCTGGTTCCTCCACGGCCGCGCCGACGACGCGCTCAACGTGGCGGGCCGGAAGGTCGGTCCCGCCGAGGTCGAGGGCGCGCTGATGGACCACGACGCGGTGAACCAGGCCGCCGCCGTCGGTGCCCCCGACGACACCACCGGCACCGCGGTCGTCACCTACGTCATCCTCGAGGAAGGCTACGAGGAGACCGACGAGCTCCGCGACGACCTCCGGGCACAGGTCGGCGAGGAGCTCGGCAAGCCGTTCCGCCCGCGTGAAGTGCTGTTCGTCGACGAGTTCCCGAAGACCCAGTCGGGGAAGATCATCCGCCGCGCCATCGAGGCGACCTACCAGGGCGAGGACCTCGGCGACATGAGCAGCATCGAGAACCCCGAGGCGCTGGAGCACCTCGAGGACGCGCGGTAAGAGCGGCCCGGAACGGCGACCTCCCGTTCACTGTTCGACCGATGCGGTCGTTTTCACCTGCGGTGACGTATCTCTCTGAGTGACAGAAACGCCCACTCCCGCGCTACCGCGACGTCTCGACCCGCTCGAAGAACCCGGGCGACACGTCGACGCTCGTCCCGTCCGCGACTGCGACGGCGTCCTCGTCGCCACCGTCGAATCGGATAGATGCCCCCGCGACCAGCGGCGCGACGACGCCGGCCGTGAGCACCGCGGGCGAGGCCACCGTCCCGCTGACCGCGACCGTGTCGTCGGCGGTCAGGCCCAGCTCGTCGGCAACCCACTCGGCCCCGGTGACCAGATCCCCGTGCGTGTACTGCCGGTCGCCGTCGTCGAGAATCGCGTCGGACGGCGACGTCGGCTCGGGCGGCATCGTCGGGTTCTCGCTCCAGACCCCGCCTTCCCAGTAGTCGTGCGCCGGGGTCTCCGGCTCCGTGCCGTAGCCCACCGTCGCCGTCCCCGGCGCGATGTCGTACGCACCGAGCCGGTCCGTCGGCGCGACGAACGCCCGCGCCTCGACCGCAGTGGGCGGGTCGAACGTCGTCACCGCGCCCAGCAGCGACGCCCCGAGGAACGTCAGCACGGGCTGGGCGCGCGGCGACGACACGATTGCGACCTCGGCCCCGGTCCGCACGCCGCGCTTGTGCAGGAGGTTGCCCGTCTTCCACGCCGTCGTCAGGAAGCGGCGGTAGTCGTAACGCTGGGTCGTCGGCCCCTCCGCGAACAGCGCTGGCGAATCGCTCCGTCGATCCCGTGCCAGCACGTCGGCGAGCGTATTCATACCTCGGCGTTGGGTACAGGCGGGCAAAAGTGCGTGGAGTTCGCGAGGGTGGGGGAGCGCCACCGAGCGAATCGGCTGGGGAGGCCTGCGGTGCAGTTGCGGTGCTGTGTGGATGGGACTGAACGGGGCGACGTTCTCCGCGTCGCCACGAGCGGAGCGAGGACCGGGAGTCGAGACGCCCGGGGGCCTTCTGGCTGTTGTCGACGCCAGTCGTTCCAGACAGCATAGAGACTGTCCGTTCGAGAGATCGAACGACGGTTGAAACAGACAGCGCCGATATTCTCAGAAGAAGCTCTCAATCTTCTCGAAGAAGCCCTTCTTCACCTCGATGTCCTCGCCGCCGGCCTCGGCGAACGCCTCCAGTGCCTCGCGCTGCTCCTCGTTCAGGTCCGACGGCGTCACCACGTGAACCTGGACGAACAGGTCCCCCTCGCCCCGGCGACGGAGGTGCGGCATCCCCTTGTCGCGCAGGCGGAAGGTCTCGCCGCTCTGGGTGCCCTCGGGTATCTCCAGTTCGACGCGACCACCGAGGGTCTCGATCTCGACGGTGTCGCCGAAGACCGCCTGCGGGAACGAGACGGGGAGCCGGTAGTAGAGGTCGTCACCCTCGCGCTCGAAGTCCTCGTGGTCGGCGACGCTGATCTCGATGATGAGGTCGCCACGTGGCGCGCCGGGCTCGCCGACCGCGCCCTCGCCGCCCATCCGGATGGTCTGGCCGTGCTGGACGCCCGGGGGAATCTCGACGGAGAGGGAGGCCTCCTCCGCGACGACGCCGTCGCCGCCACAGTCGGCACACTGCTCGTCGTACAGCTCACCCTCGCCCTCACAGCGGCGGCAGGTCTGGGTCTCCTGAACCCGCCCGAGAGGGGTCTGCTGGACGCGCGTGACCCGACCCTGGCCGTTGCACTCGGGACAGGTCTCGACGTCGGCGTCCGGCGGGTGTCCCTCGCCTTCGCACGTGTCGCAGTGCCCGGGCCGTGAGATCGTCACCTGCTTCTCGACGCCCTCGTACACCTCTTCGAAGTCGAGGCTGATCTGTGTCCGGAGGTCCCGGCCGGGCTGGGGCCCGCGGCTCTGTCCGCGCTGGCCGCCCTGCCCGCCGCCGAAGAACTGCTCGAAGATGTCGTTGATGCCGCCCATACCACCCTGGCCGCCGAAGGGGTCCCCGCCGCGACCGCCACCGAAGCCGCCCGCACCGCCGGCGCCCTGGTCGAAGCCGCCGCGCTTCTCCGCCTGCTCGAAGCGCTCGTGGCCGAGGCGGTCGTACGCCTGGCGCTTCTGGTCGTCTGTGAGGACCTCCTTCGCCTTCTTCACCTGCTTGAACTTCTCCTCGGCGTCCTCCGCATCTGACACGTCCGGGTGGTACTCGGCGGCCTTCTTTCGGTAGGCCTGCTTGATCTCGTCCTCGGACGCGTCCTTGCCGACACCGAGAACGTCGTAGAAGTCCTCACTCATTGGTTATCACACTGTAGCGGATTGGAACACTTGAAAAGAACGGGTTCGGCTGGCGAGCGTCCCCGTCGGGGGACGACGGCGGTGCCGTCGTCGGATTCGACTGCGTACTCCTCGTCAACGCCGCCGGACTGGGTCTGACGGGCCGACGAAGACGGCCTATTCCTCGTCGTCTTCGTCGACGTCCTCGAAGTCGGCGTCGACGTACTCCCCGTCGTCCTCGGCCGCGTCACCGCCGGGGGCTGCGCCGCCGGGGCCTGCCGCGCCGCCTGCGGCGCCGGCACCGCCTGCGGCCGCCTCGCCCTCGTACATCTGCTTGCCGATCTCCTGCAGCTCAGTCGAGAGCGACTCGGCTGCGTCCTCGATCTCCTCCTTGCTCGCGTCGTCGTCGGAGATGACCGCCTCGACCTCGTCCATCTCGGCCTCGATGGTCTCGCGGAGGTCGTCGTCGACGGCGTCCTCGTTCTCGTCGAGCAGCGTCTCGGCGCGCTGGAGCGTCGCCTCGGCGTTGTTCTTCGCCTCGATGCGCTCGCGGCGCTTGCGGTCCTCCTCGGCGTGCTCTTCGGCCTCGGCCTGCATCTGGTCGATCTCGGCGTCCGAGAGGCCCGCACCACCCTCGATGGTGATGTCCTCGCGGTTGCCCGAGCCCTTGTCCTCGGCGGAGACGTTGACGATACCGTTCTCGTCGATGCTGAAGGTGACCTCGATCTGCGGCGTTCCGGCCGGCGCCGGCGGGATGCCGGTCAGGTGGAACTCACCGAGCAGCTCGTTGTCCTCGGCCATCTCGCGCTCGCCCTGGAACACGCGGACCTGGACGGAGGTCTGGTTGTCCGCGGCCGTGGTGAAGATCTTCGACTCCTCGGTCGGGATGGTCGTGTTCTTCTCGATGAGACGCTCGAACAGCCCGCCCTTGACCTCGATACCCAGCGAGAGCGGCGTCACGTCGAGCAGGACGATGTCGTCGACCTCGCCGCCGAGCACGCCGCCCTGGATGGCCGCGCCGAGCGCGACGGCCTCGTCGGGGTTGACGTTCTTCTTGGGCTCCTGCCCGATGAGCTCGGAGACCTTCTCCTTGACCTGGGGCATCCGGGTGGAGCCACCGACGAGCAGCACCTCGTCGATGTCGGCCTTGTCGTAGTTCGCGTCCTCGAGAGCCTGCTCGGTCGGCTCGACCGTGCGCTCGATGAGGTCCTGCGTGAGGTTCTCGAACTTCGCCCGCGTCACCGACTTCTCGAGGTGGATGGGGCCGTCGTCGGTCGCCGTGATGAACGGGAGGTTGATCTCCGTCTCCTTCCGGCTGGAGAGCTCGATCTTCGCCTCCTCGGCGGCGTCCTTCAGACGCTGGAGCGCCTGGCGGTCCTCGCGCAGGTCGATGCCGTGGTCGTCCTCGAACTCGTCGGCGAGCCAGTCGATGATGGCCTCGTCCCAGTCGTCGCCACCGAGGTCGTTGTCACCGTTCGTGGCGACGACCTCGTAGACGCCGCCACCCAGGTCGAGGATGGAGACGTCGAACGTGCCGCCCCCGAGGTCGTACACGAGGACGGTCTGGTCGGAGTCGTCGTCGAGCCCGTACGCCATCGCGGCGGCGGTCGGCTCGTTGATGATGCGCTCGACCTCGAAGCCGGCGACCTCGCCGGCGTCCTTGGTCGCCTGGCGCTGGCGGTCGCTGAAGTACGCCGGCACCGTGATGACGGCCTTCTCGACCTCTTCGCCGAGGTACTCCTCGGCGTCGCGCTTGAGCTTCCCGAGGATCATCGCCGAGATCTCCTGTGGCGTGTAGTCCTCGCCGTCGATATCGACTGTGTAGTCGTCCTCGCCCATGTGGCGCTTGATGGACGCGATAGTGCGCTCGGGGTTCTGGATCGCCTGGTTCTTCGCCGGTTTCCCGACGAGTCGCTCGCCGTCGTCGGTGAACGCGACGACCGAGGGCGTCGTCCGGTTGCCCTCGCTGTTGACGATGATCTCCGGATCGCCACCTTCCATCACCGCGAACGCGGAGTTGGTCGTCCCAAGGTCGATTCCGATTATCTTGTTGCTCGCCATGTTAGGGTCTACTAACTCGCTTGAGCTTTTAAAACTTGCTTTACTCGACTCGGCAACGAATTAAAGCCGTTACTCGCTACCATACCGGCCGTAAGGCTAATTTTCGCGTTCGTCGGAATTGGCTTTACGCTTCCGGCCACTGACCGCCGTCAGTGCCGGTTGTCGCCCGCGGCGGCTTCCTCCTCCGCCGGCGCCTCCTCGTCGTTCGATGTCTCCGACGCTCCGTCGGTCGCCTCGGCCGCTGCGTCACCCTCCTCGACTTCGCCGCCCAGTGCGACCGCCTCGTCGGGCTCGTGGTCGGCACCGTTGCTCACGGTCACCTGCGCGGTCTGGATGACCTTGTCGGCCATCTCGTATCCCGGCCGATAGACGTCGACGATCTCGCCCTCGGGGAGTTCGCTGTCGACCCGTACCATCACTTCGTGGCGCTGCGGGTCGACCTCGTCGCCCGCCGACGGGACGATCTCCTCGACGTTCTCGTCCTCCAGCACGCGGTCGAAGTCGCGCAGCGTCGCCTCGACACCCCCGCGGATGTCCGCGTCCTCGCCGTCCTGTTCGAGCGCGCGGGTGAGGTTGTCGCGAACCGGGAGGAGTCGCTCGACGAGGTCCTCCGTGGCGCGCTCTCGAATCTGGTCCTGCTTCTTTTTCGAGCGCTCCTTGTAGTTCTTGAAGTCCGCCTGCTTCCGGACGAGACGCTGTTTCAGACCCTCGCGCTCCTCTTCGAGGTCTTCGACCTCGTCCTCCAGCTCGTCGACCCGCCGATGCAGGTCGTCCGCGTCGTCCTTCAGCTCGAACGCCCGCTCGACGAGCGCCGCCACTTCCGCCCCGAGCTCCTCGTCGTACTGGCTGGCGCGCTCGACGAGGTCCTCACCGACGGGAGAGGCCACCCGCTGGCCCTCCTCGTCCGATGCAGCGGCGCCCTCACCCTCGTCCGCTGCCGACTCCGCTTCGTCGGCGTGTGCGCTCTCGGGGGCGGGCTCGTCCGTGGACGCTGACGCGTCGGACTCGGCCGACGCGTCGGCGGTCTCCTCCTCGTCGACCGCCGCGTCGTCAGTGGGTTCCTCGACCTCGTCCGGAGGCGACTCCGGCGGCTCGTCCGCGGCTGCCGACCCCTCCTCTCGGGCCGACTGCTCCGTATCCTCGTCTTCGTCCATGTGCGAAACAAAACCGGTGGGTGAACAAAAGGGTTCAGGTACGCGGCGAGGGGCACAGCCGAAGTCGTCGGTCACCCGTCCACCCGGAACACGTAACTCGCCCGGGTGGCAATCACCAGCCCGTGACGGTCTCGCTCCGCTTCGAGGACGGCACGCTGCGGGTAGACGGTGACGGGCTCGACGAGATTCCCGACGTCGAGTACGACGCCCGGAGCGACGCCGGCCGCGCGCCGGCGCACCGGTACGCCGCGGTTCGCGACTGGCTGGCCCGCCACGACCGCGCGGTCGACGATCACGCGCTCTCTCTCGACCCAGTGACCGAACTCCAGTCCGACTACGAGCTCCGCAGCTACCAGCAGGACGCGCTCGACGCGTGGGCCGCACGAGGCGACGGCGACGAACCTCTCCCGAACCGCGGCTGTATCGAACTCCCGACAGGCAGCGGCAAGACGGTCGTCGCCATCGGTGCCATCGAGCGACTCGAGACGCCGACGCTCGTCGTCGTCCCAACCCTCGACCTGGTCCACCAGTGGCGCACCGAGCTCGAACGCGAGTTCGACGTGCCAGTCGGCCAGTTCGGCGGCGGCGACCAACGCGAGGAAGTGCTGACCGTCTCGACCTACGACTCGGCGTACCTCAAGGCGGCCGATATCGGCGACCGATTCGGGCTCGTGATCTTCGACGAGGTCCACCACCTCGGCGGCGAGGGCTACCGCGACATCGGGCGACTACTCGCCGCACCCGCCCGGATGGGTCTCACCGCGACCTTCGAGCGCCCCGACGACGCGCACGAGGTCATCGCGGAACTCGTCGGCCCGCTCGTCTACCGCCTCGCGGCCGACGACCTCGCCGGCGACCACCTCGCCAGCTACGACGTGAAGCGGCTCACCGTCGAGCTCACGCCCGAAGAGCGCGAGCGCTACGAGGAACACCAGTCCACGTTCACCGACTACCTCGCCCGCAGCAACATCCGGTTCACCAGCGGGAGCGACTACCAGGAGCTGGTCAAGCGCTCCGGCACCGACCCCGAGGCGCGCGAGGCGCTGCTGGCGAAACAGCGCGCCCGCCGCATCATGATGGGCAGCCAGGCGAAGCTCGACGCACTCGAATCCATCCTCGACGACCACCGCGACGACCGCATTATCGTCTTCACGGCGCACAACGAGCTCGCGTACGACATCTCGGAACGGTTCCTCGTCCCGACCATCACGCACGAGACCGGCACGAGCGAACGTCGTGACGTGCTCGAGAAGTTCCGCGACGGCACCTACTCGCGGGTCGTCACGTCGAACGTCCTCGACGAGGGCGTCGACGTCCCCGACGCGAACGTCGCCGTCATCCTCTCCGGCAGCGGGAGCGAGCGCGAGTTCACCCAGCGACTCGGGCGCATCCTCCGCCCGAAAGCCGACGGGGGGCGCGCGCTGCTGTACGAACTCGTCAGCGCCGAGACCGCCGAGGAGCGCGTCGCGAGCCGCCGTCGGGGGTAGCACTCCCGGCCGGCTCGCGCCACTCGAAGGAGATGGAGCCGACTCGGTCGAACGTGAACTCGAACCGGCTTGTCGCCCCGGCAGCGAGCCGCACTCGACGCGCCCGCTCCAGTCGTTCCCCGTCACGCGTCCAGACCGCCACGAGCGTCAGGTCGACCATCGTCTCCCGGTTGTTGGCGACCACCGCGGTCACGAGGAACTGGTCGTCGGTCTCGTCGGTCTCCAGCCCGACCGACAGGTCGCGACCGAGCCGCGTCGTCGGCACCGCCGTCGTCGGCGTCGACCCGTCCTCGGTCGGCACGTCGGGCTCGGTCTCCGGCGGCCGCTGGTCCGCGCCGGGCTGGTCGCCAGGGCGGCGGCTACAGCCCGCGAGCAGCACGGCCCCGGTGACGAGGCTCCGGCAGAGGGCACGCCGTCGCATCGACCGCGGCTTCGGTGGGTCGGTACGAAACCTTTGTGACTCGGGTCGGGGAGTTGCGCTTTTCACTGCCCGTCTCCCATGAGCAGACGATGCTGACGAAGGACCTGCTCCGGGTGTCACGCGCCGGCGGCGGCTATCACCCGCAGTTCGCCCGTCCGGAGCACGAGGAACTCGCGGCGCGCACGCTCGGCGTGTTCCAGGGCCACGTCGGCGAACAGCGCGGGGACCTCCGGGACGCACTCGCCGAGCTGGAGGCCGACGCGCCGGACTTCAAGCTCGTCCGGGGGTTCGCGAAGCTCGTCGAACGGGAGACGATGTTCGAAACACGCGCACCGGTCGAGCCGGAGCGTGCTCGGCGAGCGGCGTTCGAGGCCGCCGAAACGGTCGGCGTCGTCACCGCCGCGGAGCGGGACGAGGCACTTGGACGGGCGGCGACGGCGCGCGGCGTCGACGCCGACGACCTCGCCAGGTCACTCTACGCCGACCTCGAGGACCGGCAGGTACTCGAGAGCGTCGACGCGCCCTGGTCCCCAGCGGAGCTCGTCGCGCAGTACAACCTCTCGCTCGCACAGACGACGCTGTTCGACGCGACCGAGGTCCGGGTTCGCTCGTCGGACCCGAAGGCGCTCGTCTCGGCGGTCAAGCGCCTCCGGCTGCTGTACGAGATCCACCGGACCGACGACGGCCGCGAGGTCGTCGTCACCGGCCCCGACGCGCTGTTCCGCCGCTCGCGCCGCTACGGGACCCGCTTCGCCCGGCTGCTCCGCACCGTCGCGAAGACCGACGACTGGCGACTCGCGGCGACCATCGACGACCACGGCACCGAGCGAGAGCTGGTGCTGACGGACGACGACCCTGTTCGGGTGCCCGGCACCGAACCGGTCGCGGAGGTCGAGTTCGACAGCGAGGTCGAGCGCGACGTGGCGACGCGGTTCGAGTCCCTCGGGCTGGACTGGGACATCGTCCGCGAGCCCGAACCGCTCGCGACCGGCTCGCGGGTGATGATTCCGGACTTCGTGTTCGACTGGCGTCCCGGCGACGACGAGTTCCGGGTCTACTTCGAGGTGATGGGGTTCTGGACGCCCGAGTACGTCGCGAAGAAGCTCGCCCAGCTCGACGAGCTGGAGGACGTGGAGATGCTCGTCGCGGTGGACGAGTCGCTCGGCGTCGGCGAGGAGATCTCGGCGATGGACCACCGCGTCATCACCTACTCGCGGACCATCCGCGTGAAGGACGTCCGCGACGCCCTCCGGCACTACGAGGACGAGCTGGTCGCGACGGCGGCCGAGAAGTTACCGGACGCCCTCGTTCCCGACGACGACGTGGTGACGCTGTCGGCACTGGCGGACCGGCACGGCGTCAGCGAGAGCGCCGTCGAGGGGAAGTCGTTCCCCGAGCACGAGCGCGTCGGGCGGACGCTCGTTCGGCCCGCCGTGCTGGACGTGGTGGGCGAGCGCGTCGTGGCAGGGATGACGCTCGACGAGGCGGAGGCGGTGCTCGACGAGTTCGGGCTGGACGACGCGAGCGCGACGCTCTCCCACATGGGCTACCGGGTCGAGTGGGCCGGACTGGACGGGGGGACGGTGCGAGAGGCCGACAGCGGCGGAGGATGAGCGGGCGGAGGCCGTACCGTCGCTGGCTGGGATGGCGAACAGGCGACGCCGTTCGTTCGCGCGACGGTGCGTCACGCAGCCGCCTCGGCCGTCGCGCGTCGCGTGGTCAGGGCACGCCGTGTCTGGACGCGGATCCGGATAAAAAGGGTCGGACGGCGAAACGACTCAGACCGAGCGCTGGCGGCCCTTCGGCACCGTCGACTTGAGCTCGCCGTAGACGTAGAGCCCGACACCGATGGGCTCGCGGTCCCCCGCTATCTCGTGGGCGGCGATGACGTAGCCCCAGTCGCCGTCGTAGGGTATCTCCTGGTCCTGACCGTCGACGAAGCGCTCGGCCTGCTCGTCGGTCAGCTCGAACACGTTCTTCGTGGCGAGTCGACCGAACCGCTGGACGGCATCGGTCGTCGGCTTCCAGTGTTCCTGGCGCGTGCGGAGGAACGTCATCCCGAGCCCCTCGATGGCGATGGGGCTCGGCGCGTCGCCCGCGAAGATCCAGATCTTACCCGCGCCCTTCTCCCAGAACGTGTGGTCGTCGAACGTCTCCGCGGGGATGCCGAACCGGTTCTCCCACCAGTCGACGACCGCCTCGCGGGTGGCCCGGCCGTCGACCTCGCGGTCGGCCGCCGTGGCGGGGAGACGGTCGAAGCGCTGCCCGTCGTTCTCGCTCATGCGCTCACCTCCAGCTTCGCGGTGAAGAAGCCGCCCGTGTCGTTCTGGTGGGGGTAGACCCGTTTTGCCTTCGCGACCTGCGGGTCGAACTCGGTGTCGCGCCATCCGGTGAGCCCGTCGTCGTGCTCGAGCGCGAGGTCGTAGTCCACGAGGCGGCAGTCCTCTTTCTGGAGGACGTGGTCCAGGACGGCCTCGTTCTCCTCGGGGGCGAACGTACACGTGGAGTAGACGACGTGCCCGCCGTCGCGGGTAACCTGGATTGCCCGCCGGAGGATGCCCTTCTGGACGCCCGCGATGCCGGCGACGTGGTCCTCGCTCCAGCCGTCGAGGGCGTCCGGGTTCTTCCGGATGGTCCCCTCACAGGAGCAGGGCGCGTCGACGAGTACGCGGTCGAACTGCGGGCCTTCGTGCTCGTCCTCGGCGGCGAAGGGCTTCAGCGAGAAGTTCCGCGCGTCGCGGTTCGTGACCGCGACGTTGGTGACGCCGAGGCGCTCGCAGTTGAACCGCAGCGCGGAGAGCCGGCCGAGGTTGTTGTCGTTCGCGACGAGTGTCCCTTCGTCCTGCATCTCCGCGGCGAGCTGTGTCGCCTTGCTCCCCGGGGCTGCGCAGGCGTCGAGGACGCGGTCGCCGGGCTCCGGCGCGAGGACGGACGCCGGGATAGCCGACACCTCCTCCTGCCCGTGGACCCAGCCGTGGATGCTCGGCCAGGTCACACCTGGTGTATCCGTCTCGACGCGCACGACGTGGGGGTGCCAGTCGGCGCGCTCGTAGCCGATGCCCGCCTCGTCGAACGCGCGCTCGACCTGCTCGGGCGTCGCCTTCAACGTGTTCACGCGGACCGCCATCGAAAGCGACCGCTCACAGGCGTCGATGAACGCCTCGAAGTCGTCGACGACGTCCCGGTACCGCTGGAATGGCTCCATCGAGCACGGTTTCGCGGGGGAGCGGTTTGTCGGTTTCGAACGGCCACCGCACCGGTGGGAGAGCTTTTACTTCACGTCGGTGTGTCGGTCCGGATATGGGACACATCCAGCAGCACGCGGAGATGGACGTGGATGGTGCGATGCTCGTCGAAGGGATGCCAGGCGTCGGCCTCGTCGGGAAGATAGCGACCGACCACCTCGTCGATGAGTTCGACATGGAGCTGTACGGCACGGTCCACTGCGACAGCCTCGCCCCAATCGGCGTCTACCACGAGGGCGAGCGGACCATCCAGCCGCCGGTCCGCATCTACGCCGCCCCGGACGAGGACCTCGTCGCGCTCCAGAGCGACATCCCGGTGAACTCCGCCGCAGTCGCCGAGTTCGCCGACTGCCTGGTGAGCTGGCTCGACGAGGAGAACGTCACCCCCATCTTCCTCAGCGGGCTCCCCGCCGAGAAGTCGGGCGTCCCCGAGCTGTTCGGCATCGCGACGGGGGACGCCGGCGGACAGCTCGACGACGTCGACATCGACGTGCCACCAGAGAACGGTGTCGTCAGCGGACCGACCGGTGCGTTCCTCAACGAGGCCGGCGAGGTCGGCCTCGACGGTGTCGGCCTCGTCGTGCAGTCGAACGAGCGTTTCCCCGACCCCGAGGCGGCTCGCGTCCTCATCGAGCACGGCATCGGGACGCTGACCGGCATCGAGGTCGATATCTCCGAGCTGGTCGACCGCGCCGAGGAGATCCGAAAACAGAAGGAGAAGCTCGCCGAGAAGATGCGCAAGGCGAAAGACGAGGAGAGCTCGCAGGCCCAGCCGCTCCGGATGTACCAGTAGCCAGTCCCTCGTCGGTGGCTGCGGTGTGGTTCGATACCACGAATCACATCAAGAGTTATCCGCAATCGCTACGCTGGTTGGTGTATGACCGAGTTCTCGAAACGGGTCGAACAGGTCAGTATCAGTGGCATCCGCGAGGTCTTCGAGGCGGCCGGCGAGGACGCCATCAACCTCGGCCTCGGACAGCCCGACTTCCCGACGCCCGAGCACGCGCGCTCGGCCGCCGTCGAGGCCATCCAGGCGGGCGAGACCGACGCCTACACCTCGAACAAGGGCACCGAATCGCTCCGCGAGAGCATCTCGGCGAAGTTCGAGCGCGACCGCGGCCTCGCGGTCGACCCAGAAGATATCATCGCGACCGCCGGTGGCTCCGAGGCACTCCACCTCGTCATGGAGGCCCACGTCGACCAGGGCGACGAGGTCATCTACCCCGACCCCGGCTTCGTCGCCTACGAGGCACTCACGCACGTCGCGGGCGGCGAGCCGAAACCGCTGCCGCTCCGCGAGGACCTCACGCTCGACCCCGCGACGGTCGAGGAGCACATCACCGAGGACACCGCGGCGTTCATCGTCAACAGCCCCGGCAACCCGACCGGCGCGGTCCAGTCCGAGGCCGACATGAAGGAGTTCGCCCGCATCGCCGAGGAGTACGACGTGCTCTGTGTCTCCGACGAGGTGTACGAGCACATCGTCTTCGACGGGGAGCACCACTCCCCGATGGAGTACACCGACTCCGGCAACGTCGTCGTCGTCTCCGCCTGCTCGAAGACGTATTCGATGACGGGCTGGCGGCTCGGCTGGGTGGTCGGCTCGAACGAGCGCGTCGAGCGCATGCTCCGTGTCCACCAGTACGTGCAGGCCTGCGCGTCGGCACCTGCACAGTACGCCGCCGAGGGCGCGATCGACGGCCCGCAGGACGTCGTCGACGAGATGGTCGCCACGTTCGAGGAGCGCCGCGACCTCGTCGTCGACGGCCTCACCGACATGGGCCTCGAAGTGCCCGAACCGAAGGGCGCGTTCTACGTCATGCCGAAGGTCCCCGAGGGCTGGGTCGACGAGGTACTCGACCGTGGGGTCGTCGTCGTCCCCGGCGAGGCGTTCGGCGAGCACGGAGAGGGCTACGCCCGCATCTCCTACGCGACGAGCACGGAGGAGCTCGAGGAGGCGCTGGACGTGATGCGCGAGGCGACCGAGGCAGTCCGCTGAGCTGGACGAACCACACGAACCCACCGCAGTTGGTCAGCCAACCGCACTGTCCACGGCTGAACCAAACTGTTTAGGTCCGACTCCATTTGCTCGTCGGTCCCATACCTATCCTCAATGGCAACGAACCTGTCGCGGGACGCAGAGGTGGGGGGCTCCCGACCCACAGTCCTCGTGGTGGACGACGACGAGGACCTCGCGGACACGTGTCGATACTGGCTGGAGGACGACGACTACCGCGTCCGGACCGCCTACAGCGGCGAGGACGCACTCGAAGCGGTCGACGACGAGGTCGACCTCGTGCTCCTCGACCGGCGGATGCCCCGCAAGTCCGGCGATGAGACGCTCGACGTCCTCCGCGAGGAGGGTTACGAGTTCCCGGTCGCGATGATGACTGCCGTCGCGCCCGACACCGACATCGTCGACATGCCGTTCGACGAGTACCTCGTGAAGCCCGTCGACCGCGACGACGTGGTCGACACCGCGGACGAGCTGCTCGCGCGCTCGGACTTCTCCGAGGAGGTCCGCGAGTACTTCGCGCTGGAGGCGACGGAGGCCGCACTGTCGACCCGCGAACGGGAGACACTCCGCGACGAGAACCAGCTCGTCGAACTCCAGAGCGAGCTGGACGAGACGTACGAGGCGAACGAGGAGGCGATCGCACAGCGCGAGCAACAGCTCGAGCGACTGACGAACGTCAACCGGGTCATCCGACGCGTGGACCGGGCGCTGGTCGACTCCGACACGCGGGAGGCGATCGACGCCGCGGTCTGCGAGGCCGTCGTCGGGACCCAACCGTACCGCGCCTCGCTGGTCGTGGAGTACACCGACCACAGCCGGGGTGTCAGGCTCCGCGAGGCCGCCGGTCCGGTGACGGAGGACGCCGACATCACCGGGAACGAGCTCGCCCCCGGTGTCGAATCGGCAGTCGACGACGGCGAACTCAAGCTGCTGCCCGAGCTCGATGTGGACCTGGACGGGTTCGCGGACGGCACCGTCCTCGTCACGCCGCTGTCCTACCGAGAGAAGTCCTACGGCGCGCTCGTCGTCGGGACGACGCCGGAGCACACCGTCAGTGACCACGAGACCGACGTGTTCGCCCAGCTCGGCGCTCGCATCGCCAACGGCATCACGGCCGTCGAGCAGCGCCGCCTCCTGCTCGCGGACACCGTCGCCGAGCTGGAGTTCCGCCACAGCGACCGGTCGGACCCGCTCGTCCGCATCGCCAGCGAGACTGGCGGCGACCTCTCGCTGCGTGGCGTCGCCTCGAACGACGACTCCGGACTGACCTGCTTCGTCGACCTCGTCGGCGGCAACGGCGAGGAGGCCCTCGCTCTCGCGGCCGAGTTGGACGCCATCGCGAACGCACGGCTCGTGGCGGACGGCGACGAATCGTTGCTCGAACTCTCCGTGACCGAGGCCGCCATCGAGACGCTCTCTGCCGTCGGTGCGACTGTCCGGTCGTTCGACGTCACCGACGGCGAGGGGACCGTCGTCGTCGAGGCTGCGCCCGACGCCGATCTGAAGGCCATCGCGGGCGCCGTCCAGTCGGCGTACGCGGACACCGACCTCGTCTCGAAGCGGGAGGTCGAGCGCTCGGTCCAGTCCACGGAGTCGTTCCGGCAGGGCCTCAGCGACCGGCTGACCGACCGTCAGCAGGCAGCGCTGGAGACGGCCTACTCCGCAGGCTACTACGAGTGGCCGCGCGACTCCACCGCCGAGGAGGTCGCCGAGGCGATGGACATCGCCGCGCCGACGCTCCACGAGCACCTCCGCGCCGCCGAGCGCAAGCTGCTGGAGTCGTTCGTCGACGAGACGGTCTGAAAAACCCTGCCAGGACCGCCGTTCCGGGCGGCTGGCCCACACCGCGACCCCACACCGGCAGCCCCGTCGCCCACCCGCGGAGTTATTGGTGTCGGTGCCGAATGGTACCGCATGACGTTCTCCCGGCACGACTCCGGAGTCGTCGCCGACGCTCGTGCGCTCTCCTCGCAGGTCCATCCCGTGTTCATGCTCCCGCCGCTCGCCGCGTCGTGGTTCGGGAGCGTCCTCGCCGGGGAGTTCGACGTGGTCCTCGGCGCGGTCCACATGGTCGCGGTCTTCCTGGCGGTCTACACCGCCCACGTGAAGGACGGCTACGTCGACTTCTACGTGCGCGACGAGGACGACGACCATCCCCTGACCGAGCGTGGCTGCCGACTCGCCCTCGCGCTCTCGACCGGCGGGTTCTTCCTCTGTCTCGGCGCGCTGTGGCTGTTCGTCGGCCCCATCGCCGCGCTCGTCACGCTCCCGTGCTGGGTCATCGCCTACCTCCACGCGCCACAGCTCGACACGAACCCAGTCACCGCGACGACGGGCTACCCGCTCGGTATCGCGGTCGCCATCGTCGGCGGCTACTACGTCCAGACCGCCGGCTTCGCAGCCGTCCCGGTCGCCTTCGCCGTCGTGTTCCTCGTGCTGCTGTCGGGCGTGAAGGTCATCGACGACGCGAAGGACTACGACTACGACCGCTCCATCCGCAAACGCACCGTCGCCGTCGTCGTCGGGCGCGAGCGCGCCCGGACCGTCGCCTTCGGTCTGATGGCGGTCGGACTCGTCGCCGTCCTCGCGTTCGCCGCCGTCAGCGTGTTCCCGCCGTCGGCCGCGGCTGCCGTCCTCGTGTTCGTGCCGGTCGCGGCGTTCGCCCGCCGCGGCACCGACGAGCTGGCGACGATGCTACTCGTGCGGGGCTGCTACCTGTTCCTCGCCGTACTGCTCGTCGCGGTGTACTACCAGCCGCTGTCGTGACCGGCCCCACTGCGGCGGCGTTCGATGTGCCCCGGAGCGCGGGCTCCGTCGGTACGGGTCGTCGCCGAAGCGGTGCGCCGGCGCGGCCGCCTACTTCCGGTGACGCTGACGGTCCTGGTGCTGCTTGCTCGGTCTGGTCCACGGCGCACGTCGGCCGAGCACCGCGCCGAAGAGCCCGAACACGCAGGGATACGCCAACGCGGCGAGCCCGATGGCGAGCAAGGGGTTCGGCCGAAGCAGGGTCCCCTCCGGCACGCCCGGGACCGGCCCCGCGGGCTGGATGGACGCGAACATGAGGAACACGGCCGCGACGAAGCCGTAGCCAAGTGCGACGGCGGCCCCCGCCCGGGGCCACCGCGTGTTCTTCGGCCGGCGCTTTGCCGTCCGGTAGCCCCCGACCACGAGCATCGCGGGTGGGAGGAGACAGAGCCCGTACAGCAGCGGGTCCGCGGCCGCGAGCCGGAGCAGCGTGTTCCCCCCATCCGCGACCACGGAGACCGCCTCCAGAGCGACCCCATCGGTCGGGACCAGATGGGCGTTGTAGTACACCCAGGCCGAGACGCGCCACCGCCCGATGGCCGCGGCCGCGACGCCCGCCTCGCCGGCGAACCGGGACCTGAGGAGGAAGTGGAACAACCCGACACCGAAGAGGAACGCGAACGCGCCGAACGCACCGCCCCGGACCCAGAGGAACAGCGTCGCCACCGAGTCGACCTCGGTGTCGCGGGCGAGCCGTTCGTCTCGACGTGACATCTGACCTGTATAACCGGCGACGGTGCTTGAGTGTACTGCTTCCCCCGTCAGCCCTCCTCTCGCGCCACCCGCTGACAGCGGTCGACCCACAGCCGCTGGTACGCACCCTCGCTCACGAGCTGCCCGTGGAGCCCCGCGACCCCGGTGATACCCGCCTCACGACACCACCCAACGCACCGCCGGTAGACCTCGCGCGGGTGGTCGTCGGTGTCGTGGACGACCCGTAGCTCCTCGGCCCCCGCGAGGCTCGCGACGAACGCCCGGGTGTGGCCGTCGATGAGTACCCACTCGCCGTCCAGCTCGATGACCGGTAACGGGTCGTAGTCGGGCTCGTCGGGGTCGAACCACGAGAGCACACCGTCGAGCTTCCGCCGGCTCAGATAGAGCTGGCTCGGCTGCGGCTCGTCGATGGAGAGCGTCTCGACCATGTGGAGCCCGTGGTTGGAAGCGGAGAAAAGCGATTGGGTGCTCGCTGGCTGTTCGCGGTCTCAGCGCGTCCACCGACCGAGAAGAACGCGGCCCTATATCGTGGTCACCTCGACACGCAGTTCGACGCTGTTGCCCGGGCCACAGTCCAGCAGGACCGAGCCGTGGCCGTCTGTCACCTCCGCATCCAGCTCGAACGACTGGGTGGCGGTCTCCTCGGCGACTACCGACGCTGGCCAGCTGGCAGTCGTGACGTCCTCCTCGGTCACCGCGACCGAAACCGGGTCGCCGTCGGCGACCGTTCCCGACACCGTCGCATGTTTCGTGAACGTTCCGTCGAAGAACCAGCCACGGACTCCGCCGTCGGTCACCTCGACGGTGGACTCGAACGTGAACGGGTACGACTCGATACGTGGGACCTTGGCGGTTAGCGGAGTCGACGGTTGCGGTTCGCTGGTCGACGGGGTCGCCGGCGACGAATCGATTCCGGAACAGCCGGACAGGAGCAGTACCGGCGTCGCTCGGAGTACGTTGCGGCGGGTGGAGGGCATCGTTTCGAATTGTGACCCCGAAAGCGAATAGCTTACTCCCGAGATGGGCGGTCTCAGGACCGGATCTACTTCGCGGTCGAGACTATCTTCACGACGTCGCCCTCCGCCAGCTCGTACGAGTCCGCGATCTCCCGCGAGCTGCGGGCGTCCACCGCGTGCAGGTAGCCGTCCCCGATGTCGGAGTGGACCGCGTACGCGAGGTCGACGGGAGTCGATCCCCGAGGCAACAGGAAGGCGTCAGGCAGCACGTTCCCCTTCGCGTCGGTCCACTTCGAGGCGTCCTGCACGGGGTAGGCCGTCAGGTGGTCGAGCAGGTCGTAGACGGCGTAGTCGAGAGCGGCCTGTACCCCCGTCCCGCCGTACTCCGCCATGGTGTCGCGCAGCCCGTCGAGCAGCTCGCGCTGGGCGTCGGACACCTCCCCGCGGATGTCGAAGGCGTCGTCGCCGGGGTCGTAGTCGACGGCACCGGCATCAGCGCCTTTCCGGAGCGCGAGCTCCCCCTGTGCCGTCGCCGGGATGACGGGCTTGTCGAGCGCGAGGAGGCGCTCGACGTTCTCGGCAGGGGCGACGTCGGCCTTGTTGGCGACGACGACGATGGGCTTCGTGCGTCGGCGCACGTCGCGGGCGAGCGCCTCGCGGTCCTCGTCGGTCCAGGCCATCGGGTCCGAGGGGTAGTCCAGCCCGCGGATGACGGCCTGTACGTCGGCCATGCTCGCGCCGAAGCCGGTGAGCATGTCGGCGAGCGCCTCGTCGAGGTCGAAGTCGGGCGAGCGGGACTTGCGCTCGACGGACTCCCAGTTGCGGTCGACGATGCCCGCCAGCCAGAGGTCCATCTCCTCCTCGATGAAGTCTACGTCGTCGAGCGGGTCGTGACTGCCAGCCTCGACTGGCTCGCCCTTCTCGTCGGTCGCGCCGGAGGCGTCGACGACGTTGATGATGACGTCCGCGTTCGTCAGCTCGTCGAGGAACTGGTTGCCGAGCCCCTTCCCCTCGTGCGCACCGGGGACGAGACCGGCCACGTCGAGCAGTTCCACGGGAACGTAGCGCTTGCCGTCGTGACAGTTGTCGTTCCCGCAGCGCTCGTCGCGGTCGAGACACGGACAGTCGGTCCGGACGTGGGTCACCCCCCGGTTCGCGTCGATGGTCGTGAAGGGGTAGTTGGCCACGTCGACCTCCGCCCGCGTCGCCGCCGAGTAGAACGTGGACTTGCCCGCGTTGGGCTTGCCCGCCAGCGCGATAGAGAGCATACTGGGCGGCTACTCGCGCCGCGGGAAACTGCCTTTCGGTCGGTGAGACAGTTCGCATCAACCCCGTGACAGTACGAGACAGGTTGGCACGCACCGAGAGAACGCAACACGAAGCGGCGACAAGCCGAAACCTCCTAAAACCCTATCGTATGAACGGTTACACGTATGAAACGACGCGACCTCCTCACCACGACGACGGCGACGCTGGCGACGCTGGGCCTCGCCGGCTGTGTCTCCACACTCGACACGGGTGGACCCGGCGGCCAGCCGACCGACCCGACCGAGACGGGGACGACACGCACCGACCCCCGTGCCGCACCGGAACTGAACATGGCCATCCAGACCGCCGAAGAGACCTGGCGGAAGGCCGTCCACATGGACGGCGACGAGATCACCTCCGGCGCGACCGCCGCCGTCGAAGTCCGCGTCGACGGCGACCGGGTCCCCGTCGTCCCCGACGCCACATCGACCAGCAGCTTCGTCGGCACCACCGCCCTCGACGAGCGCGAGACGTTCACGTACTGGGTCGCCGACGACGACCAGGTGGGCGAGCGCCAGGCCGCCCCGTCGACTACCCCATCTCCGTCGGCAACAAGGTGTTCTTCGAGGCCGAAGCCGGCCAGACCGTCACCGTCGTCTGGGAGGGCGAGTTCGTCGAGCCCGAGGTGCTGTTAGAGACGACTATCGACGAGTAGCGGAACGAATCGAGAAGAACGCGTAGGCTTTCTATCGGAGACGTCGAGAGAGAATAGAATGGCAACTATAGATGGCGATCTGTACAGAGTAAACTCGACAGCTCGACGATAACTTTCCTACTCTAAGACCTGGTCGTAGACGACCATCCGGATTATCTCGTAGTACCCGTTTCCAACTTTGATAGCAGTTGCCTCCGGTCTCTCTCCGTGCTCTTCCCGATATGGGTCACGCCCCATATTATCAATCTCTGCCAGGAGGGTCGAAAATCCACTAGCATCCGTACAAGTTTTGGCAATTTCATGCTGTACTTCGAATCGAACCATCAGTTGAGATTCTTCGGAGAGTCGTTCAAATTCGACTACTGCGATAGAATCGGCTACATCGTCCTTCCTTCCAGTCAGGTTTAGATAGCCGTCTGCCGATGACGACTCACACTCGTCCCCCGCAGTTAACCAGTCGGGGGGATTCTCTACAGGTTCAAGTGATTCCGACTGGCTGTCTGACGAGCAACCGCTACCCAAGACGGCAAGCGAAGTCATTGTTGCCAATAGACCTCTCCGTTGCATACTATGGCGGTGCTCTACCTTGTACTGAAAAGATATGGGTCCGTGAGGTGGACGTTTCATCTGCAACGCGGTCTATGAGTAGACACTACCCTGGTTCTCTCGCGTTGGTTGGTTGTGAAGGTGACGCTGTATTCAGGGTGAAAACTACGCTTTCGACGATTGGACGGACTCTACGAAACCGCTGAGGAACTACCCGAGGTCGCGCGTTACTCTACGTCCCGCCGCGCGATGCCCTGCATCGTGATGTTGCCGCGGGCGCGCATCGTCCCGTCGACCTCCGCGCCTTTCGATATTTCGAGGTCCGAACAGGAGACGTCGCCGAGGACGAGCGCGCCGGGGGCGATGCGGACCTCGCCCTTGCGCGTGGTCACGTCGCCGTGGACGCGGGTTCCCTCGCCGATGTAGATGTCGTGCTTCGCGCGCAGGCTGCCGAAGATGTTGCAGTCCTGACCGACCTCGATGGACTCCGCGCGGATGTTGCCGTGGAGCCGGCAGTCGTCGCCGACCGTCGCGGGCGTCGAGACGCGCCACGCGTCGTCGCTCACCGTCGCGCCCCGTGGGATGATGAGCGGCGGCTCCTCGGGGTCCTCCTCGTCGGACAGTTCGTTCACCAGGTTCTCTGCGGCCTCCTCCTCCCCGAGCAGCATCAGCTGCTTGAGGTAGACGAACAGGAAGACGATCGTCGGCATCGGGTTCCGGATGACGATCCAGCCGTTGGCCTCGAAGCCGTCCTCGATGTCCACGTCGTCGCCGACGTCGAGGTCACCCGAGACCATGAGCTGGCCGCCGATGTGGGTCCGCTCGCCGATGAACGCGTCGCGGCCGACGAGGACGTTCCCGGCCACGTCCGACCACATGTCGAGGCGGCAGTCCGCCTCTGCTTCGACGCCACCGCCGATGCGGACTCCCTCGCCCGCGAGGACGTTCCGTCCCCGGATGCCGAACTCGACGGTCGAGCGACCGCCCATGAGCACGTCGCCGTCGGTCACGAGGTCGTGCTCCTCCACCGTCGTCCCGTCGGGAATGGAGAGTTCGTCGAGTGGGTCCGTACTCAGCGACACACAGCCGTATCGGCTCTACGGCCTCTTAAACCCCGTGTCCGCGTCTGACGCCCGTCAGACGCGCTTCTGTGGGTTTTTACCGTCGGGTCACCTCCGTCCGAACATGACAACACTCTCGTTCGACGACGACGGCTGCGACGTAGTGTACGAAGGCACCGAGTTCCGACTCGAGAGCGCGCTCATCGAGGAAGCCACAGGCAAGGACTACCGCGACGTGACGGACCACGAGGTGCTCCAGATGGTCGAGGAGAACCCCGACCTGCGGGGCGAGCCGCGGCGCCTCGGTGACATCATCTGACCCTCGCACTCAGGGCGGCTCCGTAGTGCCAGGCCCCGTAAACGATGCTACACCTTTACACAGCTTGAACAGCAATCACTGTTGGATGCGAAAACAAGAACTCCTCCACGTACACCAGCTGTTGAGCCTGGTGCGTCGAGACATCGAGACGGGGGAGTCGGTGCCGCCGGACGCGTTCACGGCGTACGACGCACTCGGCGTGAGCCCGAACGCGTGCAACCGGAACAAACGAGACCACGAAGCAGCCATCCACCGCCTGCTCGCCGGCATCGAGACCGCCATCGAGGCGCGCACCGAAGACGAACCCAGCGACCCGCCGCTGGTCCACTAGGCAGACCTCCTCCGTTCGTCGGACCCCCTCCCGAGAGCCGCCGCTGGTCCACTAGGCAGACCTCCTCCGTTCGTCGGACCCCCTCCCGAGAGCCGCCGCTGCCCTCACCTGCCTGTCCCACCCGCGGCCGCCGTCAGGTGGAACGCCACGCAGGCAGCGAGACAGCACAGCAGGCCGTACGTCGCCGGTGCCGCGAGCGTCAGCACCGGGCGGAGCGCGGCAGCGAGCAGTCCACCGACGGCGGGCACGGCCCCCGCAGCCGCGACGAACTCCCCGCCGGCGTACACCGTCGTCGACAGCGCGGCCCCCACGAGGAACAGCTGTCGGACCCGGCCCCCCGGAAACGCGTACACCAGGGCGAACAGTGGGAAGAGGACGAGTCCGACGTACACCTGGTACGACGGGAAGCCGAGCAGCATCGCGACGAGCGTCGCGAACCACGCGGTGAGCCGCCGGTCCGGCGTCGAGACGTCCCGGTAACAGACCGCGAGCGCCGGCAACAGCACCGCGGCGGCGAAGCCGTATCGGGCCAGGCTGCCCCCGCCGACGAGGTGCGAGCCAGCCCGGTGCAGCGTCAGGTACGTCTCCGTCGCCGGGAGCCCACCCGCGAACACCCCGACGCCGGTCCGCTCCGACAGGGCGACCTCGACGTACGTCGCGACGAGGTCCGGCCCGAGCAGCACCGCCCCGAGCAGGTGCAGCCCGACCCCGACGCCGACCGCCGCCGCGACCCCCCGCCACGCCCGCCGCCGGAGCAGCCACGCGCCGACGACAACCGGGAACAGCTTCATGAACGCCGGCAGCGCCAGTGCCGCGCCCGCCAGCGTCTCCCGCTCGTGCTCCAGCGCGAGGAACCCGACCGCCAGCGCCAGCGCCAGGAACACGTTCACCTGCGAGAAAAACAGCGACGCGCCACGGTAGCCCGACACCGTACACGCCGCCGCGAGCAGTCCAACGTCCACCCGAGACACTGCGACGCCACGCTCGCGAAGGTAGCGGACGATCACCCCGGCGAGCGCGAGCCCAGCCGCGACGTTCAGGCCCGTGAACGCCACGAGCGCGACCGACTCGGGCACGACCGCAAAGGGGACGAACAGCAGGACAGCAACCGGCGGGTAGAGGAACGTGAACTCGGGGGCGCGGGCCGGCGAGACCCCGTACAGCGCCCCGCCCGAGAGCCACGCGTCGGCGGCTGTCCGGTACACCGCGAGGTCGAGTCCGATGTCTCCCGGGCGTTTCAGCCAGAGCGAGCCGAGCATGACGCAGCCGACGACGACCGCCGAGAGCAGCACCAGCCGTGGGGCCGTACGCCGGTCCATCTCAGTCCCCGTCGCTGGAGGGCCCACCCCGCCGGTCGTCGCCCTCGTTGTCGTCCCCCGACCGCCGCTCCCGCGCGGTGTCGAACGACAGCTCGCGCTGCTCCCGGCTCCGGCGCTCTTCCAGCGCCGCAATGGCCGCCGGGTCCGGGTTCGCGTCGTCCGTCACCCGCGCCCACGAGTCGTGCACCTTCGCGTGGCACCACCGGCAGAGGCACACCGTGATCTCGTGGCTCACCTCTTGCCCCGCGTCGGCGTAGGAGAGGTGGTGCTCCTCCAGTAGCGGCCGCTCGTCGTCGAGTTGCATCGGTTTGCCCTCCAGCCCGCACCGTGCGCACTCCCGGTCCGTCGCCGTCGCGCGGAAGTGCGGGCAGTCGTCCCAGTCCCAGTCCGGCCCCGCGTCGTCGCTGACGACGGGGCACGCGAACTCGTCGGCGCGGCGCTCTCGGGCGAACTCGGGGTCGTGCTGGGGGTGCTCGAACGCGTACCGGCAGGTGCCCTCGCCCGTGAGGTGGTCGCACAGGGTGGCGTGCTCGTACGGGTCGTCCACCCCCACGGAGGTCCCCGTCGGCGTCTTCTCCATCGAGAAGGGGTTGGACGGTGTGGGATTTGAAACGTCGGGTTGTCCGACGGTGCGTTGCCTGCAAGCCGGGAAAACGGCTAAACCACCTCGACTGCTAGATGATACCATGCACGAATCTGCGGCAGACCCCTGGAGTGCGACCGCACTCGACGTGAAGCGGCGGCTCACGTCGCTCCGCGAATCGGGCGAGGCGGGCGCGGTGGCGACGGTGGTCGACGTCGAGGGGTCGGCGTACCGCCGGCCGGGGGCGAAGATGGTACTGACGCCCGAGGGCGACCACCTCGGCGGCATCACCGCGGGCTGTCTGGAGGGGCCGGTCGTCGACCTCGCGGGCCGGGTGTTCGAGTCGGGCGAGCCGGTCAGCGAGACGTTCGACCTGATGGACGACGAGGAGTGGGGGCTCGGGCTGGGCTGCAACGGCGTCATCGACGTGCTGGTCGAGCCGGTCGACGACTCGTGGGACCCGGTGCTCGCGGCGCTCGACGCGGGCGACTCGGTGGCGACGGTGACCGCCGTGGACGGCGACGCGCCGCTCGGTGCGCGCGCCGTGGTCGAGACCGACGGCTCGGTCACCACGCCGTCGGACCGGCCCGGACTCCCGGATGCGGTCGTCGCGGCGATCCGCGACGAGGCCGTCGACTGCGCGAAGACGGGCACTTGGATTGCCCGCACCGTCTCGACCGAGGATGGCGACGTGACGGTGTTCGTCGACGGCGTCGAGCCGGCACCGAAGATGCTCGTCTTCGGCGGGCAGCCCGACACCGGGCCGGTCTCGAACCTCGCCCGGCACGTCGGCTTCGCGGTGACCGTCGCGACCGCCCGCGGCGGCCACGCCGACCCGGAGCGGTTTCCCGCGGCCGACGAGGTGGTGTCGCTGCGGCCCGCTGACCTCGGCGAGCACGCCGACGAGCGGACCGCGGTCGTGCTGATGAGCCACAACAAGCTCGACGACGAGCTCGCGCTCGCGTCGGCGCTGGAGACGGACGCGCCCTACGTCGGGCTGATGGGCCCGCGAGAGCGCTTCGAGGAGATCCGCGAGGAGCTCGCCGCCGACGGGGTCGAGTTCACCGAGGAGCAGCTGGCCCGCGTCGCCACGCCCGTCGGCCTCGACGTCGGGGGCGGCGAGCCGGTCCAGATCGCCCTCAGCATCGTCAGCGAGGCGCTCGCCGTGCTGAACGGGCGGGACGGTGGCCGGCTCCGCGGCCGCGAGGGAGCCATCCACGGCGAGCGGGAGATAATCGTCGACGACTGAGCTGTCGGCACTGCTGCGTGAGCGTGAACTCGCGCCCGGAACCACTGAGGTTGCTACGGCCGTAACGTACCACCGAGGCCGTCGAGACGTTCTCCCTCGCCGAAGCCGCCTCCCACGCGATGGAGACCGACGAGGGTCGGTACCGGGCCGTCGTCGTGTCGTAGGGAGGCTACTCCGCACACCGTTCTGCCAGCGTTCGCATGTCGTCCTCGGTGTCGATGTCCAGGTGGATACCGGGGTCCTCGACCGCCACGCGCTCGACCGGATAGCTGTCGAACAGCGCCCGGCCGCCCCGGTCGCCCCCGACGGCCTGCAGCGCGTCGAAGTGCGCCGCACCGAACAGCACCGGGTTCCCGCGCCGACCCTCGTTCGTCGGGACGACGATGTCGCTCCCGGTGCGCTGGAAGGCGTCGACGAGCGCAGCCACGGTGCCGGCGTCGACGCAGGGCATGTCCCCCAGCGCGAGGACGGCCGCGTCAGCGCCGCGGTCGGCGGCCGCTCGCGCACCGCGGGCGACCGTCGTCGCCTGGCCGTCGGCGTACGCAGGGTTGTGGACCGTCTCGATGTCGGGCGGCAACGCCGCCGCGACGCGCTCGCGCTCGTCGCCGAGTACCGCGACGACGCCGTCGAGGTTCGCGTCGAGGAGCGGCCGCGCTGCGTGGCGGACCAGCGGCTCGCCGTCGAGTTCGGCCAGGAGCTTCTGGTCGTCGCCAAAGCGCGAGGCGGTGCCAGCCGCGAGGAGGACGCCGACGACGGAGCTGGGGACACTCACGCCGCCTACTCCAGTTTGACGCCGCTGTCGCCGCGGTGGAGGTAGTTCCGGCCGCCGGGCTCGACCTGCAGCTCGTCGTGCTCGACGACGACCTCGCCGCCGACGACGGTGTGGGTCGGCAGCCCGGTCAGCTCCATCCCGTGCATCGTCGAGTAGCGGGGCTCCATCGTGTGGTAGAAGTCGTCGTCGACGACCTTCGACTTCTCCATGTCGACGACGACCATGTCGGCGTCGCTGCCCTCGACGAGCGCCCCCTTTCTGGGATACAGGCCCCAGCGCTTGGCGTTGTTCTCGGCGCAGATCTCGACGAGGCGCTCCATGCTGATGCGATTCCGGTTCACGCCCTCGCTCATCATCACCGGCAGGAAGTACTCGATGCCGTTGTTGTCGCCGGGGATGGCGTCCCAGATGTCCCCGTGCTTGCCCGTGTCCTTCTCCTTGAACTCGATCTTGTGCGGGCAGTGGTCCGTGCCGAGGTAGTCGACGGTGCCGTTGCGCAGCCCCTCCCAGAGGCGCTTCTTGCTCTCCTCGCCCCGGAGCGGCGGCGATATCTTGCCCCACACGCCCAGCTCCTCTTCCTCGTTCGTGTGGGTGAGGAACGCCGGCAACGTCTCGCCGTGGAGGTTGACGCCCTGGTCCTGGAACCGCTCGCAGATGTCGACGCCCTCGCCCGTGCTCATGTGGACGATGTACGCGCGGGAGTCGGTGTACTCGGTCATGCGGCCGATCTGCTCGATCTGCATCGCCTCGCAGATGTTCGGCGCGCCCTCGGACCAGGCCGCCAGGTCGTTACGACTCTCGTCCTGGAGCTCCTGGCGTCGCTCGTAGGCGAGGTCCTCGTTCTCGGCGTGGAACATCACGACGCCGCCGTTCATCTCGCTCACCTCGTCGAGTACCTGGTAGACGCGACCGGCGTCGGAGTGCTCGATGCCGAGCTCGGGCGAGGCGTGCTTGTACCAGTTGAAGAACACCTTGAACGACCGGACGCCCTCCGCGGCGAGTCCCTCGATCTCCTCGACGTGGTGGTCCTTGTGGACGATAGCGTGGTAGGCGAAGTCGATGTACGAGTTATCCTCGCCGGCCCGCCGGAAGAACTCCATGTCCGGCAGGTAGGGCTCGGGCTGGAGCAGGAAGTTCACGACCGTGGTGACGCCGCCGTGGACCGCGCCCCGTGTCTCCGTCTCGAAGTCGTGTTCGAGGCCCTCGTGGTACTCGAACTCGTAGCGGGAGAGCCCCCAGTGGACGTGCGGGTCGATGAACCCCGGTATCAGGTAGTTCCCCCCGGCGTCGATGGTCCGGGCCGCGTCGGGCAGCGAAGCGTCGCCGCCGACCGCCGCGATGGTGCCATCGGTCGACGCCACGCCGCCGTGGATGGTGCCGGACGGCGTGACGACGCGAGCGTTGTGGATGCAGAGGTCTGCTCGTGCCATGGTACCAAAAGACAAAGTCGGGGGACTTAGAGCTATCCCAGCGAGGGCGGCGGCCCGCTGTACCGGGCACCGTTGCTCCAGTTCCACCCCGAGACGACGGCGTGCGACGGCGACTGACCGGGGAGCGCCGGACGGGCCGAACGCCCACTGCGGCCTGGGAGCGGATGCTTTCACCGCGAATCACGACAAGGCTTAAGACCGAATCGCCGAAAGTACGGTGGTATCTACCATGAGTATCGAGGACACACCTCATTCGGGGGAGCGTCCGACGCGAGAGGTTGCGGTCACCGTCAACGGTGAGGCGGTGACCCGAGAGGTCGAGCCGCGACTGAAGCTCTCCGACTTCCTCCGCAACGAGTGCGGCTGCCGCGGTGTCCGCGTCGGCTGTGAACACGGTGTCTGCGGTGCCTGCACTGTCTCTCTCGACGGAGACATCGTCAAGAGCTGTCTGCTGTACGCGGTGCAGGCCGAGGACCGCGACGTCGAGACCGTCGAGGGCCTCGCCGAGGACGGCAAGCTCCACCCCGTCCAGGAGGCGTTCCACGAGGAGCACGCGCTCCAGTGTGGCTTCTGTACGAGCGGTTTCGTCATGGCGACGAAGTCGCTCCTCGAGGAGAACCCGGACCCGGACCGCGAGGAGATCAAGGAGGGCCTCGCGGACAACATCTGTCGCTGCACCGGCTACCAGAACATCTACCGCGCGGTCGACCGCGCCGCCGACAAGCTCGCCGCAGACCTCGAGCCGGTCCGGGACGACGGCGAGGAGGGAGCGTAGATGTCCGGGTCCGAACCGCAGGTCGGCCACGAGGCCGGTGACGAGCTGGAGGGCCGGTCGTTCACCGGGCAGAGCGTCCGGCGGTTCGAGGACCGGCGCATCCTCACCGGCGAGGCGGAGTACATCCACGACGTGACGCCGCCGAACTGCCTCGAGATGGCACTCGTCCGGAGCGTCCACGCCCACGCGGATATCGTCGACGTGGACACCAGCGCCGCCGAAGACCACCCGGACTGCGAGTGCGTGCTCACCATCGACGACATCGAGGAGTCGTACAACCCACAGCCCTGCGGGCTGGAGGGGTACGAGGAGTGGTCGCTCGCCGACGGGAAGGCCCGCTTCGTCGGCGAACCGATCGCCGTCGTCGTCGCCGCGGACCGCTACCTCGCCGAGGACATGGCGGACCTCGTCGACGTGACGTACGAGACGCTCGACCCCGTCGTCGACGGGATGGCCGCCCGCGAGGCCGAGACGCTCGTCCACGAGGACGCCGGGTCGAACGTCGCCGACAACGAGCGCATCTCGTTCGGCGACCCCGACGCTGCGTTCGCGGACGCCGACCACGTCGTCGAGGGCACGTACGAGTGGGGTCGCGTCTCGGGCGTCCCGCTGGAGACGGCGGGCGTCGTCGCCCGGTACGACGAGGACGGTGACAGCTTCCACATCGACTGCAACATCCAGCTGCACACGCTCGTCGACGACACCGTCTACGAGACGCTCGGGCGGCCGGCCGACCGCGTCGAGCTGAACGTCCCCGCCGACGTGGGCGGGAGCTTCGGGACGAAGATCGCCATCCACCGGTACTGCAACCTCGCCGCGATGGCCGCCGAGCAGCTCGGCCAGCCGGTCAAGTTCGTCGAGGACCGCATCGAGAACCTCCAGGGCGGCGACATGCACTGCTCGGAGCGCACCTACGAGATGCGCCTGGCCTGCGACGACGACGGCACCATGCGCGGGCTCGACGTCTGGTTCGTCGACGACTTCGGCGCGTGGCCGCACTACCCCGTCAACCAGGTGCTCAAGCCGCTGTCGGTGCTGACGAACGCCTACGCCATCGACGACGTGGTGTACGAGTACGACCTGGTGCTGACGAACAAGACCGCCCAGACCGCCTACCGCGGCTTCGGCGTCGACCCGCACCAGTACGCGCTGGAGATGCTGGTCGACGACGCCGCCCGCGAACTCGGTGTCGACCCGACGGAGTTCCGCCGACGCAACCTCGTCACGCCCGACCAGCTGCCGTACCGTCTCCCCTCGGGCAACGTCTACGACTCCGGCGACTACCCCGGCGCGATGGACCGGATGGACGAGATACTCGACGAGAACGAGCGCTGCGAGGGTGGCCTGCTCGACCCGGCGGCCGTCGAGCAGCGCCGCGAGGAGGGCTACTACCGGGGCACCCAGACCGCGGTCCTCATCGAGCCGGGGGTCTCCGGTTCGGACTGGACCGACCGCCAGCGCACCGACGACGAAGCCCTCGCGAACCGGAGCCGGGACGACGTGGCCGAGTTGCCCGAACACCTCCGCGCGGAGGTACAGCCGGACGGCACGGTGCTCGCGTGGCTCGCGACCGACAGCGCCGGGCAGGGCCACCAGACGCTCGTCGCACAGCTCCTGGCCGACGAGCTCGGCCTGCTCCCGAGCGACATCGAGGTGGACTACCTCGACAGCGTCGAGGCCCCGACCGAGTACGGCAGCGCGGCCTCGCGGATGGCCGTCATGCTCTCCGGTGCGAGCGTCGGCGTCGGCGAGCAGCTGCGCGAGCGCCTCGCCGAACTCGCGGCCGACCACTGGGCCGTCGAGCGCGAGGCGGTCGACTACCGCGACGGCCGGGTCGAGCGAGGCGGCACCGACGACGCGCTCTCGCTCGCCGACCTCGCGGCGCTGGACGACGAGGGACGGACCCGCGTCAGCTACGACTACGAACATCCGGCGACGGGTCTCCCGGAGTTCGACGACGCGCTGACGAGCAAGTACCCGGTGTACCCGACCGCGGCGTACGCCGTCAACGCGCCCATCGTCGAGGTGGACGTTGAGACGGGCGAGGTCGAGGTGCTGAAGTTCTACACCCTGCGCGACTGCGGGACGATGCTCAACCCGATGATCGTCGAGGGACAGGCCCACGGCGGCATCGCCCAAGGGGTCGGGGCGGCGCTCATGGAGGAGTTCGGCTACGACCAGGACACCGGCCAGCCCCAGGCCATCACGATGTTCGACTACCTGCTCCCGTCGACGAAGAACATGCCCGACATCGAGATGGAGCACACCGTCCACCCGTCGCCGTTCACCGAGACCGGCGCGAAGGGCGTCGGCGAGGGTGGGATGATAGACGCCCCCGCGGCCATCGCCTGCTCCATCAACGACGCGCTCGAACCGCTGGGCGTGACCGCCGACCGCCTGCCCTTTACCGCGCACCGGGCACGGAAGCGGCTTCGCGAGGCCGAGGAGTAGGACCGGTCGGAACGCCCGTCACCGCGGGGAGAGCACGCGGGCGACGACGGCCGGTCTGAGCAGCGAGGTCGGCGCTTCCTCCATCGTCACGACCCGGCCGTACGCGTCGGCGACGCGGCCGTCGTCCTGTGCGGTCCGGACCAGTCGGGCGAGGTAGCGCGTGAACAGCGACTCGACCGTCGACTGCGAGCCGGTCGTCGCCGCGTAGCCGAGGTCCGAACCGACCGCCATCGACCACGCCACGTCGACCACGTCGCTCGCCCGGTCGAAGAAGCGCGCCCCCAGCCCGTCGAGACCGCCGTCTGCGAGCGTGTGGTGCAGCACCAGGGCTTCGAGCGACGCCACCGACATCCCCTGGCCGTAGACGGGGTTGAAGCTCGCGACGGCGTCGCCGAGGACGACCAGCCCGTCCGGAAACCGGTCGAGGTGCTCGTAGTAGCGCCGGACGTTCGACGGGAACGGGTAGCGCTCGACGCCGTCGCCGACCCACTCGCGCTCGTCGAGCAGCCGCGCGAGGTGGTCGACGGGGAGGCTCGCGGCGAACTCGGACAGCTCGCCGGGCTCCGTCGGCGGGTCGTCGCCGTGGACGCCCTGGAGCGTCACGAGCCAGCGGTCGTCCTCGACGGGGAACGCACCGCCGCCTCTGGTCCGTGGCGGCGTCGGCGGGAGGAAGAAGGCCCGCCGGTCCCCAGGAGGCCGGTCGACGACCGCTGTCGCGTAGCGCACGTCCACCGTCACCTCCTCCTCGGGCGGGCGCTCGAAGCCGTGGTCGGCGAGCCACGCCGGTGTCCGCGACGTGCGTCCCGTCGCGTCGACGACGAGGTCAGCCGGGAGCGTGCTGGTGTCGTCCGGGCCGCCCGACTCGACGACTACGCCGTCGACCGCCGTCCCGTCGTCCGCGAGCTGGTAGTCCACGAACCGGCACTCCGGCCGGAGCCGCACGCCGTCGACGCTGGCCAGACAGCGCCGTGCGACCGCCTCGAACAGCGGCCGGCTCGCCGCGTACATCGGCCGTCGCCGCGGCCCGGGCGCGAGGTAGCCGCCGTCCTCGTAGTGAATCAGGTCGTTCGTCCAGTCGAGCACCAGCCCGCCGTTCGAGAGCAGTTCCTCGGCGAAGCCCGGGAACAGGTCCGACAGCGTGGCCCGCCCGGCCTCGAGCAGTACGTGTGGCTGGTGGCCCTGGGGTACCCCGCGGCGCGTGACCGGGTCGTCCACGAGCGCGTCACGGTCGAGCACCGTCACGCGGTCGAAAGCGTCGGCGATGGCTCGGGCGGCGACCAGCCCGGCCATGCTCGCGCCGACGACGACGGCGTGGCCGCCCCGGCGGGACGCCGCCGACTCGTCGTAGCGCGAGACGTTCGCCAGCGTCATCTGCTCCACATAACGGCTGGCTCCGGGTATAGTGTTACGGAACGGCACACCGCCGGCCAGTACGGGGTACCTGCACTGGAATCGGGAGCGCATCCGGGACAAAGCACTTGCCCCGACGTGTGGAACGATGGCCCATGTCCCGCCACAGACGGCGGTTTCTCCGGCTGGCGGCCGGTGGGATGGTCGGGGGACTCGCAGGCTGTAGCTCCCTGCTCACCGACGGCGAAGACGGCGTCGACCCACAGGCCGCACAGTTCAAGGGCGCTGTGGTCGCCCAGCAGTCCGCCGACGCACCGGCCCGCACCGAGATTCGAGTCGTGAACACAGGCGGGACCGAATTCGGTGTCAAGCGCGCGAACCTCGGTGCCAGGCCGTTCGAGTTCGTCTCCGAGCTATCCGGCGCGTACGGCGAGACGATGCTGCTCCCGGGACAGTCCCCGGACGTCGACGTCCGTCGGGGTGAGAAGCGACGGGCCGACGGCTGCTGGCGCGTCGTGGACGGCGACGGAGAGGCCTACGTCGCGTTCATCGCCATGGCACCGGCGGTCCACGTCCCCGCCGGCGGGACGTACGTCGCCCGGCACCAGGTCTACTACCACGGCCCGGCGGACCGCTGTCTCCCGGCTGGCGAGTACCGGAAGGAGGTCGCCGTCGAAGTCGGACGACCCCGGGGAGACCAGGACCTCGAATCGGACAGCAGCGAACGGGGCGTCGCGTGTACGCTCCGCGTCGGTCAGGACGGCGAGCTCTCGCTCTCGCTGGCCTGAGTCACTCCCCGGCGTCGACCTCGACCACCGGCTCGGCGTCCTCGGCGCCCTGCATCTTCGACTCGGCGGGTTCGCCCTCCTCGGCGGCCGACTGGAGGTCGTCGAAGAAGTTGTTGACGAGCCGGGTCGTGACGCCGCCGAGCGCGCGCTGGCCGAGGCTCGCGATGAGCCCCGACACCTCGGCGCTGGCCGTCCACGTCGCGAGCGTGCCGCCCTCGTCCGTCGGCTGGAGGTCCATGTGCGCGGCCGTCTCGAAGGCGTTCCGGCTGGCGTTGCCGACCGCGCTCATCCGGAGCGTCGAGGGTTTCGTCGCCTCGACGACGGTCACCTCCACGTCGAAGGTGGGGCTGACGCTGCCGACCTTCACGGACATCACGGCCTCGAGATCGGACGGCGAGTTCAGCTTCAGCTCCTTCATGCCGGGCGCACAGTCGGCGATGACGTCGGGGTCGGTGAAGTACGGCCACAGCTCCTCGGGCGGCATGTCGAGCTCGAAATCGCCCTCGAACTCGATCACGCTGCCTCACCTCCCGCGCCGCAGGCCCGGTCGTACGCTGTCTCGAGCGCCCGTCGGCTGTACTCCGCGGCGATTTCGAGCTTGAACTCGTGGTCGGCGTGCATCTCCTCGGACGGGTCGGCCGCCTCGCGGGCGGCTTCGCCGACCGCCTCGAGCGTCGCCTCGGAGAGCGGTTCACCCTCGATTGCGGTCTCGGCGTCGGGCACGTGTAGCGGGATGTCCGCGGCGTTCGCCAGCGCGAGCCGGGCGTCCTCGACGACGGGCGCGTCGGCGTCGGGGTCGTCGACGCGGACCGACGCAGCCGCCGAGAGAGTCGGCCAGGTCTGTGCGGCACGTTTCAGCTCGTCGAACGCCATCCCGGTACGTTCCGGCGGGAACGGCGCCCGCGGCACCGAGACGGACTCGATGAGTTCCGCCTCGGCCATGTCGGTGAACATGTACGCGATGAAGAAGTCGCGGGCGTCGACTGCGCGTGTACCGTCGGGGCCACGAAGCGTGATGTCGCCGTCGAGCGCGACCAGCGCCGCCGGGTAGTTCCCTGCCGGGTCGGCCTCGCCGAGGCTCCCGCCGAGGGTGCCGCGGTTGCGAACGCTCGGCCCGGCGATCTGCTCCGCCGCCGCCGGCAGCATCGGGACGTGCTCGGCGAGCCGCGTCGACTGCGAGATGCTGCGGTGTGTCGTCAGCGCGCCGACGTGGACTGCGTCGTCCTCGACCTCGACGAACTCGAGCTCGTCGAGGCGGCTCAGGTCGACGATGTTCGCGGGCGTCGCCAGCCGGTTCGACATGACTATGCCGAGCGACTGGTTACCTGCCATGAACTCTGCCTCCTCCAGCTCGGTCGCGAGTTCGACTGCTTCAGCGGCCGAGGTGGGACGGTGGTACTGGAACTGGGCTGGCTTCATTGTGGCTGTTGTGACTGACCGACTGTGGCGGCGTTCGATGAACGATACCCAATAACACGGCTGGACGCTGTATTAAATCTTGGTGTATGTGAGCATGTATCTTGGCGGTGCAACGGCGAACCTTCATTACCTCTGCCTGTGTGATTCGATGTCATGCTCGACGGCTACGAGATGCACGACCTGACGCAGCCATGGTCACAGGACACGCCCGCGTGGCCCACCTACGACAACCCGAAAATCTGGTACGAGAAGAGCCTGGACACGGAGAAAGTCAACGGCCAGAAGATCGAGTTCATGAACCACACGGGTACCCACCTCGACGGCGAGAAGCACTTCATCGCCCACGGGCGGGACATCGAGTCGATGCCGCTCGACGAGCTCGTCGGGGACGCCGTCGTCGCCGACATCTCCGACAAGGTCGGGGACTACGACGTCTACACCAGCGAGATGATAGAGGAGGTCTGCGACGTGCGCGAGGGCGACATCCTGTTCATCCACACGGGCTACCAGCGATACGCCTGGCACCGCGAGGAGGCCGACCCGCACGCGTTCTTCTGCAAGCATCCCGGCCCGAACATGGAGTTCGCGGAGTGGTGCAAGGAGATGGACCTGAACTACCTCGTCCTCGACTGCGGGAGCGCGGACCACCCGATGAACACGGTCATCCGTGACGTGCGCCCCGAGCTCGCCCGCGAGGCCCGCGAGAAGCACGGCGTCGACGACCTCGACGAGATATTCCCGCCGGAGGGCTACCAGCTGATGCACACCGAGCTGTTCCCGGATGGTATCGTCCACGTCGAGAACGCACAGGTGCCCGGGGAGCTGCTGGGCGAGCGCTGCCAGATCGGGACGTTCCCGTGGCGCTTCCGCGGCGGCGAGTCCTCGGTCTCCCGGTGCGTCGCCTTCACCGAGGCCTGAGCAGCCATGCCGGGCCAGCGCGCGGTCGCCCTCGGCGAGTGAGGCGGCGACCTCGCGGTCGAGACGGTCGACCGACCCGACCCCGACCTGCCTCCCGGAGTTCCCGGGCACGAGTTCGCCGGCGTCGTCGAATCCGTCGGCGAGGGCGTCGACCCGACCCGCATCGATGCGGACGTGGGCGAATCCCTCTCGCTCGACGGGGTGGCCGACTACCACCGACGCCTGCGGCGCGGGGAAACGAGCGGGATGGGCGTGCTGAAGCCGTAGGCGGTGGTGGGTCACGTATCGCGGCCCACGCCGACGGAACGCTTTTGACGCAGACGGACCCGGCAACTGGTATGCAGGTCGCCATCGTCTCCGATTCTCACATCCCCGACCGGGAGGAGACCATCCCCGACGAGTTCGAGGAGCGAATCGCCGCCGCGGACCACGTCGTCCACGCGGGCGACTTCACGGGCACCGAGACGCTCTCCCACGTCCGCGAGCTGGCGGCCGAGCTGACCGCCGTCCACGGAAACATGGCCGCGCCGGACATCGACCTGCCGTCCGTTGCGTCGGTCGAACTCGGCGGCGTGACACTCGTCGTGACTCACGGGACGGTGCGGTCGCTGGAGGCGTGGTACGACACCGTCGCCGAGACCGTCCGTGAGCACGCCGACGAGCCCCGCGTCGGTGTCGGCGGCCACACCCACCGGCTGGAGGACGAGGTCCACGACGGCGTCCGGCTGCTCAACCCCGGGTCGGTGACGGGTGCCGACCCCGCGACGGCAGCGACCATGCTCACCGCCGAGGTCGACGACGGCGAGGTCGACGTGACCGTCCACGAGCGCTGAGACCCGCCCCGCACAGCCGACATCTATCTTCGAACGCGCGAATCGGAGGGTATACGTCGTCTCTCGGGGTCACGGCTCGCCGTCGCCGCGCTACTCGCCGGGAACGCCGTCCCGCTCGTCGGCGTGCTGGCGTTCGGCTGGAACGCGCACGGTCGGGCTGGACCGGCGATGACTCGACCCGACGCACCCCCGACTCTCCGGACGGGCAGCCCGTGCCGGCGACACTAACGCTAACTTCCCGGCCCTCGTCGTCCCATCCGACACCAGATGGCGTGGCACACCGAGGACGTCGAGGCGGTGTTCGGGGAGCTCGACTCGTCACCCGACGGAATCGACCCGGACGAGGCGGAAGCGCGGCTCGAGGAGCACGGGCCGAACGAGATACACACCGAGGCGACCCGCGGCCCGCTGCAGGTGCTCCTCTCGCAGTTCACCAGCGCGCTCATCTGGGTGCTCATCGCGGCGGCCGCCCTCTCGCTCGTCATCGGCCACGCCGTCGACGCCGTCCTCATCGGCATCATCCTGCTCGCGAACGGGGTCTTCGGCTTCGTCCAGGAGTACCGCGCCGAGCAGAGCCTGGAGGCGCTCCGGGAGCTGTCCGCGCCGGAGGTCGTGGTCCGGCGCGGCGGGGCGGAGCGGACCGCCCCCGCGACGGACCTCGTGCCGGGCGATATGGTCGTCCTCAGCGAGGGCGACGTGGTGCCCGCCGACGCGCGCCTCGTGGAGACGCACTCGATAGAGGTCGACGAGGCCGCGCTCACGGGCGAGAGCGTCCCCGTCTCGAAGTCGACCGGTACCCTGCCGGCGGAGACGCCCCTCGCGGAGCGCTCGAACACCGTCTACCGGGGGACGAGCGTCACCCGGGGCCGCGCCGTCGCGGTCGTCGTCGACACCGGGATGGAGACCGAGGTCGGTGCCATCGCAACCGAGCTGCTCACCGCGGCGGAGACCAAGACGCCGCTGCAGCGCAGCCTCGACGCGCTCGGCCGACGCCTCGGGTTTGCGGTCCTCGCGCTCGCAGCCATCGTCATCCCGGTGCTCGTCTACGGCGGCACGTCGTGGGTGCAGGCCGGCCTGGCAGGCGTCTCGCTCGCCGTCGCGGCCATCCCCGAGGGCCTGCCGGCCATCGTCACGCTGACGCTCGCGCTCGGGGTGCGCAAGATGGCCGACGAGAACGCGCTCGTCCGCACGCTGCCGGCGGTCGAGGCGCTCGGCGCGGTCGACGTCGTCTGTACGGACAAGACCGGCACGCTCACCGAGGGCGAGATGCGCGTGCAGGTCGGCTGGATAGCCGACGGGACGGTCGACCTCGGTACCGACGACGGGCCCAGCGGCGCGGACGACGCCGCCGGACCGGCCGCCAGCGACGGCGGCGAGGTGTCCGACACGGCCGAGCCGGTCGCCGCCGCCGAGACGGACGACCGCGTGGGGCTCCTGCTGGAGATCGGCGCGCTCTGCAACGACGCGACGGCCGACGACGGCGACCCGACCGAGCGCGCGCTCGTCGCGGCCGCCGAGAACCACGGCATCGACGTCCCGGCGCTCCGGGAGGAGCGCGAGCGCGTCGACGAGATATCGTTCTCGTCCGAGCGCAAGCGCATGGCGACCGTCCACGACGACGTGGTGTACGTCAAGGGTGCGCCGGGCGTCGTCCTCGAACGCTCGTCCAGAATCCTCACCGCGGACGGGCCAGTCGAACTGGACGAGGCGACCAGAGACCGCGTCAGCGAGCAGGTCGAGACGTTCGCGGACGACGCGCTCCGGGTGCTCGCCTTCGCGTACAAGGACCGAAGCGACGACGGCGACACCGAGGAGAACCTCGTCCTCGTCGGTCTGCAGGGACTGCTTGACCCGCCCCGCAGGGAGGTGCGCGACGCTATCGCCGACACCAACCGTGCCGGCATCGACGTGAAGGTTATCACCGGCGACAACGCGGTCACGGCGGGCGCGATCGCCCGCGAGGTCGGCATCGAGTCCGACGTGCTGACCGGGAGCGACGTCGCCGCACTCTCCGACGAGGAGCTACGGGCCCGGGTCGAGGAGGTGGACGTGTTCGCCCGCGCCGACCCCGGTCACAAGGTGCGTATCCTCACGGCGCTGCAGGCGTCGGGACACTCCGTCGCGATGACCGGCGACGGTGTCAACGACGCGCCGGCGCTGAAGAACGCCGACGTCGGCATCGCGATGGGTGTCCGGGGCACCGACGTGGCCAAGCAGGCCAGCGACATCGTCCTGCTCGACGACAACTACGCGACCATCCGCACCGCCATCAGCCGCGGGCGGAAGATCTTCGACAACATCTGGAAGTTCGTCGCCTACCTGCTGAGCGCGAACGCCGCCGAGGTCGCGCTCGTGTTCATCGCGTCGCTCTTTGGCTACCTCGTGCTCCCGGCGGTCCAGCTGCTCTGGATCAACCTGCTCACCGACGGACTGCCGGCGCTCGCACTCGGCACCGACCCCGCCGGCGACGTGATGGACCGCGAGCCGCGCAGCCGGGCCGCCGGCATCATCGACCGCGAGATGCTCACGTTCATCGGCGGTGCGGGACTCACCGTGACCGTCGTGATGCTCGGCCTGCTCGTCTACGTGCTCGACGGCGCGGCCAGCGTGACGCCTTACGCCATGACGATGGTGTTCACCGGCTTCGTCGTCTTCGAGTTCCTGAAACTGTACGTCGTGCGCTGGTCACGAGGGACGCCACTCGTCTCGAACCGGTGGCTCGGGCTCGCCGTCGGCACGTCGCTCGCGCTCCACCTCTCGGTGCTGTACACGCCGCTCTCGGAGTACTTCGGCACCGTCGCGCTCACCCTGTCGGACTGGGGAATCCTCGCCGCGGCGCTGCTCGTCGGTCTCGGCCCGCTGCTCGGCATCGGCTCGCTGGTGCGGCGGCACAGCCGCCACCACGAGGACGACGGTGACGACGACGAGGGAGGCGGACTCAGCCCGGAAGCAGCAGGTTGATAGCGGCGACCGCGAGCCCAGCGAGCCCCATCCGCGCCGCCGAGACGTACCACCGGTGGCCCGAGATGGAACCCATGTACGCACCGAACGTCGAGAGCACGCCGACGCCCAGGGCGACGCCGACGACGGCGGCCTCGGCGATGCTGAACACCGTCCCCTCGAACAGGAACGGCGAGAGCGGGACGAGCACGCCGATCAGCGGGCCGAGTCCGCTCGCGACGGCGTGGAACAGTCGTGCGCCGCTCTGCTCGCGCTGGATGCGCGTGTCGTCGAGGTCGGTGAGCATCGCGCGCTCGATGCGCTGTCTCTCCGCGCTCGTCTCGGCGCGTTCGATCTCCCAGACGCTCCAGACGGCCGACGTGGTGAGGCCGACCGCCGCGCCGAGGCCGATCTTCACGACCGCCATGCCGTCCGGCACCCCGGTCAGTACCGCGCCGACGACGACCCCGATGCTGGTGAGGGTCCCGTCGAACCCGTTCGAGATGAAGTACCGCCGGGCGATGGAGCGGACGTCCTCCTTCCCGAGCAGCCGCAGGAGGCGCTGGTAGGTCGAGGGCACGGTCAGTCCTGTGGGGTCCTGCGGTCCTCGACGACCCGCTCCCCGCAGGCGACCTCGTCGACCGAGTGGACGGTGCCACCGAGCGTCTCGACCGTCTCCTCGACCACCCCGAAGTCGACGGCCTCGCCCTCGAAGGTGAGCTTGACGTTCTGGACCTCCTTGTCGAGTTCGACGAGCGACGACGTGACGCCCTCGACACCGTCGAGCTCGGACAGGTGTTCGGTGAACTCGACGAGCGGTGGCTCGTGCGGTTTCAGCACGTCGACGACGAGACGACGGACGGGAGCCATACGCCCACGTTCCGGGCCCGAGGAGAAAAACGTAGCCTCGGTTCCGAGGCCGTGAGAGTCGCCAGCCGCGGGCAGTATGCCTACTCCGTCGGCTGGACCGGGAGCTCGATGTGGGTCGGGTTGTCCGCCTCGTGGAACACGGTGTTCTCGGCGACGCGCGTCTCCTCCCCGCCGTAGAGCGGCCCGCCGGTGTTGTGGTTCACGTCGAAGCGCGGCCAGTTCGAGGAGGAGATGTCGAGCCGGATGCGGTGGCCGGCGTCGAAGCGGTTCGCCGTGTCGTACGGCTCCATGTAGAACTCGTACACCTCGTCGGCGTCGAGCAGATCGGGCTCGTCGCGGTAGCTTCGGTAGCGCCCCCGGCAGATGGCGTCCGAGAGGTTGAGCGCGTAGCCGTCGGGGTAGTCCTCGCTCTCGGGGTACTCGTCGACGAGCTTCGCGGTGAAGTCGGTGTCCGGGCCGTCGGTCGCACCGAAGACGCGGACCCGGATAGGGCCCGCTATCTCGACCGGCTCGTCGAGCGGCGGCGTCCGGAACACCTGGACGTCGGCGCGGTCGGCGAGGGGGCCGTAGGGCTCGCTCGCGCCGAAGGTTCCCTCGTGGGTCCGCTGGTCGTAGCCGCCCCGTCCCGCGAAGTCGATGATGTTCCGGTCGCCCAGCGGGTACGCCTCGACTGACTCCGCCCGCGGCTCGTAGGTGAGGTAGGATGAGGTGTTGCCGCCGATGGTCGGGACGGGGTCGTCGGGGTCGAACTCGTAGGTGGTCGCGGAGTCGGTGGCGGTCGGTTTCGCCGTCGAGAGCGTGCCGTCGCCGTGGGCGTAGAACGTCGTCATCTCGGTGCCGGCGGGCGGCCACGCGTCGGCACTGCGCCACTCGCCGCCGTGGAACAGGTGGCCGTCGTCGGACCGGTGGCCGTCGCCGGTTCCCATCAGGAAGTACTCCACGCGGGGGTGGTCCCACGACGCCTCGCCGCGGAGGTAGTGGTCGAAAAAGCGCTTGCGGGTCTCGCGGTACTTCCGGGTCGCGTCCTCGCCGAACGCGAGGTCGCCGGCGGTCGGCTGCTCCCACGTCAGCGGCGGGAACAGCAGCTGCTCGCTGTGGTCGTGCCCGCCGGGAAGCCGCGCGAGGTGGGTCCACGGCCCCATCAGCAGGTAGTGGTCCGACTCCTTGCGGTCGGCGAGGCCGACGAAGTTGTCACAGGTAGCGCCGGTGTAGGAGTCGTACCAGCCCCCCGAGTAGACGGTGGGCACGTCCGCGCTCTCGTCGTAGTGGCGCTCGAAGTTGACGCCGGGGTTCTGCCAGCGGTCGTCGCTCGCGCTCCCGGTCTCCATGATGTCGAACGCCCACTCCTCGTACGCCGGGAGTTCGGCGAGGGCGGTCTCGCCGCGTTCGACCGGGGCGTCCTCCAGCACCTCGCGGAAGTCGACGTCGGCGAAGACCTGCTGCACGTCGGGGTCGGCGAGGCTCTCGTGGGCGAAGCCCGCACCCAGGGTGAAGGCCCAGGAGAGCCAGCGCTGCTCGAACGCGCCGTTGTGCCGGAACGTCTTCTCCCGGCCGTTGGCCGCGCCCATGTTGACGAACATCCCGGCGAGGCCGTCGGGGGCCTGCGTGGCGAGCGCACTCTGGACCCACGCGCCGTAGGAGGTGCCGAGCGTGGCGACCTGTCCGTCGCAGTACCCCTGCGCGGCCAGCCATTCGACGGTGTCCGCGCCGTCTTCGGCCTCGTTGACGTGGATTTCGAACTCGCCCTCGCTGTCGAAGCGCCCGCGCACGTCCTGGATGGCGATGACGTAGCCCCGCGAGGCGTACCACTCGCCGTGCCGGGTCCGCCCGCCGGTCTTGTCGTACGGCGTCCGGTCGAGGATGACGGGTCGCGGCTCGTCGATTGGCTCGTGGGTGTCGGGGTCGGCGGGCCGGTAGACGTCCGTCGCGAGCCGGGTCCCGTCCCGCATCTCGATCATGACGTTCAGGTCGGCGTGGACGGCGTAGCGCGGTTCGTCTGTCATACACCCACACACCGCCACAGTTCGCAAATAGCTTGCCCCGTCCCTGTGGCCCGGAAACCGTGCGTGGGCGGCGCTCCGGTCTCACGGCCGCTGCTACCGTCGATAGGTAACTAGTGAGGCCCCGGCCCGGACTCGACGCCCCCGTAACCCGCCGATACCTCCAGCGTCACGCGTCGAACGACCAATTTACCGTTCGAAACGACGACAGTTTTAATTACGATGTTTCTGATTGAAGGGGTATAGTGTGGCAAGGGGACACGTAACACACTATCGGAGGCACACATGAGCAACGAAGACAACACGGACGACTTCGACGACGTCGACGAACCACCGATTCCCGAGGAGGGACGGGCCGCGGCGGGAGGTGCGGAGCAGTCCGACTTCGTCGAGTACGGAATCGACGACAAACCACCCCTCGGAGAGTCGATCCTCCTGGGCATCCAGCACTACCTGACGATGATCGGTGCGACCATCGCCATCCCGCTGGTGCTCGCGGGGGCGATGGCGATGCCGGGGTCCGGCGCTCCGGGTGCACCACCCGGAACGGAGACCGCGAAACTCATCGGGACGTTCTTCGTGGTGTCCGGGGTCGCCACACTCGCACAGACCACGCTCGGGAACCGCTATCCCATCGTGCAGGGCGGAACGTTCTCGATGCTCGCACCCGCACTCGCCATCATCGGCGTCATCGCCAGCAACGGTGGGGGCTGGGAGACGATGATACTCGAGCTACAGGGTGCGGTCATCGTCGCCGGCGTCGCCGAGGTGCTCATCGGCTATTTCGGCATCATGGGCTGGCTCAAGCGACACATGGGCCCCATCGTCATCGCCCCGGTCATCGCCCTCATCGGGTTATCGCTGTTCAGCGTCGGGCAGATAACCTCGGCGACACAGAACTGGTGGCTACTCGGGCTGACGGTGCTGCTCATCGTCGCCTTCTCGCAGTACCTCAACGACTACAACCGGGCGTTCCGGCTGTTTCCGGTCCTGCTCGCGCTCGTCGCGGCGTGGCTCGTCGCGGCCGCGCTGTCGGTGACGGGTATCTACGCGACTGGGACGGCGGGGTACATCAACTTCGACACCGTGACCAACGCCGAGCCGATCCTCGCCATCTATCCGCTGCAGTGGGGGATGCCGCAGTTCACGGGCTCGTTCATCATCGGGATGTTCGCCGGGATGCTCGCGTCGGTCATCGAGAGCTTCGGTGACTACCACTCCGTCGCTCGCATGGCCGGCAAGGGTGCACCGAACGCGCAGCGCGTCAACCACGGCATCGGCATGGAGGGCATCGGCAACACGTTGGCTGGAATCATGGGGACCGGCAACGGCTCGACCTCGTACACGGAGAACGTCGGCGCCATCGGCATCACCGGCGTCGCCTCGCGGTACGTCGTCCAGATCGGTGCCGTCGTGATGCTCATCGTCGGTTTCGTCGGCTACTTCGGGCAGCTCGTCGCGACCATCCCGAACCCCATCGTCGGGGGGCTGTTCCTGGCGATGTTCGGGCAGATCGCGGCGGTCGGCCTCTCGCAGCTGAAGTTCGTCGACCTCGACAAGAACCGGAACGTGTTCATCATCGGCATCGCGCTGTTCGCCGGCCTCGCCATCCCGGCGTACATGGGGAACGTCGCCGCGGCGTCGGACGTCGGCGGTGCGACCGCGTTGCAAGCGGGGCTGGCTGGCGAGTTCCCGTTCAGCCTGCTTGAGGGCGTCGAGGTTGCCGGCGTCTCGCCGCTTGGCATCATCGCGACGACGACGTTCGTCATCGGCAGCACCGGCATGGCCGTCGGTGGCATCGTCGCGTTCGTCCTCGACAACACCATCCCCGGCACCCGCGAGGAGCGCGGGCTGACGACCTGGGAGGACATCACCGAGGACGCCGACGAGTTCAAGCCGTTCTGGGAGCGTCTGGGCGGCAGCGACGACGAGCGCCCCGCGCCCGGCGGCGACTGACCGCGGGCGGACGAACGGACATCCACACCTGTTCTTTCGGGGGTGCTCCACCAGCGACGGCGACGCCTCGCCCCACCCCTGGCGACACCCCCGTCCACCGCAACAGTCAGGGACCTGGGGGGCGCGAGAGGGGAACGTGAACGCGTCGGAGATAACCGCGAACCTCGAGTACCGGGGGGAGCTTCGCGACGGCGGCTGGGTCGGCGTCACGCCCGACAGGCTCGCCGTCGTCCATCGGAACGAGGACCCGATCTACGTCGAGTTCGACCAGATCGAGACCATCCGGGTCGAGCCGCTCGACTGGTTCCTCGTCATCATGAGCCTCGCGCTCGTCGGCTTCGGCCTCTTCTCTATCCCGCGGAACCTGCTGGCCGGGGTCGGCTTCTGCGTCGCCGGCGGCCTCAGCCTCTACATCACGTACGGCCGGCGCGACCGGGTCCGCGTCACCGCCGAGGGCGAGACTGCCGACCTGACCATCTACCCGGAGGACGTCGAGGCGCTCAAGGCTGCGCTCGACCCCTACGTCGAGGGGTCGGCGGGCTGGAACCGGACGAACTGAGCCGGCCGCCGTTTCGTGCCAACGGTTAACACGAGCGGCGGCGAACGCGCCGATATGACCGCCGACCTCCCGTCACGCGACCGCGCAGCCGAGCACCTGCTCTCGCTCCACGCCAACGCACTGGCGACCCGCGACACCGAGACCGTCACCGCCGACGCCGTCGCGGACCGGAGCCTCGTCGACGCCGTCGTGGCACCCGAAGCCGTCCCGCCACACGACTACGCGACGATGGACGGCTTCGCGTTCGACGCCGCCGACGACTATCCCCTCACCCTCGTCGGGAACGAGGTGACGCCCGACGACGACCCGCCCGAACTCGGGCCGGGTGAGGCCGTCCGCATCGCGACCGGCGCGCCGCTGCCCGAGCGCGCGACCGCCGTCGTCAAGCGCGAGGACGCGACGGTTGCCGACGGCGAACTCACCTGCCCAGCGCTCGCGCCCGGCACGCACGTCTACGAGCGCGGGAGCACCGTCCGTGCCGGCGAGACGGTGTTCGAAGCCGGGGAGCGCCTCTCCCCGAAGGACGCCGTGCTGCTCGACGACCTCGGTGTCGGGTCCGTGCGGGTTCACGACCGCGCGAGCGCCGGCGTCGTCGCCACCGGCACCGAGATACACGAGGGCACCCAGCCCGACCGCGACTCGAACATGCTGCTCGGCCTGGCGCGCTCGTGGGGCCACGACGCCGTCCACGCCGGCACCGCACCCGACGACCCCGACGCGGTGCGGGCCCTTCTGGCGGACGCCGCCGAGAGCCACGACGTCGTCGTCTCGACCGGTGGGACGAGCGTCGGCCACGGCGACCACGTCGTCGACGCGCTGGCCGACCTCGGCGAGCTCGTCGTCCACGGCGTCGAGCTCCGGCCCGGTAAGCCCGTGACCGTCGCCCAGCTCCCCGAGCAGGACGCCGTGGCGGTCGCGCTGCCCGGCAAGCCCGTCGCCGCCCACACGGCCGCCTGTCTCGTCGCGCGGCCGCTGTTCACCGGCTCGGCGTCGCTCCCGACGCTGACGGCGGCTTCGACCGTCGCCCTCGACACCCCCGAGACGGACGCCATCGCCGGCGAGGCCGTCGAGTACGCCGTCCCCGTCACGCTCGCCGATGGTCGGGCGACCCCGCTCGGGCACCCCGACTCCGGACTCGACATCTACGACCGGACGTTCGACCCGAGCGTGCTGGCCTCCTCCACGCGCGCGACCCGGGCCGACGGCCTCGTGCTCACGCAGGACGGGTTCGCGGCGGGCGAGACGGTCGCCGTGGTGCCGTACGAGGCACTGGAGTCCTGACGGGAGGGTGGCCGCCGGGGACGCCGACACTACCGCGGCGCCGACGACGGCGGCCGGCACGAGGCGAGTGCGACCGTCGCCTCCGCGACCAGCCACGTCAGACTCCCGCCGGAGCGCTGGACGTGCGTGTCCGTCAGCTCGTGCTCGGAAGCCGCGAGCTCCTCCGGCGTGAAGAAGCGGGCGTCGGGATGCCGGGACGAACCTTTTTGCGCCAGGGGCACGCGGATTGGTAGCATGCAACTCGACGGGCAAATACTCGACGGCATCACCGTGGTCGACCTGACGACGTTCGTCACGGGTGGGTTCGCGTCGCTGATGCTCGCCAACCAGGGCGCGGAGGTCATCAAGGTCGAACGCCCCGACGTCGGCGACGACAACCGGCACTCTGGCCCGCCGTTTGTCGACGGCGAGTCGCCGTACTTCTGGACCATCAACTACGACAAGCGCAGCGTCGAGTTGAACCTCAAGCACGAGGCGGGACTCGCCGCGCTGTACGACATCGTCGCCGAGGCGGACGTGTTCGTCCAGAACTACCGGCCCGGGACCGCCGAGAAGCTGCACGTCGACGATGACTCCATCCGCGAGGTGAACGAGGACGTTGTGTACTGCGCCATCTCGGCGTTCGGCCAGACGGGGCCGTGGCGCCAGCGCCCGGGCTACGACCTGCTCGTGCAGGGGATGGGTGGCATCATGAGCGTCACCGGCGAGCCCGACGGCCGGCCCGTGAAGGTGGGCCTGCCGCAGACGGACCTCATCACCGCGATGTGGGCCGCATTCGGGATCGTCACTGCGCTGTACCGGCGCGAGGTGACCGGGGAAGGTGAGTACATCGACCTCGCGATGCTCGACGCGACGCTGCCCTGGCTCACGAAGCAGGCCGGGAAGGTGTTCGCGGACGAGCAGCCGGAGCGCATGGGCACGAAGGACCCGGTGCTCGCGCCGTACCAGACGTTCGAGACGGCCGACGGCTACCTCAACGTCGCCTGCCTGAACCAGAAGCTCTGGCGGGGGCTCTGTGAGGCCATCGGGCGACCCGAACTGGCCGACGACGACCGGTTCGAGACGAACGCGGACCGCGTCGAGCACATGGACGAGCTGGAGGCCGAACTCGCGCCCTCGTTCGCCGAGCGGACGACCGACGAGTGGATGGACCTGCTGGTCGAGGGCGCCGGCATCCCCGCCGGACCCGTGAACGAGCCCGAGGACGCGCTGTACAACGAACAGACCGAGGCCCGCGGGGTGATGACGGAGCTCTCTGACGGCGAGCGCACGGTGCCGGTCATCGAGCACCCACTGAACTTCGGGCGGTCCGAGAGCGGCTTCGACCAGTTGCCGCCGAAACTCGGCGAGCACACCCGCGAGGTGCTCCGCGAGGTGGGCTACGACGAGGAACGGCTGAACGAACTCGCCGCCGTGGGCGCGTTCGGCGACGGCGAGTGAGCCTCGACAGCCTCACACTCTCGTTATCAGTATTAAAAATCAGCACTATTGACATCAGTGTGAAAACATATTAGTCGGCCGCCACTCGACTACACTCGTATGGAGTTCGACATCCGGAAGCGACCGAGCAACGCGATACTGCAGGTCACGATGGACCGGGGGGAGTCGATTACGGCGAAGACCGGCGCGATGGTGAGCCGGAGCGAGACGATGGACACCGAGGCCAACGTCGGTGGAGACGGCGGGCTCGGCGGCATGGTCAAGAGTGCCGTCAGCAGCAGCAAGGACCTCGTCACGAGCGAATTCACGGCACGGGAGTCCGGCGCGAACGTCGTGCTCGCACCCGACCACCCCGGCGACGTCGTCGCGTTCGACCTCGGCGAGACGGGTCGCATCAAGTCCCAGTCCGGTTCGACGCTCGCCTGGGGGACGAACGTGAACAAGTCATCGGCGATGAACGAGACGGGGAACCTGTTCTCCTCGGGCCAGCTGAAGGTGCTCGCGCTCGACGGCACCGGCATGGCGTTCCTCTCGGCGTACGGCTCCGTGTACGAGGCCGACGTGTCGCCGGGTGAGCCCACCGTCGTCGACGAGGACCACCTCGTCGCCTGGACGGACGGGCTGAACCTGGACCGGCAGAGGGACGGCGGCGTCAAGTCCGCCATGCTCGGCGGCGAGGGTTACGTCTCGAAGTTCTCCGGCGACGGCCGCGTCTGGCTCCAGACGCGCGACCCCATCGTCTTCCAGAACATGGGCGATGGCGACGAGGAGAACGGCGACGACAGCCCCAGCGTCTCCGACTTCATCTGAGGCGACGGCCACGAACCGGCGCGTTTCTCTCTGCCACCGACGGACCACCAGCGCCGCCTCAACCGTCGAGCAGGTCGTCGAGCAGCGACCGCACGAGGTCGAACTCCGCCTCGCTGATGCCGTGTTCCAGCCCCTCGTAGATGCGCTCGGTCACGTCGCCGTCGAGTGCGCGGAACAGGTCGGCTGTCTCCCGGACCCGCTCGACTGGTACGTACTCGTCCGCGTCGCCCGAGCCGACGAACACGGGCGTCCCGCCGAGCGAGCCGGCAACGTCGGGTGACGACCGATCCGGCGGACCGACGACCCCGCCCGAGAGCACGACCACACCCCCGAGCGGTCGCGGCCGGCGGCGGAGGCACTCCGTGACGACGGCCGCACCCTGCGAGAAGCCGAACAGGACGGTCCGTTCCGGTGGAATCCCGGTGTCAGCGACCGTATCGAGCGCCCGCTCGACCGCATCGACCGCCGAGGAGAGGTGCGGTTCGTTGCGCTCGACCGGCGCGGCGGCGGCGTACGGGAACCAGCGGCTCCGGGACGCCTGCGGCGCGAAGAACGCGACCCCGTGGCGGTAGAACGACTCGGCGAGGTTGACGACGCCGTCGGCGGTCGCCCCGCGCCCGTGGACGAGCACCACCGCGACCTCGGCCGCCATGCTCGGTGCGCCGGCGGTGACGACCGGCTGCTCTGCGTGCGGGTCCGGGCCCTCGTCGCCGGCTGCGGCCGCGTCGGGGTCGTCGCCCGCCATCGCTCAGTCCAGCCCCGGCACGGAGAGCGGCGGTAGCTGGGACTCGATGAGCTCGCGGTCCTCCGCGAACCAGTCCGGCAGGACCAGCGACTCGCCGAGCGTCTCGACGGCCTCGTCGCTGGCCAGTCCCGGCGTCTCGGTCGCCAGCTCGAACAGGATGCCGCCGGGGTCGCGGACGTACAGCGAGTGGAAGTAGTTGCGGTCCCGCACCCGCGAGACGTCGAAGTCGCGCTCGCGGAACAGCGAGTGCCAGTCGTACAGCTCGTCGACGCTCTCGACGCGGACCGCGACGTGCTGGATGGTGCCGATTCCCTCGCGGCCGTACGGTGCGGCGCGGTCGAGCACGTCGACGACGGTGGCGTGATCGCCGCCGGCGCGATAGCGGACGCGGGTGCCCTCGGAGTCCGCCTCGCCGCCGCGCTCGTCGGACTCCACCCCGGCCGGCTCCTCGCCGACCAGCTCGAAGCCCAGCGTGTCGAGCATCCCGGCGGTCGCGTACGGGTTCGCCGACAGCGCGGTGACCCCGTGGATGCCCCGGATGGCGTGCTCCTCGGGGACTGAGCCGTCGGTCCAGGGCTCGACCGGGCTCTCCGCGGCGACGAGTTCGACGCTGGTGTCGGCCGGGCCGGTGAAGCCGAGCAGGCGCTCGTCGAAGCGGTCGACCGGCCCAGTGAACTCGACGTCGTGGTCGTCGAGGCGGTCAGCCCAGTAGCCGAGCGACCCGGGCGGCACGGCGAAGCCCACCGACTCCCACTGGGGCTTGCCCAGGCGTGCGGGCGCGTCGTTCGGGTACGGGAAGCAGGTGAGGACGGTGCCCGGGTCGGCGGTCCCGTTGCCGTAGTAGAGGTGGTAGGCAAGCATGTTCTCGTAGTTCACGGTCCGCTTGACGAATCGCAGGCTGAGCACCCCGACGTTGAACTCGACGTTCGACTGGGCCCCGCCGACGATGGTGGTCACGTGGTGGATACCGGGCGAGTCTGTGAGCGTCGCCATTGGTCGTGGTTCGCGGGCCGACCGGTTGTACCTGCCGCCGCTTCGGGACACCGTGACGGGGTCCCGGGACAGCTTTGGGGCCGCCGCCGAAACCGACGGCCACCATGGAATCGACCCTCCGCGAGTACTGCGAGTTCGGCCCCGAACGCGTCTACCTGCTGCTCGCGCTGGCGCGGTCGAAGGAGAACGACGTGCTCGACGGGCCCTCGGCGATCCGTACGGTGGTGCAGGACGCGGACGAGCTCGAACCCGCCGTCGCGGAGCTGGACCACGCCGTCTCGCGGTTCGACGCGACGTACCGGCTCTACCTGACCGCCAACGCACGCAACACCCAGCAGGCGCTGTTCGCGCTCCGCCGGTCGATGGACGACTGGCTGGAGGCGCGACTCAACGGCTCCACGGACGTACTGCGGAAGTTCGGGCGGGTCGACAGCGAGTTCAAGTCCACGCTGCAGTCCGACGGCTGCCGCGACGAGGCGAACTTCGTCTTCGACCTGGACGACGCGACGGTAGCCGACGCCGACGCGCTCGCGGCAACGCTCCGCGACCGGACGACGGTCCACCTGCGCCGGGAGACGCCGAACGGCTTCCACCTCGTCACCGCGCCGTTCGACTACACCCGGCTTTCGACCGACGTCGAGTACGAACTGAAGACCGACGGGCTGGTGTTCGTCAGCTACCTCGACGACTGAGCCCCAGTCAGCCGGCGCCTCGTCGACCAGCCGGACGAACCGGTTCACGCACAGGATGCCCCCGAAGATGAACGACGAGATGTCGAGCACCGCGCCGAGGCTCGGCAGGATGGGGAAGACGGCGTCTCCGTGGACTGGGTGGGAGAACTGTCCGTCGGTCCCGGGCGGGGGCTCCGCTACGCCTCCCGCTCCCGCACGCCCGCCAGCGAGCCGAAGAAGCCGTAGTAGGCGACGACACCGCCGGCCAGTGCGAGGTGGTACGCCCACTGCGGGCTACCGAGTCCCCGGAACAGCGCGGTCACGACGGCGACCCAGACGACCGCGAACGCGAGGTCGAGTGCCATCCCGGACCGGTGTTCGCGCACGTGATCGACGAGGGTGGCGGTGTCGACCATCTCAGTCGCCCTCCCCGTTCTCGTCGACGACCATGACGGGCCGGTGCGTCGAGCGCAGCACGTTCTCGGTCACGCTGCCGAGCAGCACCCGCCGGACGCCCGAGCGCCCGTGGCTGCCCATCACGACGAGGTCGACGTCCCGGTCCTCGGCGAAGTCCGCGATGACCTTGTGGGGCTGGCCCGCCCGGAAGTGCGCGGTCACGTCGACGCCGCGCTCGCGGCCGGCCTCGACGACGTGGTCGGTCGCCTCGCGGGCCTTCGCTTCGAGTTCGTCCATCTCGCCGAAGCGGCCCGACCGGACGCGGTCGACCTGTTCGGTGCCGAGGCTCAGTTCGAGCGCGTCGGTGTCGACGACGTACAGCGTGTCGACCGCGGAGTCGAACTGCTCGGCGATGGCGAGTGCACGTTCGACGGCGAGTTCGGCCGTCTCGCTACCGTCCGTGGGGATGAGGATTCTGTCGTACATGGTCAGTCCTCCGTGGCTCCATCGGCGACCGACTTGCCACCGTCGGTCACCGCGTCGGTGCCGCCGTCCGTGGCGGCGACCTCCTCGGCCGACTGCTGCTGGCCCATCGGCTCAGGGCTGTGACACTGCCGGACGATACGCTTTATCTCCTCGTCGGGTTCGGCGGTCGCCATCGAGACGAGGATGGTGACCGCGAAGACGATGGGCGTGCCCGCCAGCGCGGCCCCGATGGCCGGGAAGATATCCGCGTAGAGCGGGACGATGGCACCGCTCTCGCCGGCGCTGAGGAAGCCGACGTACGCCGGGAGCACCTCGTTGACGATGGCGGCGACCCAGATGAGCAGGCCGGTCGTCATGCCGGCGAGCGCGCCCTGCCGGTTGGCGTTCTCCCACCAGAGCCCGAGGAAGAACATGGGGAACAGGACGAGCCCCGCGAGGCTGAACGCGTAGGAGACGAGCTCGCCGACCAGTGCGGGCGGGTCGAGCGCGAACAGCGTGACGACCGCACCGAGACCGACGATGGTCGCGCGGCCGACGAGGAGCTGCTGGCGCTGGCTTGCCTCGGGGTTGATGATGTTCGTGTAGATGTCGTGTGCGGCGGCCGACGAGGCAGCGATGAACAGCCCCGCAGTGGTCGCGATGGCGGCGGCGATACCACCCGCGGCGACCAGCCCGACGAACCAGGTCGGCAGGTTCGCGAGCTGGCTGGCGATGACGACGATGACGTCGCCCTCTGCGCCGGACATCCCGCTCGCGCCGTAGACGTCGCCGACGCTGTTCGCGTAGAGGTCGGTACCGAAGGCGGCGAACGCGGGTGCAGAGAGGTAGAGCAGACAGATGAAGAAGAGTCCCCAGACGGTCGACCAGCGCGCGGTGCGCTCGCTCTCGACGGTGTAGAACCGGACGAGCACGTGCGGGAGCCCGCAGGTACCGACGATGAGGCTGAACGCCGTGGCGACCCAGATGTAGATGCCACCGGTCGCGAACGGCTCGGTGAACTCGGCGTCGAGCTGCGAGAGCAGTGCGCCGTACTCGATCTGCGGTGCGATGGTGGAGTAGCCCTGGCTGAAGCCGACGGCGTACAGGCCGGCGAGGAACGCGACGATGAGGATGACGTACTGCACCGCCATGTTCTTCGTCGCCCCGAGCATGCCGGAGAGGGCGAGGTAGCCGACCGTGATGGCCATCAGCAGGACGACCATGGTGACGTAGTCACCCCCGAAGACGTAGATGCCGACGAGGCCCATCCCGCGGGCCTGGCCGACGGAGTAGACGAAGCCGATGAGGATGGTGGTCAGCGCGGCGATGGCCCGGGCGGCGTCGGAGTCGAAGCGGTCGCCGACGAAGTCCGGCGCGGTGTACTTCCCGAACCGGCGCATCTGCGCGGCCAGGAAGATGAGGAGGATGAAGTAACCCGTCGACCAGCCGACGACGAACGCCAGCCCGTAGTAGCCCGAGAGGGCGATGAGCGCCGCCATCCCGAGGTACGACGCGGCGGACATCCAGTTCGCGCCGATGGCCATGCCGTTCTCGACGTTGCCGATGGACCGCCCGGCCACCCAGAGGTCCTCCGTGTCCGCGACGCGGAAGGCGTAGCCGATGCCGAGAAAGAGCAGCAGCATCAGCGAGACCATGATGGCCGGGACGAGCTTGAACGAGGCGTTCAGCGCGTCCGGCAGGAGCTGGAGCGGCTCGAGCGCCGCCTGTCCGGCCACGGCCGTCATTCGTCGGTCCCTCCGTCGGTCGCGGCGACGGCGTCGCCGCTGTTGGTGTCGGTGCCCGTCGAGTGGTCGATACCGTACTTCGTGTCGAGCTTGTCGCGCTGGCGTGCGTAGACGAACGAGAGCAGGAGCGCGCCGCCCGGTGCGCCGATGGCCGTCAGCGCGTAGTGCAGCGGGAAGCCGAGCACCGTGGTGCTCGTCATGAAGTCGGTCGCGAGATAGGTCGCGACGACCGGGCCGAAGACGAACAGCGTCCACACCGCGAACATCGTCCAGATGATCCTGAGGTGGTCCCGCATGAACGGCGTCGCGGGTTTGAACAGGTGTATCTCCGCGTCGAGGTAGTCGGCGGTGTCGTGGCCGCCGTCAGTCTCGACGGGTGCGTGCGCCTCGGTGTCGTGAGTGTCTGTGTCTGACATGGTTCGTGTCGTGGTCGTGTGTCGTGCGGTCGTGAGCGGTGCAACAGCGAAAGCGAACGGTCGCGAGCCCTGGCGGTCAGTCGTCCCCCACGCTCGCGGCGATATCGTCGACGATATCCGGGTTCCGCAGGGTCGAGGTGTCGCCGAGCTCCTCGTCGTTGGCGATGTCCTCCAGAAGTCTGCGCATGATCTTGCCCGAGCGCGTCTTCGGCAGTTCGGGTGTGAAGACGACGGCTTCGGGGCGGGCGATCGGGCCGATGGCCTCCTCGACGCCCTCGACGATGGCCTCCCGCAGTTCCTCGTCCCCCTCGTAGCCGTCCTCGGTGATGACGTAGGCGTAGACGGCCTCGCCCTTCAGCTCGTGGTCGGCCCCGACGACGGCGGCCTCGGCGACGCCTGGGACGCCGACGATTGCGCTCTCGATCTCCATCGTCCCGAGCCGGTGCCCGGAGACGTTGACGACGTCGTCCACCCGACCGAGCACGGTGATGTAGCCGTCCTCGTCGACCTTCGCGCCGTCCTCCGGGAAGTACACCCAGTCGTCAGGGTCGTCGCTCTCCGTGTCGGAGTACTCGGCCCAGTACTCGGAGACGAACCGGTCGTCGTTGTTGTACAGCGTGCGGAGCATCCCCGGCCACGGCCTGTTCACGGTGAGGTAGCCGGCCCGTCCCTCCTCGACGGGGTCGCCGTCCACGTCGACGATGCGGACGTCGAGACCCGGCAGTGGCGGGCCGGCCGAGCCGGGCTTCATCTCGCCGACACCGGGCAGTGTCGTCACCATCATGCCGCCGGTCTCGGTCTGCCACCAGGTGTCGACGACCGGGCAGGACTTGTCGCCGATGTGTTTGTAGTACCACTTCCACGCCCGGGGGTTGATCGGCTCGCCGACCGTGCCGAGCAGCCGCAGGCTCGACAGGTCGTGGGCCTCGGGGTACTCCGACCCCCACTTCATGAACGCCCGGATGGCCGTCGGCGCGGTGTACAGCTGCGTGCAGTCGTACTCGTCGACGATCTCCCAGAGCCGGTCCTTCTCGGGGTGGTCCGGCGTCCCCTCGTACATCACCGACGTGGTGCCAAGCGAGAGGGGGCCGTAGACGATGTAGCTGTGACCGGTTATCCAGCCGATGTCCGCCGAACACCAGTACGTGTCCTCGGGCTCGATATCGAGGACGGCCTGGCTCGTCCATGTCACCCACGAGAGGTAGCCGCCGGTGGTGTGTTTCACCCCCTTCGGCTGGCCGGTCGTCCCGGAGGTGTACATCAGGAACAGCATGTCCTCGGCGTCCCGTGACACCGGCTCGACGGTCGTCCCCTCGTTCGCCGCGACGAGGTCCCCGTACGCGTGGTCGTGTGCGCTCGTCGGGTGGTCGTAGGTGTCGCCGAGGCGGTCCACGACGACGGTCTCGACGCCGTGGTCGACGCCGGCCAGCCCGTCGTCGGCCTTCGCCTTGTGTTCGAGCGCGTCGCCGCGGCGGTAGTAGCCGTCGCAGGTGACGAGGAACTCCGAGTCAGCGGCGTTCATCCGCGTCGCGAGCGCGTCGGCGGAGAAGCCGGCGAAGACGACCGAGTGCGGCGCGCCGATGCGTGCGCAGGCGAGCATGGCGATGGGCAATTCCGGCACCATCGGCATGTACATCGTCACGATGTCGTCCTCCTCGACGCCGAGGTCGCGCAGGCCCGCCGCGAACTCGTTCACCTCGCGATGCAGCTCCGCGTAGGTGTACGACCGGTTCGCCTCGGCGGTCGGCTCGCCGATCCACTCGATGGCCACCTCGTCGCCGCGGTCGTCGAGGTGCCGGTCGAGCGCGTTGTACGAGGCGTTCAGCTCGCCGCCCGTGAACCACTCGAAGAAGGGCGGGTTCGAGTCGTCGAGCACCTGGTCGTACGGCTCGTCCCAGTCGAGCAGGTCGGCCGCGCCCTCCCAGCACGCTGGCCAGTTCGCCTCGAACTCGTCGTAGATGTCCGGGTCCGAGACGTTTGCCTGCTCGACGAACTGTTCCGGTGGCTGAAACGCTGCCGTCTCCTCGAGCCGCGCCTCGAGGTCGACGTCGGGGTCGTCCGACATACGTCATCAGCCAACATCCCACGTAAAAAGCGGGGGCGCTAATCGGACCGGGAAGCTACCCGAACCCACTGTGACCCCCGTTTTCAGGCGTTCCAGCGCCTCAAACGCCGCTTCGGTTGTCGCTGGTTTCTCTCCCGGCCGTCACCGTTGGCTTCGGCTCGCCACCGGTCGTCTCTAGACAGTTAGCCGCCGGTCGCGCTCGCTGCCGCCGAGCAGCGGTCAGCCCTCGAAGTACGCGTCGAGCAGCTTCGACTGGGCGACGCGCAGGTGGTTGTGCAGCGTCGGCGACGCGACGTCCAGCGAATCCGCCAGCTCCTCCGCGGTCGACTCGCGGGGCCACTGGAAGTAGCCGCCGTGGTACGCCGCCCGGAGGACCGCGGCCTGACGCTCGGTCAGGTCGTCACGTAGCGACGTCGAGAACCCCGCGCCGGGGTCGACCGTGCGCTCGACGGTCTCCTTCGCGCCGAGGCTCGCCGCCGGGTACTGCTCGGTCAGGGCGTCGACCACCGCACGCACGTCGGCGTCGGCCGCGACGGTCGCGACGAGCGAACCTGCACCGTCCTCGGCGACGTATGACTCGACGCGGGCGTCGAGGTCAGCGAGCGTCAGCGCCGGCGAGGACGCGACCGCGAGCTCGACGACCGGTCCGTCGGCGGCGTCGTCGACGTAGCGCACCCGTTCGACGCGCTCGTCGTCGGCGAATGCGTCGGAGACGTCGCCGGGTGTCGCCCCCGCGACGACGGCGTACAGCACCAGCCCGGGACCGCCCGGAACGACGCCGGTCACCTCGACGCGGTCGGCCGGCCCGGCCGAGAGGTCGACGAGGACGGCCCCGGGGTCGCGGACCGAGAACCGCAGCTCGGTAATCACGTCGGCGACCAGCCGGCGACGGCGACGGACGGCGTCGAGGGCCCGGCCGACCAGCCCGCTGATCGCCACGAGGGCGTCGGTCTCGGCGTCGCCGACCGGAGCCGCGACGCCGACACCGAGCAGCCGCTCCGCGCCCTCGGTCGCGCCGACGGGGACACAGACGGCCGCGTCGTCGCCCCCGAGGTCGAGGACGCGGTGTGTGCCGGAGCGCAGGACCGCGTGGAGGTCGTCGGCGTGGTCCGCGATGATGGTGTCGACGACGCCCCCGTCGAAGCCGGCGTGTGCCCGGCGCTCCAGCCCGTCGTCGGTCGCGCGAGCGACCCACACAGACCCGTAGCCGTCGACCGCCACGAGACGGTCACAGAGCCCGGTGAACAACTCGTCCGTCGTCGTCACGGACGCGAACTCGCCGGCGAGCGTCGCGAGGAGCGCCACGGCCGCACGGGACCGGGCCGACAGCTCGCCGTCGTCGTTGCCGTCACCCGCTGCGAGCGCCGCCGCGAGTTCGACGCCCGACGGCTCGTCGAGGTAGGGCGCGAGGCCGGCGACGCTGTCGAACCCGGCCGCCTCGGCGACGACACGGGGGTCGACGCCGGCCCGGAGGTGTCGGAGCAGGAACTGCTCGCGGAGGTCCCGGCTCGACACGTCCGCAAAGCGGGCGTCACCCGTCGCCTCAGCCGCGCGGTCGGCCACCTCGCGGACGAGCATCTGGACGCGCCGCGGCGACACGTCGACGACCGGCTCGTCGGGGGCGCAGTCCGTCGCGTCGACGTACAGCCGGAGGTCGTGCGCCACGTCGGCCGGCAGGAACGCCGTCCGGTCCGGGATGTCGAGCAGGAACGCGTCGTCGACCGGGACGACCGAGTCCGGTGTGACTTGTGTCACCTCCGCCGGACGGAGCCCTGCCTCGCCACAGAGGCGGCAGACGAGGTCCTCGCGGTGGCTCTCGGCGTGCCGCCGCAGTCGCTCGTAGCCGGCGTCGCCGAGAGGTCGACTCATCTGTTTCGTGTTTCCACAGCCAGCGAAATAGTTGTATCGCCACAGACACCGCGATTTCGGGTATCTAGATCGTCAGTAATCAGGGTCCGAACACATCTGCCACTCAACCAGTTCGCATCTCTGTCAGCAACGAAACCCTGTCGGCGTGGCGAGGCGATCTACTCGCGCTGGCGCGCCTCCAGCTCGCCGACGACCTCCGGGTTGCGCAGCGCGCTCGTGTCGCCGTAGTCCTCGCCGTTCGCGATGTCGCCGAGCAGTCGGCGCATTATCTTGCCGGACCGCGTCTTCGGCAGGTCGGGCGTGAACACGACCTCGTCGGGGGTCGAGCCCGCACCGATGGCTGCCGAGACGGCCGCGTCGACGTCGTCACGCGCGACCGCAGCGCCCGCCGGCCCGTCCTCCGTGGTGACGTAGGCGACGATGGCGGTCCCGATGTCGGGGTCGTCGCGGCCGATGACCGCCGCCTCGGCGACGCCGTCGACCTGGACGGCGGCGTGCTCTATCTCGGCGGTGCTGAACCGCCGACCGCCGACGTTGAGCACGTCGTCGACCCGGCCGAGCACGGTGACGTAGCCGTCCTCGTCGACCACCGCCTCGTCGCCGACGCGGTAGCGCCACCGCTCGGGGGCGTCCGCCACCGCACCCCACTCGCTGGCGGTCGCGAGCTCGCGCGCCATCGCGGGCCAGGGGCGGTCGACGGAGAGCCAGCCTCGCTCGCCCGGCCCACAGACCGCGTCGGCGTCGTCGCGGACGGAGGCCTCGATGCCGGCCAGGGGGCGACCGACCGACCCGGGCTTCATCGAATCGACGCCGGGCAAGGTCGTCAGCAGCACCGCCCCCGTCTCGGTCTGCCACCAGGTGTCGACCACCGGACAGTCGCCGCCGCCGACGTGCTCGTGGTACCAGTGCCACGTCTCCGCGTCCAGCGGCTCGCCGACGCTCCCCAGCAGGCGCAGACTGGACCGGTCGTGGGCCTCGGGGTACTCCGTCCCCCACTTCATGAACGAGCGGACGACCGTCGGGGCGGTGTAGAGGACGTTCACGTCGTTCGCCGCGACGACTTCCCACGGGCGGTCGCGGTCGGCGGCGTCCGGACTCCCCTCGCTCAGGACCGTCGTCGCGCCGAGCGAGAGCGGGCCGTAGACGACGTAGGAGTGCCCGGTGATCCAGCCGAGGTCGGCGGTCCCCCAGATGGTCGTCCCGGGGTCGACGTCGAGGACGCGTTCGGTCGTCCAGACCACCTGCGCGAGGTAGCCGCCGGTGGTGTGGGTGACGCTCTTCGGCTCGCCCGTCGTGCCCGAGGTGTACATCCTGAAGAGCGGGTCGGACGACTCGCGTGGCACCGGCTCGACGGTCGTGTCCTCGTGTGCCGCCAGAAGGTCGTCGTAGCGGGCGCTGTCCTCGTCCTGGCTGTGGCTGCTCCCGGCCGCGAGCCGGTCGACGACGACCGTCCCGTCGAGGTCGTACGGGAGCGCCATCCGCGCGTTGTCGGCGCGGCGGCGCTGGTTCACCGCCTCGCCGCGACGGTAGTAGCCGTCGCAGGTGACGAGGTAGCGCGAGCCCGCACGCTCCATCCGTGTGGCGAGTGCGTCCGCCGAGAAGCCGGCGAACACGACGTTGTGGACCGCGCCGATGCGGGCGCAGGCGAGCATCACCGCGACCGCGGCCGGAATCGAGGGGAGGTACGTCGTCACGACATCGTCCTCGCCGACGCCGAGGTCGCGTAGCCCCGCAGCGACGGCGTTCACCTCGTCGAACAGCTCGCGGTACGTGTACGTGACGCGCTCGTCGAGGTGGCCCTCCCAGACGAGCGCGACCTCGTCGCCCCGCTCGTCGAGGTGGCGGTCGAGACAGTTCACACAGGCGTTGAGTTCGCCGCCCCCGAACCAGCGGAACGGCGGTCCGCCGTCTGCCGAGTCGAGAACCGTGTCGTACCCGCGGTGCCAGTCGAGCCGGTCGGCCGCCGCGGTCCAGCAGTCCGGCCACGGCGCGTCGAACGACGCCGCCTCGGCCGACCCCACGTTCGCCTGCCCGACGAACGAGGCCGGCGGGTCGACCACGTCGCCATCCTGCGGTCCGTCCGGCTCAGTCATCGGTTGGACATACGGGTTCGGCCGCATAAGGCTTCGGCCCACCGGGGGAGCGGGCGACGAGCAGCGCCCTAATATCTCCTTGCACTCATCCAACTATTCCATGTTACATGGCAACAGACCCCGTGTATTAAGTATCATTAGGGTAAAGCAGTGAGTCGAGTATGGTTAACGATGGTAAGCAAAAAACGGGCGCAGACTCACAGGGCAAAACAGATGCGGGACAGGGTGGCACCCGCGACGCCATCGTCCGTCGCCGGCCGTTACTGAAGGCGGCTGGGGCGGGGACCGGACTCGCTCTCACGGCGGGCTGTCTCGACAGCTTCGCCGGGAGCGACGGTGGCGGACGCCAGGAGCTCGACGGGCCGCTCAAGATCGGCGTTCTCGCCCCCGAACCCGCAAACGACCCCATCGGTGCGTCCATCGCGAACGGGGCGCGGCTCGCGGCACAGCAGCTCACCGAGAACGGCGGCGTCGACGGCTACGACGTGGAGGTCACCGTCAAGGACACGAAGGAGAACCCCGGCACTGGCAAGCAGAAGTACCAGGAGTTCATCCTCGACGACGAGGTCCACGCGACCACGGGCATCTTCACCAGCGAGGTGCTCCTGAACGTCCTCGACGACATCGCTGACCAGGGGAAAGTCCACCTGACGACCGGCGCGGCGACACCCGAGGCGAGTGCCCGGGTCCACGAGAACTACGACGAGTACAAGTACCACTTCCGGACCGGGCCCATCAACGCCTACCACCTCGGCACGAACCTCGTCGACTTCGGCGAGGCGATGTTCGACGAGATGGGCTGGGAACAGATCGCGGTCCTCGTCGAGGACTACGAGTGGACCCGCCCCGTCTCGCAGGCGCTCGACGACCAGCTGGGCGACACCGGCGTCGAGGTCGTGATGCGCGAGCGCTACGCCAGCGGCACGGAGAACTTCACGCCCATCTACGACGAGGTCGAGTCGACCGGGGCGGACGCGGTACTGACGGCGATGGCCCACACGGGAACGCCCGCCGTCGTCCAGTGGGCGCGACAGCAGCGTGGCTTCGAGTTCGGCGGCATCCACGTGCCGATGCAGCTGCCCTCGTACTCGGCGGCGACCGAGGGCGCGTGCCAGTTCGGCATCACGCAGAACTCGGCGACCCCGAAGTCCGAGGTCACCGAAAAGACGGTGCCGTTCGCGAACGCCTACCAGTCCGAGTTCGGGAGCGCCCCCGTCTACACCGGCTACATCACGTTCGACGCCGTCAAGCAGTACGCACAGGCGGTCTCCAGTGCGGGCTACGTCAGCTCCGACGAGGTCGTCACGGAACTGGAGGACAGCTCCTACCGGGGCACCGCGGGCACCATCGAGTACTACGGCCCCGACCACGAGTACGCCCACGACGTGAAGTACGGTCAGGACACGGTCTGGCCGCTGTTCCAGCAGTGGCAGGACGGCAGCCAGGAGGTCATCTACCCCGAGAACCTCGCAACCGCCGACTACGCCAGCCCGCCCTGGATCTGAGCATGGTCGACGTGGCTACACTGGCCGTGAACTCGGTCATCATCAGCGCGCTGTACGCGCTGGTCGCCATCGGGTTCACGCTCATCTTCGGCGTCGGTGGCGTCCTCAACCTCTCCCACGGCGCGACCATCACCCTCGGCGCGTTCGCCGCCTACTACGCGAGCGGCGGCATCGTCGAGGCGGGCGTCGGCGGGGCCGTCCTCGCCGCCATCGTCGTCCCGGCGCTGTTCAGCGCGGCGGTCTACAAGGGGCTCATCGAGCGCATCCAGGACCAGCCAGTCATGGTGATGATACTGACGCTGGTCGTCGCCATCGCGGTCGAGCAGGTGTTCCTCGTCGCCGAGGGCACGCAGCCGAAGTCCATCCCGTCGCTGCTCGACGGGACGGTCGCGCTCGGCGGGAGCAAGTTCCAGACGAACCTGCTCGTCGTGTTCGCGCTCTCGTGGGTCATCATCGCCGGGCTGTTCTACACCATCAACAACACGGAAACGGGCAAGGCCATCCTCGCGACGAGCATGACGACGAAGGGGGCCGCACTCGTCGGCATCGAGAGCGACCGCGTCAACCTCTACACGTGGGTCGTCGCGGGCGGGCTCGCCGGCGTCGCCGGCCTGTTCCTCGGCTCGTTCCAGACCGCGAACTTCGCGATGGGCCGCGGGCCGCTGATGCTCTCCTTCGCCATCGTCGTCATCGGCGGCATCGGGAGCGTGAAGGGCAGCCTCGTCGGCGCGTACGTCATCGGGACCGCCGAGGTGGTGACCGGCGCGATCAACACGCGCCTGACCGGGCTCGTCCCGCTGCTGTTGCTCATCCTCGTCCTGCTCGTCAAACCGGAGGGCCTGTTCGGGAGGGAGCTCGCCGAATGAGCGCCGACGCGACCGCCACCCGCGGCCTCGTCGGGCTGCTCGACCCGCGACGCTACGGAATCCGCCACCAGGCCGGCGTGGTCGGCCTCGTGCTGCTCGCCGTCGCACCCTACCTCGTGCCGACGGTCTGGGTCCGCAACCTCACCATCGCCCTGTTCTTCGCGATGTTCGCGATGAGCTGGGACGTGGTGTCGGGCTACACCGGCCAGATCAGCTTCGGGCACGCCTTCTTCTTCGCCATCGGCGGCTACTCGTCGGCCCTGCTCAACCTCGAGCTGGGGCTGCCGCCGGTCGTGACGGTGCCGGTCGCCGTCGTCGTCACCGTCGTCGCCGGGCTACTCGTCGGCGTCCCCGCACTGCGGCTGCGCGGGCCGTACTTCTCGCTGGTGACCCTCGTCGCGCCGACCATCCTCCTGAACGTGTTCATCCTGTTCAGCGACACGTTCGGCGGCGAGCTCGGGCTGGACTCGCCGGCTCCCATCCTCGACTTCGACGACCTCGCGGTCACGCTGGTCGCGAACTACTACCTCGCGTTCGCGCTGTTCGTCGGTATCCTCGCCGTGCTGCTCGCGGTGACCCGGTCGGACGCCGGGGCGGTGTTCACCGCCATCCGCGAGGACGAGGACGCCGTCGCCGCCTCCGGGCTCAACCCGGCGAAGTTCAAGGTGTTCGCGTTCGCACTGAGCGCCGCCGTCGGCGGCCTCGCCGGCGCGGTGTTCGTCCACACGCCCGTCGGGAACCCGAACCCCTCACAGCTGCTCGCACTGACGGTGAGCATCGAGGTCATCATCGCCGCCATCCTCGGCGGGATGGGCACCATCGTCGGCGCGGCCATCGCAGGCATCTTCCTGCGGCTGTTCCAGCTCTACCTCGGCACCGTCGAGTACGTCGTCCCCGTCGTCGACACCGCCGTCGCCGACGTCGACCTGCTGCTGTTCTCGCTCGTGACGCTCGTCCTGCTGTTCGCGCTGCCGGGCGGCATCGTCCGCTGGGCCGTCCACGGCGGCGGCGCGGCGCTGGACAACATCAGGGGACGCGATACGGCGACCGACGGCGGGCGCGACCCGCCCGACCGCGACGCTCTCGCCGCCGTCCGCGAGTCGTGGCGCGAGGACGTCGCCGCGATGCAGGCCCGTGTGCCCGGCGCAGAGCCCGGGCCCGACGAGTCCGCCGGAGGTGACCGCCGATGAGCACGGACTCCGAGGGCCCCGAGACAGACTGGGACGACGCAAGCGACGACGCGGCCGACACGTACGGCCCGGACGACGGCCTGCTCGTCATCGAGAACCTGACGAAGCGCTTCGGCGGACTGACCGCCGTCGACGACCTCTCCTTTGCCGTCGAGGAGGGCGAGATACTGGGTTTCATCGGGCCGAACGGTGCCGGGAAGTCGACGACGTTCGACTGCGTGACCGGCACCTATCGACCGACGAGCGGCACCGTCTGGTACCGCGGCGAGGACGTGACCGGGGTCGCGACGCACCAGCTGGTCGGCCGGGGCCTCGCACGGACGTTCCAGTCGTTCCGACCGCTCCGCGACCGCACCGTCGTCGGGAACGTCACGCTCGCGCTGACGCCCGACCGGCTGTTCTCGCTGTCGGGGCTGCGCGGGACGACCCGCCAGCGCGCCGTGGAGATGTGCGAGCGCGTCGGGCTCGGCGACCGGCTCCACCAGACGCCGTCGGAGCTGCCCCACGCGGGGATGCTCCGGCTGGAGCTAGCCCGTGCGCTCGCGACCGACCCCGACCTGCTGCTGGTCGACGAGCCGTTCGCCGGCCTCGCAGGGAGCGAGGTCGCGGAGCTGTCGGAGCTGTTCGAGTCGCTCCGCCAGGAAGGCATCACGCTCGTCGTCGTCGACCACAACATGCGGGGCCTCCTCTCGCTCATCGACCGCGCGGTCGTCATCCAGTTCGGCGCGAAGATCGCCGAGGGCACCCCGGAGGAGATACGGGACGACCCGACCGTGCAGGAGGCCTACCTCGGAGGTGACGGGCTGTGACGACCCTCGCCGTCGAGGACCTCGAAGTTCGCTACGGGCAGATCACCGCGCTGCGCGACGTGGCCCTCACCGTCGGCGACGACGAGATGGTCGCCGTCGTCGGGCCGAACGGCGCGGGGAAGTCGACGCTCGCCAACACCGTCTCGGGCTTCCTGCCCTACTCGGGGCGCATCAGTTACCGGGACGAGGACATCGCCGGGCTGTCGACGCAGGACCTCGTCCGGCGCGGCCTCATCCACTGCACCGAGTCGCGGGACCTGTTCGGCTACCTCTCCGTCGAGGACAACCTCACGCTGGGAGCCTACGGAAGCTCGGACGCGCGGGCAGGACTCGACGCCGTCTACGGGCTGTTCCCGCGCCTCGAGGAGCGCCGCGACCAGCCCGCGCGGACGATGAGCGGCGGCGAGCAGCAGATGCTCGCCATCGGTCGGGCACTGATGGGTGACCCGGAACTGCTCGTGCTCGACGAGCCGACGCTGGGGCTCGCACCCGTCGTCCTCGACGACATCAGCGACGGGCTCGAACGCATCCGCGACGACGGCGTCGCCGTGTTGCTCTGCGAGCAGAACGTCACGTTCGCGCTCAGACACGCGGACCGGGTCTACCTGCTGGAGAACGGGCAGGTACAGCGCGACGGCGACCCGGACCTGCTCCGCGACGACGAGTACGTCCGCGAGGTGTACCTCGGGACCTGAGCCAGGGGGTTTAACAGTCGTAACTTTTTGGCACAGATTCTTTACGATGGAACCCCATGCTACGGTATGTCGTTCCAGCTATCCGACGAACAGCGGGCCATCCGCGACGCGGTCCGCGAGTTCGGCGAGAACGAGATCCGGCCCGTCGCCCGCGAACACGACGAGCAGAAGCAGTACCCGCACGACCTCGTCCAGCAGGCCGCCGAGTACGACCTCGTCGCGCCGACCATCGACCCCGAGTACGGCGGTGCCGGGATGGACCTGCTCGAGAGCGTCGTCGTCACCGAGGAGTTGTGGCGGGCGGACCCCGGCATCGGGAGCGCCATCGGCTCCCGGGGCTTCGGCTCGACGATGATACAGGAGTTCGGCGACGACTGGATGAAAGAGGAGTGGCTCCCCCGGGTCGCGTCGGGCGAGTCCGCGACCTGCTCCTGCATCTCCGAGCCGGCCCACGGATCGAACGTCGCCGGCATCGAGACGCGCGCGGAAGAGGACGGCGACGAGTGGGTCCTGAACGGCAACAAGATGTGGATAACGAACGGGACCGTCGCCGACGTGGCCGTCGTCATGGCCAAGACCGACCCCGAGGCGGGTCACCGGGGCATCACTGCGTTCCTCGTCCCGACCGGGCTGGACGGGTTCGAGACGACGAAGATAGACAACAAGCTCGGCATCCGCGCATCGGACCTCGCCGAGATCGTGCTGGACGACGTGCGGATTCCGGCCGAGAACGTCATCGGCGAGGTCGGCAAGGGGTTCTACCAGCTCATGGCCTTCTTCGCCGACGGCCGGACGAACGTCGCCGCACAGGCCATCGGTACGGCCCAGGCCGCCCTCGACGCCGCCGTCGACTACGCCGGCGAGCGCGAGCAGGGCGGCCAGCGCATCGGCGAGTACCAGGCCATCCGGCACAAGATAAGCGAGATGGCGACGAACGTCGAGGCCGCCCGGTCGCTCGCGTACCGCGCCGCGACCCACGTCGAGTCGGGCGACGACGACGTGGCCGCGAAGTTCGCCAGCATGGCGAAGCTGTTCGCCAGCGAGCACGCCGTCGACGTGGCAGACGAGGCCATCCAGGTCCACGGCGGCGCGGGCTTCGTCACCGACCACCCCGTCGAGCGGTTCTACCGCGACGCCCGCATCACGAAGATCTACGAGGGCACCAGCGAGATACAGAAGAACATCATCGCCGACCAGCTGCTGTAGCCTACCCTACCAGCCCGGAGTGGGCGGCGGGCACGACAGCGACGTAACCGCAACGCGGTCGTGAGATATCGTCCCACGACCGGCGCAAGGCTATTGATGGGGGCTCCGTCTACTGTCGCGTATGCAGCCATCCCGTCGGTCGGTCCTCCGCGCCGGTGGCCTCGGTCTGGCGACCGGGCTGGCCGGCTGCCTCGACTCGCTCCGTCCCGGCAGCGGGACGAGCGACGACCTCGCCCTGGCGTCGGTGGACGTCAACGGCTCCCCCGGTGACGAGGTCGTCGTCCAGCCCGCAGGCAACACGGTCGTGCTCGACTTCTTCGCGACGTGGTGCCAGCCGTGCAAGCCCCAGATGACCGAGCTTCGGGCGGTCCGCGAGCAGTTCCCCGACCTCCCGATGCGCTCCATCACGACCGAGTCGGACCGCGACGCCGTCCGGACGTTCTGGCGCGAGCACGACGGGAACTGGCCCGTGTTGCTCGACCCCGAACTGCAGGCGTCGAGCACCTACGACCCGCGCGGGTTCCCCACGCTGTTCGTGTTCGACGCCGACGGCGAGCAGGTGTGGGACCACACCGGCCTCGCCCGCTCGCAGGACATCGCCGCCGCCGTCGAGCGTGCCCGGTCGTGATCGGGGTCTCGCAGCTCTCCTTCGCGTTCAGCGCCGGAGTGTTCACGTTCCTCGCCCCCTGTGCGTACCCGCTGCTCCCCGGCTACGTCGCGTACTTCCTCGGCGAAGGCGACGAGGAGTCGACCACGCGCTCGCTCGCGACCCGCCTGCGCCGGGCCGTCGTCGTCGCGAGCGTCACCAGCCTCGGCTTCTTCCTCGTGTACGCCCTCCTCGCCGGGGTCGCCGGGGCCCTCGGAGCGAGCGCGCTCTCGAACGTGAGTACGCTCGAACTCGTCGTCGGCGTGGTGCTGATCGGCCTCGGGCTGGGGATGGCCACCGGCCGGTTCCAGCCGACGATGCACCTCCCGCTGCCCGAGCGACGGCGGTCGGTCGGCGGCTTCTTCGCCTTCGGCGTCGTCTACGCCGCGGCCGCGGCCGGCTGTACCGCGCCGCTGTTCGTCGCCATCGCGGGGGTCGCGCTGAACGCGAGCCCGACCGGCGCGGTGCTCCTGTTCGGCGCGTACGCGACCGGCATGAGCCTGCTGATGCTCGCGGTGACGCTGCTCGCCGCAGTTGGGCGGGCCGCCATCCTCCGGCGGCTCTCCGCCTCGACGGGGCGGCTCACCCGCGTCGCTGGCGTCGTCCTCGTCGTCGCCGGCGTCGTCCAGCTCTACTACTACCTCTTCGTGTTCGACGGGCTGGCGACGTTTGGGCTGTGACTCGCCGGAACACGTCACGGCGGACGACGATGTATCCCGCGAGGACCTGGTGGCACGCGACGACGGTCGTCGGTGGGCACGACTGCCTGCCCACGGCGACCGGGACCGGCAGCCGAACCATTCCCCGGAGCACCGGGTAACGCTCGCAGAACACCTTCGACTGTATTTTTTCGCGGCCGTCAGAACTCGTGGTTGCGCTCGACGACGAGCTCCGCCCGCACGTCGATGCTGGCGTCGTAGCTCACGTTCCCGGAGACGACGCCCGTCGAGCACTCCTTGATCTCCAGCGTCCCGCTGCCACCGCTGCACGCGAACAGGTTGTCGCGGACGAGGAGGCGCTCCGCGCTGGCGAGCAGCCCCACGTCGTCAGGGATCCGCTCGAACGTGTTGTGTTCGACGACGAGCGTCCGAATCCGACGGCCGGTCTCCCGGAACCAGGTGAGTGTCTGGGGGCCGCCACCTTCGAAGTGGTTGTTCCGAATGTGGACGCTCCCGAGCGACTCGTCGGAGTCGAAGAGGACGTGCGCCGACGTCTCGCTCGCGGCGACGTCCGGGAGGACGAACGTGTTGTCCGAGATCTGGACCGACTCGACGGTCGTGTCGGTGAACTCTATCTGGCCGGAGGCGACGTCGGGCAGGTAGTTGTCGACGAACACGTTGCCCGTGACGACGATGTTGCCGCCCGCCCGGTCTGAGTCGTCGATCTTGATGCCGTGGCCGTTGCCCTCGAAGTGGTTGTTCGCGACGACGGCGTCGGTCGCGGCGAGGTCGAACACGTCGCCGGTCTCCCTCGCGTTGTTCAGGAACGTCGAGTTGACGATGCGGAGGTGGGGCGCGGACGTGTGGTAGCCGTGGCGGTCGCTGTCGCGGACGACGCAGTTGTCGATGGTGACGTAGTCGGCGTCGTCGTCCTCGCCGATGCCGTAGCCGCCGTCGCCGTCGACGCTCCTGCCGCCGAAGACGATGCAGTCGCGGAACGTCACGTGACTGACGTCGGCCCGGACGTCCGCCGTCCGGGTCCGGGTCGACCGTTCGTCCTTGTTTGCGTCGAGGACGAGTCCCTGAATCGTGACGTGCTCGATGGGTCCGTCGCGTGCCTCGATGGCGAAGTCGGTCTGGGACTCGCCGTCGTCCCTGGGGTGGTCCTGGAACGTCAGCTTCGCGAACTCCGAGCGGACCTCGGTGTAGCTGCTGGCCACGTCCAGCTGGCGGTCCGGCGTGTACTCGCCGCGGCGGATGAACACCCGACCGCCCTCGGTGGGGGCGTCCGCCAGCGCGTCGAACGTCGCCTGCAGGACGCGCCCGTCCTCCGCGCCGGCCTCGCCGCTGAACGCGACTGCCAGCGTCTGCCCGTCGTAGGCGCGTATCTCGCCGTCCTCCTTCGTGACGACGTACGCGGCCGGCAGCAGCCCGGAGCCGTCCGCGACGACTGGCTCCTCGTCTTCCGTCGTCGTCTCCTCGGTGGTCCGCGCGGTCGTCGCCCGGGTGGTCGGGTCGGCCGTCTCGGTCGCCGTCCCGGCGTCGCCATCGCCGGAACAGCCGGCGATGCTCCCCAGTCCGATGGTGGCTCCCGCGCCGAGCAGCCGCCGCCGTGTGACATCTCTGCCCATGGGCCTCTCTGTCGCGTCCGGGGTATAGCTGTTTTCGCCGTCGGAGGAACGCTCTTGCCGGCAGCGCCCGTCACGGGAGACATGACACGCATCGCGCTCATCGCCCACGACGACGAGAAGCCGGAGATGCTCGACTTCGCCGGCACGCACCGCGAGTACCTGGAGACCATCGACATCGTGACGACCGGGACGACCGGCACGCGTATCCAGGCTGAGACCGGGCTCGAAGTCGAACGCAAGGCGTCCGGCCCGATGGGCGGCGACCTCCAGATCGGTGCCGAGGTCGTCGACGAACGCCTCGACGGCATCGTCTTCCTGCGCGACCCACTCACCGCACAGCCGCACGAACCCGACATCTCGGCGCTGTTGCGTATCTGTGACGTGCACGACACGCCGCTGGCGACGACCCGGTCGGGCGCGGAGTACCTGCTCGCCGGCGTCGCCGAGGAGGATGGCGTGGACCTCGACGGGTGAACGCGTCGTCGGTTCTCCAGCCGGGGCTCCCGTGGCTTTCTGTGTAGGCCCGGCTTTGAATCGGCTCGCAGCCGTCCCTCCGATGCATGAGTGAGGAATCCCACGGCATCGACATCGAGGAAGACACCGACCTGGAGACGGCCGACGACGCCGACGAGGAGGAACGCGAAGCGGCCGCGGCCCAGGCTCGCGAGGAGGAGCGTCGAGCTGAGGAACGACAGCAGCAACACGATATCGAGCAGGAGTCCGAACTCCGTGAGAAGGAGGCGAGTGAGCAGGAGAACCCCGACAATCACCGCGACGGGGAGCCGTTCCAGTCGTAGCGAGTAGCTCGTGTCGGGCCGTAGTCACTGTCACGCGGCCGTCCACCCGTCCAACAACATGAACGCATCCACAGTCGCCATCGCAGCTGGTCTCGGACTGTTCGTGCTCCCGATTCCCGGTACGTTCATCACCGGTGCACTGGTCGTGCTGGCCGGCGGTCTCGCGCGCTGGCTCGGGTCGTAACCCCCGCGCGCGACACACGCTCCTGTATTTTTGTACCAGTACGACGAACTGGCGACCGTGCAGGAGCGGCGCGACCGACCGGTCACGCGGCGAGCGCTCGTCGCGGGAGCGTGTGCGCTCGCGACCGGCTGTATCGGTCTCGACGGCTCGTCGCCCGGGAATCCCGCGCGTGGAGAGGTGACCAAAATGACAGCACTCGAACTCACGAGCCCAGCGTTCGACGACGGTGAACGGATTCCAGCGAAGTACGGCTACCGAGCCGAGAACGTCAACCCGCCGCTCGCCATCGCTAACGTGCCCGACGAGGCGGTCACGCTCGCGCTAGTGATGGACGACCCCGACGCGGTCGAGCCCGCGGGGAAGGTGTGGGACCACTGGGTGGTCTGGAACGTCCCGCCGGACCGCCGGGAGGTCCCCGAAGACTGGACGCCAAGCGACGCGATGGAGGGCACGAACGACTACGGCGAGGTGGGTTACGGTGGCCCGAACCCGCCGGACCGCGAGCACCGCTACCGGTTCAAACTGTTCGCGCTCGATTCGGCGCTGTCGCTACCGGTCGACACCGACGCCGACGCGCTCGGCGAGGCGATGGCGGACCACATCGTCGGGCAGACCCAGCTCGAGGGGACCTACCCCGCCTGAGTTCGGGACGACCCCCGTCGGTCGTCCGAACGCTTACCCCGGTACTGCCAGAACGTCGACCTATGCCAATCGTCAACGGCGACGACATGGAGTGGACGATGGTCGGCGACGGCGAGGAGGCCCTCCGGCGGAAGAAGCTGGCCGAGCCGGCCGGGGGCGAGTCGCTGGGCTGCAGCCTCTACGAGCTACCCGCAGGCGGCAAGTCGTGGCCCTACCACTACCACACGGGCAACGAGGAGGCGATGTACGTCCTCGACGGAGAGTGCACGCTCCGGCTCGACGGCGAGATGGTCCCGCTCGAGGCGGGTAACTACGTGGCGCTCCCGGCGGACGAACGCGGCGCCCACAGGGTCGTCAACGACAGCGAGGGACCTGTCAGGTACCTCGCGATGTCGACCATGACGGAGCCGGACGTGACGGTGTACCCCGACTCCGAGAAGATCGGCGTGTACGCCGGCTCGCCGCCGGGCGGATCGGGCGAGCGTAGCGTCCACGGCTACTACCGCGTCGGCGACGACGTGGACTACTGGGAGGGCGAGTGAGGCCTAGTCCCACTCGAACTCCAGCCCGGAGCAGTGCGGCCGGTCCTCGAGTTCGGGACAGCCCTGGCAGTCGTCGAGTGCGGTCAGCCCCTTGTAGCCGACGTAGGGAACCAGGAAGCCGACGAACAGGACGGCACCGACCAGCCGGTCGGCGGGCCGGAAGAGCAACGGGAGGGCGGCGACGGCGAGTCCGACCGCCAGCAGTGCTTTCGTCACCATCTGCCAGCGGATGCTCCGGACGTCGAACAGCGCCTTCGAGACGAGCAGGGGGGCGGCCAGCGCCCCCGCGACGGCGTACAGCGCGACAGTCGGGACGACGAACACACTCGGGACCATCAGGTAGAGCAGCGACAGGAGCGAGAGCGAGGCGAGACCGACCGGGTAGACGACGAAGCAACCCAGACAGAGCTGTGCGCCGTAGAGCTCGAACGTGTGGTGCGAGTAGTACGCACAGGACGGGTGGTGGGCGAGTACGATGGGCTTTCGCTGCCAGACGTACTGCACGAGCCGTTCGAGTGGGTTCGACATGTGAGTGGTATCCGTTACTGACCGGGAGGGCGACCGACAAAAAACTACGCCGGACGGGCGGTCCTAGAACTCCTCTGTCTCGTTCTCGGTGCCGTGCTCGTGGCCCATGCCACCGACATCGTCGAGGTTCTCGCCACAGTTCGGACAGGTACCTGCACCCATCCGGACGGCCTCGCGGCACTCGGGACAGACCCACATCTCCTCTTTGTTGCTGATGTAGTAGTATATGCCAACCGGCAGGCAGATCAGCAGCCCCACGATTAGCCCGGCCATGCTTCCGTCGAATTCGGATGTCGTCTCCATACAGGGCTCAAATCAGAGACTAGTCACTTAAATGTGTCGTCGATGAGACCTTTCCACGGCGAGGCAGAACGCGGCTCCTTCCCGTCCGCGCGCTCGACGAGCAGCCGTGCAACGCCAACCAGCTCGCGAGCGATGGCTCCCGGGTCCGGCCGACGGGGACGACCACCGGCACGACGACCGCCGGCGGTCCCGGCCCCTACTGACTCCTCCGGCCGGTCACTCGCGGCAGTCTCCGGCACGAACATCGCCGAGAGGCACTCAATCGCCCGAAATCAGCCGGTCTCCGGCCAGCTGGTCGCTCGAACCGAACGCGGAAGCCTTATCGGTCTCCCGCTCGTTGGTCCGGTTGCAATGGCGAAAGGCAAGGTTGACTTCTTCAACGACACAGGCGGCTACGGTTTCATCGAGACTGAGGACGCGGACGAGGACGTTTTCTTCCACATGGAGGACGTTGGCGGACCGGACCTCGAAGAGGGACAGGAGATCGAATTCGAGATCGAGGACGCCCCGAAGGGCCCGCGCGCGAAGAACGTAACCCGTCTCTGAGCGTCGCTTCCTAACGGACGACCACGATTCGATTCACGCTCGCGCCTCTTTCGGCGCGAGCCACAACTTCGACCACGAGGAGCACCGCTCCTCGCATCCATCCTCCGCACGGCTGCTCGACCGCGAGTGACGACACTCGACGGCGGGCACGCCGGGCTCCTACACGAACGGACAGTTTCTCGAGTTCGCGCACCCCACACAGACACATTTACCCAGATTTAGTAGATTTTACCCCCGGTCCCAGAACTATTATAGGAATATAAGTGTCCAAACTTGCGCTATTGGGCAAGATTTTAATACACCGGCACATATCGTCGAGTGCAGCGGTGACCCGCTGTGCGCTGGAGTGCACCTGCCGACGCGAGTCCGCAGGGTCTCCGTGTGCTGCCGTCACTCATGCTCTGACGGCGGCCGTGAGTGGCTGCACGGCCGCCGTCCCCGTGTCCTACACATCGACGAGCGACCGCGTCTTGTGGCCTCGAAGTTTCCGACGGCTACTGTGTGATACACACCCGCTCGTGAGAAAGTGTATCATTATGTATCGAAGGTAGTATTAGGTATTTTCATCGCATAGGGCATAACTTTATATTCGATGCAGACGTCGCTTGTAGTACGATGAGCACCCAACGCGCCGTCCTCAGACAGACCACCGAACCGATTCCGACCCAGCTGACCTCGCCGACCGCGAAGCTGATCTACCTCTACCTCGACACCACTGGGCAGTCGACCGTCGACGAGATGCAGCAGTCGCTCGACATCCCGAAGCTCGCACTGTTCTCGGTCCTCGGCTCGCTGACCGACTCCGGGCTCGTCGAATGCGACGGCGGCTGCTACGCCGCCAGCTGAGCCCGCCGTTCCGGTTCCGTCTTCTGCGACTCTGCGACCGATTGCTTTTCGCTGTGACTGCGCTTCGAAGCCTTTATTCGCGCGCTCGGCCTCAGTTGCCCGTAATAACCATGTCCGACAAACCGGCGTCGATGTACCGGGAGATTTCCAAGCCCGCGTACACCCGGCGTGAGTACATCACCGGCATCCCCGGCTCGAAGATCGCACAGCACAAGATGGGCGACACCGCCAGCGACGCCGACGACTGGCCCGTCCAGATCTCGCTGGTCCTCGAAGAGGAGTGCCAGCTCCGTC
>NZ_JANJYH010000004.1 GCF_024609245.1 Haloarchaeobius sp. FL176
TGCTGGCGACGTGGCGCCAGCAGGGACGCAATCCATACGAAGAGCTTCGTCGAGTCGTCAGCAGCAATGATATGATCTCACGGGCTCACGCTGTGCCGGCTGTCGAGACCTCGGGGTAAACACATACAGCAGATCTATCCGTGCTAGTAGTAGTCGTCGAAGCCCTACGAGTCGCGAACGGCGTCTGCCGGTTCAAGGACAGCATCTCCGTACGGTCACTCGTCGTCCTCAGAGCGCTGTAGCCATTCAGAACGACTGCTCGGTCCCGGTTCCGTCTTCGGTCGCCGACTCGTACACCTCGGCAGCCGCTGCTGCGTCGAGCACCGCCGTCCCGACGCTCTCGACGACGATAATCTCCTCGTCGGACTCCCGCCCCGATTCACCCTCGAACACCGCCGAGAGCGGAATCAGGTCCTCGGCGGCCAGGTCGGTCGCCAGCAGGTCGCCGATCTCGGCGACCTCCTCGGGAACGTCCGCGAACACGCGGGCGGAGCGGTCGAACACCGCGGATTCGAGCTCCTGCATCTCACCGGTGTACGCGCCGACGGCGACGACGAGCGCGCCCGGCGCGAGCGCGTCGGCGGGGAACACCGGCTCCGGGCTAGTCGTCGCCGTCACGACGACGTTCGAATCCGCGACCGCGGCCGCGGGTGAGTCGACGGCCTCGGCGGGGATATCGTGGTCCCGGAGATCGGCCGCGCAGTCGTGGCGCGAGTCGCTCGGCGAGTAGACCTCGACCGACGCTACGTCACAGAGCGCCGCGATGGCGCGGGTCTGCCAGCGCGCCTGCGTGCCGGCGCCGAGCACGCCCACGCGGAGCGGCTCCCCCGCTGCCAGGTCACGGGCCGCCAGCCCGCCGATACAGCCGGTCCGGGCGTTCGTGATCCGTCCGCCGTTCATGAACGAGACAGGCTGGCCGGTCCGCGCGTCGGCGAGGACGACCTGCGCGTGGATGGTCGGCAGCCCGTACTCGGCGTTGCCCTCGTGGACGCCGACCAGCTTCGTCGCGAAGTACGGCTCTCCGTGGACGTACGCGGGCATCGCCAGGCCCATCCCCAGCGGCTCCGGCCCGTCGAGCCCAGTCCCGACGTCGTAGTGCGGACGCTCCGGGCGTTCGACCTCGCCACGGCCCTGCTTCACGAGCGCGTCCTCCACCACGGGTGCGAGCGACGGGAGGTCGACCAGCGACGCGACCTCGTCGTCGGCGAGCACGAGTACCATGTCCGGGGAGTGGCCGAGTGGCGTGTTAACTGTTTCCGGCCGATTCACTTCGCAAGCCGGGCCTCGTAGTAGACCTCGTGGTGGTGCTCCACGTCGACCACCGACCACGGCGTCCCCACACAGCTGTCCCGCAGGCGGTCGGGGGAGAACAGCAGGAAGTGCAGCGCCCGGCCGAGAATCCGGTCGCCGTCACGCGGTTCGTACTCGAAGTGGAACGCGCGGTGGGCGAAGCCGTCGCGGGGGTCGGGCCGGTAGCCGAACAGCGCCTCGTCGACCAGGTTCGGGTCGTAGTTGTCCACCTGTGCGGTGGCCTCGCTGTCGGTGATGTGGGCGAGGTCCGACAGCAGCGAGCGCACGCCCGCGACCGAGTGCGCGAGCCCGACCTGCGTGCCGTTCAGCAGCACCGAGCGGAACTGATCGCGGCGGAACGGCAGGTCGAACATGTCCGCGACGGCGACCGACTCGACGCCGCGCTCGCGCGCCGCCTGCACCGCGCCGGGACTCACGTCCACACCCAGCACCTCGGTCCCGCGGTCCTCGAAGAACCGGACGTGCTGGCCCGCGCCGCAGCCGAGGTCGAGCACCGGGCCGTCGAGGGCGGCGAACCGCTCGCACCGTTCCTCGTCCCAGTCTTCGTGGCTGCCGAAGTAGTTCTCCTCGATGTGGCCGTCCATCCGGTCCACGCCGTCGACGTACCGACAGTCGCCGAGTTCGCCGCGCTGATAGTCCCGCATCGCCGTGCCGAGTGCATCTGCGCTCATACACGTAAGCCAACACACCGCAATTGTAATAATATTGTAATGAATGGCGGTAACGTGCCACATCTGTGAAAGCCTCACGTCTGCAAGGGGCGCTACAGGCCTGGAGAAAACACTTACCGGCCCCGCAGGATGACGCGAGTGTGCCAGCACGCCGTCGGTTCCTCCAGACGCTCGCTGGAGCCGGAGTCGCCTCGCTCGCCGGCTGTTCGTTCGGCGGCGAGTATCACGACTTCGAGGCCGAGAATCGGGGTGACGATGCCGAGACCGTCCGCGTGGCGTGGGACGACCACGAAGAGCAGTTCTCGCTCGACCCGGACGAGTCCGTCTCGCGGCACGACCTGCTTCCCGACGAAGGGACGACCACCATCGAGGTCAGCGCCGCGAACGCCTATGAGGAGCTGGAGTGGACCGGGAGCGGCACGCTCGCGGTAGACATCGACGTCTTCGACGTATCCATCGACAGAGTCTACGACGACTGAAAATCGAAGCGTCGGCTACCCGAACGGCCCGCCACCGCCGCCGCCGAGGCCGCCCATGCCGCCACCACCGCCGCCGCCCTGCTGTTGCATCTTCTTCATCATGCGCTGCATGTCGCCGTCCATGCCGCCCTGGAACTGCTTCAGGGTCTGCTCCATCATCTTGTGCTGCTGGAGCAGCTCGCGGATCTTCTCCTCGGGCTGGCCGGAGCCCCGCGAGATACGCTCGACCTGGGACTGCCCGACCGAGCGCGGGTTCTCCATCTCACCGTCGGTCATCGAGTCCATGATGACCTCGAAGCTGCGCATGCGCTCCTGGGTGACGTCCATCGCGTCGTCGGGCAGCTGGTCCTTCAGCCCGCCGCCGCCGAAGCCCGGAATCATGTCCATCACCTGGTCGAGCGGCCCCATGCGGTTCATCGCGTCCATCTGCTTCTTCATGTCCTTCAGGGTGAACTGGCCCTGGAGCATGTCCTCGGGGTCCCAGTCTTCCTCTTCCTCCTGGGTTTCCTCCATCGCCCGCTCGACGCGCTCGACGAGCGAGCCCAGGTCGCCCATGCCGAGCAGCCGGGAGATGAACCCTTCGGGCTCGAAGCGCTCGATGTCCGGGACCTCCTCGCCGGTGCCGAGGAAGGCGATCGAGGAGTCCGTCTCGTTGACGGCGGTCAGCGCACCGCCACCCTTCGCCGTCCCGTCGAGCTTCGTGATGACGACACCGCCGATACCGACGGACTCGTCGAACTGCTGGGCCTGCTCCTTCGCACCCTGTCCGATGGCCGCGTCGAGCACGAGCAGCGAGATGTCCGGGTCGACGGTCGCCTCTATCTCCTCGATCTCGTCGATGAGGTCGTCCTCCAGCGCGTGGCGACCCGCCGTGTCGACGATGTGGACGTCGGCGTCCTCGGTCGCTTCGAGCCCCTTGCGGGCGATGTCGACCGGGTCGTCGTTGTCCGGGTCGCCGTAGAAGTCGACCTCGGCGCGCTCGCACATCTGCTTGGCCTGGTCGTACGCACCCGGGCGGAAGGTGTCCGTCTGGATGACCGCCGGGCGGAGCCCCTTCTTCGAGAACCACCACGCCATCTTCGCCGCGGACGTCGTCTTCCCCGACCCCTGCAGACCGGCGAGCATGATGGTCTGCTCCTCCAGCGGGAGCTCCGTCGAGTCCCCGATGAGGTCGACCAGCTCCTCGTAGACGATGCGGAGGACGAAGTCACGCGCCGGTGTGCCCGACGGCGGCTCCTCCTCCAGCGCGCGCTGTTTGATGTTGTCCGACAGCTCCATCACGAGGGAGACGTCCACGTCCGCCTGCAGCAGCGAGCGCTGAATCTCTTTGACGACCTCCTCGACGTCCTCCTCGGAGATGCGTGACTTCCCGCGGAGTTTGTCGAGGGTGCCTCGGAGAGAGCTCCCCAAATCGTCGAGTACCATTATTGAATACCCGTACGTGGCTCCCGCCTAAAGGCCTTTTTCTCGCACGGAGCCGGCACCGATACCCACTCCTGCGGATCTCGAATCGGCAGCAACCTCTCGATTTGACTACCGAAACTGGCTTCTGGGACCGCTTTTAACTCCGGTCGTCGTACGACCACGTGCAGCACGTCGCCAGCTGTCATCCCACCCACTTCCATCATCCCGATGGCACCCTGGCGATTCTTTTCACTCTACCACCCCGAGTCTTCTCTCTAAAAATGTCAGTTTAGTGTATACAGTCCCGATAAAACAGTTATGTGAGCGACAAACCCGCTAGCAAAGACTAACAAAGTTATACGTCCGATGAAATCAACAGCGATCATCAGTATTCCCCCAGTCAGGAGGCCAGTTGTGATTAATACGAGTATATTATCTTCCACAAATACTCTGGATTCTTCTAATAGATTAGTGCCTTGAATAAAAAAGCTCAGAGACGCAACGACGACGAACGCCAGGCTAGCTCCAAGAATTGATGAACCCGACAGCACTTGCTCTGAGTGCCTTCCGCTAACACTATAGGTACCCGCAAGCAGGACGGCACCGACCACAGAGGTCGTGAAAATACGCCGCTTGAGATGTTCTCTTTCTTCGGATTCCTGTAGCACGCTCATATGGAGCTATTACTAATAGAAATAGTTTAACGTTCCCCCCTGAGACGACGACCGTTCGTCCCCATCTCTCTCATCCACTCGCAACTCCCAGAGTGGAGTTGCTTACGCCTCGTCGCCGAGGAGCCGCCCGACGACGACCTCGGGGTCGAACCGTTCGAGGTGGTCGTAGCCCTGTCCGACGCCGAGGAACAGGATGGGCTTGCCCGTGACGTGGGCGACCGAGATGGCCGCGCCGCCGTTGGAGTCGGCGTCCGCCTTCGTGAGGATTGAGCCGTCGATGGTGACGGCCTCGTCGAACTGCTCGGCGCGTCGAACCGCGTCCTGTCCCGCGACCGCCTCGTCGACGAACAGCGTCATGTCGGGGTCGACGACCCGCCCGATCTTCTCGAGCTGGTCCATCAGCCCCTCGTTCGTGTGCAGGCGACCCGCCGTGTCGCCCAGCACCACGTCGACCTCGTTCGCCTCGGCGTACTCGACGGCGTCGTAGATGACCGCCGCCGGGTCACCGCCCTGCTGGTGCGAGATGAGCTTCCGGTCGAGCGCCTCGGCGTGCTCGCCGATCTGCTCGTTCGCCCCGGCACGGTAGGTGTCGCCGTTCGCGAGCACCGACGAGTAGCCCCGTTCCGCGAGGTAGCGGGACATCTTCGCGATGCTCGTCGTCTTCCCGACGCCGTTGACGCCGGTGAAGATGATGACGAGGGGCTTGTCGGCGTCGGCGATGCGCTGTTCGAAGTCGAACTGTCCGACCGAGATGACCTCGAGCAGCGCATCGCGGAGTGCGTCCTCGACGATGCCCCCGGTCGATTCGGTGAACTTGCGGCGCTCGCCGATGAGCTCTTCCTCGACGCGGTCGAGAATCTCCTCGGCGACGCTCATCTCCACGTCGGACTCGAGCAGCGCCATCTTGAGGTCCCAGAGCGGCTCCTTCAGGTCCTCCTCCTCGATGACGAACTTCCCCGTCGCCGCGGCCTTCATCTTCGCCCCGAAGCCCGTCGACTTCTCTTCCTCTTCGGTGGCTTCGTCGGACGGCTCGTCGGCGGCCGGTTCGTCGGCGGTCGTGGACGCCTCGTCGGCGTCCTCCGCGACCGGCTCCGCCACGGCGGACTCGGCAGCCGGGGCGTCCTGCTCGGTCGCCTCCTCGGCGACCGTCGCGGCCTCCGCAGTCTCGCCCTCGGGAGCCTCGGTCGCGGCCTCCTCCTCGGCGGCCTTCTCCTCGGCCGTCTCCTCGACGTCTTCGCGGAAACTGCCGAGCTTCTCCTTCAGGCTGTCGAACATCGTCGCTTACTCGTCGTCGGCCTCTTCCTGCTGCTGGGCCTGCTGCATCTGCTGCTGGAGCTGCTGCTGCTGGGCCTGCTGGGCCTGCTGCTGGAGCTGCTCGTTCTCGCTTTCCAGCTCGGCGATCTCGTCCTGCACGTCCTCGATGCGGTCGTCGACGTTCTCTTTCTTCGTCTCGAGCGTGTCGATAGCGCCTTCCTGGTCGCGCTCCGCGGCGTAGCCGCCGCCGAGACCGACGACGATCTCGTCGATGTCCTCGACCGTCGCGCGGATGTAGGCGTCGCCGCCGAGCGGCACCTGCACGACCGAGTCCGACTCGAGCGTCTCGAGCGCTTCGATTGCCTCGTCGATCTCGGTCTGCTCGTTGCGAAGGTCCGTGACCTCGCCCTCGAGCTCCTCGATCTCCTCCTGGATGGCCTGCATCTCCTGCTGGAGCTGCTGCATCTGGCCACCGCCGCCACCACCGCCCATCATTGTGCCTCGACCTCCGTGACGTCCATCTGCGTGCGCTTCAGCCCGTGCTGGCTGCCGAATGTCGCGAACGTACGCTCACGTGCGACGTTCTCGTTGGGCGCGTCGACTGTCGTCTCGAAGGGTCGGTCACCCTCGCGTGCCTGGAACGTCCCGCGGACAGTAAACTGACTCATGGCCGCTACTCGGTCGGGCAGATGGAAGAATGTTCCCTTCTGTCCGTGCGCGTGTCGGTTCGGAGTGGTGTCCGGAGCCAGTCGGTGGCGGTGCACGCGCCCCCGTGTTCGACGCGAAAACCCTCAGCAGTCGTCGGAGTCGTGCGGGTCGACACCCGCTCGAAGCTCTCCCCACCGCCGTCGGGGTTTACACTTGTCGTAAACTTCGGCTAGAAGCGACAGCAGAAGCGCCGAAGCTCAGTCCACGAGCCCGAGCGCGTCCTCGATACGTCCGAGTTCGGGACCTGTCGTGTCCCCACCGGCCACGTAGCCGTTGTCGTTGACGACGAGGCCAGAGCCGACGAGCGGTGCACCGTAGTTGACGGTGCCGACGTCGGCCGGGACGCCGAGCAGGTCCTCGAGCGCGTCGAGCTCTGCGTCGGTCGACTTGGGGTGACAGAGCACGCCCTTGTTCGTCGCGACGGCGGCGGTGCCGACGGTGCGCACACCCGCGAGGTCGCCACGTTCGACGGGCACGTCGAGAGTGTCCTCGACGATGGCGACGGCGTCGTCCGAGAGGTCCGGGTGGACGTACGCGCCAGTGTCGTTCGCGAGGACGATGTTCCCGACGGCGTTGTGCCGACCGGGCAGCTCGCCGAGCGTGCCATCGATGGCGTCATCGAGGCGCTCGCGCTCGTTGTCGCGGATTCGGCTGGTGACGAGCAGGCCGCTGGAGTTCCCCGTCGCGAGCGCGCCGACAGTGGAGGAGCCGGCGACGTTCGTGGGGATGGCCGGCACCGAAAGCTCGTCGGCGAGCTGGCTCTGGAGGGACTCGTCGAGGTCGGGGCGACACAGCAGACAGGTGTCGGTGGCCCGCGCGAAGACGCCGACGTAGGGAGACCCGGCGAACGCGGTCCGTAGCACGGCTTCGTTACTCCGCGTGTTCGGCTTCCACGATCGACTCGCCGTCCTCGTCGAAGCGGGCGGCGCGAACGCGGAGCTTGCTCGGGGGCTTCTTGCGACCGCGCGACCAGACCGCCTCGTTGATAGAGGGGTCGAGGCGCACGGCGTCGCCGTCGACACTGAAGTGCTGCGCGAGGTGGTCCCGTATGAGGGACATCGCCTTGTCGGCGCGCTTGTGCTTCGCTTCCGCGTTCACGTCGCGGAGCGGCACGGTGATGACGCGCTCCTCGAAGTCGTTCGCGCTCATTATTCGTCGGTGTCGTTACGCCGCCAGTTCCGGCGCTTGTAGTTGCGCTGGGTCTCCATGTCGGTCTTGAGCATAACCCATGCAGGCACCCGGCTGTTCTGTCGCTCGAGCTTGGCGAGGCGCTTTTTCTTCGCCTTCGACTTCTTACCCATAGTGCCCGCAGATACCCCGTCCGCGTTTATAGTGTTGTTCTTTTCGAGCCGCCATCCGCGACCGGGCGGTTCGGGCCCGTTCGCCGCCGTGCCGGAGCACTACAGCGGGAATCGCGCGACGGTCTCGTACTCCGGCCCATCGTCGGTCAACGTGCTCTCGGTCAGGCGGACCTCGTCGACGTGCATCGAGCCGACAGTGGGGTCCGTCTCGCGGACCAGCTCCTGTACCCGCTCCTTCCCGCCCGCGTGGCGCATCCGTCCGAGGGTGACGTGCGGTGTGAACGCGTGGTCCTCGGGCGAGAACCCGATGGCCGTCGTCTCGGCCTCGATGCCCTCGTGGAGCGTGACGAGGTCGTCGCCACCGTCACGGAGCCCGACCCAGACGACGTTGATGTAGTCGAGCGACGGGAAGACGCCGAGTCCCCCGAACGTCGCCTCGAACGGCTCGACGGCAGCGCGGTCGACGCCGGCGGCGACGGCATCCTCGACTCGCCCGCGGCGGGCCTCGCTCACCTCCCCGAGGAACTTGAGCGTGACGTGGACGCTCTGGGGGTCCGTCGGGTCCAGCCCGGAGACTCCGCCGAACCGCTCCTGCACCGAGGCCACGTCGTCGGCGAGGGCGTCGGGGAGGTCGACACTGACAAACAGTCGCATAGGTCACCAGATGCCCGACTGCGACTTGAAACTATCTCCCGTTCAATCGCAAGCAGAGAGCGGGTTCTTACCCGGTCCGTACGTCGCAACCCTTACCCGTCCGGACCGCCAACCGCGGTGTATGACTGACGAGGACCCAAAGCACGAGTTCTCCGAGGGTCAGGGCTTCTCCGACCCGTACGAGGGCTTCGACCTCGACCCCCCAGAGCTGGGCGTCGACCCGAGCAAGGTCGACCCCGTCGACTCCCGCGTCGTCACCGACATGCTCGACCGGGAGAGCCTCGACAGCGGCAACGTCGACGCCGACGCGCTCATCGACGTCGGCCTGAACTACATGGGCATCAACCGCCACGAGCAGGCCGCCGACGCGTTCGAGCGCGCCGCGCGCTTCGCCGAAGACGAGCTCGTCGAGCAGGAGGGCTGGGTGAACAAAGGTGTCGCCCACGCCGAGATGGAAGAGTGGGACGCCGCCATCGGCGCGTACCGGGAGGCGCTGCACATCGACGACGACTCGGAACACGCCGCCTCCGCCGAGACGAACCTCGCCTACGCACTGTGGGAGTCCGGCGACGTGTCCCGCGCGCTCGAACACGCGGAGCGGGCCGTCGAGCTCGACTCGCGGTTCGCACAGGCGTGGTACAACCGCGGCTTCTTCCTGCTCGAGCGCGGGCTGGCCGAGGACGCGCTGAACTGCCTCGACAACGCCATCCGCCTCGACATGCGGAACGCGGACGTGCTCGAGGAGAAGGCCCGCGCGCTGGAGGAGCTCGATAGACACCAGGAGGCCGAGGAGATCGCCGAGGAGGCCGAGGCCATCCGCCGGCAGCAGGAGGAGGAACTCGTCGACGGATGATACTCAACGAGCGACGGACCGAGGAGGGACTGCTCGTCTCCGTCTGCGACCCGGACGTCCTCGGCGAGACGTTCGAGGACGGCGACCTCTCGCTGACCGTCTCCGAGGAGTTCTACGCCGGCGACGAGGTCGACGAGGACCAGGTCATCGACAGCCTGCACCGCGCCAGCGTCGCCAACATCGTCGGCGAGCGCTCGGTCACCGTCGCCATCGACGCCGGCATCGTCGAGGAGGCGAACGTGCTGACCATCGAGGACACGCTCCACGCACAGCTGCTCCGCCTCGGGTAGCGCCGGCGTACCTGACCGCCGGTCGACCGCGGCAGCCGTGCCCCGCGAGAACGTCCCGCACAGCCGCGCAACGCGGGCCGCTAGAGGAAACGTTAACCCGGCCGGGCTGGTTGCTTGCGGCATGAAGGTTCTCGTAACGGACCCCATCGCGGACGCGGGTCTGGACGTGTTCCGCGACGCGGGGCACGAGGTCGAGACGGCGTACGAGGTCTCCGGCGACGAACTGCTCTCGGCAGTGAGCGACGCGAACGCGCTCGTCGTCCGGTCTGGAACGGAGGTCACCGAGGAGGTGTTCGCGGCGGCCCCCGACCTCGTCATCGTCGGGCGGGCCGGCATCGGCGTCGACAACATCGACATCGACGCCGCCACCGAGCACGGCGTCATCGTCGCGAACGCGCCCGAGGGCAACGTCCGCGCGGCCGCCGAGCACACGGTCGCGATGGCCTTCGCCGCGGCGCGCTCCATCCCGCAGGCACACATCCGACTGAAGGGTGGGGAGTGGGCCAAGGGCGACTACCTCGGCACCGAGGTCAACGGCAAGACGCTCGGCGTCGTCGGCCTCGGTCGCGTCGGCCAGGAGGTCGCGAAGAAGTGCGGCTCGCTCGGGATGGACATCGTCGCGTTCGACCCGTACATCTCGGAGGACCGCGCCGACCAGCTCGGCGCCGAGCTCGTCGATCTCGACGGCTGTCTCGACCGCGCCGACTTCCTCACGGTCCACGTCCCACTGACCGAGGAGACGGCGGGCATGATCGGCGAAGAGGAGCTCGCCCAGCTCGAGGGTGGGTACGTCGTCAACTGCGCCCGCGGCGGCGTCGTCGACGAGCCGGCGCTGGCCGAGGCGGTCGAGGACGGCGTGCTCGCCGGCGCGGCGGTCGACGTGTTCGCCGACGAGCCCGTCAGCGAGGACAACCCGCTGCTCGGGGTCGACGACGTGGTCGTCACGCCCCACCTCGGGGCGAGCACCGAGGCCGCACAGGAGAACGTCGCGACCTCGACGGCCGAGCAGATCGTCGCCGCGTTCGCGGGCGAGCCCGTCATGAACGCGCTGAACGCGCCCTCCATCGACGAGACGGCGTTCCCGCGCGTCCAGCCCTACGTCGAACTCGCCGAGACCGCCGGCAAGGTCGCCGCACAGCTGCTCGACGACCGCATCTCGAACGTCGAGGTCGTCTACCAGGGCGACATCGCCGAGGAGGACGTCGACTTCGTCACCGCCAGCGCGCTCAAGGGCGTGTTCGAGCCGCTCGAGTGGCAGGTCAACGCCGTCAACGCCCCGCGCATCGCCGAGGAGCGCGGCGTCGATGTCACCGAGTCGAAGACTCGCTCGGCCGAGGACTTCCAGAGCCTCGTCACGGTGAAAGTCGCCGACGGCGACCGCGAGGTCTCGGTCTGTGGTACCCTGTTCGCGGGCGACGACCCGCGCATCGTCCGCGTCGACGGCTACCGCGTCGACGCCATCCCGCACGGGCGCATGGTCGTCGCGCGCAACGCGGACGAACCGGGCGTCATCGGCCTCATCGGGAGCGTCATGGGCGACTACGGCGTGAACATCGCGGGGATGTTCAACGCCCGAGAGACCATCGGCGGCGAGGCGCTCACCGTCTACAACGTCGACGGCGAGGTGCCCGAGGGAGCGATGGAGGAACTGCTCGGCGACGGGCGCATCATCGAGGTGCGCCAGATCGTCCTCGACGACGACTGAGCGCGGCCGGAACGACACATCACCGCCTTCTTCCGACGACGACCCACCTACAGCGACAGCGCGTGCCAGAGCCGGCCGACGAGCGTCCGCCCGCCGTCCGTCCGGAGCTCGCGGTCCTCGTCGGCGTCGCGGGCCGCGAGCGCGGTCTCGTACTGCTCCCGCAGCGCGTTCACCTGTGACTCGCGCGCTTCGAGGTCTCGTTCGAGGAGCGCGACCTGCGCACGCAACGCCGCGGGGTCGGTCGGCGTGTGGTCGGTGTCGCGCTTGTCGGTCGGTTCCTCCCCCGGCTGGGCCGACGACGGGTCGGGTTGGGCGTTTCGGGACACGGACGGTATGCTACGGTCACACACTACAAAAATCGGCGGCAGACTCCCGAACGACGGCCGTCTGACTGGCGGGTGAAAGTGGTCCCGTTCAGCTGCCGAGGTGGTCGAGAACGCCGGCGGTGTCGCCGGGCACCGGCTCGGGGTCGGCACCGGCCGCGGCGGCCGCGTCGGGGTCCTTCAGCAGGTGGCCCGTGGTCAGGCAGACGACGCGCTCGTCGGCGCTCACGTCGCCGCGTTCGCGGAGCTTCCGGAGGCCGGCGAGGCTGGCCGCCGAGGCGGGTTCGACGCCGATGCCCTCGCCCGCGAGGTCGCGCTGGGCCTGCGTGATGGCGTCGTCCTCGACGGCGACGGCGGTGCCGCCCGTCTCGCGGATGCCCGGCAGGGCCTTCGGCGCGTTGACCGGGTTGCCGATGCGGATGGCGGTCGCCACGGTCTCGACGTGGTCCCAGCGCCGGGTCTCGTCGTTGCCCTCCTCGACGGCCTCGACCATGGGGGCCGCGCCGGCGGCCTGCACGCCGGTCAGCTTCGGCACCTCGTCGCGGTCCATCGCGCCCGCCTGGACGAGTTCGCGGAAGCACTTGTACAGCGCCGCGGTGTTGCCGGCGTTGCCCACGGGCAGGACGATGCGGTCGGGGTACTCGCCGTAGTCCGCCTCGTGCGCCTCCAGTATCTCCAGCCCGATGGTCTTCTGGCCCTCCAGCCGGAACGGGTTGAGCGAGTTGAGCAGGTACGCCTCCCCGCGCGACGCGAGGTCCTGCACGATGTCGAGGCAGGTGTCGAAGTTGCCATCGACCTCCAGGATGCGCGCGCCGTGGAGGCTCGCCTGGGCGACCTTCCCCGCGGCGACCTTCCCGGCCGGCAGCAGCACGAGCGTTTCCAGCCCGGCACGTGCGCCGTAGGCAGCCAGCGCGGCGGAGGTGTTGCCCGTCGAGGCGCAGGCGAGCCGACCGACGCCGAGCGCCTGGGCGGTCCGGACGCCGACGGTCATCCCGCGGTCCTTGAACGAGCCCGTGGGGTTCATCCCCTCGTGCTTGACCCGGAGGCTCTCGACGCCGACCTCCTCCTCGAGCCGGGGGACGCGGTGGAACTGGGTGTCGCCCTCGGGGAGGCTCACGCCCTCCTCGAACGGGAGCGCGGCCGCGTAGCGCCAGACGCCGCGACCGGAGAAGTCGTCCCAGGTCGGCAGGTCCTCGTAGCGGACCTCCAGCAGCGAACCGCAGTCACACGTGTAGCGGACGGACTCGAACGGCGCGTAGGCGTCGCTGCAGTCGATGCATTCGAGCCAGACGCCGTCGACGGCGGCCGGCGGTGCCGAGGGAGCCTCGGCCGAGAGCGAGAGCGAACTCATTATCGTGGGGTGGCGCTACGCGGGGAAAAAGACGCAGGTTCGTGCGAAGTGATGCCGAAGTCGCAGGCTCAGGCCTCGCCGTCGAACTCGTCGATGGCGCCGTGGACCTGCTCGGTCCACTCGTCGAGGGCCGCGTGGAGCATCTCCTTCGCCTCGGGCAGTTCGACGCCGGTGTACTGGTAGACGTAGCCGCCGGAGTCGAGGAGTCGACGCTCGCGCGCGACGAGCCCGCGTTCGAGCAGCGTCGACAGCGACCGGTTGACGTTGCTGCGGTCGCGTTCGAGCTGGTTCGCCAGCTCCTCGACGGTGCTGCCGGGCTCGTCGAGCAGCAGCAGGTAGGTGCGTGTCTCGTGTTCGTGGATGCCGAAGACGCAGCTCATCACCTGGCGGAAGCCCGGCTCGGGCTGGTCGAGCAGGTCGCCGAGGTCACCGGGGGACGCGTCGCTCATGAGCGAACGCAGGGCGGGTGTGACCTAAAGCCTACGCACCGCGACCGCACTACTCCTCCCGCACTGGCACGTAGCCCTGGTTCTCGATGCACTCGCGCATCGCGGCCTCGGTCTCGTGCTTGTGGAGGGTCGTCGGCGTGTCACAGTAGAAGATCGTCCCGTCGTGTCTGAGCGTCACCTCGTGTTCCGACCCGAGCAGTTCGGTGACGACGCGGACGCGCCGTCCCTCCCGGAGCGCGGCGAGTATCTCGTCGGCCTCCAGTTCGCCGGCACGGACGCGAAGCGGCTCTGTCATCCTGTCTAACTGCTCGCTTCGACACCTTCGCTCTTTTCCCTCGCGGCGGAGCGCGGGCAGCGGGCGGCGGGTTTGTTCGCCACGCTCGGTGACCGACGGCACGAAAATCGCGAGACGAGGCCCGGGCGACCGGCGGTCAACAATCCGGCGTCGAGCGGCGGTCGTCGACGCGCAGTCGCCGACCGTGGTGGTCCGGCTAGCCAGGGCACCGACAGTCAGACCTATTCTTTACCGGAGGTATCATACAATAGATATATCTGGATAGGCGGTCGAGCTAGCGTATGGCACACTCACCGGAGCGTCCCGAACTGTACGTCTGTGGCGACTGCCAGATCGTGTACGCCGGGACCGTCGCTGAACACATGGAGAGCGGCGACCACGTGTACGAATCGCCGACGGAGTGCGAGGTCTGTGGGGCGACCGACTTCGTCGAGAACAGCCAGTGGCCCCACCACCACGACTGACGCCTACCCGACGAGCGTCGCGAGCAGCGCCTTCTGGGCGTGCATCCGGTTCTCGGCCTGCTGCCAGACGACCGAGCGGTCGCTCTCGATCGTCTCGTCGGTGATCTCCTGCCCACGGACCGCGGGGAGACAGTGCATCACCTTCGCGTCGGTGCCGTCGAGCAGCGATTCGCTCACGATGAAGCCGTCGAAGTCGTCGACCTTGTCGTCGTCCTCGCCCATGCTCACCCAGACGTCGGTGTAGACGACGTCGGCGTCAGCGACGGCGGGCTCCGGGTCGGTCGTGACCGTGGGCGGTGTCCCGACCTCGGCTGCCGCCTCGAGCACCTCGTCGTCCAGTCCGTGTCCCTCGGGACAGGCGACGGTGAGGTCGATGCCGGCCATCGCACAGCCCACGGCGAAGGAGCTGGCGACGTTGTTGCCGTCACCGACCCACGCCGCGGTAACGTCGTCGAAGTCGCCGAACAGCTCCTGGATTGTGAGCAGGTCGGCGAGCGTCTGGCACGGGTGCGCGTCGTCGGTCAGGCCGTTGACCACCGGCACCTCGGCGTAGGCCGCCAGCTCGGTCAGGTCGTCGTGGTCGAACACGCGAGCCATGATGGCGTCGACGTAGCCCGAGAGCGCACGGGCGGTGTCTTTCACCGGTTCGCCGCGGTCGAGCTGGGTGTCTTCCGGGCCGAGGAAGACCGCGTGGCCGCCGAGCTGTGTCATCCCCGTCTCGAAGGAGACGCGGGTGCGCGTCGACGGCTTCTCGAACAGCATCGCGAGGGTCTTGTCGCCGAGCTCGCCGTGGGGCTCGCCGTGTTCGACGGCGCTCTTGTACTCGGCCGCGAGGTCGAGCACCGACTGGAGCTCGGCCGCCGACAGGTCGTCGACGGTGAGGAAGTGCTTCGGTGGCTGTGCTGGGTTCGTTGCTGTCACGTCAGTGTGTGTGCTCATTGCAGGTCGTCGCAGACGGTCTCGAGGACCGCGATTGCGCGGTCGTACTCGGGCAGTGCGAGGCGTTCGTCGGGCGCGTGGTCGAGGGCCGAGTCGCCCGGGCCGTAGGTGGCCATGGGGCAGTCCCACGCGCCGGCGAACAGGTTCACGTCGGCCGTTCCGGTCTTCTTGAGGAGGCGAGGGGAGCCCCCTCGCTCTCGGATACCGACGCGGAACGCTCGCCCGACCTCGCTGCGCGGGCTGTCGAGCACGGGCGGGATGGCGTCGCGCCACGCGACGGTGCCCGTGTCGAGTTCGGCCTCCGCCATCGTGCGTATCTCCTCGGCGCTGCTCCCCGGCGGGATGCGGAACTGCACGTCCACTGTCGTCGCCACGGAGAGCCCGTCGTCGGCGACGCCGCCGGTCACGTCCACCGGCTTGGCCGTCACCGACTCGAAGACGGCGTCGTCCGGGCTGTCGAATGCGGCCTCGACCCGATTCCACCACGACATCGCGTGCTGGATGGCGTTGGGCTCCGGGCGCGACGTGTGGCCCGCCTCCGTCTCGGCGCGGTAGGTCCCGGCGAGGAAGCCGCGGTACCCAAGCGTCAGGGCGTCCCAGCCCGAGGGCTCGCCGTTGACGACTGCGTCGGGAGCGTCGCGGTCGTCGACCAGATGGCGCGCGCCGCGGGAGTCGGTCTCCTCGCCGACGACGCCGACGAAGGAGACGCCCGTCCGCACCGCCGCGACGGCCATCGCACAGAGCGGGCCGGTCGCGTCGACGCTCCCCCGGCCCCGGAGGACGGCCGCATCCCGGGGTACCTCGTCACCGCCGCCCCAGGGAGCGGGCTCGTCGGTGTCGCCGGCTTCGGGGTGCTCGATGCCGACGGGCACGTCGCCCGGCACGGTGTCGATGTGGGAGGTCAGCAGGACCGCGTCGTCGCCCGGCGCGCGGACGTTGCCGACGTCGTCCAGCCACGCCTCGCGGCCGTGGTCCCGCAGGAAGTCGCGCAGGTGCTCGGCGGCCGCGCGCTCCTCGCCGGTCGGCGACGGGATGGCGACCATCGACTCGAGCAGGTCGCGTGCCTCGGCGTCCGAGACGGGCGTAGCTGCCTCGCTCACGCCTCCATCACCTCCAGCGTGGCTTCGAGCGCCGTGGCGACCTCGTCGGCGTGCTCCCGGGTCATCGTCAGCGGCGGGAGCAGGCGCACGACCGTCCGACCAGCCGGCAGCGCGAGGATCTGGTGGTTCATCGCGAGGTCGCGCAGGACGCGGTTCGCGCCGCGCCCGACCTCGATACCGACGAGCAGGCCCTCGCCGCGTACGTCCCGCACCGGCAGTTCGGAGAGGCGGTCGACGAGGTAGTCACCTACCTCGGCTGCCTGCCCGGGCAGGTCCGCGTCGACGATGGTGTCGAGCGTCGCCGTCGCCGCGGCGGAGACTGCGGGGCCACCGGAGAACGTCGAGCCGTGCGGCCCGGCGTCCTCGGCGACCCAGTCGGCACAGAGCGTCGCGCCCATGGGTAGGCCGTTCGCGAGCCCCTTCGCCGTCGTCACCACGTCAGGCGTGACGCCGGCGGCCTCGCAGGCCCAGAACGTGCCGGTGCGGCCGAGCCCGGTCTGGACCTCGTCGAAGACGAGTGCCGCGCCGTGGTCGCCGGTCGCCTCGCGGGCGGCCTGCAGGAACTCCGTCGTGCTGGGATTCACGCCGCCCTCGCCCTGCACGGGTTCGAGGATGACCGCGGCCGTCTCGTCGTCGACGGCCTCGCGGATGGCCGCGCTGTCGCCGTAGTCCACGAACTCCACGTCGTCGAGCAGCGGCTCGAACGGCGCGCGGTACTTTGGCTTCCACGTCGTCGACAGCGCGCCCATCGTCCGGCCGTGGAAGCCCCGCTTGGTGGCGACGAACTTCGTCCCGCCGGTAGCGCTCCGGGCGAACTTCAGCGCCGCCTCGTTCGCCTCGGTGCCGGAGTTACAGAGCCAGACGTTGTCCACGCCGGGCGGCGCGACCGACGCCAGCTTCTCGTACAGCTCGTCGCGGGCGCTCGTCGGGTACGAGCCCTGGACGTAGGTGAGGTCGGCGAGCTGTGACTGGGCCGCCTCGACGACGTCGGGGTGGCCGTGGCCGGCGGGCACGCAGGCGTAGCTCGCGCCCACGTCCAGGTACTCGGTGCCCGAGTCGTCGTAGAGGAACACGTCCTCCCCGCGCTCGATGGTGATGGGCTTGCGCGAGAAGACGAAATCGTTCGGCATTCAGCCGCTCACCTCCGATTCGTCGGCGTCCGCGTCGTCGGCGTCCGCGCCGTCGTCGAGCGCACCCGGAAGCAGCGTCGTTCCGTCGCCGGCCAGTGCGGACTGGATGGGTGCGTCGGCGTTCGCCGTGGCGACGACCACCGAGGACGCGCCGCCGGAGAGCGCCTCCTCGGCGGCGAGCACCTTCCGGGTCATGAACCCCTCCGCGGCGGCTTCGAGGGCGTCCCAGTCGGCCGCCGTCTCGACGGTGTCGATACGCGTCGACTCGTCGCCGGGGTCCGCGTAGACGCCCGACACGTCGGTGAGGACGACGAGGTCCGCGCCGAGCGCGCCCGCCACCGCGGCAGCCGCGCGGTCGGCGTCGGCGTTGACCGCGGTGTACGTACCGTCGCCCTCCGCGCCGAGCATCGGGACGGTCACGACGGGCGTGTAGCCGCCCGAGAGCATGGTCTCGAGGAGGTCGACGTTCACCGACTCGATGGTGCCGGAGTGGTCGCCGCGGCGGATCTTCTTCTTGCCGTCCTCCAGCACGCGGACCGCGGACTTGCGCGGGCCGGAGAGCAGGCCGCCGTCGACGCCCGAGAGCCCGACCGCGTTCACGCCCTCGCTCTGGAGCGACTCGACGAGCCCCGTGTTGAGCTTGCCCGGCATGACCATCTTGAACACCTCGACCGTCTCCTCGTCGGTGAACCGTCCGACGACGCCGCCGGGCGTCTCGACGTACTCGGGCTCCATGCCGAGCGATTCGAGCGTCTCGTCGACGGCCGTGGAGCCGCCGTGAACGACGACGACCTCCTCACCTGATTCGACGAGGTCCGCAACGTCGGCGAGCGCACCTTCGGGGTCGACGGCGCGTGCACCGCCGACCTTCACGACGACAGCCATCTACGGACTCCCCACGGGGTGCAGCCCCGCGAACTCGAGCCCTGCTGTCTCCTCGAAGCCGAGCGCGACGTTGGCGGCGTGGACCGCCTGCCCGGCCGAGCCCTTCATCACGTTGTCGATGGCCGAGAACACCACGATGCGCTCGTTTCCGGGGTCCAGCTCGAAGCCAACGTCGGCGTAGTTCGTGCCGGCGACGGCCTTCGGCTCGGGGTAGCGGTAGGAGCCCGAGCCGCCAGCGACGAGCCGGACGAACGGCTCCGCCTCGTACGCGCCGCGGTAGGCCGTCCAGAGCTCCTTCTTCGAGACGGGGCCGTCGGGGAACACGTGGCAGGTCGCGCTCGCGCCACGCACCATGTCGACGGCGTGGCAGGTGAAGGAGACGGAGAGTCCGAGCCACTCCTCGATCTCGGCCTCGTGACGGTGGCCTGTCGGCGCGTAGGGCCGGACGACGCCCGAGCGCTCGGCGTGGCTGGAGGCCGCGCCGCCGCCCGCGCCGCCCTCCGAGGAGCCGACCTTCACGTCGACGACGACGTGGGCGCCGTCGAGGATGTCGGCGTCGGCGAGGGGCTTCAGTCCGAGCAGCGTCGCCGTCGCGTTGCAGCCGCCGGAGGCGATGATGTCCGCGCTCCCCAGGTTCTCGCGGTTGAGCTCCGGCAATGCGTACTCCGCGACGTCCAGGTACTCGGGGGCTGCGTGGCCGTCGTACCACTCGTCGTACTGTCCCTCGGTGGCGAGGCGGAAGTCCGCCGAGAGGTCGACGAGCAGGTCCGACGCCTCGGAGTACTCGTCGACGTGCTCCATCGTGACGCCGTGGGGCGTCGCCGTGAACAGCACGTCGACCGATTCGAGTTCCGAGGGCTCCGAGAAGCGCAGCTCGCGTCCACGGAGGTTCGGGTGGACGCCGCCGATGGACTTGCCGGCGTACTCGCGGCTCGTCGCCTGGACGAGCTCGACGTTCGGGTGGCCGTCGAGTAGACGAAGGAGCTCGCCGCCGGCGAAGCCGGAGCCGCCGACGACGCCCGCGGTGACGGTCTCCGTCTCGGTGTCGGCGTCGGCCGTAGCGGTGGTCCCCACTACGCCGTCACCTCCGCGGTCTCGAGTCCGGGCTCGACGACGGACTCCAGCCAGTCGACGACCGTCGCGGGCACGTCGACGGCGGTCGCGTCGTTGAGCGACTTGAACTCGACGGTGTGGTTGACCTCGTGGACGGTGTAGCCGCCGTCCTCGGTCTCCATCAGGTCCACACCAAGGAGCCCGCCACCGACCGCGTCGCTGGCGCGCTGGACGAGCTCGCAGACCTCGTCGTCGAGGTCGAACTCCTCGGTGTCCGCGCCCTTGGCGGCGTTCGTGAGCCAGTGGTCCGACGAGCGCGCCATCGCCGCGACGGGCTCCCCGTCGGTGGCGAGCACGCGCAGGTCGCGGTCCGGCTTGCCGACGAACTCCTGGACGTAGAACACCGAGTGCTCGTAGTGCCCGAGCGTCGACTTGTGCTCGAGGATCGCCTCGGCGGCCGAGCGCGACTCGACCTTCGCCATCAGACGGCCCCAGGAGCCGACGACCGGCTTGAGGACGCAGGGGTAGCCGAACTCCTCGATAGCCGCGATGGCGGCGTCGGTCGTGAACGCGACCTTCGTGTCGGGCGTGGGGACGCCCGCGTCGGCGAGCGCGAGGCTCGTCTTCGCCTTGTCCGCGCAGATGTCCGCTGTCTCGGCCGCGTTGACGACCGGGATGCCGTATGCCTCGCAGAACTGCGTCGCGTACAGACTCCGCGAGGTCGCCATGCAGCGGTCGAGCACCACGTCGAGCCCGTCGAACGACTCGGGAGCCTCGTGGAGGTCGAACTGCTGTTTCCGCACGTCGATCTTGACGACTTCGTGGTCGCGGTCGCGCAGTTCCGCGAGCAGGAGCTTCTCGTCCCGGCGGATGCGCGAGTAGAGCAGTCCGACCTTCACGCAGCCCACCTCGACCCACGGGCTCGCGTCGGGAGTGCCTGTGCCAGCCCCGTCATCCTACTCACCCCAGTCCTCGGCCAGCTCGGGCGCCACGTCCAGTGTGACGGGGTCCGTGTCGATCACTTCGAGTTCGGCACCGCAGGTGGTACAGTCGACGATCTCTCCGGCTTCGAGGTCCTCGTGCAGGGACAGTGCTGCCCCGCATTCGACGCATTCTGTCATCACCTGTTGTTCGAGCCCGACATCACTTAAAGATTGCGAACATACCAAAAAAATTATAAAACTAGAGAAGCCTCTAAGTGCCTCAGACAACCAATGGCCAGCGAACTCGAACTATTATATCGAGTTCTAAATATTCCGTCCCCGTCGGGGGACTGGTGGGAGTGGTGGCCGTGGTGCCACCGCCGTATCGTGCCTAGACATAGTCGGTCACCGCTTCGGTGAGTTCGTCGTGGGAGGCGTCGATGCCCTCGGCGATGCCCTCGACGACCGCCTGGTCGCTGGTGAGGGAGCGTTCGGCCTCGTTCAGTGCGTCGACGACGGCGTCGGGTGCGGGGCCGCCGGCCGAGTCGCGCATCGTCACGCTGGCGGCCGGGTCAAGCGCCGTCTCGACCGCCTCGCGCTCGACGTACGCCGCGATGGACTCGCCGAGGATCTGCTCGGTCGCCTCGTCGATGATGGCGTAGTCGGGCTCGGTGTCCGTCGCGCTCGCCAGTTCGCCGGCCGTGGCGACGACCTCGTGGGCCGTGCGGAACGGCAGGCCGGCCATCGCGAGCAGGTCGGCGACGCCGGTCGCCGTCGAGAAGTTCGACCCGGCCTCGGCGGCCAGCGTCTCCTCGTTCCACGTCGCGGTGGCGACCCCACCCGCCGCGACCTCGGTCGCCTCGGTGACGGCGTCGACCGTCGCCCAGACGTGCGGCGTCGCGTTCTGCAGGTCGCGGTTGTACGCGCGGGGCAGCCCCTTCAGCGTCGTCAACAGTCCGGTCAGGCTTCCGGAAGCGTCGCCCGCGACCGAGCGGACGAGCTCGAACGTGTCCGGGTTCTTCTTCTGGGGCATGATGGAAGAGGTCGACGAGTAGTCGTCCGAGAGCTCCAGATAGCCCTGGTTCGCGAAGAGGATCACGTCCTCCGCGAGCCCCGACAGCGTGGTCGAGAGCGCGGCCAGCGCGGCCGCCGACTCCACGAGGAAGTCACGCGCGGCGACGGCGTCCGTCGCGTTCGTGATGACCTCGTCGAAGCCGAGCAGCTCGGCGGTGCGCTCGCGGTCGACATCGAAGGGCGTGCCGGCGAACGCGGCCGCGCCGAGCGGCGAACGGTTCACGCGCTCGAACGCGTCGAGCAGGCGCTCTGTGTCGCGCGCAAGTGCCGACTCGTAGGACAGCAGGTAGTGTCCCACCGTCGTCGGCTGGGCGTGCTGCAGGTGCGTGAAGCCGGGCATCGTCGTCTCGGCGTGTGCTTCGGCGGCCTCGAACAGCACGGCGCGCAGGTCACAGACCGCTACCGCCGCGTCGAGGAGGTCCTCGCGCAGGCGGTAGCGGATGCACGTCGCCACCTCGTCGTTGCGCGAACGAGCGGTGTGCATCTTCCCGCCGTCGGGGCCGACCTGCTCGACGACCGCCGTCTCGATGGCCTCGTGGACGTCCTCGCCGTCGGGGAGCGCCGCGTGCCCCTCGACCTCGACGACGTTCAGCGCGGTGAGTATCTTCGATGCGGTGTCGTCGTCGATGACGTCCTGTTCGGCGAGCATGACGACGTGCGCGCGGTCGACGGCCACGTCGGCCGCGAAGATGCGCTCGTCGTCGGCGAGCGACGAGAGGAAGCCACGGGCCGGGCCGCCGCTGAAGCGGTCGCCGCGGACCGCGGTCCCGTCGCTCCCGCCGAGGCTGTCGGCGTCGTCGCCGTCGAGGGGGAACTCGCCGTCGTCGCCGCCGAAGCCGGACATCTCAGTCGTCCGCTGTGAGTTCGACATCGGTCTCGTCCTCGTCTGTGCTACCCGCGTTGGCGAGGCGGGCCTGGAAGCCGTGGTACTTGGCGACACCCGTCGCGTCCGCCTGTGCGATGCCGTCGACGGTCTCCGTGTCGAACGATGCCGCCGACTCGGAGTAGACCGCGTGTTCGCTCTCGCGGCCGACCGGGCGGACCGTCCCGCCCTGAAGCTTCACCGTGACCGTCCCGGTCACTTTCTCCTGGCTCGCCGCGACGTAGGCGTTCAGCGACTTCATGATGGGTGCGTGGATGAGCCCCTCGTAGGCCTTCTTCGCCCACTGCTGTTCGACCTGGGGCTTGAACTCGCGCTCGTCGGCCGTGAACACGAGCTGTTCGAGCGCCTCGTGGGCCGTGAGGAGCACCGTCGCGGCCGGGTGCTCGTAGTTCTCGCGCACCTTCAGGCCGAGCATGCGGTCCTCCATCATGTCCGTGCGGCCGACGCCGTACGCGCCGGCGTACTCGTTGAGGAACTCGATGAGTTCGACCGCGCCGAGCGCGCCACCCTCGCCGTCAGCGGTGGTCGCGGAGACGGGGTAGCCCTGCTCGAACTCGATGGTGATGGTCGTCGTCTCGCCCGTGGGCGCGTCGGTCCAGTCGTAGATGTCCTCCGGCGGCTGGTAGCTCGGGTCCTCGAGGTTCTTCCCCTCGACCGAGCGGCTCCAGAGGTTCGTGTCGACCGACCAGTCGCCCTCGTTGCCGCCCTCGACGGGCAGGCCCTTCTCGGCGGCGTACTCCTGCTCCCACTCGCGGGTGAGCCCGAGTTCGCGCACCGGCGCGATGACCTCGAGGTCGGAGTCGCGCCAGACCGCCTCGAAGCGGAGCTGGTCGTTGCCCTTGCCCGTGCAGCCGTGGGCGATGCCGGTACAGCCCTGCTCGATGGCGACCTCGAGGATGGCTTCCGCGATGACCGGGCGGGCCATCGCGGTCCCGAGCGGGTAGCCCTGGTACGTCGCGTTCGCGGTCACGGAGTCGAGGCAGAGCTCGGCGAACTCGTCCTTCGCGTCGACCACGTAGAGCTCCAGCCCGAGCGCCTCGGCGGTCTCCTCGGCCTCGTCGAACTCGGCCGCCGGTTGGCCGACGTCGACGGTGACGCCGATGACCTCGTCGTAGCCGTACTCCTCCTCGAGCAGCGGGACACAGACCGTCGTGTCCAGGCCGCCGGAGAACGCGAGTGCTACTTTGCCGCCCGATTCTTGTGTGCTGCCGTCCGATGTCGTGTGTGTCATTGAATGTCGTGGAAACTGGCGGACTGACGTCCGCCGGAGTTAGTTGCAAACTGTGCCCAGCGCTGGGGATGAATGAGTGTGGCCCTAACGGGCCGGTCGTGGTCGCGGTCGTCGGACGGCAACACCGCTCGCCGAAGAAGTGCGAGCGCGGGGGTCGCGGTGTTGCTTCATCGTACTCACTGTTACAACGAGGCCGGTATTAAAGCCTTGCGGGCAGGCAACGCTTGCACGTCAGGCGATTGCGCGGCTCGTGCGAACACCCCCCACGGATTGGGCCCCGTTTTATCATCACCCGCGCTGAACGACCGTCTATGTTCGATGGACTCGACCACAGAGCCGACATCGAGGCCGAATCGCTCCTGCTGATCGTCCTCGGGCTCGTCGTGGTCTGGATCGCACTGGAGGTCGTCAGCGAGCTGCTCGGCCTGCTCGGCTGGCTGCTCGGGCCGTTCAAGCCGGTGCTCGGGCTGGCCATCGTCGTCATCATCGTCCTGTGGCTGACCGACCGGCTCTGACCGCCAGCCTCTTCTCTCGCGACGCTCGAGTACGACCGTGTTCAGCCTGAACGTCCCGGTCCCCGGCTCTGTCTCGCGGCTCGCCAACGAGCTCCAGCCGGCGCTGTTCGGCTTCGAGCGCGTCCGCGACGAGCACACCCTGCTGGCAAAGCGCATCGGCGACCCGGACAACTTCGACGCCCGTACGCACGAAGTCCGCCTCGCCCTCCGCGGGCAGCCCGCCTTCGAGGTGCAGGTGACCGGCGTCGACTACTTCGCACAGCCCGCCGTCGGCACCGCACCGGTCGTCTACCTCACCGTCGAGAGTCCCGGCCTGCGCGCCCTCCACGACTCGCTGGTCGACGAGTTCGGCGCCATCGACGGGCTGGAGGGCGCAGACTACACGCCACACGTCACGCTCGCCCGCGACGGCGACGTGGCGAGCGCCGAGCGCGCCGCGGAGCACGACGTGGAGCCCGTGACGTGGACCGTCACCGAACTGGAGTTCTTCGACGCGCAGTACCGGGAGGTCGCCGGGCGGGTCTCGTTGCCGGCGTGAGGCGTTCGCGGACCGTGTGAACGCCCACGCCCCGTCGTGGTACCACGTCTCTCGGAAGTGTTATCCCTCGTCCGAGTGAATGTTTTGTTGTAATGGCAAACGGTAAGGTTGACTTCTTCAACGACACAGGCGGCTACGGTTTCATCGAGACTGAGGATGCGGACGAGGACGTTTTCTTCCACATGGAGGACGTTGGCGGACCGGACCTCGAAGAGGGACAGGAGATCGAATTCGACATCGAGGACGCCCCCAAGGGCCCCCGCGCGACGAACGTCGTCCGTAACTAACTACGAGATTCGTCCGTCGCCTCACGCGACCGGTCGATAATTTCGTTCTACCACTCTCACACTCCCGAGCGGCTGCTCTAGGCGTCGGCAAAGTCGATTCCGGCTCCATGGGCGGTCGACGAGCTGTGCTTCGGCGCGTAGAACCGGGCGGTCACGAGCCAGGCGCCGTTGCCGACGTAGTCATCGCGTCCGGAACCGTGTCACGAGTGCACCGAGAACCTGGCAGCGACTCCGTAGTCCGTTTCGTAGTCGTTCTCGACCTCCTGCTCCGACGTGACGCCCCAGTACACGAATCGATACTCCCCACTCCTGAGCGGCGCACAGACGTGGTACGTCGGCGAGTGGCGAACTGCATCCGACGCACCGTCCTGCGTGAACGTGAGTTCCCACCGGAACCCCTCCCCGGGGTCGTGTCTCACGCCCTCGTCCGACCACCCCGCGAACACCTCCTCCCGTCCGAAGATGGTCCGCCACCGGTCCGAGTCACGGTACTGGATGTCGAACTTGCCTCTGTTCCCGGAGCTGTTGGTCTCGCCCGAGACGTTCTCCAGCGTCGCGAGGAGCGTCTCCCCCACCGAGATCGGTTGGTCCTCGATTCGAAGGATGTACCCGGCGAGTCGTCCGTAGCTCTCTACGACCCAGTACGGGTCGATGGACCGGTAGCCGTCTCGGCAGGACTCGGCCACGCCAGCACTCCCGTCAGGTACCGGCGTAGCCGTTCCAATCTCTGTGGTCGCTGGCGTCTCGTCGGCTGTTTCGGTCCGCGTAGTTGTCTGCCGTCTCGTCGTTCTCTCCGAGCCGTCCTGGGTGTCACTGGTCCCGAGACACCCTGCGGTAGCGCCGGGGAGCGTAGCGGTCATCGTGAGTAGTTTCCGGCGGGTCGGAGGACACATATCACAGTAACAGTCCCGGTTATGACAAATTATCTTTGTCAACCAACCGATTTCTTACGGCTGCGGCGGCTCCCCGTCGTAGCCGTCCATGTCCTGGTAGAAGTTCAGCATGGCGAACTTCAGCTTCTCCGGACTGAGGTCGAGCATCTCGTCGCGCTCCTCGGGCGGGAACGTGTCGCGGACGCTGTACTTGCCCATCTCGCCCTTGCTCTTGGCGGTGTAGCGCTCGTCGAGCAGGATGCGCACCCCGAAGTCCTCGGGCGAGCGGATGACCCGGCCGATGGCCTGTCTGGTCTTCCTGACGGTGGGAATCTCGACGGCGTAGCGCCAGCCGGCCTCGCGCTCGCCTTTCCGGCCGAACGCCTCGCCGTAGGCTTCCTGTACGGCCTCGGCGCGGTCGTCGAGGTGCGGGTACGGCACGCCGAGCACGACCACGGTGCGGGCGTCGTCACCGTCGAAGCTCACGCCTTCCGAGAGGGTTCCCCAGAGCGACGTGAAGAGCACGCCGTTCTCGTCGTCGGTGAACCGCTGGCGGAGGTCCTCGGCGCGGACCCCGGGCTCGTCGAGGTACACCGTGGCGTCGGTCTCGCCGCGGAGACGCGTCGCGTAGCGCTCGGCCTCGGCGTAGTTCGGCGTGAACACGAGGGTGTTACCCGGAGTGAACTCGACCGCGTCGGCGAGCGTCGAGCCGACGGTCTCCTGCACCTCGGCGTCGTTGCGGGCGCTGGCGAACAGCGCGGGCGTGGAGACGGCGTAGGTGCGCCGGCGCTCCGGCGGGAACTGGAGGCCGAACGCCATCGTCACCGGCTCAGTCAGCCCGAGCACGTCGTTGGTGACGTTGAACGGACGGAGGGTCGCGCTCATCAGCACCGTCGCGTGGACCTCCTCGAACAGGTCCCGCGTCACGTCCTGCGGGATGCAGTTGTACACCTCGGCTCGCCCGTACACCTCGTCGGTGCTCTGGTCGCGACGGACCGAGGCGACCGGGTACAGCCCCTCGTCGGTGCCCTCGCGCATCCACGCACCGACGAAGGCCGCCGCCTGAAGCGTCTGGCACTCCTGACGGGTCGTCGCCTCGCCGTTCTTGTACGCCTCCTCGTAGGCGTCGTCGAGGTCCGAGCCGAGCGTCACCGCCGCCTCGAGGTCGGTCTTGTAGCCCGGGCCGCTGTACAGCTGGAGGAACGTGAGCGTGAGGTCGTCGCGCCGGTCCTCGTTGGCGACGGTCACGTCGACCCAGTCGTCGCCGACGCGTTCGCGCTCGCCGAAGCCGAACGAGTCCTCGTACGTCTCCACGAGCGCGTTCCGGAACGGCCGGAGGACGTTCTCCGCGCGCTCGGCGCGGCTGTCGTCGCTCTCCGCCAGCTCCTCGAGCGCCGCGTCGAGCGTCTGCTCGGTCAGCGTGCGGGTCGCGTGGTCCCGGGCGGCACCCTCGACATTGTGCGCCTCGTCGAACACCGTGATGACGTCCTCCGGCTCGCGCCCCAGCCAGCGGAAGAACTGCTCGCGGATGTTCGGGTCGAGCAGGTGATGGTAGTTGCAGACGACGAGGTCGACGCCCTCCATCGACTCCTTCAGTAGCTCGTAGCCGCACATCGTCCGCTCGTGGGCGTAGTCGTACACGTCGTCCGGCGTGCGCACGTCGTCGAACAGCCACGACCGGAACCCCTCGACGTCGCCGGTGAGGTTGTTCCGGTAGTGGTCGCAGACGTTCTTCTCCTCCGAGATGGCGGTGGCGCGCTCCTCGACGGTCTCGAGCTCGTCCACGACCGCCTGCCGGGCCTCTGCGGCGTCGGCCTCGCCCGTCTGGGCCTGTGCCAGGAGTTCGCGCTCGCGCTCGCGCAGTTCCGCGGCCTCGCGTCGCGTGTCGACCAGTTCGCGGGTGTTGTCCCGCAGCACCTGACACTCCTCGTAGCCCACGTCGATGTGGCACATCGAGGCCTTTCCGCGGAAGACGACCGCGCGGATGGGTTCCTGTCTGGTGATGGCACGGGCCTCCGCGACGAACTGGCGCATCTGCTGGTGGACGTCGGTCGTGATGACGACCGTCTTGTCCGCCTCGCGGGCGTACTCCAGCGCCGGGACCAGCGCGGAGAGCGTCTTCCCCGTCCCACAGGCCCCCTCGAACAGCACGTCCTGGCCGCGCTCCAGGGACGTGTGGATACGCGTCATCGCGCTGTCCTGGTTGGCGTATGGCGTGTCGTACGGGAAGAACCGCATGTACGCGTCGGTGTCGGCCACACCCGCCTTTGGCCGGCTTCGGATAAAATGGTTCGTGACTGCCGACCGTAGGACGGAACCGGCCATCTCGCCGCGCGGAGGGTTACGTACGTCGTAAACTTCGGGGCAGGCGAACCGCTTCGATGCGGGCCCACCTTCTCCGACGCTTCTGGGATGGTCGCGGTGCCCGCCGAGTCCGTCTCCGCCGAGCAGTTCGAGCGAGTCGCAGCCCAGGCCTCCAGCCGAGCACGTCCGGCTGTCACTCCCACAGAGCTAAGAGTCATCGAGACATATGGTACCACATGCCAGTGCCCGGCTACGACCTCGACGATCTGGACGAATCACTCCGGGAACGCCTCGCACAGCGGGCCCTGCAGGAGATGCTCGACGACGACGAACTCGCTCGGCTGGAGGCCGGTGAGGGCCTGACCGACGTGCTAGAACCGGAGGAGATCAGTCGACTGCTCGAGACCGAGGCGAGCTGAGCTACGCCGCCGCCGCGTCGGTGCCCGAACCGTCGTCGAGCTCCGACTCCGGCTCGATGTACACCGTCTTCACCGCGCTGTCGCGTGCCTTCAGCTCCGTCTCAATGGCGCCGATGGCGTCGTCGATCTCGGCGGTGTCGAGGCCAGCCTCGAACGAGACGTCGGCGGTGACGACGAGCCGACCGGGGCCGAAGTACACCGTCCGGAAGTCGTTGACCGAGATGACGCCGTCACCGTCCCTGATGACGCCCCGAAGCTCGGACTCCTCGTCCTCGGGCATGGACTCGCCGAGCAGGAGCCGCTTGTTCTCCCACGCCAGCGCGACGGCGAAGAACATGAGCAACAGCCCGATGAGCAGCGCCGAGACGGCGTCGTAGATGGGGTCTCCGGTGGACCGCGTGAGGAAGACGCCGAACAGCGCGATGCCGGCACCGCCCATCGCGATGGTGTCCTCGGTGAACGCCGTCAGCGTCGTCACGTCGCTGGTCTTGCGGAACGCCTCGCGGTAGCCCGACCAGCCGTGCTGCTCCATCTGCAGCTTCAGCGCCTTGTTCGCCTTCCAGAGCGCCCACGCCTCGAAGATGATGGCACCGATGAGCACGGCGTAGTTGACCCAGACTCCCGGGAACGTAAAGCCCAGCACAGTCGGGTCCTGCATCTCCGGCATGTGGGGGTGCATGATGGCGTTGTAGCCGTGCTTCGCGGACTCCCAGCCCGCGATACCGAACAGCAGCACACTGACAAGGAAGGAGTAGAAGAACTGTGCCTTCCCGTAGCCAAAGGGATGACTACGGCTCGCCTCCTTGTCGGAGTAGCGGATACCGACCAGCAGGAACACCTGGTTCCCGGTGTCGGAGACCGAGTGATACGTCTCGGACAGCATCGCCGGGCTCATCGTCAGGAGATAGCCGACGAACTTCAGTATCGCAATCGCCGCGTTGGCGATGAGTGCGGCGATGACGACTGACTTGCTCGATGCCATTGTCTACTCGACTGACATGCAGGCAAAAAACCGTTCCGGAGCGGCTTCGACCGTCGCGCGGGCGGCGGCGCGTTTCAGGGGCCGGCGTACGTCCAGGTGGAGCCGTCGTCGGAGGGGCCGTCGACGCCGGGGAGCCGGCCGAGCCGCGGACGGACGAACGCCCACCACGCATCGGCCGTGTCGTAGCCCGCCTTGTGGCCCGGGTACACCTCGCGCCTGAACGCCCGGTCGCTGGTCCGTCCCTCCTCGGCGAGGAACTCCCAGGCCCGTTCGAGCGCGTCGCGCCGCCAGTCCTGCATCATCTCGCTCACGCCCGGTACGTCGAGCTCGGCGATGGTGCGCTCTACCGCCGCGCGACGGGCCGTCTCGGGGTCGATGCTGCCGCCCGGATGGACGTCCGGGGAGAGGTAGTACGCCGTGAGCGCGTCGTCGCCGTCCACCAGCTCGGCCGCTTCGAGCTCGCCCGCTTCGACGAGCGCCGACAGCGTCGCGGCGGTGTGGTCACGGCCAACGTCGATCTCCTCGGCGACCCCCTCCGCCGTTCGCGGGCCGAGCGAGTCGAACGTCGCGAGGACGACTGCGCGGGGTGGTGCGTCTTCCGCCTCGGGACGCTCGCGCTCCTGTGCCATGTCCCACCGTTGCGGCGGTGGCACCAAAGTGGTTTCTGTCGAACGAAACACACGTCACCCCGGGGCACCTACCACTGCGCATGCTCGTCGTCTGCTCCGACACGCACTCACACACCGGGCACGCCCTGACCGGCCGGACTCGCGAGGCGGTCGCAGCCGCCGGTCTCGTCGTCCACGCAGGCGATTTCGTCTCGCCGGACGCCCTCGACGCCTTCTACGAGGTGGCTCCCGAGCTCCGCGCGGTCCACGGCAACGCCGACGACCCAGCCGTCACCGAGCGGCTCCCGACCGCCCGCGTCGTCGAGTACGCTGGCGTCCGCATCGCGGTGACACACCGACAGAGCGGCGGGCCGACCGGCCTGCGGATGTTCGGCCGGGAGAAGGATGCGGACCTCGTCGTCTCCGGCCACACGCACCGGCCGACCGTCGTCGAGACCGACGAACTGACCATGTTGAATCCCGGGAGTCACGCCCAGCCGCGGGGGAACCAGCCCGGCCACGCCGAACTCGAACGGACCGACGACCGCCTCTCGGGCCGCATCGTCCGGCCCGACGGCACGCTCATCGAGGAGTTCTCGGTGAGGGCGACGGGTCGCGACACGCGGGAGTAAGCGTCTGGCAGCGGGTGTCTGACACGTGGGATGAAGGGAGCGGGGTGCCACAGCGACGGTCGCGGGTCGACGTGCCCCGGGGCGCGTGTCATGACAGGTGGAGGGCCGAAGCCCCGGGGTACACGTCTACCGACGACGTACGTATCAAAAGACCTACTGATAGCACAAAGCAGCGTTTCACCTACCGGTTCGCCGTGTACCAGTAGGCGAAGCCGGCGGCGAGGATGAGCGTCCCACCGAGCATGAACGCCAGTCCCGGAGAGACCGACGAGCCGGCTGAATCGACCGCGACGCGTGTCGCCGCCGTCGTCGTCTCGACCGCCGTGGTCGCCGTCTCGTTCGGGTTGTTCGCGACTGTCTCGGTGGACGGTGGGGGGAGCGGCTCCCCGCTCGGGGGAGTGCCGCCGCCGAAGTCGAAGAACGAGCCGAGTCCGCCACCGAACGTCTGCTGGACGAGCAACGACCCCACCGCGAGCAGCCCGAACGCACCTAGCAGTCGGGAGATGGCCGCCTTCAGTCCCGTCGACTGTTCCGAGCCGCCGGCGAAGACCACGAGCGGCTGGTCGGCTGGCGCGTACACCTTCATCTCCCTGCCCTTCGCGGAGTACGCCGTATCCACCACCTCGATGATGTCGGCGTCCTCCAGTTTCTCCAGATGGTACTGCGTGTTCTGGAGGGAGGTGTCGACCGCGTCGGCGAGCTGGGAGGGCGTCGCGGGTTCGTCGTGGAGCGCGGTCAACACCTCACGCGCCGTCGACGAGGAGAGTGCCCCGATGAGGTCGTCGGCGTCGTCGCTGTCGAGGCCGATGACGCGAGGCTCCGCGTCGTCGGCAGCCGACGTGTCCGGAGAGGAGGGCAACAGATCCGCCATACCGTAGGGATGGGTATCGTCGAACATGAACGTTTGTATATCTTCGATAACTATTTGTCTTTCCAGAATCGCAAGACAGCGGCGCTATTGGTACCCCTTACCACACCGCTACCAGCAGTGATTTCCGCGGGAAAGGATAACGAGACGCTAGACCAGCTCGCCCCCGATCAGTTCCCACGGGAAACGTCGAAACGCATTTGTCTCGAGCCGCGAAACGAAGACCCATGCAGACACCCGTCCCCGCACAGGTCGACGGCTTCTTCGAGGACCCGTTCACGCTGTTCGTCGTCGTCGTGCTACTCGCGCTCATCTTCTTCTTCTACTTGCTGTTCCGGCGCACCATGCTCGGCTTCAAGGAAGGCATGGACGAGGGCTCGGGGAAGAACTAGAGCACCGACTCGACCCGCTCCACCGCCGCCGCGACCGCCGCCTCGTCCACGTCCCAGTGCGTGCAGAACCGGACGACGTACTCGCCGAAGGCCGAACCCAGCACGTCCTCGTCCGCGCAGCGCTCGAGGAACGCCTCCGCGGTCAGTCCGCTCTCCGTCGTGTCCACGAGCACGATGTTCGTGTCCGGCTCGACCGCCGACAGCCCCGCAATCTCGTCCAGCCCGGCCGCCAGCGTCCGCGCGTTCTCGTGGTCTTCGGCCAGCCGCTCGACGTTGGCGAGGGCCTGTAGCCCCGGCCCGGCGATGATGCCCGCCTGCCGCATCCCGCCGCCGAACAGCTTGCGGTTCCGGCGTGCACGCTCGATGAACTCGGCCGGGCCCGCGAGGATGGAACCGACCGGCGCACCAAGCCCCTTCGAGAGACAGAACATCACGGAGTCGACGTGCTCGGTGATGTCGCTTGCCGGGACGCCCAGCGACACCGCCGCGTTGAACAGCCGCGCGCCGTCGAGATGTACCGGCACGTCGAGGTCGTGGGCCGCCTCGGCCGCCGCCGCGATCTCGTCGGGCGTGATGGCCACCCCCCCCTTCGAGTTGTGCGAGTTCTCCAGCGTCAACAGGCCCGTACCGGGGCGGTGCAGGTCCTCCGCGACGTAGCCCTCGTGCACCTGCTCGGGCGTCGGCACGCCGCGCTCGCCTCCGTCGAACGTCCGCACCTGCAGTGAGGAGAGCTGGGCCATCCCGCCGAGCTCCCACTTCACGACGTGACTCTCCCGCCCCGAGAGCACCTCCTGCCCGCGGTCGGTGTGGGTGCGCACCGCGACCTGATTGCCCATCGTCCCTGTCGGGACGAACAGCGCGTCCTCCATGCCCACGAGTTCCGCGGCCTCACTCTCGAGCTCGTTCACCGTCGGGTCCTCCTCGTACACGTCGTCACCGACCGGTGCTGACGCGGCCGCCTCGCGCATGGCGTCGTCCGGCTTCGTGACCGTGTCGCTGCGTAGGTCGATCATCGTGTGTGAGTGTGTGGGGACCGGGTGCAAATAGCTCGTGGTCCGAGCGCGTGAGCTGTCCGTGTCCGCCCACCCGACCATGGTAGGTGTTGACATATCACTTAAGATTCTGGCCGCCGTCGTTCCACACATGAGCCAGCAAGACGAGCAGCCACGCATCAGCTTCGGCATGAGCATCTACAGCGAGGACGGAACCAAACTCGGCCACGTCCGTGGGTTCGACGAGCACGGCTTCTACGTGACCGCCGAAGACGGCATCGAGGGGCTGAGCATCGGGCATCACCGCAGCGGCCACGAGTTCGGCGAAGGCGAGCTGATGTGGCGCTGCTGGGAGTGCGGCGAGATGGGCACACTCGACACCGATATCCCCGACGAGTGCCCGGGCTGTGGGACCGAGAAGGAGGACATCTACTACTGGACCGAAGACTGACCGGCACGCTTTTTCTCCGTCGGCCACCCACGTCGAGCCATGCGAATCGTCGTCTACGGCGCGGGCAGCCTCGGCAGCCTCCTCGGCGGGCTGCTCCAGGCGGACGGGCACGACGTGACCCTCGTCGGCCGGGACCCCCACGTCGCAACCGTCCAGTCGTCGGGCCTCCGGGTCGAGACACGGGAGAGCACCGAGACGGTCCACCCCAACGCGACGACCGACGGGACCGGCCTCGATGCCGACCTCGCGCTCGTGACGGTGAAGGCGTTCGACACCGAAACCGCCGCGGCCGACCTCGCCACCGGCAGCTTCGACGCAGTCTGCTCGCTCCAGAACGGGCTGGGCAACGAGTCGACCCTCGCCGCCCACGTCGACTGCCCCGTCTACGCCGGCACCGCCACCTACGGGGCCATCCTCCACGAACCCGGCCGCGTCGAGTGCACGGGCGTCGGCGAGGTCGTCGTCGGCTTCCACGAGGGCGGGACCGGACCCGCGGACGACCTGCTCGAACGCGCGCTCGTCGGCGGCGGCCTCGTCGCCGCGGTGGTCGACGACATGCCCCGCCGGCTCTGGAAGAAGCTCGCGGTCAACGCCGGCATCAACACCGTCACCGCGCTGACCCGGAGCGAGAACGGCGCGCTGCTGGACGGCACGGCGAACGGGCTCGCGCGCGATGCGGCCCGCGAGACCGCCCGCGTCGCCCGCGGCCACGACGTGCGCCTGTCGAACCGCGAGGCCGTCGCCGCGGTCGAGGACGTCGCCGAGGCGACCGCCGCGAACACCTCCTCCATGCTGCAGGACGTCGAATCGGGCCGCCACACCGAGGTCGACGCCATCACCGGCTACGTCGTCGACCGCGCCGGCGAGGTTCGGGACGCCGACGTCGACGTGCCGGTCTGTGCGACGACGGCGCGGTTGCTGAGGGCGTGGGAGGAAGCGCGAGGACTCCGGTGAGGGTGGCCGTCGAGATTGGGTTCCTCAGGCACTTCGATTCCTGAAACGGCTGTTAGGTAGAGATACGAGTCTAACGGAGGGGTCTACGCGGATAGGGAAGACAGTCATAATGAATTTACCAACAGAGTGTGCACGTGGTGATATGGCAGTTGCATCCGTCGCGCGGTACACGGGAAGCGCGCTCGACCTGACCATCGGCGTTGGGCTGCTTGGTATCGCCGCCTTGCACGCCGCTGCGGGCGTTCCTATCGCTATTCTCCCAGCGATTGGCGGTATCGGGCTACTCGGGGCAGGAGTAGCACTCGCACCAATAGGTCGGCGGCGGGTGCGTCAACACGCAACTGCCCGTGACGACGTGATGATCTTCGTCGGGACACTCGTCGTTGCGGCCATCACGCTCGTCGGCTTCTTCGTGCTCGGAACGAGCTTCTAACTGACGCTCGGTGGTGTGTTAGACCCACGATCTGCACTGACCAGTTTCAGACCCTCGCCGTCACCCACAGCGCTGCGATTCCACCGACCACCAGCGCGAACACGAAGCTCTCGACGCGGTAGAGCGTCGTCACCGCAAAGGCCGTATCGGCGGGGAGCTGCCCGATTTCGACGAGCAGGCCAGTCAATGCCCCCTCCACGGCCCCCAGCCCGCCGGGCGTCGGCACCATGCCGGCGACCGTGCTCGCGGGGACGATGAAGAACACGAGCAGGAGCTGCATCGACGCGTCGACCGCCTGGAGCGCGGCGACCATCGGCAGCGTGAAGAAGAGCCAGCCGACGTAGGAGTAGCCGAGCGCTCGGGCGAGCTCCCGGGGTTCGGCGGCGATGGTCTCGATAGAGCCGTAGAACCGCTCGATGCGCTCGCGGGTTCCGTCGACGCTCACCCGGCTCGTGACGCGAGCGACCGGCCGGACGAGCCAGACGACGAGCGCCTCGACCGCACCGCGGTGCCGCCAGCCGAACCAGACCACGAGCGGGATGCTCACCGCGAGCAGCCCCAGTACGAGCACGAGATTGCCGACCGTCTCGGTGTCTCCGAGCGAGGTCTGGACGACCAGATAGGCGGTGCCGACCGCCGCGAAGTTGAAAAAGGGGAGCAGGTTCAGCAGGTCCGCGGTGACGACGCTCGCGAGACTCTGCTCGTAGTCCGCCTCGGTGTCGCGGGCGAGCACGTAGGCGATGAACGGCTCGCCACCGGCCTGCCCGAACGGGGTGACGTAGTTCGCGAACGTCGCCGCGAAGTAGGTGACGACGAGCTTCCGGTACGGCACCTCGACGCCGCCGACGGCGAGGACGATCTGCCACGCCCGCCCCCACGCCGCCAGACAGCAGAACGTCGAGAGACAGCCCGCGGCGACCCAGGCGGGGTCAGCCCTCGCGAGCTGGTCGAGCGTGCGCTCCCAGCCGACTGCGGTCCCGAGGAGGTAGACGAGCAGCAGCGAGATACCGAACCCGAGCCCCATCTTCGCGAGCGTCCTGCGAGCGAACAGGTCCCCGAACGCCCCACCAGATGTCCCGCTCACGCTACTCCATGTACCCGAGGTCCTGTAGTCGTTCCTTCGCGGTGTCACTCATCTCGTCGAACTCGCCGTCGCCGTCGTCGCTCGACCAGTCGCCGTCCCACTCGTCGGCGACGCGCTCCTCGAACGCGGCGAGGGCGGCCTCGACCTCGCGCTCGACCGGGTCGTCCTCGCCGCGGCGGTCGTCGGCCTCGTCGGGGTCCTCGTCGAGCCGGTAGAACTCGTCGGGGATGCGCTCGTTGCGGATGTACTTGCCGTCCGTCCGGCGGGCCGCGCGCATCCGGGAGTAGAACCGGGACTCCTCGTCGAGCGTGATGCCGGCGTCCGCGGCCTTCCCTTCCAGCTGTTTGAGCTCGACGACTGGTCGGGAGTACTCGACGAAGGCGTACTCGCCCTGCTCGCGGTGTCCGTGGGAGTCGTCCAGCAGCGACCGAGCAGGGTCGAGGTCGACGCCGTCGTCGGCGGCCGTCTCCACGCCCGCGTGGTCGAGAACGGTGTGATAGAGGTCGAGCAGCTCGAACTGTCGGTCGTAGCGGCCCGGATCGAGGTCGGAGTGCTTGACCATGCAGGGGACGTTCACCAGCGGGTCGTAGATGCCGAACTCGTGGCCGTAGAGGCCGTGCTCGCCGAACAGCTCGCCGTGGTCCGCACAGACGACGACGAGCGTGTCCTCCCAGTGGCCCTCGGCCTTGAGCCAGTCGAACAGCCGCGTGAGCTCGGCGTCGATGTGGTGTATCTCGGCGTCGTACAGCCCGCGGATGTCGTCCCACTCGTCGGCGTCGATGTCGCGGGCCCCGGAGTTGTACTCCTTCGAGTTCTGGCAGACCGTCGCCGAGTCCACACCGGGGGCGAACTCCTCGCGATGCTCGTCCGGTGGGTGGTACGGCAGGTGGGCGTCCATCAGGTTGACGAACTGGAACCAGTGCTCGCCGTCGGCCTCGGCCTCCGCGATGAACTCCTGCGTGCGGTCGATGACCTGTGGCGTCTTCGAGTCCGCGCCCTCGCTCGAGGCGGTGTACTCGTGGATCTTGTTGCCGACCGAGACCATCCAGTCGGCGACCCGTCGCAGGGTCGGGCTGTCGTTCATCGCCTTCCAGGCGCGGGCGATGGGCCCGGAGAGGAACTCGCCGGGCATCACCTCGAAGAAGTTGTCCTGGTCGTCGAAGCCGTCGGTGAGGTGGGTGTACGGCGTGATCCACGCGTTCGAGGAGTAACACGCCGTGCGATGCGTCGAAGCGAGCGTCTCCGCGAGCGTCGTCGCCCCTTCCAGATACGGGTTCTCCTGGCTCGCCCCGTGCTGGCTCGGGTACAGCCCGGTGAACAGCGAGGCGTGCACCGGGAGCGTCCACGGTGCCTGCGCGACGGCACCCTCGTACACTGCAGCCTCCGACGCGAACGCCTCCAGACCCGGCGTCGTCGGGCGGTCGTACCCGTAGACGGACAGGTGGTCCTTCCTGACCGTGTCCATCACCACGAAGAGGACGTTCCGCCCGTCTGTAGGGTTCATACTCGGCTTCGGGGGGACGAAGGATTAAGAACTGTTGTTTTGCCCGGAGCGAACGCCGGTTCGACGGCGGTGACTCAGAACGGGGCCTGCGGCCCTTCGTCCGTCTCGCTGCCGTCGTCGCCGTCCTCGACGGTCTCGCCGGGGAACGAGGGTGACATGCCGCCACCGCCGCCGCCGCCACCACCGTCCATGCCGGTGTCGGCGTGGACCTGCTCAATCTCGGGGATCTCCTTGACCATGCGGCTCTTGATGGCCTGGATGGTCATCGGGGAGATACCACAGCCGGAGCAGGCACCACCGAGGAGGATGGTGACCTCGCCCGTCTCGCGGTTGAGGTCCTGAATGGCCGCACTGCCGCCGTGCATCTGAATCTGCGGGAAGTTCCGACGGAGGAAGTTGGTGACGCGCTCCTCCAGGTCGTCGCCGCCCTGTGTCTCGGTGCTCATACCGCGAGCTTCGGGACGGGCGTCCCTAAACTTTGCGCACCACGTATTCGCCCGGCGATGACGGGCGTTCCCCTCGATTCACCCGCGGCCGCGATGTCACGAACGTTTATTCGACGCGGTATCGTCTCTCGGCCAGAGATGAACGTACTCGAAGTGATACTGGAGGCGATCGATGGGTTCCGAGACGGCGGTGCGACGGAAGCCATCTCGGAAGGTGTCGAGGAGGCCGCAGAGCAGGAGACCGGCCGCGAACTCTGACTCGTTGCGCGACACCGGCCATCGGTGAGCGGCCGCCGGCATCGTGTCGTGCGGCCAAGATACCGGGAACGACCCGTCGAACTGGAGAACACGCCGACGGGAGAGCTCGCCGGGGGGTGAGCCCGACTACAGCCCGAAGACCCGCCGGAGCTCGCTCCGGATCTCCTCGCGGTACCGCTCCATCACCGCGTCGAACTTCTCCTCGTCGACGACCACGGCCGTGAGTCGGTCGTACGCGTCGTCGGGGAGCTCGACGGTGAACCCCTCGTCCTCGTCGTAGAACGGCTCGGACTCGTTGAGCACCTGCTGGTCGATGCCGTGGACGAGCTGCGAGTCGAACTCGTCGTTCATCGTCTCGAACGCGTTCTTGTAGGCGCGCTGGAGCTTCGGGAAGTAGTCGACGTACTTCTCCGCCTCGAAGCGGTCCGGGTCGAACTCGGTCATGCGTGGACGAAGGGACAGGGCAGTCAAAAGTGGGGCGTTTCCGAGGTCCGGGAGTCGGCCGTGCTCAGGACGCCGCCGTCAGCGCCGGTTCCGCTCGACCACGGCGAGTGACCCGTCGACGACCAGTTCGAGCTCGTCGTCGGCCAGCGAGACCGTGAGCGAGAGGCGGAGCGGCTCCTCGGACAGCAGTGCGACCGACCGGTCGGTCGCGGCGAAGGGAATCTCCCACGAGGGCGTCCGCACGACGTCGAGACCCCGTTCGAGGCAGAACGAGACGACCGCCGGGTCGTAGAGCAGTGCCTCGCCGAGCGAGAGGTAGAACTGGTCGCCGCAGTTCTCACAGAGGCGGTAGACCCTGACGACTGCGGTCTCGTCGTCGTCGAACGGTATCTCCGGCGACCGCCTGATCTCCGTCCCGACCGCTGCACCGCAGGTCGGACAGTCGCCGTTCGCGAACGCGAACCGTTTCTGCCGGCAGTGGCCCACGAACCGCTCGACTGCGTCGTCTCCGTCGGCGTTCAGGACTGCCGGTGGGACGCCGAGTATCTCGTACAGGTGCTCGCAGTCCCGACACTCGACCCTCGCGACTCCGTCCTCGAAGGTCGCCTGAAGCGTCCCGTCGCAGTAGTAACAGTCGACGTCGAGGTCGTGGGTCGATGCCGGCCCGGCCCTGTCGAACGTGCCGGCCCGGAGCGCCTGATAGACGAGACGGCCCTCCACGCGCATCCGGTAGCCGTCCTCGGTCTTCTCGACGAACGTCCCGAGCAGGCGCTGCAGGTGGTAGTTGAACTGGCTACTCGGGATGTCGAGGTCGGCCCGGGCCCGCAGTTCCGAGAACGACACGGTGGGTCGGACCCCCGCCTCGACGCGGGCGTCCCCGAGCGTCTCGACGATCGCCGCGCGCTGCTCGTTCCCGAGCAGCTCGAACGGGTCCGTCTGTGTGTCGTCCGTCGACGGTCGGCTCTCGTCTTCCATGGGTCCAAGCGGGCGCGTCTCTCACCTCGTACCTACTACGACCGTTCCGGGAGGAACGACAAAAAATCATCCCGTGGCCGCGTGTGGAGCCGCGGGGTGGAGCCGCGGGGTGGAGCCGCCGAATCGCTCCAGTGCAACCGAGTACCTCGGCTCTCGCTGCCGACCGGCGGAACCGCCGTGCGGCGCTGGGAGCCGTTTTCGTATAGTGATATCTGATTTATCTCCAATGAGCCGACGAACAGCCGGCAGACACAGAAACTCGTCTCAGGCAGCGAACTGGCTGAAATCGAGCTTTCACCTTGGAATCGCGTTATGTGTGTCGCGAAAAAAGAGGGCCGTATGTCCCCACGAAAGCGACGCTCGTTCCTCGCGCTGGCGACGGCGACGGCCGCGTCGCTGGCCGGCTGTAGCACCAGTTCGACGCCCGGGAACGACCCCACAGCGGACGTGCCCACCGACCTCCCGACGACGGCACCACCGGGCAGCCTCGTCGACGACTGGCAGTTCGACCCGGCCGACATCGGCCAGGGTGGCGGCTCTGGTTCGAAGGGCGGCAGCGGCGGCGGGAATGTCACCTACACCGCGCAGACCTCCGCCGGCAACGCCGTGGGCCTCGCCGCCGGCGGCGCGAAAGACGTGAACAACTTCCGCCAGAACGTCGAGGACGGATTCCTCCCGCTTCCCAGCGACATGCCCTACGAGGGGCTCTTCTACGACTACTACTTCGACACCGGGAGCGCTGGCGACTGCGACTCGCTGTTCTGCCCGCGCTACGCGCCCGCCATCTCGGCCGACCCGCTATCGGGCGAGACCGAGCGCTACCTCTCGGTCGGCCTGAACTCCGGACTCGATGCCGCCGACTTCGAGCGGAAACGCCTCAACTTCGTCGTCGTGCTCGACGTCTCCGGCTCGATGGGGTCGCCGTTCGACGAGTACCACTACGACCAGAACGGCGGCGAGGAGACGGACGACACCCGCCCGAAGATCGAGGTTGCCCGCGACGCGCTCGCCTCGCTGACCGAGCAGCTCCGCCCGGGCGACCGCTTCGGTGTCGTCCTGTACAACAACCAGGCGACGGTCGCGAAGCCGCTGAACCCCGTCGAAACGACCGACATGGACGCCATCCGCGGCCACATCGAGGCCGACATCGACGCCGGCGGCGGCACGAACCTCTCGGCTGGACTGGACGAGGCCAGTGCCCTGTTCGACGACGTCGCAGACGCCGACCCCGACGTCTACGAGAACCGCATCGCCGTGCTCACGGACGCGATGCCGAACCTCGGCGACACCAGCGAGAACGGTCTCGAGAGCCGCCTCGAGACCGAGGCAGGGCGTGGTGTCCACTCGACGTTCGTCGGCGTCGGCGTCGACTTCAACACCGAGATCATCGACGCCATCACGAGCGTACGCGGCGCGAACCACTACTCGGTCCACTCCGCCGACGAGTTCGAACAGCGGCTCACCGACGGCTTCGAGTACATGGTCACGCCGCTCGTGTTCGACCTCTCGCTGGAACTAGACGCCACCGGCTACGAGATAGAGACGGTGTACGGCTCCTCTGCGGCCGAGGAGTCCACCGGCGAGGTCATGCACGTCAACACCCTGTTCGCCTCGGACCGCGAGGATGGGGAGACGAGAGGCGGGGTCGTGCTCGCGAAACTCCGACAGACCGGTGAGAGCGGTTCTCTGCAGCTACGAGCGAGCTGGGAGGACAGAGCGGGAGAGACGAGCGAGACGACCGCGACGGCCACCTTCCCCGACGGCGGCCCGGAGCAGTTCGCGGACACGGGCGTCCGGAAGGCGGTCCTGCTGACCCGCTACGCCGACCTCTGCCGCAACTGGGCGGTCGCTATGCGCGAGGACGACGGCGACCCGCCCGATGACGGCATCACCCCCGTCGACTACGACGACCTCGGACGCTGGGAGCGGCAGTCGACCGACCTGACCGTCTCGGCCGAGTACGCCGAGCGCTTCGAGTCGTTCGCCGACTACTTCGAGTCCGAGATGGCCGAAATCGGCGACGACAGCCTTTCGCGAGAGCTCGCAGTGCTCGAGCAGCTGGCCGACGCCGGCGTGACGACCCGGCGGTTCGGCCGGCTGCTGGAACGGTGAGAGTGTGACTGATGCCCGTTTTTGAGGCCTGTTTCGACTGTTTACGACCGTTCTGCTGATTTCTGGGCGACGAGTCCGCCCCTCGCGCTGCACCCCCCGGTAAATGGCATGTTACGATATAGAATACGTTACCGGTGGTTCCCCCACCGACTGCGAGGACATCTCAGTTCGTGCGGAGTCGCGACCGAATCGGGCTCAGGAGCCAGACCAGCGGCGACCTGCCGGCGGTCCGCATCCTCCGCGAGGAAACGAGTGTGGGTCACGGTTAGGACTCGCACGCAATGGGTTCCTAGCTCGCCTCCAGCCGTCGGTCGACCCAGTCGGCGAGATCCTCTCCCCAGTGACGCAGTCGGGTCGTCGCGAACACCATCACTACGATGCCGCCGAGAAGGTCGAACAGCAGGTCGAACATGCTGTCTTCGAGTCCGTAGAGGATGAGGACCGGCTGCTGTCCGAGCGCGATCGCGACCACGCGAGCGAGGAACTCCGCGGCCTCCCAGAGCACGCCCATCGCGAGCACGAACGCGAGCACGAACAGACCGGTGAACGGCGGCGGAAGGTGGATGTCGTCCCGGTGGACGTCGACGGCCCAGACGACGGTGTAGGCGACGACGGCGACGACGGTCGCCGAGAACGTGTGGGTCAGGTGGTCCCACCACCAGACGCGGTCGTACAGGCCGACCATACCGATGGAGTGCAGGAAGACGGCGGCGGAGACGACCAGCGTGAATCGTGGGTCGAGCAGGAGCTCCCGGTCACGCGCGAGCACGGCGGGGACCAGCGTCACGCCGAAGCCCGCGAGGGCGTTCACGACGACGCTGACGTTGCGGGCGAGGATGCCGAACGCGAGGATCCCGACGAGACCGACCTGGAGGGTCCGATTCAACAGCCGGAGGCGGTCCATACAGCGTGGTAGCTCCGGCGGCGACAAAAACCCACCCTCTGTCCTTGCAGAGGGGACAGATTAGTAAGGCCGCGTCCCATACGGAGGCGTGATGATGGCTATGACCCACGCGCTGGCGGGACTCGTCCTCGCCGCGCTCGCTGTCGCCGGCGGTGGCGACCCGGTGACGGTCGCGGTGGTGGGGCTCTCCGGGAGCCTGTTCCCCGACCTCGACATCTACGCCGGCCACCGGAAGACGCTGCACTACCCTGTGTACGGGTGGATTCCGGCAGGTCTGGCCGTGGCAGTCGCCGTCGCCGTTCCGACGAACGCGACCGTCGCTCTGGCGACGTTCCTCGTCGCCGCGGCGCTCCACCCGGTGATGGACATCTACGGCGGCGGCCTCGAACTCCGCCCGTGGGAGGGACGCTCCGAGCGTGCGGTGTACAGCCACTATCACGGCCGCTGGCTTCCCCCGAAGCGCCTTGTCCCCTACGACGGTTCACCCCACGACCTGGGGACGGCGGCCGTGCTGGCGGTCCCGGCGATGACGCTGCCCGACCCCGTGCCGGTGTTCGCGCTCACGCTGCTCGCCGTCGGCGCGGTGTACGTGGCACTCAGGAAGCGGCTCGCGGCGGTGTGGGCCGCGCTCGCCCGGGCGCTACCGGAGCCAGTCGCACGGCACGTGCCAGCACGTTTCTTCGAGTAATCCGGCTCAGCCGAGCTGTTCGCCCACGATTCGGTCTGCCTCTGCGACGAACGCTTCGACCTCACCCCGTGGAATCGTCGCCCCGGCCGCGACGACGTGGCCGCCGCCGTCGCCGCCGACCGACTGCGACGCCTCGCGCATCACGACCGACAGGTCGAGTCCCCTGCGAACGAGCGCACCGCTCCCCCGGGCGGAGACCTTGACCTCGGTGTCGCTCTCGTTTGCGAACGCCAGGATGGGCTTGCGAGGGTCGATACCCCCCGCGCCGAGGGCCATCCCGGCGACGATGCCGACGATGGTCTCGCGGATCCGGTCGTCGGCGTGGAACCACTGCACGTGCTCTTCCGTCGTCGTTCCCTCGTTCTTCACGAACTCCAGCCCCTCCGAGAGGTTCCGCCGGTGGTTCCGCAGCAGCGTGCGGGCCGACGTCAGCGCATCGTCGCGGTCGCCCAGACAGACCGCGAGCCCGACGTCCGCGCGCTCGTACCGTGCGGTGGCGTTCAACAGCGTGGAGAACTCGCTGGCGTCACGGAGCTCGGTGCCTTCGGGCTCGGCCGTGAGGGTGTACGTCGTCCCGACGAGTTCGTCGATCCGGTCGGCGGGCACGCCCGAGGCGACCGCCCGCTTGACCAGTGCGCTCGCGACGGTCTGGCGCTCGTCGGCGGTGAGGTCGACCCACCGACGCCACTCGCCGTCCGCCCGGCAGTCGACGTCGAGGTCTTCGAGGAACGCCACCGCGCCGTTGTGGTCGTTCGTCACGCCGGGAATCTGTACGTCGCTCGCGTACTCCAGCAGCTTCGGGAGCGGGCGGGTCTGCTTGCCGTACACCGCGAGGTCGGTGCCGCTCTCGACGACCCCCGCCGCGACGCCGTCGTCGACGATGGCCGCGTTCGCGCCGTGGAGCTCGCCGTCCTGGTCCTGCATGTCCCCGACCGCACCGACGATGGCCAGCCGTGCGAGGTCGCGGTTGTCGCCGTCGCCCTCGAGCGCCCTCGCCAGCACGTAGGCCGCACCCGCGCCCGACAGCTCCGAGCCGCCGTCGATGCCCTCGAGCAGTGGGTTCAGGTGGAACTCGGTGTCGGCGTCGCCGGGCTGGTGGTGGTCCGCGATGACCGGCGTGAACGCGCCGCGCTCCGCGTGGGGGACAATGTCGTCGATCTGGCCGCTGCCAAAGTCGGTGAACAGCACGGTGTCGTAGTCAGTTTCGGCGATGGCGGCGATGCGGTCCGCGTCGAGTTGCTTCTCGAAGACGACCTCGTGGTCGATGTCGGCGCGTTCGAGCGCGCTGGAGGCGACGGCCGCGCTGGTGAGCCCGTCGGCGTCGATGTGCGAGGCGAGCAGCACCTCGTCGGCCGCGCGCAGGCGCTCGGCGCACGCGTCGGCCCTGTCGGCGAGTTTCGGGACGGGGGCGCTGGCAGACATTCGTCGGAGGATGGGTCGTAATCGCGGTTAAAGCCTCGGATGAACCCTTCCGGACGCTCGATCAGGGCACGCTTTTCACGGCCGTCGCCGTAGCGCAGGCCATGCCCGACGCCGGTGCAACACCGACGGTCGACGCACCCCGGAGCGGCAAGCGGGTGCGCTATCTGGCGACGGCCGAGGAGACCGACGGCGAGTACGCCCGGTTCGAGATGTGGCTGGCCCCACCGCCGGACTCGCACGGGCCGATGCGGCACATCCACCCGAAGCAGGATGAGTACCTCGAAGTTCGTGACGGAACTCTCGGCGTCTGGCACGACGGTACGGAACGGCTGCTCGGCCCCGGCGAGAGCGTGACGATTCCGTCTGGCGACCCCCATCGGTTCTGGAACGCGGGCGACGGCGAACTCCACCTCGTCGGCGAAGTCCGCCCCGCACTCCACACGGAACTGTTCATGTACGTCACCTACGGCCTCGGCCGCGACTACGCGACGACGCCGTCCGGCATGCCGCTCAACCCGCTGCGGCTCGCGCCGGTCGTCGACGAGTTCGACGACCTGCTCTACCTCTCACACCTCCCGGCGTGGGTCCAGCGTGCCGGCGTGCGTGCGCTGGCCCCCGTCGCTCGCCGTCTCGGGTACGGCCACGAGTACCCGGAGTACGTGCCGGCCGAGCGGCGGCACCTGCTCGATGCCGACTGAGGAAACGAGCCACCCGGCACGTGTCCGACTCCGCCCCCGTTCTCGCGCCGACAACCCGGAGAGCCACCGGAGTCCCCGAGCAGCGCGGTTCGCCGGAGCCCGCCGTTCACAGCCGCATCCGTATTCTGTATCGTGATATTTGATTTATTTCCTGTCTGCGTCGCTCGTCGCCTGCGACGAGCCGACGGCTCCGAGAACGCTCGAATCGTCCGAGAAGCGCCGATAGAATCAGTCGCGGTACGTCGGTGCGGCCGCCTCGACGACCGCACAGGCCAGCTCCTCGAAGTCGGCGTGCTCTGGCACCACGTCGACCGCGACACCCTCGCCCTCCGCGGTCTCCCGGGTGGGGGGGCCGATGACGCCGACGACCGCATCGGTCAGCCCATCGACCGCTTCGGCTCGAATCCCGCGCTCCTCGGCCGCGTCGAGGAAGTTCTCGACGGTCAGCGACGAGGTGAAACAGACCGCATCGAGCTCGCCGGCGGCGGCCAGTTCGGCCGACTCACCCGCACCGTCGGGTCGGACGAGTTCGTACAGCACTGTCTCGTGGACGTACGCGCCGGCCGACCCGAGCCCCTCGAGCAGCACCTCGCTGCCGTGATCGCTGCGGGCGACCTCGACCCGCGAACCGTCGACGCGGTCCCCGAGTGCCTCGACCAGTCCGGTCGAGGTGTACTCCTCGGGGACGAGGTCGACCCCGTACCCTTGCTCGCGCAGTGCCTCGGCGGTCGCGGAACCGATGGCACAGACGGTCGTCCCGCCCGATTCCCAGCCCGTCTCGCGGGCGATTTCGGCACCGGTCTTGCTCGTCAGGATGGTGTACTCGGCGTCGGCCCGGGGCGACGCGCCCGTCTCGCGCACTTCGAGCATCGGGTCCGGGACCGGCGTCGCACCGAGTGATTCGACGAGTTCGACGGCGTCGCGCAGGCGCTCGTCGTCCGGGCGGAACACGGCGACCGTGGTGTCTCTCGTGGTCATGTGCGGGTTCTCAGGAACTCGACGACGCGGTCTCTCGTCCCGGCCACGTCCCCGATGACGGTGATTGCGGGCGGTTCGATACCTGCATCGTCGCGGACGTCGACGATTGTGTCGAGTGTGCCGGTCGCGACCTGCATGTCGGGCCAGGTGGCGCGCTCGACCAGCGCGACGGGCGTCGCGGGATCCATGCCCGCCTCACGGAGCGCGGCCGTGTAGTCGGGCAGCTTCCCGACGCCCATCAGGACGACGAGTGTACCACCCGTGGCCGCGAGCGCCTCCCAGTCGACCGCGGACTCCTCTTTCGTGGGGTCCTCGTGACCCGTGACGAAGGAGACGGAGGAGGCGTGGTCGCGGTGCGTAACGGGGATACCTGCGACGCCGGGCCCCGCGATGGCCGACGTGACCCCGGGGACGTACTCGAACGGGATGTCGTGTGCGGCCAGGTGTTCGGCCTCCTCGCCGCCACGGCCGAAGACGAACGGGTCGCCGCCCTTGAGCCGGACGACCGTCTTGCCCTCCTCGGCGAGTTCGACCAACCGCCTGTTGGTGTACTCCTGGGGCGTCCACTCCCCGCCGGCACGCTTGCCGACATCCTCGCGGCGCTTCTCGTCGATGGTGCCCAGTATCTCCGGGCCGGGGAGCTTGTCGTGCAGCACCACGTCGGCCTCGTCGAGCAGCCGGCGGGCCTTCACGGTCATGAGGTCGGGGTCGCCGGGGCCGCTCCCGACGAGGTAGACGAACCCCGTCATCGCTCGCGAGCGGCCGCGACGTGGTCGTCCGCGCCGGCGTCACGCAGGTTCCCGGCGAACTCCTTGGCCGCCGCGACGTGGGTCTCGACCGGGATGTCACGGCGCTGCTGGACGACGTCGTCGCCGTCGGGGTGCAGCACCTGTGCGGCCGTGTGGACGTACTCGCCCTGCAGGACGGCGTGGACACCGATGGGGGCGATGCAGCCACCGTTCAGCCCGGCGAGGACGGTCCGCTCGACGGTGGTCTCGACCCGGGTCCGCGGGAAGTCGAGCACCTCGTGCAGCTCCTCGGCGGTCTCGTCGTCGCGTGCCGTGACGGCGAGTGCGCCCTGCCCGGCCGCGGGGACGAACGACTCGTTCGAGAGCCGCTGGAACTCGATGTGGTGGGCCAGCCCGGAGCGCTGGAGTCCGGCTTCGGCGAGGACGATGGCGTCGTACTCCGTCTCGACCTCGCGGCCGAGCGCGCGACGCTCGATCTCGCTCCGGTCGTCGAACCACTCCTCGACGGGCAGGTCGTACTCCGGCTCGTCGTCCCCCGCGTTGCCGTCCGTCTCCGCCTCCGTCCGACGTTCGTGTTCGGCCTGGAGCGCCGGTGCGAGCACCTTCTCGACCCGTGTATCGACGTTGCCGCGCACGGGTTCGACGGTCAGGTCGTCGCGTTCGTGCAGCAGCTGTGCCTGCCGACGCATCGAGGCGGTGCCGACGACTGCGCCGGACTCGAGGTCCTCGAGTCCGGTGCCGTCGGGCGTCACCAGCACGTCACCGGCCGGTGCGCGCTCGGGGATGCCCGCGACGACGAGGTCGTCGGGCATCTCGGTCGGCATGTCCTTCATCGAGTGGACGGCGGCGTCGACCTCGCCGTCGAGCACTTTCTCGTCGAGCGAGCGGACGAACGCTCCGGTCTTGCCGAGGTTCGCGATGAGCTCGTCGCGGATCTTGTCGCCCTCGGTCTCGACCTCCACGAGCTCCACCTCGTAGCGTCGCTCCTCCAGCGCATCGCGTACCGTCGTCGCCTGGCGGATGGCGAGGTCGGAGCCCCGCGTCGCCAGCCGAATCGTCCCACGTGTTCTCATGCGAGGCAGTCGGTGGCCGACGGTGAAAAGCCCACCAGTTTGCACTCGGCAAGGCCGCCGCGGACGTGACGGCCCAGGCGACCGCCGAGTCGGCCGTTTTCGGCCGTTGGAAGCTTCTTTGCCCCCGTCAACGCAGTTGCGGTTGAATCAGCGATGAATCCCATACGACGATACAAAATCAGTCGCGGTCGGCCACGATCGCGTAGAACGGGTCACCGCCGAGCCCGGGCAGGACCGAGCGCCGCGAGTCACTGACCGTCTCGATCCGCCCGAAGCCGCCAGCCTCGCAGTACTCCCGGACGAGGGTGGCGCGCTCGTCCATCGACCGCTCGCGCCAGGCCCGGATTGCCTTCGTGTGGAACGTCCGGTTCGAGAAGGAGACGACGAGGACGCCCTCGGGCGCGAGGACGCGGTGGAACTCGCGGAAGACCGCGGTCGGGTACTGGAGGTACTGCACGGAGACGGCACACAACACCGCGTCGAAGCTCGCGTCGTCGAACGGGAGCAGCTGGTTCTCGTTGAGGTTCTGGACGATGCACTCGTCGAGGCGCGGGTTCTCGGCGAGTTCAGCCTCGTTCAGCCCGTGGCCGACGACGCGGGCGAACTCGCGGTCGTCGGGGAGGTGTGACACCCAGCTCGACATCGCGTCGAGCACGCGGTCGCCGTCGGCGAGCTGTTCGCGGTAGAGGTCGGTGAGCCGCTCGCGGAAGCCCTCGTCGACGTGCTGGACGAACCGCGGCTGGTCGTAGAACGCATCGTCCGGGCTCGGGTCGGACTTGCGACGGTCGGCCTCGGAGAGGGCCAGGTCGTCGGTCATCGGTGGAAGTAGGTGCCGGAGCAAGAAAGAGGCCGCGACGGGTCTGTCGGACGGTTCGAGCCCGAGCCGGCTACAGCGCCGCTTTGTACGCCTCGAGCGTCTCCTCGACGTCCTCCTCGGTGTGGGCGTAGGAGACGAACTGGGACTCGAACTGGTTCTGGCTGAGGAACACGCCCTGCTCTTTCATCTGCGGCCAGAAGACGCGCCGCCAGCGGTCGGTCTCGCCCGACGCCACGTCGCCGCCGTTCTTCGGGCAGTACTCGTAGCGCGGGCAGGCCGTGCGCTGGCGACAGCCGGCCTCGCACTGGCCGTCGAGGTCGTCCGGGCCCTCGCGGGTGAAGAGAACCTTGAACATGGAGTCGAGACCGGCGACGGTGTACTCGGGGGCCTGGTCGGCGCAAATCTCGGTCAGCCCCCGGCGCAGTTTCTCGCCGAGGGAGTTGACGTGGTCGTACACGTCGTTCTCGGCGGCGAACGTGAGGGTTTCCAGCCCGGCGGCCATCGTGACAGGATGGCCGGAGAACGTGCCCGCCTGGAACACGTCGCCCGAGGGCGTGAAGTGCCGCATGATTTTCGCCTTGCCGCCGATGGCACCGACGGGGAAGCCACCGCCGATGATCTTCCCGAACGTGGTGATGTCGGGGTCGATGCCGAACTCGCCCTGGGCGCACTGGAGGCCGCCGACGCGGAAGCCGGTGATGACCTCGTCGAAGACGAGCAGCGAGCCGTGATCGTCACAGAGGTCGGCGAGGGTCTCGTGGTACTCGTCGGCGGGCGTGACGATGCCGTAGTTCGCGAGCACCGGCTCGACGAGCACGCAAGCGATGTCGTCGCCGTGCTCCTCGAAGACGTGCTGGGCGGCCTCGTGGTCGTTGAACGGCACCGCGATGGTGTGCTCGGCGAAGTCGTCGGGGATGCCCGGGCTGGAGGGGTGGACGTGCGCGCCCTCGCCCTCGACGAGCGTGGAGTCGTTCGCGCCGTGGTAGCTGCCCTGCATGACGACGACCTTGTCGCGGCCCGTGTAGGCGCGGGCGAGGCGGACCGCGGAGACGGTCGCCTCCGTCCCGGAGTTGACGAACCGAATCATCTCGACGCTCGGGACGTGTCGGGTGACGAACTCGGCGTGCTCGACCTCGATGGGCGTCGGCGCGCCGAACATCGGGCCGTTGCTCGCGTGTTTCTGGACCGCCGACTCGACCGGCTGCGGGAGGTCGTGCCCGAGCAGGAGCGGCCCGAGCCCCATCACCCAGTCGACGTACCGGTTGCCGTCGGCGTCGACGACGTGGCCGCCGTCGCCGCGCTCGACGAAGAAGGGGTACGGCTCGATGGCCGCCCGCACCGACGAGTTCACCCCGCCGGGCATGACCGACAGCGCCCGGTCGTACAGATTCCGCGAGTTCTCCTCGTTCATAATCGGGCGTTCGGAGGAGGACGTAAAAGGATTGTCTCACTGCGCGTCGTCCCCGAGCCCGCGGATCATGTTGAGCGTTGGCACCACGCAACTGCTATTTACGGGCCTCTCCTCGGCCGAACTGTGAGACGTCACGAGAACCTGTTCGGGTTCCTCGCCCTCGCCGCGCTCTGGGGCGCGTCGTACCCGGCCATCCGCGCCGCGAAGGCCGGCGTCGACCCGCTGCTCATGGCGGCGCTCCGGTTCGACGCCATCGGCGTGGTCGTGCTGGCGTACGCGCTGGCCCGCGGCCAGTCCGTCGTCCCCGGGAGGGCCGACGTCCGGGCCGTCCTCGTCGGCGGCGTCGGCATCGTCGCCGTCCACAACGGCCTGCTGTTCGTCGGGCAGGCGCGAGTCACGGGGGCTATCGGGTCGGTCGTGCTCGCGACGGTGCCAATCTGGAGCGTCGGCTTCGCCGCCGCGTTCCTCGACACCGCCCGGCCGACGCCCTCGCGGGTCGCCGGCGTCTGTCTCGGGCTCGTCGGCACCGTCGTCCTCGCCGTTCCCGGTCCGATGGCGGTCGACGCCCCCGACCCAGTCGGAGTCGGACTACTGTTCACGAGCGCGGCGGCGTTCGCGCTCGCGGCCGTGGGGCTCCGCCGGGAAAGTCCGGACCTCGGCGTCGCCGCTCGCCAGGGCTGGATGATGCTCGTCGGCGGCCCGCTGCTCCACGTCGCGAGCCTTCTCGCCGGCGAGCCACAGAGCGTCTCGGTCACCCCCCGGGTCGCCATCGCCTTCGGCTACCTCGTCTTCGCCGCCGGGGCCGTCGGCTACCTGCTGTACTTCGGGCTGCTCGACCGCCTCGGGCCGGTCGAGATCAACCTCGTCAGCTACGTCGCTCCCGTGTTCGCGACGCTCGTCGGCTGGTACTGGCTCGGCGAGGTCGTCTCCACGAACACCGTCGTCGGCTTTCTCGTCATCTGCGTCGGGTTCGTGCTCGTGAAGCGGGAGGCGCTGCGGGCGGCCATCGCGGGGTAGTCGTTTCGCGACCGTGACGTCTGAACCGGCTGCGGTTTCTCACCCCGGAGGAGACAGATATCAGGCTCCGTTCGAATCCTCGACTCGTGCTGGATTTGGTGTGTATCGGTGAGTACAGAGGCTGTACGCAGTACGGTGAACTGAGATGAGAAACGGGCTGACGGCCCACCATTTACAACTCCGGAGAAGGTATCACGAGGTATGTCAATAGAGAACATACTTAGTACAAGTGCTGATTCGATGAGTGACGAGCAAATAAAAGAGTTCCTGACAGAGCAAGGCGTCGGAACACTCTCACTTCCCGACGGAGAAATCCCATACGCGGTGCCGATGTCATTCGGATACGATGGGGACTCGACCCTCTATTTCCTGTTCCTTCTGTTCGGAACGGAGAGTCGTAAAGAGACACTGAGTGACCGCGCACAGGGGGCCCGCTTTGTCGTCTATTCTGCCCAGTCCATGTACGACTGGCAAAGCGTGAATCTCACCGGACAGATCAGCGCGGTTCCCGAGGATGAGTGGGACGAACTCCGGAGCGCCATGGAGAACGCTTGGCATCCTAATCTGTTCAGTTCGGCCCACCCGATGCGAGGTATCCAAGGATATCAACTCCAGATAGACGAGTGGACAGGCATCCAACAAACGGAATAGTCTCTATCAGTTGAGGGCTGGATGTGCTCGAGGGAAGCTTGTACGGCTCCGACTGGCGTTTTCTTTGACGTACTTCTGTAATGGATATGCAGCTCTACCGAACGGGTGTTTCACCGGAGGTAGTGTCTGGTCGATCGGATTTCGGGCGAGCCAGATAGTGGAAACCTTCGGTCTCGGCATCTCCACGACCCTCAGCGAGCGGAAGACGGCCAGAGGGAGTCTCGCAATCTCGGGAACCGGGACAGCGGGGACTTTCGAAGCGTTCGAACCTGTCCTCGCACCAGACGAGGTCGCACCTGAACACCTGCGGTCCCCCGGAAGAAAGCCGAAAACTGGAGCCGGGTCAGACCGCGTCGGGGCCGGTCTTGCCGGTGCGGACCTGGTAGGCGTCCGCCACCGGCAGGACGAATATCTTGCCGTCGCCTTTCTCGCCGGTGTGGGCGGCGTCGGCGATGGCCTCCGCCACGTCCTCGGCGGGGATGTCCGCGACGACGCACTCGACTTTCACCTTCTGGTGGAGGTCGACGACGTACTCCTCGCCGCGCCACTGGCTCTTCTTGGCGGGCTGTGAACCGCGACCGGAGACGTCGGTCACCGTCAGCGAGGGTGCGCCGACCTCCGCGAGCGCGCGCTTGACGTCGGTCAGGCGGTCGGGCCGGATGATGGCCACGACCATCTCGATGTCGGCGTCAGTCATCGGACTCACCTCCCTCGACGGGGTCGGTCGAAGCGGCCTCCTCGACACCGCCGTCGGTCTGGACGGGGCCGCTGCCGCCGTCCGCGCTCACGGTCCGGCGAGACGCCTCGGGACCGCTGTCGCCGACGAACTCGGGGTACGTCGAGATGCCGTGCTCGCCCGCGTCGAGGCCGGCCTCCTCCTCTTCCTCGGAGACGCGGAGACCGATGGTCGCATCGACCACGAGACCGGTGACGCCGGTCGCGAGGACCGTCCAGATGCCGATGACCGCGACGCCGACGATCTGCATGGCGAGCTGGTCGACGCCGAGGAACGCCCAGCTGTCGCCCAGAATCGCAGTCCCGGAGCCGGACGTAGCGAACACCGGAATGAGGATGGTGCCGACCGCACCGGCCGCGCCGTGGACCGCGAAGACGCCACAGACGTCGTCGATCTGCAGCGTGTCGACGGTCCAGCGGTAGGCGGGCAGCACCAGCGCGCCGCCGATTGCGCCGATGAGCAGGCCACCCCACCAGGTGACGTGCGGGACTGCACCCGTGACCGCAACGAGGCCGGCCAGCAGGCCGTTGGCCATCCAGAGCGGGTCGGGCTTGCCCTGCCACGCCGTCGAGACGGCCATCGCGGCGACCGCGCCGGCACCCATGCCGAGCGTCGTCACGAGGACGACACGGCCGAGCGCCGCGCCCATGAAGGTGAGCGAGCCGTCCTCCGCGACCGCCAGCACCGTCGCCTGCGTGCCGACGTTGAAGCCGTACCAGCCGAACGCGAGGATGAGCGTCCCGAGCACCGCGAGCAGCATCGAGTGCCCCGGGATGGGCTGGCTGTCGCCGTTCTCGTCGAAGCGGCCCTTGCGCGGGCCGACCATCTTCGCCGCCACGAGGCCGGCGAGGCCGCCGACCATGTGGACGACGGTCGCGCCAGCGAAGTCGAGGTAGCCGACGCCGAGGGCTTCACCGATGAAGCCGCCGGTGCCGTCGGCCGTCGGTCCCGAGAGCAGGCCACCGGCCCAGGTGAGCCCCTGGACGGTCGGGTAGATGAGCGCCGTCAGCACCACCACGAAGACGACGTACGCCGTGAAGTCCATGCGTTCCGCGACCGCGCCGGAGACGATGGTCGCCGCCGTCATCGCGAAGACGGCCCCGAACACCCAGTTGATCCAGCCGGTCGAGCCCGGTGCGCCGATGTAGGAGAACGCGGCCATCACGTCGAGGCTCGCCCCGGACGTGAGCATCCCGACGATGCTCGCGAGGCCGGCCCCGACGATGAAGTACGTCAGGACGCCGAGCGCCCAGTCCGTCATGTTCTTCGTCAGCACGTTGCCGACGTTCTTCGCCCGGACCTGGCCGGCCTCCAGCAGCGCGAACCCCGGCTGCATGAAGAAGATCAGGAAGCAGACCACCAGCACCCAGACGTAGTTGATGCTGTCAGCGATTGCCTGTGCCTCCGTCTGCAGGGGCAGGAGCTCTAGCATCCCACCACCCTCGAACCCGCGCAAATGTTGCCACTTTCTGCACGTTCGTCCATGTTTTCCACCAATACCGCCATACTCGTGCTCATGTTCTACGGTCACAGGACATGGGAGAGAACAATATAATGGTTAGCGTTAACATACGTCCACAATCCCCCATCCTAATGTGCATTCGTCCATCTTAATAGCAAATATAATCCATACAAGGTTGTTTATCGAGCAGTTCCGTGGGCGTATGTAGCCCAGAACCGAACAGTCGTGGACGGGGCGAGCGACGGCGTGGACAGGCGTCGCGCCTACGGAAGCGACCGCGCCACGTCCTCCGCGAAGTAGGTGAGGATCAGGTCCGCACCGGCGCGCTTGATCGAGAGCAACGACTCGTGAGCGACCGCCTCGAGGTCGAGCCAGCCCTTCTCCGCCGCGGCGTGCAGCATCGCGTACTCGCCGGAGACGTTGTAGGCGGCGACGGGGTGGTCGAACTCCCGGCGCACGTCCGCGACGACGTCGAGGTACGACAGCGCGGGCTTGACCATCAGTACGTCCGCGCCCTGCTCGACGTCGAGCGCGACCTCGCGCACCGCCTCGCGACGGTTCGCGGGGTCCATCTGGTAGTGCCGCCGGTCGCCGAACGCGGGCGCGCCGTCCGCCGCGTCGCGGAACGGGCCGTAGAACGCCGACTCGTACTTCGCCGCGTAGCTCATGATCGGCACCTCGGTGTGGCCGTCCTCGTCCAGCGCTTCCCGGATTGCCGCGACCATCCCGTCCATCATCCCCGACGGCGCGACCATGTCCGCTCCCGCGCGGGCATGCGAGACGGCGATTCGCTCCAGCGCGGGCAGCGTCGCGTCGTTGTCCACGGTGAGCCCGTCGTGTTCGCGTGCGTCCTCCTCCAGCAGTCCGCAGTGGCCGTGGTCGGTGTACTCGCACATGCAGACGTCCGTGACGACGTAGGCGTCCGTCTCCGACTTGATGCGCCGGGTCGCCTCCTGGACGACGCCGTCGCCTGCCCAGGCGCGCGAGCCCTCGGCGTCCTTCTCCGTCGGGATACCGAACAGCATCACCGCCTCCACGCCCGTCTCCAGCACCGCCTCCACGCGGGCGACGGCCTCGTCCACCGGCACCCGCTCGTGGCCCGGCATCGACTCGATGGGCACCCGCTCGTCGGTCGTCGCGTCGACGAACACCGGCGCGATGAGGTCCGACGGCGCGAGGCTCGTCTCGCTGACCAGCCCACGCACCCCGTCGCCGCGCAGCCGCCGCGGTCGGTTACTGAGGTCCATACTCGGTGCTCTGTCGGCGAGCGTAAAAACCGCACCGTCCGCGGAGCGTCGGGTCCGGGCGCGGACCAACGCGGCCGCGGAGGCCGCGGGACCGCGGTCAGCCGAACGCGACGAACGAGGCGACCCCGACACCGAGCATGAGGACCCCGACACCGAGCACGAAGGCGGCCCCACCCCAGGTCGCGATACGGTGGGCCAGCGTCGATTCGAGGTCGAACGGCTCCCCTTCGGGGACGTTCGAGAGCGCGAGCACGAAGGTGCCCGTCGCCGCGAGCGCGAGGACGGCGACCGCGAACGCCCCGGCGAGCACGAGACTGGCGACGGTCGCGAGCCCGCCGACCAGGCACATACCGATGCCGACGACGTAGCACTGTCTCGGCTCCATCGTCGCCCGGCAGTACCGCCACCGGCGGGATGAAACCACCGCCTCGGAGCTGTGGTCGTCGCGGTGCGGAAACGATTTATCCGCCGGCCGACCAGTCGAGAGGGATGGCAGACGAACGCGCGGACGGTGGCTACGGGACCGCAGACACCACCGAGCGGGGCCGTCTCCGGACCTTCGCCGAGGACTACGGCCTGCTCGTCGTCGCGGGCACGTTCTTCCTCGCGGGCATCGCGGGCATCGCGCTGTTCGTCTGGGGCGACGAGGCGCTGGCGCGCTCGCTCATCGACCGGTACGGGCTGGCCGCACTGTTCGCCATCTTCGTGCTGGAGGGCGCGATGCTGCTGTACTTCGCGCCCAGCGAGGCGCTGGTCCCGGTGAGTATCGGCGTCCTTGCGGGCGGTGGCGCGGACGTTGGGATGGTGGTGCTCATCCTCGCCATCGCCGTGGCTGGCGCGACCGCCGGCCAGACGCTACTGTTCCTGCTCGCCCAGCGCGGGGGTCGGGAGTGGCTGCTCGCGAAGCCGTGGTTCCGCGTGAGCGAGGCCCAGCTAGACCGTTTCGACGGCTGGTTCCACCGGTACGGCCGCCCCGCGGTCCCGGTGAGCAACGCGCTGCTGTTCACCCGCGGGATGCTGACGGTGCCCGCCGGCGTGAGCGAGATGCGGGCCCGCGAGTTCGCCGCGCTGTCGGCGCTCGGGACGCTGGTGTTCGAGTCCTGGCTCGCGGCCGCGGCGGTACTGGCGGTCGAGCTGAACCCCTTCGGGCTGTTCTGAGGTGTGCGACAGGGACACAGCCTCCCGCAACGGCTTAGTGTTGCTCGGATGACGGTACCGCCATGCCCGGTCCAGTTTTCGAGACTGGCGAACGAGTCACCCTCCGAACCGTCGAAGACGAGGACGCCGAGTTCCTCGCCACCCACTCGAACGACCCGCGCATCCGCGACCCGATGACGCTCGTCGGCCCGACGAGCCTCGGCGAGCAGCGCGAGCACATCGGCGACGACGGCGACGGCGCGCAGTTCCTCGTCTGCGTCGAGGGCGACGACGCCGGCTACGACGAGCGCTTCGTCACCGACGACGGCGTCGAGCCCATCGGCTTCGTGATATTCTTCCACGTGAACGAACGCGCCGGCAACGGCGAGGTCGCGTACTGGCTCTCCCCGGCGGCCCACGGCGAGGGCTACTCGACGGAGGCCGTCTCGCTCGTCCTCGACTACGCGTTCGGGAACCGCCGCCTCCACCGCATCGAGGCCCGAGCGCTGTCGACGAACGAGGCCTCGCGCGGCCTGCTCGAATCCCTCGGCTTCCACGAGGAGGGCGTCTCCCGCGACGCGAAGTTCGTCCGCGGCGAGTACGTCGACGTCTACGACTACGGCCTGCTCGCCGACGAGTGGCTCGATCAGGACTGACACCCTCTCGGCAGCCCCTCGTCACGCCACAACACACCTCCGCAACCGCTTTTTGCCGGGCGGCAGCACGTTGCTTTATGCCCGGTGCCGCCTTCCTCGCCGACGACCGCGTCACCCTCCGAACCATCGAACGTGAGGACTGCTCGTTCCTCACCGAGCATCGGAACCGCGAGCGAGTCCGCCGCCCGTTCGCCTGGCCGTTCCCAGCCAACGAGGCAGAGATGACGGAGTACTTCGAGAACGTCATCTGCGACGACGACTCAATCCACCTGCTGATTTGCGACGACGACGAACCCGTCGGCTTCGTCTCCGTCTCGGTCGAGGACGAACGAACCCGCTGGGGCGACCTCGGCGTCTGGGTCGTCCCCGAACACTGGGGCGAAGGCTACGCCACTGCCGCCGCCGAACTGATCGTCGACTACGCCTTCGCGGAGCGCAACCTCCACCGCCTGCTGGCCCGCCCGCTGGCGACGAACGAAGCCTCCGCCCGCATCTGGGAGAAGCTCGGCTTCACCCACGAGGGTACCCTCCGCGAACAGGAGTTCGACGGCGGCGAGTACGTCGACATGCACTACTACGGCCTGCTCGAAGACGAGTGGCGCGAGCGCGACGCCGACTGAGAACCCCTCACACACCGCCGTAACGGCTTTCCTCCGGCACACTCGACCTGTGCTCATGCCAGGAGCCGCCTTCCTGTCCGGCGAGCGCGTCACCCTCCGGACCATCGAGGAAGAGGACCTCGACGTCCTCAACCGGAACATCAACGACCCACGCGTCCGTCGGCCACTGACCAGCGCCGACCCGTCCAACAGCGAGCAGACACGCGAGTTCTTCGAGAACGTCGTCTCCGACGACGACGGCGTGAACCTGCTCATCTGCGTCGAGCGCGAGGACGAACCCGAGCCCGTCGGCGACATCGCACTGTTCAAGATACACGGCCGGACGCGCTGGGCCGAGATCGCCATCAGCATCGCGCCCGAGCACTGGGGCAACGGCTACGCGACCGAGGCGAGCGAGCTGCTCGTCGACTACGCGTTCACCGAGCGGAACCTCCACCGCCTCCAGACCCGCGTCATCGAGCCCAACGAGGCCTCCGCGAACATCTGGGAGAAGCTCGGCTTCACCCACGAGGGGACCCTCCGCGAGAACCAGTACTACGACGGCGAGTACGTCGGCACGCGGTACTACGGGCTGCTGGCGGAGGAATGGGGGTAATGCCGCTCTCGGGCGACGAACTCGACCGCTGGCTCTCCGGGACGGTTGCGTCCGGTGTCGAGACCGACGAGGACGATATCAGTACTATCATCTGGGGCCGAGAACTCCGCTCGGCGACGGCGTAGCACGGCTCACGCAACGTTCAATACCTATATCAGCGTACCTAGAGGTATGGTATTCGAGAAGATCACCCTCGTAGAGCTGCGTGTCGAAGACGCCCACGTCGGCGGCGGACTCCCCGTCGAGAACGACGACGAGCGGGCCCACGAGTCGATGGACACCGTCGAGTCGAACGAGCGACGCTCGATGGGTGGCCGCGTCCGCCGCGCCGCCAGCCTCGGCGCGCTCGTCGGGGGAGTCGTCGCCGTCGGTGCGGTCGCCCGCCGCATCCGTGGCCGCCGTGGCATGGACGACACTACCGACGAGCACGAGATCGCACTCGAGGGCGAAGACGACGTCGAGCTGACCGCCTGACGAGGGCGGTTGGTTCGCGTGGGCCGGTGCCCCGGCCGCCACACGACCCAGTGGCCGCGCTTTAATACCGCGACCCGCAAGGTGCAGCCATGGAAACTCGACGTTCGAACGGCCGCACCACCCGGAGGCAACGATGGTAGACCTCGTGTTCTCCGCCGTGCAGGTCGTCGCCGCACTGTTCCTCGTCGCCCTGAACGGCTTCTTCGTCGCCTCCGAGTTCGCCTTCGTCCGGGTCCGTGCCACCTCGGTCGAACAGCTGGCCGAGGAGGGACTCGCCGGCTCTGCCGCCCTCGAAGGCGTGATAGAGAACCTCGACGACTACCTCGCAGCGACCCAGCTCGGCATCACGCTCGCCTCGCTGGGCCTCGGCTGGGTCGGCGAACCCGCCGTCGCCGCGCTCATCGAACCCGTCCTCGAACCGTTCCTCTCGGGGGAGCTCATCCACCTCGTCGCGTTCGCGCTCGGGTTCGGCATCATCACGTTCCTCCACGTCGTCTTCGGCGAACTCGCCCCGAAGACCATCGCCATCGCCGACGCCGAGCGCGTTTCGCTGCTGCTCGCGCCGCCGATGGCCGCCTCGTACTACCTGTTCAAACCCGGCATCGTCGTGTTCAACGGGGCCGCCAACGCCTTCACCCGCGTGCTCGGCGTCCCGCCGGTGTCCGAGACCGACGAGACGATGGAGGAGCGCGAGATCCGCCGCGTCCTGATGCGCTCCGGCGAGGAGGGCAACGTCGAGATGGCAGAGGTCGACATGATCGAACGCGTCTTCGACCTCGACGACACCACTGTCCGCGAGGTGATGGTACCCCGCCCCGACGTGGTGAGCATCTCGGCCGACACGTCGCTGTCCGACCTCCGCGCGACGGTCCTCGACGCCGAACACACGCGCTACCCCGTCGTCGACGCCGAGGACCCCGACCAGGTGGTCGGTTACGTCGACGTGAAGGACCTCCTCCGCGCCACGGCGTCCGACCTCGAGTCCGCGACCGCCGGTGACCTCGCACGCGACGTCATCGTCGTCCCCGAGACGACGACCGTCAGCGACCTCCTCCTGCAGTTCCGCGAGGAGCAGCGTCAGATGGCCGTCGTCATCGACGAGTGGGGTGTCCTCGAGGGGATCGCCACCGTCGAGGACGTCGTCGAGGCCATCGTCGGCGACCTCCGCGACGAGTTCGACGCCGAGATCCGCGAGCACTCCATCCGCCGGCAGGACGACGGCAGCTACGACGCCGACGGCTCGGTCACGCTCTCGGACGTCAACGAGGAGCTCGACACCGCGTTCGAGAGCGACGGCTTCGAGACTCTCGGCGGCTTCGTCCTCGAACACCTCGACCGACTCCCCGAGGTCGGCGACACCATCGAGACCGGCGACTACGCCATCGAGGTGACGGGCGTCGACGGCGCACGCATCTCGACGCTGCTGCTCCGCCGTGTAGACGACGACGAAGACGCGAGCGCGGCGTAGCCCGTCGTCGAGGCTGCTCGACAGCCACGAACAGCACCGTTTTGTGTCGAGCAGGCAATATCGAGTCGATGAGCAGCATCCGTCCGAGGGAGCTGGACGAACGCCTCGACTCTGCCGCCGGCGGCGAGCCGTTCCTCCTCGACATCCGCCCCGAACCGGCGTTCGAGTCTGGCGCCATCGACGGGAGCCACAACGTCCCCGTGTACGACGAGTTGCGCCAGGGCGACGCGTCGGCACTGCGCGAGCGGCTGGACGACGTTCCCGCCGACCGGGACGTGGTCGTCGTCTGCAAGATGGGCGTCGTCGCCAGACAGGCCACGGGCGTCCTCGACGACGAGGGGTACGACGCGGCGACGCTCCTGGGTGGGATGAGCGGCTGGCGGGGCTACCAGAACGGCTCGCTCGGCTACCGGCTCCGCTCGCTCCTCTGGCGGTTCCGGTAGTTCGCTGTGGGCGAACGTCTCCCGCTGTGAACCGCGGCGTGGTCAGTCGCCCAGAATCTCCTGGTTGAGCACCCCGAGGTGCCGGAGGTCCCGATACCGTTCCTCGTAGTCCAGCCCGTAGCCCACGAAGAACGAATCCGGGAGCAGGAACCCGCTGTACGCGGGGTCGACGTCCACGTCCCGGTCGAAATCCACCTCGAACAGCGTCGCGATGCTGACCGAGTTCGGGTCGAACGCCTCGACCCGGTCCCGGAGCGTCGCCAGCGTGTTCCCCTCGTGGAGGATGTCCTCGACCAGGAGGACGTCCTTCCCGGCGAGGCGCTCCTCGTCGAAGAACTGGACGTCCGGCGTGGCGGCGGCTGGCCCGGACTGGTAGCGCGAGGAGTGAACGATACCCTCGCTGTAGGGCACCGCGAGTTCGAGCTCGCGCAGGAGGTCAACGAAGAAGCGCATCGCGCCCTTGAGCACACAGATCGGGTAGAAGTCGGGGTTCGAGCGGTGCTCGTCTGTGACCGCCGCAGCGAGCTGCGCCACGCGGTCTTCGATCTCGTCCCGTGGAATCAACACCCCCTCGAGATCCGACCGGTACGCCTCGCTGATCTGGAACTGGTCCACCGTGTAGCACTCGCGGTCCCGGACGTCGATGGGTGACTGCATCGGTCTCAGGTAGCCGTGTCGCTCCCCGTGCATAAATACGATGTCGCTCCTTCGCGGTGTCTATCTCGTGGCGGGCCCGAACGGACCGTGACCCGAAACGTAATCTGCCGAACGTGCGGACACTCTACTATGGGCGACGCAGACCTGACCCACTACGAAGTCGGAGCATCGCGTGTCAGCCCGAAGCGGACCCGTGTCGACACCGGTGATGCGGAGTTCACCGTCGGCAAGGACGTGAACCCCGTGGAGTACTTCCTCGGCTCCGTCCTGGCCTGCCTCAACTCGACCGCGACGATGGTCGCCCGCGACATGGACATCGACATCACGTCGCTGGAGGCGAGCGTCGAGGGTGACCTGAACTACGCCACCTACCGCGGCGAGGAGGTCGACGACCGCGCCGGCCTCCAGGGGCTGGCGGTGACGCTCTCGGTCGAGACGGCGGACGACGCCGACCTCGACGCCTGGCTCGCGGCGGTGGAAGACCGGTGTCCCGTCACCGACAACGTCGAGAACGAGACCAGCGTCAGCGTCACTCTCGGCTGAACTGTCCCGGTGGGCGTCCACGACGGCCCGTCACGAACTGACCGGCCTCCGTCCGAGATGGCGTCGAGCCCACTGGCAGATTCTCTCACGACGACGCCTCGACAACGGAGCACGGGACCGCACCGTTCTCCGACGTTCCACAGCCGGCGAAACTCCAGAGCGTGCGCCAGCGATGCGAAACGGGGGCGGCCGTGCGGTCACGGAGGCCCGCCTCGTGTTCTGACGAGAGAGACCGTTCGTGTCAGAACGGCGGGACGATGTACGCGTCGGTGGGCGTCGCCAGTTCAAGCACGCCCAGCACGAGGGTCCCGAGTACGGCCAGGAGGACGACGGTCCGAACCGACCACAGCCACAGCGTCGAGAGGTCCGGCAACCCCTCGGCTCCCTGGCGGACCTCGTCGACGGCGTCCCGCGCGACTATCCAACCGACGAAGAAGACGACGAGAAACACCGTCAGCGGGAGAAAGAGGTTCACTGCGATGGCGTCGAACCAGCTGAGCCAGTCGGTGTCCCACGCCGACGGGACTCCCAGAACGAACAGTACGAGGCCGAGGCCGCTGGCGACGACGGGTCGGGAAGCGTCGTAGGTATCGACGAGATAGGAGACGACCACTTCCAGTAACGAGATCGAACTCGACAGCGACGCGATGAGGACGATGGAGAAGAAGACGACCCCGACGACTCCCCCGAAGGGGAGCTCCCCCAGCGCGGTCGGGACCGAGATGAAGATCGCACCCGGACCGGCCGTGTCCGGCGAGACACCCTCGGCGAACAGGAGCGGAAAGACGATCAGCCCGGCGAGGACCCCCACGAACGTGTTGAACGCGGCGATGGTCGCGCCGTCGACGACCAGGTTGTCGTCCTCACCGATGTACGAGGCGTACGTGATCATGACCGAGAACCCCAGCGACAGCGAGAACAGCGCCTGCCCGACGGCAGCGGGAACGATGCTCCCGAAGTTCGCGACCAGCACCTCGACGTCAGGCGCGAGGAAGTACGCGAACCCCTCGCCGGCGTTCGGCAGCGTCGCCCCGAACACTGCGAGTCCCATCATCAGGACCACGACGCTGGGGACCATGAACTTCGTCGCCAGCTCGATGCCGTCTTCGACACCGAGGGCAACGATACCGACGGTCAGAGCCAGGAAGACAGCGTGGAGCACCACGGCCTCGGGACCAGCCGAAACGGTCCCGAAGTACGCCGCGGGGTCGTCGACGTACCCGCCCGTGGCGCTCGCGCCGATGTACCGGAGCACCCAGCCCCCGATCACGCTGTAGTACGACAGGACCCAGAAGCCGGTGAACACGCCCAGTGCGCCGGCAACCCTCCAGTTCGGCCGTCCGAGCCTCTCGAAGGCCGTGATCGCATTGATGTTCGCTCGGCGTCCCACGACGAACTCGGCGAGGACCGCCGGGATGCCGATCACCACGACGGCGACCAGGTACACCACCAGGAACGTCGCTCCGCCGTTCTCCGCGGTCTGGAACGGGAACCGCCAGATGTTCCCTAACCCGACTGCGCTCCCGATCGACGCCAGGAGGAATCCGATGCGTGTAGCCCAGGTCTCGCGTTCGACCATCTCGCTCTACCTGGATGATAGGGGAACGAAAAACTGCCGAATTAAGGGGTGATGGAGCGTGTTAGCGGGAGACGCCCCCCTGTGTTCAGCACGACTGGCTGCACCGTGACCGTGCCTGGTCTGACGGACAGCGATAACCGAGCAGTGGGTTCGTTCTCGCCTCGTTCAGAATCGTCCGGCAGGTCCGGAAGTGACCCCGACTGCCGGGTGCCTCGACTGCCGGGTTCTCCGTCTGCACGACCGACCAATCGCCGTACGTGAGTTGCTCTCAGCCCGGTACCGTTTCGCAACACTCAAATATCCAAGCACAGTACTATGCTCTGTAATCCCGGACGAAGCGACGGACGGGAGACGTGTCAGTCCATTGGGGTAGTGGCCAATCCTGTTGCCTTCTGGGGGCAACGACCCTGGTTCGAATCCAGGATGGACTACTTTTCACACTTTCAGACCCCCAGAGCCTGTTCTACCGGTCTACAAGTGAGCTGTACTTTCCGCCACTTTGCGGCCCGAGATACCGGCTTCGAACGAACGCGATGTGTTCTGTCAGACGGGCCCCGGGCGTTCGTCGGCCTGCCCGCCAGCGACCAGTGCCCTCCCGTTCACGGGTTGAGTCGCCTCGGTCCTGTCCGCAGTGCCGGTGGTCGCCGTCGACATCGTTCACGGAAGCCCTGATGTCGCCCCCGACCGGGTTCGCCGGGCTCGCGCCACCGCTCGTCGTCCGCCGTCTCGGCTACGGGGCACGCAGCGAGTCGTCGGGCGGGGCGACGCCGTCCGAGCCCCCGGGTGAGTAGCGGCCTCTCCGAGCCTGTCCGGTAGAGACATCGGGATTCGATTGCCCCTACCGGTCGAGCGGTCCCGCGAACAGACTGCGCTCCGGGTCGGAGCCCTTCCGAGCCATCGCGACCGTGTTCGGTGCCTCCTCGCGGATCGTGGCCGTTGTCGACCCGAATACGAAGCGTCGTAATCGACCCTTCTGCGGTGCGCCGATGACCGTCACGTCGTGATAGCCCGATTGCTCGATTATCTCCGACGTGACGTCGTCGTCGTCGATGATACGGGTGTCCACGTCGACCGTGTCCGGCACTCGTGCTGCGCCCGCTTCGAGCAGCGCCGTCGCTTCCGGGCGACTCAGCCTGGCGTCGCTCGGTTCGAGGACGTGCACGAGTTCGAGCCACGCCCCGGTGGCTGCAGCGACCGCACTGGCGACGTCCACGGCGGCTCCGGAGTGCTCCCCCCCAGCGATCGGGACGAGTATCGACGCGACAGACCCGGATTCGGGGCTCTCGCTGACGACGACCGTATCACAGCCCGTGCACTTCGCGATCTGGGCCTCCAACCGCTCCGACGTATCGTCCCCGAGCACGATGGTATTGACGTGGAACCGCGCCGTCGCCGTGTCGACCGTCTCGATGGGACTCGGCCCTGTGAGGGTCTGGCCGAGTACGTCGAGGTCGCCCAAAAGTTTGTTCCGTGCGTGCAGGACCGTCTCCGCCACGTCACGACTCGTCTCGTACGTCGGGGTGTCGGTCCCGCTTTCGACCTCACCGATCAGTAGTTCCGTGTCCAGCGCCGTCGCAATTGCCCCAGCGATAGAGAGAACGGTCTCGGACTCCCGCTGAAAGAACGGGTACAGCGTCCGTCGCTTCGACGCGCTCGCTCCACTGCCGATCAACGGACGCTCCCGGCTGTCCGGTGAGTCACTCATCGGCCAGGTGTTTTCGGTACGGACATATAGAACTACCTCTGCTTTCATGACCGTAATTAGATCCCGAATTGTTGCGCATTCATCAAACAACACGGGTAAGAAACAGATAGGTTAAGTCTCTCCGGGATTCACACCGGGACAGACAGATGGCTCGTAGAGTTCGGTCGACGACGATCATAGACTCGAATATTTCAGGTCCACCGGGGCGACGAGTACTCCGAAACCGGCTGGCTTGGGGTGCCCAGTAACCAGCCATGTACATCATCATCGTCGGGGCGGGAGACATCGGAACGCCACTGATCGACATCGCGACTCGGTCGGGGAACGAGGTCGTCGTCATCGAGCGCGACCCCGACAAGGCCGAGCACGTCGCGGGCGAGCACGACTGTCTCGTCCTCAACGCCGACGCGACCACGAAGGAGACGATCAGCGACGCTGGAGGGGAGCAGGCCGACGCGATCATCTCGACGACGGACCAGGACGCGACGAACATCATGGTGTGTCTCCTCGCCAAGGAGTTCGACATCCCGGCCATCCTCTCCGTCGTCCACAACCCCGAGCACATGGGGCTGTTCCGCCAGATCGGCGTGAACACGATGCAGAACCCCCAGCAGCTCATCGCGGAGTACCTCTACCGGGCCGTTGCCCGCCCCGCCATCGTCGACTTCATGCGGATCGGCGAGGAGGCGGAGGTGTTCGAGATAGAGGTGACGCCGGACGCCCCGATTTCGGGGAAGACACTGAACGAAGCCGCCGCCTCGGGTCTCCTCGACGACGATATGCTCGTCGTGGCGATCGAACGGAACGGGGAAGGGCACCCGATAACGCCGCGGGGGAACACCACGATAGAGGCCGGTGACCTCCTCACGGTGTACTCTGGTGTCGGGGCCGACCCGGCGGTCACGGACATCTTCGGCCACGACGAGGACCGGACGTGATGTGGACTGACGCGCGTGGATATCGGACGAGACGGACTCCCGGATACGAGAGATGAACGTGTCGTACGCACCTGTCGGGCGCGACGTCGGCCGCATGCTCCAGGCGCTCTCCGGACTGGTACGGATCACGATCCTCGTCGCGCTGGTCTGGGGAGAGTACTACGTGCTGCCAGCGCTCCTGCTCTCCGCACTCGTCACGTTCGCGAGCGGTCGGCTGCTCACCCACGCCTTCCGAGACGCGTCGGACCCGGGGAAACTTCACGGGATGATGGTCGCGGCGGCCGGCTGGTTCTCCGTCGCGCTGTTCGGCTCGCTCCCGTTCTTCCTCATCGCCTGGACCATCGCTCTCGACCCGATGCTTCTGGACCCGCCGGCGCTGAGCGGCCGCGCCGCGTCGACCGTCGGCGCGTTCAGAGAACCGCTCAACGCGGTGTTCGAGTCGATGAGCGGGTTCACCGGGACCGGTCTGACGATGACCGACGACGAGTCGGCACTGCCACGGACACTGCAGTGGTGGCGAACGTTCATCGAGTGGGTCGGTGGTGTCGGCGTCATCGTCCTGACGACGGCGATTCTCGCCCGCCCGGGGAGCGGCTCGCTGACGCTGTACGAGAGCGAGGCCCGGTCGGAGAAGATACACCCGAGCATCGTCTCGACGGTCCGGACCATCTGGTGGATCTTCCTGCTGTTCACGTTCGTCTCGATACTCGTCCTCTGGCTGGCCGGGATGCCGCTGTGGGGAGCGATCAACCACGCGATGACCGGGCTCGCCACCGGTGGGTTCTCCATCACGGACAACTCCATCGCGACCTACGAGAGCGCCGTGATCGACTTCGCGCTAGTTCCCGTGATGGTCCTCGGCAGTATCGCCTTCCCCATCCACTACCTGATACTGCAGGGCGACCTGAAAAACCTCTACACCGACCTCCAGACGCGATGGGTGTTCGGCTTCTTCGGGCTCGGCTCGGCGCTGCTCTCGGCGATGCTGTACGCGAGTGGCACCTACAGCTCCCTGTTCGACGCCGTGCGGTACGGGCTGTTCCAGTTCGTCTCCGCGATGTCCTGTACCGGGTTCCAGACCGCGGTCGACGCGACGAACGTCGCCCTCGGGAAGTGGTCGACACAGGCACAGTTGACCGTCACGTTCGGGATGGTCGTCGGAGCCGCAGCCGGCTCGACCGTCGGCGGCATCAAGCTCATCCGACTCGCGACGCTCGTGAAGGGGATTCGGTACCGGATAATGGACGTGTTCGTCCCCGATACGGCGGTCCGACGGCTCGACATCGACGACAGGCGGCTCACCGAGGAGGAGGCGAACCGCGAGCTGGGGGAGGCAGCCATCATCTCGGTGCTCTGGTTCGTGTTCCTCGCCATGACCACGTTCGTCCTCCTGCTGGTCCTGCCCGAGAGCCAGTACACGCTGGAGAACGTCGTCTTCGAGGTCGCGAGCGCCCAGGGGAACGTCGGCCTCTCGTCCGGTATCACCGGTCCGGGCATGCCGACGGTCGGGAAGCTCTTCTTCCTGTTCAACATGTGGATCGGGCGACTGGAGATCATCCCAGTCCTCGTGTTGCTCAGAGCGTTGTTCACCCGTGGAGGGCTGTACCGATGAGAGTCGACGAGCTCCCCGTGCTCCACCACGTCTTCGACTCCGGACCGGACGACCCGGTGTTCGATACGCTCCTCCTCGGTGGCCCGCCGCTCATCGGAGTCATCGCCGTCGTCGGCCGGGAACCCGTGTCGGTCGTGCTCGTCGTGCTCTACCTGCTGGCGTTCGCCGGCTATCTTCCCTACAAGTGGGTCAGGAACCGACGGCAGGAAGCGTAAACAGAAACGGTTTGCCAGCACGGACCCAACGGGTACGGTATGGACTACCGGCTGGATGAAATCGACAAGCGAATCCTCTATCATCTGGCACTCGAAGCGCGTGACACCTCAGCGCCGGACATCGCGGAGGAGGTGAACGTGTCCGCGGGGACGATCCGGAACCGGATCAACCAGTTGGAGGAGCGAGGTATCATCAGGGGCTACCACGCCGACATCGACTACGAACGGGCGGAGGGGATGCTCACGAACCGGTTCAAGTGTACGAGTGCGGCGGCCGACCGCGCGAAGCTGGCGAAGCAGATCCTCCAGATACCGGGCATCGTGAACATCCGTGAGATCATGACCGGGAAGGCCGACCTGGAGATCAAAGCGATCGGGAACGACACCCGAGACCTCACGCGTATCGGGGATGCGATCCTCGAACTGGGCGTGGAGATCGAGGACCAGGACATCATCAAGCGCGAGCACTTCCGGCCGTATCAGCCGTACGGCCCGGCCGAGACGCGACACTCGCCGTCGGTCACCGACTTCATGAGTCTCGCCGGCGACGCCGAAATCGTCGAGCTCACGGTGCAAGAGAGGGCACCGATTACGGGAGCCACGCTTCGAGAGGCGAACGCCGATGGGCTCCTCGAGGAGGGGCTGCTCGTCGTCGCGCTCGAACGCGACGGCGAGATCCTCACGCCACACGGTGAAACACGGCTCGAATCGGGCGATCTCGTCACCATCTTCGTCCACAAGGGCCAGAGTGACCGGATCGAATCGGTGTTCGCTCCGCAGGAAGCCTGACGGGCCACCGCTCCTCGTGCCCCGGGTTGTGGCGTCGTGTGCCGTCCAACCGGTGAACGCTGTTCTCTATTCCTAACTCAGCACCCCTTCGATTGGCGATTGCGAACAGTTCGGCGGCCGGGTCGTCACGGCTCGCGGCGCGGAGGAGGCACCCCGGTCGGTGCGCGACGCCCTCGTCGAGCGGCTGGCCGACTGATACGGCGTGTGAGCCGGCGCCCCCGGATGCCCCATCGTGACCGCCACCTCCGTCGTCGACCTCGACAGCACGAACACCTTTCAGGCCACCCGTCGTCAGTGTCCGGCACCGAAAGCCAATGACTGCCCACCGGGACCGGACGACTGCCAGTCGTGGTCAAGTATGAGCGTGGCCATCGACATCATCCGGATCGTCGTCACCATCATGGGTATCGGCGTCGCCGCACAGGTGCTCGCAGACCGCCTGCAGGTCCCGAGTGTGCTCTTTCTCATCGTCTCGGGAGTGCTGGTCGGCCCGGAGGGACTGGGGCTGGTCGATCCGGACATCTTCGGGGACGCACTGCCGGCTATCGTCGGCCTGAGCGTTGCGATAATCGTCTTCGAGGGAGCGTTCCACCTCCACGTGAACCGGCTGCGTGAGGCCCCGAGGGAGACGCTCAGGCTCGTCACCGTCGGCGCGTTGCTCTCGCTGGTCGGGACGGCGCTGGTCGTTCGGTTCGCGCTCGGTACGTCGTGGGACGTGGCGCTGCTGATCGGGGCGCTGCTGGTCGCGACCGGCCCCACCGTGATCACACCGATCATGGACGTCGTCCCGGTCCGTGAACGGGTCGCGACCACGCTGGAGACCGAAGGTGTCGTCAACGACGTGACTGCCGCCATCCTCGCGCTCGTCATGTTCGAGTACGTGCTGCTCGGGTCGAGCGGCCTCCCGACGCTCGTCCAGAAGTTCACGGTGCGGCTCGGACTCGGCATCCTGGTCGGCTGTGCCGTCGCTGCCGCCGTCTGGTACCTCCTCAACCACGTGAGCCTCTCGGTCGAGAACGCGCCACAGAACGCCCGACTCGTCGTCCTCATCGCGGCTATCGGGACGTACGGGCTCGCCGAGATACTCGCCGCGGAGGCGGGTATGGCCGGCGAACTCGGCTCCGAGTCCGGTATCGCCGCCGTCGCCGCCGCCGGCTTCGTCCTCGGGAACGTCTCGCTCCCGTACCGCGAACAGATCGAGCAGTTCAAAGGCGACATCACGCTCATCGTCCTCACGTTCGTGTTCATCACCCTGGCGTCGTTGCTGACGCTCGACGACTTCCTCGCCCTCGGGCTCGGCGGGGTCGTCGCCGTCGTCGCCATCGCGGGGGTCGTCCGGCCCGCCCTCGTGTTGCTCTGTACGGTCGGTGACCGGTTCACCGTCGAGGAGCGCCTCTACCTGAGTGCGATCGGCCCGCGGGGTATCATTCCGGCGAGCGTCGCGACGCTGTTCGCACTCGAACTCCGGCCGGAGAACCCGGAAGCCGCGACGACGCTCGTGGGCGCGGTGTTCCTGGTCATCTTCGCGACCGTCGTGTTTGAAGGCGGACTAGCTCGTCATCTCGCACAGAGACTGAACGTGATTCCGATGCGAGCGATAATCGTCGGTGGGGGACGCGTCGGACGCGCCCTCGCCGAGCGACTCGAAGACCGTGGCGAGGAGGTCCTGATACTCGATTCCGACGAGACGGCCGTCGAGCGACTCCGGCGTGACGGGTTCTCCGCCCGGCACGGAGACGGAACGCAACGGGAGGTACTCGAGAAAACCGGCGCGGGGAACGCCAAGGTCATCGCCGCAGCGACCGCGAACGACGAGGCGAACCTGCTCATCGGCCAGCTCGCGAAGAACAGGTTCGGCGTCGACACCGTCGTCGCACGCGTCAACAGCCCCGACAACGTGGAGGCGTTCGAGAACCTCGATATCGAGGCGATATCCAGCGGGATGTCCATCGCGTGGTCGATGGACAACGTCATCGAGCGGCCCGGCATCGCGCGCTGGATGACCGAACTGGACCGGGAGGGCGACGTCCAAGAGGTCGAGGTGACGACGGACCAGATCGTCGGGACGTCCGTCTCGGAGCTCCAGGCGGAGCTCCCCGAGGACTGTCACCTCGCGCTCATCACGCGGGACGAGAACAACCGACTACCGCGCGCGGACGACGTCGTGACACACGGGGACCACCTGACGTTCATCGGGCGAAAGGAGGCCGTCCGGCAGGCACTCGAGTACTGTAACTCCTCGAATCTATCCTGACGGGGGAGGCAGCAGCAACCGCCGAGCCGTCAGCGGACGGCTTCGAGACGGTCGATGACGCGGTCGGCGACGACGGGGTCGTACGTCCAGTATCCGAAGAACTCGTTGTCGCCGACCTCCTGGGCGAGGAGCGTGGCCTTGTCCTCGTCGCGGCCGTTGCCGTCGTAGACCACCCACCAGTGGCGGCTGACTTCCTCGCTGTCGTTCGCGTGGACGTGGATGTCGAGGTCGTCAGGGCGGTCCCAGTCGGCCTCCCCGTAGACGTGGACGTCCAGAGGGACCGTCGAGAGGTTCCGGTAGACGTTCTTCTGGAGGTTCACCTTCGAGAGCTGCTGGAAGCCGGCGTGGAGTTCGCCGTCGCGGTGGTTCCACGCGCGGAACTCGACGATGCGGGAGGCGAGCACCATGCGCCGCTTGTCGTAGCTGTCGAAGCGGGTGTCGTCGAGCTGTGTCACGACTGCGGGCAGCGAGTCGTCCGGCTGCCGGTCGCCGGCGCTGGCGTTCGCGTATCGGGCCACGCGCCCCAGCGGACTCCCCGCGAGGAACTGCCCGTCCGACTCCAGGAGGAGGGCGTCCGTCGGTCGTTGGCTGTCGGTCTGCTCGACGTGGAGATCCACGCCGTGCTTCGAGAGGTAGTTCGAGACCGTCTCGGCGTTCGCCCTGTCAGTGACGTTCACTGCGCGGGCGGTCTTCTGGTCGGTCTCGGCCCGGTCCAGAATCGTTCCGAGTGTTTCGGTCGCCCCGTCTGTGGTGGCCATGGCTCTAGTGGGGACTACACTGATTAACGGGCCACGAACGGCGAACACATTGCCGGGACAACAGGTAGACGGGCGGCGGGTGTGGTGGGTGTACCGACCGCATCGTCGGAACAGCGCCCGCGCGTCACACCACGACGACCGCGCCTTTCATACCGAGTCCCTCGTGGGGTTCACAGACGTACAGGACCGTCCCCGGTTCGTCGAAGACGTGCTCGAAGGTGTGGCCCTCCTCGCTGGTCTGCTCGCTCGCGAACGCCGCGCCGTGTCTGGCGGCGACGTTGTGGATGCTGCCCTGGCCGGTCCACGTCCAGGTGACGGTGGTCCCCTGGTCGACACGGACGGCGGCCGGGCCGAACCCGTAGAAGGCACCGTTGGCCTCGACGCCGACGTCGACGACGACGGCGTCGCTGCCCGTCCGGTCGGCGACGCCGTCGAAGTTGCTCGTCTCCGAGAGGAACGATTCGACGGTCGGCTGGCTGGCCGTCTCGGTGCCCGGGTCGGCGGTCGTCGAGCGGGCCGTCGTCGCCGGGAGTTCGGTGGTGGCGTCGGGCTGGTCCGTCCCGTCGTTGCTCGAATCGCCGCCCAGACAGCCGGCGACGCTTCCGACGAGCGCGACGCAGGCGCTCCGGACGAAGGTGCGCCGGTAGTGAACAATACTCATGGTAGATAGTACTCTGGTCCGGGAGCACCCTAAAAGAAGTTTGGACCGTCCGGCCTGTTGCTCCCACAGAGCAACGCCGAGTTGACAGGTATAACGTCGGGTTTACGTCGTCCGACCGTTCAACCGTCACCTGGATTTATCAGTCGGAGGTCGGTGGCTAGTGTGTTACTCCATGACACACGACGGACTCCGTAACCAGATCGAGGAGACGAGTAGGCGAAGGTTCGTCGCGGCCCTGAGCGTCGCCGCGAGCGGCGCACTCGCGGGGTGTAACACGTCGGGAAGCGACGACACGGAAACCCCGATGGACACCCAGACGGCCCGGGAGACGACGACAGAGCCAACCACGACCACGACCGAGGAGCCCGAGGACCCGCCGGAGCCGGGCGAGCGCATCACCTCCGCCCGTCGCATCGGCCCACGGGACGTCAGCGACTTCGGCTTCCGGGAGCTGTGGACCTACCGGAAGCGACAGGCGGTCGAGGCGCTGGTCGCCGACCCGGCGGTCAACGACCTCGCCAGCGACTGGGTCGCCTCCTTCGAGGCGTACGACCCGCTGACGAACCGGCTCGACGCGGTCAGCGTGCAGGGGACGACCGGGATGAGCGTCGAGGGCGGGCGCGAGTCCGGCGAGTTCGAGGTGACCGCCACCGACCGGCAGGTGGCGTACGGGCTCGTCGACCGGCGGACCGACGACCTGCTCGGGCTCCACATCACCGACCCCATCGACGTGACGTGGGCCCGCGGGGGCTGGAACGAGACCCAGCGAGCGCGCCACGACTTCGTCCTCGACCGGGACGAGGTCTGGCAACACCTCGAGGGGAACGACTGGTACCCGATGGTGAAGGCGGCGGAGATAATCACCGGGTACGAGGACTACCCACACGGCGAGGTCTCGAACGTCATCTACTACGTGGACGACGGCGACCAGCTGTTCGTCGTCAGCGGCTTCATCCACGTCGCCGGCGAGGAGCTCGAACTGCTCGACCTCCACGTCGTCGAGGACTTCGTCGAACACCCCATCATGGAGATCGCCCGGGAGACGAACCCGCCGGGGGAGTCGGTGCTCGGCGAGGTGCCGGTGCCGCCGATGCTCCAGCGCCCGCAGATCACGGCCCCGAACGGCTACCACCGCATCGAGGAGCCGTCGAACACCATCGAGCAGGACGGCTGGAGCGTCGAGTGGTCCGGGCCGCGGACCGTCGGTGCCGAGGTGAGCGCGAGCTACAACGGCTCGCCGGTGTTCTCGCTCACCGCGCCGTTCAGCACCTCCACGGGGTACGACCTCCCCGAGCGGAACGGGCGGAACACGCGCGAGTTCATGTTCCCGACCGACGAGCCGGTGTTCAGCGGCGAGCTGCTGTTCTGGGACATCCACAGCCTCAGCCTCGGCGGCCCGGGCATCCTCGGCTCGACGGAGTACCCGGCCGAGGACGGCCGGCCGAGCGGGTTCAACATCCGTACGCACTACCACACCGGCGCGGTGGAGAACGCCCGTGACTTCCACTCCGGGCACCGCTTCGCCCCGTACAACTACTACATCAACTACCAGTTCTACGAGGACGGCGTGTTCATGCCCGTCTGGATGCGCCAGGGGCCGGGCTACGTCACCGAGTTCTACTCCTACCGCGACCGGGAGAACTCCGGTCCCGCCCAGTACTACCTCGAGAACTGGCTCACCGTCCCGACGCCCGGCACGACCGACGGCGTCGAGACGAAGGTGTTCGACGGCGACGAGTGGACGACGCCCGAGTCGGAGTTCTACCACGTCGGCGACGAGGAGAGCGTCATCCGCTTTGCCAATCCCGACGGGAGCGAGACCATCGACGTGGCGCTCGACGACACGCAGGAGGCCGTCGTCGTCCGCCCGCACGAGAACGAGATCGGCGAGGCCCTGCGCGTGCTCAACGCGCAGGCAGAGCTCGGCTTCTACCACCCCGCCCAGTACGTCGACGGGGAGCCGATCCAGGGCGAGAGCGTCCTCTTCTGGCTCCTGATGGAGGGCCGGACCGACGAGGTGCCCCACAGCTCGGGCATGACGACGTTCACCCAGCTGGCGGAGTTCGACCTCAGCGGCTACTGAGCGGGGGATCGCGGCCCCTCCTCGCGGCCGACCAGCCCCGAACAACGTACAAAGGTAAAGTGACCGTACCCCGGAGTACGGCTATGAGCGACGACGAGATCGACGACGTGGACAGTGCCATCCTGTACGCGCTCCAGGAGGACGCCCGCAACATGTCGTCGGGCGACATCGCGGAGCGAACTGGTACCTCCGACAGCACCGTCCGCAAGCGCATCCAGCGTCTCGAGTCCGAGGGCATCATCAAGGGGTACAGCGCCGACGTGGACTACCAGCGGTCGGGCTACCCCCTCCGGATGCTGCTGTTCTGCACCGCGTCCATCCCCGAGCGTGGCGAGTTGCTCCCGGACATCATGGAGATCGAGGGCGTCGTCTCCGTCCAGGAGCTGGTCACCGGGGAGCAGAACCTGCTCGTCACCGCCGTCGGCGAGTCCGACGAGGATATCACCCCCGTCGCGCAGGCGCTGCTGGACCTGGGTGTGACGGTCGCGGACGAAGTGCTCGTCCGCAGTCACGAGATGAAGCCGTTCAGCAATTTCGACCCCGAGCAGGCGGGGACCCGCGACTAGAGCAGGACGCGTTTCACGTCCAGTTCCGTCGCGCGGCGGACGACCGCCGCCACCGGGTCGTCCGAGCCGGCCAGATTGTCCGAGTCGCCGTCGAGCACGAGCAGTGCGGCCCGCTTCCCGGGTGCGACGACGCCGCAGTCGAGGCCCGCGATCTCGGCACCAGCGGTGGTCGCCATCCGGAGCACCTCCCGGACGGTCACGTCGAACTCGCGCTCCGTGTACGCCATCTCGCGGAGCATCGACGGCGGGTTCAGCATGACGTTGTCGGTGCCGAGTGCGACGGTCGTGTGGTCGAGCAGTTCCCGCATCGGTGCCCTCCCGACATCGAGCACGGCGTTCGTCCGCGGGCAGGCGACGACGGGGACGGACTGGTCGGCGACCCGGTCGAGGTGCTCGCGCCCGGCGTGGACCATGTGGACGAGCAGGTCCGGCTCCAGGTCGAGCGCGGGGTGGATGTCCGACGCGTCGGGCTCGCCGGCGTGGATTGCGAAGGGGACGCCGCGGTCCCTGGCGGTGGCGCGCTCGTCGGTGAAGTCGTCGTCGTTCGCGCCGCTCGCCCCGTAGCCGTCGGCGACGTCGAGCACCGACACCTCGTCGCTCCCGAAGATGAAGGGCTCGACGGCGAGCGGCGCGGCGGCCTCGCAGAGCGCGCGGGCACCCTCGACGCCGAACTCGCGGAAGTCCAGACAGGAGACGGTCCCGGTCCGTCCCACGTGCCGGAGCGTCCGGCGCATCGCGGTCACGAGTTCCTCGTGGCTGGCGGCCGCAAGCCGGCGGTGCTTCAGGCTATCCGGGGGGACGACCGCCGCCTCGAGCGAGAGGCCGACGGCGGCGTCCTTCGCCACGGAGTCGCCGAGGTGCGTGTGGGCGTTGACGAACGCCGGCAGGACGATATCGTCGCTGTCGACGTGCGCCTCCTCGACGGCGTCGATGCGGCCGTCCGCGACGACGACGCGGCCCCGTATCGGCTCGAACGACTCGCCCGCCAGGATGGTCCCCGAGAGCGTCTCCATGTCGGGACCGCGGGGCGCTGGAACGATATGGTTTCCCATCGGAGATAGGCGAACAGTTCGGGAATGCAAGAGGGAATGTAACCGCATCCGTTCGCCCGCAGGAGTTGTGCGTATGATTCTCACCCAGCCGTGAATTCCGCCGTCACGGGCCGCCTCGCCGCCAACCAGCAACCACCCATGAACGACCATTATGTTCATGGGAGTTGGTTTTCGAGAACGTTTTGGTCGGTTAGAAAGTTTTAATAACCATATCGTTCGTAGAGTGGGGTAGAACGACCGACTGCCGACGCGGGAGGATTCGACTCCGCGTCGGTGGGGCCGGTCACCGACGGAGCAACCGATGACAGGAGACGAACGGCCGACGGCGGTGGGACAGCTACAGACCCCGACGAACGAGCGCGCACGGCTCCCGGCGACGCTGACGCGAGTCGTGTGGCTGCTATGGGCCGCGAGCCTCGTCGTGCTGGCCGCCCGGTGGTGGCGCGGCGAGGGCTGGGAACTGGCCGGGGTCGTGGCGGTCGACGGCCTGACCGTCGTGCTCTGGACGGCGGTCACGTTCTTCGGCGGCATCGTCCACAGCTACGCGCGGCGCTACATGGCCGGGAACGAGACCATCGACCGCTTCTTCGGCCGCGTGTTCGCGTTCACGCTGGTCGTGCTGCTCCTCGTCGCCGCGGACAGCCTCGTGCTGTTCTGGCTCGCCTGGCTCGCGATGGGGCTCCTGATGGCCGACCTCATCGGGCACGTCGAGGGGTGGCCCCAGGCGCGGGCCGCCGGGGCACTCGCCCGCCGGTACTTCCTGGCGAGCAGCGCGCTCCTCGGCGTCGCACTCGCGACGCTGTGGTGGGAGACCGGCGCGACGACCGTCTCGGCTCTCGCCGACGGGGTCGCGACCGCGTCCCAGCCGGTGGTCCTCCTCGCAGCCGGCGCGCTCGTGGTGGCGGCGACTGTCCAGTCCGCGCTCGTCCCGTTCCACAGGTGGCTGCTCTCGTCGATGACGGCACCGACGCCCGCGTCGGCGCTGATGCACGCCGGCTTCGTCAACGCGGGCGGCATCCTGCTGGTGCGGTTCGCCCCGGTCGTCACCGTCGAGGCGGCCGTCATGCTCGCTGTGGTACTCGTCGGGGTTGCCAGCGCGCTCGGCGGGAAGCTCCTGAAGACCGTCCAGACGGACATCAAGGGTAAGCTCGGCTGCTCGACGGTCGGGCAGATGGGCTTCATGCTCGTGCAGGCCGGCCTCGGCTTCTTCGGGGCCGCGATCACCCACCTGGTCCTGCACGGCTTCTACAAGGCCTACCAGTTCCTCGCGTCGGGGGACCGCGTCGAGCACACGTCACCGACCGTGGACGGCCGCGACGGCGCGACCGGCCCGGTCGGCGTCGCAGTCGTCGCACTCACCGCGCTCGCCGGCGGCGGCCTGTTCGCCGTGCTCACCGGGAAGGGGACCGCGCTCGACGGCGGGCTCCTGCTCGCGGGGCTCGTCGTCCTGACGGTGCTCCAGGCTGCCCGCGAAGTCGTCCGGCAGTCTGACGTGCCGCCGGTGGTCCGCTACGGGTCCGTCCCGCTCGTCGCGCTGCCGGCCATTGCCGTCTACGCCGCGGTGTACGGCGTCGTCGAGGGGCTGCTCCACGGCCTCCCGGCGGTCGGCGACCCCGTGGCCCTAACACCGGTTCACGGCCTCGTCGCCGTGGCGTTCGGCCTGACGTACCTCGCCGTCGAGACCGGCGTCTACCGCCACAGCGAGCGCCTCTACGTGGCGCTGCTGAACGCCGGGCAGCCGGCTCGCGAGACCATGCTGACCGACACGGAGGACTACAATGAGTACTGAACCCGCAATCGAGGAGCGCATCGACGCGGCGGCCGACGTGGTCGGCTCGGTCTGGCCGCTGCACTCGTTCGTGACCGCCAACCCGCTCGCCGGCTTCGAGGACCGGCCGTTTCACGAGGCCGTCGCCGACGCCGAGCAGCTGCTCGGCGGCACCGGCTACCCGGGCGCCGACGTGTTCCGCGCCGCGTGGGAGCGCGGCGACATCGACGCCGAGGTGCTGCGGTCGGAGCTGGCCGCACACGGCTACGACGACGACCCGGCGGCGTCGCTCGACCGGCTGGCCGCCGCCGGGTCGGTCGGGACGCCGGCGTCGGACGTGGAGACGGCCACCGACCGGGTCGACGCTGTCCTGACGAAGTGGCTGGCGGCGTTCCTCGACCAGGGGCGCGCGCAGTGGCCGATGCCGAACCGCGAGCAGGGGTTCTACGCGGCGGTCCGGCAGCTTGCCCCCCACGACGACGCCATCCCCGGTGGGGCGGCGTTCGCCGACCGGCCCGCCGACCCCGTCGCCGCCGTCCGCGAGGTACTGACCGATTACCCCGTCAGCAAGTGGCGCGACATCTTCGAGTTCCAGCTGGCGGCGCTGCCGGGCTGGACGGGCTTCCTGAAGCAGCGTGCCGCGGCCGGGGACGCCTGGCAGACGGCGTCCCCCATCACGCTGACCGGGTATCTGGCGGTCCGGCTAACGCTCGTCGACCTGTTCGACGCCCCCGTGGTCCCGGAGGAGACGTCCGACGGCCCGGAGGGCGGGACGGAGACGCCCGGTTCCGGCCTGCCCCTGCCAGAGGTCTGGCTGCGCGCGTGGGAGGCGAGCTACCGTGGCGAGCTGGTCGACGCGGTCAGCGACGCGAGCGAGGCCGCTTCCCAGCGCGACGACGCCGACCGCGAGCGTCCCGACGCCCAGCTGGTGTTCTGCATCGACACCCGCTCCGAGATACTTCGCCGTCACGTCGAGGCCGCCGGCGACTACGAGACCCACGGCTACGCCGGCTTCTTCGGCGTGCCGATGCGGTACACCGGCTACGGTTCCGACGTGAGCGTCGACGCCTGCCCGCCCATCCTCGACGCCCAGCACCGCATCGCGGAGCGTCCCACAGGTGACGGGGGCGACGAGCAGGACGCACACGACAGCTGGCACGCCGCCGTGGCCGCGGGGAAGGCGGCGGTCAAGCGCCTGCAGTCCAACGCCGCAACCGCCTTCAGCTTCGTCGAGAGCGCGGGGGCGGGCTACGGGGCCGCGCTCGCCGCCCGGACGCTCGTGCCGGGGCGCGTCCACGACCTGCTGGACGCGGCCGACGAGCGCGTGCCCGACGAGCACGAGTTCTGCGAACCGTCGGTCGACTACAACCCGTACTCGGTCCACGAGCTGCGGGAGGGACTCACCCACGAAGAGAAGGTCGAGTACGCCGCGACCGCGTTCGAGCTGCTGGGCTGGGAGCGCTTCGGTCGGCTCGTCGTCTTCACCGGCCACGCCAGCGAGACGGCGAACAACCCGTTCGACTCGAGCCTCGACTGCGGGGCCTGTGCCGGCAACGCCGGCGGCCCGAACGCCCGCGTCCTCGCCGCCATCTGCAACGACGAGGCGGTCCAGGCGGGACTCCGCGAGCGCGGCATCGAGATTCCGGGGGACACCGTCTTCGTCGCCGGCGAGCACAACACGACGACCGACGAGGTCGAGCTGTTCGACGGTCCGGTCCCCGAGAGCCACGCCACCGACCTCGAACGGCTCCGCGAGGACCTCGCGACCGCCCGGGCGAACGCCGCGGCCGAGCGCGCCGCGGACATGGGCGCGCCTGGCGACGCGGGCGTCCGCGAGACCGAGCGCCGCGCCGCCGACTGGGCGGAGACCCGCCCCGAGTGGGGGCTGGCCGGCAACGCGGGCTTCGTCGTCGGCCCGCGCGAGCTGACCGCGAATCTGGACCTCGACGGCCGGTCGTTCCTCCACTCCTACGACTGGTCGACCGACCCGAACGGCGACGCCCTCGAAGCCATCGTGGCCGGCCCGCTCGTCGTCACGCAGTGGATCAACGCGCAGTACTACTTCGCGACGGTCGACAACGCGGCCTACGGGAGCGGCTCGAAGGTGACCCAGAACCCCGTGGGCAACGTCGGCGTCTACCAGGGCAACGGCGGCGACCTCATGTCCGGGCTGCCGCTGCAGTCGCTGTACGCCACGGACGACGAACCCTACCACCAGCCGCTCCGGCTCTCGACGGTCGTCCACGCCCCCGTCGAGCACGTCACCGACGTGCTCGCCGACAACCCGACCGTGGCGGGTCTGCTCGACAACGGCTGGCTCTCGCTGACGGTCGTCGACCCCACGCAGGACCACCGCGCGTTCGAGTACGACGGCGAGCTGGAGTGGCTGCCGATGTCGGAGCCGGTGGCGGTGGCCCCGGAACCGACGGTCGAGCCGCAGGCCGCCGACGACTGAGCCCGGTCGACGGCACGAGGCCGACAGCCGGACGACGCCCCCATCCCACCCACCGCCACCGAAGGATTATGGGCGGCGCCGAGCAGAGAGGAGGTGTGAACACCCCCGCCGACCAGGTGTCCAGAGCGGAGGCCCAGGCGCTGCTCGAACGGAGCATCGGTCCCGACGCCGAGTTCCGGCCCCAGCAGTGGGACGCCATCGACGGACTGGTCAACGAGCAGGAGCGGCTCCTGCTCGTCCAGCGCACCGGCTGGGGCAAGAGCACGGTGTACTTCATCGCCACGAAGCTGCTCGGGGAGCGCGGCGCGGGACCGACGCTCATCGTCAGCCCCCTGCTGGCGCTGATGCGCAACCAGATACAGGACGCGAGCGCACAGCTCGACCTCGACGCGTACACCATTCACTCGAACAACACCGACGAGTGGGACGAGGCGAAGCGGCGCGTCGTCGACGGCGACTGCGACGTCCTGCTCGTCTCGCCCGAGCGCCTCGCGAACCAGGAGTTCCGGACCGAGGTGCTCGCCGAGATGCGCGAGGCGTTCGGCCTGCTGGTCGTCGACGAGGCGCACTGCATCTCGGACTGGGGGCACGACTTCCGGCCGGACTACCGGCGCATCAAACGCATCCTGCAGGAGCTGCCGGACCACATCCCGGTCGCGGCGACGACGGCGACGGCGAACGATCGGGTGGTCGACGACGTGACCGGACAGGTGCCCGACCTCCGGGTCGTCCGGGGCGACCTCGTGCGGGAGTCGCTGCGCATCCAGACCGTCGAGCTGGACTCCCGGGCGGACCGACTCGCCTGGCTGGCGGAGAACCTGCACGGGCTCCCGTCCTCGGGCATCGTCTACTGCCTGACCACCGACGAGGTCGAGGTCGTCGCGGCGTGGTTGAACCGGCAGGGGTTCGACGTCGAGCCCTACCACGGCGGCATGGACGGCGACCGACGGAGCGAGCTGGAGGACGCCCTCCTCGCGAACGAGGTCGACGCGCTGGTGGCGACGAACGCGCTCGGGATGGGGTTCAACAAGCCCGACCTGGGCTGGGTGGTCCACTTCCAGCGCCCGCCGAACCTCATCCGGTACTACCAGGAGATCGGGCGGGCGGGCCGCGGGCTCGACGAGGCCTTCGCCGTCTTGCTCTCGGGCGAGGCGGACGACGACATCGCCGAGTACTTCATCGAATCGGCGTTCCCGACGCCCGCGGAGTTCGACCTCGTGCTGGAGACCATCGAGGAGGCCGACGCGCCGCTGTACAAGTACGAGGTACTCCAGCGCGCGAACGTCTCGTGGAAGGTCGCGTCGAAGTGCCTGGACATCCTCCGGGTGGAGAACGCGGTGCTCCGGGTCGACGACGGCTTCGAGCGCACGACCAAGCGCTGGTCGTACGACCACGAGCGCATCGAGTCCATCACGGCCCAGCGCTACCGCGAGCTGCGGCAGATTCAGGATTTCGTCGCCACGGACGACTGCCTCACGCGGTTCGTCGACGACGTGCTCGACGGCTCGCTCGACGAACCGTGTGGGCAGTGCGCGAACTGCGCGGGCGACTTCTTCCCGCGAAGCGCGCAGGACGAGGCGCTCGTCGAGGCCGCGGTCGAGCACTACGAGGCCGAGTCGTGGAGCGAGCTCTCCCCGCGCTACTACATCCCTCGGCGCGAGGGCGGGAAGACGAAGATCGACGAGGACCGCAAGCCGGCGGACGGCCGCGCGCTCTGTAACTACGGCGACCCCGGCCTCGGCGAGACGGTGTGCGAGCAGTACGAACGCGAGGGGCACTACGGCGACGACGTGGTCGACGCGGCCGTCTCGCACGTCGTGGACGAGTGGGAACCCGATCCCGAACCCGCCTGGGTGACGGCCGTGCCGTCGCTCTCGGGCGATGGCCGTGTCGAGGACCTCGCCGCCCGCATCGCGGCGCGGCTGGGCGTGCCGTACGTCCCCGCCCTCCGGAAGGTCGAGGCGACCGCACCGCCCGAGGAACTGCAGAACGCCTACCAGAAGCGCTGGGACGTCGAGGGCGTCTTCGAGGTGCAGGGGCCGATGCAGGACGGTCCCGTCCTGCTGGTGGACGAACTCGTCGACACGCGCTGGGCGCTCACCGAAGCGGGGCTGATGCTCCGTGACGCCGATAGCGGTCCGGTGTACCCGTTCGCGCTCGCGAAGCGCACGCGGTGGTGAGCACGCCGCGGCGTTCGAGGCGCAAGAGCCATATTGACTGAACAGTCAGTTAGTACCGTGAGTCGAAACACGATTCCGCGTCCGTGGCTCGCGGCAGCGCTCGACGGCCTCGCCGTCGGCCTCGGCCACGCCTATCTCGGGCGGTGGCGCCGAGCGTTCGGCTGGCTACTCGTCTGGGCAGCCGTCGCCACGGCGGTCGTCCCGACCGTCCCGCTGTCCGGTGGGGCACTCCTGTCCGCGGACGCGCTGCTCCGATTGAGCCCGCTGGTCCTGATCTCGTCCGTCTGCGCGGCCGACGCGTACGTGCTCGCGCTCATGCGTGTCGACGCGTCGCCGGAGGCCGACAGCCCGCCCGACTGCCCGTCGTGCGGCGTGACCATCGACCCGGAGCTCGACTTCTGTCCGTGGTGCACGACCGAGTTCGAGACGGTCGAAGGCGGGGTGACCGAACGATGACGCGGGCTGGAGCCGTTCGGAAGATACTTTCGCGCGGTCCGACGAGTTGGGTGATGTATGACAGGTAGCGACGGGGAGTCCGCAGACACGAAGACGGCCATCATGGAGGCGACCTACCGGGCGCTCTGTCAGCACGGCTACGCCGATCTCACCATCCAGGACATCGCCGACGAGTTCGAGAAGTCGCGCTCCCTGCTGTTCTACCACTACGACACGAAAGAGGAGCTGCTCGTCGACTTCCTCCGGTACCTGCTGGACTGGTTCGCTGACGACCTCTCCGCCGACGCCGACGCGGAGCCACCCGCACAGCTCCGCGGGCTGCTGGAGCGGACGCTCCCGGCGGAGCTCGACGAAGAGGCGGAGAACTTCCACGTGGCGCTCGTCGAACTACGCTCGCAGGCCCCGTACGTGGACGAGTTCCGCGAGCAGTTCACCCGGACCGACGAGTTCCTCTCCGACACCATCGCCGCGTACATCGAGGCCGGCATCGAGGCGGGCGCGTTCCGTGACGTCGACGTCGACGAGACGGCCGCGATGCTGGTTGGACTCATCTACGGGACGATGTTCATCCGCGTCTCCACGGGTGACGAGACGTTCGCCAGGTCACTCCGGGACGCTGTCCTCGGCTACGTGGACCGGCTCGAAGCCTGAGCTGCTCGGGAGCGAAAGGCAGGAAACTGGGAGCTTGAGACGGCTCCCGGTCGACACGTGGGGTGCGGGACGTGTCTGTCGGCGGTGAGCTGGCAGTGTGGTGGAGTGCCAGCATGGTAACTGACTGCCCAGTCAGTATAGAACTTCCGATGTTGACTAATCAGTCAGTCAGCCGGTTGCAGCACGTTTATATGGACTGACTGGTTAGTCAGGGTCGATGGAAACCGTCAGTACGAACCTACAGACACCACCCGACGGAGGGTGCCGATGAGTCGGACCGACCGGCTCGTCGGAGCGATAACCGACCACACACGCATCGTCATCGCAGTGATGCTACTCCTCACCGCCGCCTTCGGCGCCGGTGTGGTGAACCTCGACCAGTCGTCCTCGCTCGACCAGTTCCAGAGCGATACGGAGGAGTCGAAGAAGCTCTCGTACATCAACGAGAACTTCTCCACCGGCGATCAGAACACGACGTCGGCACAACTCATCGTCCGGGACGACGACGTCCTCGACAAGGAGACGATGGTCGACGTCCTCGAACTCCAGCAGGAGTTCAGGCGGAACGGGACGATAAACGAGACGCTCGTCGAGCAGAACGCCATCGTCGGCATCCCGAACATCGTCGCGACCGCGGCCATCCAGGCCGACATCGGGGCCGAACTCCGGCGCACTAACGCCGAGTTCCAGCGGCTGAACCGGACCGTCGCCGAGGAGCGCGCTGCGCTCCAGCAGGCCGGTGCAGAGCTGGAACAGCGCGGTGCGACGCTCAACACGACGACCGAGGAGCTCCGTTCCGCGCTCGACACGCTCCGTGCGAACCCGAACGCGTCCGTGCGTACGGAGTTCGAGTCCGTCAGCTCGGCGACCACCGTCGAGTTTACTGACGAAGACTACGCGACGTTCGAGCGCGCGGCCGAGCAGCTCCGGAGTGCGGAGAACCGCAGCGCCGCCGAGGCCGCCTACCGCCTCGGGACCCAGGGCGTCCTCGCCGACCAGTTCGAGGCGCTCCAGTCCCAGCAGGAGACGCTACAGCAACGGCAGGCTGACCTCCGCGAGCAGGGCGAGGAGCTGAAGACGCTCGGTTCCGAACTCAAGTCGCTGAACGCCGAGCTACAGAACGCGAGCAACCCGACGCTCGACCGCCAGGTCGAGACGCTGCAGGCGATGAACGAGTCCGAGATCGACGACACCATCGAACTCGTCCTCGGCTCCGAGTCCGGCGGGCAGGCCTTCGCGTTCATGCCGACGTACTACGAGCCCGGCGAAACCTCCGTGAACGCGACGATGCTCGTCGTGACGCAGACGACGGCTAGCGAGGCGTCGGCCGGTGCCGCCTCTGACCGGCTCGTCGACTCGCAGCTCGCGATGGAGACGGTCGCCGCGAACGCCGACGTAGCGGCCGACGACGTCATCGTCTTCGGCACCGGGAAGATCTCCGACGAGATCAACCGGTCGATGACCGACTCGCTGGCCATCGTCGGCCCGCTCGCGCTGCTGTTCGTCATCATCGCGCTCGCCGTCGCCTACAGGGACGTGATCGACATCCTCCTCGGCCTGGCGGGCATCGGCGTCGTGCTGACGTGGACGTTCGGTGCGATGGGCTGGCTGGGCATCTCGTTCAACCAGATCATGATCGCGGTCCCGGTGTTGCTCATCGGGCTGTCTATCGACTACGCGATCCACATCTTCATGCGCCACCGCGAGGAGCGGCAGAACGAGAACACCCCCAGCAGCGTCTCCGGTGCGATGCGTGTCGCCCTCGCTGGCGTCGGCATCGCGCTGGTCTGGGTGACGGCGACGACCGTCATCGGGTTCCTCTCGAACCTCACGAGCCCGGTCCCGCCGATTCAGGACTTCGGCGTCGCGAGCGCCATCGGCATCAGCGCCGCGCTCGTCGTCTTCGGGCTGCTCGTGCCCGCACTGAAGATCGAGGTCGACGGCCTGCTCGAGAACCGCTTCGGCTGGGACCGCCGGAAAGAGGCCTTCGGGACCGGTGGCGGCCGGTTCAGTCAGATCCTCTCCGTCGGTGAGACCGCCGCGCGGAAGGCACCCTACATCGTCATCATCGCCGCCGTCCTGCTGAGCGCGGGCGGCGCCTACGGCGCGACCCAGGTGGACACCACGTTCAACCAGGAGGACTTCCTCGCGGAGGACCCGCCGGACTGGACGAAGGACCTCCCCGAGCCGTTCAAGCCCGGCGAGTACGACGCCAAGGCGAACCTCAACTACGTCAACGAGAACTTCCTTCGGCAGGACTCGCAGGCACAACTCCTCGTCGAAGGCGACGTCGCGTCGGCCGCGACACTCGAACAGCTCCAACAGGCACAGACGACTGCAGAGGAGAGCGACAGCGGCGTCGTGCAGGTACTCTCCAACGGTGAGGCCGACATCCGCGGGCCGCTCTCGGTGATGGAGCAGGTCGCCGCGAACAACGAGACGTTCAACGCGACACTCGCGGCCGCCGACACCGACGGCGACGGCGTCCCCGAACAGAACGTCGACGCCGTGTACGCCGAGCTGTTCACCGTCGCGCCCGACCAGGCGGCCGGAGTCATCCACCGGACCGACGGTGGCGACTACGAGGCCGTCCGGATGGTCATCTCGGTCCAGGGCACCGCGTCGATGGGCGAGACGACCGACGAGATGCGCGCCCTCGCGGCCAGCATCGAGGCCGACTCGGAGCTGACCGCGACCGCCACCGGGCAGACGATCCTGTTCGACATCGTCTCCGACCAGCTGCTCGATACGGTCATCGAGAGTCTGCTCATCACGCTCGTCGCCGTGTTCGCGTTCCTGATGTTCACCTACCGCATCACCGAGGGGAGCGCCCTCCTCGGGGCGGTGACGCTGGTGCCGGTCGTGCTCAGCGTCACGTGGATCCTCGGGACGATGTGGCTGCTCGACATCCCGTTCAACATCATGACGGGGATGATCACCAGCCTGACTGTCGGGCTGGGCGTCGCCTACAGCATCCACATCTCCGAGCGCTACAACCAGGAGCTCGAACGCGCCGACTCGATGTGGGACGCGATGGAGACGACCATCACCGGCACCGGCGGCGCGCTGCTCGGCTCGGCCGCCACCACGGTCGGCGGCTTCGGGGTGCTCAGCTTCGCCATCCTGCCGCCGCTCCAGCAGTTCGGTATCATCACCGGGCTGACGATCATCTACGCGTTCCTCGCGAGCGTGCTGGTGCTGCCGAGCCTGCTCGTCGTCTGGACGCGGTACGTCGACCCGGACATCGGCGAGTCGGAGTCGGAGACCGCGGCACCCGTCGGGACCACCGCACCGGAGGCGGAGGACTGAGCCGATGGTGTCCGAGTCCGAGGCGGTCGACGCACTCGAACGACTCGGGCTGACCAGCTACGAGGCCGGCGTCTTCGTCGCCCTGCAGAAGCTGGGCTCGGGCACCGCCCGGGAGATTGCCAGGTGCTCCGACGTTCCCCGGTCGCAGGTGTACACCACCGCCGAGTCGCTGGAGGACCGTGGGCTCATCGAGGAGCAACACGCCACGCCCATCGAGTACCGGGCGGTCGCACCCGACGAGGCACGGGCGCGACTGTCGGACCGGCGACGTGACGACGAGCGCCGGGCGTTCGACTACCTCACCGCCGTCGAGCACTCGCTCCAGGACCAGTCGGACACGTCGGCGGATATCTGGACCCTCCGGGGGCGCGACAACGTGACTCGCCGGGTCGTCCAGTTGCTCGACGAGGCCGACGACCGCGTCGTCTTCGGTACCGCCTCCGTCGAACTGTTCCCCAAGACGGTTCGGGACGTGCTCGCTGGGCTCGCCGAAGACGGCGTTCGGGTCGTCGTCGTGAGCCGTGACCCGGAGGTCCTGGCCCACGCCGAGTCGCTCCCGGGCGTGGACTCCTGGTCGCTCGACAGGTCGTACGTCACGGACATCGAGGGCGGGCGCCTGCTCACCATCGACGGGGAGGCAATCCTGCTCAGCGTGCTCGGGGCCGGCGTCGAGCAGTTCGACGAGGAGCACGCCCTCTGGAGCAGCGGCTCGCAGTTCGCGACGGCCCTGTTGCAGCTGGTCGACGGCTGGTTCGACCGGGAGCTGGCCGTGGCGTAGGCCGGGGCCGAACCAGTCGTCGCGTCCGAGCACCACACCGAGCCGACCGACGACCGGCGTCCGACGCCGAAGCCGGTCGTGCTCGCGACGCGGTGGTGAGTCCGCAACGAGTGAGAGGTATCCCCGTCCCCGACCACCGAAATGTACAGGCCGGTCCGCCGCGCGGGGGACGTATGGGGAAAACTGTCGACGACCTCCGGAACGAGATCAGGGAAGCCGTCGGGCGGTACGAGCGGGTCGAATCGACGGCGTTCACCAAGGAGGCGCTCGCTGCGATCTGCGAGGCGGTGGAGTACGACATCGAGGCGGGCTCGCTCCCGTCGAAATCACGGATGCGGGCGGGAATCCGCCGGCAGGTCGGCGAGCTGCCCGAGGACGACACCGACCGCGCGGGGACCGCGTTCAGGAAGGCGGAGCTCGAGGCCATCGCGGCCGCGCTCGCGGAGTAGCCGCCGACAGGGCCGGGGGAGCCCGACCGAGTGGCGGGTGTCGGCCCCGGTATCGACGAGACACCCTGCTGGTTCCGAGCCGACAGCAAAGCGGGGTCGTCCGGCGCGCTACCCGACGACCGTGGCGTCGGCGGAGGTGCCACCACGGTTGAACGACGTTATTTTCACCCGGACCACGTCGCCGACCGCCGCACCCGAGGGCACGTCCTCGGCGAAGACGACGAACCCCTCGACCTTGCCGACCGCAACGCGCTCGCCGGAGTGGTGGTCGCTGAACTCGGTGATGCCGAACTCGACGGTGTCGCCGATGTCGACCGGTGCGTCGCGCTGCTGGGCCGACTCGTGGGCGCGCTTCGACGCGCGGGCGTCGCTGCTGCCGCGTCGCCGAAGGCCGACCACGACGGCGACGAGGAGCACGACCGCTGCCACACCGCCGGCGATGTAGAGCTGCTGCATGGACGCGTGGTTGCCCTCGACCCGCATATAGGTTGGAGCTTCACTCCTCGGGACCGGTACGACGAGCACGAGGACGATTCGAACTGACCACCGGCGCGGACGGTCCGCCTACGGCTCGGGTGCCTGCCACGCAACCGCAACGCCGACGAGACCGAGCAGTCCCGCGACGAGGAACGCGACGTCGTAGCTCGTCGCGTCGATGAGAGCGCCCCCCACGATAGGTGCGGCGAACGCCCCCGCGAGCCCGACACTCGTCAGGAAGGCGACGGCCGTGGCGGCGACCGCCGGCTCGACGAGCTCGCGGACGTAGGCGAACACGAGGCCGAGGCAGAGCTGGATTGCGAAGCCGGCGACCAGCAGCGCGGCGACGACGAGCGCCACGGTGGGCAGGAAGGTGAAAGCGGCGACGACTGGTGTCGCAGCCACGAAGGACGCGAGCACGACCGGGCGACGGCGACCCCCGAACAGCCGGTCCGAGAGCACGCCGCCGCTGATGCGCGAGAGCACACCGACGGCCGGGAACAGCGCCGAGAGCGCGCCGCTCGCGACGAGCGTCAGCCCGAGTTCGTCGGTCAGGTAGGACGGCGCCCAGCTGTTGACGAACAGGTACAGCGAGTAGCTGAGGAAGCCGAGGATGCCGACGAGCCAGACGCGGCGGTCGGTGACGACCCGCGAGAGGTCCGCGAACGTGGGCGTCGGCGTGTCGGTCGCTCGACCGCTCCCGCGGCTGGTCGGCCAGAACAGCGCGAGGCCGACGAGGGAGAGCGCGGTGAACGCCGGGAAGACCGCGGGCCAGCCGAACGCTTCGGCGACCAGCGGTGCGGCAGCCTGCCCGACGGCGAAACCGACCGGGCCGCTGGCGGTGAACGTCGCGACGGCGGTCGCCTGGCGCTCGGACTCGAACGACCGCCCGACGACGTCGATACCGGCGTTCCAGACGACGACGTAGGCGAGCCCGCCGAGCACGCGCGAGGCGAGCACCAGCGCGAAGGACTCGATGCTCGCGGCGTACCAGCCCCAGACGCCGGCGACGAGCAGGAGGCCGACCGCGACGGCGACCGCGTGCCGGGAGTTCGTCCGGTCGAGGACGACGCCGGCCGGGATGCTGGCGACGACGGCGGTGCCGAACATCACGCTGACGATGAGCCCGGCCGCGGAAGGGCCGATGTCGAGCGACTGGCGGATGAGCGTCGTCACGCTCGCCGGCGCGAGCTCGTAGGCACCGAGCGAGACGGACATGATGCTCGCACCGACGAGCAGCCCCCAGCGGGCGCGCTCGCTGGAGACGGCCGGTCCCTCGGACGGCCCGTCCTCGCTGGTCGCGTCGGTCGTGGACACGGCACACCGGTTCCCCCGGTGGCCGTATCAAGCTGTTGTGGGAACTGTTCACTGATGTCACGTCTCGTTGCGGTCGGCGAGAGCGTGGCCCCTGCCGTCACGTGCGTACCCCCGGCCAGCACGACCGCTTCGAGTGGTTCGGCTGGGTCCGAACGACGCCTCAGTCGCTCGTTCTCCAGTTGAAACGGAGGGGGATACGGGAGACCAACACGGCTATTCGTGACGGGTACTTAGCGGCGCCCATGCGACGACGTACGTTCCTCGCGAGTTCCGCTGGTCTCGGTGTCGCCGGTCTCGCAGGCTGTCTCGGAGGCGGAAACGAAAACGTGACTGTGGCGGACGGGGAGACGATAACGCTCACACCCGTCGACAAGACGTACGAGTGGTTCCAGAGCGACGCCGCCCGGTTCGTGGACGCTCGTGGGACCGGCCAGTACGAGCAGTCCCACATCGTCGGGGCCGTGAGCAGTCCGGCCGCGAACCCGGGCGGGCCGGGCGACCCGGTGATGGACTGGCCCACCGACGCCCGCATCGTCTGCTACTGCGGCTGTCCCCACCACCTCTCGTCCCTGCGTGCCGCTCACCTCCAGAAGAACGGCTACTCGAACGTCTCCGTCATCGACGAGGGGTTCTTCGAGTGGGCGGACCGCGGCTATCCGATCACCGGCCAGTCGAGCACCGCGTTCTACGAGATCACCGGCGAGACGGACCCCGCGGATGCCGGCGAGATGGCCTGGGTGCGTGACCTCGCCTCGGACCAGGACGAGGCCGCACCCATCGCCGCGGACGGCTCGTACACCGTCCACGTCCGGTTCGCGGACATCACGGACGACACCGTGTTGACGCTCTCGACACCCTCGTACACCGTCGAGGCACCGCTGGGCAGGCTCACCGACGGACCCGTCACCGGCCCCTGACCCGGGGACGCGTTACCCTTGCGCCTGCTCGAGCAGGCAGGAGATGCTGCAGTAGTAGTGCCTGATCTGCTGGGTCGAACCCTTGTACTCCATCGGCTTGACGACCTCGATGTGCGTCTCTGCCTCTTCGTCGATATCGTCCATGCAGACGTTACACTGAGTCATGTCCTATCGAACCCCCGTGTGGTGCCACCCGTGCACTGAGACCGACCCCATGTGACTGGTGTACACGACCCTGCGGACTACACAATCATAAGGTTTGTAGCCACTCACGCGGCTCCACCCGGGATATTCCGGGTTCGACTGCCTCAGCGGCCGGTCTCGTACGCGCCGTCGCGCTCGCGACGGGCACGCTCGCGGACGACACTCGGCGTGCGACAGCGGCCCGGCTCGTCCGTGACCTGCGGGACGGTGCAGTTGTTGCAGTTCTCACAGAGTGCGCCGGTCCCCGGCGGCACCCCGCCGAGCAGCCGCGCCGGGAGCTTCGGTTCGGCGTAGAACGGCCGCGCCATGCCGACGAGGTCGCACGACTCGCCGAGCAGCCGGTCGATGCGACCGCGCTTCCGGATGCCGCCCTCCAGCATGACCGGCACGTCCACGGCCTCGCGGATACGGCGGGCGATATCGGCGTTCCACGCCGGCTCGAACCCGTAGAACAGCGACTCGACCCGGTTCCCGACCTTCACCGCCTCGGTGCGGAGTCGGCCCCCGAACGCCTCGTGGTACGCGGGCTGGAGCGACGACTCACCCCACGCCCTGGCGGGGTACTCGCCGCGGACGATGCTCATGTCCCAGACCACCGAGGTCTCGACCGGCGCGAGCGCGTCGTAGCCGATCTCCGCGAGCCGTTCGGCGACGACGACCGCGTCGTCGGCGTCGATGCGCCGGCGGACGACCGGCGGGCTTGGCGTCTCCACCGGCACCTTCGCCACCAGCGGCGCGTCGCCCGCCCGCTCGCGGAACTCGTCGTGCAGCAGTTCCAGGAACCGCACGCCGTCCGCGAACTCGTCGTCGCGCCGGTTGTAGAACGGGCTGAGGAACTGCTGGACGATGCCCATGTTGGCCCCGGCGACGTGGACGCCGTCGTAGCCCGCGTCGATGGCCCGTGCGCCCGCGGTTGCGAAGTCCCGGGCCAGCTCCCGCGCTTCCTGGGTCGAGAGGACGTGCGGCGAGAACTCGAGGAACCCTAACCGGTCGAGCAGCCGGAGCTGCCACGGCGGGCGCGAGACGGCGAGCTGCTCGAGCTCCGGATGTCGGGCTCGATAGCCGGCGTGCCACGTCTCCATGCTGCGGAGGCCGCCGTGTTCGAGCTGGCAGAAGATGTGACTCCCGTGCTCGTGGATTCGGTCGGTGAGCCGTTCGAGTTCGGCGACGAACGCGGGGTCGTGGACCCGGGTCATCTCCGGCGCGGCACAGCCGCCCTCGCCGCGGACGATGGTCGCACCCTGGCAGAGCAGGCCGGCACCGGCCGCCGCGCCCGGTTCGAGGTCGGCGATGAGCGTCTCGACCGCGCCGTCGCCGGTGCCCGCACACTCCAGCAACGGCGCACGGTAGAGCCGGTTCGGGAGGGTCAGCGACCCGATGTCGACCGGGTCGTCGAGCGTCGGCATGGGAAGGGGTTCGGCTGCGAGCGAGGAAAACCCGTGGGATGGTCGGCGGGACGAACTACTCCCCGTCGCCGTCACCCGCCGCCGTCACGTCGAACGCGGCGGGGTCGGCGTCCGCGACGGAGGGGAGTCGTCGGATCCGCGGGCGCAGCAGCGTGTACAGCCCCGTGAACCCGAAGCCGAGGGCGGCGAGACCCATGGTCGTCGTCGTTCCCAGCACCGCGGCGACGACCCCACCGACGAGCGAGCCGAGCGGCAGCGTCGCGCCGGAGGCGGTCCCCTTGACCGAGGAGACGCGTCCCAGCAGGTCCTTCGGGAACACCGTCTGGTTCAGCGTGGCGGTGAGCACCCCGCTCGCGCCGGCGGGCACCCACGAGAGCCCGAACAGGACGACGGTGAGCGCGGGCGTCGGCGCGTAGACCGCGGCGAGCCAGCAGCACGCGCCGAGCGAGTGGCCGACGAGCAGCAGTTTCCCGTACTGGACGCGCTCCAGAGAGGGGGCGACGACCGAGCCCACGAGCCGGCCGATGCCGAGCGCGCCGAGCAGCAGGCCGTAGACGGCGGGGCCGCCGAGGCCGTCGCCGAACGACGGCAGGATGGCGAGCGTGACGCCGACGGCGAAGTTAGCGACCGCCGTCATGAGTATCAGTTCGACGAAGACGCTCCCGCGGAGGGTGTCGATACCCGCGCGGAGGTCGTCGAGGTAGGCATCGAGGACTGACTCGTCGGTGCCGTCCTCGGTCTCGGTCGGCTGCTCGTCCTCGCTGTCGCCGGTTCGGATGCCGATACCGGCGAACAGCAGCGCGGCGAGCGCGAACGTCACCGAGTCGAACAGGAACAGCGTCGTCGCGCCGAAGACGGCGATGAACGCGCCGCCGAGCGCGTCGAACACCATGTCCAGCCCGAGCGTGACGGTCGCGAGCGTGGAGTTGGCCTTCGAGAGCCGCGTCTCGGGAACGATGCGGGGAAGCAGCGTCGTCTGCATCGGTGCCATCACCAGCGTCGACAGCACCAGCAGCGGGACGACGGCGAGGATGACCTCGACGGTCAGGTTTCCCGTCGCCGCCGCGAGCGGCAGGACGAGGACGACCACGCCCTGGACGACCTGCGAGCCCACGAGCACGGGCTTGAGCGGCAGGCGGTCCACGACGGGGCCGGCGAGTATCTGGAGCAGCCACGGCAACAGCAGCATCGAGTTCGCGATGCCGGTCAGCACCGTCGAGCCGCTGAGCTCGAAGACGAGCCAGAGGACGGCGACGGTGTAGAGGCTGTCCCCCGCGTTGGTGACGAACTGCCCGGCGAAGAAGCGCCGGAAGTCGCGGTTGTGCCGGAGCGGTCGCTGTCGGTCGGCGGGCGATGCGTGGTCGGCGGGCGGTTCGGCGTCGGTAGGCGATGCGTGGTCGGTCGACGAGCCGTTGTTGGTCGTCGATTCGTCTGTACGAGCTTCGGCGTCGTGTGAGTCGCGGCTCTGGGCCGGCGACTCGGTCGATGTCGGCATCTGTGTCTGTGTTCGAGTGGGACACTGCGGCTACGGACGTAGCGAGGCGAACCCGAGTGCTGCAGCTATCGGGCCCGCACAGAAGCCGGCGGCGAGCGGGGGTCGAACACCGGACGACCGAGATGCCGGCGAGTCATGGAACGCTCTACCCGTGCTGTGGACGGCCCCATATAAAGAACTGGGGCCGGTGTGACACAGGAACACATACGCGCCGGGAGACGAGCGAGCAATCACGACAGTTTAAACCACGACAGGAGCCAAGGGAGGGTAGATGAAGACAGCGGACGTGCCGGGAGTGCCCTCGGCCTTCGTCGACCAGCTCCACGAGCAGGGCATCGACGAGCTGTACCCGCCCCAGGCCGAGGCGGTCGAGGCCGGCGTGACCGACGGCCAGAGCCTCGTCGCCTCCGTCCCGACGGCGTCGGGGAAGACGCTCGTCGCCCAGCTGGCGATGCTGTCGGCGGTTCAGCGCGGCGGGAAGGCGCTGTACATCGTCCCGCTGCGGGCGTTGGCGTCGGAGAAGAAGGCCGAGTTCGAGGCGTTCGAGCAGTTCGGCGTGAGCGTCGGCGTCACGACGGGCAACTACGAGTCCGAGGGCGGCTGGCTCGCCGAGAAGGACATCGTCGTCGCGACGAGCGAGAAGGTCGACTCGCTGGTGCGCAACGGCGCGCCGTGGCTGGAGGACCTGACCTGCGTCGTCGCCGACGAGGTCCACCTCATCGACGACCGGAACCGCGGGCCGACGCTGGAGGTCACCCTCGCGAAGCTCCGGCAGGTGAATCCCGGGCTGCAGGTCGTCGCTCTCTCCGCGACGGTCGGCAACGCCGGGGACATCGCCGAGTGGCTGGACGCCGAACTCGTCGACTCGGACTGGCGGCCCATCGAGCTCCGGAAGGGCGTCCACTACGGGCAGGCGCTCCACTTCGAGGACGACACCACGAGGGAGGTGCCGGTCCGGGACGGCGAGAAGCAGACCGCCGGGCTGGTGCGCGATACGCTCTCCGAGGGGGGCTCCTCGCTGGTGTTCGTCAACTCCCGGCGGAACGCCGAGGCCGCGGCCCGGCGGCTCGGCGACGTGGTCGAGCCGTTCCTCGATAGCGAGACGAAGGAGACGCTCGCCGAACTCGCCGACGAGATACGGGACGTGAGCGACGCGGACACGAGCGACGACCTCGCCGACGCCGTCGCCAAGGGCGCGGCGTTCCACCACGCCGGGCTGGCCAGGGGACACCGCCAGCTCGTCGAGGACGCGTTCCGCGACCGTACGCTGAAGGTCGTGAGCGCGACGCCGACGCTCGCCGCCGGGGTGAACACACCGAGCCGACGGGTCGTCGTGCGAGACTGGCGGCGCTACGACGGCACCGGGATGCAGCCCCTCTCGGTGCTGGAGGTCCACCAGATGATGGGGCGGGCGGGCCGCCCGGGCCGCGACCCCTACGGCGAGGCCGTGCTGCTCGCGAACAGCCACGAGGACATCGAGGAGCTGCAAGCGCGGTACGTCGACGCCGAGCCCGAGGACGTGCGCTCGAAGCTGGCGGCCGAGCCGGCGATGCGGACCCACGTGCTGGCGACCATCGCGTCGGGCTTCGCCCGAACCCGCGAAGGCTTGCTGTCGTTCCTCGAACGCACGCTCTACGCCAGCCAGTCCACCGAGGAGGGGCGACTGGAGCGCGTCGCCGACAGCGTCGTCGACTACCTCGTCCAGAACGGCTTCGTCGAGCGCGACGGCGACGAGCTGACGGCGACGAACGTCGGCCACACCGTCTCGATGCTCTATCTGGACCCGATGAGCGCGGCGACCATCATCGACGGGCTGGAGTCCATCGCGGGCGCGACCGAGCCGACGACCGAGTTCGAGCCCGAGGAGACGACGGCGGGCTTCCAGACGTTCAGCCGGAGCGACGACGACGAGGAACAGGCCGCCGACGATGGCGACGCACCGGCCGCCGCGGACACCGGCGTCGAGAAGCCGACGCCGCTCGGGCTCTACCAGCTGCTCTCGCGAACGCCGGACATGTACGAGCTGTACCTGAAATCCGGCGACAGGGAGGAGTTCACCGAGGTGTTCTACGAACGCGAGGAGGAGCTGCTCGGGCCCGCGCCGACGGAGTACGAGGAGGACCGGTTCGAGGACTGGCTCTCTGCGCTCAAGACCGCCCGGATGCTGGAGGACTGGGCCGACGAGGTCGACGAGGACCGCATCACCGAGCGCTACGACGTGGGGCCGGGCGACCTGCGCGGGAAGGTCGAGACGGCGGAGTGGCTGCTCGGCGCGACCGAACGCGTCGCCGGCGAGCTCGACCTCCCCGGCCCGGTCACGGTCGGGGTTCGCGAGGCCAAGAAACGGGTGCAGGACGGCGTCCGCGAGGAGCTGCTCGAACTCGTCTCCGTGCGCGAGGTCGGCCGCAAGCGTGCCCGGCGGCTCTACGACGCCGGTATCGAGGATCGCGAGGCCCTCCGCACGGTCGACAAGTCGGTCGTGCTCGCCGCGCTGGGCGACCGGCCGAAGACCGCCGAGACCATCATGGGGAACGCCGGCCGGGAGGACCCCTCTGTCGAGGGCGTCGACCCCGCGAGCGAGGTGGTCGCGGACGGCGACGGCGACACCGACGACACCACGAGAGACGGGCAGGACGACGAACCGCAGAGCCAGACCAGCCTGGGTGACTTCTGATGCGGGTGGTCCAGGGCCGGACGACGGTCGCCGACGTGGACGACCTCCTCGCGTTCCTCGATGCCGTCGCCGACGAGCACGGCTGCGTCGTCCAGGCGTTCGACCCGCGGTACGTCGTCGACGAGGCCCACCTCCGCGTTGCGGTCGACCGCGCCGCGCGGGCCTGGCGGCGCGACGACGGCATCGCCCGCGACCCCGGCGTCGAGGTGCTGCTGTACGCCGCGGGCCGGCGGCAGATATCCCGCGCGCTCGAACTCGGCGTGGGCGAAGGCGACGACGTGCCGGTCGTCGCCGTGGTCGTGAGTGAGTTCCCCGACGAGCCGTTCGAGACGGACGACCGCGAGGCCGCCGCGGCGGACGCGCTCGCCACCGAGTGGGCCGACGACGAAGTGCTCGAAGGGGTCACCGACGAGGCCCAGGTCTGCGAGTTCTTCGACATCGGCGAGGCGGAGCGCGCCGCCACCGACGCCTCCCTCTCCGAGCTGGTCCGCGAGCGCGTGTCGCTGCTCGTCGTCGAGAAGTAGCCGGCAGCGCCGCCACGAACGGTCGCCGCCCCGTCAATCATTTACCCGTCTCGGACGAACGCCAGCGCATGCGAGTCGAGTTCGACCGGGACACCTGTATCGGGATGTTCCAGTGTGTGGCGGAGTGGGGCGAGGGGTTCGAGAAGGACACCGACGACGGGAAAGCCGACCTCGTCGGCGGTGAGGAGGTCGACGACGACATCTTCGTCCGCGAGGTTCCCGAGGGAGCGGAGCTGGATGCGAAGTTCGCGGCGCGGTCGTGTCCCGTCGACGCCATCGTCGTGTACGACGACGACGGGGAGCAGCTGGTGCCGTAGCGTGCGAACGACTGGCAAGTGCTTTAGGGTGGGAATCCGATAGGAGTATTCATGAGTGCGACTCCCCGGATTCTCGTCGTCGACGGCAACGAGGACCGGGCTGCGGAGACGGCGACTGTACTGACGGACCTCGGTGCCGACGCGGACATCGAGATCGCCGAGAGTGACGACGAGGCACTCTCTGCCATCGGGCGGGCGGTGCCGGACTGTGTCGTGAGCGAGCAGGAACTGGGCGAGCGGACCGGCCTGGAGCTGCTCGAGACCATCCGTGCGGTCCACGGGCGGGTGCCGGTCGTGCTGTGTACCGCGATGGGGAGCGAGCGGGTGGCCGAACGGGCCGTCGCGGCGGACGTCGACGGCTACGTGCGACGGGAAACCGGCGACTGGGAGGACCGACTCCGCGAGCGCGTCGACGCGTGTCTGGACGCCGACTCTGGCACGGACCGGCTGAAGGAGCGGGCGCTGGACGAGGCGCCGGTCGGCATCACCATCGCCGACGCGAACGCGCCGGACATGCCGCTGGTGTACGTCAACGAGTCGTTCGAGCGGCTCACCGGCTACGAGCGCGAGTTCGCCATCGGCCGGAACTGCCGGTTCCTCCAGGGCGAGGACTCGGACCCCGAGGCGATCCAGGCGATGCGTGACGCCATCGAAGCCCAGGAGTCGGAGTCGGTCGAACTGGTGAACTACACGAAAGACGGCGAGCGGTTCTGGAACCGTGTGGACATCGCACCGGTACGGAACAGCGCGGGCGAAGTGACTCACTACGTTGGCTTCCAGACGGACGTGACCGACCGCGTGGACGCCGAGCGTACGGCCGAACACCGCGCCGCGATGCTGGACACCGAGCGCGCGGGGCTCGAACACCTCCTCGACCGTGTCAACGGCGTGGTTCAGGAGACGACGCGGGCGCTGGTCGAGTCGACCACCCGGGCGGGCATCGAACGGAACGTCACCGAGCTGCTCGCCGACACCGACCCGTACACCTGCGCGTGGATCGGCGAACCGGACCTGGCGGACGACAGCATTCGGCCGAGCGCCATCGTCGGCGGGAGCAGTGATGACGACGCACTCGAGCTCAGCCGGAGCGACGGGCCGGTCGCCCGTGCCATCGAGACGGGCGAGGTGCAGGTCGCGACCGTCGAGGAGCTGTCGACGGCGGCGTGGCACGAGGCGCGAACCGACGGCCAGTTCGAGATGCTGGCGGCCATCCCGCTGGTGTACCGTGACGCGCGCTACGGCGTGCTGACGGTGTACACCTCCGACGCGGAGGCGCTGGACGAACGCGAGGCGGCCATCCTCGCTGCGCTCGGCCGGATGGTCGCGACGGCGGTGTCGGCGGCGGAGACGCGCCGCACGCTGACCGCGGACGACATCGTCGAGCTCTCGTTCCACGTCGACGACCCGGCGGTGTTCTTCGTGGACGTGGCACAGCAGGCGGACGCGACGCTCTCGTACGCGGGCTCGGTGTACCGCGACGACGACACGCTCGGGATGTTCTTCACCGTCGAGTCGGACGACCCCGACGCGGTGGTCGCGATCGCCGAGGAGCACGACGACGTGGCCGCGGCGAAGGTCATCACCCGGAACGAGGGCATCTCGCTCGTCGAGTTCAGCATCGGGAGCTCCGGACTGCTCTCGACGCTCGCGGAGTACGGCGGCGACGTGACCGACATCGAGGCGTCGCCGGAGACGACGACCGTGGAGGTCGAGCTTCCCCGGGAGGCAAACGCGCGGACCGTGGTCGACAACGTCGAGCAGGCGTTCGAGGGCGTCAGCCTGGGTGCGTACCGCGAGCGCCAGCGCGCCGCGACGACGAAACAGGAGTTCATCGCCGCGCTGGAGGACGAGCTGACCGACCGCCAGCTGACCGCCCTCCAGCGTGCGTACTTCGGGGACTTCTTCGAGTGGCCGCGCCCGACGAGCGGGGACGACCTCGCGGAGTCGATGGGCATCGCGCGCTCGACGTACCATCAGCACCTCCGTGCGGCCGAGCGCAAGCTGGTCGGCGAGTTCTTCGACCGACCGTAGCCCAACCAGTTGGGTGCAAAAGCTCGTTTTTTCGGCAGCCTCTAACTGGTTGGGTGTTAGAAGCGAGTTCGCTGGCCGAAGCCACTCACGAGCCACGGGCCATGTTAATATATGCCATGACATAGCAGGCAATTTTTGCACTGGCTCCCCTAACAAATTGGTGTGTCGTATTTACACCGTGAAAAAGACACAACTAGTTCGGCACTCATCATAATCCAGCGGGCATCGTATGTCTACCCGTAGCATGGCAGTACCAGGAGACGAAGCAATCTGGCTATGGATAGGCACGGCAGGCATGACACTCGGCACCCTCGCGTTCATCGCGATGGGCTGGAACGAGACTGACGACCGCAAGAAGACGTACTACATCGTCACGACGTTCATCCCAGCCATCGCAGCGGTGTCGTACTTCTCGATGGCGACAGGGTTCGGCGTCATCGACATCCCGAATCACGACTACCCGGTGTACTGGGCGCGGTACGCTGACTGGCTGTTCACCACGCCGCTACTCCTGCTCGACCTCGCGCTACTCGCCGGGGCGAGCCGGAACACCATCGGGACGCTCGTCGGCCTCGACATCGCGATGATCGTCACGGGGCTCGGCGGCGCACTGGCGACCGAGGGGGAGGCCCTCCGCATCGCCTGGTGGGGCATCAGCTGCGGGTTCTTCCTCGTCCTGCTGTACTTCTTGGTCGGGCGGCTCACCGCCCGCGCCCAGGAGCAGCCCGGCGAGGTCGGCAGCCTGTTCGGAACACTACGGAACCTGACGATGGTGCTCTGGTTCGCCTACCCGGTGGTGTGGCTCGTCGGCACCGAGGGGCTTGCCATCGTCGGAATCGTCCCCGAGACGGCCATCTTCATGGTGCTCGACCTGAGCGCGAAGGTCGGCTTCGGCTTCCTGCTGCTGCGGAGCCACGCCGTCCTCGACTCCGTCGAGACCGAGACCGGTGCCGCTGAGAGCCCGGAAGCCGCCTGAATCGCCACCGGACCACACCGCACAGCCACCGACACACCGCTGTAAACGTTCACCACATCCCATCCCCGATGACCAGCATCCCGTCGTACGCCGCGTTCCTCGTCGTGTTCGTGGGTATCCCTATCGCGATGCTGGTCCGCAGGGGTCGGCGCGAGCGTCGTCGCCACGCCGCGGTCGCAACCGGCCTGATGGTCGCGGCGGCGCTCGCGTACACGACACCCTGGGACAACTATCTCATCGGAGCGGGCGTCTGGTGGTACGGCGACGGCGCGGTCACCGCCCGCATCTGGCTGGCGCCCGTCGAGGAGTACCTGTTCATCGCGCTCCAGCCGGTGCTGGCCGCGCTCTGGATCTACCACCGCGGCTGGGCAGACGCCGGCACCGCCGCCCACGACCCCCCGGCGGCCGACGTGACGACCGACGGCGGCTACGTCACTACGCCAGTACCGCGAGACACGGCGAGGATGGCGTTCCCGCGCGTCGGTGGCGCACTCGCGTGGCTCGCCGTCGCCAGCGTCGGCCTCTGGGCGGTCACCACCGGCCGGGCGTACTACCTCGGCGCGATACTCGCGTGGGCCGCGCCGGTGCTCGCCCTCCAGTGGGCCATCGGCGGCGGCTTCCTCTGGACCATCCGACGGCGGCTGGGCCTGCTCGTCGCGGTCCCGACTGTCTACCTCTGGACGGCCGACTGGCTCGCGATCGAGCTCGGCATCTGGGCCATCTCGTCGACCCACACCATCGGCGTCGGCCTTCTCGGGCTCCCCGCCGAGGAGATGACGTTCTTCCTCGTCACGAACCTGCTCGTCGTCCAGGGAATCGTCCTCTTCCACCGGGTGGTCGAGCGATGGCGGTGAGCGAGACGGCCGTCCGCAAGCGGACCGTCGAGGTGCTGTTCGGTCCCGTCTGGCTCGTCCTCGCCGCGGTCGCGGGCGCGTTCGCGCTCGGCGCGCAGGTGTCGCCCACCCTCGCGGCGGTACCGCTCGTCGCCAGCGTGCTCGTCCTCGGGCTCCCCCACGGCGCGACCGACCACGTCGTCGCCGCCCACAGCGGGCTCTCGCAGCGAGCGTACCGGTTCGTCGCCGCCGTCTACCTCGTCCTCGGCGGGGCGTACCTCGTCGCGTGGTTTCTCGCCCCCGTCGCGTCGTTCGTCTTCTTCATCGCCCTCACGCTCGCCCACTGGGGGCAAGGCGACTGCTACGTGCTCTCCGAGCGCTCCGACGGGCGCTACCCGGCGTCGCGTGGCCACGCCGCGTTGCTCGTCGCGACCCGCGGCTCCCTCCCGATGCTCGTCCCGCTCGTCGCGTTCCCCGGCATCTACGAACGGGTGTTCGCGTGGACCGTGGGCCTGTACGGCGTCGGCCCCAACGCCGTCGCGTGGGCGTTCACGCCGACGGCCCGCACCGTCGTCGCCGGCGCCCTCGCCGTGCTGTTCGCGACGACCCTCGCCGTCGGCTACCGGGTCGACAGCGAGACGTGGCGGCTCGACGCCGCCGAAACCGGGCTACTCGTCGCCTTCTTCGGGCTCGTCCCGCCGCTTTTCGCTATCGGGCTCTACTTCACGCTCTGGCACTCGCTGCGCCACGTCGTCCGCACCGTCCTGCTCGACGAGCCGTCGGTCGACGCACTCGCCCGCGGCGACCGGCTGACCGCCGCCCTGCGGTACGTTCGCGACGCCGCGCCGAACACCGTCGGCGCGCTCGCTGTCCTCGCCGCCGTCTGGGTCGCGGTGCCACGGACGCCTGCCGGCGTCGAGGGCGCGGTCGCGGCGTATCTGGTGCTACTCGCCGTGCTCACGCTCCCGCATTTCCTCGTCGTGAGCGCGCTCGACCGGGCACAGGGGGTCTGGTCCGCGAGAGAGAGCTGACACCGGACCGAAGCATTCCGACACAACAGTTATGATATTCGGTGTCGATGCATCCCATAACCATGTCGACCGACGACTACACCGCTCGTCTCCGCGAGTGGGCGGAACTGCTCGACGTTCGGGTATCGGAGGCACAGGCACGTTCCGCACGCAGCGAGGTCGCCGGACCGCCGTCACAGCGTGACGGCGACGAACCGACGTAGGAACCGAGTTACGCGATCTTCTCGTACTGTTCCGAGAGCTTGTCGGCCGCCTCGCCGAGCTGGTCGCGCTCGAACTCCGAGAGGTCCCACTCGACGACCTCCTCGACGCCGTCACTGCCCAGCTTGACGGGGACGCCGAGACCGACGTCGTCGTGGCCGAACTCGCCCTGGAGCTTGACCGACGCCGGCAGCACCTCGCCGGTGTCGCGCAGGATGGCCTCGACCATGTGGGCGACGCCCGTCGCCGGGCCCCACTCGGTCGCGCCCTTGCGCTCGATGACGTTCATCGCCGACTGCTTGAGATCGCCGAGGATCTCCTCCTTCTCGTCGTCGCTGAACGCGGGGTCCGCACCGTCGACGCGGACCTTCGAGAAGACCGGGACCTGCGCGTCGCCGTGCTCGCCCAGGATGGTCGCCTCGACGTTCTGGACCTGCGTGTCGAAGCGCTCGGAGAGCACGTAGCGGAACCGTGCGGAGTCGAGTCGGCCACCGAAGCCGATGACCTTGTTCCGGTCACGGTCGCCCGCCTCGTACAGGTGACGGTTGAGCAGGTCGACCGGGTTCGACGTCGTCACGGTGACGAAGTCGTCGTTGTGCTCGGCCAGCGAGGAGCCGATGTCCTCCATGATAGGCGCGTTGTCGCCCGCGAGGTCGATGCGGGTCTGGCCAGGCTGGCGCGGGATGCCCGCCGTGATGACCACGACGTCCGAGCCGGCTGTGTCCGCGTAGCTGCCCTGGCGGACGGTCGTGTTCGAGTCGTACGCGATGCCGTGGTTGGCGTCCGCGGCCTGGCCGACCGTCACGTCCTCCTGGTCCGGGATGTCCACGAAGACGAGCTCGTCGACCACGTCACGAAGCGCGAGGTTGTAGCCTGCGGCGGCCCCGACGGTGCCGGCCGCACCGACTACGCTAACTTTCGCCATAACACTCGAAACTGCTCCCGATTCTCGGTTAAACGTGTCGAAGTCGGCATCTCTGGCGACCGCACGCGCGTGGCCCCGACGCGTCGGTCACTTGCCACCGCCGCTGCGCTGGCCGAGCACGTAGCCCCCACCGAGTACGAGGGCCGCACCGGCGACACCACCGGCGACGAGCGTCGGCGAGAGCCCGCCGGTCCCGCCGTCGCTGTCGCCGCCGTTCGACGCGGCGGTGCTGGTACCGTCCCCGCTGGCGGGGTCCTCGCCGTCGCCGCTGCTCGTCCCGGCGGCCGTCCCGTCGTCCGCGGCGGCGTCGTCACCGTCGGCGTCGACATCTGCGCCGCTGCCGTCGACCGTGACGGTGCCGCCCTCGACCGCGGTCGCCAGCTGGCTCGACTCGTCGTTCGCGGAGGTGTCCCCCCCGACGAACGCGAGGTCCGTCTCGTCGCCGCTCTCCCCGACGACGGTGAAGGTGACGCGTGCGACCGTCGGCGACTGCGTCCCGCTGGACTGGGACTGTGTCATGAACAGCCAGCCCTCGTTCGCGTTCTGCACCGGAGCGGAGAAGTCGGCACCCTCCGCTGACTCGAACCGCAGGACCGACGGGTCCCACGTGAGGTTCGCCTGATAGCCCGCGATGTTCTCCCCCTCGACGGCGACCGCAACGGTGACCGTCTCGCCCGGTTCGGCGCTCGCGTCGCCGACCGTTATCGTCGCTTCGGACTGGTCGGCCGCGACGACACCGGGCGTGAGCGCGCCGCAGACCGTCGCCAGGGCCAGCAGGACGACGAGTCCCGACGAATGATCGTTCGATGACATCGTTACCTCCGCTTTCGGCTACAGCGAGATAAACATGCATGCTCAGTGGGTGAGAAAAATACGCGGGTCGGCTGGCGTCGCACGATGACGGCGGGCCTGTCCGGCGGGGAACGCGAGGCGGTACCGAGGAGACGCAGGTTTTTCACCCGGCGGTGCCCTCCACACACGTATGAGTGAGGAGTTCGACAAGGAAGCCGAACGAGAGAAGCTGCGCGAGCAGTTCGCGACCGAGGAGGAGGAACGCGAGCAGACACGTCGGATGAGCGAACTCCTGCTGAAGGGCGCGACGATGACGAACAGACACTGCGACCGCTGTGGCGACCCCGTCTTCCGCCAGAACGGCCAGGAGTTCTGTCCGTCCTGTCAGGGTGGGGAACAGGCGGCCGCCCAGCAGCAACAGCAACAACAACAACAACAGCAGCAACAGTCGGCCAGCGAATCCGAGACGGAGGCAGCACCCGAGCTGGACGAGGCGTCGGAACCCGAGCCGACCACTGGCGGGCCAACTCGCGCCCGTGACCCCACCCCGTCGGAGGCAGCCGAGCTGCCGGACCAATCGCGCGCTCCCGACCGCGAGCGCGTCCAGCGGACGCCGCGGGTCGACGACCGAACCCCGACGACGGCGACGGATAGCACCGAGTTCGACGACGCGGCCGCTGCCATCGAGGAGACCATCCGGCGGTTCAGCGCGGCCGCCGCGAACACCGACGACCCCGCCCGGGCCCGTGAGTACCTGCAGACCGTCCGCGAGGCGACCGACACGCTGGCGGCGCTGCGCGGACGCTGAAGCGAGAACCCGCCTCTACCGGTCGGGCTCGTACTGGCTCCCGACGACCTCGCGGATCCGTTCTGCGGTGACGGAACCGACGCCGTCGACCTCGAGCAGCTCGTCCTCGGTGGCCGACAGGGCATCCTCGACGGTGCCGAAGTGCGCGAGCAGCGACCGGGCCGTCACCGGCCCGATGTCCGCGATGGCTCCGACGACGTACTCCTGTTGCTCGGTGAGCGTCTTCTTCGCCTTCTCGCCGTGGACCGACACCTCGCGGTCGTTCTTCGTCTGCTCGCGCCCGGCGATGACCGCGAGCAGGTCGCGGGTGTCGGCCTCGCTCTCGGTGCGGAGGACGCTGACGCCGAAGTCGACCGCGAGCGACGCGAGCGCGCCACGGACCGCGTTCGGGTGGATGTCACGCGTGCCGACGAGGCTGTCCGTTCCCTCGATGACGAGCACGGGCCGGGCGTAGTGCCCGGAGAGGTCCCTGAGCTGCTCGAACAGCGAGCGGTCGCTCCCGGTCAAGGTGTCGAGGAAGTCGGAGACGGACTTGCGCTCGACGGCGACGCGGTCCGAGAGCACGTAGTCACCCACCTCCAGGGTCTCCAGCCGGGTTGTCACGTCGTCACGCGTCGAGAGGTCGCGGGGAATCGACGAGTCCATCTCACGCTGGTCGATGACGACCTCCGCGAGGTCGTCGTCGGGGTCGGTCTCGGCTGTGGCGACGACGCCGTCGCTAGCGTCGACCTCGGTTGCTGACTCGCTGCCAGCATCCTCGCTCCCGTCGGTCGCTGTCTCGGACTCGTCGGTAGCGCCCCCGGACTCGTCGCCGCCGTCCTCGCTCTCGCCCCCGAACTCCTGCAGCCCGGGCTGCATCGCTGCCGCCGCCTCGCCCTCGTCGAACTCGCCGAGGCTGGTCTGGCCGTCGTCGAGGTCCGCGGCCACCTCGTCGGCGACCCCCTTCAGCTCGCGGAGCTCGGACTCCATCTGCTTCTCCTTGCGACGGGAGATCCAGAAGTACGCCTCGTCGCGGGTGTCCTCGGCCATGAGGACGACGACGCGGCCCTCGGTCTGCCGCCCGGTCCGGCCCTTGCGCTGGATGGACCGGATGGCCGTCGGCACCGGCTCGTAGAACAGCACGAGGTCGACCTCGGGAACGTCCAGCCCCTCCTCGGCGACGCTGGTGGAGACGAGCACCTCGAACTCGCCGTCCTTGAACGCCGAGAGCGCCGCCTGTTGCTCCTTCTGGGTCATTCCGTCGGAGCCCTCCTTGTCGCCCTGGCCGACGAACCGGCGCGTCTCGAAGTGGTTCGAGAGGAAGTCGGTGAGCGCCTCGGCGGTGTCACGCGACTCGGTGAAGACGATGACGCGCTCGCCGTCCTTGATGCCGAGCGTCTCCGCGAGCAGGATGCGCGCCTTCCGGTACTTCGGGTGGATGTCGTCGAACGAGTGAGCGCGGCGGATAGCCTCCTCGACCTTCGGCTCCGAGATCATCCGCTGGCTGGCCTTCGACGCACCCGACGACCGGGCGGCGTTCTGCTGGCGCTCGAAGTACCGGCAGGTCGCCTCGACCGACTGCGTCTCCACGTACGTGACGGCGGTCCGGAGCTTGCGGATCTCCGCGAGGAAGCTCATCCCCTCGTAGCCCGCCGACTGGTCGTTGTCCATCATCTGCCGGAGCTGGGCCTGTATCTCGTGTATCTCGCGCTCGGAGAGGTCCGGCGAGGTCTTTCTGGTGACCCCGAGCTCCTTGAGCTTGCCCAGCCGGTCCGAGATGACGTCGTTGAGCGCGTCGCGTATCTCGATGACCTCGTCGGGGAGCTGTATCTTCTCCCACTCGACCTCGGTGTCGTGGGTGTACTCGTCGACGTCGGCGTCCTCCTCGGTCATCACCTCGACCTCGCGGATGCCGAGGTTCTCACAGACCGCCTGTATCTCCTCGGCGTCACCACCGGGCGAGGCGCTCATCCCGGTGACGAGCGGGTCCGCGGCGTCGCCGTGGTAGCGTTCGGCGATGAAGTTGTAGGCGTAGTCGCCGGTCGCGCGGTGGCACTCGTCGAACGTGATATGGGTCACGTCCCGCAGCGAGATTCGCCCGCCGACGAGGTCGTTCTCGACGACCTGCGGCGTCGCGATGACTATCGTCGCGTCCTCCCAGAGCGCCGCGCGGTCGTCGGGGCTCACGTCGCCGGTGAACACCACGATCTCGTCGTCCGGAATCGTCAGCGCCTCGCGGTAGAACTCGGCGTGCTGCTGGACGAGGGGCTTCGTCGGCGCGAGCAGCAGCGACTTCCCGCCGACCTCATCGAGCCGACGGGCGGTCACCAGCAGGCTGACCGTCGTCTTCCCGAGGCCGGTCGGGAGACAGACGAGGGTGTGGTCCTCGGTCGCGGTACCGGCCAGTCTGAGCTGGTAGAGCCGTCGTTCGAGGAATCCGGGCGTGAGCAGCGAGTGCTCGATGGACTCCCCGTCGCTGTCCGTCGTCGCCATCTACCGCGGGTTTGGGCGTCGTCCGGGTTAAGGGTTCGCCGACCGTGGTGGAAGTGAAACGACGGGGGCGGTGATGGGACGGGACGATGCGCTGGCCCGTCAGTCGATGAGCTCGCCGACGAGTTCCACCAGCAGTTCCTCGTCGCCGACGATGGCGACGACGACGGCGAGCACGAGCAGGACGACGGCGGCCGCGATGACGAGTTCGAGTGTGGTCATGGTCCACCAGGACGATGTCCGTGCCTCGCCCGTGTAGTTTAGACCTACGTGGCTAGGACACCGCGGGAACCGGGACCGGCGCCGCCGTCGGCCGCGTCACACGAACCCAGTGACGACCGCGTCGACTGGCTCGCCGGTCGCGACGAGCACGGCCGCCGCCGTCGCCGACGCGAGGATGGGGATGGTGAGGTTGTCGTCGATGACGTACGTCGCGACGACCGGTTTGACGCCGTCGGCCAACGTCGCGGCCACCGCCGCCGCCACCGCCGCGGCGATAGGCAGGAACGGGACGGCGAACGTCAGCGAGACGGCGAACATCGTCCCGAGCACGCGCAGCGGCTTGACCCGCCGGAGCTCCCCGGAGCCGAGCAGTCCGCTGATCGGGTCGCCGATGGTCAGCATGTACATCGCGGGGACGGCCACCTCGGGGACGAACAGGAGGCCGGCGAACGTCCCGCCGAACATGTAGAGCGCGTAGCCCGCGAGGTTCTCCTGTTCGTACTCCCGGGTGAGCTTCTCGAAGATGGCCCAGTCGAGCCCGACGAACAGCCGGATGACCTCCAGGGTCAGTGCACTGACGGTCGCCAGAACGAGCACGTACCGGACCACCTGCCAGGGAAGCTCCGGGACGGCGTCGAGCTGGCCGACGACCCACGCAGTCGGCAGTATCGCCCCGCTCGCGTGGACCAGCCGTCTGGCGACCTCGTCGTCCATCTCAGTAGTCGTCGAACGTCGCGTCGCCGGTTCGGAGCGCGGTCAGCGTCTCGACGAGGTCGTCGAGGTCGACCCGGGTCTGGGCCGTGGAGTCGCGCTCGCGGATGGTCGCCGTGCCCTGCGGGTCGCCGTCGAGGGTGACACAGAACGGGGTGCCGACCTCGTCCTGCCGACGGTAGCGCCGGCCGATGGAGCCGGAGTCGTCGTAGGTGACTGACAGGCCCGCGTCACGAAGCTCCTGGGCGACCTCGCGTGCGCGCTCGGGCAGGTCATCTTGATCGGTGAGCGGGAAGACGCCGACGAACGTCGGGGCGACCTCGGGTTCGAGCGAGAGGTAGTTGCGGTGCTCGCCCTCGACCTCGTCCTCGCTGAAGGCGTGGTGGACGACCGTGTAGAGCGCGCGGTCGATGCCGAACGACGGCTCGACGACGTGGGGCGTGATGTGCTCGCCCGATTCGGTCACCTCGTCGACGCTGAAGTTCACGTGCTCGGTCGGTATCTCGTAGGCGTCGCCGTCGACCTCGACGGACACCACGTCGCCGTCGAACGCCGTGCGGTCGCGTTCGGCGAGCGTCTGGAGCGCCTCGGCGATGCCGGCGGCCGCACCGCCGAACTCCGGGCCGAGGTAGCTCATGTCCGGGTCGACGGTCGCGCGTTCGACCGTCTGCGGCTCGTCGTACTGCTTGAACAGCGTGAAGTCGTCGTCGGAGTGCTCGGCGTGCTTCGAGAGGTCGTAGTCGCTGCGGTACGCGAAGCCCGCAAGTTCGATCCAGTCGCCGTCGACCTCCGCCTCGGCGTCCCAGCAGTCCGCGGCGTAGTGCGCCAGCTCGCCGGGGAGGTGCTGGCGGAGCCGGAACCGCTCCATGTCGACGCCGACGCGGTCGTACCACTCCTTCGCGACGCCGAGGTAGTACGCCACCCACTCGTCGCCGATGACGCCCTCGTCGACCGCCTCGCCGATGGTCCACTCGGCCGCCTCCGCGTCGGGGTCCGCCTGCATCTCCGCGGAGTACAGCGGCGCGGTCACGTCGCGCACCGCGTCGAGGTCCGGCTCGTCCTCCTCGGGGTCGACGAACAGCTCGAGCTCGGCCTGCGTGAACTCCCGGACCCGGAGCAGCGACTTCCGCGGAGAGATCTCGTTGCGGTACGCGCGACCGATCTGCGTCACACCGAAGGGCAGCTGGTTGCGGGCGTACTCCTTCAGCTGCGGGAACTCCACGAAGATGCCCTGTGCCGTCTCCGGGCGCAGGTAGCCCGGCTGGGAGGAGCCGGGGCCGATGTTCGTCCCGAACATCAGGTTGAACGCCGTCACCGTCTGGCCGACGAGCCCGGCACCACAGGACGGGCAGACCAGCTCGTACTCCGCGATGAGCTCCTCGACCTCGGGGATCGGGTAGCTCTCGGCCTCCTCGATGTCGGTGTTGTCCTCGATGATGTGGTCGGCACGGTGGCTCTCGCCGCACTCCGGGCACTCGACGAGCATGTCGTCGAAGCCGTCGAGGTGACCCGACGCCTCGAACACCGGCTCGGGGGCGATGGTCGGCGCGTCGACCTCCAGATTGCCCTCCTGAATGGTGAACCGGTCGCGCCAGGCGTCCTCGATGTTGCGCTTGAGCGCCGCGCCCTGCGGCCCAAACGTGTAGAAGCCCGAGACACCGCCGTACGCGCCGCTGGCCTGGAAGAAGTAGCCCCGTCGCTTCGCGAGCTCGACGACGTCCGCCGACTCAGTCATACAGCGCCTCCAGCAAGTCGATGTCCCGGACGATGCCGACGAGCGGCTCGCCGGACACCATCGGGACCTGCTCGATGTCGTGCCGGATCATCAGCTGGGCGGCCTCGATGATCGTCTTCTTCGCGGACACCGTGACGATGTCCTCGGTCATGAACTCGGAGACGGGCGTCGCGGGAATCTCGACGTTCCGGGTCGGCAGGTAGCGGCCACCGACGGCCTTGATGCCCTCCCATGCCCAGTCGTCGTCCTGCCCGGCGATGGAGTCGCCGGTGTCGTCCTCGCCCTCGACGATGCGGGCGACCTCGACGATGTCGACCTCGGTGATCATGCCCGCGAGGTCGGTCTCGTCGTCGAGCACGACCGCGTACGGAACGTTCGCGTAGTAGAGCTGTCGCTCGACGACCGGCAGCGGCGTGCCGGTGTAGGTGGTGTTCACGTCGCGGGTCGCCACGTCGCCGACGACCGCGTCCGTCTCGACGTTCTCGCGGGCGATGGCGTGGATGACGTCGGTGATGGTGACGATACCCTCCAGCTCACCGTCGACCACCGGAACCCGGCGCGCACCCGCCTCCACCATGAGGCGCGCGACCTCGGTGAGGTCCGTCTCCTGGGTCGTCGTCGGCACCTCCTCGTCCATCAGCAGCGCCAGCTGGTCCTCGTCGGGGCGCTCGATGAGCAGATCGCGCGAGACGAGACCGCGGTACGCCTCGACGCCGTCCGTCTCTTTCACGACCGGGACAGATGAGAAACCGTACTCCTGGAGATACTCGAGCACGTCGTCGCGGGTGCCCGGCAGCTCGACGGTGACCAACTCTGAGCGGGGCGTCATCGCGTCGGCAACTATCATACCGGCGGGATACGTGCAAAAGCCGCTTAAAGGCCCTGTTTCTTCGTTGGGCCGTCACACGCGGCACCGACACCCACGGTGGCTGCCAACATGCCCCTCTGCCTTACATGAAGTCCGCGATGCCCGTCTGGCGGTTCGTGTCGTCCTCGAACACCGACGAGAGCGCCTTCTCCAGCTTCTCCAGCCGCTGGACGGTGTACGGCCGGCAGCCGAACTCCTCGGCCACCATCAGCGCCGTCTGCATGTACTTGTTGACCGACCCCTGGTGGACCGTGAGGTTCACCCGGCCACCACACTCCCGGCAGTCGCCGGTCAGCGGCATCCGTCGATACTTCTCCCCGCAGTCCAGACACCGCGTCTCCTGCCGCGAGAACGCCCGCAGGTTCCCGATGAGGTCCGGCAGGAAGTGGTACTCGATGATTCGCTCGGCCACGTCCGTCTCGTCGACCGCCCGGAGCTTCCGCGAGAGGTGTAGCTGGGCGTCCATCTTGTCCTGCATCGAGCCCAGCGTCTTGTACGCCGACAGCGCCGGCCCCATGTGGATGTCCGTGGTGTCGTGCGTGTGTGCGAAGTCGGTGTACTCCCGCTCCGTGCCGAGCGTCTCCTCGGCTATCTTCATGATGTCCTCGACCGCCTCCGGGTCCGCCATCTCCCGGGTCGCCTCGTAGAACTCGGTCGGGTACTCCCACATGATGTCCATGTTGTGCGCCTCGTCGTCGATCTCGGAGGGGTCGATGCGGCTGGACATGACGAGCGGCGCGTCCATCTTCCCGCCCCGCTGGTCCGGCAGGAACGCCTTCGAGAAGTTGAGCAGGCCGTCGAGCAGGAGCATGACGCAGTCCTCGTCGCCGTCGCACTGGCCACTGAACAGGTCGTTCGTGACCAACGTGTGCGTTTCTTCGACAGTGAGGCAGTACGTGTGGTCGATCTCAGATTCCACGTACTGAACATCGGTGACCTCGTCGAGCAGCACATCGCCACCGTCACCGAATAGCCGCTGCGAGCGAATCTCGGTCGACTCGATCACTTCGTTCAGCGTCTCCTCCTTTCGGTCGAGGTGGAAGCCGATCCGCTCCGAGAATCGGACTGCGTTCTCCGATGTAATCTTCAGAACGTTGGTTTCGAACTCCGGTGAGCCGTCGTAAAACTCCGCAACCACACCGGTGTCTATCGTCCGAGATTCAGTGTAACGGGTCGCCGAGATGCCGAACCGCTTGAGAGCAGCTAGGAGATCCTCAGCGAGCGAGTTACTGATAGTGTGGGCCCTGATGTCGACGCGGTCCGAAGACGTAGAGCCATCCCCACTGAAGTAACCCCTGAGGAAGCCACGGACGACCGGTTTCGGTGACGAGATTACGCAGTCGGGGATGGACTTCGTTTCCGCCCGAGTACCAGCTTCGAATACCTCCTCGAAAACGGTTGCTATGATGCGGTTCGAGACCGTGACTTTCCATTCGTTCTCCTCGAAAGCTTCGACGCCAAAAGACTGCTCGAAAGTCTCGATAATCTGGTCGCGAACCTTGGCGTCCGGCGTACAGATAGTCGTCTGATAGTATGATCCGGCTTCCTTTCTGGAGAACCCCTCAGCCGCGTAGTACCCGAGAAGCAGTCCGAGGTCTTCTGAGACGTGTATATGCCGGTCGACGCTGGTGGAGTCGCGGCGAACGCCAAGTCTAACATCGTCCGGAACCTGCTCAGCCAGATTCTCCGTCCCGAGTAACTCTGCCAGAACCGAGACGGGTATACTGTTCCGTGAGACCCAATTGTAGACGGTCGATTGACTGACACCCAACGTTTCTGCGGTGGATTTGCAGTAGCCGGGGCCAGTCGTTGCATCGTCCAGCAGTTGTTTCAGGTTCTCCTCTCCGATGTCACGGATAACTAAGTCCTCGTTCGGAAGCAAGTCGACCGTGAACAGTTCTTCAAGCAGGTCAAACTCCTGCTCTCGACCGTCGAAACCGATTTCCTCAGGTAACGGGAGCTGGTCGCCTTCGGAGACTGAACTCGCAGCAACAGACTCAATGCCGTCATTCCAGCGTTGCATCGTATGGTCGGGCGTCACCTCGATTTCCCGTCCACTCCTAGTCGTGATTTGAACCATGTGCTCCACCGCTCGATGCTTCGAGATGGAATCGACAGGTCTCCGAACGTTCGCACCGTCTGCGTCGATACTCGGCACGAACACGTTCCCATCGAGTTCCTGCACGAGCGTCCCGAAGTCGTCCTCCTCGGCGGACTCGGGCTCCAAACGCTCCTCGACGAACGACCGAATCTCGTCGTAGTGCGTCTCGCCGTCCTCGTCCTCGAACCAGATCTTCGTCTCCGGGTGGAAGCAGTTCCGGCGCTTCGCCGCATGAAAGTACGGATGTGCGTACCCGACTGCCGCGCTCGTGAACCCGACGACGCGCCCGACCGTCGCGGCGGAGGTGTGGGGAGCCATCCCGAAGACGAGCTCGCCGACGAGCTCCTCGCGCTCGTCCATCTCGTAGAACGGTTCGAGGCCGTAGTAGGACTCGAGGAGGTCGTCGACGAAGTCGGCGGTCTTGAGCATGTGCTCGGCCGCGCCGTCGGAGAGCACGATATCCTGTACCTTCAGCTCGACGAGCTGGTCGTCGTGACGGAGCTCGTCGCCGTGGACGTCGGTCTCGTAGCCCAGCGCGCGGAGCTGGTCGGCGGTGACGTCCAGCTCGGTGGCGCGGACGGCGGTGACCGGGAGGTCGGTCATGTCGTAGCGGACGGTGCCGTCCTTGAACGCGGTGACGCCGTGTTTCGCGCGGAGGACGCCCTTGGCCATTGGCTCGGGCGTCTTATTCGTCGAGGAGAGCCCCTTGACGCCCTTGAGAATCTCGAAGGAGTTCTCGCGTTCGCCGACCTCGTCCATGGCGTCCCAGTACTGCGACTTGAGGTCGATCTCGTGGAACTCGACGCTGGTGCCGTCGACCTCGCAGCGGTCGCAGTACACACGGCCGGCGTCGTCGGGTTCGAGCTCCTGCTCGCAGTCGGGGCAGAAGTAGTACGGCTCGGTGCGCTCGCCGCAGTCCGGACAGCGCGTCTCGAATGTCTGCTCGCCGCAGCCGGTGCACTCGCGGGTGCCGACCTGGGCCTCGATGCGGCCGGGGGTCGAGCGCATGTCGGGAGCGTGTTTCGCCCCTTCGGCGACCGAGCGCTGGCTACCGCCGGCCTCGCCGACGGGGAACAGGGTGTGGACGGCGGGCGAGAGGTCCCGGGACTCGGATTTCTCGGGGCGGCCCATCCGGTTGCCGATCCGGGTAGGGGCACGCTCGCGGACGGTGAACGGGGCGACCTCGTTGACGGCCTCGATGGCGTTGGTGCCGGGCGGTCGGTCGTCGTCGTGGTCGGTCGGCTCGGCGTCCTGTCCGGCGTCGACCGTGTCGTCGCTTGTTCCCCAGGTCAGCGCCCGGTCGGAGAGGTCGGAGAGCGTCCAGGTGCGGTGCAGCTCCTCGTCGATGCCGAGGCTCCGCAGGAAGGGGACGTAGTCGCGGACGAGGAGTTCGTCGTCGTTCTGGTGGTGCGGTTTCAGCAGCGTCTCGACCGTCTCCCGGACCTCGCCACGCCGGGGGACGTGCAGGGTGCCGTCCTCGATGTAGCCGTCGGCGACGGCGTCGGCGAGCTCGTCGAAGGCAGCGACGGAGATGTCGTGCCAGACGTAGGTGTACACCGGGTGGAGCGGCGCGTCGTACTCGGCCGTCCACTCGAGCGCCTGCTCGGCGCTGGGGTCGTCGAGGTTGACGTGCGGGGAGTCGCGGAGGGCCTGAACGTCCGCGCCGGCGTCGGCGAGCTCGCCGCGCCACCACTCGACGGTGTAGGAGGCTGGGGCGAGGGGGTGGTTGTTCTCGACGAACTCGCCGTAGTTGACCAGGTACTCGCCGAGGTCGAGGATGCGCTCGACGCCGTTGCGTATCTCGAGTGCCTCCTCGGGGTCGTCGACTTGGCGCACGTCGCCGTTTGCCAGCCGGACTGTCGGCCCCTCGATGGAGTCGACGGGGACGACGCCGGCGGCCTTGCCGGGTCGTTCGGTCTTGATCTGGGTTCCCGTCGCGAGGAAGTCGTCGACGAGGTGCATCGTCGCAGGGTGGACGCCGGCGGTCGCGAAGCCGTGGTTGCGCGCCCGGCCGTAGCGCAGCCGGAAGCCGCCCGACTCGCAAGGGTGGCTGAAGACGGGCCGGCCGGCGATGAGGTCACGCAGGAACTTCTGGCTCTTCTCGACGCGGGGCGGGCCGGTCGGGCCGTCGTCCGTCTCGCTCTCACCGCCACCGTCGTCGCCGGCGTCGGCCTCAGCGTCGTCCCCGTCGTCGCCTTCGGCCTCGTCGCCCGCGTCGCCGCTCTCGTCGTCGTAGTACGTGCCGTCGATGAGGTCCTGGAGCCACGGCCAGTCGACCTCGTCCAGGTTCTTCGTGTAGCGCTGGATCTTCGGGGCCTTCAGCGCGATACCCTCCGCGAGGACGAGGCACATCCCGCCACGGGCGGAGTTGGTGTCGACGCGTTCGAGGTCGCGGAAGCCGGAGACCTCCTCGTCGCCGGTCGCCTCCCCGTCGAGCATGATGGGCATGTGCTCGGCGATGAACTTCGTCTCCTTGTCCTTCGGCGAGTACTGGAGCCCGGTCTCCTTGTCGTACAGCGCGACCTCCTCGGCGTACCGCTCTATCTCGTCGCCGCGGGCCTTGAACTGGTCGATGTCGAGCAGGGCGCGGGCGTAATCGGCGACCAGTACCGAGAGCGCCTGTGCGGTGCCACCCGCGGAGCGGATGGGCCCCGCGTAGTAGACGTTGATGAACTCGGTGCCGTCGTCGTTCTCCAGCAGTTCGACACGGTCGATACCCTCGATGGGGGCCGCGACGACGCCCTCGGTGAGCAGGGCGACGGCGGTCCGGACGGCGCCCTCGACTTTCCCCTCGCGGGACTCGTAGTCGCCGACGCTCCCTTCGACGAAGTCCTCGACGAGTTCGAGCGCGGCCTCCTCGCGGGACATCTCGCCCTCGAGTTCGCGCACTCGCTCGGCGACGCCGTCGATGCCGAGGATGTTCTCGACGCGGTCGGCCATGTCGCGGGCGGTCGGAATCTCCACCTCGGGCTCGGGGTCCCCGCCGGTCGCCTTCGCACGCTGTGCGAGGTCGAACGCCTCGTCGAGACGCGATTCGATCCGTTCGAAGTAGCGCTCGTCTGCCTCCCGCATTATAGCCAGAGGTCCAGATCGGTGGTCTCGTCGTGCTCGCGGACGAGTGGGTCCTCGAACGCACGGACGTACAGCTCGCCGGCCCAGACGGTCGCGGCGTTCAGATGCCCGGCGAGCGCGCCGCCGCTCGGTCGCGAGAGCACGGCGTGGGTGTGTGCGAACGGCTCGCCGTCGAGGTCGGCGACGTTCCCGACACAGGCCGCGACTTCCAGGGGCTCGTCGAACGTCACCGCGTCGTACTCGCAGGTCTCCTGGTCGTAGAACCAGACTTCGGCGTCCTGGACCGCGCCGAGCCCGGTAAACCAGGCGGCCTCGATTCCCTCGTCCGCAGCCAGCGTCTCGAGCTGCGCGCGCCAGTCGCCGCCGGTGTCCAGCCGGCACAGGAACTCCCGCTCGGTGGCGACCTCCCGGTAGTGCATATCCCCGTGAAGGGGGGTCGACGGCAAAAAGGTAGTGTCATCGACGTGGCCGGAGCCACGGCTGGTCGGTGCTGCGTCGCGAGAAAGTCAGGTCGACGTTATCGCCAGGCCGGGAGGTCGGGTGCGTCTTCCGCCTGCATGGAGAGCCAGGCTCCATCCTCTGTGATGTCTGCGATGACGTACTCCTGAGCGGAGCCTTCACCATCGACAGACGCTACGACATCGCGCTCGTCGGGGAACTCCGACGAACCTGGCTCGGATGCTGCCATATGAGTCTCTCTCTCATGCCCACTGATAAACGCGTCGAATCAGTACTCTGGTTTACTCGTCTCGCACGCGAAGGGCTCGTCGTAGGTAACCCTCGTCCCCCGATACGGTCGGACGGTGTTCGACGAGCTCCGCGCTGAGAAGGCGTACTTTAATGCACCCGTACCAGCAACATTGCCGTGCTGGCAGTTGACATGCTCGTGTAGAAAAACCGTGTGACGAAGCGAATCTCACTTAAACGTTAGGGTATGTAAAACGGCCACAGACCTAAACGGTAATTTTAACCATATCGTCCCAAAAGGGGTGCGTGGGATGACAGACAATACCAGCATTGACCGCCGTCGCTTCCTGAAGGCGACCGGTGGCACAGCTTCTGCAGTTGCAGTCGCGGGATGTCTCGGCGGTGGCGATGACGGAGACAGTACCGACACGCCCGCGGACACCGAATCGATGGATACCGCGACGGAGCAGACAACCCGAGACACGGGTGAGGACCGCGAGCTCCTCGACAAGACGTTCCAGCTCATCAACTCCACGATGAGCACGCTCGACCCGGTGGCCGCGACGGACACCGCGTCAGGGACGGTCATTCAGAACGTCTTCGACGCGCTGATGAACTACCCGAACGGCGAGATCGAGGTCGTTCCACTCCTCGCCGCCGACTACGAGGTCTCCGACGACTTCACGACGTACACATTCAACATCAAGGAGGACGCCCAGTTCCACAACGGTGACGAGGTCACCGCACAGGACTTCATCTACTCCTTCGAGCGTCTCGCGGGCTCGTCCAACAGCCGCCGTCAGTACTTCACGGCGAGCGGCGCGATGGGCATCGAGCAGGAGACCGACGGCGACGGCAACTACGAGTGGGGCTCGCTCGGTGCGACGGCCGTCGACGACAAGACCCTCGAGCTCAGCCTTGAGACGCCGTTCGCGTCCACGCTCGAGATGCTCGCCTACACCTCGTTCTCCGCGATTCCGGAGGGCATCGTCGGTGACCACGGGGACTACGAGGGCGAGATGGCGTACGAGGACTTCGCACGCAACAACCCGATCGGCGCAGGTCCGTTCGAGTTCGAGAGCTGGGAGACCAACACCTCGTGTGACATCGTCCGCAACGAGGACTACCACGGCCCGGTCCCGCACGTCGCCGGTGTCCACTGGCAGGTCATCACGGACCCAGACGCTTCGTACAACTACGGGCAGAACAAGAACTCCGACCTCGTGTCGATGCCGACATCGCAGTACGACCCGAGCCTGGTCTCCGTCGAGCAGACGGACTCCAAGGGCCGCGAGATCGGTACCTACGGTCCGATGCGGAACGGCGAGACGGCCCAGTACCTCAAGTACTCGACCATCAACACGTTCTACCTCGGTCTGAACGCGAAGAACGTCGAGGCCCCGGCCCGCAAGGCCATGGCCTACGCGATGAACCAGGAAGAGGGTGTCGACGAAGTGTTCAAGGGTCGCGGCACGGCCGCGTACCACCTCACGCCGCCGGGTATCTACCCCGGTCAGGCCGAGGCCTACAAGGCCCACGCCGAAGAGCGCTATCCCTACGGCTACAACGAGACACTCCTCGGCGAGGCCCGTCAGGTGATGGAGGACGCCGGCTACGGTCCGAACAACAAGTACGAGGTCACGCTGACCACCTACGAGTCCGACACCTGGCAGGGACTGGGCACCATCCTCCGCGACAAGCTCGCGAACGCCCACGTCAACCTCCAGCTCGAGGAGGCACCGTTCTCGACGCTGCTCAACCGCGGCCGTAACGGGAACCTCGGCGCCTACTCGCTCGGGTGGGTCATGGACTGGCCCGCGCCGGACAACTTCCTCGGCCAGGCCGTCCCGGAGCTCACGAACACCGACCAGGAGGGCGGTGCACAGGGCTTCTACCTGGACTGGGACGACTCCGAATCGGACGCACCGCAGCGTGCGTCTGACGCCTGGGACCGCATCAAGAACAACCCGGCCCCGACCGAGGATGCCCAGCAGATTCGTAACGAAGCCTACGTCGAGATGGAGGAGGCGCTGTGGGACGACATGATCCTGCTGCCCGCCTACCACCGCGCAGACGAGCGCATGGCCTACGACTGGGTCGACATGCCGCGCGTCGGCGCCGGTGGCGGCAGCCGCCAGAAGCTCAACAACGTCTACCTGAACGACCGCAGCTAAATCGGGTTTCGGTCCCGTATCGGATTTTTCATTTTTCGGGCGCATAGCCCTTGCTACGTCCGGAAATACGACAGTTGAGGAACGCAAGACATAACCATGGGTGCGAAATACACTACCAGTAGAACAATGGTGATGGAAGTGGCTCACCGGAGGGACACGCCATGAGTCGCTGGGGGTACTTCGCCCGCAGACTCCTCCTGGCAGTCCCTGTGGTGCTGTTCGGCGTGACAATCACGTTCGCAATCATTCGACTGGGTCCACTCGACCCGGTTGCGGCCATCCTCGGTCCAAACACCCCGCCGTCGCAGTACGCGCGGGTCGAAGAGCAGCTCGGACTGAACCGGCCGTTGTGGGGACAGTACATCGAATACATGGTCGGCCTGTTCACGTTCGACCTCGGGAACTCCTACGTCATCCAGGAGAACACCAAGGCGATGACGCTCATCGTCCAGCACGCCCCGCGAACGCTCTGGCTGGGCTTCTGGTCGGTGCTCATCCCGCTGTTCATCGGCATCCCGCTCGGCTTCTACGCCGGGCTCAACCCGAACACGATGGGTGACTACTTCGCCTCCTTCGGCGGCATCATCTGGCGCGCGATGCCGAACTTCTGGCTCGGCGTCATCTTCTACTCGGTGCTGAGTCAGTCCGGGACCTACTCCGAGATGCTGACGTTCGGTCTCGTCAACTTCCAGTGGGACGCCTGGCTCGTCACCAACAACATCGGGACGCCGCCGCCACTGAACTTCTACAACTCGAACGGCACCGACCTGTTCACCATCGGCGGGACGACCATCTCCCTGTTCAGCTTCGACTGGGAGGTGTTCGTGCGCGCAGTGAAGATGGTGCTCCCGCCCGCTATCGTCCTCGGCTCGGCGTCGATGGGCAACGAGATGCGGCTGGGCCGGACGGCGGTGCTGGAGACGATCAACTCGAAGTACGTCGAGACTGCCCGCGCGAAGGGGCTCTCCCGACAGAAGATCGTCTGGAAGCACGTCTTCCGCAACGCGCTCATCCCGCTGGTCCCGATCATCCTGAACGAGGCGTTCCTGCTGATCGGTGGCTCCGTCATCATGGAAACAATCTTCGCCATCAACGGCATCGGCTACCTGTTCTTCCAGGCAGCCATCAATGGCGACATGCCACTGGTCGGCTCGTTGATGTACATCTTCATCCTCATCATCGTCTTCATGAACATCTTCCAGGACTTCCTCTACACGATCATCGACCCGCGAGTGGGGTACGAATAACATGAGCGAGGCAACTCAGAACAGAACGTTCTTCGGTCGAATCGCCGCGAACCCGACGCCAGCACTGATCTGGATCGGCGGCGCACTGCTCCTCCTCGCGGTGGAGTTCGGCGCCTTCGTCGACGCGCTGATCCTGTTCGGCGAGCAGATCAACCCGCTCGTCGGCGGAAGCCAGGACATCGGTGGCTGGTACGTCGACACGATGTACGACTCGCTCGGCTTCGCCGGCGGAACGGTGATGTCCGCACTGGGCGCACTCCTCGTCCTCGCGGTGTTCTCCGTCTTCGTCAAGGCGGCGTTCGTCCCGTTCAGCATCGTCGAGACGCTCGGGCTCGAGGACTTGCCCATCTCGGCGGACTTACTCGAGCGCTCCATCGTCGGAGCAGTGCTGGCGGTGCTGTGGCTCATCCTGCTGTACGAGCCGCTCGCGTTCCTGCCCGCACTCCCGCTCATCGGCGAGCCCACCTTCGCGCAGCTGATCCACGGCTTCGCACAGACGATGGCCGGCATCGCGGACTGGATCGTCGCGAACATCCCGACACTGCTCTCCCGGGACCTGATACCGAATCAGGGGTTCCTGCCGCCGGAAGGCGCCGCAGCCGAGTATCCCGCTGGCAGTGAGATTCTGGGTGCACGCATCGCCATCGGCTCGTACCACGGCACGTTCCTCGGTCTCTCCCCTGCCGCCGCGTGGGCCATCCGCGTGGTCACGATATACCTCTACGCCTTCGTCTGGCTCCTCTGGGTCTGGCAGGGCTACAAGACGTTCAGGCGGCACTACCGCTTCGCCGACTGGACGCCGCGCGACGACATGGTCGACCGGCTGAGCACCCACCGCTGGGGCCAGTTCGGCTTCGTGATCGTGTTCCTGTTCCTCGTGTTGGCGATGTTCGCTCCCGCGATGGGACCGACCACCACCACACAGAACATCTACAACCCGTACGGCCACGAGTTCCAGTACGTCGAGAACGGCCAGGTGGAGACGATCACCCACGGGTCGGCGAACCTGCAGTCTGCCTCCCAGGGGACGCCCGACAGCAACGTCGGCGTGATGAACTACGACGACTACGGTCGGTTCCACCCCATCGGGACACTGTCTGAACGCGCCAACGGCAAGGACTTGTTCACGTTCATGGCCGACGGCGCACGTGTGTCGCTGTTCATCGGCTTGCTGTCCATCGCGCTGAGCGGTTTCGTCGCGACCGCGCTCGCGATGGTGACGGCGTACTACAAGGGGCTCGCCGACCTCCTCGTCGTCGTCACCAGTGACTCGATCCAGGCACTCCCGGGGCTGTTGGTCTACATCCTGCTCTCGGTCGTGTTCTCGAGTCACCCCATCTCGAACATCTACAGCGGCGGGTTCCTGTTGGCACTCATCTTCGCGGCCACGGGCTGGCCGGCGCTGTGGCGCGCCATCCGTGGCCCCGCGTTCCAGGTGTCCGAGGAGGAGTGGATCGACGCAGCCAAGTCCTACGGTCAGCGACCGTCGGCCACGATGCGAAAGCACATGCTCCCCTACGTGGCGGGCTACCTGCTCATCTACGGGTCGCTCACCATCGGTGGGATCATCATCAGCGTCGCTGCACTCTCGTTCCTCGGCCTCGGCGTCGCACCGCCGACGCCGGAGTGGGGTCGTGCAGTCAACATCGGACGGCCGTACGTCACCACCGTCTCGTGGCACATCGCCACGATTCCGGGCCTGATGGTCGTCTTCGTCGTCACCGGCTTCAACGCGCTGGGTGACGGTATCCGTGACGCCATCGACCCGCAGTCCGAGGGAAGTGGTAGTGGCGAGGCCGCCGCCGCAGGGGGTGGTGGGTGATGTCGATGCAGACCCACAAGGAGGAGCCGATCCTCCGCATCAAGAACCTCCAGACCTCCTTCTTCACGGACAAGGAGGTCATCCGTGCGGTCGACGGCATCAGCTTCGACATCGACCACGGTGAGACGGTTGGTATCGTCGGCGAGTCCGGCTCGGGTAAGTCGGTGACGGCGCGCTCGATCATGGGCCTCGTCGAGAGCCCCGGACGGACGCTCCGCGGGAGCTCCATCCAGTTCCGCGACCCCGAGACCGTCGAGCGCTTCGCGAACACGTACACGGGGAAAACGGTCGACATCGGGGAGCTCGAGGAGAAGTCGAGCCTCGCCAACGTGGTCCAGGACGCGATGGACCAGCACGGCGCACAGCCACACGAGCTCACCGAGCACGAGAAGTACGCCGACCTGCCGCCGGAGCAGGTGAACGCACGCCAGATGGTCGCCGACGGCGCGGTCGGCTGGGACGACGTCATCGCCGCCGGCTACGCCGACGAGCTCAATCTCGTCGATTCGGACGACTTCGTCTTCGTGGAGGAGGGGCGAACCTCCGGTGACGGCGTCCGCGTCGACCGCGGCTACGTCGACATCACGCGTGCGGGCGAGCGAGAACTCCGACGGCTCCGCGGCGGGAACATCGCGATGGTGTTCCAGGACCCGCTGTCGTCGCTGAACCCGGTCTACACCGTCGGGAACCAGATCGAGGAGGCGTTGAGCCTCCACCGCGGGCTACAGGGCCAGGAGGCGACCCAGGAGGCCGTCAACCTGCTCGAAGCCGTCGGTATCCCCGACGCCCGACGTCGGGTCCGCGAGTACCCCCACCAGTTCTCCGGTGGGATGCGCCAGCGTGCGGTCATCGCGATGGCGCTCGCCTGCGAGCCCGAACTGCTCATCTGTGACGAGCCGACGACCGCACTCGACGTGACCATCCAGGCGCAGATTCTGGAGCTGCTCTCCGATATTCAGGAAGAACGTGGCCTGTCCATCATGTTCATCACGCACGACATGGGTGTCATCGCCGACATCTCCGACCGCGTGAACGTGATGTACGCCGGCGAGATCGTCGAGACGGCCGACGCGGAGTCGCTGTTCGGCAACCCGAAGCATCCCTACACGCAGGGGCTGCTCTCTTCGATTCCCGGCCGACAGGAGGGCGACCGGCTGGTCACCATCGAGGGTGACGTGCCGACGCCGAACGAGGAGGCGACGTACTGTCGCTTCGCGCCACGCTGTCCCGAGGCGTTCGACGAATGCCAGGCGATACACCCCGAATCCGTCTCGGTCGGGGAGAACGAAGCCAACCACACGGCGTCGTGTCTGCTCTATCCCGAGGACGTCCCGCAGACCGAGGCACTGGAGATTCACCGAGCCAAAGGCGGAAAAGGAGGTGGCCCTGAATGAGCAAGCAAGCGATGTCCGAGTCGCAGTCGACAGTCCAGGCAGAGCCGATGATACAGGTACGGAACCTGAAGACGTACTACCCCGGTGGCGGGCTCATCACCGACGAGCCGGTGAAGGCGGTCGACGGCGTGAGCTTCGACATCAAGAAAGGCGAGACGCTCGGCCTGGTCGGTGAGTCCGGCTGTGGCAAGTCCACGCTCGGGCGCACGCTCGTCCAGCTCGAGGAGGCCACGGCCGGGACGAGCCGCTTCCAGAAGCCGGCTGTCGTCGAGCAGATGGCGAACAGCTACGGTCGGCGAACCGTCGACCTCCGCGAGGTGTACGCCGACAACGACGCGACCGAGCTGGTGACGAAGCTGTTCGCCGACGGGGTCCGCCCGAAGGCCGTCGCTCCGGACCGTGGCTGGGAGAACGTCAGCGCGTCCGAGATCGACGCCGCCGACTTCGTCCAGCAGACCGGCCTGGAGGTCTCCGACGTCATCGACCAGGGCTTCGGCCCGAAGCTCGGCCTGTTCGACCAGAAGGACTTCGTCTTCATCCAGGAGGGTCGCATCGAGAACGGCGTCTACGAGGTCGAGCGCGGCTACGTCGACGTGACCGCGGCACCGAGCCGTGCACTGAAACGGCTCCGCGGTCGGCAGCTGGGCATCGTGTTCCAGGACCCCGAGTCGAGCCTGAACGACCGGATGACCGTCGGCGAGATCATCCGCGAGCCGCTCGACGTCCACAGCTGGGGGACGCCGCGGGAGCGCCGAGAGCGCGTCCGCGAACTGCTCGAAACCGTCGGACTGCGTCCGGAGCACTACTATCGCTACCCGCACCAGTTCTCGGGCGGGCAGCGCCAGCGCGTGGGTATCGCCCGCTCGCTCGCGCTCGAGCCGGACTTCCTGGTGCTCGACGAGCCAGTGTCGGCGCTGGACGTCTCCGTGCAGGCGAAGATCCTGAACCTGCTGGAGGACCTGCAGAACGAGTTCGGGCTGACGTACCTGTTCATCGCCCACGACCTGAGCGTCGTCCGGCACATCTGTGACCGGGTCGCGGTGATGTACCTCGGTAACCTGATGGAGATCGGCCCGGCGGACGGACTGTTCGAGAACCCCGGAAACCCGTACACCCACTCGCTGCTGTCGGCGATTCCGGAGCCGGACCCGTCCGCCTCCAAGGACCGCATCACGCTGCGCGGGACGCCGCCGAGCCCGCGCGACCCGCCGACCGGCTGTCCGTTCAGCACGCGCTGTCCGGTCAAGATACGGCCCGACGAGTACCAGCACATCGACGACGACATCTGGCAGCGTGTCGAGGTCTTCCGGGAGGTCATCCGCGAGCGGACCCGTGCCGACCGGTCGCTCACTGACCACGCCCGCGAACTCCTCGGGCGGTCGACGCGCTTCTCCGACGTGACGGAGATCACGGACGAGCTGTTCGGCGACGTCGACGTGCCGACGGAGGTCGCAGAGCACGTCCGCGAGGCGTCGAGCTTCGTCGAGAAGGGCCACGACAACAAGGCCCGGGAGTACCTGCTCGACCAGTTCGGCAGCATCTGTGACACCGACCGGCCGAAGCACTACAGCGTCAGCGACGACGGCCGGACGAGCTTCTGCCACCGACACGTCGACCGGTACGAGGACCCCGCGCCGGAGTTCGAGAAGCTCAAACAGAAGCGATGAGCGACCGCCCCCCGGAGGTAGTCGGAGCGATCCGACTCGGTCGGAAGACGCTGGACGCCCTGGCGTACGCGGTGCTACTGGTCGCCGTAGTCGCGGGGATGTCGGCGTTCTTCGAGCTCTCGGGGGAGGGGACGCTGTACCGGACCAAGTTCGTGCTGTTCTGGGTCGGCTTCGCGCTGCTCGCGTACGCGTCGTTCCAGCTGCGGCCGGACTCGCCGTCGAAGGTGAAGTCGAAAGACGAGTTCGTAACCAGCGGCGACGACCGGCAGAAGAAGGCGTCCGGGTCGGTCGGCGCGCAGTCGCCGACCCGGCTCGAACGCCTCGCCAGCTGGCTCCCGCCGATGCGGTGGGTCGAGGTGAACCCGGACGACCGGTTCTCGACGTACGCGAAGCAGTTCCTGGCGGCGGTGCTGATGCTCGTCACCTCGATGACGATGGAGTTCGTCTTCGGCATCGCAGCGGTGTAAGTGTCGCCGCCTGAGACGGTCAGACACGCTTATCCGGCTTCGTTTCGTGTATGCAGATATGCCCAAAGTCCCTGAGAGTGAACACGACGACGAGTACGTCGACCGCATCGCGAACAACGCCGATGTCCTGAAGAGTGCCTGGCAGGGCGCACTCGAGGACATGGAGGCGCTGGCGGACGAACGCGAGGAAGCTGGCTGGGAGACAGTCACGATGATGGCCGGCAACACCGGTACACAGCACCGCGAGGCTGGCGACGACGACGACGACCGCTTCGGGATGGTGTTCGTCGTGCCGTCGAACCACGGCGAGGAGTTCACCGAGGTCTTCGGGGACAGAGAGTTCCCCGAGTACGAGGTGTACCGCCGCGAGGTCGACGGGAACGTGTTCGTCGTCGTCGAGTACCGCGATCCGGAGACCGAGACCGCCATCTTCGTCGCCGCACAGTACGAGCTGCGCCACGCCCCCGGCATGGTCCACGACGCCGAGGACGCGGGCGAGTTCTACACGTACGTCCAGAAGCTCGACGGGACCATCCTCGGCGTGTTCAAGCACGACTCCCACGAGAAGTTCGTGCCCTACGCCGAGCGTATCGACGACTGGAAGCCCGAGGTCTGATTCTCTCCGCCGGGTTTCGCACCGAAACCGATAACCGAACACCGGCGCGAGTACCGGTATGGACCCACGAGTTCGTGAGCACGCACGTATCGTCGCCGAGCACTCCGCATCCCTCCAGCCCGGCGACAACGTGGTCATCGACGCCCACCCCGTCGCCGAGGACCTCGTCACGGCGCTGTTCGAGACGTGTGCCGACGTCGGTGCGAATCCGCTGGCGGTCAGCCAGCGCACCGGGACACGCTTCCGACGGGCGTACCTGCGCAACCACGAGGGCGAGTTCGAGCTGCCGAGCCACGAGATGGCGCTGTTCGAGGAGATGGACGTCTACATCGCCATCCGCGGCGACGCGAACGTGACCGAGACCGCAGACATCAACCCGGCGGTCTCCCGCGAGTACGGGAAAGCACGGAAACCGCTGCTCGACGAGCGACTCTCGAAGCGCTGGGTGCTCACGCAGTACCCCGCCGGTGCGAACGCCCAGCTCGCGGAGATGAGCACCGAGGGCTACGAGAACTTCGTCTGGGACGCAGTCAACAAGGACTGGGACGAGCAGGGCGAGTTCCAGGCACAGATGGTGGAGATTCTGGACCCCGCCGAGGAGGTCCGCATCGTCAGCGGCGACAGCGCCGAGGGAACCTCGGCGAGCAGCCAGAACTCTACGAGTTCTGGATACACGACCGACGTGACGATGTCCATCGCGGGCAACACGACCATCAACGACACGGGCAAGCACAACCTGCCCGGCGGCGAGGTGTTCACCGCACCCGTCCTCGACAGCGTGGAGGGCGAAGTGCTGTTCGACAAGCCGCTGTACCATCAGGGACGGGAGGTAACCGGCGTCTATCTCCGCTTCGAGGACGGCGAGGTCGTCGAGCACAGCGCCGAGAAGAACGAGGACGTGCTGACCGAGGTGCTGAACGCCGACGATGGCGCGCGCCGCCTCGGGGAGCTGGGCATCGGGATGAACCGCGACATCGACCAGTTCACGTACAACATGCTGTTCGACGAGAAGATGGGCGACACCGTCCACATGGCCGTCGGTCGCGCCTACGAGGCCAACGTCGGCGAGGAGAACGAGCGGAACGAGTCCGCCGTCCACGTCGACATGATCGTCGATATGAGCGAGGACAGCGTCATCGAGGTCGACGGCGAAGTCGTCCAGCGCGACGGCACCTTCAGGTTCGAAGACGGGTTCTGAGCTCGACGAGACACGTCACAGCTAACCGCGGCGCACCGCACTCTCCCGCTCGTCGCAAGGCAGTACGAACAGCGAGACGCTGGTGACGCCTCAGGAGCGAACGTCGACGCCATGCACCTCGAACCGCGCACCGTCCGCCTCGGCGAGTTCGACGGTCCAGCCGTGGTCCCGGGCGGTACGGTCGACGATGGCCAGCCCGAAGCCGGTGCCGTCCTCGTCGGCGGAGACGCCCATCTCGAAGAGGTCGTCACGGACAGCATCGGGGACGCCGACACCGTCGTCGGCGACGTAGAACCCGTCGTCGAGCGCGCCGACAGAGACGGTGAGAGCGGTGTCGTGGTCCGGCGAGCCGTGTTCGACACTGTTCCGGAAGCAGTTCTCGAGCAGGGTCTGAAGCCGACTGGGGTCGGCGTACACCGAGTCGTCCGCGTCGACGGCAAGTGTGGCGTCGCCGGTGTCGACGAGCTCCCAGGCGTCGACAGCCGCGGCGTGGAGCGATACCCACTCCTCGTCGAGCCCCTGGGTCTCCAGGCGGGCGAGGCGGAGCGTGTCGTCGATTATCTCCTCCATGCGGGCGTTCGCGTCGGCGACCTCGTCCAGTTCGGGGTCGTCGTGGCGCTCGCGGAGGAGGTCGACGTACCCCTGGGAGATGGTGAGCGGGTTCCGGAGGTCGTGGCTGACGACGCTGGCGAACTCGTCAAGTCGCTCGTTCGTCTCCTCGAGCAGCGCCTCGCGTTCGCGCTGTTCGGTCACGTCGTGGAGCACGACGAGCGAGCCCGTGACGCCCTCCCCGGGCGTGCGGATGTTCGAGACGGTGACCTCGACGTAGCGGGTTCCATCCGGCTCCTCGACCGTGAACGTGGTGTCGGCGGCGGTATCGAGGCCGAGGTAGTACTGCAGGTCGTCGACGCGGCGCCCGACGAGGTCGTCCACCCCGAGCAGCGAGCGCGCCGTCGGGTTGGCGTCGACGATGCGGCCGTCGGGGGCGACGACGAGCACACCGTCGGTCAGCTCCTCGACCAGCGTGGTCCGGGCGACCGGGACGAGTCGGAACAGTTCGTAGCGGAACAGCGCGACGAGCACGATGACGTTCGTCACGGAGAACACGAACGGGGTCAGGTCGACCGGCTGGAACGGGGTCACGCCGAGCAGGCTCCCGATGCTGATAGTGAACGGGAGCGCGCCGGCGACGAGCAACGCGCCCGTCTGCGGGCGGACCTTTTCGCCGGCTTCGCGGTAGTGCTGGGCCAACAGCACCAGTGACCCCACGTTCACAACGTAGGTGTAGAGGACGAACACGACCAGCAGCGGTCCGGGCGTCCCGTCGAGCGTCGAGAGGCTGCCGACACTTTCCGGGCCGACGTCGTTCACCAGCAGGTCGTTCGCGACGAAGAGACCGAGGAACGTGGCAGCAGGCACTGCCGCCAGCGGCCCGAGCACCCGGGCGCGGAACACGTCGACCGACCGGGTGTACTCCAGAACGAACGCCGGCCAGGCGACAGCGAGTGTCGTCATCCCGAGCCAGGAGACCACCGACAGCGCGGCCATCCCCTCCACCGTCGGCTCCCACAGCACCAGTGCCACGCCGAGACACCAGATGCCCGCCGAGCTGGCGACCAGGAGGAACGAGCGGCTTCCGGGTGCCGGCGTCGAACGCCAGAGCCGGACGACGAGGTAGGCGGTGATGACCACACTCGCCGCTGCCGACAGCAACATCAGCCCCGGGAGCAGCGGTGCAGCATCGACCATGGAGGTGACAGACGGCCGACCGCTATGTGTCTGCTGGGCGCCGTGCTAGCTCGTATCATGTCCCGTCAAAAGCCCGGGGAAATAGCTGTAAGCAGCCGATTTCGACAATCACTGTTCGGAAGCCCGGGCGATGCTCGACCGTCGCTCGCAGGGCGGCTCTGACATCCGAGCCCCCTTCACGAAGCAGGGCGGCGGCGGTTCAGGAACTCGGGTCGGGCAGCAGCATGGTGATCGACTTGTGGTAGCGCGAGTGGTGGACGTGGTGGTAGCCGTTCACTGTCCGCCCCCACACGTCGAGGTAGAACGTGTGGGCACACTGGCGGGCGGAGTCAGACTCGAGCGCGTACACCGACCACCAACCCGACGGCTCGCGGCTGTCCTGGATGCCGGCCCAGCTGACCGACGAGTCGTGGTCGTCGTAGCTGTCGCTCGCGATGGAGGCGCTCTCGTTGTCCCCCCAGAGCGTCCGTAGCGACCAGCTCCGGAGGTGGCCCTCGGGGTCGTGGGCGGTGAGCCCGAGCTGGAACTCGTCGGTGCCGCCGTCGACGATGCCACAGGCCCCGATCTCCTCCTCCGTGGACGCCGAACCGGACGGGAGCTTGTGGTAGATGGTCCCGATCTCGGCGCGCGGATGCTGGTTGTCGATGTGGACGTCGACGTGCTCCTGGTCGACGAGTGTGCTGCGGTCCCGGTCGCTGTAGAACTTCACCGTGATAGTGTGTTCGCCGTTGGTGAGCCAGCCAGTGCCGAGCTTGTAGCCCAGCCGGCTGTTGTACCAGATCTCGCCGGGGCGGTGGATTCGGTAGTACCCGCCGCTTGACGCGGAGACGGCCGTCGGCTCGAACCGGTTCGTGCTGGTCGTCCACTTGAGCTGACGCCAGCTCTGGCGTGGCTCGTCGCCGTCGACCAGCAGGCGGTAGTAGCGCGCCCCCTCGTCGTGGTAAGCGCGTTCGTGGTTGAGCATGATGGGGAGCCGCCCGCCGAACGGCGCGTTCTTCGTCTGGAGCGGGTAGCCCGGCCCCTGCGTGGTGGCGTAGCCGTCCGCGGAGATGTCGGTGACTGGCACGTGGCCGATACCCATGAACAGCGGCGCGTCCGCCGGGTAGAGGTCGGCGGCGAGGTCGACGGCCGCGAGCACGTCGTCACTGCAGACGAGGAGGTCGTCCTCGCTGACGAGCGCGACGCTCGACGGCCGGAACGGCACGTCGTCGACGAGCGTGTCCACGTCGAGCGTCGTGAGGTCGACCATGGAGACGGCGTTCTCGGGGTCGCGTTCGGTAAACACGACGCGGTCCTCCGTCGGGCTCCCCCACGAGAGCATGAACGGAGCGGTCAGGTTCCCGACCAACATCTCGTTCGCACCGGTCGCGAGCTCGATACGAGTGAGGACGCCGCTCGCGCCACCGTCGCGCTGTTCGGTGACGTAGGCGAACTGGCGGTCGTCGTCGACGAGCAGGCCGACAGCGCCGTCGAGCCCACTGTAGCGTTCGTCGACGGCGCCGGAGGTGAGGTCGATGCGGAGCAGCCGGCCGTCGTCGTCGTGCTCCACGACGTACGCCTGGTTGTGGTCATCGTCGAGCGCGAGCTGGTGTGGTCTCGTGAGCCCGCTCGCGAGCACGGTCGCCTGGCTCCGGTCGGCGTCGTCCAGGTCGACGCGGAGGACGTCGCCGCCGCGTTCGGTGACGTAAGCGTGGTTGCCGTCACTCCCGAGCACGATATCCTCCGGGCGGTCGTAGCCCGTTCCGAGCTCCTGATACGCGTCCTGCAGCTCGTAGGTCCGGTACCGGACCTGCAGGTCGTCTCCGTGGTCGAGCACCTCGACCTTCGCGTAGTTGTCGTCGTTCGTCCGGACCGCGAACACCGCACCCTCGAACAGCTCGTTGTCGGTGTCGCTGCCGCTCAGGTCCTGCGACCGGTCGTAGTCGAGGTCCTGCACCTCGGCCGACGAGATGCCGTCGTAGTCGACGTCCCCGAGGTACGCGATAGCGGCGTCCTCCAGCGAGACCAGTTTGCGCTCGCCGTCGGTGATGATCTCCCACCATACGTCGTCGTCGCCGGCGGCCCCCTGCTGGCCGGTATCGAGGTCGTACTGGTACGTTCCCACGATGGTGTCCGTCCCCGTCGAGACGGTCCCGACGGTGTCCCGGACGAGGTCGTAGCGTGCGATGCTACCGCCGTACTCGACGAAGTACAGCGCGCGTTCGCTCCGTCGGTAGTCACAGCCGATGGCGGCGTCGATTCCCGTGGCGATTGTTGTCACTTCCGTCATGTAATTGTCCTCCTGCGTGGGGCAGTAGACTCCCCCACACCTGCCGTTGTTCTCAGCTAGCATATATAAAGATAGCCGATAGTTATTGCCATAGAGCCACGTCCGTGGCTGCCAGTATGGGCTGAATACCGACGACGACGTGGTTCGCCAGCTTCCGTTTCAGCGCCCGGAGAAAGTTCAACGGCGCAGTATCACCGATAGTCTCGCAGATGCTGTCCGGTCGGCCGGCGACCGGGCACTAGATGCCTCGGGTGTCGGGTCGGCGTGACGCCGCTGCAGAGTAGTCGGTTCTCCGAACTATCGCCGGTCAGACCTCACCGCTGCCCGTACAGCGCTCGACTCACGAAGTGCTGTTTCAGCTCGCCCCCGGCATCGAACGTCTCCACGCGGCTCCGGACGAGGCCGACGCCGGGCCGGTAGTCCGCTTCGGTCTCCAGCACCTCCGTCTCGACGTGGAGCTCGTCCCCCGGCCGAACCGGGTTCGGCCAGCGCAGCTCGTCGACCCCGACCGCGCCCATCGCCGAGGTATCGGGGAAGATACCCGTGACCAGCAGCCGCATCGTGATGGCGCTGGTGTGCCAGCCACTCGCCACCAGCCCACCGAAGAGGCTCTCCGTAGCGGCCTCCTCGTCAGTGTGGAACGGCTGCGGGTCGTACTGCCCTGCGAACTCCATGATCTCCTCGGCTTCGACCGTGTAGCTGCCGTACTCGTCGGTGTCGCCGACCGCGATGTCCTCGAAGTACTCCATACTGCAGTCTCGGCTGGCGTCGACTAAAACCCCCATACTGCCCCGGGGAGTGGTCGGGGAGCCAACGCTTTTCTGTCGGCGAACGCTCCTGTGATACAATGTCGGTGCTCACGGACTGGCTACTCGTCGGTGGCCTCGTGGTCGCGAGTGTCCTGGTCCTCGTCCGCTCGGAGCTGGTCCGCCAGCGACGGGGCGTCTCCCCGGAGCGACGGCGCGCCCTCGCCGTCTTCCAGGCCGGGAGCGCACTGTTCGTCGTCACGATGGTCGCGTTCGAGAACGGTCTCGGGCTGCTCTCCCTCGGCGTCCACCCCGCCGTCCACGCGGTTGGCCTCCTCGTGGCGGCGGCCTGTACCCTGTACGGCTTCGTCCGGGTCAGGACGACGGAACGAACGACTACGACGCCCGAGTAGTCCGCACACTGGCCGACCCGCCCGGACGGTACTGGACCCCCCTCCGCATCGCCGGATCACACTCCGCGGCGACCCACCGCACGCGTCGGTCCCGTCCCCCTGTGGGGACCGACGGTTCCGGTCAGTGTTACCCGGCCGGCCGGGCCGCCGGGAACATCCCCGACGACGCACTCCCTCGTACTGTGTCGACATAAATCAATAGCGAGGCTAGCAGCCTAGCGTCTCTCTATCGCACATAAGCAACCATGACGTGGCAAGTGTCCGGGTGTTGACACAGGAGCAGGCACGATTTGAACCACGGTCGCCCCACTGCGTTCCGCTCCCCGATTCAAATCCCACGTTTGCTCGTCGTCGTCACTCACCAGTTCGTGACGACAGACGAGCACGATGGGAGTCCCGCGAGCGAGTGGGACTACATCGTGCGAGTGAGAGAAGCGAACGAGCACGATGGGATTTGAACCCACGACCATCGGATGTCTTCCCACACCACCAGAGGTGCGTGCGGATAGAAGTCCGACGCTCTATCCAGGCTGAGCTACGTGCCCTCGATTCCGGCTATGTCGCCATCGTAGAAAAACGGTCGGGATTCGACCGACGCGGCTGGTGCGACGAGTTCACACACCGGTCGAAGCGTTATCATGGGGGCGTACGTCGACAGGACCATGCAGCCGGCGACGGAACGGGCGCTCGAAACGTACTGGGCGGCGCAGCTCGGCGTTCCAGCCGACGCGTTCGAGCAGGACGGCGTGGTCGTCGGCGAGACGGCACACGACGACAATGTACAGATTTTCGTACGGGAGGGGACCGTCGCCGTCGGTGCGCCGTCGACGCTCGTCGCGGAGTGTCGGGCGCACGCCGACGAACTGGTGTCGGTAACGGTCGACGACCCGGCAGCACTCGGGCGGTGGGTTACAGACCGTATCGTCCCGGTCGAGACGGTGCTCGGCCCGGCGTTCTACGGCTACACGGACGCCGAGAGCGTCGCGCCCGTCGAGTCGCCGGCGCGAGTCCTGACAGCCACCGACGAGGGAGCGTACGGGCGGTTCCAGCGGGCGGTGCCGGCCGACGAGTGGGACGCAGGCGGTCCCGCGTTCGAACCCGGCGAGACGGTCGGTATCGAGGCAGACGGTCGGCTCGTCGCGGCGGCGGGCTACGAGGTGTGGGACGAGCGAATCGCGCACATCAGCGTCGTCACCCATCCCGACTACCGCTCGCGTGGCCTCGGCCGGACGGTGGTCTCGCGGGCGACGGAGCGGGCGCTCGACGCCGGGCTGTGGCCGCAGTACCGCACCCTCGACGCGTGGCCGTGGTCCGTCGCGCTCGCCGAGGGCCTGGGCTTCGAGCGGTTCGCGACGGGCTCGCTCGTCGTCGCTCAGCCGTCGAACCGGTAGAGCGAGGTCAGATACGGCAGGTAGTTGAACATCACGACGGCGACCGGAAGCCCCACGATGGACGCCGCGAGCGCCCACGCGAGGTTCGCCCAGAGGAAGCTGAGCCACCAGCCGACGAGCAGGAAGTAGCCCGCCCGGACGAGCAGCGAGTGCTGGCTGCGGCCGGTGTCGGCGTCGATGGGGTCGCGGCGCTCCTTCAGCGTCAGCAGCGTCGGAACGCGGTTGATTATCTTGATGCCGACGGGGAGGCCGACGACGGTGACGTTCAGGAACCACGCGACGTTGATGGCGAGGAACGTGAGCCACCAGCCGACGAGCAGGAACCACACGGCACGGGCGAAGAGGGAGCGGGCCATACCTGAACCGACGCACCGACCGGCGAAAAGGGTTGGCGCGGAGAGCGGTGGGGTTAAGCCGCCGTCACGACAAGTTCCGGCCGATGACCGTCATCGGAACAGTCGGCCTCCCCGGGAGCGGCAAGGGCGAGGCGGCGAACGTGGCCCGCGAGCACGACATCCCCGTCGTGACGATGGGCGACGTCATCCGGCAGGAGTGTCGCGACCGCGGGCTCGACCCGGCCGAGCACCACGGCCGCATCGCACAGGCGCTGCGCGAGGAGAACGGCCCCGACGCCATCGCCCAGCGGTCGCTACCCATGATCCGCGACCACCTCGCGGACCACGACACCGTGCTCGTGGATGGCCTGCGCTCGGGCGTCGAACTCGACAGGTTCGAGGCCGCGTTCGGTGACGACTTCGTACTCGTGAGCATCGAGGCACCCTTCGAGGTCCGGAAGGACCGACTGGCCGAGCGCGGCCGGGACCGGACCGACGGAGACGGCGAGAGCCTGCGGGAGCGCGACGAACGCGAGCGCGGCTTCGGCATGGACGACGCGATGGAACGGGCCGACCTCGTCATCGACAACACCGACACGCTGGCGGCGTTCCGCGAGCAGATCGAGGCGCTGCTCGCCGAGGGACCGGCGGCCGTCTCGGAGGTACGCGGATGATCTACAGCGTCGAGGTACAGGTCACCGCGCCGGTGACGGACACGGAGGTGACGGACCGTGTCGCCGACGCCATCCGGAACATCTTCCCGGAGGCCGAAGTCGAGGAGCATCCGGGGGAGCTGCTCGCGACGACCCACCAGGTCGACCACTTCTCCGAACTGCTGCACGAGCAGGCCATCCTCGACACGGCCCGGGGACAGTTCTTCGAGCACCGGGACGGGAACGTCGTCGAGTTCGACCTGAAGAAGCAGGCGGCGTTCCAGGGCGTGGTCAACTTCTCGGTCGGCAACCCCGACGAGCTGGGCGACATCCACGTCCGGATGCGGGTCACGGAGCCGTCCGTCGAGGCGTTCGTCGACCACGTCGCCCCGCCGACCGAGGGAGGCAAACCCGTCGAGTCGCGCGACGAGAGCTGACTACTCCAGAGCTGACACGTCGGCCGCGGTCGGCTCGTCCGGAAGTTTCTCGATGCAGTCGTAGCAGAGCAGGTGCTCGGAGTCGTCGCTGTCGAACGTCAACAGCATCCCTTCGGCGTCGTCGCTGCCGCCGAAGAACGACCAGAAGTCGCCGATACCGCCGCGGATTTTCACCGGAGTACCACAGGCGTCGCAAGGGTCCGTGCTCACGCTCCACCCTGGGGGCCGGACGGCGTTAGCTCTTTCCCGTGCTGCGGACCACCCAGGCGACGCCGACCGCGAGGACGTAGAGGTACACCAGAAACAGCACGACGGTCGGCGCGGTGACAGCCACCACGTTCGTCAGGAACCCTTCGACCAGTTCGTACCCCTCGACCAGCAGTGTGCCCGGTGTCTCGAGCGGCCCGAGTGTCGTGAGCCGTCCGAGTACGACCAGCGATGCCAGGAGTGCGAAGGCCGCGACCACCTCGCGGTTCGCGACCGCCCGGACACCACCGTTTCTGCCCATTACCATGTGAACGCCCTTCACGCTCATCTATGGAATAGGTTTGGGTGTGCTATAGCGCACTATCGAGCCCGGCGACTGTCGGGGGTATCGATTTGCCGCTGGCGCACGAACCCGCCACGCATGGAGGTCGACTGCGAGGGCTGTGCGGGCTGTTGTGTCGACTGGCGGCCCCTCGCGGACCGCCCGAGCGACCACGAGCGCCGTGGGCCGCACGAGCCCCTCGACGACGTCTACAACCTCGTGCCGCTGACCCGGGCGGAGGTTCGGCGCTTCTGTGACGACGGGGTGGGCGACGCGCTGGTCCCCCGGCTCTGGACCGCGCCCCCGGACGCGGACGACGCCGTCGTCGTCGACGGCCACCGGGTGGCGGCCATCGGCGGACAGCCGGCCTTTTTCGTCGGCTTGCGGAAGACGCCGAAGCCGGTCGCGCCGGTAGGCACGGACGAGACTCGCTGGCTCCGGAGCTGCGTGTTCCTCGACCCGCAGACGCTCCAGTGTCGTATCCACGGCGACGACCAGTACCCGTCGGAGTGTGCCGACTACCCGGGACACAACCTCCTGCTGGAGCGCGAGACAGAGTGCGAGCGCGTCGAGGAGGCGTTCGGCGACGACCGGCTGGTCGACGACGAGCCCCCCGAGTCGGTGGGTGGCCTCCTGCTCGGGCCACAGGCACTCGGCGAGAAGGTGTTCGTCCATCCGGAGCCGGGCGAACTGACGGGCATCGCGAGCCGGGCGGCCGCAGGGACGCTGACGCGGGCGGACCGCGCCGAGTTCGTCGGCTGGGCGGCCGCGTCGGCCCCCGGAACGACCGAGCACAGCGAGAGTCACTACGAGACGTATCGCGAGACAGTGCTGTCCACCGAGTCCTGGGTCACGAGTGCGGTCGAGGACTGGACCGCCTGGGCGACCGGCGACGGGGAGACTGCACCGGCCGCCTCGGTCGTCGAGCGTGTCGAGGACGAGGCCGGCGCACCCGGAACACCGGGGTGGGACGCCGTCGAGTGACCCAGGGCGGGAACGAGTCGGGGTGACGCTTTATGCAGGAGCCACCCTTTCGTGACGGTATGCGCGTGCTCGTCACCGGTGCGACCGGCTTCGTCGGCGGCCATCTCGTTCCCCCGTTGCGGGACGCTGGCCACGACGTGGTCGCGCTCGTCCGTGACCCCGACCGGTACGACGCCCCAGACGGCGTGACCGTGGTCGGCGGCGACCTGCTCGACCCCGAGACGCTCTCCCCCGCGTTCGAGGGCGTCGACGCGGCGTACTACCTCGTCCACTCGATGCAGTCCGGCGGGGACTTCGAGGACCGCGACCGCCGTGCGGCCCGGAACTTCGTCGACGCGGCCGACGACGCCGGCGTCGACCGGGTCGTCTACCTCGGGGGCCTCGGTGAGGAACGTGACCGGCTCTCCGAGCACCTGCGCTCGCGCCGCGAGGTCGAACACCTGCTCGAAGAGGGCGAGTTCGAGCTGACGACGCTCCGCGCGGCGATCATCGTCGGTGCGGGCAGCGCCAGTTTCCGGATGGTCTACCAGCTCGTCAAGCAGCTCCCCGTGATGGTGACGCCGAAGTGGGTGTCGACGCCGTGTCAGCCCATCGCCATCGACGACGTGGTCGCCTACCTCGTCGGCGTGCTGGACGTGCCGGAGACGGCCGACCGGACGTTCGAAATCGGTGGCCCGGACGTGCTCAGCTACCGCGAGATGCTGGAGACGACGGCACGGCTGACCGGGCAGCGGCTCCGTGTCCTCCCCGTACCGGTCCTCTCGCCGGAGCTGTCGGCGTACTGGGTCGGCCTCGTCACCAGCGTTCCGAAGGGAGTCGCACGGCCGCTCATCGCCGGGCTCCGGAACCCGGTCGTCGCCACCGACGACAGCATCATGGACCTCGTCGACGTCGAGCTGACGCCGTTCGAGGTCGCGGTCCGCCGAGCGCTGGCGAACGACGACGACGCACCGGAACCGGTCCCCGTGGAGGGGGCGAAATGAGCGACGGGTCGGCCGACCAGCCGAGCAGCGACGCGGCGACGGCAGGCACGCCCACGGAGTCGCCCCACGAGCCGAGGGAGCAGTTCGGGGAGACGTGGGTGTACGAGAGCATCGTCGGTGCGCTCCCGGGCATCGAGATCTCCGAACGTACGGCGATCACCATCCAGCTGCTCGGATTCGAGGCCGCACTGCTGGTGCTGGCGTGGTACTACGACCTCTGGTCGGCGGTACCGGCGGGGACGGCTGCCGTCGCGGTCGCCGCCGTCGGCAGCGCGCTGATGCTCCGTCTCGGTGACTCCATCCGGCGGCTCCCGACGCCCGACGGCTACCAGCGGCTCCTGTTCGGGTCGAGCGTCGAGGTCGTCCTCGGCGTACTCGCGTTCGTCGCGGTCGTCACCCACCTGTTCGTCGTCGACCCGGCGCGCTCGACGGACCCGCTCATCGAGAGCCTGTTCGGCCAGGAGCCGCCGGTGCTCGCGGTGTACCTGATGTTGCTCATCCTCTGGGACGTTGCCTACCGCATCGGCACCGGCTGGTGGGCGGGGGTCGTCGCTATCTGGCGGTCGTACGTCTACGAGTTCGACCGCGAGACCTCGTGGGCGTTCGCACGGGCCGACCTGCTGAACCTCTGGTTCGCTATCGCACAGCTGCTGCTCGTGCCCTTTATCATCGGCCGGCCGGTGCTCTCGGCGGTCGTCGTCGCCCACGTCGTGGCGGTCACGCTGGCCACGTCGCTCTCGGTGGGGCTGAGCATCCGTCGGCAGAACGACGCCTAATCGGACTTTATCTGCTCGAACTGCTCGAGCAGGTCCTCGGTCGACTCTCCCGAGTCGTACTCGACCTCCCCGTGATGGATGGTCCGCTCGTCGTCGAAGTCGGTATCGACCCGACTGGCCTGCTGCTCGCGCCGCTCGTGCTCGTCGTCGTCGTAGGCACCCATTGACATGGCAATACGAACCAGATGTTGGGTGTTACTCCTTATCAAACTATCGCCGGAAACGGGTGCAGAGGGGTGGTTCGAGGTGAGCCGTGGGTGTCGAATCCGGCAATGGAACCGCCACGACCATGCCTCACGTGGAGAGGACGGAGCGGTGGACGGAGTCGTCCGTCGGAACTGTCGTCCCGTTCGTCCGGGGGTCCGGACCAGGTCGGACGATTCCGGTCGTCGTCGCCCGCCAGACCGTCTCGTTCGTGACGTAGTAGTTCGCGGTGTAGCGGGTGTCGGAGACGGTGACGGCCCCCGAAGGGCCCGCCTCGCGGACACCAACCATGTACTCGACGTGTACGAAGGCACCTTGCCCCGTATCGGCGGTGATAGTGATATTATTCACGCTAATCTCAATGTTTTGTACCTGTCCTTGTGAGCCGTCAAGTATAATTTCGGTTCTTAAACTTTTCTCAGACTCACGAACAAAGCTTCTAACCGTCTCATTCGATAGCGATTCAGGCTCCCGAGGATATTTGATATCTGTCTCGTTGTTTGACACTGCAGTGCTGTTACCCTGATTCGCCGTTATTCCACCCACACAGCCGGTTATCGATACGACGACCAGCAGTATGGCAATCGCTTCATGTTCTTTCATATGTGGTTATCCCTTTCTGGGATATTAGAACTGATCCTCGTTGAAACCGTGTTTTTACCCAACTTCGCGGGACGGGTGTCCTGCCGGCCACCCGAACCCGTTTAAATCAAGCCGACCTATCCCCGGTGTGGCACGACCCCTCCGCTTCCGGCGCTCGCACGAACGCTGGGACGACGACCGCGTTCGCCGGGACCTGCTGGCAGACCTCGACGCGAACCTCGGTGCAGACCTCGTCTCGCCGCACTACAAGCCGCCGAACGGCTGGCAAGCGTGGCGCTTCGAGATGGACAACGGCGATATGGCGCTGTTCTGCTACGACGGCGACGTGGCGTACTGGCTCGGCAACACCGAGACGCCGAGTGCGCTCTGGCGGACGGACAAGTACGGCTGGGAGGCGGTCCCCTACGAGGTTACCCGGTGGGCCCAGCGCGAGCTGATCGCGGACCTCTCGGTGGAGGCGCCGTGGCTCGACGACTATCCGCACGTCCGCTGGTACTTCCTCACCGTGCTGATGTCGAAGGACGGCCGCGAGACCACCCGCGAGTTCCTCCACGAGCGCGCGTGTGGCTTCCCCGACGCCGACTCCGACCAGGCGCTGTCGTACCTCGAATCCGTGCTCACACCGGGCTACCTCGACGACGACCGCGAGGAGATGGCGGGTAAGCTGGGCACGAGCGAGACGATGGACTACTGGCGGATGTGCGCGGCCATCTCGGAGTTCGTCGCCGCGAAGCTGCTGGCGGACGCGGGCTACGACGTCACCCCCGAGATCGAAGTGACGACGGGTCACTTCCTCGACTACCGGGCGACAGAGCCCGACGGCACGAGCTACCTAGTCGAGGTCACGCGGCCGCGGCCGCCGGACCGCCGGAGCACGAACAGCCCCGTCGTCGCGGTGCGGGACACGGCGGAGGTGAAGACGAGCGGCCAGCTCGCGAACCACGGCGGTGGCGTCGTGCTGTTCGTCGACTGCTCGGGGTTCACTGACGAGCAGTGGGCGGCGGTCAAGGGCGAGCAGCCGGACGTTCGGCACAAGCCGGCCGTCGTCTACCGGGTGCGACCCGACGGCTTCGCGGAGGGCTACACGAAAGGCGACGTCCCGCTGTATCTCGACAGCGCGATGACGCTGCTGTAGCGGCGGCTACCGGACGTGAAAACGGTGATACAGGGGGCCGGGTGCGATTCTCAGAACGAGACGGTGTCGGGTGCCTCCGGGCTGCCCGGCGGCGTCGGGTCGCGGTCGGAGTAGCCCTTCCGGCCGACGGCGTCCTCCGAGACGCCGCCGACGAGGGTGAACCGGACGTCTTCCGGCCGCTGGAACGTCTCCTCACAGCGGATCCCTTCGAGAACCTCCGCTACCGTGTGTGACCCGTGAGTCAGGTCGAGCTGCGCGTCGCCGAGCTCCGCGGCGAGTTCGTCGGCTGTCAGTGGGTAGGTCTGGTTCTCGATTCGCTCGTCCGTTCCGTTGCGGAACATACCACGTCCTCTGTGAAAGATAATTATAAACATTGTCCATAAACGACCTTCGACCGACCCAGGTTCCTTGTACACCTTAAGGTGAGCGAACCGACGTGTCGGAACGCGTTTCCCCCGGCCGGTCGAACGGCGGGTATGGTGTACGCGGACCTCCACGTCCACACGACGAACTCCGACGGGACGATGACCATCGACGAGGTGCCGGCGGCCGCCGAGCGCGCCGACGTCGCCGTCGTCGCCGTCACCGACCACGACCGGACCCACCCGGCGCTCGACGCGCCGGTCGTCGAGCGGGACGGCGTGACCATCGTCCACGGCATCGAGCTCCGCGTCGAAGCCGGCGACCAGCGCGTCGACCTGCTCGGCTACGGCGTCGACGACGCCGACGGCGACCTGCAGGCGCTCGTCGGCCACCTCCAGACCGACCGCGAGCAGCGCGGTGCGGCCATCATTGCCAACGTGGAGGACCGTCTCGACGTCGACCTCGGGCTGGAGAGCCGCCCCGGGCTCGGCCGCCCACACATCGCCCGCGCCGTCGCCGACCACCCCGACACGGACTACGAGTACGGCGCGGTGTTCGAGCACCTCATCGGCGACGACGGCCCCTGCTTCGTCCCGCGCGACGTGCCCACCTTCGAGGAAGGTCGCGAACTGCTCTCGGCGGCCTGCGGGGTGGTCTCGCTCGCACATCCGTTCCGCTACCCGGACCCCGAGGCCGCGCTCGAACTCTGTGCCGACCTCCCCGCCGTCGAACGGTACTACGACTACGGGCACGCCGTCGATACCGAACTCGTCGAGCGCGCCGTCGAGGAGCACGACCTGCTCGTCACCGGCGGGAGCGACGCCCACGACGACGACCTCGGCATCACCGGGCTCGCCGAGGCGGAGTACGACCGCCTCGCCGAACAGTTCACCTGAATCGGCACGCAGTGCCGCCCCGGGCGGGGGCACCGTCGGCATCGCCCGCGAGCGTAGCGTTCAAACCGTTGCACCGCCAAGATGGATCCATGAAGTGCCACTACTGCGACCTCGATGCCGCGTTCGCGGTCGAATCCCAGGGCATCAAGGTCGGGCTGTGCGAAGAGCACTTCCGCGACCGTCTCGACGACCTCGCGGAGGCGGACGAACTCCAGCAGCTCAAGGAAGAAGTCGACGTGGACCGAACGTAGCGGGCGTTCTCTCTTCGACGACGCCGTCAGGCCGACCGGCTCGCGTCCACGTCGATGGCGTCGACCGGACAGACGTCGACACAGAGCATGCAGTCGATGCACTGCGCCTCGCTGGCGGGGTCCGCCTTGATCTCTGACTCCGGGTGGCCGGGCGTGTCCACCCACTCGAACACGTCGACGGGACAGTCCTCCAGACACGCGCCGTCGGCGAGGCAGATATCGAAATCGACGGCGACGTGCGTGCCGTGGATGCCGAGCTGGTCCGGTTCGTCGACGGGCCCCCAGACGGCGTGTCCGTCGTGGTCGTCGAGGACATCGCGGTTCTGGTCGAAGTTCGGGTCGATAGCCATAGCTGTCGGTCGGCGGCCGACCGGGAAAAACCACCCGACTCCATCACGAGATCAGTACAGCTCGCCGCCCAGCGGCACGTCCTCGTCCGGTGTGACCAGCACCGGGTTGCCGTCGTCGTCCGGGACGCCGACAGTCAGCGCCTCGGAGACGTAACCCGCGATGTTCACGGTGCCGAGGTCAGTCGCACAGAGCACCTGTCGACCGGGGAGTTCGGCCACGTCGTGGTGGTAGCCGAGCTGGGCGGCCGACCGGAGCTGCTCGTCGCCCACGTCGAGCGTGAGCTTCACGAGCTCGGGCTTTCGCGCCTCGGGGAACGGCTCGGCGTCGACGATCTCTGCGACACGAATCGTGCCGTCGAACGGGCCACTCATAGCCATTCGGTCGCGCCGTCCCCACCTAAAGCTCCCGCAGCCTGCAGCTATTTGCCGCCCGCTGCCGTCGCATCGTTCATGGAGAAGGTGACCATCGCGGACGCGAAACGGCGGATGGGCCCCGCCGACGTGAAACGGCCACTGACCGACGCCCTCGGCGCGACCGATTTCGCGCTCAACTACTACGAACTCGCGCCGGGCGACAGCCTCGGCTTCGGCTACCACCGCCACAGCGACCAGGAAGAGGTGTTCTACGTCCAGTCCGGCGTCGTCACGTTCGAGACGGAGTCGGGAGACGTACCGGTCGAGTCGGGCGATGTCGTCCGGTTCGCACCCGGCGAGTGGCAGCTCGGCAGCAACGAGAGCGACGAGCGCGCCGTCGTCCTCGCGATGGGCGCGCCGAAGGAGGCCGGCGAGCTCACCATGGTCCGGCACTGCGAGGACTGTGGCGAGCGAACGGAGCAGACGCTCTCGCTCACGGACGAACGCGACGCGGTCGTCAGCTCCTGCGTGGACTGTAGTGCGGAGACCGGCCGGTTTACCTGAGCCCCCACCGCCCTTCATGTCGGCGCGGTACCAACGTCCGCGTATGAACGCCTGGCCAACTATCGTCTACGATGACGACTGCGGGTTCTGCACGTGGAGCGCGCGGTACGCCGCGGCCCACGGCCCCTTCGTACTCGTCGGGTTCTCCGAGCTCACGGACGAGCAGCTGGCGCGGCTCCCGCCGGACTACGAGTCATGCGCGCACCTGTTCGTCGGCGACGAGACGTACTCCTGCGGGGCGGCCGCCGAGGAGATCGTCGCCCGGATGGACTCGTGGGAGCACCTGCCGATGGCCGCATTCCAGTTCCTGCCCGGGAGCGTTCGACAGGCGATCCGCGAACCGATATACCGGTCGGTGGCGGACCATCGGGACTTCTTCGGGAGAATCCGACGCTGCGAGCCACCGGCTCGGAGCGAGTGAAATGGAAGTGGGAAAGTCGACGCATCCGGAGTTACGTACGGGTGTAGTAAAATCTGTTTCGCTACCGCGACCAGTTGCCGGTAGGTCCCGGGTTCTTATGCCGGCGATGATCACCCCGCCTCGTCGGACACGAACTCGACGACGGCGTAGCCGGTGCAGACGAATCGCGCTTCACCGAACACCTCGCGGAAGCGCTCGGTCTCCTCGTCACCGAGGTCGACCGTACCCTGCTCGACAGCTGTCCGGAGCGGCTCGCGGCGGTCGGCCGACAGGACCCGGTCCTGTATCCTGACGAGCGTCGAGTTCTGGCCCACGCCGGCAGCGCGGAGTGTGAGCATGTGGTGGCCCATGTTGTCGCCGACGAGGGTACGCAGCCTGTACACGCCGCCGTCGGTCCGGAGGTAGTCGGCCGACCGGAAGGTGAAGAACGCGTCCGGAACGTCCGCGTGGCCGCCGGTGGTGTAGCTCCCCTCTGCCAGCAGCTGGTCGGCGATCTCGTGTTCGGCGTCGGTCAGATTCGCGTAGACCAGCACCTCGCCGCTGGCCTCGCTCTCGGCCGCCACCGTCGCTTCGACGCTGTACGTCGCCTCCTCGCCGAACCTGGCGTAGCTCGACGTGGGGTCGTACGTCTCACCCCGAAACCGGATGCGGTCGAACGCATCGAACACCAGCCGGTCGTCCTCGTCGACGGGCCCGTCCTCGGGCAGGTAGTCGACGCGACCGTCGGTCGCGGCGGCGTCGCTGACGAGCGTCCGGACGCGCTCGTTGGCGAGGACGGCGCTCGCGCCGTCGGGCACCGCCACGGGGTCGACGCGCTGGAGCTGCTGCACTGGCTCGGGCTCGGCCGTGAGTCGCGTCGTCGGGGCTGTCGTCCGGTTCGCCGTCGGCGTCCCGTCGTCGGCCGAATCGCCACCGAACAGACAGCCGCCGAGCGCGGCCGTCACTCCGAGACCGACTGTCGAAAGGAGGGCTCTGCGGGAGGGCATCGGACGTGGGTTCCCGACACGCGGGTAAGTGCTTTGTCCGGCTCAGCCGAGCAAATCGGCGAGTTCGTGCAGGCTTTCGAGCGTGTGGTCGGGCGCGACATCCTCGCCACCGGGGGGCGCTGCCCGCGCCTCGACCGGCGCCGTCCCGCCGCCCGGACACCACGCGACCCGTAGGCCGGCCCGGACCGCTCCACAGACGTCGTGGTGGAACGAGTCCCCGACGTAGAGCGCCCGGTCGGCCGGGACAGCGAGCTCCGTGAGGGCAGTTTCGAACGGTTCGGGGGCGGGCTTCGGTTCGCTCACCTCGTCGACGTACACCTCGGTCTCGAAGATGTCCGCGATGCCCAGGCTGTCGAGCTTGACCGCCTGCACCGTCCGTTCGCCGTTCGTGACGAGCCCGACGCGGTAGCCGTCCCGGGCTGATGCGAGTGCGGCCTCCGCTCCGGGCAGGAACTCGACCCGGTCGCGTGCGAGCACCGCCCCGAAGGCCTCGTACAGCGCCCGGGCGTCGGCGGGGTCGCCGCCGTGGCGCTCGGCAGCCCGCTCGAACGCTCTGATCCAGAAGTCGGCGTGGGTGCGGTCCCGCGGGAACGGCTGTTCGCTGGCGACGGCTTCGAGGTCGGCGTAGCTGCAGAACGGCTCGACGCCCGCCCGGTCGAACGCCTGCGGCAGTATCTCGCTGCCGTCCTGCTCGTACGTCGTCAGCGTGTCGTCGAGGTCGAACAGCACCGCGTCGATATCTCTCGTCGGTCCAGTTCCGTCGTTCCGTGGTCGTCCTGTCATGGATACTCCGCCGCGTGACGTGCGGCGGCCGGCGACAGCGTGGCCCAGCCACGGCTGTTGCCTGCTGAGAACGATATCGACTCGTCAGCGTGTCCCGTTCAGCGTTTCGGTCCCGCGCTCACAGCCGGCGTGCCAGCACGACGACGCCGAGGACGAGCAGGAGGACACCCCAGAGCACGTCGCTGCCGGGGAGCGCGGCGAGCACGAGGGTCACGATACCGGAGCTGACGAGCGACCAGCCGAGCGTCGAGGCCATGGTCGTGCTTCGGACGCCGGACGGGAATGGTTGGTGCCGCGGGTCGTCGGCCGCGAGTCTCCTTGCCGGCGCTCGCTCCGAATCGCTCCCAAGTAGGAGGTTCCTCGCTGGCGCCCCGAACCGCCCTGCTCACGGCTCGCTGCCGCTCGCCGTTCGCGAGTAGGAGGTTCTCACTCGCTAGCGCTCGTTCCGAACCTCCCTACTCGAACGCCGCGATACCGGTCAGGTCCTGGCCCAGGATGAGCGTGTGGATGTCGTGGGTGCCCTCGTAGGTGTACACCGTCTCCATGTTCGCCATGTGGCGCATCGGCGAGTAGTCCGAGGTGATGCCGTTGCCGCCGAGCATCTCGCGGGCGACGCGGGCCTGGTCGCGGGCCATCCGGACGTTGTTCCGCTTGGCCATCGAGACGTGCTGCGGGCGGAGGTCGCCGCGCTCTTTCAGCTCGGCGAGACGGTGGGCGAGCAGCTGGCTCGTGGTTATCTGTGTCGCCATCTCCGCGAGCTTCTCCTGCTGGAGCTGGAAGCTGGCGATGGGCGTCTCGAACTGCTCGCGGTCCGTCGCGTACTCGCGCGCGACCTCGAAGCAGTCACGCGCCGCGCCGACCGCGCCCCAGGCGATGCCGTAGCGGGCCTGCGTGAGACAGGAGAGCGGCCCCTTCATCCCCTTCACGCCGGGGAGGACGTTCTCCTCGGGCACGAACACGTCGTTCAGGCCGAACTCGCCGGTGATAGACGCCCGCAGCGAGAGCTTCTCCGTGATCTTGTTCACCGAGAAGCCATCGCGGTCGGTCTCCACGAGGAACCCGCGAACGGGGTTGTCGTCGCTGGACTTGTCCCGGGCCCAGACGACCGCCACGTCGGCGATGGGTGCGTTCGTGATCCACGTCTTCGAGCCGTTGAGCACGTAGCCGCCCTCCGCCGCCTCGGCGCGGGTCTCCATCGCGGAGGGGTTCGAACCGTGTTCGGGTTCGGTGAGGCCGAAGCAGCCGATCTTCTCGCCGCGGCCCATGTCGGGCAGCCACTGCTCTTTCTGTTCCTCGCTGCCGAAGGCGTGGATGGGGTACATGACGAGCGCGCCCTGCACGCTGGCCATCGACCGCAGGCCGGAGTCACACGCCTCCAGTTCCTGCATCAGCAGGCCGTACGCCGTCTCGGAGACGTTCGGCAGGTCGTAGCCGTCCAGGTTCGGGGCGTAGAAGCCCATCTCGCCCATCTCCGTGATGAGCTCGGTGGGGAACGTCCCCGCCTCGTAGTGGTCGGCGATATCGGGTCTGACGCGCTCCTCGACGAACTCGCGGGCGGTGTCGCGGATGAGCCGCTCCTCGTCGTCGAGGTCGGATTCGAGGCCGACGAAGTCGAGCATACAGTTGGTCAGGACCACGTGCTGAAAAATACTCCTAAATGTTGCCTCGGACCTGTCTGCCTGTTCCGGTCACGGTCGAACAGTCTCGCCGCGCTCGGCCGAAGGTTTACATATCTTGTAAACACTGACAGCCGGTGACAGCTTCGACCGCCCAGCCGGGTGCCCCCCGGATTACGAGACGCGCTGTTCGAGCAGGCGGTCGCCGCTCTCGGCACACGTCAGCGCGACGACGTCGTAGGCGTTACAGCAGGATTCGACGGTCTCCTCTTTCATCTCGACGGCACCCCCGTCGGGGCACTCTTCGAGGAAGACGCGAAGCCCGTTGAGCACGCGGCCGCGGGCGACGGGGTCGAGGTCGGCCCAGGCGTCGCGGTCGAAGGCGGCGAGTGCGTGGCCGCCCGCGATGTCGACCCGCAACGCGGTGCGGGAGGGCCACTCGCCGGCGCGCTGGCCGTCCCGTTCGAGGATGACGGCCTCCGCGCGGAAGTCGAGGTCGTAGTCGCCGTCGCCGAGGCCGAAGACGGTGCGGACGTCCTCGGGGCCGGGGTCCTCGATGGCTGCGAGCTCCTCGTCCCAGCGCTCGGTGAAGGACTCGGTGAGGCAGACGTCGTCGATGTCGTCACAGGGTTCGATGGCGCCGGCCTCGGAGAGGTACGTCTCCGGGTCGACCTCCCGGGTGTCGCCGGCCGACGGCATCGGATGTTCGGGCTCCTTCCCGAACAGTCGGAGGACGGACTCGGGCATGTAGCGCTTGGTGAGCGTCGGCGTGCCCGGGACCAGGTAGCCACGGAGCCAGATGCTCGCCGCGGAGAGGACGAGCACGAGGAGCGCGGCACCCCCGGCGACTGTGGTACTCGCGTTCGCGGCCATCAGGAGGGCGACGTCGACGACACTCGCCAGCACGAGTGCGATGAGGACGTTCACCGTCGTGCAGGGCCAGCAACGGTTCTCCCCCGTGTACTCCGGCTCTCGGACGCGAGACAGCACGGTCATGGTTGTTTACAGGAACGGCGCCGATTGTTATATTCGTTTCCCGGGTATCCGCTGGCGGGCAGTCGAACACGTGCCGGCCGAAGGTTAGTCGCTCGCGGTGGTCGCTCGCTCGTCGCGGACCGCGGCGGCGTACTGCAGGAAGTTGTCGAACAGCGTCTTGGCCTCGCAGGCCTTCGCGTAGTTCTCGTCGGTGATGCCGGCGACGACACGCGCCTTGCGCTCGTCGCTGAGCTCGTCCTTGCCCTCGGTGACGGTGCGGGCGGTCTCGGGGTCGTACTCGGGGTGGAACTGCACGCCGAAGACGTGGCCCTTCCGGAAGCCGTGGTTGCCGTACTCGTTGGTGGCGATCTCCTGGGCTCCGTCGGGGAGCTCGACGACCGCGTCGGAGTGGGTGGTGAAGACAGTGAAGCGGTCCGAGAGTCCGTCGAGCAGCGGGTCGGCACCGCTGCGCTCGACCTCGCGGTACCCGATCTCGTACTCGCCCATGTCGTCGACCTCGCCGCCGAGCGCCTCGGCGAGCAGCTGGTGGCCCCAGCAGACACCCAGGCAGGGGAGACCGCGTCCGGCGGCCTCGCGGGCGTACTCGCGTGCGGCACGAATCCACGGCTCGTCCCAGTACACCGACGAGCGCGACCCCGTGACGACCACGGCGTCGTACTCGAAGGTCTCGGGGAGCTTGCCGTCGGTGACGGAGAACTCCGCCACGTCGGCGTCTAGCTCCCGACGGAAGTTCCGACGGGTGTCCGCCCCGTCGTGGGCGGCGTTCAACAGCGCGATGCGGAGTCGGCTCATGCTCGAAGCCCACGGCACGGCCCCTAATGGGCGTTGCGCCCCGGCGAATCCTGCCGAGGAGCGATACGCCGGGCACGCCTAACTCTGTAGGACGAACCTCTACTGTCGATCGTGCCGAATGTACGGATGCGGTCGACGTGTCGGAGCACTCCACGAGCGGCCGACGGACGGACCGTGCCGTCGGCCACGGCGCGTCGGATTCCACGACCGCACCGCTTGCAAACCGACCCCACCCACCACCCCACCCCACCTGCCGCGACACACCGCACCCCTCGCCCACCACCGCCGCCCGCCCCCCGCTCGCGCCGGACAGTCCGGCCGTGCCATCCCGGGCCCTCCTACCATCCCTCCCTCCGAGCACTCGTCCCCGACCAGCGGCCTCAGTCCTCGCTGTCGAAAAAGCCCAGGAGCGCGTCGTTCACCGGACGTGACCGCTCGATACCGACGAAGTGCCCCGCGTCGGGGTACGCGAGCGCCTCGCCACGGGGCAGTTCCTCGGCGAGTCGACGCCCCGCCGCCGGCTCTATCAGCTCGTCGGCGCCGGGAACGACGACCAGCGTCGGGTTGTCGATCTCGTACAGCGGCTCGGCATCGAAGCCGTCGAGCGCCGCGCGCTGGTGCTCCCACGACTCCCGGTCCGCGTCCTCGTCGCCGCGCCAGCCCGCGATACCGTCGAGCACGTCGGACTGTTCTGCCCGGAACTCGGCTGAGAGCGCCGACGAGAGCGTCTCCCTGCAGGCAGTGGCGTCTGCGGGGTCGGCAAAGAACGGCTCCGGGTCGTAGGCGGTGCCGGTCGCGGCGCCGGCGAGCAGCCCCAGCTTCCGGACCCGGCCCGACGTGCGGGCGTAGTGCAGCGCGACCATCGCACCGAGGCCGCTCCCGACGAGGTGGACCGACTCCGTGCCGTGGTCCGAGAGTACGGCGTCGAGGTCGTTCGCGAGCGTCGCCACCGACAGCGGCCCCGCCGGGCGGTCAGACCCGTCGGTCCCGCGCATCGCCCACGTCAGCGTCTCGAACGGCCCGGCGAGGCCGGCGTGCTGCCAGCCCCAGAGCCACGGCCCGCAGCCGATGTCGGGGACGAACGCCACCGTCTCCCCGTCGCCGTCGGTCTCGTACCGGAGCGTCGTCCCGTCGCGTGTCGCGGTCGGCATGGCTGTTGGGAGCGGTCGCCACCGGAAAGTATTCACGGATGGTGACGACGGTACGATATGATGCGACGCCGCCAGTTCCTCGCCGCGACCGGTACTGCCCTCACCGTCGCCCTCGCCGGCTGTAGCGAACCGCCACACGTCGAACTCCGGCTGACGCCGCTCCACGACGCGGAGCTCGGCGAGCAGCTCGTTGCCGACGTCGACGACCTCTACGAAGACGAAGCGTCCGCCGCCGTCCGCGGTGCCGCCGAGAACGGCTCCTACGTCCGGAACGCGACCGACGAATCCGGGCCGCTGCTCGACGACGGGGAGCTCGTGCGCCACGACGGCGAGGTGTTCGCCGTCCGGACCGTCCGCGTCGGCGTTCAGGCCCGAACGTTGCAGGTGTTCACCGTGACCTACACCGGTCGCGGGGACGAGACGACCGTCGAACTCGGCGACGACGCCCGCATCGTCGCGTACTCGGACCTGCCCACCGCCGACCGGAGGATGTTCGACGACGCCTACCCGGAAAGCCTGGCCAGGGAGCCCGGTGCGATGGCCAGGTATCTCCGCCTGACCTACCCGGACGACGCCGAGTCGGTGTTCGTCCCGGAGCAGGAGTACGACGCTGTCGAGTACGAGGGCCGGACGTTCCAGGTCGAGTACGAGGGTGAGGACGTCGTCGAGAACGGCCGGTACCGCTACGAGCTCGAACCGGTCGCGCCCGACATCGAGACGTACGTCGACCGCGTCGTCGACGAGCACGTCTTCACGCTCGACCGGAGCACACTCTCCGAGGAGCAGCGCGAGATGGTCGCGACGGCCATCGACGAGAGCACGTACGAGGAGGAGAAGGAGATCTCCGACGCTTTCGCGGCTCTGGTCGAGCGAATCCGGGAGCACGAGCCCGTCGACAGGCACTCCTCGCAGCTGAACTACGTCCTCAACTACGACGGGATGACGTACCTCGCGGAGCTACACGACACCGATTTCGACTTCGATTCCGAGACCACCGAACCCTACCGCACGACGACGGACGACGAGCCTGCGACGGGAACGACGGTCGACGATAGCACAGCGACGAACGGCTCCGGCACCGTCGACGGTATCGACCACAACGCCGAGTATCCCACCACCGAACCCTACCGCACGACGCCCTCGGGCTGATCCCCAGCGGGACCCCCTCCTGATGTCACGGTCGCCCGGCGAGTCGGGCTTCTTTTGGGACGCCACCGCGAGGGTCCGACAATGCACGCGATCAAGGACAGCGTCCACGACTACATCGAGGTGTCGGGCGTCGTCGCCGACCTGCTCGACACGGCGGCGATGCAGCGGCTCCGCCACATCAAGCAGCTCTCGACGGTGCGGCTCGTCTACCCCTCCGCGAACCACACCCGCTTCGAGCACTCGCTGGGCGTCTACCACCTCGCCCGCCGGGGCTGTCGCCACCTCGACATCGAGGGTGGCCGCGCCGAGGCGGTGCAGGCCGCCGCCGTCCTCCACGACGTGGGCCACGGGCCGTACGGCCACCAGACCGAGGGCATCATCGAGCGCCGCCTCGGCCGGCACCACGACGAGGTACACGACCTGCTCGAGGAGACGGCGCTCGCCGACGTGCTCGAATCGCACGGCCTCTCGACGACGGTCGTCGCTGACCTCATCGACGGGCAAGGGAAACTCGGGCAGCTCGTCTCCGGCGAGCTCGACGCGGACCGCATGGACTACCTCGTTCGCGACGCCCACCACTCCGGGGTTCCCTACGGCACCATCGACCAGGCCCGTCTGCTCCGTGGGCTCACCTTCATCGACGGCGACCTCGCCCTGGCGGAGGGGAACCTCGCGACCGCCGAGTCGATGCTCGTCGCCCGGGCGCTGATGAACGCCACCGTCTACCGTCACCACGTCCCCCGCATCGCCGGCGAGATGCTCGAAAGCGCCTGCGAACGGCTACTCGACGGCACCGACCTGGACGCCGAACGCTTCGCCCGGATGGCCGACGACGAGCTGCTGGCCGCGCTCCGGGACCACGAGCCCACCGCCGAGGACGCTGCCCGCCTCGCCGAGCGCGACCTCTACAAGCGCGCGGTCTGGGCCGAACTCGACGACGTGCCCGACAGAATCGTTGATGCGGACCACGCGGACGAACGCGAAACCGAGCGTGCCATCGCCGAGACCGCCGGCGTTCCCGAGCGGGCCGTCCTCCTCGACGTCCCCGGCCGCCCCGCCATGCCCGAGTCCTCGACCCGCGTCGTCGTCAACGGCGAGGTCCGCCGGCTGCAGGACGCCTCGCCGCTGGTGCAGGGCCTTCAGGCCGCCAGCACCGTCCAGTGGCGCCTCGGCGTCTACGCCCCCGAGGAGCACGTCGAGCCCGTCCGCGAGGCCGCCCTCGAAACGCTCGACGTCCCCGCCTCCGGGACGCGCCCCTCCGGCGACCGCGAAGCCTTCGTTTAGCCAATACGTTTACAGTGGTGCGTCTCGGAATCGTATACGGGGTTACGACCCCCCAGATCGGATCAGTCGTTGCCTCCTGATCGATGCCCTGCTCGGCCGGGACCGAGTGGGGACTGGGATACGCCACTATCATATCCTTTTGGTGGCGCGAACCACGGTTCGTAGCTACGCCTGTCGATGTTCGGCGGAGCCGAAACCGATCGAGCAGACTCGCTCCTGACTGTTCAGTACCCGTTCCGCTGGTCGACCTCCTCGGCAGTCGGCAGCACGCCTTCCTCCGCGCCCTTGTAGTAGACGAACCCCCAGTAGGCGCCGTTGGCGAAGTAGGTGAACGTCCAGCCCCAGGCGAGGCCGATGAGGAACAGGACCACGCTGAACGAGGCGACGATGCGGAGGACGACGACCAGCAGGACGTACAGCAGCCCGTACTTGACGTAGTGCTTGGTGAACGCGAAGTCGAACGTGAGACTGGACGAGAAGGTCTTCGTGATGCTCCCCGTGACGGGGTAGACGGTCAGGGCGGCGGGGAACAGGTAGAAGCCGACGAGTACGAAGATCCAGGCGACCGCATCGTGGAGCATCGCGCCGGCGAGAATCGCCCCCAGCCAGACGGCTCCTGCGAGGGTGAACGCGACGACGTAGCCGACGCCGTCGGTGAGCATGTCGCCGTAGTCCGCGAACTCGGGCTGGGTGCGGCCCTGTGCGGCGTAGCGGGTGAGGCGGAACACGTAGCCGAACAGGAACACGAGCGGGAGGAACACGAGCAGCGGGCTGACCAGCACGACCGCCCCGGCCTTCAGGAGCGGGCCCCAGCCCCGCTGGGTCGGGTAGGAGAACGCGAAGTCGAACGCGCCCTTCCGTCGCCAGTCGATGTGTTTCACGCCGTCGTCGCCGTCGAGCCGGTTAGTCGGAGGACGGGCGGTCCCGCGACGACGCTCGTACTCGTCGCGACGTGCGCCGTGGTCCGGGTGCGGACTGTCGAAGTTCCAGCTGACACCGTCGGCTGTCGACGCTGCTTCGCCGGCCGCCCGGTCGCCGGCGCGCCGCCCATCGCCACCGGGAGCGCGCTGCTCGTCGGGCCGGCGGGGACCCTGGCGGTCACGGCGTCGGTCGTCGGGTGCGTCGGTCGGTCGTCGCCGCCCGTCGTCCGGTGCCAGTTCGGCCCGGCGTGAGCCGTGACTGTCGTCGGCCGGTGGGTCGCGTCCGGCGCTGGGTCGGTCGTCGGTCGAGGACTCCGGCCCTGTGGTCGGCTCCGTGTCCGCACGCCACTCGTCCCCGTCGCCGTCCCACGAGTAGCTCGGGTACGTGGACTCGTCGTCGTCCGGCCCGCCGTCGGCCGAGTCACCGCCCTCGTCCCCGGGTCGGCGGTCGGGAGTGCGTTCGTCGGCCGGGTCCTCCTCGTCCCGGCTCATACGACCGTCACCTGCCGAACGCTGTGGAACGCCATCTATTTGACACGATAGGAGGTGGGCGGAAAAAACCTTCCGGCAGCCGAGGCACCCACTACTCGTCCGTGGCCGGCAGCGGCTCGACCCGCCCGTCCTCGATGGCCTCGCCGTAGAGGTAGCCCCAGTACGCAGCCGGTACCAGCGCCGCGAGCGGCAGGAGGAACGCGGCGAAGGTGACGAACAGCAACACGAAAAACCCCACGACCAGCAGTCCGACCAGGAGCACGGTGTCGGCGAAGAAGTGGAGCGCGTACCGCCGGGTGAACGCGAACTCCGGCGTGCGGACGGCGGTCTCGCGGAGGTCCTCGGTCGCCGCGTACGTCGTGAACAGACCGGGCAGGAGGTACGACCCGACGAGTGCGAGCACGCTGGCGAGCAGGGCACTCTCGCTCGCGCTCAGGTACACCAGGGTCCCCAGTCCGCCGACGGCACCCCACCAGAGCACGGTGACGACGACGCCGCACTTCGCGATCCCCCAGATATCGTCGTAGCCGGGCGGCTCCTCGGCCCGTGCGGCCGCGCCAGCGAGCCGGGTGACGTAGCCGGCCGCCAGCACACCGGGCACGACGAGGAAGGAGAAGATGCCGAGGACGCCGGTGAGCAGGGCCGCCGATCCACCCTCCCGGAACGGGTACCTGAGGCTGAACGTCACCACGCCGGCGTCGAAGATACCGGGGTCCATCGCCTCGTCGGGCCGGGGTTCGGCGGGCGGTCGCTCGTACTGCGGGTCGCCGAGCCGGTCGACCCAGCGGTCCGAGCCAGCGTCCCCCCGTTCACTGGTGCCGTGGGTGGCAGGCTGCACCCGATCTGGCGGCGAGCGAGCCTCCTCGTCCCACGGACGCCGCTCGGTATCGCGAGGGCCGGCCGCGGTGTCGTCCCACCTCGGCTCGGGCTCGTCGTCGTCGCGGCTCACGGCCACACCTCGTGCGGCCGGCAGCACCGCTGTCGGGACATACTTCGAATCAGACGTGTCGGCACGAAAAACGTTCCGTCGGCTCAGTGGTCGAGGACGGCCCGGAGCACGTCGGCCGCGTCGTCGAGCGCGTCGTCGAGCGCGTCGGTGTCGGGGCCACCGCCCTGTGCGAAGTCCGGCGGGCCGCCACCGCCGCCGCCGACTTTCGACGCGAGCTCGCTCACGACCGCGCCGGCGTTGACCTCGCTCTCGTCGGGAACGGCGACGACGAACTGCGCGCCGTCGAGCCCGGAGCCCAGCACGGCGATCTTGCCCTCCTCGACGAGTGCGTTGGCGGTCGCACGCAGCTCGTCCATGTCGGCGTCGACGCGCTGGACGACCGCCGGCGTCCCACCGACGTCGACCTCCTCCGCGCCGTCCGCACCGGAGGCGCGGACCTCTGCGAGCTGCTCCTTGAGGTCCTCGATGGTCTTGCCCCGCGCCTTCCACTCCTCGAAGAAGCGAGCCGCCGTCTCGGGCACCTCCTTCGGGGTCACGTCGAGCACGCCGGCGGCGTCGTACAGCGCGTCTTCGGTCTCCTGGGTCGCCGTGATGGCGGCATCGCCGGCGGCGAAGCTGATGCGCTCGACGCCGTCCTGCACGCGCTCGGTCCTGTGGAGCTTGATGGCCCCGATGTCGCCGGTGCGGGCGACGTGCGTGCCACCGCAGGCCTGGACGTCCTCGGCGACGTGGATGAGCCGGATGTTCGTGCCCGGCGGGATACCGCCCTGGTAGAGGTCGAAGCCGTGCTTCTCCTCGGCCTCGTTCCGGTGGGGCCACTCCTGCTTGACCGGCGTGTTCTCCATCACCAGCTCGTTGGCGTAGCGCTCGATCTCCTTCGCCTCCTCGCGGGTGATTCGCTCGTAGTGGTGGACGTCGATGCGCGAGCCGTCGACGCCCTTCTGGGCGCCGGCCTGCCGGATGTGCTCGCCGAGCACCTGCCGAGCGGCGTGGATGACGACGTGCGTGGCGGTGTGGTTGCGCATCAGCTGCTTGCGGCGGTACGTGTCGATCTGGCCGCGGACGAACTCGCCCTTGCCCGGGCTCTCGTCGGTCCGGTGGAGAATGACCCCGTCGCGGCGCTGGACGTCGGTCACCTCGACGGTGACGTCGTCCGTCGAGAGGTTCCCCGTGTCGGCGGGCTGGCCACCGCCCTCCGGGTAGAACATCGTCTGGTCGAGCACCACGTCGTAGCCGTCCTCGCGCTCGAACACGTCGAGGACGACCGCCTCGAACTCGGTGCGCTGCTGGTCCTCGTAGTAGAGTCGCTCGGTCTCGGGCAGGTCGTCGAGGCGCTCGGCCTCGCTCTCGTCCGCCTCGTCGAAGGCCTCGGCGCTGTCGTGGCGCTCGGCGACGAGCGAGTAGAAGTCGTCGGGCACGTTGACGCGCGCGCCGGCCTCCTCGGCGATGGCCTCGACCATGTCCGGCTGGATGCCGTGGCTGTCGTACAGCTCGATGAGCTCGCTCGTCGGGATGGGCTCTGACTTGCGGGCGTACTCCTCGGCGAGCTGTTTGACGCGACGGCTGCCGCGATCGAGCGTCTCGCGGTACTTCTCGACCTCGGTGCGGACGATGTCGCGGACGGTGTCTCGGTTCTGGTAGCCCAGCCGGTCGGCCTGCATGTCGACCAGCTCGTCGAGTGGCGCGTCGACGCCGACGTTGTCACAGAGGCGCTTCGTGCGCCGCAGCACCATCCGGGCGAGGTAGCCCGTCGAGACGTTCGACGGGACGATGCCGTCGCCGAACATGTACGCGAGCGTGCGGCAGTGGTCGGCGATGGCGTAGATGTCCTCCAGCGGCTCCATCAGCGACTCCAGCCGGTCGACCTCGACGTCGAGCTTCTCGGCGATGTCGCCGCGGGCCGTCTCCATGTCCTCGGCCTCGTCGATGTCCATCCGCCCGGCGAGCTTGGCGGCGCGGTTGACGAGTCGTTCCTCGTCCTCGGAGAGGTCGATGCCGGCGTTCTCCTTGAGGAACGCGATCGTGTCGGGGTAGACGGCCTCGTACACCGTCGGCGTCCCCTGGGACATCCAGGTCCACCGCTCCAGCCCGTAGCCGGTGTCGACGATGTACGTGTCCATGAAGGAGTAGCGGTTGCCGTCCTTCATCTCGTAGTCGCCCTCGGGGTCCTGCTCCATGCACATGAAGACGAGCGTCGCCAGCTCGGCGCCGCGGTAGATGACCTCGATTGCGGGTCCGGCGTTGCCGCCGCCGACCCACGGGTCCTCGATGTACGTGATCTCGTCGAGGTTGGCCCCCAGCGACTCGAACAGCTCGTCGCAGTACTGCACCGTCTCGTCCTTCCAGTACACCTCGCCGTGGTAGGCGTAGGCGTCCTCGTCGACCTCCTCCTGCGTGTTGAACACGTGGTGGGCCATCATCTCGAACGCCATCGTGTGCCGGCCCGTCTTGCCCACGTTGTCGATGTCCTGCATCCGGATGCAGGGCTGGCTGATGGTCAGCGGGTTCGCCGGCGGCGGCGTCTGTCCGGAGGTGACGAGCGGCTGGAAGTCGTAGATAGAAGCCTGAGTCAGCAGCACGTCGTCCCGCCAGCGGTTCGCCGCCACGGGGTACGGCTCGATCCGTTCGTGGTCGTGTTCCTCGAAGAAGGAGAGGAACGCCTCCCGCATCTCCGCTAGCGTGTACTCCTCGTCGAAGCCGGGGTTGTCGATGAAGCTGTAGTCCTCGCAGGGTGGCTCACCGCACAGCTCCCGGTCGTGGTCGCGTGTCCAGAAGTGGGCGCCGCAGCCGGTACACTCCCGGCGTACGAACCCTTCCGTCTCGAAATAGTCGAGACGGTACTCCTCCTCAAGTTCGCTCATCGTTGTCCCACAGTGGCTCTTCGGTCGGTAAAACAGTTCCGCAACCGCCCTTCCTGCAAAATTCGCGACGCTGGGGCCGGGAGCCGCGGGCTGTCCAGCGTCGGTGGCTCCGCCCAGGTGGTCCGACGTGGTTACCGACCTCGGTTAAGTGGGCGGCCGTCCCACTGGACTGTATGTCTTCGGCGAACGACGGCGCGACCACCGGCTCGCAGTTCCCCGACGGCGACGAACTGCTCCGCGTCCTCGGCTTCGTCGTGCTGGTGAACGTCGTCGGCGCGACGCCGGCGGCCCTCGGTGGCCCCGACAGCGCGTGGTTCCAGGCGCTCGAGAAGCCGTGGTTCTACCCGCCCGGCTGGGCGTTCGGCGTCGCCTGGACCGTCCTCTTCTCGCTGCTGGGCGTCGCCCTCTACCGGGTCTGGCGCGAGGGCACGGAGCACGCCGCGGTCCGGCTCGCACTCGGCGCGTTCGCCCTCCAGATGGGGTTCAACGTGGCGTGGACGCCCACGTTCTTCACGCTCCAGCGGCCCAGTCTCGCGCTCGGCATCATCGCCGCCCTCTGGCTGCTCGTCGCCGGCACCATCGCCGCGTTCGACCGCGTCGACCGGGCCGCCGCCGCGCTGCTCGTGCCGTATCTCGCGTGGGTCAGCTTCGCGACGGTCCTGAACTACGCCATCTGGTCGCTGAACTGACCGCCAGCCGACCCCGGCGGCCGCAGAGTTAAACCCCACGCGGCGGTATCGCTTCCACAGTGAGAAGCTCCGAGACGGAGCGGGAGGTGACCGGCGTTCGAATCGCCGTGCTCGCCACCGACGAGGAGCACGCGCTGGCGGTCGCGACCGCCATCGGCGGCGAGTGTACGTTCGACGCCGCGACCGCCGCCGAGGAGATCGAATGCGGTCCCGACTGTCTCGTGGTCGCCGACGACCCGACCAGGGACGACGACCTCCCGGCGGCGGCCGCTGCGGTCGACGCCCCGACGGTCGTGTTCGCCGACGGCGACCCGACGGCAATCGGGGAACTCGCGGCCTTCGACGGTTTCGTCCGCGACGACGGCACCGACGGTGCGGCGACCCGGCTCGCGGACGAAATCGCCTGGCAGGTCGCCGGCGGCGACGACTACCCGACGGCCCTCAGAGAACGCACGGCCAAGGTGACACGCCTCCACCGCGTCGCGACGGAGCTCGTCGGCTACGAGGACGAGATGGCCGTCTACGACGCCGCGGTCAGGGCCGCCGAGGAGATTCTCGACCTCGACGTCGTCGGTATCGACGTCGTCGAGGACGGCTACTTCGTGCCGGTCGCGGTGTCCGGTGACATGGAGGAGAAGGGCTACGCAGCCGCCGGTGAGATCGCGGTCGACGAGGGTATCGCGGGCGAGACGTACCAGTCGGCGGAGTCCATCGTCGTCGACGACGTGCGCGAGCGCGACGACAACGCCGTCGACAAGTCCGACCCGGAGTACCGCTCCATCCTCTCGGTCCCCGTCGGTGACTTCGGCATCCTGCAGGCCGGCTCGCCGGACGTCGACGCGTTCGACGACCGAGACAGGGAACTCGTCGAACTGCTCGTGACCCACGTCGCCGAGACGGTCGAACGCCTCCGTGCCGAGAGCCACCTCCGCGACCAGCGGGACCGCCTCTCCGCGCTGTTCGAGAACGTTCCCGACCCGGTGGTCCGGTTCGCGCTCGTCGACGACGAGCTCCGTGTGCAGGAGGTCAACCCGGTGTTCGAGTCGACGTTCGGCTGGTCGACGGAGGAGGTGGTCGGCGAGGACATCGACCAGTACATCGTCCCCGATGGGTTCGAGGACGAGGCCGAGTCGCTGAACCAGAAGCTCCTCGCCGGCGAGAGCCTGCAGGTGGTCTCGCGCCGCAAGACCGAGGACGACATCCGAGACTTCCTGCTGCACGTCGTCCCGTTCGAGCGCGGCGAGCGCAGCCTCCAGGGCTTCGCCATCTACACCGACATCACCGAGGAGAAGCAGCGCCAGCGCGAGCTCGAACGCCAGAACGAGCGCCTCGACGCGTTCGCGAGCATCGTCAGCCACGACCTCCGGAACCCGCTCTCCATCGCACAGGGCTACCTCGACCTCGCGGAGGAGACCGGGGCCCCCGAACACTTCGACGAGATACGGCGTGCACACGGCCGGATGAACACGCTCATCGACGACCTGCTCACGCTCGCCAGACAGGGCGACGTCGTCGGCGAGATGGAGTCGGTCGAACTCGGGCCGGTCGCGACGCAGGCATGGGCCAGCGTCCGGACCGGCGACGCGACGCTGTCGGTCCTCGACAGCGTAACCGTCGACGCAGACCGCGACCGACTGGTCGAACTGCTCGAGAACCTGTTCCGGAACGCGGTGACCCACGGAACCGGGGAGGAGGACGACCCCGCGGGCCCCGGGGAGCCGTCCGGTCGCCGCCCGGACGGCGAGCCGCTCCATGTCACCGTCGGCCTGCTCGCGGACCGCCACGGCTTCTACGTCGACGACGACGGCGTCGGCTACGAGGGCGACGACGACCCCAGCCGAATCCTCGAATCCGGTTTCACGACGAGCGAGGTCGGGACCGGCCTGGGGCTGACCATCGTCCGGGAGATAGCCGAGGCGCACGGCTGGTCGGTCGACGTCGTCGACGACGACGGGCTCCGGTTCGAGTTCGTCGTCGAGTAGAACGGGACGGGGAGAGTCAGTTCGCGGTGCCGGCGTACCCACGGAGCAGGCCGTGGAACAGCCGGGCGTCGCCGCCGGTTGCGAGCAGTTCGTCGAGCAGTTCGTCCGCACGCTCCGCCTGCTCGTCGACGCACGCCTCCAGTTCGAGGTACTCCTCGGAGTCGTAAAGCTCGTGCTCGGGCTTTCTGGCCTCCAGGACCGCCTTCTTCGAGACCTGCGCGTAGTACTTCCGGAGCTCCTCGTCGTACTCGCTCCGGCGCTTGAGCCGTTCGAGACAGCGGTTCAGCGTCTCGCGGTCGACCGGCTTGACGAGGTAGTCGTCGAACCCCATCTCGATGATGTCGAAGTCCGGTTCGACGGCGGTGACGATGACGACCTGACAGTCGTTGCCGTCTTCGCGTACCCGTTCGAGCACCTCGTCGCCGGAGCGACCCGGCAACCGACGGTCGAGGACGACGATCTCCGTCTCCTCCGTCACGGCTTCGACAGCCTCGTCACCGTCTGCGACGGACGTGACGGCCCACTCTGCACCCAGCCAGGACGAGTAGAGGCTCGCCAACTCCGTGTTGTCCTCGACGACGAGGACGTCCGTACTACGTTCTCTCATGCTACCAGATAGTTCGTGTACGGACCATGATGTTATCCGGCATAAATGTCTCGGCCAGAACAAGGTCGAGACGGTTGATATTTGCGGCTTCAGGCCTCGAATTATACGATCACGATTGCTGCAACCGACTACTCCAGTGCGAGCGAGGCGAGCAGCGCCTCCAGCTGCACCCGCTCGTTCGCGCCGGTCGTGATGCGGTAGTCGGCCTCGCCGAGCCGGTCGAGCAGCCGGACTGCCGCCTGCTCCTCCAGTTCGAACTCCCACGCGGATCGGTGGATCTGGTCGATGATGTCGCCGCCAGCCAGCCCGCGCTCGGTGATGAGGTCGTCGAGCTTCGCTCGCGCCGCCACGAAGTCGCCGTTCAGCGCGTCGGTCACCATCGCCTCGACCTCCTCCGGCCGGGCCGTCGACGTGATGGCGTACACCGTCTCCTCGTCCACGGCGTCGCCCATCACCGACGCCGCCTGCAGCGCGTTGATGGCCTTGCGCATGTCGCCGTCGGCCGCGTAGACGAGCGCGTCGACGCCGTCTTCGGTGTACTCGATACCCTCCTCGCCGGCGATGTAGCGCACCTGCTCTGCGACCGCCTCGTCCGACAGTGGCGAGTAGCGGAACACCGCACATCGCGACTGGATGGGGTCGATGATCTGGCTGGAGTAGTTACACGAGAGGATGAACCGCGTGTTGTTCGAGAACTGCTCCATCGTCCGGCGCAGCGCCGACTGGGCGTCGCTGGTCAGCGCGTCCGCCTCGTCGAGGAAGATGATACGGTAGTCGTAGCCGCCGAAGGACGAGCGCGCGAAGTTCTTGATGCGGTCCCGAACCACGTCGATGCCGCGCTGGTCCGAGGCGTTCAGCTCGAGGAAGTTCTCCTGCCAGTCGTCACCGTAGATTTCTTTCGCAATACTGACAGAGGTCGCGGTCTTCCCGGTGCCCGCCGGCCCTGCGAACATGAGGTGGGGGATGTCGTCCTGCTCGACGTAGCTCCGGATGCGCCCGATGATGTCCTCGTGGCCCACCACCTCGTCGAGCCCGTCGGGGCGATACTTCTCTATCCAGACCTGCTTGCGACCCCCTGATTCGTCGCCGGTCGCCTCGGCCTCGCTCATGTGGCAGGCGAGGAGTCGTCCGGGCATAAAGCCCCCGAGACGAGCGCGCGAGTGGCACCTACCTCGGTGCACGACGACACCCTTAGGCGGACGGACCGCCAACCCCGAGCCATGCAGGTCACGGTCGACGTGAAGGGCGAGACCACCCACGAGGTCGACCTCCCGGAGCCGACGTACGCCGACGTGCTCAGGGCGGTCGACCTGAGTCCCCACGAGGTGAGCGTGCTCGTCGACGGTCGCCCCGTGCCCGAGGACCAGCCGGTCGAGTCGAGCGAGGTAACCGTCCTGCGGCTCATCAAGGGCGGATGACCGACCTCGCCGCGGAGTTCGAGCTTGCGAACGTCGGCCCGGGGCCGGACCCGTGCTCGCTGCGGGACCTCGCCGCCGACAACGCGTTCGTCGTGCTGCTGTTCCAGCGGGACTTCTACTGCACGAACTGCCGAAAGCAGGTCCAGGCGGTCGCGGAGCGGTACGACGAGTTCACCGAGCGCGAGGCCGTCGTCGCCTCGCTGCTGCCGGAGGAGCGCGAACGCGCCGCGGAGTGGCAGGAGAGCTACGACCTGCCGTACCCGCTGCTGGCGGACCCCGAGGCAGTCGCGAGCGACGCCTACGACCAGCCGGTGAAGTTCGGTATCCTCGGGAAGTTCAGCGACTTCCTCGGCCGGATGCCCGAGGCGGTCGTCGTCGACGCGCGCGGCGACGAACCGACCGTCGCGTGGTCCTACGCCGGCGAGTCGACGTTCGACCGGCCCTCGGTCGACGACGTGCTCGCCGAGCTCGACCGGCTCCGGGAGGCCGAGTCGGCCGCGACTGACGATGCCTGACCGGCCGTCGACCGCCGTCCGCGTGGCACGACCCGACGAACAGGAGGCCGTTGCGGCGGTGCTCGACGCGGCGATGCTCCGGACCGACGCGCTCGACGAGTCGCTCGCGCGTGAGGACGTGCTCGTCGCCGTCGTCGAAGACCGGCTGCTCGGGGCGCTGGTGCTCGTGCCGGGCGGGAGCGACGACGCGAAGGGGCCCGACGGACCGCACGTCGATGCCGTCGCGGTCCGCCCGAACCGACGCGGGCAGGGCATCGGGAGCGCGCTGGTCGAGTCCGCGCTGCCACGGTGCGGCCCGGAGGAGCGCCTGACCGCGGCGTTCGACGCCGACGTGCGGCCGTTCTACGCGTCGCTGGGGTTCGACATCGAAGAACGGGATGGCCGGCTGTTCGGGGTTCGGTGAAGGTCGGCGACGGTCGTTCGCTGCTACTCGAACAGCTCGTCGGGGTCGCGCTCCTCGGCGGGTGGGCGCTCCTCCTCGTCCCAGTCGCCTCGACTGGTGGCGCGGGCAGCGGTTCCCCGACCCGACCCGCCGCGGCCGTCGTCGGTGGCCGCCGCCAGCTCGCCGACGTTGTCGGCGATGCGCTCGACGGCGGTGACGAGCCGGTAGAGGAGCGACAGAGCGAACAGCGCCACGAGCACCACGACCCCGAGCAGGAGGGTCGCACGGAGGAACGAGTAGAGGACGACGACGGAACCGACCGCAAACAGGACGGCGTTCAGGGTTTTCTCGTCCATATTCGACGTCTTCCGACTCCCGTGGTATAGGCCTGTCGAGAGGCTTAGGAGTCCGGGTCGGTGGCTGGGACGTGCGCCTCGACGAGCTCCTTCCCGTCCGCCAGAATCGCGTCGACGCGCTCGGGGCTCCCGGCCTCGGCGTAGACGCGCATCTTCGGCTCGGTGCCGCTCGGGCGGACGAGCAGCCAGGAGCCATCCTCGCACAGCAGCTTGAAGCCGTCCTTCGTCACCACGTCGGCGACGGACTCCCCGGCGACCTCGTCGGGGATGTCGTCGCCGAGTGCGTCCACGACCCGCGCCTTCTCCGAATCCGGGCAGTCGACGCTCAGCTTGGACTGGTGAATCTCGCCGAACTCGTCGAGCAGCGCGTCGACGCGTTCGTCGTAGGGGCGCTCGCTCTCGACGGCGGCGGCGAGCAGCGCCATCAGCACGCCGTCCTTCTCGCGGATGTGGCCCCGGACCGCGAAGCCGCCGGACTCCTCGCCGACCATCAGCGCGTCGTGCTCGCCCATCGCCTGCGCGACCCACTTGAAGCCGACCGGCGTCTCGTACACCTCCTCGCCGTGGGCCTCGGCGATGCGGTCGAGCAGGAACGTCGTCGAGACGGTGCGGACGACCGGTCCCGAATCCGACTCGAGCAGGTAGTCGTACGTCGCCGCGAAGAAGAGGTTCTCGTCGAGGAAGCCCCGTTCGGGCGTGACGACGGCGATGCGGTCTGCGTCCCCGTCGTTGGCGATGCCGAGGTCGGCGTCGCGCTCGCGGACCGCCTGGACGAGCTCCTGCAGGTTCTCCTCGCTTGGCTCCGGCGACGACCCGCCGAACTCGGGGTCACGCTCGCAGCGGAGCCGGTCGACCGTCGCACCGGCCGACGCCAGCAGCGCGTCGGTGGTGTCGCGGCCGGAGCCGTGCATCGCGTCGTAGACGACGTGCAGGCCGTCGAGGTCCGCGCCAACGAGGTCCATCGCGTGCTCGGCGTGCGGCGTCACCTCGTCGACTTCGTAGACGGTGCCGTGCTGCTCGGCCGGCAGCGGGTCGGGTTCCGCGAGGCGCCCGGCGATGGCGTCCGTCGCCTCGGGCAGCGCCGGCGAGCCGTCGCCCATGATGAACTTCACGCCGTTGTACTCGGGCGGGTTGTGGCTCGCGGTTATCATCAGCGCGCCGGCGAGGTCCCGCTCCTGGGACTGCCAGGCCGTCAGTGGCGTCGGGCGGTCCCGTCCCTCGGGCATCACTACGTCGAAGCCGTTGGCACAGAGCACGCGCGCCAGCTCCTCCGCGAACTCCGGCGAGGAGGCCCGCGCGTCGTAGCCGACGGCGACGGTCCCGCCCTCGTGGCCCTCGTCGCGCAGGTAGGTCGCGACGCCCTGCCCGACTATGCGGACCCGGGGAGCGGTGAACTCGTCGAGTGTCGCACGCCAGCCGTCGGTGCCGAACGAAATCGCATCCATACGCCACCCATCCACCGCCGGTGCGATAAAACCCCGCCGACTGCACCCTGTTCGTGGGGTTCGTGGCCGGGGTGTCCGAGCAAGGGTAGGGCCTCTCCGCACGGGGAGACGACAGTTGAAGACCATCTCCGGCAGCCGCCCTCGCTGGTGTCGTCGACAGCACCGACAGCCCGGGGCGTCGTTTTCGGGGGACTCACACCCCAAGGTCACGGAACCCCTCCGGCTCCGCACGCTCTCCCCACCGGAACCTCTAATTGTGTCGCCGCGGGGTAGGGAGTTGTGGTAGACGTTGGTCCACTCTCCGGGACGCTGCCCGACCTGTTGCGACTGGCGACCGTACCCGTCTTCGGCGTGCTCGCGTACCGCGACATCCAGACGCGGCGCATCGACAGCATCACCTGGGTCCCGCTCACCCTGCTCGGCGTGCTCCTGCTGGGTGTCGAGTGGCAGCGGGCGGCCGCCGCCGGCGGGACCGACATGCGCGTTTTCGTGCTCACGACCGCCATCAGCGTCGGCTTCGTCGTCTCGATGGCGTACGTGTTCCACTTCCTCGGCGCGTTCGGCGGGGCGGACGCCCGGGCGCTGATGACCATCGCGGTGCTGTACCCGAGCTATCCGGGCTACGTCGGCGGCGAGGTGCTGTCGGTCGCCGGCGTCACGCTCCCGGTGGCCGAGCCGGCACCGGTCGCGGTGCTTTCGTTCACCATCCTGACCAACGCCGTGGCCTGGGGCATCGCGTACCCGCTGCTGCTCGCGGCGCGCAACGGGGCGATGGGGCACGTCTCGAAGCGGATGTTCGTCGGGATTCCGGTGCGCTGGGACGCCGTGCCGGAGACCCACGGCAAGCTCCTCGACTCGGGGAGCAAGGGTCTCGGGGAACGACTCCGTGCGCTCGCGTATCCGCGGGGCGCGGGCCTCGACCTCGACGCCGTCCGGATGTATCTGCGCTGGCGCGGGGCGGCGCTCGGCGAGCTCCGGGACGACCCCGAGCGGTTCCGGGACCCCGACTCGCTCCCCGAGGAGCCGAACGACCCAACCGACGGTGCGGTCGACCGCGACGTGGCGACCGACGGTGGGGAGCCGATGGACGGCGCCGAATCCGTCGAGGAGACTGCGTCGTTGGACGACGACGGATCCAACGACAGCCCCGACGACGACCCCTGGGGCGCGGGGGCGTTCCTCGACGCCATCGAGGGCGACGCCTACGGTACGTCGCCCGAGCGACTGCGCGAGGGGCTCGACCGACTGACGACCGAGGAGCGGCTGTGGATCACGCCGGGCATCCCGTTCCTCGTGCCGGTTTTCCTCGGCCTGGTCGCCGCGTTCGTCTACGGCGACCTGCTCGTCGGGCTGCTCCGGGCGCTCGGGCTCATCTAGACGACGTACTCGTCGTACACCGGGTAGAGCACGTTCCAGAGGACCGTGACTGCCATCCCGACCGCGATGACTGCGAGCCACAGCGGCCGCGTGCCGTCGGTGTAGCCGAGCGCGAGCAGCGCCATCGTGCCGAAGAAGAGGCCGACGCAGGCGAGGAGACTGCCGAGCGAGAGCGAGACGAGTACAGGTGCCTCCCTGAACTGGTCGCCGAGACTGGCCATGTGCGGTGGTCCGTCCGCGCCGACATAACCGTGTCGCCGGTGGGTCGCGGCATGGGGTGCGACCCCACCAAATCGCGAGGAGCCACAACGTTCATCATCAACCTTTCAATCGGCCGAAACTACCTTTAGGCGACGAGTCTTTCCATTGACAACGACTGGGGATGGGGTCCCCTCCTAGCTACCATGACCGACCTAGATGCAGTCGAGGACGGCCGGAACGTCCTCGTGACCACCAAATCGACGAATAACGACCACTGCAGCGACCTGCTCGAGACGGGTGACCCGAACACGCGAGCAGAACTGACCGTCTCGCTGCCCGAGGCACAGGCCGAACAGACCGGGTTCGGCAGTGCCGCGAACACCCAGCCGGCACGCAAGGGAACCATCTCGGTCGGCGACGTGCTCCGGTCGGCCGGCGAAGGCGGCCCGGACTTCGGCGCGCCGGTCGTGATGGACGCCGTCGAAGACCCCGACGACCTCCAGGGCATCGGCACCGCGATCAGCCGCTACTGCCAGCACTGGAACGAGGAGGGCTACGATATCGTCGTCTGCTTCGACTCGCTGACCGAGCTGCTCGACCACGCCGGCCCCGAAGTCGTCTTCCAGTTCTGCCACGTGCTCACCAGCCGCCTCGACTCGGTCGACGCGCTCGCGCACTTCCACCTCGACCCCGACGAACACAGCGACGAGACCGTCGCCACCTTCCAGTCCATCTTCGACGAGACCGTCGGCGAGACGACCGAAGCCGACGCCATCGAGGCGTTCGCCGAGGCCACCGACGACGACATCGCGGCCCTCACCGAGAGCTGGAGCGCCGAGGCGAACTACTCCATCGTCGGCGACGACGACTACGCCCGACCCGACGAGGTCAGCGAGGCCTCGGACGACGACATCGCGGACTCGCTGCCCGTCGAGTGACCCGAAGTGATTTACGTGGTGGTCAAGTAACATGTTAGCAATCCCGGGGGGTCGGGGTGGATACACATGAGTGAACACGGCGCGGACGGTGGGCCGAGAACAGTCCTTCTCCTCGACGAGATGGCCGAAGACGAGACCGGCGAGCACTGCGACGGGCTGATGGGCGGCCCAGCCGCGGACCAGCGCGCCGAACTCGTCGTCTCGTTTCCCGAGGACGTGACCGACAGGCTCGACTTCAGCTCGCTCTCCGGCGGGCGACAGCCCGAGAAACGGGGTATCGTCACCGTCGGCGAGACGATGCAGGCCGCCGGCGCCGGCCGGCCGGACTTCAGCGATCCGCTCGTCGAGCAGACGGTCGCCGACCCGACCGACCTCCAGCAGCTCGGCGAAGTCATCAGCAACTTCTGTAACGTCTGGGGCGACGCCGGCTACGATATCGTCGTCTGCTTCGACTCGCTGACCGACCTGCTCGCGGCGAACGACCCGGAGATCGTCTTCCAGTTCTGCCACGTGCTGTCGGGCCGGCTCGAATCGGTCGACGCGGTGGCGCACTTCCACCTCGACCCGAACGCACACGGCCAGCAACTGCAGCTCACCTTCGAACAGATGTTCGACGAGACGCTCGTCGAGGAGATCGACGTCGAGCACCTCGTCCCCGGCGGGAGCAGCCGGGCCAGCGACGCCGACGTGGCCCGTGAGACCGAGACCATCGAGCTCGACGACCCCGACGAGACTCCGGCTGCGAACGACGGCGCCGCGACCGACTCCCCGCCAGCGGCCCGCCAGTCCGGCGAGGCCTCCGACGACGACATCGCCGATGCGTTGCCCGACTGAGGCGGACCGGCGCGGTGCTCGAACCGCCACCCGCAGTCCGTAGCCTTTTCTTCCAGGCATACCTCTTCGGAGCCTGTGGCCGCGCTCACACCCGAGATACTGCTGGTCTTCGCACTCGTCACCGTCGTCCTCGTCCTGTTCGCGACGGAGCCGGTGCCCGTCGACATCACCGCACTCGGACTGATGGTCGCGCTCATGGTCCTCGGCCCGCTCTCCCAGCAGCTGGCCGCGGCGGGACTCATCGGCGGGCCGGTCGAGCTCCTGCCGGACAACCCGACCGACGGGCTCGCGGGGTTCGCGTCGACGGCGACCATCACCGTGCTGGCGATGTTCATCCTCTCCGACGGCGTCCAGCGCACGGGCATCGTCCAGATCCTCGGACGGAAACTCGCCGCGCTCACCGGCGACTCGGAGACGAAACAGCTCGGGGCGACGATGGGGGTCGTCGCCCCGCTCTCGGGCTTCATCAACAACACCGCGGCCGTCGCCATCCTCCTCCCGATGGTCACCGACATCGCCCACGAGGGCAACACGTCGCCGTCGAAGCTGCTCATCCCGCTGTCGTACGCCTCGATGTTCGGCGGCACGCTCACGCTCATCGGCACGTCGACGAACATCCTCGCCAGCGAAATCGCCGCCGACGTCGCCAGCGACGTGGCCGACCCCAGCCCCGCCGTCGTCGCGCTGCAGGACGGCTTCTCGATGTTCGAGTTCACCGCCCTCGGCGTCGTCGTCACGGTCGTCGGCTTCGTCTACTTCCTCGTCGTCGGGCGCTACCTGCTGCCGTCACGCATCGAGCCCGAGGACGACCTCGCCGCCGAGTTCCGCCTCTCGGAGTACCTCACCGAGGTCGTCGTCCGCGAGGACTCCCCGCTCGTCGGCCAGACCGTCCGCGACGCGCTCGCCGAGACCGAGTTCGACGTCGACCTCGTCCAGCTCATCCGGGACGACGAGGTGTTCCTCGAACCGCTCGGCCCGAAGACCATCCAGGCCGGCGATCTCTTCACCGTCCGGACCGACCGGGAGACGCTCGTCGAACTCCTCGACGTGGAGGGGATGGCCGTCGTCCCCGAGTTCGAGGTCACCGAAGACGAGCTCGAACGCGCCGACCCCGCCGCCGAGAACCTCGTCGAGATCGTCGTCGCACCCGGCTCGCACGTCGTCGGCGAGTCCATCTCCTCGGTCAACTTCCGCCAGCGCTACGACGCGACCGTGCTCGCACTCCGCCGTGGCGGCGAACTCATCCGGAAGCGGATGGACGACATCGTCCTCCGCGTCGGCGACACGCTGCTCGTCCAGGGCACCGCCGACAGCATCCAGCGCCTCGACGACAACCGCGACTTCATCGTCGCCCAGGAGATCGAGCGCCACGACTACCGCGAGGAGAAGATACCCGTCGCAATCGGCGTCATCCTCGCCGTCGTCGGCCTCGCGGCGGTCGATCTCCTCCCAATCGTCGTCTCCGCCCTCGCCGGAGCCGTCGCCATGGTCCTCACCGGCTGTCTCAAACCCGGCGAGGTGTACGACGCCGTCCAGTGGGACGTCATCGTCCTGCTCGCAGGTGTCATCCCGCTCGGCACCGCCATGCAACACACCGGCGCGGCGCTGTACCTCGCTGACCTGCTCGTGGCGACCGAGGCGTACCTGCCGGCCATCGCCGTGCTCGGGCTGTTCTACATCCTCACCGCGGCGCTGACGAACGTCGTCTCGAACAACGCCAGCGTCGTGCTCATGATCCCCGTCGCCTTCGACACGGCCGCCAAGCTCGGCGCGTCGCCGTACGCGTTCGTCCTCGCGGTCACGTTCGCCGCCTCGACCGCGTTCATGACTCCTGTCGGCTACCAGACCAACCTGTTCGTCTACGGCCCTGGCGGCTACAAATTCACGGACTACACCCTGGTTGGAACGCCGTTACAGCTGATATTCGCGGTCGTGACGACGCTCGGCATCGCGGCGCTGTGGGGCATCTGAGTCGAGCGGGGTGGAACGAAACGTTTTACCCACGATAGAACTGATTTATATGCGCGGGCCGGTGGGGTAGCTTGGTAACCTTCAGCGTTTGGGACGCTGTACCCCCGGTTCAAATCCGGGCCGGCCCACTGACTTCTCTCGACGTCCAGCCCCCGACACGAACGGCTCGGGCAGCAGTGATGTCGAGCTCGGCACCAGCCGGTCGACCGAGCCGTCCACCGTCCTCACACCCCACGGCCTCGCCCTCGGCACAGAGCCAGTCGACCAGCGCCGCCACCACCCGTTCGTGTGCCGTCGTGGTCGAGATGGTCGCCTCGCCGTCGCCGTCCTGCGCGCCGTAGTTCCCGAACTGGGCGTGGTTCATCCCCTCTACGGAGACGAACGTCGCGTCCGCGGGGAGGAACCGCCGGTTCGACTCGAAGCGCTCCCGGTTCAGCACGCCGTCGCGGGTGCCGGTGATGGCGACCGTCGCCAGCCCCGAGTCGCTCACGTTCACGTCGCAGTACGACGCCGCGAGGACCACTCCGCCGACCCGGTCCGCGTTGCCGTTCGCGTACCGGCAGGCCATCGCGCCGCCGAGGGAGTGGCCGCCGACGTACCAGGAATCGATGCCGTTCTCGTTCGAAACGACGGGCGAGGCGGCATCGCTGTCCAGCACCGCGAGGTTCAGCGGGACGGCGGGGACGACGACGGTGACGCCGCGCTCGGCCAGCGGCGCGAGCGTGCGGACGTACGACCCCGGCTCGACGCGCCCGCCGGGGTAGAACACGAGACCGGCGCGCTCGCCGTCCGGCGGCTGGTCGTTGGGCCGGACGACGTAGCCGCCGTAGCCCGACTCGACGGTCACGTCGTACTCGGATTCCACGGCGGCTGGTGACTCGGTCGGCCCGTAGGCGAGGTAGTCGAAGTAGACCCACGCGCCGACGCCGACGAGGAGGGCGAGGAGGACGACCGTCACGACGGCGTACGGTGCGAGCCGACGCGCCCAGTCACGCAGTCGCTCGTCGTCGCCGGGCGTGAGCCACTGCAGGCGCTCGCGCATACCGACACCTCCGGCGGCGGGCGAGTAACACTTTCGCCTCGCTTTGCCAAGCTACTTACCCGATGGTGGCCTTAGTCCGTGCCGATGGACGCAGGGGACAACGCCGAGCTCGTCGACGCCTTTCTGGAGTTCTACAGGAACTACTACCGCGACGAGATCGGGAGACTCGCACAGGAGTACCCCAGCGAACGCAAGTCGCTGTACATCGACTGGGACGACCTGTTCACGTTCGACCGCGACCTGGCCGACGACTACCGCAACCAGCCCGAGCAGCTCCAGGAGTACGCCGAGGAGGCGCTCCGGCTGTACGACCTGCCCGTCGACGTCAGCCTCGGGCAGGCACACGTTCGCATCGAGCCCCTGCCAGACGCGACCGAGATCCGGTCGATTCGCTCCCGGCACGTCAACACGCTCGTGACCGTCCGGGGCATCGTCCGCAAGGCGACCGACGTCAAGTCGAAGATGCAGGTCGCCGCCTTCGAGTGCCAGCGCTGTGGCACCCTCACCCGCATCCCGCAGTCCACCGGTACCTTCCAGGAACCCCACGAGTGCCAGGGCTGTGAGCGACAGGGCCCCTTCGTGCTGAACCACGACCAAAGCGAGTTCGTGGACGCCCAGAAGATCCGCGTGCAGGAGTCCCCCGAGGGGCTGCGCGGCGGCGAGACGCCACAGGCCATCGACATCCACATCGAGGACGACATCACCGGCGAAGTGACCCCGGGCGACCACGTCGCCGCCACCGGCATTCTCCGGCTCGAACAGCAGGGCAACCAGCAGGAGAAGACGCCCCTGTTCGACCACTACCTCGAGGGCGTCTCGGTGCGTATCGACCAGGAGCAGTTCGAGGACATGGAGATCTCCGAGGCCGACAAGGAGGAGATCGTCGCGCTCTCGAACGAGCCGGACATCTACGAGCAGATGGTCGGCTCCATCGCGCCCTCCATCTTCGGCTACGACCAGGAGAAGCTCGCGATGATCCTCCAGCTGTTCTCCGGCGTCACGAAGTTCCTCCCCGACGAGTCCCGGATTCGGGGCGACCTTCATATGCTGCTGATAGGGGACCCCGGAACGGGGAAGTGCGTCAAGGGAGACACCCGTGTCACCCTCGCAGACGGCTCGGAGCTCGAAATCGGTGACCTCGTCGAGTCCAACCTCGACGAGCCGAAAGAAATCGACGATGGATGGTGGGACGAGGTCAGTATCGAGCTGCCGTCGCTCCAGCCCGACGGCACGATAGGGACGGAGCAGGCGACGAAGGTCTGGAAGCGTGAAGCTCCGGAGACGATGTACCGAATTCGCACGGACACCGGGAAGGAAATCGAGGTCACGCCGTCGCATCCGCTGTTCGTTCCCGCTGGAGCAGGCTTCCGTGCGGTCGAGTCGCGGGAATTGGCCGAGGGCGACTTCGTCGCAGCTCCCAACCGTCTCGCTCACGATTACGATGACAAACTCGATATCGACTACCGGCAGGCAATCTCCCACAACGCGATTCCGCTCGATCTCCCTGACGAGTGGACGGCGTCGCTGGCACGACTGCTTGGGTACATCGTCGCCGAGGGGTACGTCGAGCAGCGCGCCGACAACACCGGGTTCGTCAGCATCACGAACGACGACAGGGAGATTCTGGACGACAGCATCGAGGCACTCGAAGCACTCGGATTGAACTGGACCGAACGAGGAGCACACGAGGGGAACTCTGCACGCGAAGTTATGTGCTCCGCGGGAGGGTTCGTCAGCTTCCTCGAATCATTCGATTCGTCGTTGCTCGAATCCTCAGCCGAGCAGTGCGTTCCCGACCCGATATTCCGCACGTCACCGGCGGTACAGCGGTCGTTCCTGAAGGCGTACATCGACGGCGAGTGTCACATTTCGTCGTCACAGCGTGAGATATCAGTCGCCTCAATGAGTCGGGAGTTGCTCGATGGTGTCCGGACTCTGCTGCTCTCGTTCGGTATCACGGCACAGCTCCACGAGAAAGAAGGTGGCAGCTACAGGCTCAGAATCAGCGGTGACGCGTTCGCACGTTACGTCGAACAGATAGGCTTCGTGACCGAGCGAAAAGCAGCGGCAGCAGCCGCACACGAGGGAGTCGAATCCAACACGAACACAGACGTCGTTCCCGATGTCGGCGATACACTCCGTCGGGTTCGAGAATCTCTCGGGCTGACGCAGTCCGAATGTGGACTCCCCCGGTCGACGTACCAACACTACGAACGTGGCGACCGAAATCCGAGCCGAGAGAGCCTTGAGGTGGTCGTGAAGACGTTCGAAGACAGTCTCTCGGAGACGGAGTACCGCGATGTGTCGGAGGTCGTCGCCGACGGCGGGTCGATAGCGCACGAGGTTGCTGTACTCCGCCGGCTCTGTGACAGCGACCTGCAGTGGGAACGCATCGAGTCCATCGAGTCCGTCACGCCCGACTACGACTGGGTGTACGACCTCGAAGTCGCGGGCACCCACAACTACCTCTCGAACAATCTGGTCTCGCACAACTCCCAGATGCTCAGCTACATCCGTCACATTGCCCCCCGCTCCGTCTACACCTCCGGGAAGGGGTCCAGCTCGGCTGGTCTCACCGCCGCGGCTGTGAGGGACGACTTCGGCGACGGCCAGCAGTGGACCCTCGAAGCTGGCGCGCTCGTGCTCGCCGACCAGGGTATCGCGGCTGTCGACGAACTCGACAAGATGGCCGCGGACGACCGCAGTGCGATGCACCAGGCGCTCGAACAGCAGGAAATCTCGGTGTCGAAGGCGGGTATCAACGCGACGCTGAAGTCGCGCTGTTCGCTGCTGGGGGCGGCGAACCCGAAGTACGGCCGGTTCGACCAGTACGAGCCCATCAGCGAGCAGATCGACCTGGAGCCGGCGCTCATCTCGCGGTTCGACCTCATCTTCACGGTGACGGACAAGCCGGACGAGGAGCACGACCGCGACCTCGCCCAGCACATCCTGACGACGAACTACGCGGGGGAGCTGAACACGCAGAAGACGGAGCTGACGAACGTCGGCGTCGATCAGGCAGAGATCGACGAGATGTCGGAGACGGTGGACCCGGTCATCGACCCGGAGCTGATGCGGAAGTACATCGCGTACTCGAAGCAGAACTGCTATCCACGGATGACCCAGGAGGCACGGGACGCCATCGAGCAGTTCTACGTGGACCTGCGCTCGAAGGGGATGGAGGAGGACGCACCGGTGCCGGTGACGGCGCGCCAGCTGGAGGCGCTGGTGCGGCTGGCGGAGGCGTCGGCGCGAGTCCGGCTCTCCGACACGGTCGAGGAGTCCGACGCGGACCGGGCCATCACCATCGTACGTGACTGCCTGAAGGACATCGGGGTGGACCCGGAGACGGGCGAGTTCGACGCGGACGTGGTCGAGACGGGGACGTCGAAGACCCAGCGCGACCGCATCAAGAACCTCAAGCAGCTCATCGGCGACATCGAAGAAGACTACGACGAGGGCGCACCGGTCGACGTGGTGCTCGACCGCGCCGACGAGATCGGGATGGATACCTCGAAGGCCGAACACGAGATCGAGAAGCTCAAACAGAAGGGCGAGGTGTACGAGCCCCGCACGGACCACATCCGGACGACTTGATGGACCGAATCTCCGCACTGCGGAACGTCGAGGATGCGCTGGCGGCGTTCGAGGACGGCGACTGCGACCTGGCCGACCTCGAACGGCGCGTACAGACCATCCTGCGGACGTACGTCAGCGAGTTCGACGTGGGAGAGTCGCTGGCGGTGTACCGGGTCGTGCCGGCGGACGGAGATAGCGACAACTCGACCGACGGCAGCAGCGGACTCGTCCTCGTCGCGGGTGGGCCGAACGAGGCCCGGGCGCAAGCCCGCGAGCTCGCAGACGACCTCCCCGCGTCGCTGTCGGTCGAGCGCGTCTCGGACTGACCGGTGACTTTTTTACACCTCGTTTCGCACGAAACTGCGTGTTCCTCGTCATCACGTACTCGACTGCGGCGCGGGAGACGCTCCGGAACCTCTGTCGGGCGCACGAGGATGCGGTCGTGCGGCGGTTCGGGCGGGCGGCGCTGTTCGACCGGACCGAGTTCGGCGCGTTCTGTGCGCTGCGGCTCCGGGCGAAACACGGCGGCGACGTCCAGGTCGACCGGACCCGGCCCCTGAACGAGTTCGACCCGACGTACGAGCGCGTCCGTGCGGCGGCCGAGGCGTACGAGGAGCGGGACTCGCCGTACACGCCGTACGAGCGGTTCGCGACCGGCACCGAGCACCCATCACCGGGCGAGATGCGGGCACGGGAACTGTGAAGGTCGTCTACGGCGCGTGGTCCGCGACGGGGACGGCGGTCGACCTCCGGAAGCGCGGGCTCACCGCCGAGACGGTGCTGCGAGCGGTCCGGGCTGACGGCGCGGTCGGCACCGAGACCGGAATGCAGGGACGAGGGCCGACGCTCCGCATCGACTGTCCGGAGCCCGGTCCGGTCCACGAAGCCGTGGGTGTCGTCGGGGGCGACGGTGCGGTGTGCACGCGAGCGACGCTCGCCGCGGTGGCACGGCAGCGAGGGCTGACACCACCGCAAGCCGACCGTATCGCGGCGCTGGAACGGGAGCTGGCAGCGGTCGACACGGACGACGGTGCTGCGAGCGAACGCCAGCGAGCACGCAAGCGCGTGTCGGAGGTCGGCACCAAGGAGGCAGCCCTCCACGAGCGCGTCGCGTCGCTGCGGGGCGCGCTGCGCGAGCGGCGCGAACTCGGCGAGCCGACCGAGGAGCTGGAACGGGAGCTGCGCGAGGCGACACGGGAGCTGACCGAGGCGGAGACCGACCGTATCGCCGCCGAGGAGGCACTGGCGGCGGCCCGTCGTGCGGCCCGGGACGCCAGAGACGCGCGGGAGCGACGGCTCGCCATCGAGGACGACCTGGCGAACGCCCGGCGGGCGGCGCGGGCGTGGCTCGTCACGCGGGTCGTCGACGAGTTCGCGGACGCACTGGCGTCGATGCCGGGCTCGGCGGTCCCGGGCGATACACCCGGCACGTACGAGGGAGACGACGTGACGGCGGCGCTGGCGGTCGTCAGGGTCGCCGACGTGGCCGCGCCGACCGTGCTGTCGTGCGAACGGTTCCCGTCTGCGGGGGCCGCCGCGGCGGCACTGGACGCGCCGATTCTCACGGTTTAAGCCCGAACGCGGGACCAGAGGGGGTATGGTCGAACTCGACGTGCAGACGGAACGACGCGACTGCGTGACGTTCGTGGCGGCGACGGTCCGCAACGACGGGCGTACCGGGCGACGGGTGACGCTGCGGACGGGCCTCGACCCGGTGTGGCCGCCGCGCCGACAGGGGGTTCCGGCGGCAGGCTGGGACGAGGACAGGGTCACCCTGACCGTGGCAGCGGGCCGGGAACGGGGCGTCGGCTTCGCGACGCCAGCCGCACCCAACGAGCCGGTGCTGACGGTCGTGGAGACGGCGACGGTGGACGGCAATGCGAGCGAGACGGCGACGGAGCCGACCCCCGAGCACGTCGTCCGCGCGCTCGGCGATCCGACACCGCCCGCGGACGCGGTGCCGGTCGCCGGGCGGACCGAGGCGGCGACCGAGGAGGAGTCACGATGAGGGTCGCCGTGACGGGGGGGAAGGGCGGGGTCGGCAAATCGACGGTCGCGTACAACCTCGGCGCGGTGGCGGATGCGGTCGTCGTCGACGGCGACCTCGGGATGGCCGACCTGCCCGGCAGCGCGGGACCGGACCTCCACGACGTGCTCGCGGACCGGGCGGAGCCGGTCGAGGCCGTCCGAGAGGGTGGTCCCGTCGACATGCTACCGTGTGGCCGGTCGCTCGCCGGCGCGCGGGCAGCCGACGTTCGTGGGCTCGTCGCGGCCGTGCGGTCCGTCGAGCGCGCCTACGGCGACGTGGTCGTGGACTGCCCGGCGGGCCTCGCCGCCGATGCCGGGATGCCGCTGCTCGCCGCCGACCGGACGGTCCTAGTGGCGCTGCCCGACGCGTTCGCGCTGCCCGACGCGCTGCGGACGCGAGCGCTGGCCCGGGAACTCGACGCCGGGCTGGCACAGGTCGTGCTGAATCGGACGGGGACGAACCCGCCGCGGGCGGCCGTCGAGCGCGCGCTCGGCGCACCGGTGACGACAGTCCCCGAGTCCGACCCGCTCGCCCGGGCGACCGCGACGGGGCAGCCGGTGACGGCGACGGCCCCCGATTCGGCGGCCGCCGAGGCGTTCCACGCGCTCGCGGCGGCTATCACGCCCCCTCGTCGCGGAGCGCGTAGAACCCCGCGCGGACGGTGACCGAGGACACGTCGGCCACCGCGGCGGCCTCGGCCTGCGTGAGGTCGCGGTCGTGCTCCCGTGCGGCGGGGTAGAGGCACGCTGCGGCGAACCCGCCGGGATTGCGGCCCGCCGCGATGCCGTCCTCGACCGCGTCGCCCGCGAGGTCGCGGGCACGGGATTCGACGGCTCGTGGGAGGTCGAGCTCGGTCGCGTAGCGGGCGAGGTACTCGCGGGGGTCGATGGGACCGGTCGGCAGGCCGAGCTCGCGATTGAGGGCGTCGTAGGCGGCCTTCAGCTCGGCGGCGGTCGCGCGGGCGGGCTCGATCACCTCGTCGATGGTGCGCGAGATGTTCTGCACGCGGCAGACGGCGTACACCGTCGCGGCCGCGAACCCCTCCAGCGACCGGCCCTGAAGGAGGTCCTCGTTCTGGGCGGACTCGAACAGCGCGCAGGCCTGGTCACGGACGTGCGTCGGGAGCGACAGCGCGCCGACGACGCGGCGAACCTCGGTGAAGGCGTACACCTTGTTGCGCTCGCGCTTGGAGCCGGTACGGGCGCGGTTGTGCTGGCGGCGCATCCGGGCGACCGAGCGGCGCTTGCGACCGGTCAGCCGTGTCGTCTCGCCGCGCCCGTAGCCGATCTCGGTCGAGAGCCCGCGGTCGTGTCGGGAGCGCGTGAGCGGCGCACCGGTGCGCTTTCCCGACGCCTCGCCGTCGGTGCTCGACCGCCACTCCGGCCCGCGGTCGATGCGGTCGGCCCCGACGACCAGGCCGCACTCGCTGCAGACCGTCTCGTCTCGCTCGCGCTGGAGGTGACCGCTACATTCGGGACAGCTCGTCTGAGCCTTGCTCATACCTGAAGGTTCGTCCCGACAGGTTATTTAAACACACCTGGTGGCTGGATTGAACCGGGGTGGACGGTGGCTCGAACCTACCGGTGACCGGTCGGTTCGGGCCCTCGCCACCGGTCGGCAGCGGCGCTCGACCCGTGTCTTTTTATTCAGTCGCGGGCGAAGCGATAGCTATGGGGCTGGCGGACATCGCCGAGGGACTGTGTGTGACGACGGAGCAGCGCGACCGCGGCGTCGCCGTCGCCGACGAGACCACGGGTGACCTGCCCGACCGGCTGCTCGACTACGCCGACGACCTGCCGTGTCCCGTCGAGACCGCGGCGGCGGTCGTCGACGCCTACGTCGGTGGAAGCGCGGTCGACGCGGCCGGCCACGAGGCCGGTGTCGCACCGACGACGGCTGCGAAGGTGCTCCACCTGCTCGGACTCGAGGGCGTCTCACCGGTCTCACCGCAGGGCCGCGAGCTGGTGCGTGACTGGCTCGCCGGCGAACTCTCGCGGACCGACGCACGGGCGCTCAGCGGCGCGGGCGAACGCGAGTTCGCGCTGGCGGCGTTCGTCGAGAGCCACGAGCCACTGCCCGGTGCGGAGGACGTGGTCGCGGACGCCTTCTCGCGGTCCGACGACGCGTCGGTCGCGAAGCGAGACGCCCTCGCGGAGACGATGAGCGGCGCGGACGACTTCCTCTGAGGCGGTTCAGACGCCGGCAGGCGTCTCGACACCAGCGCCGTCGAACAGCTGGTACATCACAGCCTGCGAGCTGTAGTTGAGCGCGGTGAACAGCCCGCCGACGACGGAGTAGCCGAGCAGGAACTCGGGGCCGGGGATGGTCGCCGAGACGGTCGAGGAGCCGACCGCGGTGTACCGGAGGACCATCGCGGACTGGGAGACCAGCTCCCGGTTCTCCGCGGAGAACGAGAAGGCCCCGCCGGTCTCGATGGCACCCGGGAACGGGATACCGAAGGCGTAGGCGACGAGGAGTGCGGCGAGCGCCGAGAGCAGCCCGGTGACGAGCTGGACGCCCAGCACGGTCAGGACGTTGCCACCGGCACGGTCCCAGCTCCGGCGCACCGCGTCGGTGGCGGTCTCGCCGTCGATGAACGCGGCGGGGAGCGCGAGGTGGAGGCGCAGCGCCACGTACAGCACCGGGAGGGCGATACCGACGATGCCGACGACGACGGCGAGCACGAGCAACGGCGGGAAGACGAAGCCGGCGAGCGCGACGACCCCCACGATCATGACGCCGGCGAGGATGACCGACCCGGCGATGATGGCGATGATGACGGTCGCGCCGATGGCCGAGAGGGTGCGTCGGAGGTAGCTGCGGTCGGTCGCGGGCGTTTCGGCGAGTGCCTGGTGGGTCAGTACGACCGCGAGGCCGCCGACGACCGGTGAGGCGACGTTCGAGACGTAGGGGACGAACCCCAGTGCCACCACCGCGACGCCGGCGAGGAGGATGCGAGGATCGGCGGAGAGGGCGTCGGCCGCACGCGAGAGCACGCCGACGGTCCCAACGTCGGACGTACGGGCGGGTTCTACTGCCATACGAGAACAGATATGTAACTTGCTGTAAAGTTTTTTTCGTCTCTCAGAACGAGAGGCGGGTTCGGAGCCCCTCCTTCGGGAACTCCACGTCGAGCTGGGTCTCGAAGACGGCCTCGGCGGTGGTTGCGATGCTGCGGGCGAACGGTCCCGTCGCATCCTCGATACAAACCGGGGCGTCGGTGACCCCGCGGACGTCGCTCTCAGGGACGGCGACGTCCGCCGATTCGACCGGGGTCGAGTCCCCCGTCGCCGGCGCCGCGGCCCCGTTCGCGACGACGCGGTGTGGCTCGACCCCGAGGTCGGCGAGCCGGTCCCGGGTGCGGGCGAGCGTGTCCACGCCGCGCTTCGAAGACGGGACGACGCAGGCGACGGTGTCGGTCGCGCTGACCGCCGCGATGGAGGGGTTGTCCGCCACCGGCGGGGTGTCCACGAGGACGTGGTCGTAGGCGACCGTCGCGTCGCGGAGCTCCTGGCCGAAGCGCTCGGCCGCCTCGCCCGACTTCGCCCGGGCAATGCGCTCGAACGGTGCGTAGGTGGGGCAGACGCTCACGTCGCCGGACGTGTCCACTTGGAGGTCGACCATCGCCGCCTCCGGCGTCACCTCCTCGTCGGTGAGCAGCCGTGTCAGGTCCGCGTCGATACGTCCGTGGAGGTACTGGCTCAGGCCTTGCGTGGCGAACGCGGCATCGAACACCGCCACGTCCCGCCCGTCGCGCGCCAGCGTCGTCGCCAGCTCGACCGTCAGTCGGGTCGCACCCGCGCCGCCGGTGACGCCCATCACGGCCGCCGACCGGTCCTGTTCGAACATACAAATTACTCTCCCGCTACCGCGTAAAAAATGTCCGAATCGGCTCGGTCAGTCGAGTGCAGTCCCGATAGCGTCGGCGATGTCGTCGAGCTCGTCGTCGCTCACGTCGGTCGGCCCGTCGAACAGCGCGTGGATTGGCCCGTAGCCGTCGCCCTCGTAGCGCGGCACGACGTGGTAGTGGACGTGGGGCACCTCCTGGCCGGCCGCCTCACCGTTGTTGCACGCGACCGTCGTTGCGTCTGCGTCCATCCCCGCCTCCACCGCGGGCGCGACCTCGTGGACGGCCGCCGCGAGCGCGGCGCTCTCCTCGGCCGGCAGCTCGCCGAGCGTCTCGTGGTGGTGCTTCGGGATGACCAGCGTGTGCCCCGGCGCGAGCGGGTTCACGTCCAGGAACGCGAACGCGTGGTCGTCCTCGTAGACGGTTCGGCTCGGGATCTCACCCGAAACGATCTGACAGAAGAGGCAGTCCTCCATGTGTCGTGGGTCTGCTGGCGTGGTGAAGAAGCTTTCCCGCCAGTGGGGTCGCTGGTGGGTGTTTCGGCCCGTTCCCGACCCCCTTCGTTTCCTGTGGAGTGTTTTCTGACACCACCTGGCAACGGAACGGTGTGTCACCGCCCAGCTACGCGTGGCGTCGCCGCCGGGGTGCCGCTGGGGTGTCGCCGTCCGGTCGGGTGGCGGGCTCGCTGGCCGTGCGCCAGCCGCAGAGGTTTACAATATTCGTGGACTTTCGAGTCGGGGAGCCGGGCGACGGGTGACGACCCGGCGAGGTCGTCCACCCACGACCCAGCGGGCAGTGTCCGCCGACAGGAAAAGACCCATATCACCGACGGCCGAGTTTTCGACAATGACAGATGCGGTTTCAGCGCTGGACTTCGGCACGGACGGCCTGGTCCCGGTCGTCGCGCAGGATGTCGATTCCGAGGCGGTGTTGATGCTCGCCTACGCGAACGAGGAGGCGGTCGAACGGACCGTCGAGACCGGACGGGCACACTACTACTCCCGGTCGCGCGACGAGCTGTGGGAGAAGGGCGCGACGAGCGGACACACGCAGGTCGTCGAGGGGGTCCGGAAGGACTGCGACGGCGACGCCCTCCTCTACCGCGTCCACCAGGACGGCGGTGCGTGCCACACGGGGTTCCGGTCGTGCTTCCACCGGACCGTCGAGGGCGAGACGGTCGGCGAACAGGTGTTCGACCCCGACGACGTGTATGAGTGACGCCATCGAGCGCCTGCAGAGGGCGCGCGAGCGGGTCGAGTCGGCCGAGGCGGCGGTCGAGCGCCACGACCAGCTCGAAGCCGTCGAGTCGGCACACCGCGCGGCGATGGAGCTGCTGGACCGCTACGACGAGACGGCGACCGGGACGGGCGACTTCCAGTCGTTCGTCAAGTTCCAGGACGAGTTCACGACGACAGTCGAGGGCCTGGACGACGACCTGCCGCGCCGGGACGCCTTCGAGGAGGCCCTCGACGTGGTGGACCAGCGCCGGCTCTCGGAGTCCGACTTCGCGGCGGCCCGGGAGGCACTCCAGCCGGCGTCGGAGCTGGTGGGCCTGCTCGACGAGGAGCGCGAGGCGCGTGCGGAGCTCCGGGAGGCCGAGCGCGAGGCGAAGCGACGGCTGCAGGACATCGAGGACGCCATCGCGGAGCGCGAACGGCTGGTCGAGCTCGGCGATGCGGACCTGGACGCACCGGTCGAGCAGCTCGAGGACCCTATCGAGAGGTTCAACGAGGCAGTCGTCACCGCGTTCGCCGACTACCGCACCGAGGTGAGTGCACGCGAGCTGCTGGAGTTCGCGGCGAGCGCGGCGCACTACCCGCTCGTGGACGTCCAGCAACCGCCCGCGGACCTCGTCGAGTACGTCGAATCCCACGCGGCCGGCACGGAGACGGTACCGCGGCTGCTCGAACTAGCGGACTACTCGCCGTCGAAGCTGGACCACTACGTCGACGACGCCACCGCGCTGAAGCGGGCGGTGGCGACCCGCCAGACCTACCTCGACCGGCTCGACGGCTCGGCGCTCCAGCTCGACTGGCCGCCGGGGCCCGCGGCGGCGCTGCGCCGGCGCTGCGAGGAGCGCATCCCGCTGGTCGCACGCGTCGCCGGCGAGGAAGTGGTCGCGATGCTGCGGACGGTGCGCGAGCTGACCTGGAACGACGACTACGGGCGACTGCAGACGGCGGCGGCCGCGCTCGACGAGCTCGACGCCGAGGGTCGCGAGCGGCTGGCCTCCGGCTCCGTCGCGGACGAGCTGGCGGAACTGCGGGAGGAACGAGAGACGTTACAGGCGGCCCTCTAGGCGGACTCCCTGGCCTCGAGGAGCGCTTCGGACATCCCGTCGACGAGCTCGTTCGCGCGGGTGGCGTCGTGCGCCTCGGCGTAGACGCGCACCAGCGGTTCCGTGCCCGAGGGACGCGCGAGCACCCACGCGTCGCCGTAGTCGAGCCGGAAACCGTCCTTCGTGTCCAGGTCGGCGTCGGCGTCGTCGGCGCGCTCCTCGGCGGCGGCGAGCATCGCGGTCCGTTCGGCCTCGCGCTCGTACTCGACGTTCCGGCGGACGTTGTGGTAGCCGCCGTAGGGCGCGACGACCTCGCTGACGGGCGCCTCGGCGAGCAGTTCGAGGAAGCGTGCGGCGGTGTAGGCTCCGTCACGGGCGATGTGGTAGTCTGGGAAGAAGATGCCCCCGTTGCCCTCGCCGGCGAGCGGGACGTGCTCTCCCGTAGCGAGCAGTTCGCGGACGCGAGTGATGATGTTCGTCGAACCGATGGGCGTCAGCTCGAGCCGTGCGCCGGTCTCCTCGACGACGTCGACGAGCCGCTGGGAGACGTTCACCGCCGAGACGGTGACGTCTTCGGGCCCGAGTTCGGCGGCGGCGAGCGCCGCGAGCGTGGCGTCGCCCTCGACGTACTCGCCGGTCTCGTCGTAGAAGATGGCGCGGTCGGCGTCGCCATCGTGTGCGATGCCCACGTCGGCGTCGGTCGCGCGAACGAGGTCGCCGAGGTCGCTCAGGTTCCCCGGGACTGGTTCGGGGTCGCGCCCGGGGAAGTGGCCGTCCGGCTGTGCGTTGACCGTGACGACGCGACAGCCCAATCGCCGGAAGAACTCGGGCGAGGTGAGCGCGCCGGCGCCGTGACCGGGGTCGAGCGCGACCGTCAGGTCCGCATCGGCGATGGTCTCCCGGTCGACCGCATCGAGCACGCGGTCGACGTAGCGGTCGGCGGCGTCCTCGACGCGGGTGCTCCGGCCGACCGCGTCCCACGTCGCCGGCTCGAACGTCTCGCCGAGGAAGATGTCCTCGACGCGTTCGAGGTCGGGGACGGCGAGCTCGACGCCGTCGTCGCCGACGAGTTTGACGCCGTTGTACTCCGCCGGGTTGTGGCTGGCCGTGATCATCATCGCCGGCAGGCCCTCGGCCTCGGCGTAGGCCTGTGCGCCCGGTGTCGGCACGCGGCCAAGCCGGTCCACGTCGACCCCGACGCTCGTGAGCCCGGCCGCGGCTGCGTCGGCGAGCATCTCGCCCGTTGCCCGTGTGTCCCGCGCGATGGCGACCCGGTCGGCACCCCACGCCGTGCCGGCCGCCTTGGCAACGCGGAGGACGAACGTCGGCGTCAGCGCCTCGTTGGCGACGCCGCGAGTCCCGCTGGAACCGAATACCTTCATTCGAGTGCGTCTGCGTGCGGTGGCGTCAAATGGATTCCGAACCTGCCGCGGGGGGTCATCTCCCGTCTCCGGGCTCGAACCCCACCTTTATTTCTCGTCGGGAACCATCGTTCGATTGGAATGACAGTCCTCTCCACTCAGGACGAAGGGAAGTACCTCATGGACATCGAAGGCGAGCAGATCGGCATCGTGACCGAGGTCGACGCCGAGGCGCAGGTCGCCTACGTCGAGCCCGAGGCCGGCATCTCCGAGGCGCTGGTCCAGAGCTTCGGCTTCGGCGACGCCGACGACGACGATATCGAGGTCCACGCGGACTCCGTCGAGACCGTCACCGACACCGAGCTCCGCGTCGCGACCGACCTCTGAGTCGGGAGTCCCCGCTCACACGCCGACCACATCGTTTTCCACCCCGGCCGACCCACGTTCAGCCATGAGCGCCGAGAAGGACATCAGCCTCGACGAGAAGCGGGTCTACGACGGCGACGAGCGCAAGGCGACGCTGTACGTGGCCTCGGGCGTCGGCTGCGTCGCGGTCGACGTGGTGGACGAGCGCGTCGGCGGGTTCGAGCTCGTGGCACGCGGAACGGCCCGGGACGTGGCTGCCGGCGGCGGTGTGGTCGCCGTGGCCACCGCCGAGGACGTGCTCGTCGGCCGGGTCGGCACCGACGCAGCGGACACCCACGTCGACGCGTTCGAGGGGACAGGCCACGGCGCGGCGGTGGCTGTCGCCGTCGCCGACACGGACGAGCCGGCGATTCTCGCGGCGGGCCCCGACGGCGGGCTCTCGCGGCGGTCGGTCGACGGGGATGGCGACTGGACCGACTGCGGCACCGTCGAGAGCGAGGTTCGCTCGCTCTCCGGCGACCTCTGTGCCGCCGCCGACGGCGTGTACCGCGTCGGCAGCGAGCCAACTCACGTCGGCCTCGACGACGCCCGGGACGTGAGCGCAGTCGGCACGCCACGCGCAGCCACCGGCAGCGGCCTCTACCGCCTCGGCAACGGCTGGCTGGACGAACTCGCGGGGGCCGCGACCCTGGTCGAAAGCGACGGCGGTGAGACGGGGACCAGAGACGCCGACGAGCCCGAGCGGGCCCACGCCGTCGTCGACGACGAGCTGGTCGCCCTCTCCGCCGGCGAGTGGGTCAGCTACCCGGACCAGCCCGAGGGAGGGGTCGTCGGGGTCGCCTACGACCGGACGACGTACCTCGTGACGAGCGAGGGTCGGGTGTTCGCGGCGGCCGAGGACGGCTGGCGCGCGCAGTCGCTCGGCGTACCGGACGTGGTGGGTGTCGCGGCCGTCGGGCCGACCTGACCCCATCTGGCGGGGCCGTCTCGGGACCGGAACGTGACACACTCGGCATAACGAAAGTGGAATTAGGCAGGCCGGCGAGCACTCCCACATGATACTCCCAGGCTCGGCCTCCCAGTCGCTGGCGGCCGAACTCGCGGCCGCACTCGGCGAGCCCATCGCGCCCGTCGAGTACGAGCGGTTCCCCGACGGGGAGCTGCTCGTCCGTATCGGCGATGCCTCGCCCGAGCGTGCCATCGTCGTGGCATCGACCGCGACGAGCGACGCGTTCGTCGAACTGCTCCAGCTACAGGACGCCGCCCGCGAGGCCGGCGCGAGCGAGGTCGTCACCGTCCTACCGTACATGGGCTACGCCCGGCAGGACGAGGCGTTCAACCCCGGCGAGCCGGTCTCCTCGCGGGCCGTCGCCCGGGCCATCTCGACCGGTGCCGACCGCGTACTCACGGTCAACCCGCACGAGGCGGGCGTCTGCGAGTTCTTCGACCCGCCCGCGGTCGCGCTCGACGCCGCGCCACGGCTCGCCGAACCGCTCCCCGAGGACCTGAGCGAGCCGCTCTTTCTCGCACCGGACGAGGGGGCCTGCGACCTCGCCGAGTCTGTCCGGGACGCCTACGGCCGCGGCGAGACGGACTACTTCGAGAAGGTCCGGCACTCCGGCTCCGAGGTCGAGGTCAGCCCCAGCGACGCCGGCGTAGCCGGCCGGGACGTCGTCGTCGTCGACGACATCGTCGCCACCGGCTCGACGATGAGCGAGTCCATCGGCGTGCTGAACGACCGCGACGCGGCCCGCGTGTCCGTCGCGACGATCCACCCGCTGCTCGCGCGGAACGCACCGACGAAGCTCGCCCGTGCCGGCGTCGAGGCCGTCTACGGCACTGACACGCTCGAACGCCCCGTCAGCGCCGTCTCCGTGGCACCGGTTGTCGCGGGAGAACTATCGGAATAAAAACACGGATTCTTTATACCTCGTAGCGTTCCTACAGTACGTAGCCCCTCAAGGGGCGGTGGTGTGGCCATGCACGGGATACTACACAAATCACTCAAGGGGTTCGTCGGGGAGCACGTGCCGGGGACGACCTGGGACGAGGTACTGGACGCGGCGGGCATCGAGCCGAAGCTCTACCTCCCGGTGTCACGATATCCGGACGAGGAGTTCACCGACGCCATCGCGGTCGTCGCCGAACAGACGGGCACCGCGGAGCCGGTCGTCCAGCGCAACGTCGGAACGTACCTCGCACCGGAGCTGCTCAACACGTTCAAGGCACACGTCAAGACCGGCTGGGGCACGAAGGAGGTCGTCGCCAACCTCGAAGAGATCTACCGACAGATCGAGACCGGCGACGACGAGGCCGCGTTCCCGACCGTCTCGACGGACCGCATCGCCGCCGACACGTACATCGTCCAGTACCAGTCCGAGCGCCGGCTCTGTCACCTCGCGAAGGGCATCATCGAGGGCATCGCCGACGAGTTCGACGAGGAGGTCACCGTCTCCGAGGGCGCGTGTATGCACGACGGCGACGGGCACTGCGAGCTGACCGTCGAGTTCGCGTAGGCCGGCCGAAACTGACGTTCCGCTTACTGCCGCCGCTGCAATCCGAGTCCCGCGAGCAGACCGACCAGCGCCGCCACTGCCGCCGTGACACCGAACCCGGGCATCGGCAAGGAGCCGCCCGCACCGTCGTCGTCGCTGCCGCCCACGCTTCCGTTCTCGGTGTCGGTGCCGCCGGCCGTCGTCTCCGGCTCGACCGCGCTGACGCTCACCTGTTCGCCGCCGACGCGAACGACGTGCTCGCCGGCCTCGCCGATCGTCACCGTCCCGGTGTAGGTGAGCCGGCTCGTGGGCGGTAGTCGGACCGTCTCCGTGCGGCTCTCCTCACCGTCGAGCGACAGCGAAACCTCGCCCGCCGCCGGCCAGGCCGCCTCGTTGTCGACGGTTGCCCGGACCGTGAACGGCTCGCCGACCGTGACCGACTCGGGGGCCTCGATACTCGTCACCCGCGGGGTCGCCGGGTCGCGCACGGTGACGGTCAGCTCGCGGTTGGCGACGCGAACGTCGTAGGTCCCGGCCTCGTCGAACGTTCGCTCGAACGTGACCGTCGCCGTCTCGCCGGGGTCGAGCTCGCCCGAGTCAGTCGTCTCGACCGTGCCGTCGACGACGAATCGGGTCTCGTACGTGCCGATGCCACCACCGACGTTCTCGACGGTGGCTTCCACGGACAGCGTCTCGCCGGCGGCGAGCGTCGGTGAATTGCCGACGGTCGCGTTCCGGTACGGCCCCGCGACCGCCGGCGAGCCCTCGGCGAGCATGTACGCGAACGAGGCAGGCACCGCTCCGAACAGCTCGGCGTGCGTGTCCCGGGACCAGGTGTCCGGCACGTCCGAGCCCGTCGTGTATCGGTCGGCGTACGACCGCGTGTCCGTCCCCGCTGCCGCCTCGACCGCCGACAGGATGTCGGCGTTGTCGACGTTGTCCTCCTGACCGTTGAGCCGCCGGAACACCCGCTGGAACGTCGCGCCGTCGGTCGCGGCCCGGAGCCGGCGGTCGATAGCCCCCGTGACGAGCGAGCCCTTGAGGTAGTTCGCGTTGTTGCTCCACGTCGTCGGCTCGGCGAGCACCGCCGTCGACTGCGGGTCCCCGCTCCCCCGTTCGAGCTTCTCGCGGAACGCGTCGAAACCGATGTGGCCCTGTTCGTACGCGAGCAGCGCGGCGTAGTAGTCCGCCGTCGCCTCGGTCAGCCAGCGCCCCGACCGGTTCGTGCGGAACTCCTGTCTCGTGTGGACGTACTCGTGCAGCCAGACGTTGTTCGCCCGGTCGAGCCGCGCGTCGGCGACGACCCAAGCGTCCGTGTCGCCGTACTGGAGGCCGGCGGAGGACCAGTCCAGCGACTGCGGCGCGGCGATGACGAGCGCGGTCTCGTCGCGCTGGCCGACCCGGAGCTGCTCGCTCGCGTTCGCGATGCTCGCCAGCACGGCCTCGGGCGACTCGCGCATCGCCGCCGCCTCGGGCACTGCGAGCGTTATCTCCTGTCCGTCGACCGTCTCGCTGTAGGTCCTCATCGGCCCGAGGTAGGCCATGTAGCCGCCCGTCGTCCCCTCGCCGGCGACCGTGACGTGCTTCTCGAGGTCGACGTCGTCCGCCCCCCGCCAGCGCCACGAGCTGCCCAGCCCGGGGACGCGGGTGATGGCCCAGTCGCCGGTGTCCGCGAAGGCGTACTGGGCCGCCTGCGTGTCGGCGGTCGTAGCACCCAGCCCCTCGGCCAGGGCGGCGCGTCCGCCGGTGTCGTCCGTCTCGTTGGCGTCGTAGGTGAACGTCACCGTCCCGCCGGTGCCCGCGCCGGTCCAGGCGTACCCCTCGCCACCGTCGCGCTCGAAGTGCTCGGTCGACTGGACGTCGGCGCTGGGCTGGAGCTGCAGCCGCAGCTCCGTCACCTCGTCGGGGATGTCGAAGCTGACCACCGCCCGTATCTCGCCGGGGCTGTCCGGCGTCAGATGCAGCGTGAGCGTCCGCGTGATCGTCGGGACCGACTGCTGACCCGCCGCGTGGACCGGTTCGTTCGTCGGGAGAGCGTCGGCGTCCGCGCCGGACGCGCGGACAGGCTGGGTGTCGTCGGTCGGCTCGGAGACGGGCGTCGCGGCGGGGACGGCGGCCAGCGAGACCAGAAGGATCGAGATGAGCGCCACCCGTCGGTGCATGAAGCGACGAACGGACGGCGAAAAGATGTGTCTTGTGCCCGGCTCAGTCGTCGGCTGTCGCCTCGGCGACGGGTTCGACCGCGAGCGTCATCGTGACGCCCTCGACCTCCCAGGCCTTGCGGTGGCCGTCCTCGACGGCCCCGAACTCGGCGCGGGTCTCCTCGGTGATGAGGTCCTCGTGGCGGCGCACGAGGTCGGCGACGCGCTCGTCTTCGACATCGACCTCGAGGCGGATCTCGGCGTCGATGTCGAGTTCGAGGTCCTTGCGCATCTCCTGTACCCGGCGGACGACCTCGCGGGCGTAGCCCTCGCTCTCGATCGCCTCGGTGAGGGTGGCGTCGACGTAGACGACGCCGCGCTCGTCGCCGGCGACGTCGAACCGGCTTCCGGTGACGCTCTCGGGCGTCTCGCTGACGAACTCGACCATCGACGCTTCGAGGTCGGGCTCGCCGACGGCATCGCGGAGCGCGTCGAGGTCGGGCGCGTCGATTCGGGCGTCGTTGAGCGCGTTCATGACCTCCGGTGCGCGGTCGCCGAAGGCCGGGCCGAGCTCGCCCATGTCGGCGCGGGCGGCGTAGGCCAGTTCGCCCCAGTCCGTCTCGGGCGAGACGAGCTCGATCTCGCGGGCGTTCAGCCGGTCAGCGAGCAGTGCGCGGTGGCGCTCGACGGCCTCGTAGGCCCGCTCGTCGTCGGGGACGACGACGACGCGCTGGACGGGCCAGCGGAGCTTCCGGTCGGCCTGCTGGCGGGCGTTCGAGCCGGCTTCCTCGACCGCGCGGAGCAGCTCGACGTCGGTCTCCAGCTGCTCGTCGGCCCAGAACTCGTCGGGCTCGGGCCAGTCGCACATGTGGACGGTGTCGTGGCCCGCCTCGCCGGTCAGCGAGTTGTAGATGCGGTCGCTGATGAAGGGCGCGTACGGCGCGAGCAGCTTCACGACGTCGCTGAGGACGGCGTAGAAGGTGGCGTAGGCCGCCTCCTTCGAGGCGCTCTCCTCCTCCTCCCACATCCGCTCGCGGACGACCTGGATGTAGAACCGGGAGACGTCCTCGACGACGAACGAAAGCAACGCGTCGAGCGCACGGTCGGGCCGGCGCTCGTCGAGCCACTGCTCGCTCATCTCGGCCTTGACGGACTGGAGCCGCGCGAGCACCCACTCGTCGACGAGTTCGGTCTCCACGTCGGTGACGTCGACCGTCGCGGGGTCGAAGCCGTCCATCCGCATGTACGGGAGCGGGAACCGGAACACGTTCCAGAGGATGTTCAGGTCTCGGGTCATGTTCTCCATCTCGTCCCACGAGAAGCGCATGTCCTCCTCCTGCGGGTTGCGCGAGAGCAGGAACAGGCGCATCGGGTCGACGCCGTACTCGTCGATGACCTCCTTCGGGTCGACGAGGATGCCCTTGGACTTGGACATCGTGCGGCCGTCGGGCATGAGCGCCCACCCGTGCATCAGCACCTCCTCGTAGGGTATCTCGCCGAGGGCGGCGCTACCCATGCCGAGCTGCGACCAGAACCAGCCGCGGGTCTGGTCGTGGGCCTCCATGATGAGGTCGGCGGGCCACAGCTCCTCGAAGTCGTCCGCCTCGCTCGGGTAGTCGAGGGTCCCCCACGACGCGACCGAGGAGTCGAGCCAGACGTCGAACACGTCGGGGACGCGGGTCGCCTCGGCGCCGCAGCCGCCACAGTCCATCGTGAGGTCGTCGACCGTCGGCTTGTGCAGGTCCACCTCGCTCGGGTCGACGTCCTGGTGGACGCGGTCGGCGAGCTCCTCGCGTGTGCCGACGACGTTGAGGTGGTCGCAGTCCTCGTCGTCGCACGTCCAGATGGGGATGGGGATGCCCCAGTAGCGCTGCCGGGAGACGTTCCAGTCCGGCGAGCCCTCGACGAAGTCGCGGAACCGGTTGTCACGCGCGTCGGGCGGATGCCACTCGCTGTCCTCGATGTTCGCCAGCAGCTCCTCTTTGATGTCGCTCACCGTGATGAACCACTGGTCGGTGACGAGCCGGACGATGTCGGTGTCGCAGCGCCAGCACTTCCCCTCGCCCTCGACCACGTAGTTCTCGTCGTGGGCGAGCAGCAGCCCCTTCTCGTCGAGGTCGGCGATGACGTTCTCGTTGGCGTCGCGGACGAACTGGCCGGCGTACTCCCCGCCGGAGTCGCCGTAGCGGCCGTCGCTCTCGACCGGACAGAAGATCTCCAGGCCGAGCTCGCTACCGCGCTCGAAGTCCTCCTCACCGTGCCCGGGTGCGGAGTGGACCATCCCGGACTTGTCGCCGGCGTCGGCGTACTCGGCCGTGTACACCTGTCCTGCGCCCTCGCCCTGCGGATGTTCCGGCACCTCCTCGCCGAGCGGGTGCTCGTACTGCTTGCCGACGAGGTCGTCGCTGTCCAGCGCTTCGAGGACCTCGTAGTCGTCGTAGCGGCCGGCCTTCAGGACGGTCTCGACCTGGCTCGCCGCGACGTACAGCACGTCCACCTCACCGTCGCGTTCCGCGCGGACCTTCGCGTACTCGGCACCGTCCTCGACGGCGACGAACGTGTTCGCGGGGATGGTCCACGGGGTCGTCGTCCAGATGACGAGGCTGCCCTCCTCGCCGACGAGGGGGAATCGCACGTAGATGGCGGGCTTGTGGACGTCGTGCCGTTCGACCTCGTTGTTCGCGATGGCGGTCTCGCAGCGCGGGCACTGGTTGATCGAGCGCTGGCCCTGCTCGACGAGGCCGCGGTCGTGGGCCCGGTCGAACCCCCACCAGGCGGCCTCCATGTACTCGGGCGCGACCGTCTTGTACGGGTCATCCCAGTCCATCCAGACGCCGAAGGACTGGAAGTCCTCCTGAAGCCCCTGGAGCTGCTCGTCCGCGAACTCCTTGCACGCCTCGATGAAGGCGTCCTCGCCGAACTCCTCGATGTCCTTCTTGTTCTCGAAGCCGAGTTGCTCTTCGACCTTCGTCTCGATGGGCAGCCCGTGCATGTCGTAGCCCGGGCGGTCGGTCACGTCGTAGCCCTGCATCCGGTAGAAGCGGATGAATGCGTCCTTCAGGGACTTGTTCCACGTCGTCCCCATGTGCGCCGCACCGGAGGTGTACGGCGGGCCGTCCACGAAGAAGAACCGTTCACCGTCGGCTCGGTGCTCCTTCGTCTGCTCGTAGGCGTCGACGTCGTCCCAGTACGAGAACATCCCGTCCTCGACCGTGTCCGGGTCGTACTGGTCCGACACCTCCCCGAATCGTTCCATGTCGGAGGTGTCTCGCTCCGACATTAAAGGACAATCGGTCCTGCAGACGGCGGCACGTCACCCAGCAATGAGGACGATCAACCGTCGTCGGTGAGCCGGTACGACCGGCCGCCGTCGATGACGACCATCTCCCGCTCGGGCTCCCGAAAGATGCTCTCGGGATACTCGTGTGTCTGTTCGCCCCGATCGGTGGCAAAGATGCTCTCCTGTCCCCCTTCCCGCATACGCGTGGCTTTGCGGTGCGTTGACATTAGTTTGGCGGCCCCCGTCTCGCGGTTCCCTTTCGTGGTCAGGGCCGGTGGAGCCGGCAACGCCGCTCAGTTACTCGGCCACGACGCGACGAACGCGCGGCAGGACCTGCTCGTAGCCGACGAGGTAGACTGCGGCGTAGAGGATGGCGGCACCCATGAACGCGTACCAGACGGTCATGACCGAGAGCCCGTCCACGAGGAACGTGTGCCAGCTCTCCAGTTCGGCACCGGCGCCGAGCACCGTCAGCAGACCCGCGACCAGCGAGTAGCCGGCGATGTGCAGCAGTTCCGGCAGCAGTTCCGGTAGCAGTTCCAGCAGTGTCAGTGACATGCCTGTCTGGAGGCGTCTGTGCCTCATCTATCTTTCGGGAACGGCACTGCGAGCGCGAAAGAGCTTTCAACAATCACCGACGACACGGCACCATGCAACAGCGAAATTCAGTCGACTACACCCGTCTGACGAGAGTCGGTTTCCTCCTCGGTCTCGGCCTGTTCGTCGCCGGTGCCGGCGCCGAGTTGGCCGGGCACGCCATCTGGGGCACGCTCCCCGCGTGGGAGGAGACCCTGCTGACCGACTCCGTGGCGCTCGGCATCATCGTCGCGTTCTGCTCGGTGTTCGGCTTCGGCATCGCCATGCCGCTGATGGAGTGACGGAGTCCCCTCGCGCCGACGACCGGCTCGTCGGGTGACCACCGTCACTCAGGTGCGTTTTTCGGGGCGGCGGTCGGAGGACGCGGTATGCCAGTCCCCGAGACGGGCCAGACCGACACGTTCACCCGGGAGTTCACGACCGACGACGTGCGCCAGTTCGCCGACGTCTCCGCCGACACCGGGAGCCACCACGAGGAGCCGGACGACGACGGTCGTCTGCTCGTCCACGGGCTGCTCACGGCGACGCTCCCGACGAAGATCGGCGGTGACTACGACGTGCTCGCCGACCGGATGTCGTTCGAGTTCCCGCGCCCGGTCTACACCGGCGAGACGGTCACCTGCGAGGTGACGTTCCACACCGTCGAACCGACCGACAGTGGCCACCGCGTCGCCGCCGACGGCGTCTACCGGAACGGGGCCGACGAGGTGGTGCTCCGGTTCGAGTTCAGGGGCATCGTCCGAGGAGCCGACGGCGACGACTGACCGGTCACGCGGTTCGCGCGACGGGTGCCCGGTACCCCGCCGCCATCCGGCGGGTGGAAGTGTCGAAACCGGGCGGCTCGTGGGGTCGAACCCGTTCGTGAGCGCCCCCGACTACTTTCACTTCCGCCGCGCTACGCTCACCTCTTTTGTGCTACTGTCCGTGGTTACCATCGGCGTCAGCGGGCACAGGTCCCCGGCTCCCGACGCACGCCGCACTGCGTCGCAAAACGACGACAGCGGCGGAGGTGATGACACTCGACACACAGCTTCGCGTGGCACTCGCGACCGGCGGCGTCACCCTGCTATCGCAGGGGATGCCGTCCGGCTGGCTCCTGCTGGCCGTCGCGGTGTTCGCGCCCAGAACCGACCGCCGTGAGGAACAGTCCGAGTGAGAACAGCCATACCGACCCGCGACGACAACTGACGCGCTTTTGTACGTCGGCACCCGAGTCCGGAGCAATGACGAGTTCGCCGACGGTCCTTGCAGTCTCGGGGAGTCTCCGCGACACGAGCTACACGCACAGCGCGCTGGCGCACGTCCTGCGGGCGGCCGAGGACGAGGGCGCAGACACAGAGCTACTGGACCTCCGGGCCGCCGACGTGCCGATGTTCGACCCGGACGTAGACGGTCAGGGCGTCGAGCGCTACACCCGGATGGTCCGAGCGGCCGACGCAGTCGTGCTCGGGACGCCGGTGTACCACGGCTCGTACTCGGGCGTGCTGAAGAACTTCCACGACTACTGCGGCTTCGACGACTACGAGGACACGCCGGTCGCGCTGGTCGCGGCTGCTGGCGGCGGCTCCTACGGCAGCACGCTCGAGCACCTGCGGAGCACGGTCAGGGGAGTTCACGGCCACGTCATCCCTCGACAGGTCGGTATCCGGGGTGCTTCCTCGAAGTTCGCCCCGGACCCGGACGGACCGGACGGTCGTGCCGTCACCGACGCCGACATCGCGGACCGACTGGCGACGCTCGGCGAGGACATCGTCGCGGCGGCCCGCCGGTTCGAGTAGTCAGTCGTCGACGAGTCGCTCTTTCTCCCGGCGTGAGAGCTGTTTGATCTCGTACTCGCGGGACATCGCGGTGCCGCGGTCGTCGTATGACTCGACGTGGACGAGTTCGACCGGCGTCCGCCCGCGGGTGTACTTCGCACCCTCGCCAGCGTCGTGTTCGGCGACGCGGCGGTCCACGTCGGTTGTGTAGCCGGTGTAGAGCGTGCCGTCGGCACAGCGCAGCACGTAGACGTGGTGGTCACTCACGGCTGGTCGGTTCAGGGTGGGGGTACTGAAAGGCTTCGCGTCCCGCGCGAGCGGCTCCTTTCAGGGCTTCTGTGCGCGGCGCTTTGCTTCTTCGGCGATCCCCGCGTTAGCCGAGCAGTTCACGCACGCGAGTATCTCTCCGTGTTCGTCGGCGAACACGCGGGCGAACTGTTCCGAAACATGGGAACCGCAGTTGTCACACGATGGCATGGTGGGGTCCGTCGGACGTGCCTCCGGTACTCCTCGCTTAGATTCGGACCACCAAATACCTGTTCCAGATTCCCACCCAAATTCGTACAAAGACAAACGAAATTGTGGAATGGAAACCTCTAGTTTGTACTCGCTGTCGGTGTTTGTGGTGAACGGAATAAAACTTATTACAGATGGAAACAGGGTGCGAGGCGTCCAGTAGCGATGCGTGACTGCGGACGGCCCGGAATGGAGTATAATCGCAAGCCTGCAGCCCCTTCGTATCGCAGTCCGGTGGTTTCGGCGCCATCGGGACCGGGAACCGACCTGTCCGTTCCGAAGCGTGTCACTGCTACACGACCGTCTCAGGGCCTATGCCGGGACTATTTGGCAAGTATTATAAAGGGTGCGTGGGAATCACCGCTCGTATGGCAGACCTCATCGTCAAGGCAGCCGTCAAGGAAGCGCTTCAGGACAAGAACGTCGCATCGGACTTCTACGACGCACTCGACGAGGAAGTCGAGGAACTCCTCGAGGACGCCGCCCGACGCGCGGAGGCGAACGACCGGAAGACGGTCCAGCCGCGCGACCTGTAAGCGCGTTTCCTTCACTTCTAATCGTTTCTTCCCCCGGTAGCGACGGCGATGTCGCCCGGGCGGGACTCATCCACGTCCAGCGACTACGCCGTCACTCACCGCGTACGTCGACGCCGTCTGTGCTTCCGACGTGGACGGCGTCGGCGAGACCGACGAACAGCCCCTGCTCGACGACGCCCGGAAGCGCCGAGAGCTCGGTCGCGAGCGACGCCGGGTCCCCGATGGGACCGAAGTCGCAGTCGAGCACGACGTTCCCGTTGTCGGTGACGACCGGGCCGTCCTTGTGCGCTGCCGCCCGGAGCGTCGGCTCGCCACCCAGGGCACGGACGCTTCCGGCGACGGTCGGCCGGGCGTCCGGCAGCACCTCCACCGGTACCGGGTAGTCGAGCGGGTCGACCAGCTTCGAGGGGTCGACGACGACGACGAACCGGTCCGCCGCCGCGTCGACGATCTTCTCCCTGGCGTGGGCCGCACCGCCGCCCTTGACGAGGTCGAACCCTCCATCGCCACGTTCGGCCACCTGGTCCGCCCCGTCGATAGCGATGTCGACCCCGTCGACCGCATCGAGACTCGTCAGGGGAATCCCCGCGTCGAGCGCGAGCTGGCGGGACTGGAACGACGTGGGGATGCCCCGCACGTCGAGCCCCGAATCGACCGCCTGGCCCAGCGCGTGGATGGTGTGGGCGGCCGTCGAGCCGGTGCCCAGTCCCACGACGTCGCCGTCGTCGACGAGGTCGGCGGCGTGCTCGCCCGCCCGTCGCTTCGCCTCGGAACTACCCTCCGTGTTCTTCATGCGGCCACGTGCGTCGGGCTGGTTCTAATGCGTTCCCGTACGCGGTGATGCACCAGCTATATAGTTTTTATTTGACATTCCTCCGAGCCCTCGAGTGGCCATCGGAGGCTTCCGGGACAGACCGCTGTCGGGGACGACAGCGTCGCACTCGTTGGGACGCACCTTTTTGTCCACGACGACCCTTCGGAAGTGTATGAATTCTACAGGGGGCAGCGCGGCCGTCTCGCTCGAGGCGGTCACGAAGACGTACATGGTCGGCGAACCGGTCCACGCGCTGGACGGCGTCGACCTGGAGATTCCCCGTGGCTCCTACGTCGCCGTGATGGGTCCGAGCGGCTCCGGCAAGTCGACGCTGATGAACGTCATCGGCTGTCTCGACACGCCGACCGAGGGGATGGTGTACCTCGACGGCCAGGAGGTCACCGCGATGTCGGACCGCGAGCGAACCCGCATCCGCGGCGAGGAGGTCGGCTTCGTCTTCCAGACGTTCAACCTCATGCCACGGCTCACCGCCGTCGAGAACGTCGCGCTCCCGCTCGTCTTCCGGGGGATTTCAGTGGACGAGCGCCGTGAACGCGCGGCAGAACTGCTGGAGCGGGTGGGGCTCGGGGACCGCCTCGACCACGTCCCGAACATGCTCTCCGGTGGGCAGCGCCAGCGCGTCGCCATCGCCCGCGCGCTCGTGAGCGACCCGGCGCTCATCCTCGCCGACGAGCCGACGGGTAACCTCGACACCGAGACGGGCGAGAACATCATGACGCTGTTCGAGGAGCTGCACGCCGAGGGCAACACCGTCGTGATGGTCACCCACGAGCGACCCATCGCCGAGCACGCCGAGCGCGTCGTCCACCTGCTCGACGGCGAGATCGAGCGTATCGAGGAGCTGGAGGCGGTGGGGACGGAGGTGGAGTCGTGAAGCCCCTGACGAACCTTCGGATGTCCTGGCGGGCCATTCGTAGCCACAAGCTCCGGTCGACGCTGACGACGCTCGGCGTCATCATCGGCGTCGCCGCCGTCATCACGTTCGTCACGCTCGGCGCGAGCCTCCAGGCGGGTATCATCGGCGATATCAGCCCGGACGACCGACAGAACGTCTACGGCTGGGCCGCCCCCGAGGAGTCCTCGAACCAGGGACCGCTCGCCGGCGCACAGCCGGTGTTCACGCAGCCCGACGTCGACGGCCTCTCCGAACAACCCGGCGTGCGGGCGGCGTACGGCTACACGTCGATTCCGACGCAGAGCGTCGGGTTCGGTGGTGAGCGGATACCCAGGCAGGACGCGGTGGTCGCGACGGGGGTGGACTACGTCGACGAGGACGAGATCGCCGACGGGCGTCGCTTCGAGTACGGCCAGCGCGAGGCCGTGCTCAACCCGGCGATGGCCAACGCCTTCGAGCGGAACGTCACCGTCGGCGACACCATCACCGTCACCATCGTCGGCGGCTTCGCGGTGAACGCGACGGTCGTCGGTATCACGGAGGACTCGGAGGCCCGCTCGCCGTTCGAGGGCTTCGGTCCCGGCCCGCGAGTGTACCTGCCGCTCGATCCCTACTACACCCAGCTCGTCGCCGAGGCACAGGAGACCCCGCGGTTCCCCGCCATCGTGGTCGAGGCCAACAGCATCGATGACGTCGACCGCGCGAAGGAGTCCACCCGCAGCTACCTGGAGACCGAGTCCGACGCCCGGGAACAGGCCGAGGCGGCGAACCTCACCTACGAGCTCCAGACCAGCACCGAGCTGCTCGGCCAGCTCCAGGCCGTCCTCGACCAGCTCCAGGCGTTCGTGGTCGGCATCGCGGGGCTGTCGCTGCTCGTCGGGAGCATCGGTATCGCCAACATCATGCTCGTCTCCGTCACCGAGCGCACCCGCGAGATCGGCATCATGAAGGCCGTCGGCGCGCAGAAACGGGACATCCTGACGCTGTTCGTCACCGAGGCGGTCATCGTCGGTATCATCGGCTCGATACTCGGGACGCTGCTCGGAATCGTCGGCGGCTGGGCCGGGGCCCAGTACATCGACATCCCACTGACGTACCCCGTCGAGTGGTTCGGCATCGCTATCGCCGTCGGCATCCTCGTCGGCGTCGGCGCGGGCCTCTACCCGGCCTGGCGCGGTGCCAGAACCGACCCCATCGACGCGCTCAGATACGAGTGACCTGGCCTTCGCGGTCGGGAGATTGAGACGCGAGGGGGACCCTGCTGCGTCGATGTGGTGACCCGGCAGCCGCCGGACTGTGAGAGTGGGGCGGAGGCGAGCACCGATTCCCGACGCACGCCGACGGTGGTTAGGAACTTCGTAATCCTCTGCGGGTCCGGTCGGTGGTCGCGATAGTCCAGCAGTCGGGGTGCCAGACCGACCGCGCGACGCGGAGCGGTTCCTGTTCGATGCTCGTTGCCCTGCTGTGGAGTGGACAGGAAGAACCTGTAGCTACCGCCCGGCGGGCAGTGGGTGCGGAGAGAGATAATCAGTTAGATGCGACGCTCGAAGGACAGAGATCGACGCTCGAACGTCGAAGGGACCTCAGATGACGCGGTTCTCCCTTTTGACGTAATACGAGCGTTTAACAAACTCCTGTTCATAATCCAGAGTACGATGACAGAACGAAGCGAGATAGTCGGTATCCGTCTCACCCCAGAGGAGAGAGAGGAATTTGAGGAGTTCCTACGAGAAGAGAATGAATTCGACAGCCTGAGCCGCCTTTTCCGGGTTACAGCGTATCGATATATGACCAGCGGAGATGAAGAGGCAACAGTCAATCAGGACGAAATTATTCGTGCTGTGGATACGTCAGTAACACCACTGGCAGAACGACTTGATCGGATTGAAGAGCACGTCCTATCCATTGATTCAAGCGTCACAAATGACGATAAAATTGACCGGTTAGCACGTGACCTCTATTCTTCACTGCCGGTTCATTCCACAGGAAATGATCTGCCGGATTTTGATGAGGTCGGTCAATTCGACACGCCAAGTGATCTAGCCTTAGCCCAAGCCATTTCAACACCGGAGGTGTGGGCACAGTATTTCGACGAAGATCTCGCCGATGTCAGGCGGGCCTGTGCACGAATGTTGGAGTACTATCCTGACGTGGGATTCGTTGAAGATACAACCGAAGAGGCAGAGGCAGATATCCCAAGACACGACAATTTGTCGATTGGGGGGTCATCAAGTCATACAGATTCCACATCTGATTCCTCACCCAGAGTCTCTGTCGGGGATGAATCACTATCGGCAGGATCAAACGAAGAAGATCCAGATAAAAGTACAGTCCGTCGATACTATAAAGAATCGGGTGCCTAAGTTGCCTCCAAGATATAAGGACGTAGAAGACTGCCGGGACCTAATCGAACAGTACATCGGACAGTTAGTTACGGGGACAGACAACGATAATCCGGACCTCCGTGACGAGGGCAGCACCAGACGTTACAAACAAGATCTCAGGTGGTACGATCACTGGCTGGATGAGATCGAAGTGGAATCGCCAGTTGACGTGAAACCCGCACAAGCCAACGCAACTGGTCAAGCGCTGGCTGCGAAATTTAATGGCACAACAGATCTATATCGATGGGATCGGATCTACGCATTTCACGACTGGTTGGTGAGGATGGATTCTGCGGAATCAAATCCTTTCGAGAGATGGAATGACAGAAAGGATGAGATATTCGGATTCTCGAAGAGCTCGGAGCAATCCAGTCAATTAGGAGAAGAGGAAACATACGCACTCTCACAAGATGAGATCAGACAGATGGAGGAGAATGTTAAGAGACACCGAATTCGAGATCAGCTCATCATTAGACTCCTCTGGCAAACGGGAATGCGGAGGGGGGAGGCTTCGGGTTTATTAATCAGTGACATTGACCAAGATGAAAGGGAGATCACAGTACGTGAGTCCGTCGCTAAGAACGATAAGAAGCGAGTGGTAGCTTACCAACGATCGCTTGACGGCTTACTGGTTGAATGGTTAGAAAACGGCTACAGAGACGAAAAATCAGCTACAACAGACCACGACCGACTCTTCGTTGGTGAGAAGGGCGCACCACTATCAGGTGACCGAATTAACAAGATTGCAATCCAAGCGGCTGACGAAGCGGGGTTTAATCGAAAAATCTACGCAGACGCCAATGCACCAATTGATAGTGAGGGTAATAAGAAACCAAACCGATGGCTGGTCACCGCTCACAGCATCAGACACGGGTTTGGAACCTACATGGTCAATGACACTGACGCTGGGCTTTGGGAAGTTTCAAAGTTGATGGGCCACTCTTCAGTGAAAGTGACAGAGAACACTTATGTTGAAGACGATCCACGATCTGGGTTGGATCATCTCCATCAGTATGGCCCAGATTAAATTCAGACACCGAGGGGTTCCCGGTCATTATTCTCGCCTCGTACGTCTTCGAATCATATCATACCTGCACGCCACTCACTGACTGACTAATCCGCTCGTAAAACTGACTGCGAGCTCCTACTCGATGTAATCGTATGCTTCCCCGCGCACAATCCTCGATATGACTGACTGTCCAGTACCGAATTCGTCCGCGAGTTCCCCCTGAGTCACGTCCTCCTGCTCGTACCGGTTCCTGATCGCTCTGACAGTGTCGTGCGCGAGGGCGTGCTTGTGCTGGCCGTGCTTAACCGTATCCTTCGCATTCTCCGCCTGTGTGCCGGCATACAAGTGATTGGGGTTCACGCACGCCCGGTTCCCGCACGCGTGATTAATCTGCATATCACCCGGGATGGGTCCGTTCTCCATGCGGTATGCGATGCGGTGTGCGTGTTTCGCGCCGTTGAGGTGGAACGCGCCGTATCCCGCTCTGAATGTTCCGCGCTTCCACTCCCAACACTCGTCCTCACCGCGAACATCGACCTTCTCCCAGAACCTGTCGCAGACGTGTTGAGCTGCGTCTGGGATCGCTCTCGCGCCTGAATGGGCACTCACGAGTCTGCACCTCCAGTTTCAATTGTGTCCTCAACTATGGACTGGAACTTACCCCACCGACCAGAGTGCACAAGCAACAACCGCTGTCCCAGTACATCCACGCCTACAGGCACATCGTTCGCCGGGCGCTCGATGACATGCCACGATAGTGTTTCTGTCGTCAACCACCGGTCGCCGTCAGGTGCACGTGTAACAATCCCGCCAAACGCCCACCGCTGCTTGAGTAGGTGTAAAATCCCGCATTCTCCCCATTTCCACGCGATTTCCGGCGGCACCCGACAATGAGTTACCTCCGACCAATGCCCACTAATGAAGTCTTTCTCTGACCGGGTGAGCTCGCTCACGCTGTTCGACTGCCATGCCACCGTCTCCGAAGTGTCGTTCTGAGTTGGCAATTTACTCACCTCCGACGTGCCGGATACGCCCCTCACTGAGCTTGTACACCTCTCCCTTGTTCAACTGGGAGAGGACATGTCGCGTCTTTTCCTCGGACACCCCCTCCTCATGCCGGGCGGCCTCAACGACAGCCTTAATTTCTACACTATCGTGGCAGCTCCGCGCTACAAGCGCGTCAATGACTCGTGTGACGGTGTCCATACGGTCTTGCTGATTCATACCATCACTGTCACCACCGTCTGCCCGAACCTGTGTCGCGCCTTCAAGTTCGTCCATCCGTTCCGTAACGGACTCGCGGTTCAGAGTCGAAGCGGCTCCGTCCTCATACACATCAACGACATCACCCCGCTCGTCTGTGTTCAACTTCGACTCAGCCTCTACATCCGAGCCGTCAACCGGCTCGAACTGCTCAGTCCTCTCGGACCACGCGAATTCGAATCGGTTGAGGATGCGGTCCTTATACTCGTTTACTACTATCCGGTTCTCTGAGCTCACCTCGATACCTGCACGGTGAGCTGCCCGAACGAACTCTTCGCTGTCGAACGCCGGCGGGGGCGTCTCGTAGTCGCCGCCGAGTTCGGAAACAATCTCTGTCGTCTTTTTCGATTTCCAAGTATTCGGCGGGAAGAAGACATCTTGGGCGTTGTCCCTCTCCCAGCGCTTCACATCCTTGTATTCCACCACTCGCGGTGTGTACTTGTTATGGAAGTGGGACGTCCCGGTGGTCTCAGCATCGATGGCGTCTTCAAGATCATCCTCGGAGAAGCTAGGGCCGAGAGATCGGGCGATCTTCCGGGTGACACGCTCAGTATGCGAGAGGGTGTCCGCAGTATCGGAACCGTCGTCGGTTGCCTCCGCGAATGCCTTTTCGGCTTCGGGGACCACGCGCTCGAATTTCTCAACAAGGCGCTCCTCCCGACTCCCGCCAAGGTACCACGCAATCACGCCACGGAGAACCTCGTGTTTTGAGAAACGGTTTGCCGAGGCGTACTGCTCCATCTCCTGTTTGACGTCCTCGTGGACGCGCACGAATTGCCGACTCGACTCGGTGTTAGCGAGAGACGGAACCTCGGTAGGATTTTTATTTCCGTTTGTCTCACAGGAGAGTCCCGCAGCCTCCAAGAGACGGTTAGCATAGTCCTCCAAGGCGTGGATGTCACGGTACTCACGCCAAGACTCCTCAATCTGGATGCCAGCGTAGAGACGGGATTCCCCCCACTCTTCCTCAACTTTGGCGATGTATTCGGCCCATCGGTCGTCCGGGACTTCCCAGCCGAGTTTCACACGGGACGAAGTGGTCACGCCGACCACCTCGTGAGCGGCGACGTGACAGACTGGCACGAGAGTGTCAGCCTGTATGTATTTACGTAACGTTCTGGCACGTAAGAGTAGTAGTAGTAGCAGTGATCAAGAGGAAGAAGTTGGTTCGCGGGTCGGTCGCTATCGCACTTGAGCCGCTCCCGTCCGGTGTATTTCCCGTTCTTCGCCTCCGTTCGTGAGTGCCGGGGGGAGCTTTCGGAAGCCGTCTCGAAAAAAATATTCTTTATTGAGGGCGACCCTACTCGTTGCAGAAATCGCCACGATTGAGACGGTGACGTCCTCACGAGTTCGGCCGTTTCGTCTGCCCCACTCGCGTCTTGGTCGTTACTAACGTCTAACTTATTACTGATCGTCTTATCAGTCGTGGTCGCTGTGTTGCGTGTTGTGTCTCGCATCGTGTTACCCTAGCCGTGAAGCTGACTGCTGGGCAACACGAGTACCGCGCGAGACTGACCATCCCCGCGATTCGCAAACCACGGTCAGTAAGGGATTGTGTCGGGCTCGTGTGCGTCTATATCTCCTTATGGGTCTCGTACGTAAAAATGTAATACCCCTGAAGGTCTGAAACGTCATAAAGTGGCGACACTCCTCTATCCCAGCCCAGAAACAGCCCCTACCCGCCCTGATTCATAGACCGCACTAAAACTAAACTCACCGTACAACTGGTTCGAGAAGTTGCTGTGTTAGAATGTATTGGGGTGAGCGAACTTGTCTTAGGTCCGGGCTGATGTTGAAGGGCGACGGCCGCTCGCGTGTGCTCCGGATGACTGACGGTCTGGCTCGATAGCTACTGTGTTTCTGCAGTGCCGCGTATGAGTGCCTCTTGAGCGACTGTGTCGTGACTAGTGAGCACTTTGCGGCGGATATTGAGAACGTCTCGCAAGTCGGTCGAATCTGCGCCGACCTCGTCGCCTGGCACCCCAATGTGCGTGACACTGGTGGCTGATCGTGGTGCGTAACACTACCTCGAAGCCCAGCGGCGCGTGAGCTCCAATTGCCAGGACAACTGCTCCTCAGAAATCAGAGTCGGTTACGGAGTTGCTGGAACGTTAGCATCGAGTCAATCCCCGGGGCATCAATCGCATCGAGTTCCTCGGTTAACTCCCCAATTTTCACTCGTCCGGACTCAATTCCGCGGAGTCTCTTTCGATCAATGTTTACTGGAATCGTGTCCCCCGCGGTCAACGCTCGCAACACGTTACCGGCGACTTCATGGTTACGAACCACCCATACGGACTCCCCATCGGCGTCCGCTAACACTCGGTAGTCATGCCGGAGGCTCGAATAGTCGTTAATTCCGCTGCTCACGTCGTCAGGCACCCCGGGGTCAGCGCTGACACGTCCACCCTCCACCTCGACTGTAGCGATACGATTGAAGTCAGTATCAACGACGACTAAGTCAGTCCGGCTCCCGCCCTCTCGCGGTGAGACTTCGACCCGGGTGACGTCGTCGCGCGCTGCGTAGTACTGTCGGGTGAGCTCAACACCGACTCGGTGCGGGGTATCATCACCGGCGTCACCGATATCGAATCCGTGCTTCTTCGTCATCCTGCACGCTTGCTGACCAGCTGGTGTGACACTGTAGTACCGACGTCGCGCAACCCCTGTATGGAGTTTCAGATATCCTAATGCCTGCAGCTTGTCGTCGTCAATATCATATAGCGTTTTGATCGTGGATGACATCGATTCGCGGAGGTTGTACCCATCAAGCTCACCGTTCATCGCTTTCACGACAGCCTTCAGGAATACGGCTTCATCGCTCGTTATCCCGTACTTTTCCAAATGACGAGCGGTGAACCCGCCGGCATCGACTCGGGTGAGCGGGACGGGTGCGGTGTCACTCCTGCTTTGTCGGAACGGGTCGTGTGGATCGCGTGGATCCGGTGTGTACTCCCGCATTGTGTTGTTTTTCTGGTTCAGGTATAATGTCTCCTTGCTGTGGGGATCTTCGTGTGGTTTTCACACGGGGATGACACTCACCCTGACCGTAGTCACTGTCTCGAAGCCCAGTGGCGCATGAGCGCCCGGGACCCCAAGTGGGGCGAAAACGTCTCAACTCTCTGGGAGGTAAATCCTCCACCTCATCTATACCCAAACACATATGCGGGCGTGAGAGGCGATATTACACCCTGGCAAAACCCTTCTGTGGTCGCAGAACTCTTTGTAGCGTCTATAAGAGCCTTAGCTACCGCGCGGAGTTTTCAAAACTTAGATGTTTGAGATGATTGCCCTGAATGGGTTTCCGCGCATGGTTTTCGCATCCCGTTGTTTCGTTTTCGCACGGGGTTTCGCCACGGCCACACCTATTCCGCGTAGGGTTTTCACATGGGTGCGGAACCCCCCTGCGGAAACTTATGGGCGTGGCGGCACCACCTTGACATGTGATGACAGAGACAGAGTTGGACGATGAAAATCAGATGACCTTGGCGGACATCGATAACATCGATGACACTGACAGTGACGGTGACAAGTACTGCGTGATTGTGCACCAACCAACACGGCGCGAACTAGGCGATGCGTCACGGTCGTGCTTAGCGCACGCGAACCAGATTGTCGATGGGCGCGGAGTCGATTCTACTGACCGTGCAAAAGCCGGCCGTAACATCACGACCGGTGAGCTGTACGATCGCGCAGTCCCTATAACGGGCGGTGGGATTGCGGTAGGTGTGGTCCGCGAACCTATCGTGACGAATGGTGTGAGCGTGAGCGAGAAGACCGACGACATTCGTCACGTCGTCGTTGACAGTCTCAATACGCTCGGTGAGGATCATGCAGAGATACGTGACAGGGTCGAAACGCTGGTCAGTGCGGGTGTAACTGTCTACCTGAACGATACTGCTGCAGAGATTGACAGTGCGAACTGCGACGCGTTGCTGGCTGGGTTGCTGTCGCTCGATAAGGCCGGGGTTGAGCTGCAGCGGGAGGCTGAGGTGCAGGACGTCCGGGACTGGATCGGGTCGAAGGAACTCCCTGACCGTGGGCGCGCGCCATTGGGGTTCGAATATGTCGATGGTGAGCTGGTGACTGCAGAGAATTACGATGAGGTGCGCGCGGTGCTGTCGCTGGCCCGCGCTGACCCTGACGGTGATCGGGAACTGTCGAAGCGGAAGGCTGCGGATCGTCTCGGCGTTGCTCCGCGGACGATCGGGCGTGCGCTCGATAACCTCGCTCGGTACGGGCTCGAAGGGGAGGACACTGAGGAGTGAGCGGTCTAGGGTGTCTGCCCCTCACCCGCGGGTTAGAGCCAGTCGTTGACTCTGGGCGATAACATTGTGCGGTCACTGTGGGTGATCGCAAGGGGTGGCAAGGGAGAACACAGATCCTGACCCCAGTGGTTGGGGGTACAGAGTTGCCGCTTTGCGTTACCGGGTAGTATGGTCGTGGTGGCAGTGCGTGGTCCGTCCTGTTAGTGTTCTGTGTTCGTGCTCGCTTTTCGTGTCCGTTGGGGGCGATAACATTTCGTGCTAACACTGCGCGGTCACTGTGGGCAATAACACTGTCCGACCACCGTGGTTGCTCACCGTGGGTGGCTGGGGAGAACACGATTCCTGACCACAGTAGTTGACAAGAAACCGGCTACTGTTCGCGCTCTGCGCTCAATTCTTCTTCCAATTCATCGAGCTCTTCATCGTCCACCTGACCCTCGGCCCCGTCTTCACCGCCTAGGTTGCCGATCGGGCGTCTAAACATCCGTTTGAGTTGGGTGAGGGTGGCTGCGGCGCGGCGGGTCTCCCCGTCCTCGTCACCGTCCATGGTGTGAGAGACGCCTCCAGTTGACAAAAGAGTCAGTGCCGGTTGGTATCGGCAGTATGGTCGTGCTGGCAGGGCACCCCGACTACTGCCAGACCGGCCGTTGACAGTAAGACGTCTCCCGACGGTCACGGGGGGTACTTGAACGTCTCCTCAATACGCTGGTGGAGTTTGTGATCCGAGGATTCCGAGGAAATCCGGAACTCGCTAATGTCTTCTAATGTAACACTCCCGGTGAGCTCTCCGGGCTTTCCCATCACCTGTTCCACGGACACGTTCTCGTTCATGTCTGTGTTACAATTTCGGGCCTATTATTCGTGAGAACGAGAAAACCTGGAATATAGAGAATACCGTAGTTTTAGAAGACGGCCTTAATTCAATTGGAGTGCCCCGTATTTTTCAGTTCGTTCATTGAACGCGTCTTCACCACCTTCGAGAATCTTTTTTGCTTTTCTGCGTACGTCAGGATCGTCAATTGAGCCACGTTCCTGAATGAATCCCTGTCGGCCGTTGCAGAACATGACGTTGATTTTCTCAGCATCCCCTAGTATTGGGAGATTGGCGTTATGCGTGGCGGCGATAATCTGGCGGTTTTCCTTGACTTGGCTAGCCATTTCTACGACTTCATCATAGATATATTCGTTATCAAGCATATCTTCGGGTTGGTCAACAATAAGAGGCTTCTCACGTTCCAGCATTGCGATAGACAAGAGTGCCGTACACTTCTGACCGTCCGACATGTCGTCAAGAGCTTTCCACTCTCCTTCATGCTGAATCTCAATTATGGGTTTGTCATGAAGCTCTTTGATTTGGAGTTCATGAAGCTGATTCCTGAGGTTATCGAATCCTACTACATTCTCCGCGGCAGTCGGTGTCAATCCAACATCATCGATGAGCCGTTGGGTATCCTTACCACGGATAATCTCGAACAGTATCTCTGGATCAAACTCTTCAGTGATAGATTCCTTATCGGTGGTCCGAACATTCGACCCATTCAGAACGTCATTAAACCAGGATTGGAAACTCTCCCGGTCTCCGTCTGGGTCTAATCGGACTCGAATATTATGAAGTGATTCGGTAATATTCGTAATTCCCGCCCGTCTTGTATCCGTGATCCCACGACGAACATCCCGCAGTTGACTCAGGAGTTCTTGTCGTTCATTTTCTAAATCTTGGATTTCATTTTCTTTCTCATCCAAATCATTCTCTAAAGCATCGAGTTCCGCCGCTTCATCTTTTAGCTCGAAGTATTCGTCAATATCGACGCCTGTTTCGTCCTCAATTTCGTCTGCTAGCCGTTGATACTCGGTTTGTCTATCGTCTTCCCGCTCGCTCCATTCATCAATTGAATCGGACAGTTGGCTCCTCGCAGCCTCAATACGATCTTCAATGTCACTAATTGCCTGAACAACATCGTCCTGTGCTTCTTCAGCAATCTGATTGGCCTCCGCAAGCAGTTCATTGTTCGGTGTGTCTTCTGGTTCGGTAGCGGGTACCGTCGGGAGCTCTTCCTCCGTAGGAATTGTATCGGCTAGGTCGTCTATTGAGTCTTCAAGTCGGTCTAAGTGAGTCTTTTCATCATCCCAGGAGTTCTGATCATCAAGAAATTCCTCGACACCGCTATCTTCCATCAGCGCCAAGTTTTCTCGAACGGCATCATAATCCGTAATGTCGCTTTCTATCCGATCTCGGGCTGTCCGTGCACTATTCAACGCCTGCGCGTTACTCCGGAGTTCTGATTTCAACTCTTCCCGCTCGCGTTTCTGCTCGCCAAAATCGAAGTATGAGTCAATCAGGTCAAGCTGGTCAGAGGTGTTTCGGGCTTGTGCGAGTAACTGACCTTGGCTGTGAATTTCCAGGTCAAAGAACTCGTCCCGGAACGTTTCGATCCCAATATCTGCTTCCGTCCCGTCTGCCCGATTCACAACTGGGTCTTCACCGTATGTCCGACAAACCCAGTAGGTGTCTCCAGCCTCAGTTATCACCTGTACCTTGATCTCGCCGTCAGGAGCCATCGTGGCCTCAATCAAGCTGTGGTAATCCTCCCTAATTCGGTCCGGACGGGGATCAATATCAAACGCGTACCTGACTTGCTGTATTACCGATGATTTTCCGGTTCCCTTACCGCCAATGAGGGAATTCAGGTTGGGACTGAGTTGAACTGCCCTATCATCGAAAAAGGGCCCATCGAAGCGGATTGCGTTGATATACGGATGGTCGTATTCAGCCTTTTCAAAGCGGATGCGTGACTCAGGATCAGATAACGCAGTCTGGAATCCCTCGAATGAGGGTTCGGTCATCTTCAAGTACGTGAATCCCCGGCCGAGATCATCTGGATGGTGGGCGTCTGAGGACCGGACTGCTGGGAATGCCGGGAATTCCTCACGAATAGCTGGGTCAACAACTTCAATTGCAGCGACTAAGTCTGGGTTGAAGATCTTATCTCGAATGTTTCCAGATTCTGTTTCTTCAAGTGCCCCAGAGTTAGCATCAATATGCGCGAGTACTGCCAAGCCACCTCGTTCTCTAATTTCACTACAGATTTCTGGGATACTCTGGGAAGCTTGCGTACTGCTTGGATCTGTCGGGTCGATGCTAATGGTATGCAATAGTGCCGTGATTTCGTCTACCTTTTGGGGAGGGAAAATCCCGACTAGGTGAATCTGATTATCCCCACCCTGGGGTGTAGTTATCTCAACTCCCGGGAGAATTTGAAGTTCCTCTTCCCGCTCTTCTGCCGCATCTTGTAGTTCATCAAACCAGCCAGTGCAGTTGTGGTCAGCGGCGACCACAAGTTCGAGTCCTTCTTCGACAAACGCGTCTACTAGGTCCTCTGGTGAAATATCGGCCTCATAATCGTATGAGCCAGGAGTATGGACGTGGAGGTCCGCTTTACGAAATTCCGCACCACTATTCCCACGGGTAACCGGATTCATAGTAAATTCATCTAAATCGTATTAATGTAAGTCTTGATATCAGCAACCCCACACATTCACCGTCGCTTTAAATTGTATTAATATAAGAAGGTAATTTCACTCAGTAGTTCTAAAAATAGCCATATACGGTCGTGGATCTCCGCAATAACGTCGGACCGACTTTTCGCTGTATGGGATCCTGCTATGTCGGTTCGCACTCACATTTTGTATTGAATACTTCTAGTCAAATGTGTGGAAATACCTGTGGCGTTCAGAAATTGACTATATTGTACTGATCTGAGAAGGCGTCTTTGTCGGCCATATTTGTATCCGCGATTCCGAGGATGAGTTGGAACTCCGGAAGGAAATCTGGGAGTTGCTGAAGGAAATTCGTGATGTCCGGAGTGTTTCTAGTGTCTGGTGACTCGGAATACGGGGAGTCGATGATGAATAAGCGTAGTGGGAGCGTATCTCCGTGTTTTGTTAGCTGATTAAGCACTGCTGTATGGAACAGGAGGGCCGTGAGTTTGCCCTCGTTAGAGTTTTCGTTCGGACGATCAGATGGAATATCGTCCCCATCACGAACACGAATAGTAAAGTCATATCCGCCGTCTGAATCGAAATCCACGGTAAAGGCGTCCGATAGTGTTCCTTCCTCAAAAATATCCAATAGGTTCTCCATCGTCGTTGCCAGATTAGTCCGTATCTCTTCGCGCTCTCTGTTGATCTGATTCTGGACGACCCTTTCAAATGTTTTCAGAGAGTCTTTTTTCTCGACCTTCTTTTTTCGACTCTCGTAAACTTCCTCAAGTTCAGGGAGGCGATCTTCCTGCATGTCTTCAATTGTCTCACGCTTGGCGTTGAGCTCAATCTGTAGATTTGTTGCTTTTTCGTTCAGTTCCTCCACTGTAGACTGCAATTCGTTCTTTCTGTCCAGCAACTCTTTCTCGTCAGATTGCTGAATTTGAGCTCTTACGTTCTCAAGTTCCGTCTCGTAATCGTCAATGCGAGATTCCAGAAGTTCTATCTCACCCTGAATACGCTGCCGTTGTTCCTGCGCTTCCTCTAATGCTTCTTCCCGCTGTTCGCGTTCAACGATTTTCTCCTCCACATCGCGTTCCGTCCCAACTTCAATGCGTTCCGACGGGACACTTTTTCTACAGAGGGGGCAATCTCCATCGTTCAGGAGCCGACGGCGTTGGTCATCATCAACCTCGTTTGTACAGATTGGGCACCGATCTGGGACGCTCATGTACTTCTGGAGTTCTTGGGAGGGTTCGTGAAGATGCTCCCCCATATCCATTTCTTGGTACCGGTTGATCTTCTGCTCAACCGTCCTAAGCTGCGACAGATACTCTTGCCGCTCATCCTGAAGCTTATTGATCTGCCGCTTTATCTCTGTCTCCTGTGCTTCTAAATCCTCAAGCTCGTCTTTATGACCTAGCAAGTCCTGCGTCCTACGTAGTTCTGATTTCCGGTCGTTAAGCTTCGCTTCTACTTGCTCCTGTTCCCCCTGAAGAGACTCTATGTCGTCTTGGAGTTTCGAGACCCTGCTTTCCACATCTGCGAGATCCTCTGCCGCAGTCTTTTCGTCCTCCGATAGTTCAAGTTCGTTGTTGCGGTATCGGGAACTCTCGGTAATGACAGAGGCAAGATTAATCCCGAACAGCATATCGAGGTACTTGCTCTTCTTCTGCCATTTCAAGAAGATCTTGAAATTCCCAGGCATCAAGCAAAACAAAGAGAAGGTATTGTATCTTCCGAGCTGCTTGGATTCAATCGGCCAAAGCCCCACTGCTCGTGATACTTCTTCTTGAGTATTCGGGCTACCCCATCCGAGATCATCCAAGTCCTGTGGATCAGTATTCAGTCGGATAGTTTCGCTATAACCGCTTCCGTTGGTTAGAGTACGGCGGATTAAATGATCAGAACCGTCTACGGACCAGTTCCCAGTTGTAACGAGTGTCGATTTACCATCTCGAATCGGTCCAGTGAGCTTAATTCGCTGATCCTCTTGTCGTCCAAGAAGATTAAATCTGACAGCCTCTAGTGAGCTTGTCTTTCCCTCTTCATTCTCTCCAAATAAGATCGTTCTCTCATTCCCGAAGTCAATTGAGTTCTCCTTAATCACTCTGAAATTCTCGATATCCAAATGTCGGAGTTTCAGCTCATCAACAGAGTACTCAAGACTTCCATAGTTGTCTACTAGAAGCGACTCACAAAGATCCGTATGTTCCTCCGGAACCCCTTCCTCAGAGACCCGTTCCAAGATCTCGTCGATAACTTCGTCACGCTCGGGCATTTTCAAACTCACCCCTCAGGTCTTCCAGATACTCGATCTCCGTTTCTTGGAACTTATTTTCCGGGCCGATGAGTAGCTCCCCGCCTTTAGTTGTTGTCCGAACATCGTCTATTTGATTCACGTACTCCGTGAGTTCTGAGTGGGTCATCTGAGCTACCTTTTGTATCTCTTCAGTCTGAGCTTGATTCCACGCACTGATGATGAAACTGTCAGTGCTTTCAATTTGGTCGTAGAATCGCTCAACCATAATCTCTCCTTGGGCAGAGAGTTCAATTGCATACTGGTGATTTCGTTCTGCTACTTCACCAGTCCCATCGGAGCCTACCACTGGTTCGTCAATTAGCTCCCATGCAAAGAGTCGGTTTTTGTCTTCGTAGACGTCCTCAGAGTATGGGCCCGACTCACGGTTGGCGTAGCGATATCGGTATCCGGTTTTGCTGAGCAGTCCGAATCTGCTGTTCGCTAGTGAGTAGTTTTCTTGATTCACTAGGTTGTGATTGACCAGGTAGACGAGCTTCTGAAGCTTGAATCTGGATTCGATTTTCTTCGAACTGCTCAGCTCAGAGTAGTCACGAACTAGCTTCAGAAGCATTAGGAGGTCAAGTAGTTCGTCAAAAGTGAACCGGATCTCGTGCCATTGGTCAACAGAAGCGTCTAAGTCGATCGTTCCATCATTGATAGCACTGATTTTGGAGGGTGGAGCTTCTACGTCCTCTAAAACCGCAAGGACTCGACCATCGGCTAGAACGTCCTCCACTAAGAACGAGTGGTATTCATCGTCTGCTGTGGGCGTCCCGTCACGGCTTGCTGTGGCATCGGCGTACGCCGCAGAAACGGCGGTTATGTACTGTTCGTAAGTTTCATCGGTGAATTCAAACTCTGATCCCCGTTCTATAACCCGTGTCAGAACCTTCCATTCGTTGGGCATTATATCCCCAGCCGTTCACAGATTTCATTATTCCAGGACTTGACCCGTTCTTTTCCACTGGTATGAGTCGGGTTGAAATCAGAGAAATGCACCTTAGCGTATGCAAATAGAGTATCTCTACTGTAAGCGACGGAGGTCCGCTTGTACTCACGTTCGATTTCTTTCGCTTTATCGTACCCGCCCTCCTCTGTGCAGATTATTGCTTCAGCATAATTCGGGAAGAGAGAGGGGTCCAAGAAGGAATCAAGGCAAGAGTAGTCCTCTCCCTGAAGACACTCTTCCCAATGAATGAGCCAGACAGAATTCTGGAGAAGCCGGGAAGAGTTCGACACGTCTTCTAATGGATGGAAGTACTCCTGGACGGTTAACTCATCTCCGTCTATCCGTGCCTTGATTTCACGGGCGAGCTCAGAGAAGTCGGAGCCGAAGCACCGTCCACTTTCGGAGAGAACCAGAAGATATTGCTCGTGGGGGCTTACGACGTCCAGACTATCATAGCGTTTTTCAATCATATCGGGTTGAGAGATCCTGCAATCTTGATTTTATACGTTGAAATTCTTCATGTTCCGTCCGAAGTTCTTGATTGCGGCCTTTATTATGCTTTTGCCCTTTAATAACGAGCTCCTTGGCTTGGCCGTTGTGCCCTTTGAAACTGGAAACCCAGGTATCAAACTCCTCAGCGAATACGTTCCCTGCTTCGGTACGAGCATTCGAGAAAATGTCGTTGAGCTCGTCGCAGCTGTCTTCGAATGCATTAAGCTGGTCTCTTTGCGCTTGCGTGTTGTCCTCTTTCTCTACCCATGCTGTGTTTCCAACCCAGTCTTCAACCGTATCTTCAAGGTATTCTACGGCTGGCAGCTGGTCGTCCAATTCGTCATGGTAGCCGACAGTGAGTATCGCAGCAAAAGCCGTAGTGAAGAGCAGGCTTAGGAAGATATCCAGGGTATTGATTTGGCTTAGGCCGCTTACGGCGACGATTAACAGGGTGTATCCGGAAGCTACGACAGCTGCTGCAATAAGATGGTAGAGAAGTGTAGATAGGAGGACTGCTGTAAGGTTGTGCATCTGTGGGGAAATAGAGCGTTTACACATATTTCGTGCGAACAAAAAAGTAATCACTACAAATATCACGGAGATAGCGGTATAGATACCGATGAATAGAGGTGGTTTGCTGACTGATATTGTGAGAGGGCGTGCGAATTGATACGTTAAAAGAAGCGCTACAAACTGGATAATAATTGCTTTCAGTACGTAGTGGATGCCCAAACCGAATGTGACGTATTCGTGAAGGTGGCTGTTGTAGTTATCTTCAGTCACGATCGGACACCTCCTTGTGAAATATATGTGATGATGGGAGCGGCAAATAGATTCTTGTATAGTGTAACGTCGCGCGTTACCGTGAGGCGTCGCAGGGCGGCTGACAGATGACAACTAGCCATCCTCAGATGATAATCACTTCCGGACGAGACACACTTATGCTACTTGTTTGGTACGCCTCTTCGTTCTCGAATCCGATTGTTCCGCCATTTACGCGGAAGGTCAGCCCTGAGATTCGATCAATCGCCGCCCCAATGTCCTCATAAGAAATGGAGATATTTTTCTTGGAGGAAATCACGGATCATCGCCACTTCGATTCAATACTTGTCCGGTAGCGTAGCCCGAGCACCGATGTGTTGCAGCAATCCTTTATCGTCTGAGGGGGATAGCGATCGCGGACATCCTCTAAGTTCTCGTGGGATTCGATGAGGTGCGTCAGCGCTGCGTCAATGACGTCACTCCTCGGCGGGTCATCGTCTGCTCCGTCAGCAACTATCTCGCTCGCTTTGTCAAAGAGGGTCTTTCGCTCATCGTTCAGCTTCAGGCTGGTTCGGTCGGTTGCCATTGTTTCTTTAAGTACGTGAGTATGCACTGGGGGTAGCAATGCGTTGTTCTGGAGTGAATGAGAGCCTGTTCTGTATAAAGGCGTTGTCGGCATCTGACGTGATCGGCGCGGACGCCGGCTCAAGTAGGTGCGAATTTATGCACCTATCACGCTGACAACGCGCTTCGAGGTGCATACATTGGGACAGTCGTATACATTCACGCGCGACCCCGTGGGTTGGCCTCGAAGATCCGGCTCCCGATGTCTAAGTTGCCATTTGTTTCGCATACAGGCTGTTGCTTTTGGATTGCCGTATAAAGTTGGAAAGTTGCCCACTGGGTGTCCAGGCCTTGTGGCTGTATCCAGAAATCGGGAGTGTAGATATGATCATTCTCTGCCGTTCTGCCAAGTTATTTCAGGAGCTGTCCGAGGACGTCTGCCTGCCAGTAGGCGATAGCCGGATGTACGCTCTTTTCGCCAGTCTCTGGATTTATCGCCGTTATTCCGACATCTGCGCAGTGAATGCCTGCGAGATTGTCTCCGAGGACAGGCGAACCACTGTACCCCCTGTGGCTGGGAGTACTATCATCGACACCGGTAACGATTCCTAATGCAATCTGATCGGTGGAAGGTGATCCCTCCTGGTGAGTGGGGAAGTCGTCTTGAAGCGTGAGAATGTACGGCTCAGTGATCGTCTGTGCGTAGGTCTCCCTGTCGTACGGGTCGGGGTCCGGGAAGGATGGTCCAGGGTAGCCGATGATATCAAGGAGTTCAGGCGAGTTCTCGGAGGTAATGTCGTCAAGCGTCCAGACGACATACCCGTAGTCTTCGGGCGAGAAGGTGATGGGGACGCCGATCACGTCAATGCCGGCATCAAGAAGAATGCCTGATTGTTCGGTGAGATCGACCCGTTTCACCGTGAAGGTGGGATCATCTCGCAGGTAGATGTCAATCGTTGGGAGGTAGTCCTCGGTTCGGTAAGAAAGCGAGAGTTGGCCCGTGGCGAGGGTTGACGCGTCTGTAGGCAGGAGGTTGTGGCGAGCGGTAATGAGGTAGGTTTGATCCTCGGCGTTGAAGAAGAAGCCGCTTGCGCGCATGTATTCGCCACAGATGATCGGACAGCTGACGTGAGGGTCTATTTTTGCCAATTTCATAGTTCAGTTCGTATCCATGTACCACTCAATCCGGTAGCCTGTTAGTAAAACCGGGAACGCTGTCATCGGAATCAGATGACGAATTATGCCATATACTTATATTGGAGCGGGATTGTAGACTGAATCGGATTATGACTGGACTGGATCGAAACCGTGGAGTTCTGACGAAAGATGACAGACAATATCTGCTCGGGCGAAAGAACCTAAATCGAGATAGTGAACGAAACGCGCGGCTCCGGATTCGGAACCGAGCTCGGAATGCACTCTACGACTTCGAATACCTCGCAACAGAACTAGCAAGCAAAGACAGAACCCAACTAGCTGTGGACGACGGGATTGCCGACGAAGAGTTATTCACCGCCGCAGAAGATGCGATCGCGTTCCTGTTCTCCCTCTGCCAGCACGCACCCAATTCAGAGTCATATTCACCTGACGATCGGTTCCGTGACATCCTCAAGAACGGGGTCGAGAAAGGACTTACAGAGGACCAAACTGTTCTTGACTTTAACCTCGACCTACAGTACGGCCTTCCACGCGAAGCACAAGCCCGAATTCAACGAAAGCTCCAGCAGGGAGAGAGCCTAACATTCGTCGAACTCCGGGAGGCCCTCAACAACGACTACCTCAACGATACCTACCTCTTCCGTCCGCTTGACGCAGCAGATGGACTCCCAAAGAATGTCGAAGGAAAAGATCTGCTCTCACACGAGGATTACTGACAGTACAGCGAGAACGCGGTTCTCATATTCCAGATACGATGTAGAGAGGGGGTCCTCAAACGCTTCCAGATCCACCTCTTCGTGGAGGTTGCCCGAACCGACGACTTTCGCAATTGTGACGCTGATCGGTTTTGGGATAATGAGTTGAGTATTAGTGCTGCTGTCGCCAGTTCGGGTTCTTCGGGTGTTACGTGCTTCTCCTCCTCTAACCGAGCTAATTCTTCGTCACGTTCACGCTGAAGGGATTCCAATTGGCATTTCGCGTTTCCGATGGGTACCGACATATCCTTTCCTCGCTCATCCTGCTGTTCGTACGTCTCTAATCGCCCTTCGTACCGTTCTAATGATAGCGACACGATAAAAGCGGTCTTCAGCATCCCCGATACAGTTGACCGATTCAACGGTCAAATACGGAAAAGTACGGTCCGGAAATTGATGTGAGAAATCGCTGAGTCCTCACCAGGATACGAATACAACCAAGATCGGGAAACACTGGGAGTTGATGTGAACAGGGTGAAACGCCACGATCTGGAGAATGCGGACCTACTACAGATCGAGGATGATGAGTTAATCCTCATAGGAGACGACGCTTAAGATTCGCTGAGAGGCCTCTATTCGTCGATAAATTCGAAATTCTTGATGTATTCCTCTAGTCGTTAGAAGTACTGCAGGCTCTACATCGAAGAGAGTCTTTGATGGTATTCAGTGGATTCTCTACGCTCAACACACTATCACATGAAGAACACTGGACGGTATCCGTAGTTCCGATCCCGCTCCCGTACCCGAGCGTCACCGTTCGGGAAACTCCTTGTTCGACCAGTTCGATATCAATCTCTCCCCGTTCGTACTCTACCTGTGTTACCGTGAGAGGAGTCACTCGAATATCCAACGCATGCCGCTTTCGTATCTCTTCCTGCTTCTGGGGAAACCCCTGGTCTCGCTGTTCGTGCAGAACACCCAATTCCGAATCGACCTCTTCATACTCACCTTTTGCCTCTTTCCGTTTCTTCAGTGCCTCCACGCGATCGTTCTGATCACTGCCATTGATCGCTTCACTCAGCTCATCGATCTTCAAAGACAGCTTAGAACGTTCCTCCTCCAGTTCTTGGATCCGTTGTTGTTGCAGTTGGCGGTACTCTTCGACCTCTGCGTCCGCTGCTCTGGATGCCTCATTATGGACTTCCTCAATCTCGTTCTGGATGCTATTCATCAGCTGATCCTGGGCTGTGTTAAGCAGTGATCGTGCGTCTGTCTCCGACAATGACGATTGCGTGGTAGTGGGAGAGTCGTTCGTGGTTATCGACATCATTTGAAGAAACGTCTCTTCCAACGCTGGAAGTCTCTGTTCCGAGCGATGGTCAATAGCGATGGCGCGAAGGAACTCTTGTTGGTACTCACTGACGGTTTCGATACTCACCTCGAAGAGAACTACAATCGCTGTGCGGTCGTAATACGGAGTGAACTGGGCCTCTATGACTTCGACGTCGCCTTCTTTGATCCACTGTGGGATTTCTACGTCGTCTCGATCGGCTTCTATCGATAGGTTCCCAGTAGGGCGACGCTCAGTTGCCTCTCTGAGAATCCGCTGAAAAAACTCACTCTCCGGATGAAGAGACTCTCCAGTAGCATCTTCGTCTCTGTCTGCGTCACAAAGCAACGATAGGCTTCCCGCCGGCAATTCCGTATCCTCATTGTCTGGGATCGCAACTTCCCAGGTGTCCCCTCGTTTCTCAATGGTGCCGCCGAGTGACTTCAAGTAGCACTCGGTGAATTCCTCGACGAGAGACTGCGTGACTGCGAGTGCTGCCTCAGTCATCGCTTTCCCCCAGGTCGAATCCTTCGAAAACTCCGTTGTTGAACTCCTCTAGTTTGTCCGCGAGTTCCCGTTGTTCCTGCAGATCGACGGCCATCGCATCGAAATCGTTCTCCAGATCGACCTCTGAACCAGCATTAACCAGCCGGTCGAAAATCTGGTCCTCAAAGCTCGTACCGGACTCTTCTAACCGACTCAAGATCGAACTTAGCTCGCCCACGCTCTGTTGGAACAGGTCGATTTTGTGGTAGAGCCGCTCCAGGACGTATTCTTCAACAGTGTCCTTTAGCGCCATGTTGAAGACGAAGACGTCCCGTTTCTGTCCGATCCGGTGAACACGTCCAATACGTTGTTCAACGCGCATTGGATTCCATGGTAAGTCTAAATTTACTAACAGGTTACAGAACTGAAGGTTTCGACCTTCGCTCATTGCATCAGTTGAAACAAGGATTCCACCTTCTTCCTCAAAGTCCTCCACGATCTGTTCTTTCTCACTACTGGAGTGTCCACCGTGGAACGCGTGGACGGTATACCCTTCCGAGGCGAGACGATCAAGCACTTGGCGTTGAGTCGCGCGAAACTGGGTGAAGACGATCACACGCCCCATTTCGACGGTGTCACGAACTTCTTCGACGATATCCAGAAGACGCTCCTGTTTCGTTACTGTATCAATCTCTTCGATCAGATCCAGAATGGACTCCAGTTCGTCCGCGTGGGTGAGTTCAGACTGCTCATAGAGTCGTTTCTCGATTGTCTCCTTGAGCGCTACAGGACTGCTAACGACTTCCTTCTGGAGGAGCATCAACACGAGCTTCTGACCCTGATCCTGGCTGTAGGCCCCCTTGACGTAGTCAGAGACTGCCTGGTAGAGTTCGCGTTCCTTCGGGGTTGGATTGAACGTCCGTGTGTCGATTGTCCGGTCCGTGAAGTCAATATCCGTGTCCTCCCGTCGGTTTCGGATCATAACCTTGTTTAGGCGGTCCTGTAGTTCGTCTCGATTCACCAGCGTCTCCTGATTGCTGTTGACAAAGTACTGGTGGAAGACATCGCGGGTGCCGAACAGCCCAGGTCGGAGTAGCGAGACGACGTTGTAGAGGTCGGTCAGCTCGTTCTGAATCGGCGTCGCCGTCAGGAAGAACGCGTAGTTGTAGGAGAGCCGGTCAATCAGGTCGTAGCGGTCCGTCTCCTCGTTTTTGACGTAGTGCGCCTCGTCAAGAACCAGAACGTCCCAGTCACGGTCGAGAACCGTCTGGCGGTGTCTCTCACTCTTCGCGGTGTCGATGCTCGCAATGATGTAGTCATGCGCGTCGAAGTCCTCGAATTCATCGTCGTAGTTGCAGACGAATTCAAGGCCGAACTTCTCCCGGAGTTCAGCCTGCCACTGTTTCGCCAGCTGCGCAGGCGTGAGGATGAGGACTGACTCGTCCGTCTCTCGAAAGTGCATCTCCTTGAGAATCATCCCAACTTCGATGGTCTTCCCGAGCCCGACCTCGTCAGCGAGAAGGGCCTTCCCGTCCATTTCGAAGAGGGCCCGATAGGCTGCGTCCACCTGATGTTCCAGTAGCTTGACGGAGTTTTCGTCCAACTCTTTCAGCGAGCGAAGTTCGGAGTCCGGCTGGCCCGCTTGGAGACGAACAGCTTGGATGCTCTGTAAATGATCCTCCTCTGCACCATCCTCAGACAATGAATCGAGAAGATCGTCCGCAGACTCGTGTGTGACCTCAACATCAACGAGGTCGTAACTTCCCATAGTCTCGTAGAGACAGGTTCGCGTGAAATACGTTTTGTGACCGACCGAAGCAGGCGAGCACGTCTGATTGGTCCTGAGAAGCGAGGATGTTCGCAGGATCATAGTGTTTATTGGGTGTCCAAGAGGTGTGTTTAAGTATCAAGATGGCACAGACAGGATCCTTGTCGAACACCCTCGAAGACACGGTAACTCTCAGCCGTGAGCTTCGGGAAGAGGGGCAAATCGATGGCCAGGTAAAGCTCTACAACGTTGACGACGACGACGAATTCGAATCCGACGCGGACCTTTTCTTCGACCGGACGCTGATGACGCAGGGACTCCGCGAGGCGATCTCGATTCTCCGTGATTCGCTAACGGGCGATGATCCGCGCGGTACGCACATTCTCTACGGGCCGTACGGCAGTGGGAAGTCCCACCAGATGGTGGCGCTGTACCACTGCTTCGACGACCCCAGCGCAGCAGGTACGTGGGCAAGCGACTCGGTCGAGGGCTTCGAGACGGCACTTCCCGAGTCGGCGACTCCGGTTACAGTCGCTATGCAAAACGAGCAGTACGAGTATCTCTGGGAACCGTTTTTCGAGGCGCTCGATTACGATCCTGGAACGTTCAGCTCGGGCGGGTATCCCGATATGCAGACGATTCAGGACGCCGTCGGCGACGACACAGTCGCATTCTTCGTGGACGAACTGGAGGACTGGTTCGATACACTCCAGGGCGACCGGAAAAGTGCGAACAAAGCCTTCCTCCAGTCGCTGCTCGAATCAACGGCGCTCTCTGATCTCGAACTCTACACTATCGTCTCTGTTCTGCGTGAGGGCTCCGAGGTCCACGACATCCTGAACCGGGAACAGGCGGTCGAGGTCAACATGAACAACCAGGTGGACAAACGCGAGGTCCTTCGTCACCGCCTGATCGATTCCGTGAACGAGAACGCCGCCCGCGAGATCGTCAATGGGTACTACGACGCGTACGATCAGTCCGATCACGTCTCCATTCCCGATGACCTGCTGGCGGAGATGCACGATCTGTATCCGTTCCACCCTGTGCTTCTGGATGCGCTTGAGACGCGGTACTACGCTGACGAGGATAACCAGAACACGCGAGGGATGATCTACCTCTTCTCGAAGGTTCTCTTGGAGATGCAGGATCAGACGGATCTGATCACGCACGGTGATATCGACGCTATCGAGTTTGAGGACGAGCTGGCGAAGATCAACTACGAACGACTGAACGCCGCAACCGGTGACATCAAAAGCCGAATCGACACAGAGGAAGTGCCTCACGGTCGTCGTATCCTGAACACGATCCTGTTGTACTCGCTGAAGCCGAGCGAGGGCGAGGGTGCAGAGGTTTCGGAGATCGTCATGGGTGCCTACCAGACTGGCGATCTCGTCTCCGACGTTGTCCTCAACCTCGAACGTCTCCACGGTGTCGCGTGGCATCTCCACAAGCTGAACGGAAAGTACGCGATCCGCGACCGGCAGAACCCGAACGCGCTCATCCGAAACGCGGCCGTAGACGTCTCCGAGACATCGGCGAAGGCTGAAGTCGCGGATTTCATCACCGATATCTTCGGGTCGAACGCACACCCGGTCGGATTCCGGACGAACGACATGCGAGACATCCCGGACGACCGTGAGGTCAAGGTCGTCGTGAAGGACGACCAGTGGACGAACGAGGAGGTCGAGAAAGTCATCACGAACGACGGACGTGGCCGCGAGTGGCGTAACACGCTCGTGTTCGTCCAACCCTCGGGCGACAAGGCCATCGAGTCGGGGACACGGTACATCGATAAGGCGCGGTACATCGAGGGCGCACGGCAGGTACTCGCCGACGAATCCCTCGATGACGAAATCCGGACGTCGATCAAGGGTATGCGGGAACAGGAGGAGAACGAACTCCGCGAAGAACTCCAGCTCCTGTACGGTGAGGTGCTTGACGGGAACGACCTGCTCAACGACTGGGGACAGATGACGCCGATGGAACTCGACGTCTACGTTCACGATGAGGCAGAGCTGAATGCGTCGAACATCGCGGACTCAGCATCTGCCGATCCGTTTGACCTCCAGTCGGACGTCTGGGCTATCGCTGAGGACCTTCTGGAGCGACGCGGAGAAATCTCGGTTGAAGATATCTACGAGCAGTTCCTCCGCGACCCGGACCTCCCGATCCCCGGCAGTGCGAACGACGTGCTGAATGCGACCGTCAAAGCGCTCTCGGACAAACCGGTGCTCGCCCGTGACACTGGCGGGTTCCGCGATGATCTCTCCGGAAGCTCGCTGGACACCGTCCTCGTCCAGCAAGACGATGTGGACGTATGGGGCGTCGATGACGTCGAACAGGAACTGCGTCAGCGGTTCGGGAGCGGAACGACCGCGCTCGATATCGGTGACTTCGAACTAGAACTCGTTGAAGACGGCGAGATCTGGATCGACGGCGACAGCCACGACGTCGTGATGCGGGCCATCGGTCGGCTCGCTCGTGAGGAGCAGTACGTTATCGTCAAAGGGAACGAGATCCTCGATAAACCACAGTCCGACGCGACGGTCCGAGACGTCGGCGGCGCGGAGGTCGTCGGTGCGTCGTCCCTCGTAGACCGCATCGAGACGCATATCGACGACGACGGCTATGCGAACCTCGACACAATTATCGGCGAGGTCCGTGCCGAGGAGTCGGTGTTCCTGCCGCCGGATGAGACCGAGTCCGTCGCCCGCGAGGCGGTCAACGAATTCCTCGTAGACGACTACGTCCTGGAAGCCGGCGGTCGGTACCTCGGATCGCTGGGAGACCGTGACCCGACGACGGTAAAGATCGTCCCGACCGTTCCCGAACGGATCGGCGACCAGATCCTGGAGTACATCGAGGACTTGGAACCGGGTGACCAGTTTACGGTGAACAAGGTCACAGATCGGTTCGACAGCAGTGTTACCGAGTACATGGTGCGGACGTACCTGCTGGAGAACATCGGAAAGGACGAAGAACCCGAGTACGTCGTCAACACGACCGGCTCGGAGAAAGCCTCCGACTGGGTCCCCGGGTACCCGTTCCGGAAGGCCGACACGGAGATACCCACGTGGCGCTTTGAGTACAACGGCGACGACGTCGCCGCGATGCGGAGCAAGTGGCGGAACAACCACCAAACGGGAAGTGTCGATTACGGCGACGTCACGTTTATGCTGCCCGACCGCGAGGGTGTTCCCGGTGCTCTTCAGGGGACCGCCGACGTTGAGCGGACGCAAGTCAGCCTGACGCTGCGATCCGGACAGGACTACACGAAGGTCCAGGACCTGTTCGAGCGGATGCCCGAGGAGGCGTCAAGTTTGAAGATCGAGATCACCTTCCAAAAATAGCCATAAAATAATTTCTCTGTCATTTCTCAAACTCACACTACTGTTTAGCGTAGCCATTAGTCGTTATTGGACTCTAATCCTCTTCTGAGTCGAGATCCCACGTCAAAATGTGTTCTCCATCTTCGAATCGAGACACTCTCCGAAACTGACGCAGACGAGTGTGACCATACTCCTCGGGTTCGGGAATATCCTCATCGGATCGATATCGATAGACTTCAAAATGCGATCCAACGATCTCGTTTCCATCTTTCGCCCAGAGGGGAACTATCTGTATCCAATCCACAGTACTGTACGTTGACCAGTCCGTAGACTCGATCTCGCTCTTTAACCGTTGATCAAGTTCCTCTTCAGATGTACGGAGGTTCTGATTTCCATAGACAATCTGACTCGGGCACCACTTGGAATCCCTCTCCAACCGAGAGCGCTCAACATCGGCTTCAATGGAATGTTCTGTGAGGAGATTCTCAACCTGCCGTATCTCGGCTTCTGATGCACCGGGCTCCACAAGAATCCTGTTGATGACTGTATCTGATTCGAACGACGCGAACTCCTTCTCATCGTAATCGGGGAGCGGGAACTCTTCATCTGGGTCGTCTCGGATGTCCACGATTGGGTATCCACCTCCAACAAGGGCTATGCGAAATTCATTTTCCCACGAATAGTCTAAACCCTTGAAGAAGTACGTCTCCGGCGGAGAATTGGGGATTGTGTCTCGTTTTCGATCGATATACCTAACCATCCCTATGTACACTTCTGCATCAGTGTGGAGATGTCGCCATATCTGATTGACGGTGGTCTCGATTGCGACACCCAGCTCCCCCGTCCCGAATTTCTCCCAGTGTTCGGGGGTCTCATCGGTTCCGAGCCGCCAACACGAGAGGAAGTATTGTGATTGAGTATTCTGACGGAACCTCTCCATACCAGCTGAGACATTCATCTTACTCCCGTCCTGTAATATGGGCTGCTCGCTGGCCGATTGCACCCGCTCTCTGGTACGAACTTCTTCAGTTACCTGACCTTCTTCGGGGTCATCATCCGCATAGCTCGCTGCCGGACCGAAGTATAGTTCGCCTTCTTCAAGCGTTTTCTCGAACCACTCCAACCCAGTATAGCGACGAATCACCATCTGGTTCGAGGGTAGCGTCCACACCGTATTCCGATAGGCGACCGGATAGGGAACACCCGGTGGCCCAGATACCTCTTCATTGCCTGAGGTACCCTCCGAACTCTTGTCTGCGCTCTCACCTAGCGACTGCTCGGGGTCTGCTTCGTCACTCATATTCTCAGATTGTGGTGATCGGTGCATGAAGATTACTGCCACTTCTACATATTGCGCGTTCCTCGTTGGATGAGAGCGGGCACACTTATGTGGCTCGTACACAATCGCTTCTACATACTGAATAATGTCTGAGCAATCTGGATCTTCACAGGGTCGGCAGGAGCGGACAGAACTCCCCATTGAGCGTGGATTCCCCATTGAGCGTGTCAACGAGCTCGCCGAGAAAGAAGGTCGGGCAAAAATGCACTACCGACCGAACTACACGATGCACAAGTGGTGGGCACGGAGACTCGGTTGTGTCTTCCGTGCCATCTCTCTTTACAGCCTGCTTGACGATCCGGAAAAGGTCTCAGTTTTCGAACCCGGTCACGAGAGTGGGACACTGGCAGATTACGGCGACGAAGCCGAGAACGCAACCGTCGATATCGCGTCGCTCATCGATGGAGTCAATATGTCGGATCCAGAGAGTCTGTGGGAACTCTACTCAAAGGACGTTCGCGTTGAGGACAAGAAGATTCTAGACCCATTTATGGGTGGCGGCACCTCACTCATGGAAGCTTCTCGATTCGGTGCTGAATGCCATGGTAATGATTTGAATCCAGTTGCATGGTATATAACAAGCAAAGAAATCGATGCAGGGACAACAAATCTTGGAGAACTAAACAATGCTTTTGATAGAGTGAAAGGCAAAATCGCTGACGATATTCAGAGTTATTATAAGACCGAATGTCCGAATGGGGATCATGAAGCAGATGTCATGTATTTCTTTTGGGTCCGTCAATTAGATTGTGTTTCTTGTCAAAATACGGTGTCCCTTTTTAAAGATTATCGGCTGGGAAAATCAAGATATGGGCAAGATGGTTATGAAGTACTCTGCCCAGACTGTCATTCAATAGTACATACGGAGGACTGGAGAAGCCAGACCTCATGTGACGACTGTGCAGCTAGTTTTGTGCCGCAAGAAGGAAATTATAATCGAGGAAATTATAGCTGTCCTGACTGTGGTCAAAAGTATCGGGTTACAGACGCAATTCAAGAACAAGGAGGATATAATCAACAGCTGTGCGCTATTGAATATTATTGTAGTACCTGTGATGAAGACGGACTAGATAGATGCGATTATAAAAATTATAAGAGTGTAGACGAGTTCGATTTGAAGTTAGTACAAGAAGCGAATCAAGAATGGAATAACTCTGAGGAGCTGAAAGAATATATCCCCCAAGAATCTATTCCAGAGGGTGCTATTACTGCAACTGTTGATGGAAGCCAATCTTCGTCCGTAACCGGAAACAACGTCTTCCAACACAATTTCAATAATTGGTCAGATATGTTTAACAGTCGCCAATTATTGTCGCTAGCAAAAATAATGAAAGCTATAGATGAAATTGAAAATCAAAATACATCTGAATTTCTCCTGCTTGCCCTGACCGAATCTTTAAATTATAACAATATGATGAGTGGGTACCAAGCATCGTATAACAAAGCAACAAACCTGTTTAAATCAAACTCTTTTGAACCACCGGTTCTTCCAGTTGAGATAAATGTATGGGGGTCAGAATATGGTGCTGGTAGCTTTTCAGCGATGTGGGATATGGTAGTGTCAGGAGTTGAATATTCGAATGCTCCCACTGAAAGGTATATAGAAAATGGAGAAACTCACGAGACTGAACCGTTCAGCCAGCCTCTCGGTAATAATTGCAAGGTTACATGTGGTGATATGAGGGAAATGTCTACAGATTCAGACTACGATGCGATAATCACAGATCCACCGTATTACGATAATGTTATTTACTCCGAATTATCAGATTTCTTTTATGTGTGGCAAAGAGTCCTTCTAAAGGACGAATACAAAGAATTTGAGCCAGAGATGACGCCACGACAAGAGAGTATTGTTGCCAATCCCGCTCTAAACAAAGGGGCAGAGGAGTTTGAGACCGAACTAGGGCAGGCATTTAGTGTTCTCAGAAACAGCTTGAAAGAAGATGGTGTACTGACATTCACATACCACCACAGTGATTCCGATTCTTGGGGAGAACTACTTACTTCTGTCTGTAACTCTGGTTTCATAGTTACTGCAACGTACCCGATTAGTGCAGACATTCAAAAGTTCATAAAGGGTGAGGCTGTTTCATTCGATATCGTAGTTGTGGCGCGTCCAATTAATGAAACAGAACCGGTATCTTGGAATTCCCTCAGGCGTGACATCTACCGCACAGCCCGGCGGACACGTCAGCAACTCGAAGAGACTCGTGATCTCTCACGGGGCGACATAGGCGTGATGGAGATGGGTGCATGTTTCCGCGAGTACTCCAAGCATCACGGGAAAGTCCAGCGCGACGGCGAGATCATGAACGCGAAGGAGGTTGTCCAGGAGATATACGGCATCATCCAGGAAGCCAGCGACATCGGCGTCGAAGACGTGTTCATCGACCTGCTCGACACGTCGAACCCCTCCTTCGACGACGTCAACAAGCTCTGCCGTGGGACGAACGCTACGCCGGAGGATCTGAAAGAGACGCACCTATACAACCAGGACGACGGCTTCGAACTCGGCACCTGGGACAACGAGAAGCGCCAGGCCTACATCCAGGAGCGCGTCAACGGCGACGGCGGCGAACACCTCTCGAACCTCGACAAACTCCAGTTCCTCCGGTACCGCTATGAGAAGGGGCAGGCGGTCCAGAACTATGTTGAGAAGTGGGACGTCGATGACGACCTGCGCGAACTCGCCGGTCGGCTTGCCGACGTGACCGGCGACGACACGTACACGCGCGTGCTCGGGGATCGGGACATCACGAGCTACGGCGAATAGGATCCCCGAAGCTGACCGCGAAGGCAATTCCCGCTGGCGCTTTTCGATAAACCATTTCGAGACTCTCGCTGGGAGTGCTTCTGTTGCTTGCCGTAGCCCATCTTCCTACGGACTGTCTAAGGCGAGTCGGCGATATGGTCGTACTGTGAGCCTGCTTCCCGGACTCTGAATCCGAATATTGGCCATATAGACGCTATTGGGTCGATACCACGGTGTTCTCTGGGCAGAGGTTTTTACGCACCTGGTTATTTGACCCATTCCCAGAATGGTAGCAAAACAACACCTCGCAACGGCGGGCCGTCCGCGAATGTGGTCAAGAATTGACTCTGCCCGCCTTCTGAATCGAAGAGCTCGATCAGTCGTTTTCTCGCGCGTAAGGAGTGGTGGTTGTGATGAGTGACACTGATCATCGCGTCATATTTGTGGAGTCCATCCAACCGTACTGCACGTTCCCGATCTCTCAGAATGAACGAGATACCCTCCTTCGGAATGTGACCAGAGAGATGGACAAGCAACGCTCAGATCCGACCAGGGACAGTGTAGCGACGTGGTTGCAAAACCTGCGGCCCGTGATTGAGAAGCCCGTTTCGATACTTCAGCTTGATATGTCGGACCACTCGAATCTGTCCACCCTCCTTACCCAGGTGATGGACTCAGACGATCTCTTGGATCGATTCCGGGCGGCGACTCCTGAGTGTCACTGGTGTGGCGATTCTGCCGACCGGCAGCTCGATTTCCATGACTACTATCTCGTATTGGTCTGTAGCGAGTGCCTCGCAACGATTGATTCGCCGGATGGCCACCATCTTCTAGAGGATCTCGATCCCACGATCACTCCTGCGACGACAATCGACTGTCAGGATGGATCCACCCACCAGAGAACGAGTGAACAACAGTCCACCCTATTACAATTCAATACATCGGACTAACGCCGACCACGGCGGAGTTCACGATATCTAACTCGGATTATTACGTGTGGAAAAGATTTATTCCCCCTTAGGGCGGAGACTGTGTATGGAAGAACCGCGCGAGGAACTGAAGGCCGATGCCGATGAGCGTGCTGAGGCACCCGACTTCGAGGCCTTGACTCCCCCAGATGAGTTGGTTCGCGGCGACCGAACGCGGGACGATTTCTTCGACGCGGTCCTCGCACTTGACAGTCCAGCGACGGCGAACGACGTCGCCGAACTCGCGGGACATGGTGTCGATGCCGCACGCGAATATCTGGACTGGTTCGAACGGATGGGGATCGTAACTCAAGTCACAGAATCACCGGCGACCTACGAGCGGAATCAAGAATATCTGAACTGGCGGCGGGTTCAGAAACTCCGGCAGGACTACGCCACAGAAGAACTTCTTGACCTTCTCAAGGCGGAGTCGGAGCGTGCAGAGACGCTGGAAGGAGAATTCGACGTCGAATCACCGGATGAGATCTCGATTTCCCGCTATGCGAGCGAGACTGACCAGTCCATCGAAGACGTCTGGGAGCGTCTCTCCGCGTGGCAAACAGCACGTCGTCGGGTGGCGCTGCTCGAACGAGCCCTCACGACCGAGTCCAGTGACGGCGCTGATCTACAGTCTGCGGTATGAGCGGCGGCGACGAAAATTCGGCTGACTCACTTAGCGGTGCGCCGATTGATTTCGACCGACTTGACGCTATTCGAGAACGGTTCTCGGCTGATGACCGCTTCAAACGAACCGATGAGCAACCGGCGTTTGCTCCGGACCGCCTGGTGTGCGTGTACGACCGACGGTTCTACCCAGAACGAGTTCGTGGTGCTCGACTAGAAATTGCCTGGTTCGAGAATGGAGACTTCTCGCTACACTATCACGAAGAACACGACACCAGTGAGTTCGATCATCGATGGGATAGGCATCCATCTGGTCACAACACCCGTGATCATGTCCATCCAGGCCCTAACGCACCGACGCCGGGTGACGACACGTCACACCCAATCGACTGGCGAGATGTTCTCTCGATGGCGCTCTCTGAAATCGAAGAACGCCAGCGTGCCTTCTGGGAGGAGTAGGACTTTCGTAGAGATGCGTGACTACGCTAACATATCCATTTTTGTCCCTTCGGAGACGTTGTCTGCGTAATGGCAGGCCCCGGACAGATACCTGGACAGTACAACCTCGTTATCGATGGTGCCTACGAGACCTTCGAGCACCAGATCCCCGTGAAAGATTTCCTCCAGCGGCTCACGGAAGACGACGTTCCTGAGACGGTAAGTGTCGTCGGACTCGCAGATGCTCTGGCCGACGATGACTTGGCGAATGAACTTGCTCGTGAGATGGACCGACGTGCGAACGATTTGGAGTACCAGAGTCCCACGGTACAGTTCGTCGTCGAAGGATCGTTCCACCGAAGCGGGAAGACCTACGACCTCCGGTACGACGACGAACTCTACTCGCTCCAGCAGGTCTTCGGTCCGCAACTCGATCGGAAAGAGGACGGGAAATGGCTTGTCGCGCCGTTCTAAGGCACTACAGTAGTTTCAGCGGTCCCTCCTTCTCAACCTCACCGCCACCGTCTAGGAAGTAGAGGTCGATCCACTCCTGCCCCTGTTCACGACAAAACACCGGCAGGCACGTCGTCGTGTGTTCGTAACGCTGCTCACAGCGCGTCTCAATCTGTTCCCGCGTCCAGTCACCGTCTTGCTCCAGATCGTACCGGTTTCGGACCTCCCAAGAGTGTTCGTCGGCGGCAGCCTTGAGAACACGTAAGGAGAAATCCCGAGCATCCTTGAACGTGAACGGACCGCTCATCGACTTCGCGTCGCTCAGATCTGTCTCTTCGACGCCATCGAGGCACAGTCGGTTTTCCGCAACGGCGCGGAAGGCTTCGAGTTCAGCGGATTTGCGGACGAGTACGTCGTGCAGATAGTCGTGGACGACGTCGCCGTACCCACTCAACGTAAACTCCTGCTCGGGCGAAACGATCTGCAGCTCGGCATCTGTCTGTGTGACTCGCCGACGCTTCGGTTCGAGAAGCGGACACAGGAACGCGAGTCGATCGGAGTGAAGGAGATACGCGTAACTGAAGAGCCGTGATCTGGACGGGGATTCCTTCACGGGATCGTGACCCTCTGCGTAGTATTTCGAGTCCAGTACAGCCAGTGTCTCGTCACCTTCCTGCAGGGCGTGGTCTGGTTCGTGGTATATCTGCCCTTCATCCTCGAACGGGTTCACCGATGGTGACCGAACGGGTGTCACGTCGTCGAGGTCTCCGAGGTGGTCGTAGGACTTGATGTACGAGAGTTCGCGCTCGATGACGACCTGCGAGTACTGCTCGAACAGCGACTCCATATTCAGGACGTAGTCCACGACCAGCTCCCGTGGGCCATCACGGAGTTGCTGACCGAGCGACGACGACATCACCGCCTTGGCGACGTCGAACGCCTTCTGGTAGTAACGTCGCTGCTTCGGAAGGTCGCTGAGCGAGAGGCGTCGATACGCGTCCATCCGGTCCAACCCGCTGCTGACACCCATACTCTCCAGGCGTTCCACCTCGCGGTGTACTTCGGAGAAGATCCGATCATATGCAGGGTGGTCGTTCTCGTGGGAGTTCTGTCGGAAGAGCCGAAGGAGCGTCTTTCCAGCGAAGTGGAGCAGCGAGTTCGCAGCGTTGTCGTACTCGGTCTCGTTGCGGATCCAGTGTGGCTCCAACGTCCCGCGCCCGTGGTTCAACAGCGTTTGTTCGACGTCAATCTCCCCCCGTCCGTCAAGACTGTCGAGCCGGCGGATGACCAAGTCGCGGATGTACCCCTGCCGGTGGATCGTCTCCAAGCCATCCAGGTAGTTGATCGCCAGCACCACAAACACGTCGTCAAGATGGATGTCGTCGGAGAGGAAGTCCTGCAGCGGGATTCCGTGATACTCGATAGACCGGTTCTGGTCGTAGACGGCCAGGAGCATGTCGAAGATGTGTTCCCAGTCGATCTTCGGATCGACCTGCACCTTCGACGACGGCGTGAGGCTCACGACGCCGATGATGTCCGTCGCCTCAACGTGGAGTACCTCGTTCTCGTCGCCGTCTACTGTGACCGTGACAACTTCGTACTCTTGCTCGCCATCGAGTGCCGCCTGACTCTTCGTGAAGACGCCGGGGCTCTCCTGTGTGAAGGACGCGCGACGAAGTTGATCCCCGATGGACGACGGACAGCCCTCTATCCGGATCTCCCCGCGTTCGGGGACGTTGAAGGTGTCCTGCCCGTACTCGTAAACTTCGTCAACCGTACTCATTACTCGTAGGAGCCCATCTGGCGTCGTTCCTGTTCGAGTTCCCGTTCGGCGAGTTCAGCTGCCGGCGCGAGATCGAACTCCTCGAACTCGCCGTTCATCGCGCGGTAGTGTTCCGCGATGCGCTCGATTTGCGGGAATGCGGCTGCGTTCAGGAGCCGCGGGACGATGTACGTCCGGAACGCCTGTCCAACCGCGTCGGTCTGATCGTACTCGTACTCGCTGCCTTCCCGGCAGCCGACGCCAAGGAAGACGGCAACGTCGCGGTAGTGCATCGGACCAAACCGCATAATCGAACCCTGCGACGTCGATTCGTGACCGTGATTGATCCCTTGGTAGTCCCGCTCGAACAGGCGGAGGATCTCGCTTTCGCCGAGGTCCGTGTGGTCGGTGACGTGCGTGGTAATCCAGTCTTTGAACAACTGTCTGCGCTTGTCTTCCTCGTATTCGTCCAACTCGATCATGGCGAACCGGCGGGTGATCGCGTTGTCGAGTTCGTTCACCGTCCGGTCGGACATGTTCATCGTACAGATGATGTTCACCCGCTCATCCAGTTCGATGGTCTCGCCCTCATCGGTCTCGAAGATGGTCTGATGGGGGTTCTCGATGGCGGTGTACAGCGGACCAAAGATCTTCGAGATGTCTGCCCGAGTGATTTCATCGAGGATGACGCCGTATTCGACGTCGAACCGGCGAGCACGCTGAACGGCTTCGGACACGCAGCCAAGTTTCGTCCGGTAGCTTAGCGAGTCGCCGGTGTAGTCCGGACTGATGCCGCCGATGATGTCCGACGGTGTCCACGAGGGAGTGGCAGTGTTGAGGGTGTATCCGATTCCGGTTTCACGAGCGAGTTGCTTAGCAAACGTTGTCTTCCCTGTCCCGGTCGGCCCATACAGGACGACTGGCTTGCCAGCTTCCAGCGCGACCTTCGCGTTCCGCTCAACGTCGTTCGGAACGAGTATCTCTTTAGGCGTTTCGTCACCGCGGAGACTCACGACACGCTTGAGTCGATCTGACGCCAATGGAGATTCAAGTACGGCACGTCGGACCTGCCCCAACCCCCGCTCACCGTCGTGGATCACGTCGAGTTTTTCGTCCTCAATCAGGAACTCCAGTACCTCCTCGTTCTCCGCGCTCTGGATTGCTTCGACGACGTCGTCGGTCACACGGCGAAGAATTCCGACTTCGTCTTGCGCATCCTCAAGCGTATAGTCGTCCGACGAATCGCTCATTACCAGATACAGGTAGTTCTGAGTATATAAAATCCCGTTCAAGAGCCAAGCAGATTCCTATTGGCCCGCAGGTGCCTATATTCATCTAACCGTTTTTACTGGCATTGAGATACTGATTTCTCCTGTCCATTATACCGGACATCGTTGCTGGGGCAATATCCAGTTCGTCCTCCACCTCACGGTAGGTCGATCCGGCCTCAACCATATGTATGGCTTCGAGGACAATCTCAAATTGCCCGTTCCGATCAGGTACCCATTGTTTGCCCTCGTTATCGAATCGAAATCCGATTGGAGGGCGACCGTGATCGTATCCTTTGTCCACCCGCTCTTGGACAGCTTCGCGTGCGCGCTCAATTTCCTTCTTCTTAGCCTCATGTTCGCTGGCTGCTTGGAGGACTTCGACGGCAGCCTGGACCGGGTCAGAGAGGTCAAGCTCGCCCTCTTCGAAGGTATGGGCTTCAACACCGTATTCACGGAGATCCAAAATGAGTCTCATCGTTTCGTCGAAGTCGCGTGCGAGACGGCGTTTATCGTTGATGACAACCGCATCAATATCTCCAGATTGGACACGACTCCGGGCCTGTTGGTACTGTTCTCTGCTCTCATCCCAACCCGACGTTCGCTCGCCGTCGTCGTAGATACGTTCGAGTGGCATCCCGTGTTCATCGGTGTATTCCCGGATATGACGCTTTTGGCGCTCAATAGAGGCATCTGAGTCCTGTGAGAGGCGGGTGTATCCGATTACCTTAGCCATCGTCTTCACCTCGGGGGTCACCGACCGGGACCGCGCCATATTCGGGACAATCAATCCAACCTTGTCCGAATGCGCCTCCCATCCCACTGTCGGGATACCATTCGTGCATCTCTCCACAGACGTTACACTCTACCAACGGGGGATCCTGCTCAAGAGCCTCCTGCTCGATATAGTGATTTCCTTGGTATGAGTCGCAATGTTCACAGATATTCCCCCAAACCTCTCTCCCCTGGGTCTTACTGTACACCTTTTGGACTGGGTACTCACCTGCTTTCGCTAGCTTCTCACCTACGTCACTATTCAGGTGACTCTCCTCTGGCCAAACAACGGGTGTCTCCCGTTCACATTTCCAGCATTCGGTATTCCATTCAAGCACGGCAACATCACTCATCGACAACAGTCACCTCCAATGTGTTCCCCGACTTGACTTTCCATTCTAGTCGTTGGCCATCCAAGGCCATCGCTTCCGCGATACCCTTTGGAACAGTGACCTTGTACTGTCCATTCGCCCCCTGGCTGACTCTTGTTTTTGGCATCTCTGTATAGGCCTTTAGATAGGCCTATATTTAGTACTATTCCGTGTCTTCGAGAAACCGGGGTTTCTCGAACAAAGGCAGCGTGATCAGTGATACAGTTCTTAAAGAGTATCTGCCACTCTGGGGTCTCGGTTGCATCTTGTCGCTGTGCGAGACCAAATCTACTCGGATAAACGGTGATTTGAGTCGATGCAGTGAATTGCCCTACTAAGCAGGATTGCGTTTCGAGTTAATGCCAGTACGACCATCGTGGTAGCCACCACGCCACACGATGGTCCGGCATTTTCGGGGGAACACTTTCTCTCTCGTGGGGTGCCGTGTGTTAACTCCCACGGCGACTAAACACAGTGTAGAAAACCACATAAACAGTCGTATATCACTTCGCAAGTCGAGACTCAGAATACCACGGGAATAATCGGCACCTCGGTGAATCAGCTGTTTGTCGAATGATTCCACAAAGCCTGTCCGGGATCCTGTGGAAATCTGGAGACCAATCGCACTTCAACCGGTAAGGCTCTCATGATGATCGTACATGTACGTACCGCTTCGGAAGGGGAAACGTGTATCTGAGTTCCGCAATCTAATTTGAGTATGCCGTGCTCAGATTGTGGATCCTTACTTTGTGTCTCTAAAACCGATTCTAAGTCGTTGTTTTGCCCTGATTGTAACGGTTATCGTGTCGAATCTCAACCGGTTCTCGATGCGAAAATCAACTGGTTCCTAAAAGACCACGTGACCCCCCGTAGCATCAATCACCTCCTCACACAGTACTCGAAGCAGAGTTTGACGTACAAGCTCCTCCACCGCGTTAACTACATCAGCAACCAATTTTTCTCAGGCGCAGAAACCCCGCTTCCCCTTGACGAGTTTGGATATATTGCATATCTGATCAAGCGCGTCTACGAGATTGAGAACAGTGAATTTGGGAATGAAACACTTAGTCAAGACTCTCCCGACCTTGATGAGACGCTTACTACTGTTCAAGAGTACTATACCAAACTCGTTTCCCGACTTGAAAGAGTCCAAAACCAATTCACTGTGTGTGTTCGTGATCCGGAGGAGTTCACTGGCCGTATGCAGAATTTTCTGACGGATTATGATCGATACCAATCCGAGTATGGATTATGTAATGACCGGTGTACTAACAGCGTCGGGGGTATCAAAGACGAGTACGAGGACTTCAGTTACGTATACGACGAAATTCGGCAGACAGACGGTGTTGAGACGGGTACTGCAGAGACGCCTAGAGAATTCGCGGGCGCGTGGTATCCAGTTATTCAGCAACTCCGGTTTATCGCGGGATCAGATACCCGTATCGGTACGACGTACAAAACGAGATTCCCAGAAGGTGTCACCGTATTCGATATCCGCGCGTTTCTGAATGAATTAGACGATCGAATCTCGCTTGAACATATGGCGCATGTGCAGCACAATAGCGCTGTCATGCCGTTCCGACCGGAGGTGGTGGATGAATGTGGGCACGAGGTGTTTGGAGCGCAGTGGCCCGAGGTGAAAGACTACGTCGTTATGAGCGATAATAATCTGGATGCCCATCCGTTTCTGTTCGAGATGACGTTTGATCTTCCGTATCAGACACCGCAGGGTGGCTCGGTCACTGTCCCAACAACGAATGTGTACTACCCAAGGTACTACGCACAGTTACTGAAATTCCAAGTGTTCCCGTTACTGCAGAACAATACTGGTGAATCGAACGGACATACGTTACTATCGAACGTCGCAGGTGATAATGGGACTATCCGCGAACGGAACCTGTATGAGTTTCTAACCGAGCAAGATATCAAGTGCTACCACAGCGCTGAAATCACGACCAAGAACCCAAATGAGATCGATTTATTGTGCGTATTCGAGGATCGAATCTTGTTTATTGAGGTGAAATACCGATTCCCCCCGCTCCAAATTAATGAAGCAGATGGGGTTGCTGAGTTAAATCAGTACTTCAATCGCGTAATCTTCAACGAAGTCCCGCCGGATTCCGATCGTAAAGGGAAAGGGCCATTCCCTGAGAAAGTAGCGTCCTGGCGTGAGTTAGATTCTGGTGATACGTTTACATCGCAAGCGTCACGAGACGACATGAACCGGGAAGACCAAACGATCCCGGACAGATGGCATGATCGAGACGTCGACATGTTCGTTGTTTCTAATGTCGTCCCTTCATTCATCACGAAACAAGATGTCAGGTTTCTCACCGATATCGAATTTTACCAGTACATAAAAAACGATGACGATAGCGTACTTTATTCTGTCTCAGAGAACTGACCCTAAGAACTGAATGAGTCATCGTACTGTTCGTATGCAAGGCACTGCAGATTGGATCGGTCAATGTGCAATCCTCCTCACTGCTGTTTCATCACAGATAGTACGGACTAATGGAATCTCAACAGAGCCAGAGGACTCTAACTAGGGTTCTGCTAACTGTATGGTTTAATCTTCGTCCTGTGGCCGGAGAGCGTCAAAACCGCTGACTACTCACTAACTATACAAATAGTTTTTATACTCCATTCAGTACCTTATGACGGCGTGAAACCGCCGCCCGGTGGTAGAAGCACCGGGCAGATGCTGCCAGCTATGACAGCGAAAGACACTACTCGTGTCGTGAGTGATAACTCTGTCTCTCACGCGATCGAGGGACCGATTCCTCCACGACACAGGAAACAGGACCGAGATGTACAGGTCACTTCCCAAGTAATGGATCGACTTCAGGAGGTGGAGAATGGAGCAGACTAGCTCCTGCCGTGCGATCCCGATGGATCCAGACGATGCGTTCCGCGCAATCTCGAACAGCCGTCGCCGGAGCGTCATTCTGTCGTTAGCGCAAAGTGAGGATGTTCTCTCTGTATCGGACCTCGCCGTCGAAATTGCGGCAATCGAGAACCTCACCGATCCAAGTGAGGTAACCTCGAAGCAGCGCACACGCGTATATATCTCACTTATCCAATCTCACCTGGAAACGCTTGACGAAACGGGTGCTGCGGTATACGATAGCCGATCCAAGCAGGTTGCACCGACGGAAGCAACTGATCCCTTGGCCACGCACATTCGCCAGATTTCGACTGCGTGTTACAAACCCACGGAGGAATCTGTATGACTCCGGAAGAAGCATGCATCATCTCTGATGATGAAGTAGTCCAGCAGAAACTTGGCTACCAACTGAACCGACTCCAAGAGTTGCTCCAAGGATTGTCCACAGACGGAGATGACCCATTTGCTTGTATCGTAGAGGCGTACTCCCATGGAGACGTAGAGAGGGCTGCAAAGCAGGTGTTAACGGGCCAGTCTTTTCCCAAGAGTACAGCAGAGTGTGACCACTGTGGTCGAACCTTGTCTGAGGGGAGTCCCATACAGATCCGTGGACGTCGTCCTGCTGGTTTGCTCAACTGGTACATCGGTACTCTCGCTTGTAACTCTTGCAACCTGCCTCTGAATCCGAAGCCTGATGGCTTAGATGTAGTAGCGACCGCACGACTGAGCGCCGTTGATCGCGGAGATGAGTTGTGGCTTCGACAGGTATCCATTGAAGAATCAAGTGGAACCTGCTACCGTGCCGTTGCTGAACGGTCAGGGAAACCAGAAGAAACAGATAGTAGATGTGGCTATGATTAATGTAACTATCCGGGAAGAACAATCTGCTGACGATGAGATCCTGCATCTCACTCTCCCTACACTGGCAGACTCTGACCAATCAATGGAACAAACCCTCCAAACCCAGCTCCCACGGAACTTAATGCTTCATGTCGGTCATGAAGAGACGCTCTTGGAGCGTGTGCGGCACTCAACCAATAGAACGGAGTTAGTTCTCGCACCAGTCGAGTTACACCGAAGAAACATACAGCGCCGACTTCGTGAAGCCCAACTCCCCAAAGATCGCCTCCATTTCGCAGATCCACCAGAAGTTGGAAAGCAACTCCTTCCAGACGGCCAGCAGTCGAGAGATTCGATTGACCGTATCGATCGATTATCGATTATTCAGTCGCTCTTAGAAGAGAATAATAGGTTGGATACCTCTGAACCAACGATACCGTCTGCTCCGCAAGAGATTGAGCAGATTAGAACGGTAGTTGAGAGTGTAACGGGGTTTCACCCAGAACGCCTTGAGACATTTAGCGGAATTGCGGAGGAACTCCCATCTCCAATTGATGTTGATTCCACTGAGATCCTGGAGGCGGCTGTAGCAGTCGAGCGCGCCCTCCGTCAGGATACCGAGAAGGTGGTTTCTGACGTGGAATTTGTTCGACGTGCCTCACAGAATCTTCTTCGGACTAGTGGGACCTGTCTGGAAGCCGCGTTTCCGGATGTCGAACGAATCTCGCTTGTTGGAGTCAGTAGTCTCCCTGCAGCACACGTCGATCTACTGCACGCAATTCTGGAAGCAACGCAGGTTCCGGTTCACATCCATTTCCGTCGTGGAACCGGATCATACCTTTCGCGTCGTCTCCCTGAACTTCTCAATGTTACCGAGCCTGGTACGGTGGTGTTCGAGTCGTGACCGCTGAAGATCGCCTCAGCCTTTCGAAACCACTTGAACCCCCTGACGTGCCTATTGCTGAGATCAAAGCGAGGACACGGCGAGCGGAGGCCAGAAGTGTGATGGCTACCGTAGCAAGTCTCCGAGACCACGGTGTCCCAACCCGGGATATTGCCGTAGTAGTACGCGACCTCGACAACTACGAGGAACCGTTGTACCGTGCTTCCGTTCACTATGGACTAACGCCCGTGTTTTGGGTCCAGCTCAGGGTAACACAGACACGCCCATTCGCACTCATCGAGTCGGTATGCGACGTCCTCGCCTCTGATAACCCATCTCGGGAAATCCTATGTCGCCCGCTCGAACACCGTTGGGCCCCTCCGTCGGCGACGTCGTCAGAGTGGCCAATCGATCCCAAGACGATCCAGGTGTCGATGCAGGCGTTACCGGACGAATCACGAACGCTCAGTGAGTGGCACGACGGGTTCGAAGGAAATCCGGAGATTGACGAACGCTTCGTGACGTATGCTGAGTGGCTTGGAGACTGTCCCGAACCGGCCCCGGAAGCCGTGACGAACGTCCTTACTGATGTCGTCGAAACATACGAGGAACTCGGCCTCCCGGTAACGAAGGAGAACGATTCGCCCTCCCTTATCGAAACAGAGCGTGACGCCCGTGGAACTGTTCGTGTGAAAACTCTCGTCCAACAGCTACGCCACAAGTACGCAGATCGACTCGATGAAGGAACGCTTGACCGGTCGTGGAGTAGCGTCGCAGAGTTAAGTCAGCTAATCGCCACCCAGCGCCCAGGCCGACGTGAGCACTCAAACGCACGTGCTATCGATATCCTCGAAGCAAACGATATCTGGCTGTTGAACGTGCCGTACGTCCTCGCCGTCGGATTGATCGACGGTGAGTGGCCTCAGCAAACAGAGAGTGTCGTCCCCCCGGAACTCCAAGAAGCAATCCTCCGTGGCGACGGGAGTGTTGGAACGCTCGCACCACGAACAGCGTGGACAACGGGCCGAGACCGTGACCAGTTTGACGACACGTTGCGGGCCGCTGGAAATGGACTGATTGTAACCCGCCATACAGAATCCACTTCTGGAGAAGAACGCCGCCCATCTCCACTACTAGACCATCTGGACACCGACCTTGTTCCTCCCGACGAGCGCCGACAGCTGATGAGCGAAGAACGAGAACTCCCGAACAGCGTTCGAGCGATGCTCAAACACGAGGTGACCGACAGTGAGTGACGATCCGATCCGTCTCCAGAACGCGCAACGAGACATTCGGGATGCGTACTTCGAGCACGATTCGGGATTGTATACGCTCAACTGCGTCCCAGGTGCAGGGAAATCCGAGGTCACTGACCATATCTCCGCAGAGGACATTCTCCGCCGGTACGTTGCTGGAGACCCGACGCCCGAACAGCGAGTCGCAGCCATCTCGTTCAACCGTAGTGAGGCGGAGAGCATCATTCCGGATATCTGTGACCGCCTTCGGGAGATTGTCAAACACGATCTTGTCCCTGCTGCAAGCAAAGTCTCAGATTCAGAGGTAGAATATCTGATCCAACGGATCAGACAAGCACCGTTCGTCGGTACCATCGACAGTATTCTTCGGGATGTGCTGAGTGAGATTGCCTCCGATATCGGCTTCGAGGAGATGCCGGTCGTTGGCAACACGGCTCGGCAGAAACAGCTGCATGCTGCCTGTTACCGGGCCATTCAGGAGGATTCGGACTTGGCGCAGCGAGTAGAGCGGTTGGAGGATGCGTATCCCACTGGCGAGTACGACGACGACGTGAGCGAGATGCTTGAGACCGCCGTCACCTACTGCCGAGATCGCCGTATCTCTACGGAGAGGTTCCACTCCAACCTTGAACAGACTGTTGAAGATGTCTACGCACAGGGTCGTCCAGGATCGTTCAGCGACGTCGTCGCCGCGGTCGAACACTGTGTTGGGGCAGATATTGACGAAAGTGCCTACGACGACATCGGCGACGACGAACGAAACAGAATCTGTGACGCAGATTCGAGGCTTCACGACGACTGGCGTGCCCGTATTAACGATTTCTGTACAGTACTCGAAGAGTATCGAATTACGTATCGCCAGACTATCCGCGACCGTGGCGTTGTCTCCCACACAGATGTGGCGTACCTCGTGGACGCGTACTTCGACGACCGACTCGGTAATGTCGATGATGCTCACCGGACCAGAATCAGACACCGGTACCAGACACGAATCCAGAGCCTGATTATCGATGAGGCCCAAGACGTGTCGTCGATACAGCACGCGGCACTCTCTCACTTGGTCACCCCCAGTGCGCGTGTGTTCGGTGCGGGCGACCTGCTCCAGAGCGTCTATCTGTGGCGGCATGCTGAACCAACGCTCTTCGAGACCGCAACAGACGATGGGGAGTACCTCGGAATCGACTGGGATATCCACGAGCACCGGACTGCGAAGACGACGTACAGGTGCGTCCCCGATGTCGCCAGTGCGATCAACGAAATCTCGGAAGCAGCGCTCACGGATCCAGCACGTGGGAACCTCGGAGCACTGGACGTCCGATACCCTGGGCTCGAAGCTGATCGTGGTTCGACCGATGAGTCGAATGTTCATATTGCAGCCTTCGATCCGAGAGCTTCAGACCCTGATTCCTACACGTGGGTCAAACCTGTCGAAGGGCGCGGGGAAGCAACGACGCTGGCGACGCTCCTCTCAAAGGGGCTCGCAGATGGATCATTTACTGACGAGAACGATGACTCTCTCGGAATCACCGTGTTGTTCCGGTGGTCGTCGAAGATGGATGTGTATGAAGAGGCCTTCGAGGAAATGGGGCTCAGTGTTCGGAACGCGAGTGAAGACCTCTTCGAATGCTCAGTCGTCGATGTAGTTCTTGACGTCTGTGAGTGGCTAGTCGCACCTGCTGACCCTGAAAGAAATCGTGATCTCGTCATTGAGTCGAATCTCGGTCTCGAACCACTCACAAACAACTTCGAGACCCATCATTGGGACATCGATGCGATTCTCGATGGCTGCGACCTCACGGACGCACACCAGCACGTACTCGGTGGCCTCTCCGAACTCCGAGATCGACGTGACAGCTTCCTCTCCCGCCCCGCTGGCACCTACGCCCAAGACATCATCGAGACACTCGCCCTTCGCGCAGATCCCTATGGGTGCTTCGACATCGATCCCGCACAACGGGTCGCCAACCTCGATGCACTCGTAGAGACCTTGGACGAGTGGGAAGCGGACGAGCACTTCACGCCAAGTGAACTCACCGAACTGATCGAACCGTTCCGAGAGAACCCGTACATGGGACCGAACCAGCCGAGTACCGCCGACACGAGTCACGACGTCGAATTCCGGACGGTTCATGACGCTAAGGGCGACCAAGACGACGTCGTCGCCATTGCGAATCCCGGATTCGACCTCTGGAAGCACGGGCCGCAAGCCCAACGGTTCCTCACTCAGGGAAGCATCGCCGGACTCGCCCCGCCAACGAACACCGACATCCCCTCAGACGTTGCGCTCCCAGCGTTCGTCAACGGGCTGTATGATCCCGAAGACACGAGGGACCGCGATGTCGGACTGCGGTGGGCTACGGGCCACTGGTGCGACGATATCGCTGAGTCTGCGGATTCGACGTCGCTGGTCGGTCCAGAACGCCTCAGACGAGTTGCGGCGAACGAGCGGGCCGAAACGTGGCGGCTCCTGTATGTCGCGCTCACGCGGGCGAGAGACCATCTTGTTGTTCCACTCCCACGATCACTGCCCGACGAATCCCGACCCCGAGACCGATGGCTCGACACGATCCGAGAAGGACTCAACTTCACAGGCAGTCAAACTGGGTCGTACACGGTCGATACGGACACGGGGCCGTTCGACATCGGCGTCAACGATGTCGCACTTCAAGCCACGTGGGCGGAAACGACCACGACTTGTGACGACGACGTCGCCGTCAACCCACCACGACGAACCGATCTCGATCCGTGGGTTCCACGGTTCACCAACCCGAGCACGCTGTATCCCCTCACGGACGACCCCGACGCACAGGTACTTGATCACCTCCTCGGGAATGCCCTGCACACAGAAGCTAACGACGTTCCCGACGATGTCCCCCTACAGTTCGACCAGTTAGGCCCAGACGACGTCGGCTCCTGCTTACACGAGGTTCTGACCACGCTCGTCGAACGCGAGGTTCCGGAACACACACTTCGATCGCTGGGTGACGAAGTTCGGCGCGTGTTCGACGACGTCGTTGACGACCACACTACGCGAATCGACGACGACGAACGCGACGGATTATTCACCTTCTTCGGGGAGGAGGTATTGGACGACTTCGTCGCGTCCGACTTATGGGGAGATATCCAACGAGCCGAACGGGTTACCGTTGAGAGACCCATCGATGGTCTCGTCACGATTGACGACGTCGAGATCGAGATACACGGCACGAGCGATTTCGTCGTCAAATTACCCTCCGGCGAACAGCACGTGGCCGATCTGAAGATCACGCTGACGGATCAAACATCGGAGACGCGACGCCGGTACGAACTCCAAGTAACTGCCTACTCGTACCTCTTCGAGCAGCAGGAGAGTTCGGAGAGCCCTGTGAAACGAACAGTAGAGACATTCGGCGTCGAAAGAGATACAATCGAGTCCTCATGGCCGTCGAACATCGTCGAGCGGAGACTCGCGGCTCTGGTTCGACAATAGCTGTCGGTTACGTCCCTGTCTCACGGCTGACTTTTTCCCGCATTCGCTCATATGAAGTGTGCATGACGAACCCAAACGCCCTTCCATCGGCCGATAAAGCCCTCAACACGGACGCTTACTTTCGACTCTATCAGGGCGCGCTCAAAATCAAGAACCCTAGTGCGCGACTCGCCGCCTGCTACATCATCCTACTCGCTGGACGACTTGGTTTCCGTCTCCAAGAGATCCAACACCTCCGTGAGGAGTGGATCGATTGGCGGCGCGGCGAAATCAAAATCCCAAGGAACGAAATATGTACCTGTGCTATGGCGTACTGCGAAAAAACGTCAGATCCCGGTTCTCAGTGTCGATACCTGCCTCATCGAACGAAACTCTTGCAGGAGTCGTCATCTGGACCGGTACGGGCTCGGGAACCTAGCGGATTCAGAAGAGTAACTATCGATTCTGCTAAGGCAGTTTGCACTCAGATGGAATATGTACGGCACAGGGGCTATTTGGCGGGAAAAACACAGAACCGAGGATGATCCGGTTCTGCTGAACACCACGCCTGTTTAACGAGCGTTTTACGCTGCTAATTAGATGACGCGGTTCTGGAGGTAGTCGAGGTGCTTCGCGTTGTAGACGATCTTGACCTCGTCAGCGGTCGGCGAACCGATGCAGGTCAGGCGGACGTCCTTGTCCTCGACCTCCTCGTCGGAGAGGATCTGCTGCATGTCCATGTCGATGTCGCCTTCCTTGACGATGGCTGCGCAGTTCGCACACGCGCCAGCGCGGCAGGAGAAGGGCCAGTCGTAGCCCTGCGCCTCGGCCGCTTCCAGGATGTACTCGCCCTGGTTGACCTCGAGGGTGCCGTAGTCCTCGTCACCGAGGTCTGCGTCGGCGGCGCTCTCGAAGAGGTCGTCGTCGTCCATGTCCCAGCCGTGGTCGTCCAGCACTTCGTAGTTGAGGTATTCTACCGTGGGCATCACCCGACGGTTGGTTCCCCCTACCCTAAGAACTTGCTGTTCTGGCCCTCACGAACATGCGCATTAATCCTGAAAGACTCTCTCGGCTGTCGGTCCTCACCCGTAGATGGGGAACGCGGAGAACAACAGGAACGACGCAACGGCCGAGATGCTCGGGGTAAGTATCCACAGCGAGATGACGCGGGCGGTCGTTCCCGGGTTGAACAGGTCACTCGCCTTGAGCTCGTTCGCCTCTTCCTCGCCGATGCGCGCGACCTCCCCGCCGGGCTGGTCGGCACTGAGCGCCGCACTCACACTCTTATCCGGCGTCACCTGTTCGGGGGCCTCACCGCTGACTGCCTTCCCGGCGGCCTCGCTGATCTTCGTCGTGCGGGTCGCACGGCCCCAGCCGAGTCCGACGATGGCCATCGTCGCGGAGACGGCGAGGGAGGCGGGGATACCGAGCGCGGAGAGGAACGTGATGATACTGGCGCTGACGGCCTCGACGATGAGCGCCGCCAGCAGCGGCAGGTCGGTCAGGTCGTTCCCGACCGTGTCCAGCGTGCGGCGTGCGATGGTGAACGCACCCAGCCCGATGGCCCCGCCGGCGAGCAGGATGCCGGGTTCGAGGCCGAGTTCGCCGCTCCCGACGAGCGGTGCGACCGCGTTCGCGACGTTCGACGCCCCCGCCGAGAACGCCATGTAACAGCCGATGACGACGACCAGCACCTGTCCGATCCGCTGTTTCGTCGTCACGTTCCCGTCCTCGTCGGCTTCGAGGTCGATGTTCGAGACGAGGTACGGGTAGAAGTACCGGCCGATGACGGCACAGAGCCAGAACGCGATCACGGGTGCGATGAGCCACCACGAGATTATCTCGCCCATCTTCTCCATGTTCAGACTGCCGCTGGCCGCGCCGAGGCCGGCGATAGCGCCGACCGCCGTCATCGACGTCGAGGCGGGGACGCCGGAGAGGTTCGAGATGAGCAGTGCGAAACCCACGAAGAAGAGCACAGCGACGCTCGCCGCGAGCGTGAACCGCGTCTGGGGGACGATCTGCCCGCCCATCGTGTTGACGACCTCCCGGCCGACAGTCCACCCGCCGAGCAGCGCGAACCCGGTCATCAGGCCAGCCGCGAGGAGTTTCGAGAGCGTCCCGCTGCCCACTGCCGGGCCGAAGGCGACGCCGGTCGACGAGCCACCGATGTTGAAGCCCACGAACACCGCGACGGCGATACCGACGACGAAGAGAAGCTCGACCATATCTACCACCTCGTATGTCCACCCATGCTAAAAGCGTGGTCCAACGCCCCGTCGCAAGAGGACATGGCGTCGGCTGCCGTCCCCTGGAGCGATGGGACACACCGGAACAGCCGGAACGCGGCGACCGTCTCCAGCAGGGGGAACGAAGCGGGTGGTGTCCCGGGACCGTCGCACTTACCTCCTGCCGTCGCCCATCCTCGGCCATGTTCCCCGAGTTCGAGGTCGTCCCCGCGGTCGACGTACAGGACGGCGAGGTGGTCCAGCTGGTCCAGGGCGAGCGCGGCACCGAGAAGACGTACGGCGACCCCGTCGCGGCGGCCGAACGGTGGGTCGATCAGGGCGCACGTACCCTGCATCTGGTGGACCTCGACGGCGCGTTCGAGGGCGAACGCGCGAACGCGCCGGCCATCGACGCCATCCTCGACGCGGTAGACGTGACCGTCCAGCTCGGTGGCGGCATCCGCACCGCCGAGGACGCCGTCGACCTGCTCGACCGCGGCGTCGACCGGGTCATCCTCGGCACCGCCGCCGTCGAGAACCCCGATATCGTCGCCGATATCAGCGACGAGTACCCCGACGGCGTGCTCGTGAGCCTCGACGCGAAAGACGGCGAGGTCGTCGTCTCGGGGTGGACCGAAGGGACTGGGCTCGACCCCGCCGAGGCCGCGGGCCGATACGAGGACCTCGGCGCGGCGGGCATCCTGTTCACCGACGTCGACGTCGAGGGACGGCTCGACGGCGTCCAGACCGAGCCGGTCCGGCGACTGGCCGAGGCGGTCGACATTCCGGTCGTCGCGAGCGGCGGCGTCGCGACGCTCGACGACGTTCGGGCGCTGCGCGACGCGGGAGCAGCCGCCGTCGTCGTCGGCAGCGCGCTGTACGAGGGCCGGTTCACGCTCCGGGAAGCGATGGCCGCGGTCGAGTCTCCGTAGGCAGTGTCGCGAGAGCCACCGCTGTAGAGCGGTGGAACGATGGTGTGGTGTGGGAGGAGGGCGGGTTGTTCAGGGCGGTCCCCGGGACGGATGCGCGGTTAGTCGTCGCTCCGGTCGCTGCGGTGACCGTGACCGACGACGAGCGTCCCGAGGTTCAGCCCGAGCAGTACGAGGAACGCCTGCACTTCTGCAGTCGAGTCGATACCCGACGCGAGCAGCGAGAGGTACGCGAACGGTAACACGACGGCGAGCCAGAAGCACGCCATCCGGAGCTGTGCGACGGCCGCGCTCACGCTCAGTCGCTCGCTGACGGGGCTCGGAATCGAAGGGAGTTGGTTTGGAGTTGCGGGAGCCATATCGGGGACACCTGATTCGCATCCACTCCTACAGTCGGGACCATCATATAACGGGGCGAGCCTTTCGTCTATTTCGACCCGTTTTATCGCGAATACTGACGTTTTTTGACGCTGTGAGAGGCGTTTTAATGTTTTACAACCACCTCTGAGGACGTGATATTGGTTCTGGACCGGTCCCTCTACAGTCACCGTTGACGGGGGCTGAGAGCGCCGAGCCGCTGTGGTCGCCGGTACGGTATGCGGTCCCATCCGTCTCACGGACCGGGACGCACCCCGCGGACGCTGTGGCCTGCGGCGAGCGCAACGGCTTTGCCCGGGCGGTGGTTGTGTTGCCGTATGAGCGACCGAAGCGCGGCCGTCTCGCGCGAGACAGCCGAGACGGAGATCGACCTGACCCTCGTCGTCGACGGCGACGGCGACAGCGAGATCGACACCGGCGTCGGCTTCTTCGACCACATGCTCGCGTCGTTCGCCAAGCACGGCCTGTTCGACCTGACGGTCCACTGCGACGGCGACCTCGCTATCGACGACCATCACACCGTCGAGGACGTCGCCATCGTCCTCGGCGAGGCGTTCGCGGAGGCGCTCGGCGACAAGCGCGGCATCGTCCGCTACGCCGACCGCAAGGTGCCGCTCGACGAGGCAGTTGCCGGCGTCGTCGTCGACGTCTCCGGCCGACCCTACTTCGCGTTCGACGGCGAGTTCTCCCAGCCGTCAGTCGGCGAGTTCACCAGCCACATGGCCGAGCACTTCGCCATGTCGCTGGCGATGAACGCCGGACTGACCCTGCACTGCGAGGTCGGCGGCGACAACGCACATCACGAGGTCGAGGCGCTGTTCAAGGCGCTCGCACGGGCGCTCGACGACGCGACCCAGGTCGACGAACGCCGGAGCGACACGCCGAGCACGAAGGGCGAGCTGTAGCCCGAGTCGACAGTTCTTTCGCGGTTCCTGTCGTCGGTTCGGACAGGCATGTTCGACGAGATCATGGAGAAGTTCGAGGGCTCTCCCAGCCAGCAGGCGGTCATCCGGCTGCTGCTCGAGCGCGGCTTCTCCGTGAACGACGAGGGGCGCGTGGTCTCCGGCGGCATCGAGATCCCCAACACGGGCATCGCCCGCGAGATCGGTGTCGACCGGCGCGTCGTCGACTCCACGACCGATGCCATCCTCGCGGACGAGGAACTGCGACGCATCTTCCAGAACATCTCGCAGGTACCGAGCCTGATGGACCTCGCGCCCGTGCTCGACCTGACCGTGCTCACCGTCGCGGTCTCCGACGCCGAGCAGCAGGGCATCGTCTCGCAGGTGACCGGGCTGCTCGCCGAGCACGACATCTCCATCCGGCAGACCATCAGCGAGGACCCCGAGTTCACCGACGAACCGAAGCTCCACCTCGTCACCGACCAGCCCCTGCCGGGCGACCTCATCAACGAGATCCGCGCCCTGCCGTTCGTCCGGAAGATAGAGCTCCAGTAGCGCCGAACCGACGCGCTATTGGGCTCGGCGGCCCGAGTTCGGCTATGGACGAGAACGTCGAGGTCGCCCTGCGCTTCACCGCGGCGCAGCTCGCGGCCGCGACAGCGGGCATCCACCTCTGGATCGGGCTGCGCCCGCTGCTCCTGTACGCGCAGGTCGGCGAGCCACTCACCGACCCGCGCCAGGCACTGTTCGTGCTCTCCTCGCTCGCCGTGCTCGTCGGCATCGGGCTGGCCGCGTACGGCCTCCGGCGCGACTACGTCTACGGACTCGGCATCGTTCTCGCGCTGACGTACATCGTCGGCTGGCTACTGCTCGGCGGCCACCCCGAGGGCAACGAGGTCATCGCCTACGCCTGGGAGTCCACCGGCCACGCCCACGGCTCGACGCTCGGCACGCTCGTCGAGCACCTCTTCGGCTCCATCTGGCTCGTGACGACGAAGACCATCGAGACGGTGCTGCTCGGCATCCTGCTCGTGCTGCTCTACCACGAGCGGTTCGGCGACGACACCGCCGACGGCGCGGCCGACGACAGCCGCGACGGCGACGCGGAGGCGGCCCCGTGACCGGGGACACCTACCTGACCGTCGCTGGCCCGGCACACACCTCTTTCACCGTACAGGGCTCGGAGTTCATCGGCCACACCAGGCCCGCGGAAACCGTCGCCGCCGCCGAAGCCTTCGTCGACGAGATACGCGCCGAGTACGACGACGCGACGCACAACGTCCCGGCGTACCGGGTCCGTGCCGACCCGTTCCGCGAGTGGGCCAGCGACGACGGTGAACCCTCCGGCAGCGCGGGCAAGCCCGCCCTCAACGTGCTCCAGGGCCAGGAGGTCGAGAACGTGGTCGTCGTCGTCACGCGCTACTACGGCGGGACGAACCTCGGCGTCGGTGGCCTCGTCAGCGCCTACGGCCAGTCGGTCAAGGACGCGCTCGACGCCGCAGAGGTCGTCGAGGAGCGCCCACACGAGCCCGTCGGCGTCACCGTCGACTACGACGATTCGGGGACCGTCCGTGGCATCCTCGAAGGCTGGGACTGCGAGTTCGACGCCGACTACGCCGAGCGCGTCAGCTTCGACGTGCGGGTCCCCGTCTCGGAGGTGGAGGCGCTCCGGGACCGACTCCGGAGCGCGACGAGCGGGCGCGTCGAGCTGTCGTAGTCCGGCGTGTTTCCCCGAACCGAACGCCTAACCCACGTGCAGCCGAACGCAGGGCCATGGATTCAATCGAGGCGAGCGACTTCCACGAGCTCGCGAGCGTCTCGGAGCCGCGGGTCGCGCCAGGGGGCGAGCGGGTGGCCTACGTTCGAACGGTACCCAGCGACGACGAGGAGTACGAGGCGACGGTGTACGTCGCGCCGGTCGGGGGCGACGAGTCACAGCGGTTCACCGTCCGCGAGGGGCAGGACGCCGCGCCCCGCTGGTCGCCGTCGGGTGACCGGCTGGCGTTCACGAGCACCCGCGGCGATGGCGACCGGAGCCAGCTGTGGGTGGTTCCGGCCGACGGGGGTGAGGCACGACAGATTACGTCGGTCGCGGGCGGGGTCGCCACGCCCGTCTGGAGTCCCGACGGGAGCCACCTCGCGTTCGTCCAGCAGGTGGCCCCGGACGACCGCGAGGCGGGGCGGGACCGGTGGGTCGACGAGGCGTACGAGCCGGAGGAGCCGGACCCGCGGGTCGTCGACCGGACGGTGTACCGGGCGGAGGGACGGTACTTCGACCGGCGGCGACCGCAGGTGTACGTCGTCGACGTGGACGCAGTGGACGGCGTCGGGAACGACGAGGAGAGCGCGGGCGATGCAGTGACGCGCGTCACCGAGTCCGACGCGGACCACTTCTCGCCGACGTGGGGCGACGCGGAGACGCTGTACTTCGGTCGGCAGGTGCCGCGCGAGGCCGAGACGGATGCCGACGACGCGATCCGGATAGAGATACGGCGCTGTGACCCGGCCGAGCCCGAGGACGACGAGCTGGTCACGCGCGACGAGGGCTGGGGCGGGTTCGTCCGGGCCGCGAGCGACGGCCGGGTCGCGTACTTCCACACGCCGGCGGAGCGCTCCACCCTGCAGCAGACCGAGGTCCGGGTGTACGACGCCGCGAACGACGAGACGCGGACGCCGACGGCGGGCATGGACCGGACGATGGCGTACCACTCCGTGCTGGAGTGGGGGGCCGACGAGGAGCGGTTGTACGTCACCACGCCCGACGAGGGCTCCGTGGTCCTCCGGCGGTTCCCCTGGGACGCCGACGACAGCGACGACGCGCCGGACCCGTCGACGGTCGTCGCGGGCGAGGGGATGGACGTCGACGCGGCCCACGTCGGCCGGGACGTGCTCGCCTACACCGCCAGCGAGTGGGACCACCCCGGCGACGTGTTCATCTCGACGCCGGGCGGCGGCGAGGGGAACCGGCTCACCAGGGTCAACGCGGACGTGCTCGACGGTGTCGCAGTCCCCCAGCCCGAGGAACTCCGCTTCGAGAGCGACGGCCACGAGATACAGGGCTGGCTGCTGACGCCGCCGGACGCCGACGGGGCGAGCCCGCTGGTCGTGAACGTCCACGGCGGCCCGCACATCATGTGGTCCGACGCGGGGACGATGTGGCACGAGTTCCAGTCGCTCGCCTCGGCGGGCTACGCCGTCTTCTTCTGCAACCCGCGCGGCTCGGCGGGCTACGGGGCCGAGTTCATGCAGGCCATCGAGGGCGACTGGGGCGACGTGACCGGCGCAGACGTGCTCGCCGGCGTCGACCACGTCACCGGCCGCGCGGCCGTCGACGCCTCGAACGTGTTCCTCACCGGCGGCTCCTTCGGCGGCTACCTCACCGCGTGGCTGGCGGCGACGAGCGACCGGTTCGACGCGACGGTCGCCCAGCGCGGCGTCTACGACCTCCTCGGCTTCTACGGCTCGACCGACGTCGCGTACCGTCTCGTCGAGGGCGACTTCGGCACCGACCCGTGGGCTGACCCCGAGTTCCTCTGGGCGCACTCGCCGGTCGCCCACGCCGACGACATCGACGCGCCGACGCTGGTGTTGCATGCAGAGAACGACTTCCGGGTACCCGTCGACGGTGCCGAGTTCCTCTTCCGGGCACTGCGCAAGACCGGGACCGACACCCGGTTCGTCCGCTACCCGCGCGAGGGCCACGAGCTCTCCCGGTCTGGCGAGCCCGGCCACGTCGTCGACCGCATCGAGCGCATCCGGCGCTGGTTCGACGGTTACAGCGACCACCACGACGCCCAACCCGTACTGGAGCGACCGCCCAGCGCGGGGCTGTCCGCGGGCGACGGCGACGAGCACGGGGAGCACTGAGGGCTACTCGGTCACGAACTCGACGCCGGTGAACTCGAACCGCGCACCGCCGGCCTCACTCTCGGTCACCCGTATCGACCAGTCGTGCGCTTCGGCGACCTGCTCGACGATGCTGAGCCCGAAGCCCGTCCCGTCGGCGCTCGTCGAGTACCCCGTCTCGAACACCTGGTCGCGCTCGGACTCGGGGATACCCTGGCCGTCGTCGGCGACGTAGAACCCGTCTGCCAGGTCGCCGACGGTCACCGTCAGCCCGGCGTCGGTCGCCGGCCCGTTCCCGTCGGTCGTCGCGTCCCGCGAACCGGTATCGGCGGCGGGCTCGTCGCTCGTGTCCCCGTGTTCCACCGCATTCCGGAACAGGTTCTCGAACAGCTGTCGGAGTCGCGCCCGGTCGGCCCGAATCGTCCGGTCCGTCTCGGCGACGAGGGACGTGCCGCGCGTGTCGACGCTCCCCCAGCAGTTCGACACGAGCGGCGCCAGCTCGACGTCCGTGACCTCGCTCAGCGTCTGCCCTTCGCGGGCGAGCGTCAGGAGGTCCTCGATGAGCGCCCCCATCCGGTCGTGTGCGCGTTCGACGCCGTCGAGGTACTCGCTGTCGCACTCCTCGGCGACCAGCTCGAGGTTCAGGCTCGCAACGTTCAGCGGGTTGCGCAGGTCGTGGCTGATGACGCTCGCGAACTCCTCCAGGCGCTCGTTCTGGCGCTGGAGTGCCTCCTGGCGCGACTGGAGATCGGCCCGCTGTTCCTGGGACTGGAGCGCCGTCTCCCCCGCCGTAGCCAGGATGCGTGCCAGGAACTCGTCGGTGTCGTCGAGCGCTCGCGGCACGGTCTCACCGACGGAGATGGTCCCGAACTCGCCCATCGGGAGCATCATGAGGCTCCGCAGGCCGGTCCCGCTGTCGGACACGTCGCCGAGGGCCTCGATGTCGTCGATGATGCGCACCGTCCCGGAGTCGAAGGTCTCCCAGTTGAGGCTCCCGCCGTCCGAGGTGAACACCGTTCGCTCCGGCAGCACCTCGGCGACCTGCTCCGTCTGGGCGACCGGCACCAGCCCGCCCTCGTCGGCGTCGTACAGCCGAACCACGGTGAGTGAGAAGCCGAGTATCTCCTCGGCGGCCTCGGCGATGCGCTCGGTTACCTCCCGCGTCGACTCCGCGCGAATCAGGTCGCGCGTCGCCTCGTGGAGCAGCCGGAGGCGGTTCTCCCGCGTCCGGAGCGTCTGCTCGCGGTCGACTCGGTCGAGCGTCGCCTCGAGATTGTTCGCGAGTATCTCCGCGAGGAGCTGGTCGGTGTCCGTGAACGCCCGGGGGGCCTTCGACGAGATGATGAACACTCCGTGGCCGCCGAGCGGGTGGATGGCGACGCTCTCGGCCGGGCTCTCCTCGGTCACCCGGTCGGAGTCCGAGAGGGAGTCGATTGAGACCGGGTCCCCGCTCCGGTAGACGTCCCAGACGAGCGCCGCCCGCGAACCGGGGGCACCGCCCCGCTCGAACCGGGGCAGGTCAGGGAAGACGTCCGGCAGGGACTCCGCCACGGCGACCGGCTCCAGTGCCGACCCGTCGTCGTTCAGGAGGTGGATGCCGCTCAACGGAGCGTCGATTATCTCGTCCGCGGCCGCGGCGGCGAGGCTGGTGCTCTCCTCGACCGTTGCCGTGTACATCAGCTCCTGGGTGCGCTCCCGCAGCTGCTCCAGCTTCTGTTCGCGTTCGACTCTGTCGGTGATATCCTGGGTCATCACGATGCCCGCGAAGACGGCCCCCCCGTCGTCCCGGACGGGGATGGTGTACACCCTGAACACCAGGTCGTCGTACTCCACCCGTCGCTGGCAGGTCTCGCCGTCGAGCGTCGCCTCGTACATCTCCCGCTTGATCGCGAGCGTCTCGCCCTCGAACACCTCGTCGAGCCGGTTGCCGACGTAAGTTTCCCGGTCGACGCCCGGACGCGAGAACAGGTCTCCGTCCGCGCTCAGGTAGCGGAGCTCCGTGTCGAACTCGAGGACGGCCCCGTTCGGCAGGTTCCCCGCGAGGGCGCGGTAGCGATGCTCGCTGCGCTCCAGCTGTCGTTCGCGCGCCCGCTGCTCGGAGATGTCGCGGCTGATTACGACGAACCGGTCGGCACCCTCCAGGTCGAGCCGTTTCACGTGGATCTCGACCGGGAACGTCGAGCCGTCGCGGCGCTCGTAGACGCCCTCGAATCGCCGGCTTTCCCCGACAGCCATCCCGTCCCAGGCGTCGGTCGCCTGGGCAGGCGTGGTTGTCCGGTCGAGCTCCCAGACCTTCATCCCGGTGAGCTCGTCGTGCTCGTAGCCGGTCGCCTCGCAGAGCTTCGCGTTCGGGTCGAGGATGGAGCCGGACGCGTCGTGGATGTTGATCATGTCGGGCGAGTCCTCGAACAGCACTTCGAGCCGGGCGGTCGTCTCCTCCAGGCGCTGCCGCCGTCGCTCCGCCTCGTCGGCCGACCGTCGAGCGGAGACGGCGTTCCCGATGCGGTTGGCGAGGATGGCGTACTGTTCGCTGCCGGTGCCCTTCTGGAGGTAGTCCGTCACGCCGGCCGAGATAGCCTCGCTGGCGACCTCCTCCGAGCCCTTCCCCGTGTAGAGGATGAACGGGAGCTCCCCGTGGCGCTCGCGGACCGCCGCGAGGAACTCGATGCCGGTCTGTCCGGGCATGTCGTAGTCGGAGACGACGCAGTCCACGTCGGTGTCGTCGAGCAGTGCCAGGCCGTCGGCTGCGCTCGTCGCCGTCCTGACGGTCATCCGTTCGTCCTCGTTTTCGAGGCACGTCGCGACGATCTCGGTGAACGCCGGGTCGTCGTCGACGTGGAGGACCTCGATGGTTTCGGAGGTGTCTGACATGTCGTCCTCTGGTTCCGTTGTGTGCCCTCAGAGCGGCTAGGCTAAAGTTTTACCCGCCGACTCGACTGCTCGGGCGGCGATGGCACCACCGCGCTCGCCAGCGTCGCCGGCCACGGCGGACGGGCTCACCCATCCCCACGAACCAAGTACATAATTGCCATACAGGGGTACGTTTCGCCCGGAGAATTTCACCCGGCACCACGGCTCTGTCGTGTGGTTCGGAGCCGAAACGAAGGGGTTCGAGTTGGGGTGCGTCTGCATGCCACTTTTCCACACAGTATCGGTCCCGTCGACTACAGAGCGAACTAACGGGTCGTTTCCCCCGGAGAAATTCCACGTCGATCCCGGCGCAGGCGGGCGCTTTCGACACGAAGCGGAGGGGTTCAGTCTACGATTATATCGTCGTCGTCGATGTCGACCGACGAGCCGTCGTCGGTCCCCATCTCGTGCTGATAGCGGTCGATCCAGTCGGCGAAACAGTCGGGGCAGAGCCGCTGTGCGTCGATCTGCGTGCGGTCGACCGCCAGCTGGACGGTCCGTGAGAGCGCGTCGCTGACTGGCTCGCCGCAGTCGTCACACGGGTCGTCGGTCATGGACGGACCGTCGCACTCGGCAGTTAAAGGCATTCAGGTCCTCACGTCGTGCGGAACGCACGGTCGCCCGCGTCGCCCAGGCCCGGGACGATGAAGCCGTTGTCGTCGAGGTGGTCGTCGATGGCGACGGTAAGCAGGTCTGCCTCGGGGAACTGCTCGCCGACGCGGATGAGGCCATCGGGTGCGCTGACCGCCGAGAGCACGATGAGGTGCTCCGGGTCCGGTGCCTGCTCCGTGACGTGGTCGAGCACCGCGTTCATCGTCGAACCCGTCGCGAGCATCGGGTCGGCGACGATGACGGTGTCCTCCTCCTTGATATCGGGGAGCTTCACGTAGTCGATGGTGATCGGGAACTCACCGTCCTCGTTGCGCCCCGCCTCCTCGTCGCGCGAGGCCGAGATGACGCCCTGTCTGGCGCGCGGGAACGCCTTCAACAGCCCCTCGACGAACGGCGTCGCGGCGCGGAGGACGTTGATGATGACCACGTCGTCCAGGCCCTTCACGCGCTCGCCCATCGTCTTTTCGAGCGGCGTCTGCACCTCGACGTACTGCGTCTCCATCCGGCCGTCGATGATCTCGTAGCCACAGATTCGGCCGAGCTTGACCAGACCCTTGCGGAACGCGACCTGTTCCGTCTCGACGCTGCGGAGCTTCGTGAGCGTGTCCGTCGCCAGTGCGTGCGTGACGAGGTACGCGTCGCCACGGTCTTCGATAGTCATACACCCAACAGTGCGGCCGCACCTGTAAAATCGTTCGATTCGCACCCTGGTACCTCGTGACTCCCTGGAAAGTTTATCACTGACGGGGGCATAGGCCGGTGCAAGCCGATGGAAGAGAGTATCTCCGGGTTCAAGATCCGCGGGACCTGGCCCGAGGTCGTCGAACACGGCGAACGCGTCACCAGGGCATTACGCGACCTCGATGTGAACGACGGCGAACAGGCAGACGCCTTCGCCGAGTGGAACGAGTGGCGGCCGAAGGTCACCGAAGACATCGACGAGGACGTCAGCCAGAAGACCGCCGAGCAGGCCAGCGTCGACGAGGGCGAGGGCGAGAAAGCGGGCAAGGACCCCAACGAGGACGTCCAGACCGCCGGCGAGAAGCTCTCGCAGTCCTACGAGAATCTTGAAGACGGCGACACCGACTCGGCCGTCGACAAGTGGAACGAGTCGATCGGGTACGTCGCCCGCGCCGCCGACTCGGCGGGTCGGAAGGCCCTCCGCAAGGTCGAGGACACCGTCTACCAGCGCGTGATGACCCAGCTCGCCCCGTACTACTTCGACAACGAGATCGTCAGCGCGAACCTCCAGCAGTCCGCCGGCGAGGACGACGAGTTCATCTTCGAGGTCAACATCAACGACGAGGAGATCAAAGAGCAGGTCGGCGACCGCCTCTACGAGTACGAGGACACCGTCGACCGCTGGCACGTCGACGTCGAGAAGGACACCACGCACGTCGAGGCCGCGGAGGGCGTCGAGCCGCCGCCGTCCGAGGACCGGTCGAAGCCCTCGACGAACTGACCGGCCCGACGCTTCTCCGGACGGTTTCCCCTGGCGAGCAGAGCGACCCGCGAGCGTGCGACGGGGTGCGCGGGTGCCAGCGGAGTACTGCCACAACAGCCACGGCGGCGGACACACGAACCAGCAGCGACGTCCGGGAGGCGACACCGTCTTAAACCACCCAGCCGAGGCTCAGAGCAATGGTAGGGACCGCGACGATCGCGACGTTCCTCGTCGCGGGACTGGCGAGTCTGTTCATGGCGTGGTCGATCGGCGCTGGCTCCTCGGGCTCGACGCCGTTCGCACCGGCGGTCGGCGCGAACGCCATCTCGGTGATGCGGGCGGGGTTCTTCGTCGGCATCCTGGGTTTCGCCGGAGCCGTCCTGCAGGGGCAGGGCGTCACCGAGGCCGTCGGGAAGGAGCTCATCGGCGGAGTGACGCTGTCGGCGGAGGCGGCGACCGTCGCGTTGCTCGTGGCGGCGGCACTCGTCGCCATCGGCATCTTTGCGGGCTACCCCATCGCCACCGCATTCACTGTCACGGGCGCGGTCGTCGGCGTCGGCCTGGCGATGGGCGGCACCCCCGAGGTCAGCAAGTACACCGAGATCGTGACGCTGTGGGTCCTGGTACCGTTCGTCGGCGGGGGGGTGGCCTACACCACGGCACGCGCCCTGCGTGGTGACGCGCTGGAGGAGGGCTGGCTGGTCCCCGCACTCGCGGGCGTCGTCGGCGCTATCCTCGCGAACGTCGAGTTCGTGCTGCTCGGGCCACCCGGCGAGAGCGCGTCGCTTGCGGGGGTGGTCGCCCCGTCGCTCCCGGGCACCCCGCTCGTCGCGACCGTCGTCGTCACATTCGCAGTCGCCATCGCCGTCGGGCTGGTGCTCGCGTTGGACGTGTCGCGCGACCAGGCGGCGGCACAGCGTCGGTTCCTGCTGGCCCTCGGCGGGCTCGTCGCGTTCTCCGCCGGGGGGAGCCAGGTCGGCCTCGCCGTCGGGCCGCTCGCGCCGCTGCTCTCCGATTTCGACGTCCCGCTCGTGGCGGTGCTCGTTGGCGGGGGCCTGGGCCTGCTCGTCGGGTCGTGGACGGGCGCACCACGGATGATCAAGGCCCTCTCGCAGGACTACTCCTCGCTCGGGCCGCGTCGCTCCATCGCCGCGCTCATCCCGAGCTTCGCCATCGCGCAGATCGCCATCTTCTTTGGCATCCCAGTCTCGTTCAACGAGATCATCGTCAGCGCCATCATCGGTAGCGGCTACGCGGCCGGCGGGAGCGGCGTGAGCCGTGAGAAGATGGTGAAGACGGTGCTCGCGTGGGTCGGCTCGCTCGCGCTCTCGTTCGCGGTCGCGTACGTCGGCTTCGTGGTCGTCGACACGCTGCTGCTGTGAGCGACGGCGGTGAACCGCGAGTCGACTACTCCGGCTGGACCTCGCCCGGCTCGGCGTCGACGTCGTCGCCGTCGTCCTCGTCGCTCGACAGGTCGCCGTCGTCGATGCGGGCGAGTCGGGCCCGCATGATGCGGGTGTTCTCGACCTGTTCGACGGTTATCTCGATGCCGTCGTAGGTGATCCGCTCTCCCTCCTCGACGAGGCGGCCCGCGCGGTTGAAGATGAAGCCGGCGATGGTCTCGAACTCCTCGCCCTCGGGGAGGTCGATTCCCATCGCCTCGTTGACGTCCTCGATGTTGAGCTCGCCCTTGACGACGAACGTGTCGTCGTCGACGGCCTCGATGGGTTCCTCCTCCTCGCCCTCCAGGATCTCGCCGACGATCTCTTCGATCATGTCCTCCATCGTGACGAGCCCCTCGGTGGTGCCGAACTCGTCGATGACGATGACCATGTGCATGCGGTTCTCGCGCATTTCGGCCATCAGGTCGTCGACGTTCTTCGACTCGGGTACGTGCAGCGTCGGCTGGATGAGGTCCTCGAGCTCGATGTCCTCGGGCTCCGTCTCGCCGTAGTTGTTGTCGCGGACGAGGTCGCGGATGTGGACGACGCCGATGACGTTGTCGAGGCTGCCCTCGTACACCGGGACGCGGGCGTGGCCGGAGTGGATGGCCGTCTCGATGGCCTCGTCGATGGCGGCGTCCTTCGGCACGCCGGTCATGTCCAGCCGTGGCGTCATCACCTCCTTGGCGATGGTGTTGTTGAACCGGAAGATACGCTGGAGCATCTCGCGCTCGTCCTCCTCGATGACGCCCTCGCGCTCGCCGGTCTCGATCATGTCCTGTATCTCGTCGCGGGTGACGTAGGAGGTCTCGATGGCGGAGCGACCACCCGTGACCTTGTTGACCAGCCGGGTGAGGTAGTCGAACAGGACGATGAGCGGCAACAGGAGGTACTCCGAGAACTTCAGCGGGCGGGCGATGCGGAGGGCCCACGACTCGGTGTTCTCGACGGCGTAGCTCTTCGGCGCGCTCTCCCCGAACAGCAGGACGAGCGCGGTGATCCCGAACGTCGAGGCGGCGACCGCCAGCGCCTGACTGTCGAGGTAGATACCGAGCAGTCCCGTCGCGATGGAGGTCATCGCGATGTTGACCAGGTTGTTCCCGACGAGGATGGTCACCAGCAGGCGGTGGGGGTCACGCTTGAGGCCGGCCAGCGTTCTCGCCCCGGGGTTCCCCTCCTCGACCAGCGCGTCGATGCGGTGTTTCGCCAGGGAGAACATGGCGATCTCCGAGGAGGAGAAGAAGGCCGACAGTCCGAGCAGGACGAGGATCGAGAAGGCGCCCAGGAGGCCGACGACGTCCCGCGAGAGTTCGATACCAAGCAGCGGCAGCTCGTACAGTGCGGGGAGCTCCACGGACACGAGACTAGGCAATGAACCCATTCGACAGTGAGCATTGGTGGGCCCCGGGATTAACTCTTTTCTTGTTTCCTGACCGGTTCACCGGGTTCGGGCCGGGTGACTGCCGCGAGCGAAGACCTTTCAGCGGCGACGTACCTACGTTGGTTCATGTCCGAGGCTCCACCCATCACACTCTACCGGCTCCAGGCGTGCCCGTTCTGCGAGCGCGTCGTCCGCGTGCTCGACGAGTACGACCTCGACTACCGCTCGCGGTTCGTCGAACCGCTGCACTCCCGGCGGAACGCCGTCAAGCGCGTCTCCGGCAAGCGAACCGTCCCTGCCATCGCGGACGAGAACACCGGTGTCACGATGACCGAGAGCGCGAACATCGTCGAGTACCTCCACGCGACCTACGGGGGTGAGGCCTGATGGAGCTCGAGTTCGACGTCGTCGACCTGCCGGAGGCGACCCACGTCGAGGTGGGCGAGACGGCTCCCGACTTCACCCGGCCGCTGGTGAACGACGAGTACTGGGAGGACGCCTCGCTCTCGGCACTGACCGACGACGGCCCGGTACTGCTCGTCGCGCATACGATGAACGGTGCGTTCCCGGCGACGTACACGTGGAACGAGGTCCGCGACCGCGACTGGGGCGAGCGCTTCGACGTACAGGTCGTCGGCATCTCCGTGTCGGACCCGTACGCCCACAAGCGGCTCATCGAGGAACGCGGCATCGACAACCCGCTGTTCTCCGACCCCGCCGCGGGGGTCGCCGCCGAGTACGGCATCGAGCACGACCTCGACGGGATGGCCGGCGTCACGGAGTTCCGGCCCGCGGTCTTCCTCGTCGACGCGGACCGGACGGTCCGGTACGCCTGGACCGCCCAGGAGTGGCCGGACTTCCCCGACTACGACGACGTCGAGGCCGCGCTCGAAGCGCTGTAGCGACCCGGTCGGTCGTGGTTCTGACACGCTTTTAGGCCTCCCCAGAGTAGCTCCTGCCATGACCGACGTGACCGACGCCGGCGAGGTCCTCCGCGAAGGCGGCCTCGTCGTCTATCCCACCGAGACGGTGTACGGACTCGGTGCCGATGCGCTCGACGCCGAGGCCGTCGAACGAGTGTTCGAGGCGAAAGAACGGGCCCGCGACAAGCCCGTCTCGCTCGGGGTGCCCGACGTCGAGGCCGCGACCGAGCACGTGCAGGCGACCGAGCGCGAGACGGAGTTCATGCACGAGTTCCTGCCCGGCCCGGTGACGGTGCTCTGCCAGCGCCGCGAGCACGTCCCCGACGTCCTGACCGCCGGCCGCGAACAGGTCGGCGTCCGCGTGCCGGACCACGCGACGGCGCTGGCGCTGTACCGGACCGCTGGGACGCCCGTCACGGCGACGAGCGCGAACCTGAGTGGACGACCCAGCGTCACCGACCCTGCAGACCTCGACGACACGTTCGTCGAGCAGGTCGACCACGTCGTCGACGACGGACCGACCGACGGCACCGAGAGCACCGTCGTCGACGTCGAGGCCGGCGAGATACACCGACGCGGAGCGCTCGCTGACCGCATCGAGGAGTGGCTCGACGGGTCGTGACGGCGACGGAGGTATCTCCGGTCGAGGCGACAACCGTCAAGTCGGCTGAACTCGTAGCTACCCTATGACCACTATCGACGACCCACGAATGGTCCAGCGTGACGCGTTCACTGTTGTCGGGCTCACGACGCGTGCGACCGACGAAGCCGACCTGGGCGCGCACTGGAGCGACTTCGAACGACGCCACGGCGCGTACACCGACCGCATCAACTCCGAGGAGGCCTTCGGCGTCCTGTTCGACTTCGACGCCGGGACCGGCTCGTTCACGTACCTCGCCGGGGTCGAGCCGTCGGACGAGACGGACACCCCCGCATCACTCGAGCACGTCGAGATTCCCGGCGGGACGTACGCCGTGTTCACCGCCCGACTCGACGAGATCGGGACGCTGATGGATCGCGTGTACGACGAGTGGTTCCCGTCGGTAGCGTACGAGCGCACCGACGGCCCCGCGTTCGAGTACTACGGACCCGACTTCGACCCCACCACCGCCGGGGAGACGCTCGACGTGTTCGTCCCCGTCTCGGAGTGACCGCCGGGCACCGGGCTACAGCCCCAGCAGCGAGCTGAGCGACCGGGTCTTCACGCCGCAGGTGTCGGCGTACTCGCAGGACTCGCATTTCGCGCTGTCTCGCAGTCGCGGGGGCGGGCCGTCGATCCCCTCGACCGTCCGCACCGCCCGCCGATAGGCGGCCGTCCGTCGTGCCGTGATGTCGACGGTACGGACGACGCCGTGGGCCGGATACTCGACGTACGCCCGCTCGACGGGGCTCTCGCGCTCCCACGCGAGCGCCTTCGCCGCCGCGACCGCCCACACCGAGTGTGGCTCCCAGACGCCGTTCTCGGGTGGCTTTCCGGGCGAGACGAGCGACGGCTCGGGCGGACCGGCGAGCACCTTCCCGGCGATGCCGCGACAGTCCCGGCCAGTCAGCAGTACGTCACGGTCGGCGGGTTCACAGAGCGCGTCGAACCGGGGGCAGCGCTCGGCGGTGCAGCGAAGCTGCTCGCGGTACACCGGTGGTGGCGGTGCGGCCAGCGTCGCGAGTTCGTCGTCGCAGTCGCCGTCGAGGACCTCGTCGTATCGGTGCGCGAGCTCCCGGACCGCCTCGACCTCGTCGGGGACCGTCCGGTCGGCGCGGCGGGCGTAGTAGAGCTTGCGCGGGCAGTAGGTCGCCTCTCGGAGGTCGCTGAACGCGAGCACGACCGCTCTGGCCTCGGCTTCCTACTTAAAATGAGACGTCGACCTCGGCGTCCTCCGTCGCGTCCTCGAGCCCGTCGTTCTGCACGTCGTCCGTGAGTCCACCCGTCAGGTCGCTGTCCGCGAGGATGCTGTCGAACTCGCCGCGATACCGGTCGTTCGCACCGCGGGACTCGTTCCGGGCGGCGAGCGCGTCGCGGTAGCGGCGCACCGTCGACGCGCTGACGCCGAGGTCGTCAGCCACCTCGGTCAGCGGGTCCTCGTCCTCGAGCCTGTCCCGCAAGACGCCGATGTCGAACGGCGCGTCGAGGTCGCTCTCGCGGAGCAGGTGCAGGTCCATCCGCGCCCGGAACACGGTGTGTCGGGAGATATCGAGCGTGCGCGCGAGCTCGGCGTCGGTCTCGTCGTCGTAGAAGCCACGCACCAGGGTGCACAGCTCCTCGTCGTCGAGGTCGGCCCGGAACGCGTACCGCTCTCGCATCCCGGCGACGACGTCGGACAGGCGCTGGCCGACATCACCCCTGTCCGCGAGCGACCCGCGCGACTCCTCCTGTGCCTCCGTGACCGTCTCACCCTCGGCCACGTCCATGAAGATATCGCGCAGTTCCTCCGTTTTTCTGTCCATCGTGGCGACACAATTACTCGGACGGACTATAAAAGACTGCGGTGAACTGGTTGGGGTCCGGACCGCCGCCGGTCGCACTCGGGCGGAATCGCAGGACGGCAGTCAGCCGGGGTAAACTGGAAACTGGTTCGAGATTCCCGCAAGACGCCGGCGGGATGCTTTCGGAGTGGTGTGGCAAGATTTAAGCCGTCGTCGTCCGGGTGATAGACTATGACAGTTCCGCCGTTACAGACCCCCGGACGGGAGACGTTCTGGCAGATCGGGCACGTCCAGGAGATACTGTTCTACTTCTTCGCTGCGATGGCGCTGTTGACGTTCGGCTGGGGCGTCTACCGGCGGTTCAAGCGGTACACGCGCGGCTCGGAGGACTGGTTCGACCGGACGGACGACATCGTGAGTCGCGTCGTCGAAGCGACGAAGATCGTCGCGACGAACGAGAAGCAGTTCAACCGCGACCTGTACGGGGGCCTGATGCACACGTTCATCATGTGGGGCTTCCTGACGCTGCTCATCGGGACCACCATCATCGGCATCGACATCGACCTCTGGCAGAAGGCACTCGGCAACGAGCCGTTCCTCCAGGGCGCGTTCTACCTCTCCTACTCCCTGGTGATGGACGCGATGGGGCTGCTGTTCGTCGTCGGCGTCGGCATGGCCATCTACCGGCGCTACTGGGTGCGCAACGAGCGCCTCTGGGGCAAGCACACCAGCACCGAGGACAGCCTGTTCGTCTGGACGCTGTTCCTGCTCGGCGTCGGCGGCTACGTCGTCGAGGGCATTCGTATCCTCGGCGACGGCGCGGGTAGCGCCTCGATGCCGGAGTACGAGATCGTCAGCTTCGTCGGCTGGTTCAGCGCGCGGTCGTTCCAGGCCGTCGGCGTCTCGCCGAGTCTCGCCGCCGACCTCTACCCCGCGATGTGGTGGAGCCACGCGCTGCTCGCGTTCGGCTTCATCGCGCTCATCCCGTTCGCGAAGCCGTTCCACATGATATCGAGCTTCGCGAACGTCGTCACCCGCGACGAGAAGGCTGGCAAGCGCCTCCCCTCGGTGCCGGCGGACCTCGACGCCGAGACGGGCGCGGCGAGCATCGACCACTTCTCGTGGAAGGAGATGCTCGACCAGGACGCCTGCACGAAGTGCGGCCGCTGTTCCTCGGTCTGTCCGGCGAAGGCCTCCGGGCGCAACCTCGACCCGCGTGACGTCATCCTCGACCTGAAGCAGTACCGGGAGAACTTAGAGGCCGGTGGCGACGAGAGGACCATCGTCGCCGACGGCGGCTCCTCGGTCATCCAGGCCGAGACGATGGAGTCCTGTATGTCCTGCATGGCCTGCATGGACGCCTGCCCGGTCGAGATCGAGCACCTCAAGAGCTTCACCCGGATGAACCGGGAGCTCACCGACGCCGGCGAGATCCAGCCGTCGATGCAGGAGGTGTTCCAGAACGTGATGCAGAAGGGCAACACGTTCGGCGACCCCAACCGGAAGCGCGGCGACTGGGCCGACGACGTCGACGTGGACGTGCCGGACGCTCGCGAGCAGGAGGTCGAATACCTCTGGTACGTCGGCGACTACCCGAGCTTCGACGACCGCAACAAGAAGGTCGCCCGCTCGCTGGCGACCATCCTCGACGCCGCCGACGTGAGCTTCGGCATCCTGTTCGACGACGAGAAGTACGACGGCAACGACATCCGCCGCGTCGGCGAGGAGTTCCTCTACATCGAGCTGGCGGGCCACCACGTCGAGTCCTTCGAGGACTGCGAGTTCGAGAAGATCGTCTGTACGGACCCGCACTCCTACAACACCATCAAGAACGAGTACCCCGAGGTCGACTTCGAGGACTTCGCCGACGACCCCGTGATGCCGTTCGACTACGAGGGCACCTGGAACGAGGACGGCGAGATCGACGTCTACCACTGGACGCAGGTCGTCGAGGAACTCGTCCCGCAGCTCGGACTCTCCGGCGACGAACTCGACTACACCGTCACCTACCACGACCCCTGCCACCTCGGCCGGTACAACGACGAGTACGAGGCCCCGCGCGAACTCGTGAAGGCGACGGGCTGTGAGCTCCACGAGATGCCGCGCAACCGGTCAGACTCGTTCTGTTGCGGTGGCGGCGGCGGTGGCCTCTGGATGGAGATGGAGGAGGAGGAGAAGCCCAGCGAGGAACGCCTCCGCGAGGCCCTGGAGGACACCGACGCCGGCCAGGCGGTCGAGAAGTTCGTCGTCGCCTGCCCGATGTGCATGACGATGTACGAGGACGGCCGGAAGACCGGCGGCTTCGAGGACGACATCGAGATCGTCGACGTGGCCGAGCTGGTCGTCGAGGCCCTCGGCGAGCACGAGACGGCCGGCCTGTAGCGCCCCCGGACGCAACGCCGTTCGCCCGCGCTCGAAGCGCTGGCGGAGTTTTTTGTGGATTCCGCGTCAATTCGGAGCGATGACAGCAGACGACCCCGACGAGGCGCGCGACGCCGCCGAAGCGTTCGCCCTGCTCGGCGACGCGAGCCGCCTCGAGATCCTCGACGCGCTCCACGAGGCGCAGGGGACACTGCTCGCGTTCGCCGAACTGCACCGTCGGGTCGACGTGCGCGACAGCGCGCAGTTCAACTACCACCTCAAGCAGCTCCGGCCTCGGTTCGTCGCGAAGGCGGACGACGGCTACGAGCTGACGGCGGCGGGGCGGCGGCTCGCCCGCGCGGTCACCGCCGGCACGTACACCGACGAACAGCGGCTCGAACCGTTCGACATCGAGGGCGAGTGCATCGACTGCGGGGCGACCGCCCTGTCGGCGGCCTACGAGGACGAGCGATTCACCGTCACCTGTGGCGACTGTGCCGCGACGGTCCTCGCGGTCCGGATGCCGCCGACGGTCGTCCGGGACCGCGACCCCGACGAGGTCGTCGACGCCTTCGACCGGTGGTCCCGGCTCGGCACCGAGCAGGCCGCCCAGGGACTCTGCGGGGACTGTGGCGGCGTCGTCGAGCCATCAGTTACCGAGGACGTTCACGAGTCCATCCGGTACGACGCGCTGGCGGTGTTCGACTGCACGGTCTGCGGTCGTCGGACGATGACCTCCTTCGGAGCGCTCGCGTCCCGGCACCCAGCCGTCGAGGCGTTCCACAGGGAGCGCGGCGTCTCGCTCCGCGAGCGGCCGTACTGGGAAGTGAGTCAGTACGTCACCGACGAGCACGTCGAGTACGTCTCGCGGGACCCGTGGCGTGTCCAGGTACGCTTCCACGCCGACGGCGACAGCTGTGTAGCCGAACTCGACGGCGACCTCGAGGTGGACCGGACCGAGGTCGTCGAAGGGCATCCGAGGACTGAACGGCTGAACCGATTGTTCTCGTGTCGACGAGCGGGGGCTCTCCGAGAGCACCCGCGTCACCACTGCACCCTGGCAACAGGTTACGTCCCATCCACTACATTTATTGTAACGCAACTACGCAACATCTGGTATAAGAAAAGATACGCAATATGACGGGGGCGACCCACCCGCGGACGAAGCACTGCTGACGAACGGCCACATCGAGCGGACCATCCTCCACTGCATCGTGGGAGCCGACCCGGACCGCTACGAGCCGACCCGTGTGAGCGCCGTGCTCGACCCGCTCGCGGCGGTCATCGAGCGCGGCGGCTACGGCAACGTCGGCATGCGCAACGAGTCGCCGACGGTCCGGAAGTCGTCGGTCCGACGGACGTTCACCCAGCTCGCGGAGAAGGGGCTCATCCAGCGCGTCGAGGCGCTCTCGGCCACCGAGCTGCGGGCCGACCGGTTCGACCTCGGCCCGCTGGCCGACGGTGGCGACCCGGACGACCCGCGAGCCTACGCGAAGGTGTCGGACGACGCCCGCGTCACGGACTGGATACTGACCGACGAGGGCCGGGCCAAGGTCGACCGTCTCGACGCGCGGTACGCGGCCGAACTGAACGAGCTCGCGGCAAGGTACGGGCGGGGACGCGGCGAGACGACCACGCGGGTCGAGGGCTGACGCGTCCCCCTGCGTCGGTGGTCACCTGCCGCGGACTGGGTCGAAGTAGCCCGGTACGTGCATACATCGACGGCTTCTTACCGCCGAATTACGCACGTCCGTGTATGTACATCGGACGATTCCTCGTGGTCGGCCCCGACGTGGGCGCGTACCGCGTCTCCTCGCGCTCGTTCCCGAATCGGACCATCTCGCGACGTGACGACGACACGCTGACCGTCGGCCCGACGGCGGACGCCCCGGAGACGGACAATCCCTACGTGGCGTACAACTGCGTCCGCGTGACCGACGCCGGCGCGGTGCTGGGCAACGGCTCGCACGTCGACCCCATCGCGGAGAAACTGGCGATGGGCTACCCGGCCCGCGACGCGCTCGCCACCGCGCTGCTCTCGCTCGACTACGAGAAGGACGACTACGACACGCCCCGCATCGCCGGCGTCGTCGGCGACGAGGCGGCACACGTCGGCATCGTGCGCCGGGACGCCCTCCTCGTCCGCGAGGTCACCGAGCCGACGCTCGTCGCGACGTACGAGAAGGACACCCCCGAGGCGTACGACTTCGACGCGGCAGACGCCGAAGACGCCGCCCGTGAGGTCCTCGACGCGCCGTTCGAGCACGCGGTCTGTGCTGCCGGCGTCGTCCGCGACGGCGACGGCTTTTCGCTCGCCAGTCTGGACGACTGAGCGTCGTCCCTCGGTACGCCACCGCCCATACCATCGCAGGATTGAACGGTCGTCAGCCACTGCTCTCGTGACATGCGCTTCGGCGTCATCTCCGACGTACACGCCAACGCGGTCGCGCTACGTGCCGTCCTCGCGGACATGCCCCCCGTCGACGGCCTGCTCTGTGCTGGCGACGTCGTCGGCTACGGTCCAGCTCCCGGCGAGTGCGTCGACACCCTCGCCGACCGTGACGTGGTGAGCGTCTCGGGCAACCACGACCGGGCGGTCGTCACCGACACCGCGTTCCGGTTCAACGACATGGCCCGCGCCGGCGTTGAGTACGCCCGGGAACAGCTCACCGACGGCCAGCTGACGTGGCTCGCCGACCTCCCGACCGAGCGTCGCGCCTGCGACGGCTACGTCAAGCTCGTCCACGGCCACCCCGACGACCCCGACCACTACACCCGGACCCACGAGTTCTCGTCGAACCTGCTCCGCGGCGAGGCGGTCCTCGTCATGGGCCACACGCACGTCCAGCACCACGAGACCTACGACGACGGCATCGTCATGAATCCAGGCAGCGTCGGCCAGCCGCGGGACAGCGACCCCCGCGCCGCCTACGCCGTCCTCGACATGGACGACGGAACCGTCGAGGAGCGACGGGTGGAGTACGACATCGAAGCGGTGCAGGAACAGGTGGCCGCGGCTGGACTGCCCGAACGCATCGGGACCCGGCTGGAAGACGGGCGGTAAGGTCACGTTTCTCGCCGGGGGAACCAACGTGGACCGGGACGAAATCGACGGTTGCCCAACACGCAGCCGGTAAATTGTCGGGTCGAACTCGAACAGAGTCTCGCTGCCAGCGTGGTGAACGCGGTCGAACGGAGTGCCGCCTCAGAGCGGTGCCAGCTCGGCCGAGAAGTGACGGATCTCCTTCATCGGCGGCTCGTCGACGACCTCGTAGCCGCCGATCTCCTCGCGGCGGTCCCAGACCGCAGTGACGGTGTCGACGACGTGCTCGATGTGCTCCTTGTGGTACATCCGGCGCGGGACGGCCATCCGGACGAGTTCGGGGCGGTCGCTGTCGGGGAACGCGAAGCTCCCGAGTTCGACGCAGCGGACGCCGCCTTCGCGGTACAGTTCGACGGCGAGCGCCTGGCCGGGGAACTCCTCCGCCGGAATTTGCGGGAGGAACTCGCCGGCGTCGAGGTAGACCGCGTGGCCGCCGACGGGCTCGAACACCGGAACGCCGTGCTCGGCGATGCGCTCGCCGAGGAAGCGGACCTGCTCGATGCGGTCCGCGATGTAGTCCTCCTCGACGGCCTCGCGCAGCCCGACCGCCATCGCCTCGATGTCCCGACCGGACATCCCGCCGTAGGTGGAGAAGCCCTCGTAGAGGATGCCCCGCTGCTTGGCGTGCTCGTACAGGTCCTCGTCGCGGCAGGCGACGAAGCCACCGATGTTGACGAGACCGTCCTTCTTGCCGGACATGACGGCAACGTCGGCGTAGGAGAGCTGTTCGCGGGCGACTCCAGCGACGGTCGCGTCGGCGAACTCGGACTCGCGGTTGCGGACGAAGTAGGCGTTCTCCGCGAACCGGCAGGCGTCGAGGACGAACGTGGCGTCGATCTCGTCGCAGAACTCGCGGACTGCGCGGGTGTTCTCGATGGAGACCGGCTGGCCGGCGGCGGAGTTGTTCGTGATGGTCAGGATGACCGCCGGCACGTTCTCGGCCCCGACCTCGTCGACGACGCGCCGGCCTTCGTCGACGGAGAAGTTGCCCTTGAAGTCGCCCTCGCTGTCGAACTCGCTCGCCTCGGGGACGGGGCAGTCCACGGCCTCAGCGCCCTGGTTCGCGACGTGCGCTCTGGTCGTGTCGAAGTGCGTGTTGTTCAGCACCACGTCGCCCTCCTCCAGGATGGTGCCGTAGAGCACGTTCTCCGCGCCGCGGCCCTGGTGGGCGGGGACGACGTGGTCGAAGCCCATGACGTCCGCGACGGCGTCCTCGAGCTTCCGGAAGCTCGAACTCCCGGCGTAGGCCTCGTCGCCCCGGATCATCGCGGCCCACTGCTCGGCCGACATGGTCCCCGTCCCGGAGTCTGTGAGCAGGTCGACGAACACGTCGTCGGCGTCGAGGTTGAACAGGTTGTAGCCCGCGTCCTCGAGGTTGGCCGCTCGCTCCTCGCGTGCCGGCAGGTGGATCGGCTCCACCATCTTCGACTTGTAGTGTGTCATAGACACCTAGAGGGGCGAGAGCGTGAAAGTCCTAGTTGGCGCTGTCTGCGAATCGAACGACAGAACGCCGGGTGAGTGTACTGATACGGGCACCGGAAGACAGATGTATGCGCTCGCCGGTCACCGACGGCGTGTTCCGCTGGACCAGCGACGCGTCGCTGCCGCTCCTCGAGGGCCGCCGAAACGAGCCCGTGGCTCGCTTCACTCCTCGTCAACTTCCATCGCCGCGAGTGCAGCGATGCAGGCGAGACAGCAGCCGACGACAGGGAGGAGCCAGGCGAGGTCCAGCGGAGCGCCGGCCAGAACACTGCCGACCTCGTAGGCGACCGACGCGCTGGCGATGGCGAGGAGAGCGAGGACCAGGGTGAAGCGCTCGGTACCGCGACGGAACGGGCCGAGCTGCTCGGTCTCGTTCATGGCAACTTATTGCCACTAAAGGGTCAAAAGTGTTCCGTGGACGACCGGCCACGAGCGGTGGTACGGACCGCGGGTCAGTACAGCTCCTGTAAGATTTCGAGCGTCTCCTCGCGGTCGTCCCAGGCGACAACGACGGCGACGCTGGTCGCGGAGGTGATGAGTTCGTGGATGTTGATACCCGCCTCGGCTATCGGCGAGACGATGTTGTTGATGACGCCGGGCTCGTTCGGGAGCTCGCCGCCGGTGATACGCACGACTGCGAGGTCGTCCTCGACGGTGACGGAGGAGAGCATCTCGTCGTCGATGACCTCCCGATGCAGGATGTTCTCGGCCCGCTCGGACTCGTGCTCGTCGACGTAGAACGTCACGGTGTCCATGCCGCTGGCGACGGCGTCGACGTTGATGCCCGACTCGGCGAGCGACGACGCGAGCTGGTGGAAGACGCCGGACTGGTTGCGGATGGCCCGCCCCGCAACGGTGACACAGGCCAGCGGTTTCTCGCGGAGGTCGACCAGGTGTCTGAACTCGCCCGTGATGCTCGTCCCCCCCGAGAGCAGGTCGCCGTGCTGGTAGTGGACGACGCGGACCGCCAGCTCGTCGTCCTTGTACGAGAGCGCCGACGGTGCGACGACCTCCGCCCCGCGGAACGAGAGGTTCCGGAGCTCGTCGACCGAGATCTGGCCGACGTTTCTCGCGCCTTCGACGACATGCGGGTCACCGGTCATGACGCCCTCGACGTCGGTGACGATGACGACCTCGTCCGCGTCCAGGTACTTGCCGAGCATCACCGCGGTGGTGTCGCTGCCGCCCCGCCCGAGCGTCGCGATGGAGCCGTCCGGTGTCTCCGCCAGGAAGCCCGTCATGACCGGGACGACGCCGTCGAGCTGTTCGGCCAGCTCTGCCGCGCGCTTCGTCGTCTCCTCGACGTCGACTTCCCCGTGCTCGTCCGTGATGACCGGCCACTCGGGGTGGCCGGGTTCGAGGAACAGCGCGTCGATACCCCGGGCAGTCAGTGCCGCCTTCAGCATCCGGACGGACGTGCGCTCGCCCATGCTGACGATCTCCGCCCGGTCGGCGTCGTCGGCCTCGAACGTGATGTCGTCGAGGAGTTCGTCCGTCGTGTTTCCCATCGCACTTGCGACCACGGCTATCTCGTGCCCCTCGCGTACCGCGCTGGCGACCGAGTCCGCGGCCCGGTTGATGCGGTCGCCGCTGCCGAGGCTCGTACCCCCGAACTTGGCGACTACGCGCATCCTACCACCGGGTCGCTGCTGCACTCGCTCGTCGCGCCGATACTGGCGTCACTCATACCCCCTCGTAACCGTGTCGGGGCCATAACTATGTCCCCCACTGGAAATACCTGCCGGGCTTCGGGGTCCGTGGCACGGTCGCCGTGACGGCGTACGCAACCGTCTGCAGCCGTCTCGCGGGCTGGATTTATACGCACGGAGAGACAATAGACGCCTGATGCACGTGCGTGAGGCGGTCGAAGCCGACGCCGACGCGATGGCCGCCATCGCAGACGGACCGGTCGACGTGATGCGCAATCTCGTCCACGACCGGACGGTCCGCGTCGCCGAGGCCGAGGACGCACGGACCAACGACCCGAACGCGGACGTCGAGGAGCCCGAGACGCCGGAGCTCCTCGGGTTCGTCAGCTTCGACGCTGCCACCGACGTCGTCTACGTCACGCAACTGGACGGCACGCCCGACGCCTGCGAGCGACTCCTCGCCGAACCGCTCCGCTTCGCCCGGAACGAGTCGATGGACGTCGAACTGCTCGTCACCGACCCCGGCGAACCTGCCGGCGTCGCCGCCGAACGCGTCGGGTTCGAACAGGCCGGCCACGGTCCGCGGTTCGACCGCCAGCAGACGGTTCGGTACCGCTACGCGACGAGCGACTGAGTGAGTCGGCGGCGGCCGGCGCTGGGTCCGTTCAGGAGAACTTTCTGACCGTCACGTCGAGCGTGTCGAGGTCGACGACCGGCGCGTACCCGGCGTCCGGCTGGATGTTGACCGACTTCTGGAAGTCGGTCTGACGCTGCCAGCAGCCGGAGTTGATGGCGAGCACGTTGTGGTACTTCCCGAAGCCGAGCTTGTGGACGTGGCCCGTGTGGAAGATGTCGGGCACGTCCTCGATGACGAGGTAGTCCTTCTCCTCGGGTGCGAGGCGGGTGTGCCCGCCGTACTGTGGTGCGACGTGGCGCTTCTTCAGCAGCTGGTACATCGCCTTGTGTGGCTCCTCGTAGCTCGCGGTGTGCTCGGGGGTCTCCGCGATGACCTCGTCCAGCGAGACCCCGTGGTACATCAGCACCGAGACCCCCTCCAGGGTGACGGTGGACGGGTTGCTCACGATCCGGGGGTCATGGGCCGACATGATGTTCCGCAGTTCCTCGTCGAATCCCGGTTGAGGTTCGGCGAGGCGTACCGCGTCGTGGTTGCCCGGAATCATCGTCACGTCGATGTCGCCGGGGATCTGCTTGAGCTTCTCGTTGAACGTCTCGTACTGGTCGTAGATGTCGACCACGTCGAGCTCCTCGTCCTGGTTCGGGTAGACGCCGACGCCCTCGACCATGTCGCCCGCGATGAGCAGGTACTCGATTGCCTCGGCCTCCTCGGTGTAGAGCCAGTCCGCGAAGGCGTCCCACTCCTCGTGCATGAACTCCTGACTGCCGACGTGGACGTCGGAGATGAGCGCCGCCTGCACGTGCCGGTCGGCGTAGCTCGGCTCGTGGGTCCGGGGCACGTCGGGGAAGTACATCGAGTCCACGAAGACGATGCCGGCGTCGTCCGCCAGCGTGCCCTCGATGGCGATGACCTCGTCGTACAGCAGCTCGTCGACGAGTTCTGCGATGTTCCGGTCCTTCATCACCAGACAGGGGAACGTCCCCTTCGTGTCCTCGAGCTCGACGAGCCAGTGGCCCGACGCTGTCGAGCGGATGTCGTTGACCATGCCGACGAGGGCAACCTCGCTGCCACCGGCCATCGACTCGATGGCGTCGGTCGGCCGGTGGTTCACCCGTCCCCGGAGCTTCGAGGCGAGCTTGTCGTAGCGGTCGCGGAACACCGAGACGAAGTCGCTGTACTCGCCGGTGCCGGTGCTGCGGCCGGTCATGTCGTTCTCGACGCCCACGGAGCGCTGGTCCGTCGAGCGGTCGGCGCTCCGTTCTCTGGGGGCGAGTTCGTCGGCGGCGGACTCCGCCGGGGTGTCGGCCGCTGCGCCGGTCACCGCGCCTGTCGTTCCAGCGTCGCCCTGGGCCCCGTCGAGCACGTCCTCGTCACCGTTTTCAGACCCCCCCGTTTCAACTGGAGAACTCCCGTTCGAATCCGAGGCACTCGACCGGGTCTGTGAACGGCCATCTCCAGTCGAAACGGGGGGGTGTTCGTCCGCCGTCGTCGCCGTCCCGTCCCGCGGTTCCTCGCCACCGACGGAGCGTTCTCCACGTGGTGCAGTGGCGTCCTGGACCGCACGCACGTCCTCGGCGGTCACCTTCAGCGCGTCAGCGCCCGTCGCGTCGACGACAGCTGCGAGCGTCGCGTCCGGGTCCTCTGCGCTCGCGATGAGCGTCACCGCCTCTCGCTCGGCGTTGTAGCCACGGCTCGCGAGTTCGCCGACGATGCATGCGGTCGCCTCCTGTGGCACATCACTCCACAGCACTCGGCCTGCCAAAAGCGTGCCGGAACTGACGACCGGGGGAACGCCAGAACCGACCGACTGCAGCGGGAGTCACCACGCTCTCGGCATCAGAAAGTTGATTGGTGGGGGCATCTAACCGACGCGCAGATGACCGGACCCGGCACGGACGACGAGTCGGACGACCCGCCCGAAGAGCGGGAGACTCCGCGACACGACACCGACCGTGCCGAGCCCGGAGCCGACAGGGACGACCGTGCGGCCTCGGCCGACGACACGCACGAGAGTGACGACCCGACGACCGGTCGCGACGGCGGAACCGACCCCCACGGTTCGAGTCGAGATGCCGTGGACCGCTCGGCATCGACGGACCCCAGCGAGTCCGAGACGGACGCTACGGGTCCAGTCGAAGCCACGCCCGGCAGGCGAGACGACGGCGCGGCAGACGACGAGACGCAGAGGCCGTATCCGGAGCGTTCGGACGGGACTACTGCGACCCCGGACGGGCCTGCACCGGAACCAGACGGGGCCGCACCAGAACCTGACGGCCCACCCATCCCCGGCGACGACGACGGACGCGAGACGTTCGACGGCCCTATCGACTGGTTCTTCCACACCAACGATTCGTTCGTCGTGACGGTGCGGGACATCGGCAGCAGCCTCCTCACCGTCGCGGTGCTGGGTCTCGTGCTCTTTGCGGTCAGCGGTATCTGGCCGCCGCTCGTCGCCGTCGAGAGCGGGAGCATGGAGCCGCACATGCACAAGAACGACCTCGTGTTCATCGTCGAGGAGGGACGGTTCGCCGGGGACAGCGCCCAGCCCGGCACCGGCGTCGTGACCCACCGTGCCGCACAGCAGAACGACGGCTACTGGAGCTTCGGGAACTACGGGAACGTCATCGTCTACCAGCCCAACGACGATCCTCGACGGGTGCCGATCATCCATCGCGCTCGCTTCTGGGTCGAGGAAGGCGAGAACTGGGTCGACAGCGAGGCAGAAGGCGGGACCGGAAAGGCCAATCCCCAGTATCTCAGCCGAGCCGAATCGGCAGATAGGGAGTTCGACTGCGACGAGATAACGGCCTGCCGACCCAGCCACAGCGGCTTCGTCACCAAGGGCGACGCGAACGACGTGTACGATCAGGTCGGCGGTCAGAGCAACGTCGTCAGACCCGACTGGGTCCGCGGGAAGGCGAAGGTCCGCATCCCGCTGCTGGGCTGGATCCGCCTTCAGTTCGCACAGCTGGCGACCACGTTCGGCGGGGTCGCCCCAACCTCGCTCGCAGTGCTTCGACTGCAACTCGGGGCCGTGTTCGCCGGCGTCGGGACAGTCGTGGCACGGCGACGCGGCGTGCTGTAAGCTATCGGATGTCGTTTCGACAGTCGGCCCACGTTTCACGTCGAGTAGGCATCGCAGTCGAGTTCTGGAGAACGAGTGAATCGCGATCAGTTGGGTCGCAGCGAGACAGCTTGCTCAGTTGTTGAATCGGGCCTGCACGAACGGCTGGACCTCCTCGATGTCGCCGAGCCTGGAGTCGCTGAGGAGGACGGCTTCGGTCTCCTCGATGGGAACGGAGAGGCTGATCTCCTTCGTCCGCCCGTAACGACCCTTCGAGACGACGACCGCGTTGACGATGCCGAGCATGTCGAGCTCGGAGATGAGGTCGGTGACGCGACGCTGGGTGAGCACGTCGGCGTCGATCTCCTCGCAGAGGCGCTTGTAGATGTTGAACACCTCGCCCGTGTTGATGTTGTGGACGCCGTTCTTCTCGAGCAGGATGATGGCGAAGAGGACGAGCTTGCTCTGTGTCGGGAGCGTACGGACGACCTCGACGACGCGGTCGAGCTCGATTTTGTCCTGGGCCTGGCGGACGTGGTCCTCGTCGACGACCTCGGACTGCGAGCGCTCCGCGAGCTCGCCGGCCGTCCGGAGCAGGTCGAGCGCGCGTCGGGCGTCGCCGTGCTCCTGGGCGGCAAAGGCTGCACACAGCGGGATGACGTCCTCGGTGAGCGCCCCGGGCTCGAACGCCACGTCGGAGCGGTGCTGGAGGATGTCCCGGAGCTGGTTCGCGTCGTACGGCGGGAAGACTATCTCCTCCTCGCCGAGGCTGGACTTGACGCGTGGGTCGAGGAAGTCAGTGAACTTCAGGTCGTTCGAGATACCCATGATGCTCACGCGGGAGTTCTCCAGCTCGGAGTTCATCCGCGAGAGGTTGTACAGGGTGTCGTCACCCGACTTCTCGACGAGCTTGTCGATCTCGTCGAGCATGATGACGACGACGCGCTCCTCGTAGTCGACGGCGTCGAAGAAGACGCTGTAGACGCGGTCCGTCGGCCAGCCGGTCATCGGGACGTCCTCGAACTCCTCGGCGTCGGCCTCGAGCTCGTCGATCCGCTCGGCGACGTCCCCGCGCGAGTCGAACTCGGTATCGGCGAGGGGCCGGGTTTCGTCTCCGTCGTCGATGCTGTCGAGCAGTTCCTCGAGTTCGGCGACGCGGTCCTCGATGTACGCCTCGTTCTCGTCGATGAACTTGTTCGCGAGCTGGGCGAGCACGCGATACTGCGTGTCCGTCACCTCGCAGTTGATGTACTCGACCGAACAGGGCACCTCGTACTTCTTCGAAGTGCTCTCCAGCTCGTTCGAGACGAACTTCGCGCTCGCGGTCTTCCCGGTCCCCGTCTTTCCGTAGATGAGGATGTTCGACGGGGTCTCGCCACGCAGCGCTGCGACCAGGATGGTCGCCATCTTGTTGATCTGTTCTTTCCGGTGCGGCAGTTCGTGCGGTGTGTAGGACGGCCGCAGGACTTCCTTGTTCTCGAAGATGGGTTCTCCGCTCAGGAGGTCGTCGAACAGTCCCTGTGATGCCCCCTCGTCGTCCGATTCGTCGAGTACGACATCGTCGAGGTCGACGTCGAAGTCCCGTGAGTTCTCCGCAGGCGTCCGCTCCGTGCCTTCGGATACGTCCGTATCCGCGTTGTCGTTGTCTGTCATCCCTTTGGTTCACCCCCTCGTTTCGATTGGAACTCGAAACGAGGTCCCGTGAAAGCGGACGTGTACCGGTCGTACGTCGGATATGAGACGAACGGATCGTCGATACGCCGTCCAGTTGATGCAAACGAACCAGATGAACAGGAGGGTAATAATAGTTGCCCTTCAGTAATAGCAGTTAGTAGTGCTACACCCCGGGATTGAGTGCGAGACGACCGTTCTCTGGTGTTCTCGTCGTATCTCGAACGGGAGAGCTCTTCCCGAGGCTGCGAATAGGGCCGTTTCATCTCGATGGCCGAGCCCGTGGCGTACTCGGCCGAGCGTGGTGCTAGAGAACGTGACACGGGATAGCATGTTGAAGAAAGTCATTCGTCCCACGTCCGCGAGCGACTACCTCGGCAAGGTCGCGACGGCCCGTACCAGATGCGATAGATCTGTACTCGGAATGCCGACCGCAACCTGGTTCGTCGAGTGTACCCACCCGCTGGGGACCCCCGATGACGGATCGGGAGGAAGGCTGGCCACGGAGTTGGAAGCCGGGATAGAGCTCGCGTGCAGCGGCCAGTCGAGGGGAAACAGGGGGTGCAACGACTCGTAGTGGCTGGCCAAACTCCTCGACAGCGACGGGGTTGTTCGACTGGGGTTTCCGTTCGACCTGAACGAGAGGGGGGGTTGGTGGCTGAGGGCCGACGACGACCGGCGGCCGATCGGGAGTTCCGGAGCCTGAGCTGTGGACCGAGCCGAGGGCTGTGTCGTAAGCTAGCACGGAAGGAAAACCCCCCCACCCCTTCGTTTCGGGTGGAACAACGTTGGGGCGGGGTGGGGGTGGTGGGGTCGTCTAGCGAAGACAATCTTTAATACACTACTCTTGAAACAGTATCCGCAAACTAGAGAAAAACCAATTTCTACTAGTTACTAGCTATATTGTACACTAGACGTTCGTCCATTCCTATCCGTCTCCTAGAACGAAACCGCCGGTTCGTCCACCACCCCACGCACCCTCGTCACCTGTTCCACCCGAAACGAAGGGGTGGGGGGCCTCGAGCGGGAATGGCACGCGACAACGTGGGTCATCCTTCTGGACACGAGAACCGATAGTTCGTGTAGAGTCGGACTGCAGCGAACGGCCGGTCGGAGCTCGACACCCGAGCCGGAGTGTCGTTGTACTGACTCTGTCCACGGCGACAGCATCGACAGTCTGCCGTTCTCGTTCGGAGTCTGTCCGGCGGAACGCGTTCGGTTGCTCGCAGTCGAGGGCATATCTCGATGACTCCAGGGCCGTATCTCGACCTGTAGTCCTCGCGTGGGGATTGAACGTTCGGGTCCGTGCGGACAACTCGAACTTCGACGCTGGAGTGACGGGGTAGCTCCGGTCGGCCTTCGATTCGAGCTTTCGACCGGGTCAGAACCTTCGATCCGGCGAGAAGTGCATCGGATTCTATCCGGCTGGTGCCCATCACAGCCGTTGCCTGCCGTCCTGGGCCAACCGTCGGTCGCTCCCCTACAGGTGAGGTAGGGTGCCACGACTGGGGGGTCGTTCGGACGTGCCGTCGTCAGTTTCCCTTCGGAGATCAACCTCCACGTGAAACAGTCGGCTTTCGTGTCGGAGAAGATGAATCACGACTCTCGGCGGCCGAAATCTACAATAGTACGCACGGACCATCGTAATCACACCCCCACATTTCGACTGGAGATCGAACGGCGTGAGGGGCCCAAAACCCCATGTCTGACGTACGCTTAAGTGAATCGAGTGCGGTACTACTGCCAGACGCACGCGGACCATCGTTTCGAGACGCGTGTGGGAGGACAGAATAGGATGGGACTCATTTCAGGACTCAAAAGCAGTTTACAGCAGGTACGAGAGAGCCTGTTCACGGAAGAAGAACAGAAACGGATCGGTATCTACGGCCCACCCAACGCAGGGAAGACGACGCTGGCGAACCGCATCGCCCGTGACTGGACCGGTGACGCCGTCGGTCCGGAGAGCCACGTGCCACACGAGACACGACGCGCACGTCGGAAGGAGAACGTCGAGATCGAGCGCAACGGGAGCTCGGTCAACATCGACATCGTCGACACGCCCGGTGTGACGACGAAGGTGGACTACGAGGAGTTCCTCGACTACGAGGAGTTCGACCAGGACGAAGCCGTCCGGCGGTCGCGGGAAGCCACCGAGGGCGTCGCCGAGGCCATGCACTGGCTCCGCGAGGACGTCGATGGCGTCATCTACGTGCTCGACAGCACGACGGACCCCTTCACGCAGGTGAACACGATGCTCATCGGCATCATCGAGTCGCGGGACCTGCCGGTGCTCATCTTCGCCAACAAGATCGACCTCGACGACGCGAGCATCAAGCGCATCGAGGACGCGTTCCCCCAGCACGAGACGGTGCCACTCTCCGCGCTCGAGGGCGAAAACATGGACGAAGTGTACGACAAGATAGCGGAGTACTTTGGGTGATACAGATGCCGGAAGCAAAAGCCTCAGACAACGGCGGGGTCCAGATCGACCTCATCAGCGGGCAACGCATGGAGAACCTCGCGAGCATGGAGAAGATCCGCGTCATCCTCGACGGGGTTCGCGACGGGAACATCGTCATCCTCGAAGAGGGGCTCTCGCCCGACGAGGAGTCGAAGCTCATCGAGGTGACGATGACGGAGATCAGCCCCGACGAGTTCAACGGTATCGAGATCGAGACCTATCCACGCTCCCAGACGAACGACGCCAGCATCCTCGACCGCATCATGGGCAAGGAGGAGACGGCGAAGCTCACCGTCATCGGTCCGGCGAACCAGATCGAGACGTTGCACAAGGACGAAACGCTCATCAGCGCACTCGTCTCCCGGAAATAATGCCCCACCAGTGTACCGACTGCGGGCGCACGTTCGAGGACGGCTCGAAGGAGATGCTGTCGGGCTGTCCGGACTGCGGCGGCAACAAGTTCCAGTTCATCCCGGCGGACGCCGTCGACGAGTCGGTCGAGGCGAACTCGCCGGGGGACCCCCCGAGCCGAGGCTCCTCGGCTGGTGCGGTGAGCAAGGCGGCCACCACGGTCCGAGATTGGGTCGGCGGTGGCAGTGACGAGCCCGACAGACCGTCGGACCGCGACGGACCGGCCAGTGAGTCACCGTCCGGCGAGTGGCCGAAGTCGGGCACCGAGGACTACGACACGCCCGCGGAGAAGGCGGCAGCACGGACCAGCGACGAGCCCACAGCGAGCGCCGACGCGTCTACGACGACCGACACCACCGCCGATACGTCGACAGCCGACACCACCGCCGATGCATCGCCAGCCGACACCTCGACGGCGGATGCACAGTCGGAGGCGGCGTCGACGACACACGCCGACCCGGACAGCGACGACGGATCCATCCATGCACGGACTGCCGATGACGAGGACAACGCGCAGGCGAGCGCCCGCTCGGACGTCGTCTCGCCGGACGAACTTCCGGACGGTACCGCGACGCCGCCGGCGGACGCATCGGAAGCGGGCGGCGGTCACGCGGCGGAGTCTGGTGCAGCGACCGACCACGACGCGCCCGGCGTCGCCGGGCCGTCACCCGACGTTACGGACGACCGCCACGAGGCCGCCGACCCGGCCGACACCCAGATCGAAGACCGGCCGGACCTCGACGAGCTCCGCGACGAGCTGAACCAGCAGTTCGAGAGCATCAAGATACTCAACCCGGGGCAGTACGAACTGAACCTGATGGAGCTGTACGACCGCGAGGAGTACATCATCTCGCTACGCGAGGACGGTCGGTACGTCATCGACGTGCCGGACTCCTGGCGTGGCGAGGACTGAGTCCTTCCCACGACCGATTGGTTCGACTCACGGCCGAGTCCCATTCCCGGTCCGAGTGTAGTCCGGTCCCGGGCCGAGTACAGTTCGACTCCCGGTCAAGTGCAGTCCCACACGTTCACCCTCGATGTCGACGGAAGCCGTCGACACGCCGTCTGCTACGGGGACGGATGTCACACCCAACCGTTTCTACTCTAAACCCACTCTATACTCTCTCTAATTTGACTCTGTTGGAATCCAGGGTTGCAGTCGAAATGCTGGTGTGGCCCGGGCGCCGGAACTGATAGTTTTAAGCACTCCCACCCGTTCGTGACGAACATGAGCGAAGCCACGAAGATCGTACTCGCGACGGTCGGAATCGCCGGAGCACTGTCTGTCGCGCTGGTCGCCACCAGCCTCGGCATCTGATGTTCCAGGAACGGGAGCTTTCTCCGGAGGTCGCCGCCGTCCGCGAGCGGCACGCTCCGGACGCACTCGTCCTCGACGCCGCGAACGATTTCGAGACGCTCCCACCGGCCCAGGCGGAGGACCTCGGCCTGCTGGTGGACGCGCTCGACCCGAAGACGTACCCCCGCGAGTGGCTCCCCGGGGACGCACCGGCGGTCCTCGACCGGCTCGCCGGGTCCACGTTCACCATCGGTGCACCGGGAGACGGCAGCGTCGCCTGGACCCACCAGACCGACCCGTCGGTCGTCATCGTCAAACCGCGTGTGCAGGGGTCGCCGACCGAGTTCATCGACTTCCTCGTCGCCGAGGCGGTCGTCGAGGTCGGACTCGACGTGCCGGAGCACTTCCTCGGCTTCTTCGAGGACAGCTACGCCGACCTCGACGGCGCGGTCTCGCTCGGCCCGAACGCCACCTATCAGCTCGCGGCTGCCCTGTACGACGGCTGGGTCGGGCTGCACACCCGGGATACCTTCGCGGACTGGCTGGAGACCGACCCGTCACTCGGCGACGCGTGGCAGGACGCCGGAAGCCGGCTCGAGGGCCGACTCGACGGGCTGTCTCGCGAGGTCGCGCTCGGCGAGACGGACTTCGCGGACGCCGCCGAACTCGCCTGCAGCGCAATCAAGCACGCCCTCGAACTCCCGGCCCCCTTCGGCGCGCTCGACGCCGACACCTACCGTGACCGCGGCGCACCGTACGCGGTCAGGTGGGCGGAGAAGACGTTCGAGAAACTGGACGAGAACTGAGCCCGCAGCGACCCGACGACCGCCGTCCCGCCGACCTACTCCTCGACGCGGTCGAGCACCACACCGTCCTCGAAGCCGCCGCGTTGGGCCGCCTTGGCCCGTCGCTTCCGCTGGAGGTCGCCCTCGTCGACGGGCTCGGCCTCGCGGATGGCCGCGACCACGTCGAGCACGTCGCCCAGCTCCTCGACGGTCGGGTCGTCGCGGAACTCCGTGGCCTCCTCGACGAGCTTCTCCCGGAGTCGTTCGCGGTACGCCTCGCCATCGACGGTGTGCGTGACGGGTGTCTCGTCGTTCTCGCGGACGACCTCCGGGATGCGGTCACGGACGAGCTTGTCGTACTCCCTCATGCGAGGTGACTCGCTTCAGGGGGTTACTCGACGATATCGACGTTGCCGTCGACGTCGAGGTCGACCACCACGTCGAAGAGGTCGCGGTAGCCGGTTTCGGTGTCGTCGTCGTGACCTCGTCGGAGAGGTGGAACAGCGCGACTGCGTCGTGTTCGTCGACGAGGTCGACCAGCCGTTCGACGGCCTTGCGGGCCTCGCCTTCGCCGGCGTAGTAGGCGAGTTCGGTGATGGAGTCGAAGCTGACGCGCAGTTTGCCGTCGTGCTCTTCGAAGAAGCGCTCGGCCTGTTCGACGATGCCGGCGACGTCGTCGGGAGCGGAGACGTAGTGGACGCGGTCGCTCGACCGGCGCGAGTAGCCCCGTTCGACGCTCAGCGTGTCGAGGATGACGGCTCTGGAGTCGTCGACGTCGTAGTAGTCGAGCTTCTGGCGTACCTCGCGGGCAGTGGTTCGGGTCGAGATGACGAGAAAGTGGTCCGTGTCCTCGCGGAGGAAGTTGGTGTCGATGCGGTCGGTCTCCCCTGTGGAAGGATGGACCAGCAGGATGCTCGTCCCACCCGCAGCGGTTCGGTCGCTCCCATCGATACCGAGCGTGTAGTCCATACACGCGGGAACCGGTGGCGTAAACTTAAGCGTGCGGGTGGTCGATTGCGGTACGGTAGCGGGGAGCATCCGACCACTCCCGTGGAGTGATTGGCACCCGAGAGGACGAAGGTCCGCATCCACCACGTCGTCGATTCCGCGTCGCTACAGGAGCGAATCGGCCGTCGCGGCACCGACGACGCTGAAGATAGCGCCGACCGCGGTGGCCTTGAGCGTCGTCCCCACGACGTCCATGGTCGTGGGGTCGGTCAGCACCTCCCCCTCGACCAGGAACGTGTTCGGGGCGTCGAACGCAAGTGCGAGGGTGAGGACGGAGCCGAAGGAGACGACCATCAGCGAGACGAACCGAAGGGGGACGCCGCCCACCTCGGCCTCCCGGTCGGGGTTGCGGTCGTCGTCGGCCTTGTACAGCGCGCCGTAGCCGATGGCGAAGACGATGGCGACGATGGCGGCACCGTTGATGTTCTCCATGCTCGCCGCGAGCTGCCAGACCTCCTCGGTGACGACGAACGGTCCCGCGAGCAGGAAGCCGCCGACGACCTGCTGCGCGCTGTCCGCGAACTGGTAACGCCGTCGTACACCGACCATGCTCCCCGTGACTCGGCCACCGAAGTAAACGGTTGCGTTCGAGCACCCGGTTTCGTGTCGAACCCGTTTTGGTCGGGGCCACCGAATCAGCGCACATGAGCGTCAGAGCAGAGTTCGACGCCTGGGCGAAGGACGGCCGGGACCGCGGGATGGAGGAGCGTCACTGGCATACAGCGAAGCACGCGCTGGCGCGGATGCCCGTCGAGGCCGGCGACACCGTCGTCGACCTCGGTTGCGGGTCGGGCTACGCCGGGCGTGCGCTCCGGGACAACAAGGACGCCGGGCGGGTCTGGGGGCTCGACGGGTCGCCGGAGATGGCCACCAACGCCCGGTCGTACACCGACGACGACGCGGTCGACTATCTCGTCGGCGACTTCGACGCGCTACCGTTCGCGACCGACTCCGTCGACCACGTCTGGTCGATGGAGGCGTTCTACTACGCCGCCGACCCCGGCCACACACTCGAAGAGGTCGCGCGTATCCTCCGCCCGGGCGGGACGTTCTACTGTGCGGTGAACTACTACGAGGAGAACGTCCACTCCCACGAGTGGCAGGAGTTCATCGAGGTCGAGATGACCCGCTGGAGCGCGTCGGAGTACCGCAGCCAGTTCCGGGACGCGGGCCTCCACGTCGCCGAGCAGGACACCATCCCGGATCGTGACATCGAGATTCCGGACGCCGACGCGTTCCCGACCGACGACTGGGAGAGCCGCGAGGCCATGGTCGAGCGCTACCGGACCTACGGGACACTGCTGACGGTCGGCGTCGCCCCGTAGCAGCGCCGGACCGTCCGCCAGGAACGTGTTCTCGACTCAGTGCTCGCTCAGTTCGGGCTTCTGTTCGCCGGCCTCGACGACGGCTTCGAGCCAGTTCTCTTCGGGAGGGAGCGGGCAGGCGTAGGCGTCGCTGAATCCACAGAACGGCGTGTACGCGAGGTTGAAGTCCACGACGACGGTCTCACCGTCTTCCAGTTCCTGCTCGGCCTCGAGGTCCATGTACCGACCAGCGTCGTAGCTCTGCTGTCCGGTCGTCTTGTCGCGGAACGGGACGAACAGCGTCTCTCGGTCCTCGCCTGTCGGGCGGTACGCAGCCAGCGCGTGCGTCTCGCCGTCGAGTTCGAAGGTCAGCTCGCCGACCTTGCGGTAGCGCTGCTCGCCGCCGGTCGTCGTCTCCATCCGGGCGATCTCGTCGTCGTCGCCGTCGACGAGGTGTAGCGTCGCCGTCACGCGATAGTCGGGGTCCGGCTCGAAGTAGTCCAGCCCGTCGAAGGCGTCGCGCCCGGGCTCGGGAACCGGCGAGTGTGGGTGGCTCGCGAAGAACTCGTCCTTCTCCGCGCGCTTGGCCGCGAGCTCCTCGCGCCAGGCGTCGACGTCGAAGTCGGCAGCTGTTCCTGTGTCGTCGGCGTCGCTGTCGGCCATACCCTCCGATTTCGTGTGGACGTGGGTAGATGTTGCGCTCCGGGTACCGGCCGTCGTGTCCCGCGCACTCAGGCCGCCGCCGGGGATGCGAGCACCCTCGCGGTGGCGTTGCCGGTCGTCAGCTCCGCGCCGCCGAACCTCGGGAGCGTGCCCGTCGAGGTACCGAGCTCGATGCGGAGGCGGAACGTGTCGCTGTCGGTGCTCAGGTTGGTCACGTCGACGGTGCCGGTCGCCCCGGTCACGTCGATGGCGTCGCTCGACTTATCGAACGTCCCGTCGCCGTCGGGGTCCGACTCGACGGTGACGGTGATGCTCGTCCCCGACGGCACGGTAGCGTCGACGTTGGTGAGCACGAGGTCGTCAGCGTCGAACGACGCGGGGTAGCTCCGGGCCTCTGTCGTCACCGTGCGGTTGCCAGAGCCGCCGCCGTCGGCGGTGTACAGCGCCTCGATCTCCTCCTGCTCGAGCGCGCGGTCGTACAGCCGGACCTCGTCGACCCGCCCGTCGTAGTACTGGTCGTTACGGCTCCCGTCGAAGCTGCCGGCCTCGCTGCCGTCGCCGATGAAGCCGTATCGGGTCGTCCCGGTGCCGAGCGGCTGTCCACCGTGGGGGTTGGTCGCGTTGACCCGTTCGGTCCCGTCGACGTAGATGTGCTTCTCCGTCCCGTCGTAGACGCCGCAGGCGAAGTGCCAGCTCCCGTCGGCGAAGTTCGTGCCCGTCGAGAGGTCGGCCTTCGAGTTGCTCTGACTCGACGTCGAGAAGCCGACGCCGCCGGTGTCGCCCCGCACGTAGAGGTTGAAGTACTCGGACCGGTCGTAGTCCAGCAGTGCCCAGTTGTCGAAGTCGCCGGTGCCGGTCTCGCTCGTCCGGAACCACGAGCAGGCGGTCATCTGTGGGAGTTCGCCGGCGGTGTCGAAGCTGTCGTCGATGGCGACGTAGCCGCCGTCGCGGAACTCGAAGGCGGTCCCGTCGACGCCGCTCGCGTTGCCGAACGCGCCGTTGTTCTCCGCGGTGACGGTGCTCCCGTCCGCGCGCTCGCCGAGCACCGTGTCGTCGTCGCTGGTCTGGCTCTCGTCCAGCCGCCAGTGGCTGACCAGGTCGCTCGTCGGTGCGGTCGCCCCGCCGCCGGTCCCGGCGTCGTAGAGGTCCTGCACCTGGCTGCCGTTGAGCGCGGCGTCGTACAGCCGCACGTCGTCGACGCGGCCGTCGAAGTGGTGGTTGTTCCGGTCCCCGTCGTAGCTGCTCGCCTCGCTGCCGTCGCCGATGAAGCCGTACCGGGTCACGCCGCTCCCGAGCGCCTTGCCACCGTGGGGTTTGGTCTCGTTGGCATCCAGACTCCCGTCGACGTAGATGCGCTTCTCGTTGCTGCTGCGGTTGTAGACCCCGCAGGCGAGGTGCCAGTTCCCGTCGTTGTAGCTCCCGTTCGAGAACTGGTCGTGGAGCGAGCCCGTACCGCTCTCGGCGGACGTGGAGAAGCCAACACGGCCGTCGTCCCCACGGACGTAGAGGTTGAAGTACTCCGACCGGTCGAAGTCGAGCAGCGCCCAGTTGTCGAAGTTTCCGGTGCCTGACTCGTCCGTGTTGAACCAGGCGCAGGCGCTCACCTGGTCCAATGCGCCGTCGGTGTCGAAGCGCCGGTCGAGCGCGACGTACTCGTCGTTGCTGTCGTCGAAGCTGTACGCCGTGCCTACCTGCCCGTTCGCGCCCGGCGTCGGCCCCATCGGCTCGCCGTCGGCGTTCCCGACGCTGTCTCGGGCCACCAGGTCGCGCTCGTCGAGCGGGAAGTGCGCGAGCAGCCCGCGGCGCGGCTCCAGCGTCCACGCCAGATACGGTCTGGCGGGCTGGTCGACCGTGTAGTCCGCCAGGATCGTCGACTGCTCGTCGGTCTGCCAGATTACCTGCACCTGGTCACCTGGCTCGAACCGACCGGAGAACGCCGCGTCCCCGACCGGCAGCCCACCCGCGTCGTCGAGGAGGAAGCCGTCGCCCGCCGAGATGCGGCTCGTCGTCCCCGAGAGCCACTCGAACTCCTCCGTACTGCCGTCGCTCGCGTCCCGCACCCGGACCGTCAGCGACTCCGTGTTCGCCCGCGTCAGCGTGTCGCCGCCGTCGTGCTGGATGCGGACGATGCCGCTGTCGGCGTCGAAGTCCGCGCTCATCCGCGCCTGCGGCGTCGTCTCGCCGATATCTACCACGTCACCGAGGAAGACGAACCCCGCCCCGGCGACGACCAGCGTCAGTGCCACGATGAGCAGAATCGCTATCGGGCTCGTCGCTGCTCGTCTCGTGTCTCGGTCGGCAACCCCCCTCATTCTGTTGACGGGTACGGAATCGGGGTAAAAGAGGCTGCGGGCCGATTACTGAACATGGATCTCGTGGGTTTTCGTGGCGTTTGAGTGTTGTGAGGTTGATCTTCCGAGTTCGTGGGGGGTCACTTGCTCCGCCAACAGCCAGAAAGCCCCGAGGCGCTCGGCTCCCACGACTCGCTGCGCTCCTCGTTCCTGCGGTGCTTGCTTCGTCGGGGTTCGCCGAGCGCCTCGCCCCTTTCAATCCCGCCTACTGCTACCACACCGCAGCTCACGCCTCCCCAGCCTCTTCGCTCGGTCGCAGGCTCCCTCGCTCATCCCTCGCGTGGGCGTGTGCTGCGCGTCTCGCAGGCTCGACACGCAGCACGGCCGCGCGCCGGTGGTGAATAGTCAGTAATCGACGCAGGTCGAACCAATCTCACCCTTCTTGAACGATGCCGACCCAGCCTCCGACAAGTCTATGCACGGGGGACGATGAGCGCAATCCAGATGGACGATTGGCGGGACGTGTTCGGACACGCTGAGCCGTACGACGAGCAGGTCGACGGCATCGAGACGGCCATCGACACCGCCGAGGACGGCGGATTCACGGTGGTCGAGGGGGCCTGCGGGACTGGCAAGACGATGCTCGCGCTGACTGCGGGCATCGACCTCGTCAGGGACCCCGACAGCGACTACGAACGCGTGCTGGTGCTGACGAGCGTCAAGCAGCAGCTCCGCCAGTTCGAACAGGACCTGGAGACGATCAACGCGAACCTGCCCGACGACTGGGACCCGGTGTCGGCGCTGACGCTCGTCGGGAAGTCAGACGTCTGCCCGTACAACCGCGAGAACGCGGGCGGCATCGACGACGAGAACGTCTACGAGCGGTGTGACTCGCTCCGCGAGCGCACGCGTGACCTCGCGGGTGAGGGCGGGGCGACGACCGCCGAGGCGCTCGCCGCGGAGGCCCGCAGCCAGCAGATCGACCTCGCGGGCTCGGGGGCCGGCGGCGCGTCGGCCTCGTACCTGGAGAGTGCGGGCGAGATGTCGCCGTACCCGCCGACGATGCCCGAGTACGACACCGGCGGCGCGGACGTGGAGTTCTGCCCGTTCTACGCGCGGTTCCTCGCGGACCTGCCCGACGACGGCGACCCCGCGGAGGCGGTGCCGTTCGACCTGACCGAGACGGGGCTGCTGCGCCCCGACGACCTCGTCGCGAAGGGGATGGAGTACGGCTCCTGCCCGCACTCGCTGATGGGGGTGCTGCTCGGCCACGCCGAGGTGGTCGTCGGCAACTACTACCACGCGTTCGATCCCCGGACCACCAGCTCGTTCACCGGCGCGCTGCTCGACGACTCCACGTTCGTCGTCTGCGACGAGGCGCACATGCTCGAACCCCGCGTGCGGGACCTCGTCAGCGACGGCGTGGGCGACACGACGCTGCGCGACGCCGAGGCCGAACTCACGCGGGTCATCCAGCCCGTAGAGTTCGACGAGGGAGGCGGGGAGGCGAGCCGGCACACGAGCGCCGACGCTGAACTCGTCCGGGCCGAACTCTCGGACGCCGAGGTCGGCCTCTCCGAGCTGAAGGCAGCGCGCTCGTTCGTCACCGACCTCCGCGAGGAGCTGGACCGACGCGTCACCGCACACCTCGACCGCGAGCACCGCTCGTGGCGCGCGGACCTCACGACCCTGCACGACGACGAGATACCGCTGCGGGACCCCGATACGCCACAGCCAGACGAGCTGACCGAGTGGGCCGAGCGTGCCGGCTACGGCCCGGCAGACTGGACGAACCTTCCGAGCACGGCCGCGGTGGTCGCCCGGGTCCTCAACGACGCCGAGGACGAGGAGAAATCACGGGCCGTCGAGGGGATGGCGCGCACACTCGCGTCGTGGTACCACCGCGGCCACACCGAGTACTTCCGCGAGATAGAGCTCGAACGGACCTGGGACGACATCGAGCCAGCGGACTCCTGGCGACGCGCGTACAACGCCCGGCTGGCCATCCAGAACTGCGTGCCTTCCGGGGTCATCGGCGAGCACCTCGGCGAGTTCGGCGGCGGCGTGCTGATGAGCGCGACGCTCGAACCGCTCGACGCCTTCGCGGAGGTGACGGGGCTGAAACACCTCCAGAACGAGGGACGGCCGGTCGAGACGCGAACCTACGGCCTGCACTTCCCCGAGGAGAACCGCGAATCCTTCGCGGTCGACGCGCCGAAGTTCACCTACGACAACCGCGGCGACCCGGGCGACGAGAACCGGACCCGGCGGATGCACGTGGACGCGGTCTGTGCGGTCGCGGGCCGGCCGGGCAACGTGCTCGTCGGGATGCCGAACTACCGCGAGGCGGAGTGGATCGCCGGCGTCTGCGACGAGCGCCTCGACAAGTCGGTGCTACTGGACGAGTCCAGCGCCGACAGCACCACGGAGTCGCTGAAGGACGAGTTCTTCGCGGGCGACGGGAAGGTGCTCGTCACCAGTCTCCGTGGCACGCTCACCGAGGGCGTGGACTACCGCGGCGACCGGCTCTCGGCGGCGGTCGTCTGTGGCGTCCCGCTCATCAACACCGCCTCGCCCAGAACACGGGCCCTGAAGCGCGCCTACGACGAGACGTTCGGCGACGGCTTCGAGTACGCCCTGACGGTGCCGGCGGTCCGGAAGGCCAGACAGGCCATCGGGCGAGTGATCAGGGGGCCGGAGGAGGTCGGCGTCCGGGTGTTCGTCGACGCGCGCTACGCCCGGGACTCGTGGGATTCGGTGCGCGAGTACTTCCCCGAGACGGAGCGCGAGGAGTTCCAGCCGGTCAGCCCGGACATGCTGGACCTGGGGCTAGACCGGTTCTGGTCGAAGCGGGGATAGCTCAGTTCCAGCCGTCGCGCTCCTCGACGCCGAAGTTGAACCCCTCCATGTCGGGGCCGTCACCGTCGAAGCCGGGGTCCCAGTCCGGGTCGTCGTTCGCGGGCTCGTCGGGTTCCTCGCGCTCTCGCGGTTCGCTGCGCTCACTGCTCGAGTTTATCGAGGTACCCTCACGTCGTTCGGGGTCCTCGCCGGTTAACTCGTCGAGGTCGACCGTCTCCATGTCGTCGTCCTCGGTCGAGTCGCCGAGCGTGAGCGCGTCCAGCTCGAGGTCGTCGACGGTGCCGGAGAACTCCAGCTCCTCGGAGACGGCCTTGAACTCGTCGTGGGCGGTCTCGTAGTGCTGGTCGGGGTCGTCACAGCGCACGTCGTCGAGGCCGAACGTGTCGTTCTCGACGCGGACGCTCTCCGGCTGGCTCTCGCCGCCGAAGCTGAACGACTCCTCGGTGTCGTCCCCGTCGAAACCCCAGTCGTCGTCGTCGGACCACGCCAGCTCGTCGCTGTCGGCGACGTCGTCCCAGGAGATGTCGTCGCCGTCGTCCGCGGCGGACTCCTCGCTCGGGTCCGCGTCGGTCTCGTCCGGGAGCGAGAGCGCGTCCGGGTCGAGCTCCGCGAACGGGTCCTCGGCCGGGTCGTCAGTCCCTTGGTCCTCGGTGTCGGTGGTGGTCTCGCCGATGAACGTGACGTCGTCGTCGTCGTCGGCTTCCTCCTCGTCGCCCTCGTCGCGTCCAACCCCGAGCGCGTCGTACACGGCGGAGAGGCCGGCACTGACGACGCCGATGCCGGTCGACTGCCCATCGGACCTGCCCACGGTCATACGTCTCATACTCGGACAGTTCCAGTTAATTCTTTCCCAACAGTGTTTGAATAGAATCCTGTTGGTTAGTCAACTCGTGACACGGCCACGACCGGAACGCACTTCCGCCGACGGTGGCCACTCGCGGGTATGTCGTTCGACTGGGAGCGGGACTTCTACGCGACCACGGACTGGGACCGCGGAGCGTACCTCGGCGGCGAGGCGATGCCCGATCACCTGGCGACGTTCTTCGAACGGATCGGCGTCCCCGAGTCGGTCGCGGATGTCGGTTGTGGGCCCGCGCTCGTGCCGTTCGAGCTCGCCCCCGAGTATCCGGACACGACGTTCCACTGCTACGACGTGGCTCCCTCGGTCGTCGAAGCGAACCGCGAGCGAGCGGCCGAAGCGGACCTCGACAACCTCCAGTTCGCCGTCGCCGGCCTCCCAGAGCTCGGTGTCGAGCGCCAGTTCGACCTCGCCTACTGCATGGCGACGCTGTACTTCGTCGCAGACGCCGAGCGTGCCCTCGTCGAACTCTACGACCTGGTCGCGCCGGGCGGGACGCTCGTCTGCAACTACCCGAACCGCTACACGAAGGCGTGGGTAAACGACGACACCGACGACCAGCGGCGCGAGGCGTTCGAACTCGTCGGGCGCGGCGAGAACCTGCTGTCGTACGACCGCATCGGTGAACTCCTGGGACACACGCCACGGAGCTACTGGTCGGCCGTCGGTGCGGGTGACGCCGACTACGCCCGCCGGTCGAGTCCCGCGGTGTACGTCAACAAATCAGCGTAGCCCTCAGTGCCGGTTCTCGGCCAGCTTCCCCTCGTTGACCCAGACGAAGCCGTCGTCGGTCTCGCGGCGCTCCGACGGCGAGGGCGTCGCCGGGTCGAACGACTCCTCGAACTCGATTCGGACCTCGTTGCGGTCGGCGGCCGGGAACTCGGGCACGAACTCGTCGTCGTCCAGCAGCCCTCTCACCGAGATGCCACCGCCGACGTGGAGTGCCGCGCCGTAGGCCGCGAGCCGGTCGTCCTCGCTGGACTCGACGTCGACGCCGAAGTCGTCGTCCTCGATGCGGGCCGCTTTCCGGTTCGCGCCGGCACCCGCGAGGTCGCCCACGTCGAAGGCGTCGTCGTCGCGCCCCTCGTCGGCAGGGTCGCCGACGGACTCCGTCGCTGCTTCCGCCTCCAACTCGTCGAACACCTCGCCGAGTGCATCGTCACCCGCCCGAGAGACAGCGGGGCCGCCGCCCCGGAGCTCGAAGCCGTGGGTGCCGGCGGGGTTCGACCCGCTTGGACTCTCTGTCGCGGTATCGACCGCCCCGTCGGCACGCTGGCTGTCCACGGTCGCAGTGTCGACAGTCGCGGTTGGCTCCCGCTCGGCCGCCGCAACGGTCCCGCCGCCGGTCTCGGCGGCGGTCTCGTCCGTGCCGCTGTCCAGCACGAAGCCGTCGCTCCAGCCCTCGTCGTCGACGCTGCCGTCTGCGGTCGCGTCTTCGGGCTGGTCGTCGTCGTCGCCTTCGGCGTCCGCATCCCCGTCCGCGCGCTCGTCGTCGCTGGGGTCGAGTACCCAGTCGTCCTCGTCCCAGAACGGCGTCACGTCGACGGGGTCGTCCTCGTCGTCGCCGTCAGCGTTCTCGCGGTCAGCCTGGTCGCCGTCACTCTCGCTGTCCCCGCCCACGCTGCGCTCGTCATCCCTCCAGGTGTCCACGCGCCCCTCGTCGTCGGTCTCGACACCGTCGCCGGCCGCCCAGTCGGGGTCTGCATCCTCGACAATGTCGACCCGGTCGGCGCGGTCGGTCCCTGGCGAGTCGTCGCCGACGAAGTCGATGAGGTCGGCCGTGTCGTCGCCTCCGTCCGGTTCGTCCGCCACGACCCCGCCCTCGGCCTCGAGGACCGCGTCGGGGTCCGCCTCGACCGGGTCGTCGAGGTCCGCGACGCCGGTTGCCCGGTCTGGGGCCCGCTCTGCGAGGGAGGGGCCGCCGGTGCTGGTGACCCACTCAGGGAGCGGGACATCGTCGCCCTCGTCGGGGACGTACGCGCCGGGCTGGTACTTCGCGAGCAGGGGCCGGTCGAACACCTCGACCCGGGGACCGTAGGACTCGTCGAGGCGTGCGCGTTCCTCGGTCTCGACGAGGGCGAACCGCCAGCGGTCGGTGCCGTCGGAGAGCTGGACGAACTCACAGCCGAGCCCGTACAGCAGCCGGACGTTCACCGCGTCGACGAGCGCGGGCAGGTTGTAGTCGCCGAGCGGGGTGTCCGGATACTCGAACGGTGCCTCGCGGGTGATGCCGTTCGCGTCTGTCACGGAGAGGGTGTACGGCCCGGGGGACTCGCCGTCGGCGGAGACCGGTCGACCGTGGGCGTCCCGCATCGAGAACTCCCAGTCGATGGCGTCGAAGATGTCGGCGAGGTGGGTCGCCGGGGCGTGGCTCCAGTAGCGGGCCGGTGCGTCGAGGCCGCGGTCAGACGCGACGACCACGTCACGCAGAAACTCTGCCGGGTGGCCGGCCGCGTCGAGTGCGCTCGCGAGTGCGGTCTCGAGCGACGTACCGGGCGTGCCCGTCTGGGTTCGCACGTCCGTGACAGAGACACCGAACGAGCCGAGCACGTCGGCACAGACCATCGCATCGTGCTCGTCCTCGCGTCGGGTCCGGGAGGTCATCGTCCCGAGTTGGCCGACCACGCGGTTAAATATTTCTTGCTAGCTATTGAAGAAAACGGCTCGCCGCAGTCAGGCGCGGTCGGTGTCGAGGTCGATGTCCAGCTCGGCGAGCAGCTCCTTCGCCTCCTCGCGTTTCTCCTGGTGGTCCGCGAGGAACTCTCGCATCAGCTCGGCGGCCTGCTCCTTGCAGCCGCCACAGAGCCGCTCGCCGCCGACGCACTCCTCGTACACCTCGGTCGCGAGGTCGTCGTCGTCGTTCGCCAGCAGGTAGGCGTACAGCTCGTAGACGGGGCAGTCGTCGGCCTCGCCGCCGAGTTCGCGCTGCTTCTCGGCGGTCTCGCGCCCGCCAGTGGTCGCGGCCTTCACCTTGTCGTAGCCGTCCGCCGGGTCGTCGAGCAGGCTGATGTGGCTCGCCGGCACCGACGAGGACATCTTCCCGCCGGTGAGCCCGGTCATGAACCGGTGGTAGATGGACGACGGCGGGATGAAGCCGTAGCCGCCGTGGTCGACCTCGACCTGTCTGGCCAGCTCCTCGGCCTCGGCGACGTCGAGGTCGAACGAGTCGACGTGGCCCTCGTAGACGCGCTTCTCGCCCTCGACGGCGTCGACGAGCCCCTCGAACGCCTCGTCGGTCGCCTGCCGGTCGAAGAAGCGCGTGCGGGGCCGGAACGGCTCCATGCCGGCGGACTGTAGCTTCGCCACGACGCTCGCGCGCGCCGACTCCTCGAGTTCGGGCACGTCGACGGTCGGTCGGTCGGCCTCGAAGTCGACCGCGGCCTCGCCGTGGGCGAGGTACTGGGCAGCGTGGACACAGCGGACCGTCGTGTCGTCGCCGTCGGCGAGCTCGTCCAGCGCGTCCCAGGTCTCGCGGAGGAGTGCGCGCTCGCCCTCGTCGGCCTCGAAGCTCGCGTACGCCTCGGTCACCTTGAAGTAGCGCATCCGGATCGCCAGGTCCCGGGCCAGTCGCATGTGCGGGTCCTGGTCCGGGCCGACGGGGATGACGGTCGGCTTCGGCTCGTCGAGCTGCGGGTAGAGGATGTCCGCCATCTGGGTGACGACGCTCTGCATGTGGCTCACGTCCGTCTCGCCGTCGAAGCCGTAGATGGCCTGCAGCTCGGAGTAGTTCGCCTCGCTGCCGAGCTCGAACGCGAGGTCCTGTAGCTCGCGGTTGTCGGACTGGCGGTAGAGCTCGCCCTCGTCGGGGTCGAAGCCGAGCGCGAGCAGGCTCAGGAGGTAGTCCCGCGAGTGCTCGTCGATTTCGTCCCAGGTAAGCCCCCGGGCCGAGTGGGCTTCGAGGTCGGCGATGAGGCCGTAGGCGTCGCCGCCGCGCTCTTGGTGCCAGATGATCTCGTCGAACACCAGCTTGTGGCCGATGTGCGGGTCGCCCGTCGGCATGAACCCGGACAGGACGGCGAACGGGTCGTCGTTGCGCATCGCCGCCGCCACCGGCCGGTAGTCGCGGTGCCCGAAGATGACCCCGCGACGCATCAGGTAGTGCGGCTTCGGCACCTCGGGCAGCAGCTGGTCGAACTCCTCGATGCCGAACTCCTCGAACAGTTTCCGGTAGTCCGCGACCGTCGAGGAGCCCCACGGGTCCAGCGCCACGTCGTCGGCCCCCTCCGCGACGGCGTCGCCCCCGTCGGGCAACACGTCGTCGGCGGCTGGAGCATCCGTATCGCGCGTCATTCTGATATCGGTAGGTGACGGTGGCGCGCGCAAAAAGCTTCGCTTGTGGGTCGTCGTCGGGTGGGTCGCGGGCCGCTACCCCCGCCAGGTGAGACAGGTCGCGGCCCAGGTGTAGCCGGTGCCGGCGGCGAGAAAGAGCACGTCGTCGCCGGGCTCGACCCGTCCTCGCGTCAGCCCCTCGTCCAGCGCGAGTATCTGGTCGGCGGACTGGACGTGGCCGTAGTCGTCGAGGTAGTAGGCGTCCGACGCGGGGTCGCAGCCGAGGTCGTCACAGAGGTACTCGTGGAACGACCGCTTCATGTGGGTCACGGCGAGGAAGTCGACCGACTCGACGACGGAGCGCTCCATGGCGGTCTCGGCGACCTCGCGGAAGTTCGGCAGGCTCACCTCAGCGAGCCGCTCCTTCATCGACTCCTGGTTCGGCACGTCGAGGGTGTGCAGCCCGGCGTCGACCGTCTCGTGGCTGGGCGGGCGTTTCGAGCCGCCGGCCGGCATCACCACGTCGTCGGCGAACGAGCCGTCAGTGACGGCCGCGCTCTCGCCCACGGTCGCGCGGACCCGCTCCTCGTCGGGGTCGGCTTCGAGTACCATCGCGCTCGCGCCGGAGCCGAAGTTGAACATGAACGAGGAGCGCTCGTTGCCGTAGTCGACGAGGTCCTCCTCGCGGCTGGCGGTCACGAGCAGCGCGCGGTCGACGTGGTCGGCGAGCAGCTGTGCCTTCGTCTGCCGCACCGCCAGCGGTGCACCCGCACACAGCGTGTAGGACTCGTTGGCGAAGGCGTTCTCCGCGCCGAGTTCCTCGGCGATGGCGGCCGCGGCGGACCAGACGACGTGGTCCTTGTACTCGCTGCCGTGGTACAGCACGAGGTCGAGGGCTGCGGCGTCGAGGTCCGCGTCGGCGAGCGCCTCACGCCCCGCTGCGACCGACATGTCCGTGGCGTGGTCGTCGTCGGGCGGACAGACGTGCTTCTCGCGCAGGCCCATCTTCTCGACGACGACGTGCTCGGGGATGCCGCTCTCCTCGGCGATGGCCTCGCCGGAGACCGTCTCGTCGGGGACGTAGGTGCCGTAGCCGGTGAGGGCGACGGTCGTGCCACCGCCGTCGTCGGAGTCGGGCCCGCTGTGGTGGGGCCCGGTCCCGCTCACAGCTTCCACCCCCGGACGCGGCGCTTTACGGCCGCGGCGACCTGTCCGGCGACGGTTCCACCGAGGTAGCCCCGGAGCGTCCCGAGCAGCCCGTTGGGCACGTACAGCACGAACAGGACGAACAGCAGGCCGATGTAGAGACCGGCGCGGCCGTTGAGGAACACCTCGATGGCCTCGGAGACGGTGAAGCCGTCGAGGATGACGGTGTTCAGCGTCCCCTCGCCGAGGTGGCTGCGGAGGTACGGTAGCAGCCCGCCGCCCTCCTTCGTGAGGAACTCGTGGAGCCCCTCGTGGAACAGCCGGCCGAACAGCGGGCCGGCGATGGTGCCGAAGCCGCCGATGATAGAGGCCAGCAGCGCGTCGCCGGCGGTGAGGAAGTAAAATGAGTTCTCGGGTGCGACGGAGGTCCGGTAGCCCGTGAACAGGCCGCCGGCGACCGCCCCGAAGAAGCCCGAGATGGCGAACGCGCCCATCTTCAGGCGGAAGGTGTCGTAGCCCACGGCACGGGCGCGCTCCTCGTTCTCGCGGATGGCGATCATCGCCCGCCCGAACGGCGAGTGGATGATGCGCTGCAGCATGAAGTAACAGACCAGCACGACCAGCCCGACCATGTAGTACGACACCTCGCCGGGGCCGAGGGCGATGGTGTGGCTGATGGGGGAGAGCGCGTCGATGCCGGTTATCGCCGCGAAGTCCATCCCCCAGGTGAACGTGTCACCCTGGAGCTGGCCGATGCTCATGTTCAGCGAGTCGACGTACGGCACGCCGATGGAGAAGCCGTCCTGTCTGCCGAGGACGGCGATACCGTCCCGCGGGTTCGACCCGAGGTAGTCCCAGTTCGAGAAGAACACGTAGAGGATCTGGGCGAACCCGAGCGTGATCATCGCGAAGTAGACACCGGTGAGCCGGAACGCGACGCTCCCCATCACCAGTGCCATGACCACGGCGAGGATGCCGGCGATGAGCAACAGCATCATGAACGGCGTCCCGCTCCCGAGCAGCGGCACCTTCCCGTTGGCGACCAGGATGACGAAGTACGCGCCGAGACCGTAGAACGCCGAGTGGCCGAAGGAGAGGTAGCCGGTGTAGCCGCTGATGAAGTCGAAGCTCATCGCGAACAGGCCGAAGTAGAAAACCGTTATCATCGTCTGCACGCGCGGCAGGAACATCGCCATCTCCGCACCGACGAGCGAGCCGGTGAGGAACGTGTGGGCGAACGGGTAGAGGCCGAAGAAGGCGACGACGAACGCGTGGGCGACGTGCTCGCGGAGGTACTCGACGAGGTAGTGCTCGTCGGTGGTCGTCTCGCTCGCCACGTCGGCGGAGTCCGCGGTCGCGGTGCCGCCGTCGGTGGCGACGTCGTCGGTCGCGCCGTCGTCGGGCGCGTCGGTGGGCTCGCTAATGGCCACCCACCTCCTCGACGCCGAACAGCCCCTGGGGCCGCAGAACGAGGGTCCCCACGAGGATGAGGAAGATGAACAGCTCCGGCAGCGCGGAGAAGCCGACGATGTTGCTGGTGAACAGCTCGGTGGTGAACGCGTCCACGAACCCGACCAGCACGCCGGCGACGACGGTCCCGCGGAACGTGCCGAGGCCACCGACGATGACGACGACGAACGCGGGCAGCAGCACCTCCGCACCGAGGTCGATGCTCGCCGCCCACGCGCTGTCCCACATCAGCAACGCACCGGCGACGCCGGTGATGCCGACGCCGACGCCGAAGACGACGGTGAAGGCCTGGTGGACGTTCACGCCGAGGGCCTGTGCCATCTCGCCGTCCTCGCTTCCGGCGCGGATGTAGAGGCCGTACCGGGTTCGCGTGAGGAATATCCAGACACCGGCGGTGATGGCGACGCCGAGCAGTATCTGGAACACCTCCAGCCCCTCGACGCCCAGCCCGAACACGTCGTGGGTCTTCGAGATGATCTCCGGCCGGGTGCCCTGGGCCTCCAGCCAGTCCGTCGAGGGCTGGATGTCGTAGAACAGCAGCACCATCCGCAACAGCTCCTCCAACACGAGCGTGATGCCGAAGGTGAGCAGTATCTGGTACAGCGGCGGCCGGTCGTACAGCGGCCGGATGAGCGACACCTCCATCGCGCCGCCGAAGGCGGTCAGTAGCGCGAACACCACGACGATGGCGACGAAAAAGAGCGCGATGCGGCCGACGTTGCCGGACGCGCTCGCGGCGAAGGTCACCATCACGAGCCCGCCGAGGTACGCCCCGATGGCGGTCAGCGAGCCGTGGGCGAAGTTCAGCACGCCCATCAGTCCGAAGATGAGCGTCAGCCCGGCGGCGATCATCACGTAGATGGAGGCCTTCGCGAGGCCGTCGAACAGCACCCGCGCGAGCACGGCCGGGTCGAGGAAGTGCAGGACGGCGTCGACGAGGGAGACGAGCGGAATCACGTCAGGTACCTCCGTATCTCCTCGTCGTCGGCGCTGACGCCCTCGGTCGTGTCGGAGTGGACGACCTCGCCGTGGTCCATCAGGTAGAACCGGTCCGCCAGGTCCATCGCGAGCGGGAAGTTCTGCTCGACGAGCAGCAGCGAGGCGTCGGTGGCGACTGCGCGCAGTGCGTTCGCCACGTCCTCGACGATCTGTGGTGCGAGCCCCTCGCTGGGTTCGTCGACGAGCAAGAGGTCGTTCTCGCCGACGAGGCCGCGTGCGATGGCGACCATCTGCTGCTGGCCGCCGGAGAGGTTGCCGGCCTTGCGGTTCCGGAACTCGCGAAGGTCGGGGAACGCCTCGAACGCGCGGTCGAGGTGTGTGTCGACCCGCTCGGCGTCCTTCACGGCGACCTGGATGTTCTCCTCGACGGTGAGCTGGGAGAACATGCGTCTGTCCTCCGGTATCCAGCCCATGCCGGCCTGGGCGACCTCGTGGGTCTGTCGGCCGCTCACGTCCTCGCCGTCGTAGGTGACGGTCCCGCTTCGCGGCGGCGTCAGCTGGAGCGCGGTCCGCAGGGTCGTCGTCTTGCCGACTCCGTTGCGGCCGACGAGCGCGACGGTCTCGCCGGGGTCGACGTGCAGCGAGGCGCCTTCGAGGATGTGGCTCTCGCCGTAGTACGTGTGGACGTCGTCGAGTTCGAGCAGGTGGTTCACGCGACGCCACCTCCGTCCTCGCCGGTCGGCTCGCCGCCCTCGTCGCCGGCGGTCGGCGCGTCGGGGTCGTAGCCGCCGAGGTACGCCTCCTGCACCCCGTCGTCGTCGCGCACCTCGGTCGGCGGCCCGTCGGCGATGAGCTCGCCCTGATGGAGCACCGCGATACGGTCCGCGAGGTCCATCACGACGTCCATGTTGTGTTCGACGAGCAGGACGGCGTGGTCGCTCGCCACGTTCCGGATGAGGTCGACGACCTCGTCGACGCTCTCGGAGGAGACGCCCGCCGCCGGCTCGTCGAGCAACAGCACGTCGGGGTCGCCCGCGAGCGCGACGCCGAGCTCCAGCTGGCGCTTCTCGCCGTGGCTGAGGTTCCGTGCGACGGCGTCGGCCTTCGCGGCCAGCCCCACCCGTTCGAGGATGGATTCGGCCTCGTCGACGTACTCGGGGAACGCGCCGACGTTGCGCCAGAAGCGCGTCGTCGCGTCCCCGTGGGCCTGTGCCGCGACGCGGACGTTCTCACGGACCGTCGTCGTCGGAAACAGGTTGGTTATCTGGTACGACCGGTGGAGGCCGGCGCTCGCGGTCTCGTGTGGTGCGAGCCCGGTCAGGTTGCGCCACCCGTCGCCGTCGTGGAACTCGACGCTGCCCTCGCTGGGTTCGAGCTCGCCGGTGAGCAGGTTGAAGAACGTCGTCTTCCCCGCCCCGTTCGGGCCGATGAGCGCGCAGCACTCGTCGCTGTCGAGGGCGAACGAGACACCGTCGACGGCGGTGATGCCGCCGAAGTGCTTCGTCAGCCCGTCGGTGCGTAACACCTGGTCCCCCATCGCCTACAGGTCGCAGCCCATCCCGGGGTCGTCGACCGGGATGGTCGTCTGGTCCTTGCTGACGCGGGCGGCGGGCTCGCCCGGCATGATGCCGGCCCCCCAGCTGTCCGCGAACTCGTCGGTCGTCGGGACGGGGTAGGCGACGGTCATCTCGGAGCGCGCCTGGTTGTTGTACTCCTGGTACGTGTACGCGTCCGTACCCTTCGGCGTGTCAGCGACCGTCATTCCCTTCATCGAACCCGCGATATCGATGCCCTCGGTCGAGCCCGAGGTCTGTACGGCCTGATGGATCGAGGAGGCAGCCGTGAACGTCCCCGACGTGAACAGGTCCGGCACCTTTCCGTAGGCGTTCGTGTACATGTCGACGAACGCGGTGTTGATGTCGTTGCTGTACTGGTTCCAGTGGTACCGCGTCGTGAACGGGCCGATCTCGGCGTCGCGGATCTTCTGGGCGGTCAGCGGCTCGCCCAGCAGGTTCGTCAGGACCTGGCCGACGATCGCGTTCGTGATCTCCGTGGCGAAGCCACCGAAGATGCGCAGGTCGTAGTTCGCCGCGGTCGTCATGAAGTTCGGCAGCGTCGAGACCGTGAACCCGCCGACGACCGCGTCGGCGTTCGCGCTGACCGCCTGCTCGAACAGTCCCTCGAACTCGGAGTAGCCCTGCGGGACGAACCGCTCGCCGACGATCTCGATGCCGTTCGCCTCGAGCACCGTCCGGTAGTTGTTCACGACGGCGCGACCGAACGAGTAGTCAGCGCCCATCAGGAACACGCGCTGGATGTCCGTCTCCTGTGCGGCGTACGTGCCGCCGGAGCGGGCGTCCATCGCCGTGTTCTCGTTGGCACGGAACACCTGCGCCGAGCAGGTATCGCTGTTCGCGGTGATGTCGGCCGAGGCCGCCGGGCCCGCGATGTACGGGATGTCGACCCCCGACGTGTTCACGACGGTCTGTGCGACGCGGGACGCCGCCCCCGACGAGGAACAGCCGAACAGCACGTCGACGTCGTCCTGCTGGACGAGGTCGGTCGCGGCCGTCTGTGCGAAGTCCGCCGAGAACTGCGTGTCCTTGAAGATGAGCTCCCAGGTCACGTCGCCGTCCTCGATGGTCCGGGTCCCGGTCTGGACGTCGGTCAGCGGGTCCGAGTCGGTCCGGTAGGCCAGTCCCGAGAGGAAGCCCCAGATGGACTGCATCCCGTAGTACTGGAGGTCGCCGGACATCGGCTGCATGATGCCGACCTTGACCGTCCCGGAGGCCGACACGTCCGCCTGGGTCGTGGTCTGCTGTCCACCGCCGCTGGTGGTTCCCCCGTCCGTGGCTGTGTTCATCTGCGTGTCCGTGCCCTCACCGTCACCACCACTCGTGCATCCGGCGAGCGCGCCGGAACTGAGTGCACCCAACGTTGCCATCATTCGTCTTCGTGAAATGCTCACGCGCGACATACTCGATACTATCGAATCAAGACGGGCAAGAATTGCGAGGTTAACATGTTAAATACTCAGTCGTCGAGCTCGGACAGCGCGTCGACGACCCGCTCGACCATCTTCTGCTGGCCGCGGCGGAGGTTCTTCGAGACGGCTGGTTTCGAGACACCGAACTCGTCGGCGAGGTCACCGAGTGTAGTGTCTCTCGGGCTCTCGAAGTAGCCCTCGGTCGCCGCGGTCTCCAGCGTCTGGCGCTCCACGTCGGAGAGGTCGCGACAGCCCCCGATGAGCGTCATCGCCGCGCCCGCGTTCTGCACGATGTCGTTCATCGACGGCAGCGTGACCGTCTCGCGCTCGACGACGTCGAACTCGTTCGCCTTCTCCAGCTCCGAGAGCGTGCCGTCGGCCCGCCCCTCGTCGTCGAAGCCGACGTGCCACATCTCGCTGCCGTCCTCGATGTAGAACGGACCCGTGATGTAGCCGTCGTTGCGCCGGATCGTCTCCATGGCGTCGGTCTGACCCATCACGGTCTTCAGGTGCGCCACGTCGTCACGCTTGGCCAGCAGGTCGATATCGTGCATGTGGTCGTGCTCCTGTAGCGCGTGCAGCCCGTTGTCGAGCGCCCCCCTGTCTGCCCCTTCGACGACCATGCGGCATTCGAGCTCCTCGACGACCGGGTGGAACTCCCAGTGCGCCGCCGCGAACGCCACGTCGTGGTCGGTGGTGGTGTCGATGAACGGGCAGTCGTACTGCTGCATGTCCATCGAGAGATCTATCATAATCTTTCGTGCCCAGTGTTCACACATCGGTACGTCAGTGCATAAGCGTTTCTTTCCCACAGCCGGCTTTCACGCCGAAACGAGAGAATTGAACCCGTCAGCCGTCACTCTCGGCCGAACCGGGACGCGACCGCGAGACAGACGAGCAGCAGGGCCGCCGCCCGTCTACAATCGGCTCCTCGGTTGCCTACTCCCCGGTGAACTCCCGTGCGATGGCCTCGCGGTCGATCTTCGACGGGCCCGACGTGGGCATCTCGTCGACGAACGCGAGGTGGCGCGGCCGTTTGAACCGGGCGAGCCTGCCGTCGAGGAAGGCGGTCAGTTCGTCGAGCGTGAGCGACTCGTCACCCTCGACGACGGCCTTGCCGACCTGCCCCCACTGCTCGTCCGGGACGGGGACGACGACGACTTCCTCGACCTTCGGATGGCCGGAGACGACATCCTCGACTGCGGCGGGATAGACGTTCTCGCCGCCGGAGACGTACATGTTCTTCTTCCGGCCTTCGACGTAGACGTAGCCGGCGCCGTCGCGGCGGGCGAGGTCGCCGGTCGACACCCACCTCTGGCCGAACGTGGCCTCGGTCTCCTCGGGGGCGCGCCAGTAGCCGGCCGCGGCGTGGGGGCTGGCGAGTTCGAGCTCGCCGACGGTGCCCTGGTCGACAGGGGTTCCGTCGTCGTCGACGATACGTACGTCGACGTGCATCGCGGGGAGCCCGACGCTGTCGGCCTTCTCGTGGGGCCAGTCCGTCGGCATCGTGAAGTTGTTCGGCCCGCACTCGGTGAGCCCGTAGCCCTGTGAGAGGTCGACGCCGCGGTCCCACCACGCCTGCATCACCGACGCGCGGCAGGGACCACCGCCCGACTTGACGAACCGGAGCGTCGAGAGGTCGGCCTCCTCCCAGCTGTCGGCCTCGGTCATCATCCGGAGCACGGCGGGGACCGCCACGAGCAGCGTGGCATCCCGCTCGTCGACGATGGAGAGCACCCCGGTCGGGTCGAACTCGCGCGCGATGACGACCTCCGCGCCGAGGTGGAACAGGGGGACGGTGATGACGTTCCAGCCTCCCGTGTGGAACATCGGGAACACCATCGGCGTCACGTCCTCCGGCCGGAGGCCCCACGCGGTGATGGTGTTGACCGAGTTCCAGGCGATGGTGCCGTGCGTGAGCACCGTCTCCTTCGGTGTGCCCGTCGAACCGCCGGTGTGCAGGAACAGGTGGGCGTGGTCCTCGTCGACGCCCGCCGGCTCGACCGGGGAGCCGTCCTCGGGTACGGCCGCCCCGAACGACTCGTGGTCCGTCTCCCCGAGCCCGAGCACCGGGCCGTCGTAGTCGCAGGTGTCGTGCGCCAGCGCCTCGTCCAGCAGGTCTGCGAACGGTTCCTCGACGACGAGTAGCGACGGTTCGACGTCCGAGAGCAGCTCCCCCAGCTCGCGCGGTGCGAGCCGGTGCGACAGCGGTGCGAGTACGCCTCCGGTCTTCCCCGTCGCGAAGAACAGGTCGACCAGCTCGGGCCGGTTCCGCGAGACGACGGCGACCCGACCGCCGACCGTCACGTCCCCTGGCTCGCCTTCGCTCGGAGTCGCGCGCCCGGCCCCGCCGACGTTCGGCATCGTCGCCGGGTCGCTCGCGTCGACCCCGTGCTGTCCGAGCAGCCGGGCGACCCGGTTCGCACGCCGGTCCAGCTCGGCGTAGGTGTACGACTCGCCGGTCGTCGCGTCCCGAAGCCCGACGCGGTCCGGCGAGAGCTCGGCCCGGCGCTCGGACCAGGCGCCGACCCAGCCGCCGGCTCGCGGCCCGGCCGCCGAACCGGCCTCGTCGCGGCCGTCCGACTGGTCGGCGGTTCCGTCACCGCGTGAACTACCCATCGTGTGCCTCCGCACCCGCGTGCGACGCACCGGGGTGTACCGTCACGTGCCCCCGGATGTTCGCCGTCACCTCGTCCGCGGACTCGATGAAGAACAGGTGCGACCCCCCTTCGTACAGCTCGAGTTCGGCGTTCGGGAGCGCCGCGGCCAGCCGCTCGCCGTTCTCGACAGGCAGCACGCGGTCGTCGGTGCCGTGGAGGACGAGTGCCGGCAGCGTCAGCTCGTCCAGCCACGGCGTGCTGTCGAAGGCCGCGACTGCGCCGGCCTGGGCGTTCCGCGCGGCCTCCGGCGCGTCAGAGTCGAGCCGCCAGTCGACGATCTGGTCGACGAGCGCCTCGTTCTCCGCGGCGAACGACTCGGTCATCGCGGGCGTCATCTTGTAGCGGACGGCCTCGCGCTCGTCGTACTCCTCGGGCACGTCGAACATGTACTCCTGTGTCTCCGGTGGGGTCTCGACGGCGTCCGCGCCGCCGTGGGAGGTACAGAGCAACGTCAGCGAGATGGCCCGGTCGTAGTCGCGGGCGTACTGCTGTGCGGTCATCCCGCCCATGCTCGCTCCGACGACGTGCGCCTCGTCGATGCCCTCGGCGTCGAGGACTGCCTCCAGGTCACTCGCGAAGGCCTCGATGCTGTACGCCTCTGGCTCCTCGGGGACCTCGGACTCCCCGGTTCCCCGGTTGTCGAAGACGACGGTCCGGTAGTCCTCGAGTCGCTCGCGCTGGAACCGCCACATCCAGCGTGCGTAGCCAAGCCCCTCGCAGAAGGCCACGACCGGCGCGTCGTGCGGTCCATCCACCTCGTATGAGATAGTCACCCCGTCGTTGTCCACGGTCGCCATACCGGTGGCAACGATTGTCGGGATAGAAAAGACCCCGTTTTACATGTTAACCCCTAGCTTGAACCGGATACGACGTTCCCCTTCGGACATGACAGTTGCGACGGTCGGGGACTCCGCTACGACACACATGACGGTATCGACGGACGAGATCGAGGACTACGCCGCGCTCGTCGGCGACGACAACCCGCTCCACGTGGACGACGGCTACGCCGCCGAGACGATGTTCGAGGGCCGCATCGCCCACGGGATGCTCCCCGCCGGTCTCGTCAGCGCCGCACTCGCCGACCTCCCCGGCGACGTGGTGTACGTCTCGCAGGACCTCGAGTTCCGCGCGCCGGTCCGCCCCGGCGACACCGTCGCGGCCACCGTCGAGGTCGTCGAGGACCTCGGGGAGGGCCAGCTCCGGGTCCGCACCACGGCCACGGTCGACGACACGACCGTCCTATCCGGCGAGGCTGTCGTCCTCTCGCTCGCTCACGAGCCCGCCGACGGGAGCTGCGAGGCCGAAGCCGGCGCGGACTGAGGCGTTTCTGGCTGAATCACGAAAATCGAAGACTCTCGAACGACAGCGCAGCGAGGACCGTAGCGTGTCCCGGGAGCCGAGACGGCGGGGGGCTTTCGAGCTGCTGACAGCCGTTCGTAACCAGGAAACGCAGAGCCCACAAGAGACCGACCGTCGCGTTTATCCGGGCACAGCGGGAACGTGACGCCGATGGAGCGTCTCCACGCCCGGTATCCGTTCTTCGCGGCCGCCCGCGAGGCGGTCGACGCTGCGGCGGTCGACCTCGGCGAGCTGGTAACCCGGCCCGACGAGCCGGCGGTCGACCGCGCGGTCGACCGGGTGGTGTCGGCGCTCACCGACCACACTATCGGCGAGCCACATGGGGACGACCGCACCGAACTCCTCTCGTATCCGGTCGCCCGCGTCGTCGTCTCGCTCGTCGACGACCCCGTCGTCACCCGGACGTACGCGAAGGCCGAGGCGGCGACCGCCCACGAGCGCGTGCTCGCCGACCTCGACGACGGGGACGACCTCAAGTTCACCAGCAACGACACCGACCTCAGCGTCGAACGACTCCTCGCCGAGTTCGACCTCGAGGACGAGGTGGTGCCGACCGAGGACGGCTACGAGGTCGCCGTCACGCGGTACCTGCGGCTCGCGGCCGACCTCGACGACCCGGACTGGCGGCTCCCGCGACGGAGTCTCGCCGCCGGCGACGTGCCGGTCACGCGCGACGAGCTGCTCGAACTGCTCCGGGCGGCCATCGAGGAGCGGGTCGCCGCCGGGCTGCCGTTCGACGTGCCGGACGTCATCGGCGCGGAGCTCGACCACGCCGTCGCCGCCGTCGAGGACGTGCTCTCGGATCCCGCGATTCCGACCGAGTTCGCGGACGTCGATCCAGAGGCGTTCCCGCCCTGCATGGACGCACTGCTCGAGCGTGCCCGCGCCGGCGAGGAGCTCCCCGACCACTCCTGGTTCGTCCTCCTGTCGTTCTGTGCGACGGTCGGCATGCACGCCGAGGAGGTCGTCGCCATCGTCGACCCGGACGACGAGACGGTCGCCGAGCGCATCCGCTACGGCGTCGAGCGCGTCGCGACGTCGGAGGGCGAGATCGCGTACCCACCGGTGTCGTGTGCGACCATGCAGACGTACGGCGACTGCGTGAACAAGGACGAGACCTGCGAGACCATCGCGCACCCGCTGTCGTACTACGAGACGCGACTCGCGGCCGACGACTGATTACTCCTCGTCGTCCGTGTTGAGCCAGTACTGTCGCGTGTAGCCGACGATGGCCATCAGGACGACGAAACCGGCGATGGCATAGGCGAGCATCTGGCCTCCCTGGGTACTCAGCACACCCGTGTCGCTCCCGTAGGCCATCCCGACGTAGGCCATGGCGGCGATGACTGCCAGGACAGAGGCGCCGGCGACCACGACCTCCTTGACGGTATCAGCGTCCATCTCGTGTCGGAATTTCAGTGGCCGGGACAAAAGCGTGTCGTACTCACGCTACCGACAGCGTCATGGGCTCGAACGACAGGAACGCCGTCTCGTAGCCCTCGTGGCGAGCCACCTGCGGCGGGATGGTCACCCGGAGCTCGATTTCGTCTCCGGACTCCAGTGCGTCGAGGTCGCCGCCGTAGTGGTAGCCGAACTCGGGGTCGAGGACCGCGCCGAGCTCCTCGTCGAAGACCGTCTCGTCGTCGCGGGCGACGGTCATCTCGAGTCCGAGGCGGGGAATCAACATCCCGTTGTACGGCGTTCGCGGCGAGACGGCGACGTGGGTGCCACCGGCGAACCGGTCCGCTTCGACCGCCTGCACGACGAACTCTGCGTCGCCGGTGCTGGCCGTACCGACGGTCGCCCCCGGCAGCTCGTCGGCCGACGGCGCGATGCCAAGCGGCATGTCCATCATCGTCATCGCGCTGACGGCGGTCTGGTCACCGGCCCGGTCGGGCGTGTTCTCGTAGGAGATGTTCTCCTTCTCGGCCTCGCTGTAGGAGAGGTCCAGGTCGATGCTCGTCGACTCCGTGAACCGACCGTCGAACGAGCCGGTCGTCTCGACGCCACTCAGGCCCCCGATGTCCACCTCGACGGTGTAGTTCGCGGTGCCGTCGAGCCCGAAGTTCGCGCCGTAGTGGAAGCCCATCGGCTGGGAGAGCATCGGATAGATGACCTCCTCGGAGACGACCTCGTCGTCTTTCGTGACGGCGATGCTGACGCCGGCGTCGGGTACGACGACCTCCGTCTCGGGGTCCCAGACCGCGACCATGATGTGGGCCGCGTCGTCGGACTGGATGGACTGCTTCGTGACCGTCGAGCCGGAGACCGTCCAGAACCGATGTGGGTAGCTGTACATCACGGCGGCGGCGAAGTCGCCCGACCGTCCCATAGCCTCCATCTTCATCCCCTCGACGTGGGTGGGATGGTAGACGGCGTCCGGGCGGTCCGAGAGGACCGGCGGCTGCCCGGCTGTCCGTGTCTCCAGCAGCCCGAAACAGCCGGCCAGCCCGGCGCTCGTCGTCCCCGCCGCGGCAGCGAGAAACGTGCGTCTGTTCATGCTCGTGTCTCGGTGACTGACGGAAAAACGGCTTCTGGTTTACCCGTCGAAACGGCTATTCTGGCGGCTACTCGGGGCGTGGGGTCGGAAGTGCGCGGTGGGTGCGGGGCGGCAGGAGGAAGTTTCCACGTCGCTTGACGAACGTGTACTCCTGGATGCCGTTGTTGACGCGCTGGCGAATGGTCGGGGTGTCGGTCAGGTCCTCCCCGGCCATCGCCGTCTTCGTCGCGACGAAGTCGCTGATTCCCTCCTGCACTGCGAGGAAGTGCAGGCCTGCCTCGCCCCTGTCCGTCGAGTCGAAGTCGCGGCGGAGGATGACCGGCCGGCCGTCGCGGCGCGCTCGGGCCGTCTTCTGTGCGTGGCCGACCCGCCCCGCGGAGCGGGCGTCCTCTTCGATTGTCTCCACGCAGTCGCCGGCCCCGGAGTCGTCGCCGAGGTTCTCCCCGACGCCTTCGACGGTGCCCTCCTCGGCGTGGGCGGGGCAGAACATCTCCGAGACGCGTTCCTCCTGGTCCTGCTCGACGTACCAGTCGTCGAGCCGAAGCCGGATACGGGAGACGTGCTGGGTCGTCCCACCCGCGAACGGCCCTTCGGGTATCGTGACTCCGTCCTCGGTCGCCTGGTTCTTGTCGAACCCGGACTTGAACCCCATGTACAGCGGCGACTCCTCCGGCACGTCCGCCTCGTCCGGGATGCCCGACACGTCGTTGTTCTCGGCGGGCAGCCCGTCCCCGACGAAACCGGTCCGGCGGCCGGGGAACTCCTCGGGCAGGTCGAGCACGCCGCCGAGGTGCGCGTCCATCTCGACACCGTTGACGGTGTCGGTGTTGCCTTTGAGGGCTTCCTCGGCTTCGAGCAACGCCGCGCCACTGTCGCTGGCGAGGTGGACGACGACGTCGTTCGTGTCGAGGTCGGGGTCCTCGAACGAGGTGAGCGCTGCCGGCTCTGGCAGGTCCACAGAGTCGGGGAGGGGCTCGTCGAACCGGTCGAAGTAGCGGGGCGAGTAGCCGACGGTGAACAGCAGCCCCTCGCTCGACCACTCGAACGCGCGTTCGAGGCTCTGGAGCGCGGATTCGACGGTCTCACGCTCGTCAGCTGTCGGCGCCCCGTCGCCGACGTAGTCCGCGTACAGCAGGACGTGGTGACTGGCGAGGACGTGGTTGCCGTGGTCGTCACTCGGGAGGGCTCCGTTCCATGCGTGCTGTCGGTCGGGCAGGCTGGTCGGGTCGTCCGTCCCGGCTGGGATAGAGACGTCGTCCTCGTCGTCGTCGTTCTCGTCGCCGGACCGGCCGAGACAGGCGGAGAGGGCGCTCATACCGCCGATGGCGACCGCCGACTTGACGAACTCGCGGCGGTCGATTCCGCGGCTCTCGCTGGGTCTCATTGCGATACGCTTGGAACTCTCCAGCAAAAAACAGCGTGGTGCGCGAGTCGAAAGGGCGAACAGGCGACGAGCAGCGCTCGCGCCGGGGGTCGTCGCACACCCGCTCAGGCCACCGGCGCGCGTCGGTCAGGACACGCCAGGGCTGGCCGCGCGTTCGGATATAAACTACTCGGCGAGTAGCTCGTCGACCAGCAGCGTGAACCGGTCCACGAGGCGCGCGGGCATCGTGGGGGTCACGTCCGAGAGCAGTTCGCCGGTACGCTCCGGGGCGGCGAGGACCAGCGTGACGCGGTTGTGTGCGTCACGCCGCTTCTCGACGAGGCCCACCTCGCCGAGGTTGTCCACGTGATGCTCGAGTGTCGAGCGGGCGATGCCGACCTCGTCGGCGACCGTGGCCGGCCCCAGCGGTCCGTCCTCGATGAGCGTCACCAGCACCTCGCGGGTCGTCTCCCGACGGATGAGCGCGACGGCCGCGCGGTCGAAGGCGTCGTACCCCGGCGGGTAGTAGTGCGTCCGCCCGAACAGCTCCTCGCGGACGACCCGTCCGGTGTCGACGAGGTCTCGGACGTGATACTGGACCTGCCCCGGCGCGACGGGCAGCTCTCGAACGAGCTCGTTGAAATGTATTCCCGGCGTCCCCTCGATCTCGTTCGCGATGAGTACTCTCGTCTCCGTCATTGGTTCAGTCCCGTTCCCTGCCGGAGCGACCGCGCGTACCACACCGCACCGACGACGAGCGCCGTCATGGCCACGTCGAGGCTGTGCTCGACGAGATGGTGGGTCGCGTCCGGAAGCATTCCCAGCATCGTGACCCACGCGACGGCTGAACGCGCCGCGATGGCGGCCAGTGCGAGCACCACGAGCAGATACGGCCGCGAGCGTCGGCGGACGTAGGCAGCGAGCCCGAGTCCGAGCAGGATAGCCGACCCGAGCGCGGCCAGACCGACGACCGCGAGCAGTACCGGGTCGACGATGGTCGTCTGTGCGTGGAGCGGTGTGGCCCCCGGTGGGAAGCCCATTTCCCCGCTGTAGGTGTTCAGGGCACCTCAATCGTTCGATTTGGGTGGAAGACTTACGTACGTGCGACCCCTATTTCTACTCGAACCCGGACCGAGCTGAATCGCACGGTTCGATGGAGTATACCCATGGCGCACACCAGAAGCACACCCGCGTCAGCGCGGCCCGACTCGTCGCCCCCACCGACGGCAGACACCATGTCACGGTACACGCGTCCCGTGCCTGCGGACGCCCGCCTCGACCCCCGGTCGCGGCGGGCACGCACTGAACCGATGGCCGTCGCCCCGCTCGGGAGCGGCCGCTACGCCGTCGCGACCGAGCACGGCTCGTACCTCGTCGATGTCCCCGAACACCGCTGTACCTGCCCCGACCACGCGTTCCGCGGGAAGCGTTGCAAGCACCGCCGCCGGGTCGCTATCGAAATCACCGAGGGCGCAGTGCCACCGCCGGGTCACGTCGCCGCCGGCTGTGCGGTCTGTGGCACCACGACGTTCGTCCACCGGGACGCACCGAGACCGCACCTCTGTGACCGACACGCGCTCTCCCGCGGCGACCTCGCCACGGATCGCGAGACGGGCGCGACCGTCCTCGTCGTCGGCGTCTCGCCTCGCCGGGCCGACGAGGTCCGCATCGAGAGCCACGACTGTACCGTCGCCGAGTACGAGACGAACCGCGGGTACCCACCGGACGACCCGGTCGTGACTGCCGTCTTCCCAGGAGGAGCGGAGTTCGACGACGGCACGACGCCGGACTCGCTCCGGGTCTACTCGTTCCCGATGTCGCGGCTCCGACGTCTCGACGCCGGTCAGGCGTGAGGCCGACCGAGCCCGCATTCAAGTAGCAAGGCGGGACCAACCCGGGCGTGTCATGACCAGTCGCCGTCCGGCGTGACGCGGTCGCGCGGTGTGTCGCCGGACGTCCTCGAGCGTCGCCTGCACCGGCCGCTCCACAGCACCGCCTGTCCGCCTACTCGTACTCGCCGAGGTCACGTTTCCGCGAGTCGCCGACGAACTCCTCGAAGTCGGTCCCGTCGGCGAGTGCCGTCTCCTTCTTCACCCGGTAGTTCCCCCCGTCGGTCGTGTACAGGTCCGCCGGGTGGAAGAAGTACCAGTCCTCACGATCGAAGCGGACCCCGACTCTGGCCTTCGCGCCGAAGTTCTGCGAGAAGTAGAGCAGCGCCTCGACTTCCTCCCCGTCGAGGTAGATTGGTCGCCCCGAGGAGGACTTCGCCTCGATGGCGTAGAACCGCTCGCCGTCGCCCGCGAGGACGTCCGGTAGCTCCCGCTCCGTCGCGCTCCCGCTCGCCGGCGCTCGCATCACCGCGAATCCGGACTCGTCGAGGCGGTTGACGAGCTCGCGCTCCCGCCTGTCGCCCTTGCGGTTGGAACTCATGAGCCATCCTCGGCGAGCGTCGGATAAAAATGACCCGTCGTCGGCTGCGGGGGCGTCGGGCTACACCTCGTCGTCTTCGGTTCCACCGTCCGCGTCCATCCGCTGTTCCTCGGAATCCCCGTCGCCGTCCTCGACAGCCTCGATAGCTGCGGCAGCAGCGGCGGCCACGTTTTCGGTGTCCGCAGCGCCCGCGTCGCCGTCCTCGGCTGGAGCGTCGGCTGCCTCGTCACTGGCCTCGTCGAGGTCGCCAGCCGTAGCGTCGGCTGTTCCCTCGTCGGCGTCATCCCCGTCCGAGTCGGGAGCGTCCGATAGCTCGCGGTCTTCGGAGCGTTCGGAGTCCTCGTCGTCCGATTCGACTCCGGCCTCGTCGTCCGCTTCGACGGGTGCTGGCTCCGCGCTCGCGTCGGCCGCCATCTCGGCGACCTCCGTCTCGTCCCCGGACTCGTCTTCTGGCTCGTCCGTGCCGAGATCGATGTCGTCGACCTCGACGTCCGCGTCGGCACCGAACTCGTCGACCTCGCTGTCCGCGTCGTCAGTGACGGCCTCGGAGACGGCATCGCCGTCCGCTTCGACTCCGGCCTCGACGTCGGGTTCGTCGTCGTTTTCGGCTGCGGCTTCGTCGTCGGTAGCGACTTCGGAGGCGTCGTCGCCGTCCGCTTCCTCGACGACATCGGATGCCCCGTCGTCCGCCTCGAAATCGGGGGACCGTTCGGGCTCGTCAGCCGTCGGCGCGTCCGCTGCCGTGTCCGTGTCCGTTGCCTCGATGGTATCGCGCTCGTCGCCGTCAACGGGTTCGCTGCCGCCGGTGGCGACCGCGTCGGCACCCGGGGCGCCGGCGTCGGTCGGGCTGTCACTGACCGGGAGGATGTCGCCGGGCTGGAGGTACCACCAGCCGCCGAGCAGCAACGCTCCCAGGAGGAAGGCGCTGAGCGCGATGGAGGCTGCGCCGGTCGCGGCGAGCACCAGCGAGAGGAGGACGCCGCCAGCGCCCAGCGCCAGCAGCATCACGGCCCGGAGGCTCGTCTCGATGCGCTCTTCGATGACGGCGTCGACGTCCGCCTGCGTGACGTACTCGTCTTGCAGGGTCTGCTCGATAGCGGCGACGTCGGCCTCCGTATCGGTACGGAGGTCGGTGACGCGCCCGGTCAGGTCGTCCCGCACCGTGGCGGTCGCGGCTTCGCGCTCGGCGCGGAGCGCTTCCACGTCGGCCACGAGGTCCGTCCGGACCGACTCGATCTCGGCACCGAGCTCGGAGCGTGCCGCCTCGACCTCGTCGCCGAGGTCAGCGCGGGCGGAGTCGACGGCGCTGTCGAGTTCGCTCCGGATCGCTGCGAACTCGTCGCTGGTCGACCCTTCGTGCTCGGCGACGCGGTCGCGGAGCACGTCGAGGTCGTCGGCGCGAGCCGCCTCACCGTCGAGTTCGGCGAGGTACTCGTCGGTCTCGGCCAGCGACTCTGCGGTGGCCATCCGGGCTTCGACGTCGTCGACGTCGTCCGCGAGCGCGTCGAGGTCGTCGGCACGGGCGGCGGCCTCGTCCAGTTCGTCGACGCGGCCCTCGAGCTGTTCGACGGTCTCGGACCGTGCGGCATCGTCCGCGAGGTCGTCGAGTCGCGACTCCAGCGCCGCGAGCCTGTCGACCTCGGCTTTCGCCTGGTCGAGCGTTTCGACGGCGTCGCGGACGGTCTCGAGGTCGCGCTGGGCGGCGGCGCGTTCGTCGAGGTCGGCCAGGTCAGCACGGGCCTGCTGTACGTCGGCCGCGTCGGCCTTGAGCCCGTACAGTTCGGCGATGCTCTCGTCGAGCTCCTCGATCTCGTCCTCGAGCTGGTCGCGCCGCTGCTGGACGCGGTCGCGGAGGCGGTCCAGGAAGGCCGCGGTCGACTCGGACAGCTCGAGGTTCAGCGCCGACGCGATGGCGTCGCGGTCACCCTCCGGGAGTCGTTCCTCGCGCAACTCGGCGGCGAGGACGGAGCCGACCGGCTCGCCATCGCGTGCTGCCGGGGCTGGTTCGGATGCCGCCTCTGCAGGCTCTGACGGCGTCTCGGCCTCCTCGCTGGCGTCGTCGTCGAACACCGACGATGCCTCCGCTTCGTCGGGTGCTGTCTCGGCCGTCCCGTTCGGGTCGTCCAGCGAGAGCGTCTCGACTGCCTCGTCCGCTGCGTCGTCGTCATCGGGCTCGGCGGCGTTCTCCGCGTCGCCAGCCTCGGGCTCGTCGATGCTCATCTCCTCGCCGTCGACGTTCAGGGTCGAGACCGCTTCGCCGTCGGCGGCACCGGCGTCGTCGCCGTCCACCGTCACCTCGACCGTCGGCTCGTTCAGGAACGGCTCGGGGTCGTCGAGCGACGAGCGCCGGACGCCGTACACCGTCGTCACCGACTCGTCGGGGTCGAGTCGGCGGCGGTACGCGATGTCGTGTGGCCCGGTCCGTCGCCAGTTCTCGGCCTCGTAGTCGTCGTGAAAGCCGAACTCGTCGGGCTCCAGCGACTCCGGTGTCGAGTCGCGAAGCTCCAGTGTCACCGGTTCGTCGCGCATCGACGCGATGTCGTACGTCACGACTGGCACCGCAGCCCCTCGGTCAGTCACCCACTTCCGAACCCGGACGCCCCCCTCGGCGACCACCATGGCTTCACCGTCCGCTGGTGGCCAGTCGACCGATTCCTCGTCCGCCGATAGTTCGTGTTCCTCGCTCACGTTGGTACATCAACATCCCCGACCCATTTCATCCTATCGGAAGATTTCATGGAAATTAAGGGTTCGGTGGGGAAAATTGATGCAAACCGAGGTGTGAACGCCGAAAAGCCCGTACCGACCTAGGTCCCGTGCTGCCAGGAGCCCATGTACTCGGTCTGGGCGTCCGTCAGCGAGTCGTAGTCGACACCCTCGGCCGCGAGCTTGATCTCGGCGACCTCCCGGTCGAGTTCGTCGGGGACCTCGTGGACTCCGGCGTCGTAGGCGTCGCCGTTCTCGACGAGTTCCCGCACACAGACGGCCTGGACGCCGAAGGACTGGTCCATGACCTCGACGGGGTGGCCGAGCGCGATGGGCGAGGCGAGGTTGACGAGCCGGCCCTCGGCGAGCACGTTCAGCCGGCGGCCGTCGTCCATCTCGTAGGCCTCGACGCCGTCGCGAGCCTCGTACCGGTCGGCGGCCATGTCCGAGAGCGCGTCGAGGTCGACCTCGATGTCGAAGTGGCCGGCGTTCGCGAGCAGGACGCCGTCTTTCATCTTCTCGAAGTGCTCGGCGGTGATGACGTCGCGGTTGCCGGTGACGGTGAGGAACACGTCGCCGACCTCGGCGGCCTCGCTCATCGGCATCACGTCGTAGCCCTCCATGTGCGCCTCCAGGGCGCGGCGGGGCTCGACCTCGGTGACGATGACATCCGCGTTCTGGCCGCTGGCCTTCTTCGCGACGCCGCGGCCGCAGTCACCGTAGCCCGCGACGACGACGTTCTTGCCGGCGTAGGAGAGGTTCGTCGTCATCGCGATGGTCGCCAGCGAGGACTCGCCGGTGCCGTGGACGTTGTCGAACAGGCGCTTCATCGGCGTGTCGTTGACCGCGAAGACGGGGTAGTCGAGCGCGCCGTCGTCGTCCATCGCGCGGAGGCGGTGGACGCCGGTCGTCGTCTCCTCGGCACCGCCGACGATGGAGTCGATGAGCTCCGGGTAGTCCTCGTGGATGGCGGCGACCATGTCCATCCCGTCGTCGACGGTGACGGTCGGCTCGATGTCGATGACGGACTCGATGGCCTCGTAGTACTCGTCGTCGTCGACGCCGCGCTTCGCGTAGCTCGTGATGTTCTCGTGGGTGTCGAGCGCCGCGCTCACGTCGTCGTGCGTCGACAGCGGGTTGCAGCCGGTGATGGCGACCTCCGCGCCCCCGTCGGCGAGCAGCTCGACGAGGTTCGCGGTCTTCGCCTCGACGTGCATCGCCATGCCGATACGCTGGCCGGCAAAGGGCTGGTCGCGCTCGAACTCCTCGCGCAGTGCGTTCAGGATGGGCATGTGCTGGCGTGCCCAGTCCATCTTCCGTCGGCCCTCGTCGCGAGCTGTCTCGAGGTCGTCGAGTTGCTCGCTGATCGGCGGGTACTGACTCATACTGTTTGGGAGGGGTAGCTGGTGGAAAACCCTACCGGAGTCCGCCAGCGCTGCTGCTGCTCGCATCTGTCGACGACGTATGTAGGGCGTACGATTTTACGCCCGTGTCTGCTACCCCCGCCCATGACGCGATGTGACGGACCGGACGGGGTGTCCTCGGCGTGAGCGGCGAGGGCGACGCGTCCGTTCGAGCGACGGAGCCGCCGGCCGGTGCGGCGTTGCTCGCCGCTGCGGACACCGGTGTCGTCGTCTTCGACGCCGACGCGCGCGTGGTCTGGTCGAACGACGCGGCGACGCGGTACCTCGACGTCGACGCTGCGACTGTCGAGGGGCTGTCCGCGGAGGCGTTCGCCGAACGGGTCGCCACCCGGCTCGCCGACGGCGACGCGTTCGTCGAAGCGGTGACCGGGGGCGGCATCGACGGCCCGGACCGAGCACTCCACGTCGTCGATGGTCCGGCGGAGCGATGGCTCGAACGTCGCACACACCCGATAGAGGACGGGGAGTACGCGGGTGGTCGGGTCGAGTGCTACGTGGACGTCAGCGACCAGAAGCACGCACTCGACCGGCTCGACCGGCGGGAACGGACGCTCCGTGCCGTCCACGACGTCCTGCTCGACCGGTCGCGCGCCCTCGACGACCGGCTCGACGAACTGCTCGGCGTGGCCGGGCGGATGCTCGGCGCGGAGCACGCCGCGTTCGCCCGGCTTGGCGACGGGCGCGTGCTCGTCGAAAACGTCACCTCGAGCCTCGATGCGGCCGTCGAGCCGGGCCACGCGATCGACACGAGTGAGACTGTCGCGGGCGTCGTCGCCGAGCGGGACGCGCTGGTCCAGGCCGACGGGGCGACCGAGCGGTGGCCGGGCCGTCACCCGGTCGGCGTCGCCGGGAACGTGGCGCTCGACTACTACGTCGGCGTCCCGGTCGCGGTCGAGGGCGAACAGTACGGGGTGCTGTCGTTCGCCGGGACCAGCCCGAAGGAGGCGGGGCTCGACTGGGAGCTCACCCTGCTCGACATCACGGTAAACTCGCTCGGCCACGAGATCGGCAACAGCATCAGGGAGAACCGTGCCGAGGAGCAGCTCCAGCAGGCCCGCCGCGAGTTCGAGTCGCTGGTGCAGGACGTCGAGGACTACGCCATCTTCCGGCTGGACGTCGACGGCCACGTCGAGAGCTGGAACCGCGGTGCGGAGGCGATCAAGGGCTACGAGCGTGAGGAGATCGTCGGTGAGCACGTCCGCACGTTCCACACGGAGGCCGACCGCGAAGCGGGGCACGCCGAGGAGCTGCTCGAGAGGGCCCGTGAGACCGGCCGGGCGGTCGACACCGGCTGGCGTGTCCGGGCAGACGGCTCCCACATCTGGGTGAACGCCGTCGTCACGGCCCTGCGCGACGACGACGGCGAGCTGCGTGGGTTCCTCAAGGTGACACGCGACATGACCGAGCGGCGCGAGCGCCAGCAGCAGGTCGAGCACGAGCGCGAGCGCCTGGAGTTCGTCAACCGCATCATCCGGCACAACCTGCTCAACGGGATGAACGTGGTTGAGGCGCGGGCGAACATCCTCGAGGGCAACGTCGACGACGAGGTCGCGACCCACCTCGCCACCATCCAGGAGCGGGTCGAGGACATGACCGACCTCATCGGGACGATGCGGACGTTCATGAAGGCCATCGTCGAAGGGGAGGAGCACGAACCGGAGCCGGTCGCGCTGGCCGACGTGCTGGCCGACGAACTAGAGAAGGCCGACCGGGCGTACGACGACGCGACGTTCGAACACGACGGACTTCCGACGGTGTCGGTGCTCGCGGACGACCTGCTGCCGGAGGTGTTCGAGAACCTGCTGACGAACGCGGTCCAGCACAACGACGGTCCGGGCGCACGGGTCCGGGTCGTGACCGAAGCGGGCGACGACGAGGTCGTCGTCAGCGTGCTCGACGACGGCCCGGGTATCGACGAGTCGGTGATGGCGCACGTCTTCGAGAAGGGCCAGAAGGGGTTCGAGAGCCCCGGCACCGGCTTCGGGCTCTACCTCGTCCAGGAGATAGTCGACTCCTACGGCGGCCACGTCGAGGCGACCAACCGGGAGGCCGGCGGGGCGAAGTTCACCGTCACGCTCCCCCGAGCGGACGACGGGGAGCAGCCCTGAGCAGCAGCCGGCACGTTTTATCGGGGTGCGGCGAGTTGCTCGACGCATGACCCGGACAGAGCCGGACCGGGAGTTGCTCCGGGCGACCCTCGACATCTGGCACCCCGAGTGCTGGGGCATCTGCTCGACGGCGGAGACCGGCAGCAGCCTCGTCGGCCACGGGGCGGCGGTCTCCGGCGACTCGGCCTACGAACGCTGCACCATCTACGGGGGGTCGGTCGAGCACCTGGACCAGGCGGTCGCCGTGGCCCACGACTCGCCCTTTATCAGGAGCATCCACTCGCTCGACGACGGCCCGAGGGGCGCGGCGCTCCCGGCCGCCGTCGGCCGTCGGGCCCGCGACGTGTTCATCGAGTACCCCGCGACTGATGGCATCGGAGCGGCGTTCGTCTCGCGCGGCTACGTCCTCGACGGGCAGTATCGCGTCGAGGACGGAACCGAGACGTGGGACCTGCTCGTCCACGCGAGCCGCGAGGCGTTCGAGCGCTCGCTCGACGAAATCCGCGACGAGCGCGATGCCGACATCACGCTCGAACGCCTCTCGCCGGCCACGGACGCGACGCGGGCGGGGCCGACCGGCGGCGACGACCGGTCGCTGACGGCGCGCCAGCGGGAGGTGTTCGCCCTCGCCCGCCGTCGCGGGTACTACGAGTGGCCCCGTGAGGTGTCCGCCCGGGAGCTGGCCGCCGAGCTGGACGTGTCGAAGACGACGCTCCTCGAGCACCTCCGGACCGCGGAGTCGAAGCTGCTCGGCGGCGGCCGCTGACTGGTCGGGTGACCCTCCCATGAGAGGGAGACGTTGATGCCCCGCTCGCGAGACGTGTCCGTATGGACGCAGCACACGACGACACGCTCGCGACGGTCGGTATCCTCGGGGGCATGAGCAGCGAATCGACGGTCCAGTACTACCGCGGCATCGACGCGGGCATCAACGAGGAGTGGGGTGGCCACGCCGCCGGGCAGGTCCTCATCCGGAGCGTGAACTTCGCAGACATCGAGGGGTTCATCGCGGACGAGCGGTGGGACGCCGCCGGCGACTACCTCGCTGCCGCCGCGGGTGACCTAGAGGCCGGCGGCGCGGACTTCGTGGTCATGGCGACGAACACGATGCATCGCGTCGCGCCCGCCATCGAGAACGCGCTCTCGGTGCCGTTCGTCCACATCGTCGACCCGACCGCCGAGGCCATCGCCGACGCGGGGCTCGACACGGTCGGCGTGCTCGGCACCCGGCCGGTGATGGAGGGCGAGTTCTACGCCGGCCGCTTCGCCGACCACGGTATCGACGTGGTCGTGCCAGGGGCCGACCGCCGCCAGCAGGTCCACGACATCATCTTCGACGAGCTGACGAGGGGTGTCGTCACGGACGAGTCCCGCGACGCCTACGTCGCGGCTATCGACGAACTCGCCGAGGCGGGTGCCGAAGGCATCGTCCTCGGCTGCACCGAGATCGAGATGCTCGTCGCACAGGAGGACGTGCCTGACACTCCACTGTTCGACACGACCGAGTTGCACGTCGCGGACGCCGTCGACCGTAGTCTCGGTGCCGTCGCGTCGTAGTAAGGACGAGTGGCGGGAATCGACCCGCGAGCGTGGGACGGGGAGCGCGGCCGGCGGTCCCGACGAGTTACGGGGAGACCGCGGCCGGTCCCACCGACGCGGTGGGGAAATCAGGTTGAGGCGTCAACCTCGGGTGTCAGAAGAAGGGGAGGAACGCGAAGACGCCGGCCGGCGGGCCGTTGCCGGCACCGTTCCCGTCGGCTTCTTCATCGTCGTCGTCTTCCTCGTCGTCACCGTTGCCTGCGTGGTCCGGGGGGCCCTGGTCGCCGTCGGTTTCGTTGGTGGTGTCGTCATCGTCCCCAGCGTGGTCCGGGGGACCCTGGGCGTCGTCGGTTTCGTTGGCGGTGTCGTCACCGCTCCCAGCGTGGTCTGGGGGACCCTGACTACCGTCGGTCTCGTTGGCGGTCGTGTTGTCACCACCGGGGCCCGCGTGGGCGGGCGGACCGGCGTGCTCCGGCGCGTTACCGGGGTTGTGCTCGACGACCCATCCCGCGATGTGGAGGCCGGGTGCCGAGACGTTCGAGTCGTTCGTCACGTTCTGGACGTAGTCGTTGAGCATCCGGGCGAACTCGTTGTATGCGTCACCGGAGCTCTGTGCGCTCTCGTTGTCGTCCGTCTCGTTGCCGTCGTCGCCGTCGGTCTCGTTGTCGTCGGGGGTCAGGTCAGTGACGGGGTTGTCTGCGGGCTGTGCTGGCGTCGCGCTCGTAGCGGCGGCCGCCGGCGCGGCGGCACCGACCACGAGCAGCAGCGCACCGAACAGTGCGACCGTCGTCTTCGTGCTCATCACACCCAGTCCTGGGCCAGAGAGGGGTATAAACCCGTGAGCACGTTCATCTGATTCATTTTGTTTGCCAACTCCACGAAACGCTTCGAGAGGATGCTTCACCGTTTACAAACGAATCTATGCGTTCAATTCTGTCCCGGTGAACAAGATACCAACTGGCTCCTGCCTTGTCAACAAGCCGATGATTTGATGGTCGTCGCTCACGGACAGTCGAGCATGCGAAGGGGAACCGAGGGGGAACGCGGACAGTCGGCACCGGTCGGCACGTTGCTGATGGTCGCACTGGTGCTCGTCGCGGCGGGCGCGGCCGGAGTCGTCATCTTCGACCTGTCGCCGGACCTGCTCGGCGACGCACCGTCGGCGAGCATCGATGTCGGCGTCGAGGCGAACGGCTCGAACGCACAGACGCTCGTCATCAGGCATCAGGGGGGTGACAACCTCCGAATCGACGAGTTCGACGTGGTCGTCCGCGACGGCGGTTCGTCGTCGCGGCTGTCCCTCTCGTCGTTCCAGAACCGATCCGGTGTCAGCGGCGGCGTGGCGGACGCGGGCGACAGCCTCCGGGCGACGCAGTTGCTCTCGGGTCCGGTGACGGTCCAGTTGATCCACCGGCCGACGGACAGCGTCGTCAGCAAACAGCGCGTCACGCTCCCGTCGGGTGACGCACCGTCGGTCGTCGACTTCGAGGCGAACGCGCCGACGCAGCCGTTCGAGAGAAATCAGGACGGTTCCGGCTCGACGGCCGTGGAGAACGGCGGTGCGACCGTCTCGATGGAGGGCAATCAGTGGAAGTACATCGAGCGCGACTACACCGTGACCGAGAACACGACGCTCGTCTTCGAGTTCAAGAGCACCAGCAAGGGCGAAATCCACGGCATCGGGCTGGAGGATGACCAGGGCCAGACCGGGGGTCGGATCATCGAGGTGTACGGCGTTCAGGGCTGGGGCCACAACGTCACCAACTTCGACGGACTGGACCGGTACCAGGACGGCGATGGCTGGGTTCGCTACGAGGTACCGATCGGGGAGCACTACACCTCGAGCGGATATAACCTTTCGACGCGGTATCTCGTGTTCGTGATGGACTGTGATGGGGACGTCGACCCGCCGAACACCAGCTGTCCGTCGAACATCGACGACGAGACGCCCTCGAACTCGCGGTTCCGTAACGTCAGGATCTACGAGAACGACAGTACGGCGTCGCTCGCACCGCCCACTGTTGGGTCGTTCTACACGCGTTCGGTCAGGTCCGCTGCCGCCGTCTCCGCCCGTTCCAGCACCTTCTCCTCGTCCATCGTCAGTACCTCGCGGTCGCGCATGAGCACCGCGCCGTCACAGAGCGTGTGGCGCACGTCGCTGCCCATCACGGCGTAGGCGAGGTGGCTCACGAGGTCGTGGCCGGGCGTGAGATGTGGCGCGTCGAGGTCGACGACGACGAGGTCCGCCGCCGCGCCGGCTTCGATTCGCCCGCCGGATAGCCCCGTCACATCGGCACCGCCCTGCGTCGCCATCTGGACGACGGCCTCGGCCGGGACCGCGCTCGCGTCGTCGGCCGCGAGCTTACCGAGCATCGCCGCGTCGCGCATCTCGTCGAACAGCGAGAGGTCGTTGTTCGAGGCCGCGCCGTCGGTGCCCAGACCGACCGAGACGCCCGCGTCCAGCATCGCCTGCACGGGGGCCATCCCGCTCGCGAGCTTCATGTTCGACGCCGGACAGTGGACGACGCCCGCGCCCGTCTCGGCGAGCAGGTCGTGCTCTTCCGGCGTGGTGTGGACACCGTGTGCGACGAAGTCCTCGGGTTCGAGCAGCCCGTGCTCGCGGGCGTACTCGAGCGGCCGCACCCCGTGCTCCTCGACGATTGGGCCGACCTCGTCGGCCGTCTCGTTCGCGTGGATGTGGACCGGAACTCCCGCCTCGCGGGCCTGTGGGACGTACTCCTCGAGGAAGTCCGACCCGACCGTCGTCAGCGAGTGCGGCATGAACGCCGTGCTGACGCGGCCGTCGGCCGCGCCGTCGAACGCCCGTGCGACTTCGATGCTCTCCTCGGCGTCGTCGTGGGCGGTGTCAGCCTCCTTCGCGATGGTGACGACCCCGTGACCGAGCCGGGCTCTGAGGCCGGCGTCCGCCACCGCGTCGACGATCTCGGACACGTGGAAGTACATGTCCGCGAACGCGGTCGTCCCCGTCTTGATCATCTCCAGCATCCCCAGCTCCGCGCCGACGCGTACGTCCTCGGGGGTCAGCTCGCCCTCCGCCGGCCAGATGTCCTCCTGGAGCCAGGCGTCCAGCGGCTTGTCGTCCGCGTAGCCCCGGAGCAGCGACATCGCGACGTGCGTGTGGGCGTTCACGAGCCCGGGCATCACGAGCCCGCCGCTGGCGTCCAGTTCCTCGTCGCCGTCGAGGTCGGTGCCCACCTCGCGGACGACGCCCTCGTCGGCGTCGACGAGCACGTCCGCCCTCGCCACTGTGAGGTCCGGCATGAGCACCCGTCCACCGGTGACTGCGAGTTCCATGGTCCGGGCTTTCGACGGACGGGACAAGACTCCATCGGGACCGGTCGACGGACGCTTTTTTCGGGTGGCCGCCGTAGTGCAACGCATGACCGACCGCCCCGACGACCCTCCAGCGGGGGAGCAACCGACGGAGCCGGCCGATACCGACGACGGCGTCGGCTGGTCGTTCGACAGCGACGAGGCCGAGCCGTCGCCGGTTGCCCCCGACGAGACAGCCGAGACGGACCCACCCGGGCACGACGACCCGCCGACGCTCTCGTGGGCGGGCCTCGCGCTCGCGTGGCGGGAGCACAGCCGCTACACCGCGTTCGCGGCGGTGCTGTTCCTGCTGAGCATCCCGCTCGGCGTCGCTCTCTGGGAGGCCGGCTTCGACCTGTTCGGCGCGATGGGCTTCGACTCGCCGAGCGCGATGTTCCCCGACGACATCACCGCGCTGTTCATCTTCCTGAACAACACCCGTGCTTTCTTCGTGTTCATCTTCGGCGCGTTGACGGGCGGCATCCTGACGACCATCGGGCTGGTGTTCAACGGCGTGCTCGTCGGCTACGTCGTCACGCCCGTCGCGGCCAAGGAGGGCTACGGCTTCGTCCTGCTGGCGCTGCTCCCCCACGGCGTCCTCGAGCTACCGGCGCTGTTCGTCGGTGCCGCCATCGCATACCGCTTCCTGGGGAACATCGTGCTGTACGTCTTCGACCGCCGCGACCACTTCTACACCCGCGGCGAGGTGAAACGGACCGGGCTGCTCGTCGCCGTCTCCGTGGCCGCGCTTGCCGTCGCCGCCGTCGTCGAGATACACGTGACGACGTGGCTGCTGGAGCGGGTGTACGGGGTTGCTGGAGCCTGACCACCGCGCTCTCGCCGAACCGGCAAGCTCCGGACGGATGGAAAGGCAGTTGCCGCCCGGACGCGAAGGAACGGCAAATGCGCATCGCGGTACCGAACAAGGGCCGACTGCACGAGCCGACCATCGACCTGCTGGAACGAGCCGGACTCCACGTCGTCGACGGGGCCGACCGGAAGCTGTACGCCGACACCGTCGACCCCGACGTGAGCGTGCTGTTCGCCCGGGCCGCCGACATCCCCGAGTACGTCGCCGACGGCGCGGCCGACCTCGGCGTCACCGGGCACGACCAGGTCTGTGAGGCCGACGTGGACGTGACCGACCTGCTCGACCTCGGCTACGGCCAGTGCCGGCTCGTGCTGGCCGCGCCGGAGGACGGCGACATCGAGACGCCGTTCGACCTCGACGGACGGACCGTCGCCACCGAGTTCCCGACCATCACGCGGCACTACTTCGAGGAGCGCAACATCGACGCCGACATCGTCGAAGTGACCGGCGCGACGGAGCTCACGCCCCACGTTGACATGGCCGACGCCATCGTCGACATCACCTCGACGGGGACGACGCTGAAGGTCAACCGGCTCGCGGTCATCGACGAGGTGCTCGAGTCGTCGGTACGGCTCGTCGCCCGCCCGGACGTGGCCGACGAGGAGAAGACCGAGCAGATACGGATGGCGTTCGACTCCGTCATCGCCGCCGAGGGCAAGCGCTACCTGATGATGAACGTCCCCGAGACGAACCTCGACGCCGTTCAGGAGGTCATCCCCGGCATGGGCGGCCCGACCGTGATGGACATCGCGGGCTCGGACAAGCTGGCGGTCCACGCGGTCGTCGACGAACGCGACGTCTTCGAGACCATCAACGAGGTCAAGGGCGAGGGCGCGAGCGACATCCTCGTCACCGAGATAGAGCGGCTGGTCGAGTAGGCGGTCCCCACGTTCGACCCTACTTTCCCGTCTGCGAGAACAGCAGCTGTGCGACCCCGATGACGGCGAGGAGGAACGCCTGCGTCAGCAGCGCGTCCGGCTCGAACACGTAGACGATGACGCCGGCGACGACCGGTGCGAGCCAGACCCCGAGCAGCACCTGCTGCTCGGCGACCTTCCCGACGACCAGCGCGGTGGCCCCGACGACGACGAGCGTGACGGCGAGCCCGGCCGCGTTCTGGATACCGCTCGCAGCGACGAGGCCGACGATGGCTCCGGCGAGCAACAGCGACAGTCCACCCCGGGCGACCTGGGTGCGGCTCGATGCGTCCATACGCTATCTCGGCGGAGCCACGACAAAAAGGCGGTCATGCACGATTCCGCCCGTGGGTCAGGCGGGGGCCGTCGACAGCAGCGCGACCAGGTTGAACAGCGTAAACCCGAGGATGACCGCGACGGTGTAGTGGATGACCGAGACGAACGCGGTGAGCTTCGCGTCGAGGCGGTAGACGAGGCTGATGGCGACCGCGTCGGCCACCAGCGTCACGGGGAGGACGACGGCGGGACCGTACTGCTGGAGCAGCAGGGAGACGAGCGCGAGCATCGGGCCGACGACGAACGCGAGCTTGACCGGCACGTCGCCGAGGACGTTCCGTGCCGCGATGTGCAGCGTCACCGAGTAAAACAGGGTGGCGACGACGAACGTCCCGACGTAGGCGACGGGTGTCCCGGCCGACGGGTCCAGTTGCAGCGGCGTGAGACCGACCATGGCCGTGGCTAGCGGCCACGGTGTCATGTGCCTGCCGCTTTTCGGTGTCCCCCTCGGTCTGTGACGCCACGTCGATTCAGTCGAGGATCTCGACCCCGGTGAACACGAACCGCGCCCCGCCGTCGGACCCCTCGGTGACGTGGACGGTCCAGCCGTGGGCGGTCGCGAACTCCTCGACGATGGCCAGGCCGAAGCCCGTTCCCTCCTCGGTGGTCGTGTGGCCGGGGTCGAACACCCGGCACTGCTCGTCCTCTGGGATGCCGACGCCGTCGTCTTCGACGTAGAAGCCGCCGGGGAGCGCGCCGACGGTGATTGCGACGGTGGTGCCGTCAGCCGGTGTGGCGTGGTCGATACTGTTCCGGAACAGGTTCTCGAAGACGTGCTGGAGCCGCGTTCGGTCGGCACTGACTGTGGGCGAATCCGTGACGGTCAGAGTCGCCTCGTCGGTGTGGACGACGTTCCAGCAGCGGTCGGCGAACGCCGCGAGGTCGACCGGACTGGTCTCCTCTACGGCGTCGCCGCGTCGGGCGAGCCGCAGGGTGTCCTCGGTGATGTTCGCCATGCGGTCGAGCGCTTCCCTGACGTGGTCGAGGTGTTCGCTGTCGTACTCATCCGCGAGCAGTTCGAGATTGCCCTGGGCGACCGTCAGCGGGTTGCGGAGGTCGTGGCTGACGACGCTCGCGAACTCCTCCAGGCGCTCGTTCTGACGCCGTAGCTCGCCCTCGAACCGGAGACGGTCGAGTGCCCGCGCGGTGTGCGAGACGAGCAGCTCCGCGAGCTCGAGGTCCTCCTGCGAGAAGGCGTCCACCTCCGTCGCGACGGCCTGGAACACCCCGCTCTCGCCGACGGGGACGCTGATACCGGACCGGTAGCTCGCTTTGGCGGGCTCCGAGGTATCGTCGGCCAGTACGTCCGTGAGGAGCGTGGACTCGCCGGTCTGGTAGGTCTCTCCGGCCAGGCCCTGGTCCGGGCGCATCCGGCGGGCCCCGTCGTCGGGTGCGCCGGCCGAGAGCGCCTTCGGGACGAGCCAGCCGTCCTCGGCGACCAGGATGCTGCACATCTCGAAATCGAGGATGGACTCGGCGGCGTCGATGGTCCGTTCGCAGGCGGATTCGACGGTCTCGCACCCCTGTATCTGCGTCGCGACCTGGTGGAGAGTCGCCAGCGCCGCCTCCCGCTCGTGGCGTTCGTGGACGTCGGTGACCGTGACGAGCGAGCGTTCCCGTCCCTCGATCTCGACCAGCGTTGCGTCGAGCTCGACCCAGCAGGTCGTCCCGTCGCTGCGCCTGTCGGGCCACTCGAAGGAGAACTCGGGCTCCGCGATCGCCCGTTCGAGGAGCTCGATACCGCGTTCGGCGTCGTACCCGGGTACGTCGGCGGTCAGTTCGTCCAACGTGCTGTCGCTCAGGGTCTCCCGGTCGTAGCCGAGCATGTCGCAGTACTCCTGGTTCACGTCGACGACAGTCCCGGTCTCGACGTCGCGAACGGTGAGTCCCACGTCGGTGTTCTCGAACACCGCCCAGTAGCTCACGCGCGAGCGGGCCTGCTCGACGGCGTTCTCGATACGGTTCGCGAGCAGGGCGAACTGGTCGCTGCCACCGCCCTTGCGGAGGTAGTCGGTGACACCGACGGAGATGGCCTCGCTGGCGATCTCCTCGCTCCCTCGGCCGGTAAAGAGGATGAACGGGAGCTCCCCGTGGCGCTCGCGCACGGCGGCGAGCAGTTCCAGGCCGTCGGTCTCCGACATCTCGTAGTCGGAGACGACGCAGTCGACGTCCTCGCGTTCGAGCAGGTCGAGTGCCTCGGAGGCTTCCGTGGCGGAGATGACGGTGATGCGGTCGCTCTGCCGCCCGAGCAGCTCGGCCGTGAGGGCGATGAAATCCTCGTCGTCGTCGACGTGGAGGACCGTCATCGCCGCTGGCTCCGCGGACATACCCGTCACCTTGTGTTCGACAGCAATGTCTCTTCTGGGGATACGTTCCACCGGAAAACAGGAGCGGAAAGAACCGTCGAGCTACTCCAGCAGGCCGAGGTCTTCGAGGCGCGAGACGATCTTGTCGACGGCGTGCTCGGCGTCCTTGGGCTTCTTGCCGCCGGTGATGACGAGCTTCCCGGAGCCGAACAGGAGCGCGACGACCTCGGGCTCGTCGAGGCGGTAGACGAGGCCGGGGAACTGCTCGGGCTCGTACTCGATGTTCTCCAGCCCGAGACCGATGGCGATGGCGTTGAGGTTGAGATTGCGGCCGAGGTCGGCAGACGTGACGATGTTCTGGACGACGATCTCCGGGTCTTCGTTCACCTGGATGTTGAGGTCACGGAGCTTGTCGAAGACGATGCGGAGGCTCTCGTGGACGTCGTCGGTGCTCTTCGCACCGGTGCAGACGATCTTCCCGGACCGGAAGATGAGCGCGGCGGACTTCGGCTCCTGCGTGCGGTAGACGAGGCCGGGGAACTGCTCGGGGTCGTAGTCGGCCCCCTCGAGGTCCATGGCGACGCTCTGCAGGTCGAGCTCCTGGCCGATACCGGTCGAAGCGACGACGTTCTCGATATTTATAGTCTCCTTGGGGTCGGTCATAACTCGACTTAAAAGTCGTATTTAAGGTTTATAAAGGTTGGTGCCACGTGCCTGCACGGGGCCAGACCGAACGACGGGACGGTACGACGGAATCGGTCAATGCTGCCGATAAAAGGCCGACCTGAACGGTCCTCGGTCCACCGGTGACCGCACCAACGCAAGCACGCGCCGCGCCCGCCAGTCGACACGCTGATTGCCCGTCCTCGCACACGGTTGGACGTGTACCTGCTGGAACTCGGCGGCGAGAACGACGCCTTCGCCGCCTGCGAGGCCGCCAGCGCGGCGGCCGGCGTCGAGCGCATCGGCGGCGGTCTCGCCGTCGCACGCAGCGTCATCCCCGAACGCGTTCGCGGACTGGCCTACACCCACCGCGCGAGCGAACTCGTCGGCCGAACCGACGCGACTGTCGACAGCGCTGTTGCCCTGCTGGAAGCCGCACCGGTCGACCGCGAGGGAACCGTCGCCGTCCGGGCCCGGGACGTGCGCGGCGACACCGGCGTCTCGACGAGTGACGCCGAGCGTGCGCTCGGGCAGGTGCTCGTCGACCGCGGGTTCGCGGTGGACCTCGACGACCCCGACCACGAGCTCCGGGCGTTGTTCGCCCCGAGCGTCGACGACGAAGACGGCCCCTCCGTGGAGAGCGACGGGGCAGCCGGCGAGGCCGGAGTCTGTGCCATCGGCTGGCTCACTGCCGAGTCGGTGCGCGACTTCGGCGACCGCAAGCCCACGGACAAGCCGTTCTTCCAGCCCGGCAGCATGGACCCATTGCTCGCCCGCGCCATCGCCAACGTCGCCGGCGCGGCCTCGGGGCGTCGCATCCTCGATCCGATGTGTGGCACCGGCGGCGTCCTCGTCGAGGCGGGGCTCGTCGGCGCGGACGTCGTCGGCGTCGACGCCCAGTCGAAGATGGTCGGCGGGGCGACGGAGAACCTCGGACACTTCCTCGACGGCGAGGAGGACCACGCGATCACCGACCCGGGCGACTGGCACGTCTGCCGCGGCGACGCCACCCGGCTCCCGCTCGTCGACGACGCAGTCGACGCCGTCGTCTTCGACGCCCCGTACGGCCGCCAGTCGAAGATCGAGACCCACGCACTCGACGACCTCGTCGCCGGCGCGCTCACGGAGGCTTACAGGGTCGCCGACCGCGCCGTCGTCGTCGCCGACCGCGACTGGACCGGTGCCGCCAGACGCGCCGGCTGGACGGTCGAGGACTCCTTCGAGCGGCGCGTCCACCGGTCGCTGACCCGGTACGTGCTCGTGCTCGACTAGTCGCCACCGTCGACCGCGTCGCGTGCCGTCGCCTGCAGCCGTTCGTCCTCCTCGGTCTCGATCCGGACCGACGGCACCGGGACCGGCTTCCCGTCACCCCCGACCGCGACGAAGGTGAAACACGCCGCCGTCGTCTGCTTCGTCTCGCCCGAGCGCGGCTCCTCCCGGTACGCCCGCAGGAATACCCGGACGCTCGTCCGGCCCGCGTCGAAGACGTACGCGTCGATGAGTGCCGTCTCGCCGACGGGGATGGGCCGCTCGAAGGAGAACTCGTCGACCGCAGCGGTGACGCAGGTTTCGCCAGCGAAGCGCATCGCCGCCATCGCGCCGACCTCGTCCATCCACTTCATCAGGTTGCCGCCGTGGACCGCCTCGTAGTTGTTCGCGTGGTTCGGCTGGACCCGCTGGCGGTTCGTGATCCGCGTCTCCGAGAGCGTCTGCATATCGGACCCTCGTACGCCACGGAGAAAGAGAGTTCCCCACCGGCCGAGGGTACTTCAGGAAGCACGCCGCAACCGCGGCGTGGTCTGACCCACGCGGTCCGGCGGTCGAGGCGGGAGCGCGACGCACCCCGGACCGGCAGCTCACGCGTCGCCTGTTCGCAGGAAACCGGCCCCAACAGAGCCAGACAGCCGCTACGCCGTCGACCGCCCCAGCTCCGCCAGCAGGTGACCAAGGTGGACCCGGTCGCTCGTCCCCTCGCTCATGTCGGCGTCGACCTCGCCCGCGAGCCGGTGGAGCCCGGCCAGTCGGTCGCCGTCGTAGCGCTTGCGACCCACCGTGAGTATCTCCTCCAGTACCTCGGCACCGCTGTAGCCCTCGTCGACGAGCAGGTCGTCGAGCGTCGAGCGGGCGTCGGTGAACTCGCCTGACTCGGCGTCCTCGAGCATCTCGCGGACCGCATCGAGCGTGCCGACGTCGCCCAGCGTCTCGTAGGCGGTCTGCATCGTCAGCTCGTCGGCCCGCGAGACGGTGGTCTGTGCGGCGAGGATCGCCTCGCGGACATCGCCGTCGGCGTAGCCGGCGACGTACTCCAGGCCGTCGTCATCGTAGTCGACGCCCTCGGCCTCGACGACCCGCCGGAGCACCGTCACCAGCTCGTCGTTCGTTGCCGCCCGCATCGGCACCTGGAAACAGCGCGAACGGATCGGCGGGATGAGCTTCGTCGGCTGTCGGGTGCAGATGACGAACTGTGTCGTCCGGTGGTAGCGCTCCATCACCCGGCGGAGCGCCTGCTGGAAGTCGACGCGCACGTCCTCGGCGTTGTCCAGCACGACCGTCTTGTAGCTGCCCGAGACCGGCGCGTAGCTCGCGGACTCCTTCAGCACGTGGTTTATCATGTCCCGCTTCGAGAGCCGGGACTTACCGTCGAGGAACGAAGCGAAACGGGGGTCGTTCTTGATCTCCGTCTTCGTCCGCCCGAAGAAGTCGGCGACGTTGATCTCCACGAGGTCGTTGTCGGGATCGTCGTGTGCTGCACGGCCGAGCGCCCGAACTCCCGCCGTCTTGCCGACGCCGGGTGGCCCGTGCAGCAGGAGGTTCAGCGGCTCGTCGACGGCCTTCTGCAGGTACTCCCGTGCGTCCGGCTGTGGTAACTCCTCGAGCGACGGGGCGTGGGCGTCGGTCCACAGCGGCGCGTCCATCACGCGGCGGTAAGCGAGCGCCCGGTAAGAATCGGTCGGTTCTCAGGACGCGCGGCGACCGAGCAACACGCCACCGGCGAGCAGTGCGGCTGCCCCGCCGACGAGCATCGGTGTCGAGAGCCCCGTTCCGTTCCCGCTGGCCGCACCGCCGTCGTCGCCGTCGTCACCGGGGGCGCTGGTGTCGGGGGTGACCTGCTGGTTCGCAGTTCCGGCGGCGGGGTCCTCGCCACCGCTGTCGGTCGCGGCGGAGCCTTCGCCCATCGACTGAACGCCGCCGTCCCCGACGCTGATCGCCCCGCTGTCGAGGGTCGCATCGACGTGCTCACCCGCACCGTTGTTGATCCTGGTGTCGGACTCGACGAACGAGAGCGTCGAGCGCTCGCCCGCGCTCCCGACGACCTCGAACGTGATGGTCGCGAGCTGCGGGTCGTCGACGCCGTTCGCCTGGGACTGGGTGAGGAACACCCAGCCAGCCTCGTTGTCGACGTTCTGCACCGGGTCGGAGTAGTCCGCCCCGGAGACGCGTTGCACCTGGACGATCGACGGGTCGAACGTGACGTTGGCCTGGTAGCCGGCGACGTCCGAGGCGTCAGCCGCGAGCGTGACGGTAACCGTGTCGCTGGCCGATTCCGCCTCGGCCGAGGACAGCGAGAGGGTCGTGGAGTCCTGCGTGGCCGCGACTGGGACGGCTACGAGTGCGAGACAGAGGGCTACCAGCAGCAGTGTCGTTCCGTCGGGAAGGCGGTTCGTGTTCATGAGTCGTGTGGTGAAACCGGCGACCGGGTGTCCCCGGCCGCCCCTGGTGCCCGTCGAGCGGGCAGTACGCAAAGCCGCGTGCGTCGTCGTCGAAACGGCCTCGCGCGGATGCGAGGTGATCAGCGAGTGGTGCGACTGGGTGTGGTGGCCCGGTTAGGCTTCAGCCTGGAGCTGGGAGCCGACGAGGTCGGAGACCGTCATCGGCTGCGGCGCCGAGATGCTGCTGCCGACGATCTCCTCGAGGATGAGGGTCACGTCAGCAGAGGTGACCTCGCCGTCGCCGTTCATGTCGGCGCAGCTCGGGTTGAAGTTCTCGGGGTTCTCACCGACGATGTACTGCTGGGTGAGCGTCGCGTCCTGGACGGTGATGGCACCGTCGGAGTTGACGTCACCGGGCGTGCAGTCGGCGGTCTCGACCGCACCGGGCGTGAACTCCACGAGCGGCGCGGTGCCGTTCTTGTAGGTCACCATCGACGCGCTCGTGTTCCAGGTGACTTCGGCCGTCTCGTTGAAGTCGTCCATGAGAACGTCGAACTCGATGTCGACCATGGTCGGCTTGTCGACGCCGCTCGCCTGTGCCTGGGCCATGGAGACGACACCGTTCTCGTTGTCGATGTTGACGACCGGGTCGGCGAAGTCCTGGCCGTCGACGCTCTCGACCTGGAGCTTGTTCGGGTCGAAGTGGAGCTCGGCCTGATAGCCGGCGACGTCGTCGATGTCACCGGTCCAGATGCTCACTTCTGCGGGCTCGCCGGGCTGGGTCGCCGTCTCGGTGACGTCGACCGTGCCGGCGGGCTCGGGCGTGTCGGATGCGAACATCACCGAGTTCGCGAGGATCTGGTCGGCCTCATCGGTGAAGTCACCGTCCCCGACGAACGCCTCACGACCGAGCGTGGACGCCATGACGCCCCAGCGGTTCGCGTCGACCGCGATACCTGCGCCCTTCACACCGGCGTCTGCGGTGTGGAGGTTACCGATAACGGCCGCGTTAGTGTCGGTGAACCACGAGTGGTCGTTGAACGTGGTGGCGGTGTGGAGCTGGACGCTCTCACCGGGTCCGGCGACACCCTCGAAGATCGGGTGGTCGCTGGTCACCTCGTAGGAGACCACGCCGTCACCGAACGTGTCGTCGGTGTTGGCGGGGTCGCCGATGGCCGAGGAGCGGACCGGGACACCGTTACTGTCGTCGCCCCAGTTGTCGAGCCAGACCACGCCGGTCGTGATCGAGCTCGTGGCAGAGGCGAACGCCTCGCCGTTTTCCTCGGCGATGTTCTGCACGACGAAGCTGTCGTAGCTGTCGACGTTGCTGGTCGCCTCGTCGGAGCTCATTACGGTCACCTGGTAGTTGCCAGGCAGGTACTCCTGGAGGGTGCCCTTGACTGCCTCACCGTGGTCACCGGCGTCGTCGACGAGGCCGACCTGGGTGAACTCCTCGAACACGTCAGTCGGACCGGTCGTGACCTCGATGGACTCGTTGAGCCCCTCGAAGGTGTGGACGACCGAGACGCTACCGCTGGTGTCCGCGGTCGTCTCGACGGTCACCGTGGCGGTGACGTCGGTCGGCTCGTCGAAGGTGATCGTCTGGCCCCACGGGACCTCCTGGCCGTTGACGTACAGCGTGGCGTTTGCCTCGCTGTAGCCGTCGCCGAGTTCGGCCGTGTAGGCTTCGAGGTTCGCGGCCTCTGCGACCGCGGTGGCGTTCTCACCGCCCTCGATGGCGGACGGCTGTCCGCTCAGCAGCCGGACATCCAGCGTCGGGTTCAGCGAGAAGTCCTGGATGACGTAGCTCCCGTTGACGGTCACCGTGGCGGACGCCATCTCGTAACCGAACTTCTCGACGGTGACGGTGTGGGTCCCGTTCGTCGCGAGCAGACTGTAGGCCCCGTTCTCGTCGGTCTCCGTCGCGGCACCGGTGTCGAGGCTTACGGTCGCCCCTTCGATGGCGTTGCCGTCGGCGTCGGTAACGGTCCCGTTGACGCCCTGTTCGAGTGCGACCATGTTGGTCGCCGCGAGTGCGTCGACGATACCGGCACCGTAGCGCGTGTCGTTGCCGGAGGGCTCGCCCTCGGGCTTCCACGCGGTCTCCCGCAGGGCGGTCCGAATCTGGTCGTTGGTGAGCTGTCCGGGACCGGCAGCGGACTCCATCAGTGCAACGGCGCCCGCCACAGCCGGTGCGGACATCGAGGTGCCGCTGACGTTACACCACTGAGCTTCCTCGGTACAGCCGGGATACGCTCCGGGTGAGAGGCTCTGACCCTCCGGAATCGAGCTGTACACGAGGTTACCGGGTGCGGAGACGTCCGGAACGACGTACTCCTCCGGCCAGTTCTCGGGCGCTGCATCGCCCCAGTCCTCGCTCGTGTCGACGGTCATGCCGCTGGAGAAGTCCGTGATGTTGGCGTTCCGGTCGGACGCGCCGATCGCGACGGACTCGAAGACGTTACCGGGCGAACCGCTGGTCCCTTCGCCACCGTTGCCGGACGACGCGATAACGATGGAACCTGCGGCTTCCGCGTTCTCGACGGGCTCGACCATCGGTTCCGAGAAGCACGGCCCGGGCTGGCACCCGAGACTCATGCTGATGACGTCGGCATCCTCCTCGACGGCCCACTCCATGCCGCTGGTGATGGCCGCGAAGGTGTTGCCGCTGGTCGGCGTCAGCACGCCGCCGTGCATGAGCTTGACGTTCGGTGCGACACCGATGCTGACGTTACTTGCGTCGCCACCGGAGACGATTCCCGAGGTGTGGGTACCGTGGGCACCGCCGTACGGGCCGGGGGTCGAGTTGACCATCTCACCTGCCTCGTTCCATTCGCCCCAGCCACCGGGGTACGTCTCGTTGCCGGGGTCCTCGGTGTAGAGGTCGATGTCGGGGTGATCGGCCTCGACACCGCTGTCGAGGACGGCGACCTTCGCGCCTTCACCCATCGTCCCGTACTCCTCCCAGACCTCGGTCGCGTTGATCTGCGTCAGGGCGTACGAGTGGTTGACCGGGGGCTGCTGCGGCGCAGCGCCGCTGGACTCGGGCGGCTCAGGCGATGCGAACTTGAAGTTTGCGTGCAGCTGCTCCACGCTGTCGAAGCGCTCCAGTTCGTCTATCGTGGTCGCGTCACCACGGACAGTCAGAAGGACGGCGTTCGTGATCCACCAGGTGTTCGCGACTACGACGTTGTCGTTGTTCTCCGCCTAGTCGAGTATCGGCCGCTGCGTGCGCTCGGCGTGGGACTGGAGCGTACCGATGGTCTGGCCACGCGTGGCCGTCGCGCTCGTGTCCGCGCCTTCCAATCTGACGACGACCTGGGTTACTTCCTGCTGCTCGAGCTGACGTTCGAGTGCAGGCTGTACCCACACGTCGTCCGAGGGTTCGGACGCGTCTTCAGAAGCTGTGCTTGCTGCGACGTCGTCACCGACGCCTGCCTGTACGATATCTGTCGAAGTGCCTGCCTGCTGGTCGGCTGGAGCTCCGGCCGCAACGTACGGAGTCGTGAAACCGAATACCATCAGACTGGCGAGCAGTAGTGCTAGGAGTTTCCGATTCATCCTTTCCCCCTGCGAGAACCGCTCCCGCAGTACCTCTCCCTCATTTCTACGTCTCCAAAGTTAATTTCCAGATAACTGATGGTCAATCGAAGGTGGGGGAGGGAGCCGACATATAGGGGCATTGATGGTCACTTTTGCCCACCTCAACCACGGCTTCACGAGTAGTGGTCACACGGAACGTTCGGGAACCGCTCTCGTGAACGGTCTAATAGTAATTTCTATTAGTTGAGAACCGGCGAACCGAACGGATGGAACGCTCTCGACGGCGTTAATCAGTCCGTTAACGAGCCGAAAAACGAGGTTCACGACGCCCGTTACGAGACCTGAATAAAGGGTGGGCGGCCGGCTGATCACGCAGTGACTGCCACGCGGCCCTGTCCGTCGTTACCGCGGACCGGCCACGACTGTTCTGCCTCGGCGTCGCCCTTCGTGACCGTCACCTCGAACTCCTCGGCGTCCTCCGGTACCGTGAGTTCGATGGTGCCGTCTGCGTCGGTGGTACCGACCGTCTCGTCGTCGACGGTCACGGTCGCGTTGGCGACGGCGGCGTCCTCGTTCCCGGCGACTGTCAGCGTCACCGTCTCACCGGCTCTGACCTGGCCGTCGATGGCAAGTTCGAGCTCGTTCTCGGTGTCGTCATCGTCGGTCTCGTCGTCGTTCCCGGGGACTGCGTTCTCGGGCGGACCGCGTTCGCCCTCACGCTCGTCCGCGTCGACGTCGTCTATCTCGACCTGGTCGCCGGTTCCGGACTCGCTCACGACCGGACGAAGGATGTACCGTCCGGAGTTCCCGGCCTCGTGGACCATGATGTCGAACACGAAGCTCAGGTTCGACCCGGTTTCGGCGGTGAACTGGTTGTTGATCTGGAGCTTGTCGCTCGGGAGCTTGACGTCGACCTGCTCGCCGTTCTCCAGGGTACCCTGGACGTCGCTGACGTGGACGAACACTCTATCGTACTCGCCCGCGCTGATGTTGAAGTCGGCCAGGCGGGAGGCGTTCGCGCCCTGCAGCTCGGTCAGGTCGACGGTGCGGTTGTCCATCTCGTGGGTGACCCAGCCCTCGGAGTCGCTGCCGGGCTCGGTCTCCTCACCATCGCTGTTGGACTTGTTGTCGTCGGCGTCGTCGCTCTCGGTCTCGGGAGCGTCCGTGGTCGTGTTCGTTCCGGTCTCTGTGACCGTCTCGTTCACGTCCTCGGGCTCGGCGGTGGTCTCGTTCTCGCTGTCGTCAGCGTCCTCGTCAGCTTCGTCCGCGTCGTCACCGCTCTCGTCGGCCTGGTGGAAGCCCACGGACGTGATGGTGACGTTGAGGTGTTCGAACTGGTCGATAGCGCCCGGGCGGTCGCTCACGTAGAACGACACGCTGGTGTCGTCGGAGCCGGTGTTCGCAGCGTCATCGGTGTTCGCGCCATCCCCTGTCCCGGCGACGCCGCCGAGGCAGCCGGCGGTCACGAGGAGGGCGGCCAGTGCGATTGCGAGCAGTGCAGTGGATCGTGACATCGTAGCTACCCCTGAGGCGTCGGAGGGTATAAACCGGGAACTCGGTTGGGAACGATTTGCCCGGATTCAACCGAATCGACGGTTCTGAACGGTCGTGAACGGTTTCAGCCGCGGGTCGACCGTTTCGACACCGGTTTACCGGTTCCCGGTGGACGGTGTACCATGTCGATGCGCGTGACCTTCCTCGGGACCAGCGGGGCCGTGCCGACCACCCAGCGCAACCCAACCTCTCTCTACTGCCAGCGCGAGGGTGACGCCTTCCTCTTCGACTGCGGCGAGGGGACACAGCGCCAGATGATGCGCTTCGGGACGGGGTTCTCGGTGGACCACATCTTCGTCACGCACACCCACGGCGACCACGTGCTGGGCATCCCGGGCCTGGTCCAGACGATGGACTTCAACGAGCGCGACGCCGCCCTGGCAATCCACTGCCCGCCGGGCGAGAAACCTCTCGTCGAGCGGCTCATCAATGCGACCGGCGCGCGCCCGTCGTTCCCGGTCCGGGTCCACGAGGTCAGCCCCGGCGACGTGGCCCTCCGCCGCGAGGAGTACGAGGTCCGGGCGTTCGCGGTCGAACATCGGACGACAGCGGTCGGCTACGCGCTCGTCGAGGACGACCGGAAGGGTCGGTTCGACCGCGAGCGCGCGGAGGAACTGGGCGTCCCGGTCGGCCCGAAGTTCTCGGAACTCCACGAGGGCAACCCGGTCGAACTCGATGACGGCACCGTCATCAGCCCCGACCAGGTCGTCGGCGACCCCCGTCCGGGCCGGCGGTTCGTCTTTACCGGCGACACCCGGCCCGTCGACGCGACCGTCGAGGCAGCCGAGCGGGCGGACCTGCTGGTCCACGACGCGACGTTCGCGGCAGACCGTCGCGAGCGGGCCGGTCAGACCGGCCACTCGACGGCGACGCAGGCCGGGGAGATCGCCCAGCGTGCCGGGGCGAAGCGGCTCGCACTCACGCACGTCTCCTCGCGGTACGCCAACGACGTGACCATGCACCGGACCGAGGCCCGGGAGGCGTTCGACGGCGAGGTGCTAATCCCCGACGACGGTGACACGGTCGAGATCCCGTATCCGGACGGCGAGTGACTGCCGGAACCGCGTGATGCGCGCGCGCGACACAGGTTCGTTTTTTCACGCTCGCGGTCGCAGTCCCGGTCGTGTCCCACGAGTTCCACATCTGTGACGTGTTCGCCACGGAACGGTACGCCGGGAACCAGCTCGCGGTGGTGACGGACGCGAGCGACCTCTCGACCGAGGAGATGCAGGCGGTCGCGAACGAGATGAACTACTCGGAGTCGACGTTCGTCACCGGGCGCGACGACGACGGCTGGGACGTGCGCATCTTCACGCCCAACAGCGAGATTCCGTTCGCGGGCCACCCGACGCTCGGGACGGCCGCGGTCATCCGCGACCACCTCGCGAGCGGTGACCCCGACCTGTTCACGCTCCGCCTCGGCGTCGGCGACGTGCCGGTCCGCGTCGAGGGTGATGGTGACGACCCGCTGTACTGGATGACACAGCAGCCCCCCGAGTTCGGGGAGACGTTCGACCGCGAGACGGCAGCCGCCGCGGTCGGGCTCTCGCCTGAGGACGTGCGCGACGACCTGCCTGTTCAGTGGGTGTCGACCGGGCTCCCGACCGTCGTCGTGCCGCTCCGCGACCGCGAGGCGCTCGAACGCGCCGAGGTGGACCCGGCGGGCTACGAGGCACTGACGGGTGACCACGACGGGAAGAACGTGCTGACGTTCTGCCCGGAGCCCCGCGACCCGGCCAACGACTACGCCGACCGCGTGTTCTCACCGTTCTACGGCGTCCCCGAGGACCCGGCGACGGGCTCCTCGAACGGCTGTCTGGCGGGGTATTTGGTGCACCACCGCGACGAGCCGCTCGACGTGGTCGTCGAACAGGGCTACGAGATGGGTCGGCCGTCGCTGCTCCATCTCGCAGCCGCGGAGCGGGACGATGGCGACGACGGAATCGAGGTGCGGGTCGGCGGCCGGGTCGTCCCGGTCGCACGCGGCGACCTGTACTGACCTCGCCGTCGGGCTACTCCTCCAGCTGGAACAGCGCCTCGACGGGACAGCCGAACTCGTCGGCGAGCTTCAGCGCCAACTCGAGACTCGGGTCGTAGCGGCCGCGCTCGATGGCGTTGATGCTCTGTCGGGTCACGTCGACTGCCGCCGCGAGCTCACCCTGTGTCAGCCCTCGTTCCTCGCGGCGCTCGCGGACGTGGTTCGCTATGCCCATCGTCGCTCGTAGGCGAGGCTCGCCCCGTGGAGCAGCGAGAGCGCCGCCACGAAGAAGGCGATGGGCGTGAGCCACAGCGGCCACGCGATGACGTCCAGCGCCCACAGCGCCGTCACAGTCGGAAAGACGACGGCCGAGCCGAGCCCGAAGATGGTGATGGTGCGTTCGCTGGCGGCCTCCTGGATGCGCTGGTCCCGCTCGTCGAACAGCGGGTCACCGTACCGACGGTAGACGGAGAATGCGCCGACGGCACAGGCGGCGAACGCGCCGACGCCCAGCAGTGGGTAGCCGGCGACGATGAGCCCGCCAAGCGCGACCCCCGAACAGAGCCAGAGGGCGGCGTGCAGGCGTCGGTACGTGGTCTCGGTGGCTGGGTCGATGGTGTCGTTCTGTGGCATCGGTCTGTAAAGCCTCCTTTACAGTAAAGCGTACTTTACACCAGCACTTCAACGTTGCGGTGCCCCGCGGAATTTATACAGATACCTCCCCAATCACTGCCTGTGAGCGCCCGTACCACGGCCCTCGACGCGGTGGTGTTCGGCGTCGACATCCAGAGCGGGGACGTCCGGGGGGACGCCCCCTCGTACGCGCTCGTCGTCTTCGACGGCGAATCCATCGAGCGCGACGTCGTCACGTACCGGAAGCTACGCCGCCGCATCGACGACGAGGCGCCGACCATCGTCGCCACGGACAACATGTACGAACTCGCCGAGGACAAGGACGCGCTCGTCCACTTCCTCGGCAGCCTGCCGGACGAGACACGGCTCGTACAGGTGACGGGCGACGAACAGCCCGAACCACTCTCCCGCGTCGCTTCCCGCCACGGCGTCCCCTACGGCAAGGACCCCATGAAGGAGGCCGAGGCCGCCGCCCGCCTCGCCGCCACCAACGTCGGCTACGAGGTCAGCGCCTTCACCGACACGACGACGGTGAAGGTGTCCCGTGGCCGCTCGACCGGGAGCGGGGGCTGGAGCCAGGACCGCTACACCCGACGCATCCACGGCAACGTCAGGGCCCGCGCCCGCGAGGTCGCATCGGACCTCGACGACGCCGGTCTCGACTACGAGATGGACGCGACCGAGAAGTACGGCGGCTACGCCAACGCCGTCTTCACCGTCGACGTCCACCCCGCCGACATCCCCGTCTCCCGCGGCCGCTCGGGCGACACGCGGGTCGAAATCGAACGGGAGCGCCGCGACGGCATCGAGTTCGAGCCGCTGGCGAAGCGCCGCGACCACGTCATCGTCGGGATGGACCCCGGCACCACCACGGCGGTCGCCGTCGTCTCGCTCGACGGGCAGGTCCACGACGTGCTCTCGACGCGGACCGCCGACACCGCCGCCGTCATCGAGTGGATCATCGAGCGCGGGCGACCCGTCATGGTCGCGGCCGACGTGGAACCGATGCCCGAGACCGTCGAGAAGGTCCGCCGGAGCTTCGACGCTGCGCCGTGGATTCCCGACTCGGACCTTCCGGTCGACGAGAAGCAACATCGGACTCGTGAGGAGGGCTACGACAACGACCACGAGCGCGATGCCCTCGCCGCGGCGCTGTTCGCCTTCGACGACCACGAGGACCAGTTCGAGCGCATCGCCCGGAAGACGCCGCCGACCCTCGACCGCGGCGTCGTCATCGAGCGCGTACTCGCCGGTGAGCGGAGCGTCGAGACCGTCGTCGACAACCTCGTCGAGGAGGACGAAGAGGACGAGGAGGAGCACGAGCACGACCCGCGCGAGCTGACCGCCGAGGAGAAGCGCATCCGCGACCTCGAACGGCAGGTCGAGCGCCTGCAGTCCCACGCCGACGAGCTGCAGGAGACCGTCGACGAGAAGGACGAGCGCATCGAAGACCTGGAGTCGGAGCTCTCCGAGGCCCGCCGCGAGGAACGCCGCGAGGCTCGCGAACGCCGCACCGTCACCCGGCTGGAGCGCCGGAACAACGCGCTCGAACGGGACGTCGCGGACCGGGAGGAGACCATCGAGGAGCTGCAGGACAAGCTCGACCGGCTGAAGGAGCTCTGGAAGCTCGACCACTCCAACTTCGCCGACGTCGAGGAGAAGAAACGCGGGCTCGTCCCGGTCAAGCCCGTCGCCAAGTTCACCAGGGACGCCATCGACGACGCCCACGACAGCTACGGGCTCGCACCCGACGACGTGGTCTACCTGCGCGACGCCTCCGGTGCCGGCCGGTCCACGGCGGAGAAGCTCGTCGAACACGAGCCCCGTGTCGTCCTCAAGCAGGGCGGACTCTCAGATATCGCCGACGAGGTGCTGTTCGAACACGAGATCCCGGTCGGCCCCGCCGCCGACGTGGCGATGCAGGAGGTCGACGAGCTCGCTGTCGCCCGCGAGGACGACGTCGAGGCCGTTATCGAGGACTGGGAAGCGCGTGCGGAGGCGCGCAAGAAGGACCAGAAATCGGAGATGGTCGACCGCCTCATCAGTGAGCACCGCGCCGACGAGGCCGGCAGCAACGCGTTCTAGAACATCCCGCCCATCCCGAGCATCCCGAGCGCGTTGCTCACGAGCGCCTTGAGCAGCAGCCCGAGGCCCGCGATGACGAGCGCGAACCCGGCGGCGAGGACGAGCGAGCCCTTGATTGCGATGATTCCGATACCTGCGAGGACGAACAGGAACCCGAGAGCGCCGGAGATTCCCAGCATCTTCGCGTACTTCATCGGACCGGACGAGCCTCCGCCCGGACTCATGTCGGCAGCCATGTCACGGAGTCCACCCCCGAGCCGAATGAACGTGGTGGTTTCTCCTCCGGACCGGCAGCGACCCGGGCCAGCACGGGGCGTTCCCCGACGCGAACCACCGGTCGAGGGAACACGCGTGGCCGACACCGTCGGCGGCCAGACCGAATCGCATCCTACAAGAATTAAAAGTAGCGGCATCCATACGGGGACACATGAGTGACAACGACGGCGGTGGCCGACGCAACCTGCGGATGCCGGAGGACGACGAGGTGTTCGCGACGGTGACGAACATGCTCGGTGCGAACCGGGTCCGTGTCCGCTGTGCAGACGGCACGGAGCGCACAGCCCGGATTCCGGGTAAGATGCAAAAGCGGGTCTGGATACGGGAGGACGACGTGGTACTCGTCGAGCCCTGGGACTGGCAGGACGAGAAGGCCGACATCACCTGGCGCTACGACAAGCAGGACGCCGACCAGCTCCGCGAGGAGGGACACATCTGAGCCGTCTCGCCCCGGGATACCCACCCTTTTACGCGTTCGTCACGTTATCCTGCCGTAGATGAGCGACGAGTACGGACTGGTAGAACCGGAGGCCGTCGACGAGCCCGGCGACGAGTGGGAGGCCATCGACGTCACCGACACGGAGGCCGACCGTATCGCACGGCGACGGGACCGCAAGTTCGACCAGTTCAGAAAGCGTATCAAGGACAACGAGTCGCTGAAGGTGGAGGCGTCGGTGTTCGACGACGCGACCTACGCCGCCCTCTACAAACTCGTGCAGGACGGGTGGGTCGACGCGCTGGGCGGTCCCATCTCGACCGGGAAAGAGGCCAACGTCTACACCGCCCTCGGCGGCGACGGCGCGGCCGACGTGCTCGGTGCCGACTCCCCCGAGGTCGCGATCAAGGTGTACCGCATCAACGCCTCGGACTTCCGCGACATGCGCGACTACCTCGTCGGCGACCCCCGGTTCGAGGGCATCGGGTCGAAGAAGTCACAGGTCGTCATCGCGTGGGTCCGCAAGGAGTACGCGAACCTCCAGCGTGCCCGCCGCGCCGGCGTCCGCGTACCCTACCCGCTCGCCGTCGAGCGGAACGTGCTCGTCATGGAGTACATCGGCGCCGAGGAGGGTCGCGCGAAGCGACTCGCCGAGGTGAACGTCGAGAACCCCCAGACCGCCTACGAGGTCGTTCGAGAGTACATGCGGCGGCTCCACACCGCCGGGCTGGTCCACGGCGATCTCTCCGAGTACAACATGGTCATCCACGACGGCGAGCTGGTGATCATCGACCTCGGGCAGGCGGTGACGGTCCACCACCCCAACGCGCAGGACTTCCTCGAACGCGACTGCCGGAACGTGGCGGCGTTCTTCTCGCGGCAGGGTATCGAGGTGACGGGAGACGAACTGTACGAGTTCGTCGTCGAGGACGACGAGCGGTTCTGACCATCGACGACGGACGACGAGCGCACAGAGTGCGAGGAGCGCCGCGAGCGCCCCGAGGACGCCGAAGCCGGGAACTGGGGCGTCGTCGGAGTCTGACATTCCGGGGGTCGGCGTCGTGGGGACCATCGCTGGTGCCGACGTTTCGACCGTATCCCCGGAACCACCTGCTGGCGCACCGACGGCGGGGAGAAGCGTCACCGTGACGGCCAGCACGGTGATGGCCGTCACGAACTGCGGAGGGCGTGATATATGACACGACTGTTCGCTCGGTTGGGAGTAGTTTCGTGCAGGGTTCGGGGAACTCCGAAACGGTGAAACCAGCTGCCCGACTACGGTCGGGTATGCAGTCCGCTCCCACCTGGCGCTGGCACGAGTTCTCGGGAGCGGACAGTATCGCGCTCGCCGTCGACGCGGCGTAACCGGGGCGACGGCGGCGCGGTGCTCACTCGTTCTCTCGCGCATCGCTCGCCAGCAAGCGCGCTATCCAGCAACAGATGACGACAGACGACACCACGACGGAGACGCACAGTGATTCGAACACGACGACCGACGACACGAACGCAGCCAACGACGCCGACGACGAGTTCACGGTAACCCCCTACGACGTTTCGGGGACGGTCGACTACGACCGGCTGCGTGAGCAGTTCGGCGCGGACCGGCTCACTGACGAGCAGGTGGCCCGGTTCCCCGACCACCCGATGCTCCGGCGGCGGATCTACTACGCCGGGCGGAGCGTCGACCGCTTCCTCGACGCGGCCGCGGCCGGGGAGACCCACTCCATCGTCACGGGAGTCGGCCCGTCGGGACCGATGCATCTCGGGCACGCACTCGTGTTCTACCTCGCGAAGGAGCTGCAGGACGCGACCGGTGCCGAGGTGCTCATCCCACTCTCGGACGACGAGAAGTACTACGCGAAGGACCTCGACTACGGGGAGATATCGAGCTACCGCGACGACAACCTGCGTGACCTGCTCGCTGTCGGGTTCGACCCCGAGAAGACAACCATCGTCGTCGACACGGAGGACGCGGACGTCGTGTATCCGGCTGCCAGCGCGTTCGCCCGCCACCTCACGCAGTCGACGGTCGACGCGACCTACGGCGACCCGGAGAACGTCGGGCTCTCGTTCTACCCGGCGGTGCAGGCGGCACACCTGCTCTTGCCACAGCTGATTCGTGGTGTGCACCCGACGCTGGTGCCGGTGGCGGTGGACCAGGACCCGCACGTCCGGGTCTGCCGCGACGTGGCCGCGAAGGAGCGGTTTCCCGTCTCGAAGCCAGGGGCGCTGCTCGGACGGTTCCTCCCGACGCTCGACGGGCCGGGGAAGATGTCCTCCAGCGACGACGCCCCGGCCATCGCACTCACCGACGACCCCGACGACGTGCGCGAGGTCGTCCGACAGCACGCGTTCACGGGCGGTCGGGCGAGCGTCGCCGAGCACCGCGAACACGGCGGCGACCCGTCGGTCGACGTGCCGTTCCAGTACCTCCGGTTCTTCTTCGAGCGCGACGACGACGAGCTGGCCCGCATCGAGACCGCCTACCGCGAGGGCGAGCTACTCAGTGGCGAGCTGAAGGAGCTCGCGGCCGACCGCATCGGCGAGTTCCTGACCGCACACCAGCAGCGACGGGCGGCACTGGGGGACCTCGAATCGGCGCTCGCTCCCTACCGGCTGACCGACGCGGAGCGCGAGCGTGTCCGACAGGCGGTCGGGCTTCGCCGGTAGACTCACGGAACCAGCCGATCACGATGGGCGGCAGAACGGGTCTCGTGATTCCCGAACGCGCGGCTCCGGGTGGTTCCGGTCGGCAACATCGAGACGCTCTCGGCCTGCGTCAGGGGGTCAGTCGCTCGACCCGGAGCCACGTCGGCGGGTCGCCGCTGTCCTCGTCGACCACCGCGAACACCATCTGCTTGCGGACGCCGTTGGCGAGTCGCACGTCCAGCGAGAGGGCCCGCGGCGAGAACACGTGGCCAGCCGGGAGTACGCGGACGAGCAGTTCGGAGTGGCCGAACTCGTCGATGTCCTCGAACTCCGCGTAGGTGCGGAAGTCGGCGCCGAACTTGAACCCGGTCTTGGGGACGACGCCGCGCTCGCGGAGCTCGCTGTACGTTCGGAGCCGGCGTCCGAACCGGTCGCCCTCGACCGTCCGGCCGCGGTCGCGGACCGTGCCCCCGTCGATCTCGATGGCTCCCTGCTCGGCCAGATACGCCGCTTCGACGAGCGACAGCTGAAGCGCGTCGTGGTCGGCGTCCCGACCGGCCAGCGGCGTGCCGTAGAACGCCGATTCGTAGAGGCTCGCCGGCGGTTCCCAGCAGACCACGCGGTCCGCGAGGAGGTCGGCGTCCACGCCGGACGGCAGGTCGATGTCGGCCGTCCCGGTGGGGTCGGGTCGAGCCGTCTCGAAGTACGTGATCTCGCTCTCCTCGTCGACGACGGCGAGCACGCAGTCGCCGAGGGCGGCCGCCGGGACGGACTGCCGTTCGCCGACGACCCGGACGTGGTACGCGACCTCGCCGTCGCCCGGGCCCTTGCCCCGCGGGTAGACGATCAGGTCGGCGTTCCCGGCGCTGACGTGCTGGAGCCAGTCGTCGCGGGCGGGCGAGACGTAGAACCCGCGCTCCCGGAGGTCGGCGTAGACGAGGAACCGCGGGACGAAGCCGTCGCCGGTGGCGTCGCGGACGAACGCGCGGAAGTCCATCCCGTCCACCACGTCGAGGTCGCCCCGGTAGAGCAGATGGGCGGCCTCGACCGGTGCGAGGGCGATGGCGTTCCCGCCGGTCGGGTAGCCGTACCCCCGCGAGTCGTGGAACCGTTGACGGGCGTCGCCCTCCACGCGGACGACGTCGCCGTCGATGTGTCCGTTCATGGCGGATTCTGCGCTTCCCCGCCGCAAAGCGGTGACGGTCTGGCCCGGTTGGACGACCCGACCGTTCATCAGGCGGTGTCCGGGGTCACTGGCTCGCGGGGCCCGTCACAGGCTGTGTCGAGACAGCGTCGGCCGCCCCCGTCTCGAAGACGGGGAGGCCGCAGTCGCAGTCGCCGACGATACTGCCCGACGGGAAGCTGTAGCTCGTGTCGCAGTCCGGGTAGTCGTCACAGCCCACGAGCAGGCCGCCCTTGCGGAACACGCGGAGGTCGTCGGCGCAGTCCGGGCAGTCCCACTCGCGGTCGAACCGGTCGATGACGGCCTCGTAGAGCGACTCGCAGGTGTAGTCGACGCAGCAGTCGATGGGCGTTCCACGCTCGACGCGGATGCGGGGGAGGCCACAGTCACAGCGGCCGCCGTGACAGGTCGCGTCGGTGGGAACGACGTGCTCGCGGTCGCAGTCGACGCACGCGACGGCGCGGGTGGTTCTGACGAGGACGCCGTCGCAGTCGGGACAGTGCCCGACCGGCTCGCCGGCGTCGGAGGCGGGGTACGAGCCGACGAGGTGGAGGTTGTGCGAGCGGACCCGGAGCGTCCGGTCGCCGTCGTGGGCCGTCAGGTTGAGCCCGTCGTCGGTCGTGACCGCGACCGCGTCGGCGCGGGTGAGCCACGCGACCGGCTGGTAGCCGTCGGCGTCGTGGACGAGGACGGTGTCGTCGGGTTTGACGACGACGGCGACCTGGCCGCGGTGCTCGGTGCGGTCGCCGTTCTCGAACGTCGCCGTACAGTCGCCCACGAAGAGGCGGAGGGTATCGGACATACCCCCTCTGGTCGCGTTCCGGTACTTGAACCCTGAGACGCGAATGCCTACGCCTTGACGACGACGGTGCTGCCGAGGAGGTCGCCGATGCGCTGGCTGTCGTCGGTGACGGCGATGACGATGACGGCGATGAGGCCGCCCTCGAAGCCGAGCAGCAGGTTCCGGATGATAGAGGCCCCCCACGTGCACTCGCGGCCGTCGTCCATGACGACCTTGATGTCCATCATCTGTTTGCCGAACGGCTGCCCGCCGTTCGCCTCGAAGTAGACCTTGTAGCCGACCGCACCCGCGAACGCGAGACCGACGAAGAGGAACAGGACGAGCGCACCGAGACCCTCGGACACCGACCCGAGGACGCCGGCGAGAATGAATCCAACGAACGCCAGCCCCCCGCCGATGACGCTGGCGATGATGCTGTCGATGAAGTACGCGACGATTCGTGCACCCAGAGTGTCGGTGTTCCCGGCCCCGCGCGTCTGCCTGTGTCGAGTTGCCATATACAGTCGTCCCGCCTACCGACTATAAAAATTATCGGCTCGAAGGTGTTGGCAACAAAACAGGGTGCGAACGGTGCTGGCCGTTAGAGCCAACCGCTCCTCACGGCGGGGGCTCGACGGGACCGACGGACCGATACGCCTCGCGGTCCGAGCGAGCGTATGCACCACGAGGCGGTCCTGTTCGACATGGACGGCGTGCTCGTCGACTCCGAGCACTACTGGGTCGAGCGCGAGGAGCGCGACATCCTCCCGTGGGCGGTCCCCGATGCGACCGTCGAACCCAGCGAGATAACCGGGATGAACTACCGCGAGATACACGACTACCTCGTCGAGCACTACGACGTGGCCGTAGCGAAAGAGGAGTGGGTCGCCCGCTTCGACGAGACGGCAGCCGAGATATACGCCGAGCACGCCGCCCTGCTGCCGGGCTTCGCGGACTGGCTGCCGGCTGCGCGCGGGGACGTGCCGGTCGCCGTCGTCTCCTCGTCGCCGCACCACTGGATCGACCTGGTCCGCGAACGCTTCGACCTCGCGTTCGACGCCCGCGTGAGCGCCGAGGACATCGACGGCCCGGGCAAGCCAGCGCCCGACATCTACGAGTACGCCGCCGACGTGGTCGACCTCGCCCCCGACCGCTGCGTCGCCGTCGAGGACTCCGAGCACGGCATCGCGTCGGCCGTCGCCGCCGGCTGCACCTGCGTCGGCTACGTCTCCGGTGCGGACGACAGCCTCGACCACTCCGCGGCCGACCACGTCGTCGACTCGCCCGAGGAACTGCTCGCGACCGTCGACGAGCTGCTCGGGCGGGACGACTGAACGGCCCGCTCCAGTCGACCGGCGTCACCCCTGTTCGAGGTTCTCTCTGGTACGTTCCGCATCGCGCTCGAGCACCCGGGCCGTCCACGTGGGGGACGGCTCGTCGTCCCTCGACCCCGCCGCAGCCGCCGACTCGTCGTCCTCTCGTATCGGTCGCGCGCCGACGACCGTCGCGTGCCAGCGGCCCCGCGCCGTCTCGACGGTGCAGTTCGTGGCGAGGAGTTCGGGGACGCCCGTGTCGCGTCGCGCATCGACGACGGTGAACAGCCACCAGAGCAGCGACAGCGACACCGCCCCGGCCGCCACCGGCGTCCACCACGGCAGGCCGAGCAGCGACGCCGGCCCGATGGTCATGAACACGGTGACGAGCGGGAACGCGACCCAGAAGACGATTCGCCGCTCCCGGCGGTCCCTGCGGTCTTCCCGGCGACGCTGGACGATCTCTGCCCCCTCGCCGGCCGGAACTGCCTGCACGGGGTCGCAGTCGCTCTCCGGTGGGTACCGCAGCACGTCGACGTGACCGTCCGGGTCCACGCCTGATTGTCACCGATAGAGCATACTAACGGTTTTGTGGCTGTCGTTCCGACGGGCGGTTCCACCGTCTACAGTCAGTCCTCGACCTGCACCGTCCGCGTCACCGTCACCGGCACCAGCGGATGGTCGGGGAAGGCGACGGACACCTCGTAGGAGAGCAGGTCGTCGGTCGCACCGAAGACCCCCACCGGCACCGTCGCCTCACCGTCGAGGTACGTCTCCGTCGCGGTCATCTCGACGCCGTTGACGGTCACCCGGAGCCCCGCGTTCGCGCCGCGCCCGCTGTTGCGTACGGTCACCTCGCACATCTCGTTCTCGCCGCGGGCGACGGTCTCCGGGAACTCTCCCCACTCGACTGCGACGTTCGGGAGGCCCGACGCGCCCTCGTGAACCTGCTCGGCGACGCCGGCCGAGAGCCCGGCAGCTTCGAGCGCGTCGGGGCCGGCGTCGGCGACGTCGCCGGGCGTCTTGAACCCCTCTTTGGCCAGCTTCGAGGCGCGCCCGGAGCCGACGCCGTCGATGGCCGTCAGGCCGACTGCGTCGGGGGCGACGCCGTTCTCGACGCGGGCCTCGGCGCGGCGCGCACAGTTCGCGGCGTGCGGGTCCGCGAAGCGGTCGAGGAACGCCTGCAACGCCGCGAGCAGCCGCAGCGCGTTCTGCTTGATGACCCAGGCGTCGCTGCGGAGGTCGCTCGGCGTCGTCCCGTTCATCGAGCCGACGAGGATGGCGAGCACCTTCCGCGCGCCGGCGTCCATGTCGCCGGTGTCGTTGCCGGCGAGCACGTCGTCGACGGCCTCCTTCTCGGACTGACGCGCGCTCACGCTGTCGAACTCGGCCGCCGTCGCGACCGCGCCGAGCACCGCCTTCTCGTCGATACCCTCGCTCGTCGCGAGGTCGTAGAACCGCTCCGCGGTGTCGAGTCTGAGGTAGAACTTCGAGGCGAGCACGCCCAGTCCCGTCGCCTCGATGCCGAGGTCGTCGCCCGTCTCGACGAAGCCACGCTCCACGAGGGATTCGAGCACCGTCCGGACGCGCTCACGCCGGTCCTCGAAGCCGTACGCCTCCGGGTTCGACCGGGCACGCTGGAAGTAGAACGTCGTCTCCAGCCAGCTCATCACGTCGTCCAGGTCCTGCACCGTCCCCATCGCGATCTCGGCGTTGAGGTGTGCGTCGAGGTTCTCCGCCAGCCGGCTCTCGATCTCCTTGCCCTCCCGCAACAGTCGGCGGTACTTCCCGGCGTCGGAGCCGTCACAGACGACCCAGCCGTAGCCCACGTCGTCGTAGCCCGGCCGCCCCGCACGGCCGAGCATCTGGAGCACGTCGAGCGGGCTCATGTCGACCTCCCCTTCGAGGGGATCGTGTATCTTCGTGTCCCGGATGACGACACAGCGCGCGGGCATGTTCACGCCCCACGCGAGCGTCGACGTCGAGAACAGCAGCTGGAGCTTGCCCTGCTTGAACCACTCCTCGACGAGGTCCTTGTCGTTCTTCGAGAGGCCCGCGTGGTGGAACGCCACCCCGTCGATGCAGGAGTTCCGCAGCGTGTCGTTGTCGAGCTGCTGGGTCTCCGTGTGGAAGTCGTAGTCGCCGCGTGCGCCCATGTCGACGTCGCGTTCCGCGACCTCGTCGCGGGCCTTCTTCGCCGCCTGCACCGTGTCCTGGCGCGAGGAGACGAAGACGAGCGCCTGCCCGTCCTCGTTCAGGTGGGGCTCTGCCAGGTCCAGCGCCCGGTACAGCCGCCGGTACTTGTCCGCAAAGGAGTTCTCGCCGTGGGTGTACGTCTTCACGCCCGCGTTCAGGTCCACTGGCCGGTACTCGTCGTCGAACTCGAACGTCGCCTCCGGCGGCGCGTCGAGCCACGCCGCCACGTCGTCGACGTTCGGCATCGTCGCCGACAGCGCCACTACGCGGGGGTCACAGAGCCGCCGGAGCCGTGACACCGTCACCTCCAGCGTCGCACCCCGTCGGTCCGAATCCAGCAGGTGCACCTCGTCGATGATGCAGACGTCGACGTCGGTGATGAAGTCGTACCGGGCCGTGTCGTGCTTGCGCGTCGCCGAATCCAGCTTCTCCGGCGTCATCACGAGGATGTCCGCGTGGCGCGCCCGCCGCGGGTTCAGGTCCCGCTCGCCCGTGACGACGTACACCGAGTAGCCAAGCTCCTCGAAGCGGTTCCAGTCGGCCTCCTTCTCGTTGGTCAGTGCCCGGAGCGGCGCGATGAACAGCGCGGTGCCGCCGGCGTCCAGCGTCTTGCAGATGGCCAGCTCGGCAAGCGCCGTCTTCCCGCTCGCAGTCGGCGCGCTGGCGACGACGTTCGCCTCCGAGTCCAGCAGGGCGGGCAGCGCCTCCCGCTGCATCCGATTGAACTCGTCGAAGGCGAAGGCGTCTGCAAAATCGGGGACGACCTCGGCGACCTCCATTCTGTGTGTGTCCGGGGGCCGGGTAGTCAAAGGCGTTTCCGTAGCGGAGCGGAAGTGATACTGGTGCGTGTTACCCCCGTGTCGTGATTCGTGGCTCGGACTCCGATGGAAACCATCCGTTCACGACTCGACGATGGACTGGAGACCAGCGTAGAGCAGCACTGCGATACCGTAGAACAGCAACGAGAAGACCGCGACAGCAACGACCCCCAGGATACCGCCGCCGTCGGGGTCCACGAGTAGTTCCGCCGTTCCGATTCCGAGTGTCAGGGCGACGACCACCATCAGGAGTGGAGTCACCACTTCGAACAGGAACGTCCAGATAGCACCGTGAGTCCGTTCGCCAGTCATCCTCGCTTGTCACCCGGCCGATTCGGCTGCAGCGTCGGACGCCTTCGCCGCGGCGCGCTCCAGCATCCCGTCGCTGGTCTCGTACCAGTAGTAGGCGGCGAGCCCGAGCGCGACGGCGACGTTCGAGAGGGTGACGGCCCAGAAGACGGACTGGACGCCGCCGCCGAGCAGGTAGACCCCGACGGCGGCGATTGGCAGCCGGACGCCCCAGTACTGCATGAGGGAGGCGACCATGCTGGTCTTGGTGCGGCGGGCGGCGTTGAAGCCGCCCCGGAGCAGGTAGCCCGCGCCGATGGCCCAGTAGCCGAGCGCGAGGATCTGCAGGTAGTCCACGGTGTACGTGAGCGCCTGCGGTGCGATGTCGGGGACGAAGACGGTCGCGAGGGCTTCGGGAACGACCCACTGGACGGCACCCGCGAGGGTGAGCATGGCGACGGCGATGGCGACGCCGGTCCATGTCGTCGAGCGGGCGCGGTCGGTGTGGCCCGCACCGAGGTTCTGTCCGATCATCGACTGGGCGGCCTGCTGGAGGCCGCTGGCGGGGATGAACGCCACGCTGGCGACCCGGGCACCGATGACGTAGGCGGCGAGGCCGGCGGTGCCGCCGGCGACGAACACGAGGACGACGACGACGATTCTGACGGCGTCCTGGGCGACGCGCTGGCCGGCGTTGGGCCAGCCGACCGCGAGGAGCTCCCGACAGTCCGACAGCGAGAGTCGGGCGTCGGCGCGGGTGAGCTGGAAGGTGCCCCGGAGTCCGAGCGCGAGCGCGAGCACCAGCAGGAAGCTGGCAGCGTAGCCGGCGGCGGTCGCGAGCGCCGCGCCCGTGACCGCCAGCCCGTCGAAGCCGGGGACGCCGTAGCCGAAGATGAGTACGGGGTCGAGGACGACGTTGACGGCGACGGCGGTGACGTTGACGTACAGCGTCGCCCGGGTGTCGCCCCAGCCGAGGAAGCCAGCCTCCAGCGAGTCAGAGAGCCCCATGAACAGGAAGACGGGCGCGTAGGCTGCGAAGTACGTGATGGCAGGTTCGACCGCGCGTGCGTCGGGATCGACCGTCGCGATGGCGCGGACGAGCGGGTCGGCGAAGAAGAAGGCGAGGAGGGCGGCCGCGGTACCGAACAGGAACGTGAGGACGACGCCGTTGAACGCGGCGCGTCGAGCGGATCGCTCCTGGTCCGCACCGACGCGCTGGGAGACGACGACGTGCGCGCCGACCATCGGGCCGACGACGGCGAGCGCGACGAGGACGGAGGTCAGCGGCGTCACGAGACCGACGGCTCCGAGTTCGGCCTCGCCGATGCGGCCGAGCCAGAAGGCGTCGACCACCTGCTGGACGACCTGGACGAGGTTCTGGACCACGAGCGGTGCCGCGAGCGCGACGAGCACCTTCGGTATGGACCCCGTTCGTATGTCGTCCGGTGACACGTCGAACATCTGCTCGTTAATGCACTGGAACGCGACTGGCACAAAACTCTGTCGACCATTACCGATGGATAAGTGTTCGCACAGAATGTAATCGAGCTGCCAGCCGTGTCGGCCGTCACCGGAACCCCGACGCTTTTTCTGCCCCGGGACCGGAGTTCCCGGTATGAGCCGTTCGCGGAAGCCCGACTGGCTGAAGATGCGACCGCCGGCGGGCCGGGAGTTCACCGACATCAAGCAGACGCTGCGTGACCACGACCTGAACACTGTCTGCGAGGAGGCGAACTGCCCGAACCTCGGGGAGTGCTGGAGCGGCCGCAACGGGAGCACCGACGGCGGGACGGCGACGTTCATGCTGATGGGGCACCGCTGCTCGCGTGGCTGTAACTTCTGTGACGTCGAGACCGGCGGGATGGAGCCGCTGGACCCCGACGAGCCCGCGAACGTCGCAGAGGCCATCGCCGAGATCGGCCTCGACTACGTCGTCCTCACCTCGGTCGACCGCGACGACCTGCCCGACCAGGGTGCGGAGCACTTCGCCGAGACCATCCGCGAGATCAAGGAGCGCCACCCCGGCATCCTGGTGGAGGTGCTCATCCCGGACTTCCAGGGTGAGCCCGACCTCGTCCGGAAGATCATCGATGCCGAACCGGACGTCATCGCGCACAACGTCGAGACGGTCGAGCGCCTCCAGTGGCCGGTGCGGGACCGCCGTGCGGGCTACGAGCAGTCGCTCTCGGTGCTGGAGCAGGTCGCCCAGGAGTCCGACATCTACACGAAGACGAGCCTGATGCTCGGCGTCGGCGAGTACCACCACGAAATCTGGCAGACGCTCTCTGACCTCGCGGAGATAGACCTCGACATCGTCACGCTCGGGCAGTACCTCCAGCCCTCGCGTACCCACCTCGACGTCGAACGGTACGTCCACCCTGACGAGTTCGACACCTGGCGGGACGTCGCCGAGGAGGAGTTCGAGTTCCTCTACTGTGCCTCCGGGCCGATGGTCCGCTCGTCGTACAAGGCCGGCGAGCTGTTCGTCGACGCCGTGCTGCGGGACGGCAAAGGTGTGGAGGAGGCGAGGGAGGCGGCGCGTAGCGTCGCCTCCGACTAGCGAGCGGGGAGCGGAGCGACCCGCGAGCAGGGGAGGGAGGCCGCGCGAAGCGTGGCCTCCGACTGAGTGTTCGGGGCGGCTCGGTGCTCCTGGCTCCCGGGAGCCTTCCCGCCAAACATCGACCTACGTGAGCACGCCACATCATCGATACAGATTCACACGCATTCTCCGAAATAAACTCCCGCCCATTCGTCCAGAATTGAGGATAGAAGACCGTGAGGAACCCAGGTCCCCCGGCTATTGGGGTACGAAACTGGAAACCTGTGCAGCTTCGAGGCGAAAATCGCAAATCTGTGCGACTGTATGGCAAGAATCGGGTTGATAGTAACGTTTTTACGAAAACCATATAACGCGAGCGGGAGACATTCGATACATGTCAAGGTGGGTTCTACCGTGAGCACGATTCAGCACGACCCCCGCGAGCGCGTACAGGTGCTCGACGACGCGGGCCGGGTGCTCGACGACGCGGAGGTGCCAGACATCGACGACGACGAACTCGTCGAAATATACAAACAGATGCGGTTGGCCCGCCACTTCGACCAGCGGGCAGTCTCGCTCCAGCGCCAGGGACGCATGGGAACCTACCCGCCACTCTCAGGTCAGGAAGGCGCCCAGATCGGGAGCGCCCACGCGCTGGACGAGGAGGACTGGCTGTTCCCGTCGTACCGCGAGCACGGCTCGGCGCTCGTCCGTGGCGTTTCGCTGGAGAAGACGCTGCTGACATGGATGGGCCACGAGTCCGGCAACAACATCCCGGACGACGTGAACATGTTCACCACCGCGGTGCCCATCGCGACGCAGATCCCCCACGCGACGGGTGCGGCGTGGGCCTCGAAGCTCCAGAACGAGGAGAAGGCGTTCCTCTGCTACTTCGGCGACGGCGCGACCTCGGAGGGAGATTTCCACGAGGGGATGAACTTCGCCGGCGTCTTCGACACGCCGAACGTGTTCTTCTGCAACAACAACCAGTGGGCCATCTCGGTGCCACGAGAGAAGCAGACCGCGAGCGAGACCATCGCCCAGAAGGCCAACGCCTACGGTTTCGAGGGCGTGCAGGTCGACGGGATGGACCCCCTCGCCGTGTACAAGGTCACGCGTGACGCCGTCGAGAAGGCGAAGAACCCCGACGACGATGAGCTGCGACCGACGCTCATCGAGGCGGTCCAGTACCGTTTCGGCGCACACACCACCGCCGATGACCCCTCCGTCTACCGGGATGACGAGGAGGTCGAGCGCTGGAAGCAGAAGGACCCGATCCCACGCATGGAGACGTTCCTGCGCCAGCACGGCCTGCTCGACGACGAGCGGGTCGACGCCATCGAGGCCGAGATCGAGGACGAGGCCGCCGACGCCATCGCCGCCGCGGAGGCCGTCGAGCGCCCCGACCCCGAAGAGATATTCAAACACGTTTATGCGGGCATGCCGAAAAAGCTGGATGAACAGCTGGAGTGGTTCAACAGCGTCCGCGAAGAGTTCGGCGACGACGCACTCCTGGAGGACTAACACATGGCTACGCAAGACACTGCATCCGAGACTGAGAACCTGACGCTCGTGCAGTCCGTCCGCGACGGGCTGTACACCGAGATGAAAGAAGACGAAGACGTGCTCGTCATGGGCGAGGACGTCGGGAAGAACGGCGGCGTGTTCCGCGCGACAGAGGGACTCTACGAGGAGTTCGGCGAGGACCGCGTCATCGACACGCCGCTGGCCGAGTCCGGCATCGTGGGCACCGCCATCGGGATGGCCGCCTACGGCCTGAAGCCCGTCCCCGAAATCCAGTTCATGGGCTTCATCTACCCGGCGTTCGACCAGATCGTGAGCCACGCGGCGCGCATCCGTACCCGCTCGCGCGGCCGGTTCACGTGTCCGATGGTCATCCGCGCACCGTACGGCGGTGGCATCCGCGCGCCGGAGCACCACTCCGAGTCGACGGAGGCGATGTTCGCCCACCAGCCCGGCCTCAAGGTACAGATCCCGAGCACCCCGTACGACGCGAAGGGGATGCTCATCTCGGCCATCCGCGACCCGGACCCGGTCGTGTTCCTCGAGCCGAAGCTCATCTACCGCGCGTTCCGCGACGAGGTCCCGACGGACGACTACGAGGTCCCGCTCGGTGAGGCCGCCGTGCGCCGTGAAGGCACGGACATCTCGGTGTACACGTGGGGTGCGATGTCCCGGCCGACCATCGAGGCCGCCGAGGAACTCGCGGAGGAGGACGGCATCAACGTCGAGGTCGTCGACATCCGCTCCATCTCGCCGCTCGACGAGGAGACCATCGTCGAGTCGTTCAAGAAGACCGGCCGCGCCGCGGTCGTCCACGAGGCCCCGAAGTCCGGCGGCCTCGGCGGCGAGATCGCCTCCATCATTCAGGAGGAGGCACTGCTGTACCAGGAGGCACCGGTCGAGCGCATCACCGGCTTCGACACGCCGTTCCCGCTGTACGCGCTCGAGGACTACTACCTGCCGGAGCCCGCACGCATCAAGAAGGGTATCCGCGACGCGGTGAACTTCTGATATGCCCCAGGAATTCAAGCTTCCCGACGTCGGTGAGGGCGTCGCCGAGGGCGAGCTGCTCGAGTGGCTCGTCGAGCCCGGCGACACCGTCACCGAGGACCAGCCGGTCGCGAAGGTCGAGACAGACAAGGCCGCCGTCGATGTCCCCTCGCCGTACAACGGCACGGTGAAGGAACTGCTCGCCGAGGAGGGCACGATGGTGCCCGTCGGCGACGTCATCATGGTGTACAACGTCGAGGGCGAGGACGACCTCGAGGACACGACGCAGTCCGGCGCGGGCGAGAGCGAGGAGCCCGCGGCGGCCGACGCCGACGAGGCAGCGGCGGACACCGAACCCGCCGGCGACACCGAGGAGGTCGAGACGCCCTCGGGTCGCGTGTTCGCTCCGCCGAGTGCCCGGAAGCTCGCCCGTGAGCTCGGTGTCGACATCGCCGCGGTCGAGGGCACCGGTCCCTCCGGTCGCGTCACCGACGCCGACGTGCGCGCCCACGCCGAGGGCGGCGACGAGGCGGAACCCGAGCCCGCGACCGCCGAAGCTGGCGAGGACACTGCGGCGGCGACCGAATCCGCCGACGCTGACGCTGGCGCTGCCGCCGGCCAGGCGGCCGCGAGCACGACGACGCCCGCGCCGCAGCAGGTCGAGGCCGCGAACCGCGAACAGACGCTCGCCGCCCCGGCGACCCGGAAGCTCGCCGAGGAGGAGGGCGTCGACCTGAACGCCGTCCCCACCGACGAGACGAAAGAGGGCGAGGCGTTCGTCACGCCCGAGGCCGTCCGCGAGTACGCCGAGGCACAGCGCCAGGCCCAGGAGGCCGACACGCAGGCGATGGCCGCCGGCGAGACGCTGGGTGAGCCGGGCCAACGCGAGGAGCGCGAGCCGTTCCGTGGCGTCCGTCAGACCATCGCCGACGCGATGGCCGAGTCGAAGTACACCGCCCCGCACGTCACCCACCACGACGAGGTCGACGTGACCGCGCTCGTCGAGGCCCGTCAGGAGCTCAAGCCCCACGCCGCCGAGAAGGACATCAAGCTGACCTACATGCCGTTCGTGATGAAGGCGTGTGTGGCGGCGCTGAAGGAGTATCCCATCGTCAACTCCTCGCTCGACGAGGAGAACGAGGAGATCGTCAAGAAGCACTACTACAACATCGGCGTCGCCACCGCGACCGACGTGGGCCTGATGGTCCCCGTCGTCAAGCAGGCCGACCGGAAGGGCCTGCTCCAGCTCTCCTCCGAGATGAACGAGCTGGTCTCGAAGGCCCGGGAGCGCTCGATCGCGGTCGAGGAGATGCGCGGCGGCACGTTCACCATCACGAACATCGGCGGCATCGGCGGCGAGTACGCCACGCCCATCATCAACTACCCCGAGACCGCCATCCTCGCGATGGGCGAGATCAAGAAGAAGCCCCGCGTCGTCACCGACGACGACGGCGAGGACTCCATCGAGATTCGTCACGTCATGACGCTGTCGCTGTCGTTCGACCACCGCATCATCGACGGTGCGGAGGGCGCACAGTTCACCAACGAGGTCATGAAGTACCTCGAGAACCCGCAGCTGCTCCTGCTGGAGTAAGCGGACCGTCGGTCTCCATTCCCGACACGTCGTTCCTGCTATCTCACCGCACAGACAGGGATGCGTATCGTGGCACACGCGGAACGAGCAGTCATTTCGCCCGGCCGTCCCACGCTGCTCGCGAGCGTCGCCGCCGGCGTCGCCGGCGCTACGGTCGACAGACAGTACGCGAGGCGTGAAAAACGGACACAGGTCGCCGCTGTCGCGTAGGAGTGGACCCTGATGGTGGGTCACTCCGGTCCCCCGTTGCGACCGCCCCCCGACGGTCGCACACTCGGCAGTGCCCGACGGTCCCCCCGGGCCGTCGAAGCGATTCGGCCTGCCCGACTATCGGGACGCACGGACACGTGTTATACGCACCGCTGAGACGGCGTCTCACCCGTGAGACACCGTCACAGTTTGCGAACGGTTAACTCGGCCCCCTCGAATACGGCCACATGGACCGGGAGGCTGTCGACGACGCCGTCGCCCTGCTACAGCGTGCACCCGTCCTCGCGGCCTGCCGCGACGGTCCCATCGACCGAGGTACCCTCACAGAGCGTGCGGGCGTCTCGCGTGCGACGGCCTACCGGGCGACGAACGTGCTGGCCGAGCGCGGGCTGCTGGAGCGGGAGGCGGGTGACTACCGCTTGACTGGTCTCGGGCGAGCCGTCCTCACACGCGTCGAGTCGTTCGAGGCAGGGTTGACGGGTGCACTGACGCTGGCACCCGTACTGGCACGCGTCGACGCGCCGGAACTCGTCTCGAACACCCATCTCTTCACCGACGAGACGGTGCTCACCGCGGACCCGTCGGCCCCGTACCGCATCGACCAGGAGCTCGCGGCTATCGTCGGCGAAACCACCCGGAAGATGGTCGGGGTCACGACCTCGTTCGGGTCGCCGACGGTGATGGAACGGACGTACGAGGTCGTCCGGAGCGGCGTCGCGGTCGAGTGGGTGCTCACGCCAGGGGCGTTCGACGGTGTCCGCGACCAGCACGGCGAGGGGCACGACGAACTCATGGGGCTGGACACCACGGCGACGTACCTGGCCGACGAGCTGCCGCTCGACATCGCCATCTACGACGATACGCTGGTGGTTCCGAGCTACGACGCGGGGAGCGGTGCTGTCGCTGCCGTGGCGACAACGGACGACCCGGACGCCGTCGCGTGGGGCCGCGGCGTGTTCGAGGACTGTCGGGACCGGGCGGAGCGGCTCGACTGACCGGAATTTCCTGTCACGTGCCCACATGGGCCGACCCACATCGGCGCTCCGTCTCCGGGTTCTGGCCGCACTGGCAATTCCTGCGGCTTTTTATGGCTGCTGGTCGGGTGTTGTAGTATGGTCGTCGGAGACGTCACTACTGGCACGGACGTACTGGTCATCGGCGCGGGTCCGGGGGGCTACGTGGCCGCCATCCGCGCCGGACAGCTCGACCTCGACGTGACGCTCGTCGAGCGCGACGCCTACGGCGGGGCCTGCCTCAACCGGGGCTGCATCCCGTCGAAGGCGCTCATCACGGGCTCGAAGCTGGCCCACGACGCGGGCAACGCGGAGGACCTCGGCATCCACGCGAACCCCGCCGTGGACCTCTCGCAGATGATGAACTGGAAGGACGGCGTGGTCGACGGGCTGACCGGCGGCGTCGAGAAGCTCTGCAAGGCCAACGGCGTCAACCTCGTCGAGGGGACCGCCGAGTTCTCCGGCGAGAAATCGGTCCGCGTCGTTCACGGCGGCGAAGGGCAGGGCAGCGAGTCCATCGACTTCGAGCACTGCATCATCGCCACCGGCTCGCGGCCCATCCAGGTGCCCGGCTTCGAGTTCGACGGCGAGCACGTCATCTCCGCCGAGGCGGCGCTGGACCTCCAGACCGTCCCGGACGAGCTGGTCGTCGTCGGTGCGGGCTACATCGGCATGGAGCTCGCCGGCGTCTACGCCCGCCTCGGCACCGACGTGACCGTCATCGAGATGCTCGACGACGTGCTGCCGCCGTACGAGGACGACGTGAGCCGGGTCGTCCGCAAGCACGCCGAGGAGCTCGGCGTCGAGTTCCACTTCGGCTACACCGCCGAGGACTGGGAACAGTCGGGTGACGGCGTCGTCGTCACCGCCGCGCCCGCAGCCGCCGACGGTGGCGAGGCCGCCGAGGCGGAGGAGCAGGAGGTCCTCGAGCTCTCGGGCGACAAGGTGCTCGTCGCGGTCGGCCGCCAGCCCGTCACCGACACGATGGACCTCGAAGCGGCCGGCATCGAGTCCGACGAGAACGGCTTCATCCAGACCGACGACCGCGCACGCACCGAGAAGGACCACATCTTCGCGGTCGGCGACGTCGCCGGCGAGCCGATGCTCGCCCACAAGGCCAGCACGGAGGGGCAGGTCGCCGCGGAGGTCATCGCCGGCGAGCCGTCGGCGGTCGACTACCAGGCGATGCCCGCCGCCGTCTTCACCTCGCCCGAGATCGGCACCGTCGGCCTGACCGCCGACGAGGCAGAAGAACAGGGCTTCGAGCCGATCACCGGCAAGTTCCCGTTCAACGCCAGCGGTCGCGCGATGACCGCCAACGAGACCGACGGCTTCGTCCGCATCGTCGCCGACGAACCCAGCGGCTTCGTGTTGGGCGCACAGATCGTGGGGCCGGAGGCCAGCGAACTCGTCGCCGAACTCGGACTCGCCATCGAGATGGGTGCGACGCTCGAGGACATCGCCTCGACGGTCCACACGCACCCGACCCTCGCCGAGTCGACGATGGAGGCCGCCGAGAACGCGCTCGGCCACGCTATCCACACGCTGAACCGGTAGAACCGACAGACAGCTCCGGCAAACACTGCTCGCGGCGGGGGTGTCCGCCCGTCTCGGTAGGAGGTTTCTAACAATGTACTTCCAGTGTATCGGGTGTAGCTGGGGGAGAGCGACAGCAGGATGCTGTAGCGGTCTCCCGGCGGCTGTCCGGCCCACGGAGGCCTGGAGCCGCCGGGCCGACTGCTCGCGATAGGGCACCGACCCGGCAGCTGATCAGAGTCCCATCTGGAGTGCCCCGGCCGCGGGGCCGTCGTCCATCCTGTGCAGCGCCTACCTACCCGGGCTTCCACGCCATGCTAGCCGAGCCACCGGCACGTACTTGCTGTTTTGTGTCGTGCTCGGCATCGTGTTCGTCACCCTCGGCCTGGCACTCGCCGAGGACGACGGCGACAGCGCAGACGCGGAGGCGGACCAGCGACGCTGACTGTCGCCCCGACGGCCTTTTGCCCACCACCGATGTACGGGGAGCCATGCCAGTCGTCACGCTCGGGCCCGCCGGGACATACTCGCACCGCGCCGCCAGCGCCGTCGCCGACGGGGTCGAGTTCCGCGAGTCCGTGACGAGTATCGTCGAGGCCGTTGCCGACGGCCACGCCGAGCGCGGCGTCGTCCCCATCGAGAACAGCATCGAGGGCAGCGTCACCGAGACGCTCGACGCCCTCGCCGAGTTCGACGTGGCGGTCACGCAAGAGGTCGTCACGCCGATCCGGCACGCACTGCTCGCCCAGCGCGACGAGTTCGACACTGTCGCGAGCCACCCGCAGGCGCTCGCACAGTGCCGCGGCTTCCTCGACGATAACTACCCCGACGCCGACCGCGAGGCCGTCGCGAGCACAGCCCGGGGCGTCGAGCAGGCGCGCGGGGACGAGTCCGTCGCGGCCATCGCTCACCCCGGCACCGCCGACGACACCGTCTCGCTGCTCGCGGAGGACATCCAGGACCGCACGTCGAACGCGACCCGCTTCTTCGTCGTCGCCCCGCCCGCGGACCGCGCCGACGCCGGCGGCAAGACCACCCTCGTCGTCTACCCCGGTGCGAACTACCCCGGGCTTCTGCTCGAACTGCTCGAACCCTTCGCCGACCGCGATATCAACCTCTCCCGGCTCGAATCCCGCCCCTCCGGTGAGCGCCTCGGCGACTACGCCTTCCACGTCGACGTCGACGCCGGCCTGTTCGAGGAGCGCACGCAGGCCGCGCTGGAGGACGTCGAGGAGCTGGCGAGCGCCGGCTGGGTCCGGGTGCTCGGGTCGTACGATGTCGAGCACGTGCTGGAGTGATCTATCGGCGATTCGGATGCATTGACCGGGAACAGCTGTCTATCTGAATCCGTTCTGGGAAATTTCACCGTAAGGTACTGTCTGGTTAGGCCAGTTTGAGGAACGACCAGAACCTGCTCAACTACCAATCACAGCCGACACAACACACTTAATTGCCACCCCCGCGGTACCGCAACCATGGTTACCGGTATCGAGACCGAACTCCTGAACCTCCTCAGCGTCTTTATCCTCGCTGCTGGCGTCGGTGTCGTCGTCGCGAAGGTCGGGAACTTCCCCTACACCATCGCGCTGTTGCTCGCCGGGCTGGCGGCGTCTATCCTCGGGGTGCAGTTCGGCATCGAGCTCTCGCACGACATCATCCTGCTCGTCCTGCTCCCACCACTGCTGTTCGAAGGTGCGGCGACGACGGACCTCGAACAGTTCCGGCGGAACCTCCCCCCGATTCTCGCGCTGGCTGTTCCCGGACTGATCATCTCGGTGCTGATTCTGGGCGTCGTCGGGGAGGCAGCGTTCGACTTCCCGCTGCTGATCGCACTGCTGTTCGCGTCGATGATCCTGCCGACGGACCCGGTCTCGGTGCTCGCGCTGTTCGAGGAGCTCGGTGCGCCGGAGCGCCTTGCGACCATCGTCGAGGGCGAGAGCCTGCTGAACGACGGGGTTGGCGTCGTCGTGTTCACCGCACTGCTCGCGCTCGTCGAGGAGGCGGGCCAGAGCGGCGACATCGCGTTCACGTCCGACCTCGTCGTCGACGTGGGCCTCGAAATCGTCGTTTCCAGCGTCGGCGGCACCGTCGTCGGGCTGGTGGCGGGCTATCTCGTCTACCGCGTGATGATCAACCTCGACGAACACATGACCGAGATCGTGCTCACGGCCATCCTCGCGTACGGGAGCTTCCTGCTGGCCGAGCACTACGTCGGCGTCTCCGGTGTCATCGCGACCGTCGTGGCCGGGCTGTTCATCGGGAACAAGGGCGCGGAGTACGCGATGAGCCCGCAGACGAAGATCTCCATCTTCAATACGTGGGAGACCGCCGCGTTCATCGTCAACACGTTCATCTTCGTCGCTATCGGCACGGCGACGCCGGTGAACCAGCTGCTCGAACACGGCCGGCTCATCCTCGTCGCCATCGTGCTCGTGGTGGTTGTCCGGGCCATCATCGTCTATCCCATCACGACGCTGTTGAACCAGTTCCAGTCGAACGACGTCTCGCTCTCCTACCAGCACGTGATGGTGTGGGGCGGGCTGCACGGCTCCATCCCCATCGCGCTGGTGCTCGGGCTGCCGGCGACGCTGCCCTCGGGCACGCCGTTCCCCTTCCGGGAGGAGCTCCGGGCGATGGTGTTCGGCGTCGCCGCGTTCAGCCTCATCGTGCAGGGGCTCTCGATGGGGCGGCTGCTGAACGGACTCGGCATCGTCACGCGCTCCCCGGCCGCCGAACTGTACGAACTGCTCGTCGGTCGCGCACGGGCGGTCGACAGCGCGCTCGACGCGGCCGAGGAGCTGGAATCCGCCGGCGAGCTCTCGGCCTCGACGTACGAGGAGTTCACCACGGAGTACGAGCGCGAGAAGGCGGACCTCGACACTGCCATCCGCGAGTTGTTGGACGAGCATCCCGACATCAGACACCAGGAGGTGCTCGCCGGCGAGCGGCGGGTGCTCCAGCGCGAGAAGAGCGCCATCATGGACGCCACGCGCTCGGGGGTCATCTCCGACGACGTGGGCGACCGGCTGATGGAGGAGGTCGACCTCAAGCTCGACCGCGTCAACTCGGGCGAGACCACCGTCCGCGAGCACGAGGAGGGCTACGAGGAGTTCTGGCGGACCCGTGCGGCGGAGTTCGGCATCGCCGCTGCCGCGCTCGACGAAGACGAGACCGAGGAGTAGCCCCGACCCACCCGTCCTCTTTTGTCCGAAGCCGGGACCAGTCCCGCCGTGCGCTGAGTACCGACGGGCGGCGTCTCGCGGGTGTGCGGACACGCGCCGTCCGGCTGACCGTCCGCCTGTTCGCCCCCACCGAACGACGTGCTTACGCGAGGAGTTTAAGTGTCCACCCGCCGTATCTGTCGGATACAATGCGACGAAATCCGTTCGAAGAACTCGAGGAGATGTTCGACCGTATGGGCCGACAGTTCGAGCACAGGGGTACGCCGACGTTCGAATCGGTGCCGGTCGACATGCAGGACCACGGCGACGAGTACGAGATCGTCGCGGACGTCCCCGGCTACGACACCCACGATATCGAACTCACGTTCTCGGATGGTGCCATCACCATCGACGCGAGCCGCGAGGAGGAGACCGAGGAGGAAGCGGACGGCCACTACGTCCACCGCGAGCGCCAGACGTCGGTCAGCCGGAGCATCCGTCTTCCCGAAGCCGTCGACGAGGACGCCATCAGCGCGAGCTACACGAACGGGACGCTCACCGTCACCGCGCCGAAGCTCGACGTCGAGGAGGGTCACCGGATCGACATCGACTGACCGGAATCCAAATCGGTGGCCGTCGCTACGGCAACGTCTCGAGGACCGCGACGATGGTCGGCACAACTGCGTCGGGCCAGGCATCGGGGCACTACGCCCCGCATTTCGGCGGTTCGACCGGGAACTCGACGGCCTGGAACGTCACGCGGTCGAACGCGTCGGCCGCGAGTCGTCCGACGAACGCCGCGTTCTCGCGTTTCGTACTCACCCCGCCAGTGGCGAGGTCGTAGTACGCGCTGAACGCCTGGCAGGCGACGACCACCTCGTACTCGTCAGATATCCGTCTCCAGCGAGCGGAGCAGTTTCACGGTGTTTCTCATTGGGCGGACCCGATGCTCGACCGGCCACGCGAGCGCCGGTCGCGCCGCTGCCAGGGCCGCGACCAGTCGCTCCTGCACCTCGTGTGTGAACTCGCCCACGAGCCGCAGCTGGGCTGCGTCAGACGTAGTTCACGTGGGCACGGTGAGCCGGGGGTCGCTGCCCAGGACCGCGGTCCCTCGACGCCGTGCGACCGGCTCCGTGCTGTCGAAAGAGAGTCCTTTTAACGACTCCGAGTGAACGGTTTCCCATGACATACGACCCGCAGACACTCGAATCGGAGTGGCGGGACCGCTGGCGGAGCGAGGGGCGCTACGAGGCGGACCCCGGCGACGTCGCGGACGAGGACCCCACGTTCGTCACGGTGCCGTACCCGTACCCCAGCGGCGGGATGCACATCGGGCACGCCCGGACCTACACGGTGCCGGACGTGTATGCGAGATACCGACGCCAGCAGGGCGACAACGTCCTGTTCCCCATCGCGTGGCACGTCACCGGGACGCCCATCATCGGCGCGGTCGAGCGACTCAAGAAGCGCGAACCGGAGCAGATGGATGTCCTGCAGAACACGTACAACGTCCCCGAGGACACGCTCTCCGAGATGGAGACGCCGATGGGCTTCGCCCGGCACTTCATCGAGGAGCACTACAAGAAGGGGATGAAGCGCCTCGGCATCTCCGTCGACTGGCGACGCGAGTTCACGACGAACGACGAGCGCTACTCGAAGTTCATCACCTGGCAGTACGAGACGCTCAAGCAGCGCGGCCTGCTGGAGAAGGGCCTCCACCCGGTCAAGTACTGTACGAACGAGGACCAGCCGGTGACGACCCACGACATCCTGGAGGGCGAGGAGGCCGAGTTCCAGGAGTACACGCTGGTCAAGTTCGAGACCGAGATCGACGGTGCCGAGGTCGTCGCGCCGATGGCGACACTGCGCCCCGAGACCGTTCGTGGTGTGACGAACGCGTTCGTCGACCCCGAGGCGGACTACGTGGTCGCAGAGGTCGACGGCGAGTTCTGGTTCGTCTCCGCGAGCGCGGCCGAGAAGCTCAGGCTCCAGGGCCACGAGGTCGAGATCCGCTACGAGTACGAGGGAGGTGACCTCGTCGGCAAGCGGGTGACGAACCCCGTCACCGGCGACGACGTGCTCGTCCTGCCTGCCGGGTTCGTCGACGCGGACAACGCGACTGGCGTCGTCATGTCCGTCCCCGCGCACTCGCCTGACGACTATCTCGCGCTGCAGGAGGCGAAGGAAGCGGCCGACAAGATGGCCGAGTACGGCATCGACGCCGACGAGGTCCGTGGACTCGAACCCGTGCCCATCCTCGAAATCGAGGACTACGGCGACATCCCCGCGAAAGACGCCGTCGAGTCGGCCGGCATCGAGTCCTCCGAGGACCCAGAGCTGGAGCAGGTGACACAGGACCTCTACAACGCCGAGTTCCACTCCGGCGAGCTGCTCGCGGCGTATGGCGAGTTTGCCGGTGGCGTCGTCGAGGACGTTCGCGACGAGTTCAAGCAGTCCTATCTCGGTGAGGCCTTCGGTACGATGCAGGAGTTCTCCGAGGAGGTCGTCTGTCGCTGTGGCGGCGACGTCGAGGTCGCCAAGCAGGACACGTGGTTCCTCCGCTACAACGACCCCGACTGGAAGGAGACGACCCACGAGGCCGTCGCGAGCCTCGACGCTATCCCCGAGAACACCAGAGAGCAGTACGACCACACCATCGACTGGCTCAACGAGTGGCCCTGCATCCGGAACTACGGGCTCGGCACGCGGCTGCCGTGGGACCAGGACTTCGTCATCGAGCCGCTGTCGGACTCGACGCTGTACATGTCGTACTACACCATCGCCCACCGCATCGACGAGGTCGACCCCGAGGCGATGGACCGCGAGTTCTTCGACACGCTGTTCTACGGCTCGGAGGCCGTCGACGACCCCGACGAGACCGCCCTGGAGCTGCGCGAGGAGTGGGACTACTGGTACCCCGTCGACTACCGCTGCTCGGCGAACGACCTGGTGAACAACCACCTGACGTTCTACCTGTTCCACCACGCGGAGCTGTTCGATCAGGCGAACTGGCCCCAGGGCATCACCGTCATGGGCATGGGGCTGCTGGAGGGCGAGAAGATGTCCTCCTCGAAGGGCCACGTCGTCCTCCCCGGCGAGGCCATCGACCGCTACGGCGCGGACACGGTCCGGTTCTTCCTGATGAACTCCGCGGAGCCGTGGCAGGACTTCGACTGGCGCGCCGACCAAGTGACGAGCACACGCGACCAGCTCGACCGCTTCTGGCGGCGGGCCGAGGAGCTCATCGGCGACGGCGAGGTGCCCGACCCCGTCGGGGCGGACGACGCCGAGGACCTCCAGCGGATCGACCGCTGGCTGCTCTCGCAGCTGCAGGACACGATCGAGACCGTCACCGAGGCGATGGAGAACTTCGAGACCCGGTCGGCGAGCCAGGCCGCTTTCTACGACTTCCAGGAGAACCTGCGCTGGTACCGCCGGCGGACCGACACCGAGCGCGAGGGCGCACAGCGTACCCTCCGTACCGTGCTGGAGGCCCGCCTCCGGATGCTCGCCCCGTTCGTCCCCTACATGGCGAACGACCTGCACGAGCAGCTGACCGGCGAGCCCGCCGAGGACGCGCTGTGGCCCGCGGTCGACGACGCGCTCGTCGACCCGCAGGTCGAGGTGGAGGAGTCCCTCGTCGCGGACCTCACCGACGACGTGCGCGACATCGTCGACGTGACCGACACGGACCCCGACACCGTCCGCGTCTACGTCGCCGCCGACTGGAAGCACGACGTGTTCGGACAGGTCGTCGAGACCGGCCCCGACGTGGGTGCGGTGATGAGTCAGGTCATGTCCGACCCGGACCTCCGCGAGCGGGGCGACGCGGTCAACGACCTCGTACAGGACCTCGTCGCGGTCGTCCGCGAGCGCGACGACGAGACGCTCGAGACGCTCGCGACCCTCGACGAGGCGGCAGTGTACGCCGAGGCGCTCGACGCCCTCGAACGCGAGTACGACGCCACCGTCGAGCTCTACCGCGAGGACGACGAGGACGTGGTCGATCCCAGCGGGAAGGCGGGGCAGGCGATCCCGTTCCGGCCGGCCGTCCACATCGAGTAGTCGCGGCCGCCGTCGAACAGGTCTTTCTCCCTCCCGTCCGAAGCCCGATTATGAGCGACGATCACGACGACCGGAACGTCCACGGCGAGGCGCTCTCGCCCTGCTGTTCGGAGCCGCCGACTGGCTACCTGCGCGACGGCTGCTGTCGCCACGTCGACGAAGACCTGGGCCGGCACGAGATCTGTGCGGTCGTCACGCAGGAGTTCCTGGAGTACAGCCGCGAGCAGGGCAACGACCTCGTGACGCCGCGGCCCGAACTCGAGTTCCCGGGGCTGCACCCGGGCGACCGCTGGTGTCTCTGCATCGGCCGCTGGCTGGAGGCGAAAGAAGAGGGCGTGGCACCGCCGGTCGACCTGTCGGCGACGAACGAGGCGGTGCTGGAGACGGTGGATATGGAGACGCTCGAAGCGTACGCTGCCGAGGATTAGTTCCCGAGGCCGAGCAGGTCGAAGGGCGTGCCGTTGTCGTTCTCGTCGGCGTGCTCGAAGACGACGTGCGCGGTTGCAACGTCCTGAATTGCGAGGCCGGTGGAGTCGAAGACGGTGACTCCGTCGTCGGCGGTGCGGCCCGGACGCTCGCCCGCCACGATCTGGCCGATCTCGCCGTCGATGTCGTCGTCGTCGAGGACGCCAGCGTTCCACGGGACGTTGATCTCGCCGGAGTGGGTGCACTGCTTGTAGTCGTCGATGACGAGCTTCGCGGCGAGCAGCACCTCGTCGGCGATCTCGTGTTTCCCCTCGGCGTCGGCACCCATCGCATTGACGTGGGTGTGCTCGCCGAGGTCGTCGGCGGAGACGAGCGGGTCCTCGACCGGGGTCACGGTGGAGAGCACGTCGCAGTGGCCGGCCTCGCTGATGGAGCCGCCGCGGACGTCGAACTCGTCGTCGTAGCGGTCGATGAACCGTTCGACGGCATCGTCGCGCACGTCGCTGACGACGACTTCCTCGATGGGGCGGACCTCGGCGATGGCGTCGAGCTGGGTGTACGACTGGACGCCAGCACCGACGATACCGAGGCTGGTCGCGTCCTCGACGGCGAGGTAGTCCGTTGCGACGGCGGCGGCCGCGCCCGTGCGCTTCATCGTCAGCTCGGTGCCGTCCATGATGGCGAGGGGGAAGGCGGTCTCGGGGTCGGAGTAGATCATCGTCCCCATCACCGTCGGGAGGTCGTGGTCGTCGGGGTTGTCCGGGTGTACGTTCACCCACTTGATACCGGCCGCGTCCCACGACTCGGCGTTGAGGTACGCCGGCATCGACCGGAAGTCGCCGTTGTACTGCGGGAGGTCGATGTACGATTTCGCCGGCATCTGTGCGTTCCCGTGTTCGTAGGCCGCGAACGCGTCCTCGACCGCGCCGATGACGTCCGGCATCTGCGCGTTCTCGTCGACGTCCTCGCTGCTCAGGAGGAGTGTTTGCATGTCTGGCGCTACTGAACCACCGCACTTAGTTAAATCGGAACCCGACCACCGGCGGCAACCGACGACGAATTTACTGGTCGCCCCAGTCCGGGCCGCGACCGCCGAGCCGGCGGGCCAGCTCGACCGCCTCCGGATGGTGTTCCATGACGTCCGTCGGCGTTACGACGCCGATGGCCTGGAGCTGCTCGGTGACGGCGATGTGCCGGACGCCCTCCGCCTGCATCTGTTTCACCACGTCCTCGACGGCAACCTTCGGCGAGACGGTCACCAGCGGCGTGCTCATCACCTCGCCGACGGTGACCGTGTCCAGCCGCGACTGGCTCGAACTGCGGAGCCGGTCGAGCAACCGTGTGAGCGCTCCGCGCGGCGTTGGCTCGTCGTGGTCCTCGCACTCGAGTGCGAGCACGTCGGTCCGCGTGAGGATGCCGACCTTGTATGGCTTCGCGTCCCCCTGGCGGGTCACGATGATGCTCCCGATGTGGCGGTCGACCATCAGCTCGACCGCGGTCCGCACCGGCTCGTCCTCGTCGACGCTGACCGGCTGTTCCGACATGATATCGCGGACCTGCATGGCTGACCATCGAGTATGTGGTGCCAAGTAACGTTTGGCTATCGACCGGGGGTCGTGCCGTCCGCGTGGCAGCAGCTACGGGCGTAGCGTCGAAAGAAATCGATTGTCGGTCGAGTGCCGGTGCGCGGGTCGGATGGCTCGGGGTGGTGTGGCGTCGGCCGGGCTTACATCGGCTTCGTCCGAGCAAGCCCAGACGGCCTATGGAAATCTGTCTCCGACAGATTTCACATAGCCTTGGCCGAGGCCCCCTCGGCCGTGCGATGAGATTTCTCGTTCCTCGAAATCTACATCGCGCCGCCCATGCCGCCCATACCGCCCATGCCGCCCATACCGCCGCCCATGCCGCCGCCTGCGGGCGGGCCGCCGGCGTCGCCGCCGTCGTCGGGGTCGACCTGACCGCCGGAGAGGTCGCCCGCGGCGATGACGTCGTCGATGCGAAGGAGCATGACGGCCGCCTCGGTGGCGCTCTCGATGGCCTGAGTCTTCACGCGGAGCGGCTCGACGACACCCTCGTCCTCCATGTCGATGACGTCGCCGGTGTAGGCGTCGAGACCGGCCGCGTACTCGCCGCCGTCGTGGCGCGAGCGGAGTTCGACGAGGCTGTCGATGGAGTCGAGACCCGCGTTCTCGGCGAGCGTGCGCGGGATGACCTCGAGTGCGTCGGCGAAGGCCTCGACGGCCAGCTGCTCGCGGCCGCCGACGGAGTCGGCGAAGTCACGGAGCTGGAGTGCGACGTCGACCTCGGGTGCGCCGCCACCGGGGAGGACGGTGCCGTCCTCGATGGTCGCGCGGACGACGCCGAGCGAGTCGTCGATTGCGCGCTCGACCTCGTCGACGACGTGCTCGGTGCCGCCGCGGAGGAGGAGCGTGACGGACTTGGCGTCCTCGACGTCCTCGATGAGGATCTGCTCGTCGCCACCGACGTCCTGCTGGCTGATGCGGCCGGCGAAGCCGAGGTCGTCCTCTTCGATGTCGTCGACGTTGGCGACGACGCGGGCGCCGGTCGCGCGTGCGATGCGCTTCGCGTCGGAGTCCTTGACGCGGCGGATCGCGAGGATGCCCTCCTGGGCGAGGTAGTGCTGGGCCATGTCGTCGATGCCGTCGTCGACGAAGACGGCGTCAGTGCCGGCCTCGACGAGCGTGTCGACCATCTCCTTGAGCTGCTTCTCCTCCTGGTCGAGGAACTGCTGGAGCTGGTCGGGGTCCGTGACGTTGACCTCGGCGTCGATCTCGGTCTCGCGGACCTCGAGTGCGTCGTCGATGACGGCGACGTTCGCGTCCTCGACGAAGAACGGCATGTTGTCGTGTGCGCGGACCTTGTCGAGGAGGACGCCGTCCACGAGCTCGGAGTCGTCGACCGAGCCGCCGACGATCTTCTCGATCTTGATGTTCTCGGCGTCGATTCCTTCCTCGTCCTGAACGGAGAGGACGGCGTCGACGACGAGTTCGGCGAGGAGCTCCTTCGAGGACTCCGCGCCCTTGCCGGTCATCGCGGTCGCGGCGATCTGCTCGAGGTAGTCGCGGTCGTCATCGTCGACGTCGATGGCGGCGTCCTCGAGAAGTTCCTTGGCCTTCTCCGCGGCCTGACGGTAGCCGTTCGCGACGGTCGTCGCGTGGACGTCCTGCTCGAGGAGGTCCTCGGCCTTCTTCAGGAGCTCACCGGAGACGACGACGGCGCTCGTCGTGCCGTCGCCGACCTCGTCCTCCTGGGTCTGGGCGACCTCGACGATCATGTTGGCCGCCGGGTGCTCGATGTCCATCTCCTTCAGGATGGTCACGCCGTCGTTCGTGACGACGACGCCGCCCGTCGAGTCGACGAGCATCTTGTCCATTCCTTTCGGACCGAGTGTGGTGCGTACGGACTCGGCGACGGCCTTCCCGGCCGTGATGTTCATCGACTGCGCGTCCTTACCGGACGTTCGCTGACTGTCCTCGGAGAGAACGATGAGGGGCTGATTACCCATTTGCTGAGCCATGGTCGTCTGAATGATTGATTGGCATTCTATATAAACCTTTTGTTGACTGTTCTCAAAACCGCAAGACTCCACCCTCTAAAGGATTGGTAAACGTTGTCATGGCTGGTGGTTTATATACCCAATCGGCGGAGGAGAGACGCCTCGCTCGCCACTGTCGAGACCGAAGAAACGGTCGGTGACCGTCGTCGCTGCCCTACGTCCCGCCGGGGTACCGGTGGTAGTCCATCCCCTTGCGCTTCAGCTCGTTGTGCTTGCGTTCGAGGAAGGCGTACACCGAGCCGTGCGGCGCGCCGTCGAGCAGTCGCTCTGCGGCCTCGCGGACGATCTGGACCTGCTCCGGCCCGCCGATGACGCCCAGCGTCGAGCCGTAGATGACGACGCTCGAGCCCGTCAACTCCTCCATCAACTCTCTGGTCCGGCCGTCCTCGCCGATGAGGCGACCCTTCTTTCGCTTGCGGTCGCGCTTGTTGCGCGCCGCCGCGTCGATGTCGATGAGGTCGAACATCCGCATCTCGTCGTCGAGTAACGTCAACGCGTCCTCCGGTGGGAAGCCGCGACCGATCGCCTGGACGATGTCGGGCCCCTTCAGCGCGTCCACGGGGTCCCCGACCTGCTCGATTGCGACGGAGCCGTTCTCCGAGTCGATGTCCAGTCGGACACCGGCCCGGTTCTCGATCCGTCGCATCGTCTCACCGCCCTCGCCGATCAGCACGCCGATGCGGTCCTGCGGAATCTTCACGTGCTGCTGCATAGAACGGCGTAGCACGCGGACGTGTTTAAGACTTCGGCAGTGGACGTTTCGCGTGTCTCGGCTGTTCTCTGGAGTAGTCGGTTCTTGTTCCGGGTTCGGTGATGACGATACCCGAAAACTCGACTCTCTCGTGGGCTCGAGACCACGAGCGAGCGGCCTCTCGGTCATAGACACCGGCAGCGCAGTCAGCGACCGAAGGACAGTTGGGTCTAGGGCACCCAAAACAACGTAATGAGCACGCAGGACATCGAGCCACTCGACGTCGAGCGTATCCGCGAGGACTTCCCGGTCCTCGAGCGGACGGTCGGCGACGACGTCCCGCTGGTCTACCTGGACAACGGGGCGACGAGCCAGACGCCGGAGCAGGTCGTCGAGAGCATCGTCGACTACTACTACGGCTACAACGCGAACGTCCACCGCGGGGTGCACCAGCTGAGCCAGGAGGCCTCCATCGCGTACGAGGAGGCCCACGACCGCGTCGCGGAGTTCATCGGTGCCGACGGTCGCGAGGAGATCGTCTTCACGAAGAACACGACGGAGGCGATGAACCTCGTCGCGTACGCCTGGGGGCTGGCGGAACTGGGCCCGGGCGACGAGGTCGTCCTCACGGAGATGGAGCACCACGCCTCGCTGGTCACCTGGCAGCAGGTCGCCAAGCGCACCGGTGCGACGGTGAAGTACATCCCCATCGACGAGGACGGCATGCTGGACATGGACGCGGCGGCCGAGCTCGTCACCGACGACACGAAGATGGTCAGCGCGGTCCACGTCTCGAACACGCTCGGGACCGTCAACCCCGTCTCCGAGCTCGCCGACCTCGCGCACGAACACGACGCCTACGCGTTCATCGACGGCGCGCAGGCGGTGCCGACCCGACCGGTCGACGTGGGCGACATCGACGCCGACTTCTACGCCTTCTCGGGGCACAAGATGGCCGGCCCGACCGGTATCGGCGTGCTCTACGGCAAGGAGCACATCCTCGAGGCGATGCAGCCGTACCTCTACGGCGGCGACATGATACGGAAGGTCACGTTCGAGGACTCGACGTGGAACGACCTGCCCTGGAAGTTCGAGGCGGGCACGCCGCTCATCGCACAGGCCATCGGCCTCGACGCGGCCATCGACTACCTCGAAGACATCGGGATGGAGCGGGTGCAGCGCCACGAGGAGCGCCTCTCGCGCTACGCCTACGAGCAGCTGAGCGAGTTCGACGACGTGGAGATATTCGGCCCGTCGCCGGACCAGGGTCGCGGCGGGCTCGTCGCGTTCAACGTCGGGAGCGTCCACGCCCACGACCTCGCGAGCATCGTCAACGACTACGGCGTCGCCATCCGCGCCGGCGACCACTGCACCCAGCCGCTACACGACAAGCTCGGCGTCGCCGCTTCAGCCCGCGCGTCGTTCTACATCTACAACACCGAAGCCGAGATCGACACCCTCGTCGACGCCATCGACGACGCGCGGGAGCTGTTCGCGTAGCTCCGAACCGTTTTTCCAACTGGCATCGGTGCCGGAACCCATGGACATCCCCGCCCTCCGCGAACGCGCCGAGACGTACTTCGGCGGGCTCGCTCCGACGCACGACTGGCACCACGTCGAGCGCGTGGTCGAGAACGCCGAGACGCTCGCCGGCCGCACCGACCGGGCGGTCGACGAGGACGTGCTCCTGGGTGCTGCCTGGCTCCACGACATCGGGCGCAAGCGCGAGAGCGACGGCGAGATAGCGGACCACGCCGAGTGGGGTGCCGCGGAGGCCCGACGCATCCTCGAGACGCAGGGGGTCGACCCGGCGACCGTCGACGCCGTCGCGCACTGCATCCGCGCCCACCGGTTCTCGAACGACGTCGAGCCAGAGAGCCGCGAGGCGAAGCTGCTCTCCGACGCGGACAACCTCGACGCCATCGGCGCTGTCGGGCTCGCCCGGACGTTCGCCTACGCCGGGGAGCATGGCCGGACCCTCCACGACCCGACGCTCCCGCCCGAGGCCGACGACTCGCCCGCCGGCGAGACGTCGTTCAACCACGTCCACAAGAAGCTACTCCGTATCAGGGACCGGATGTACACGGATGCCGGTCGGGCGCTGGCGGCCGACCGCCACGCCTTCCTCGAGACGTTCGTCGAGCAGTTCGAGGGGGAGGTCGCCGGCGAACGCTGAGCCCGCCACCCCACCTCGGCTACTTCCCGTCCCGCCGTCGCCGTCGTCTCGCCAGCCCGGCGGCCGCGCCGACGCCCGCGAGCGCGGCGAGCACGCCGAAGCCGGGCGAGCCGCCGTCGTTGCTCTCGGTCGTGGCGTCGTTTCCGGCCGCCGTGGTCCGTCCCGACGTGCCACCCTCGCCGCTGCCGGAATCCGGCGGCCGTGTGGTCGACACGTCGGAGCCGCGCTGGCCCGGGACCGGCCGGGGGTCCATCGTCGGGGCGGGCTCGCCGTCGCTCTCGGGTTCGGGGAACAGCAGCAGACGGGCACCAACGCCCTGCTGGCGCTCCTCGCGGCTGTTCCCGGGGTTCTGGTAACTCACGCCGAGGAACCCCTCGTGGAACGGCTTGGCTGTCCAGAACACCGCGGTCTCGTCGTCGCGCCAGCCGACGAGGAGCCGTGGTGCAGCCGGGTCGGCCACGTCGTACACTCGGACGCCACCGCCGTACCAGGAGGTGTAGAGCCGGTCGCCGCGGACGCCGAAGTTGTGCGAGGTCGCGCCGTCGTTGTTCTCTGGCGGTGCGAGGATGGTCTCGCGGGCCGGCTCGTCGCCCATCGACCAGAGCTCGATGCCGCCCGGGCCGCCGTCGTGCTCGGACGTGTCCTCGCGGTCCCAGGCCTCCTTGCCGACGTACAGCGCCGAGCCGTCGGCACTTGGCTGGACGTAGTGGGCGTTGCCGGGCAGCTCGATGAACTCGGACGTGAAGCCGTCGCCGACGTCGGCGAGGTACTCGGCGGAGTGCTCGCCGAGCTTCGTCGTCGCAGTCGGGTTTGCGGGGTCACTCACGTCGACGGCCCACGTACCGGCGTCCCAGTAGGCGACGTAGAGCGTGTCGTCTTGCACGTACACGTCGTGGCACGAGAGGGAGTTCCGGCCGGCGTCGCGCCACGCGTCGTTCTCGTCGACGGCGGACCACTCGCCGACCTGTTCGGGGGAGTCGCCGGTCACGTCGTAGATCATCGTCGGCTCGTTCGGCACGCCGCTGCCGGTGAGGTAGGCGTGCGTGCCGTCGAAGAAGCAGTTGTGGATGCCGTGGTTCGTCGGCTGGAAGGCGAGTCGCTCCGGGTCTGCGGGGTCGCTCACGTCGTAGAGGAAGAACCCGGCGAACTCGCCGCGGCCGCCGGCGTTCGGCCCGGCGACGACGAGCCGGTCGTCGGCGTACTTCACGTCGTAGATTCGCTGCATCGGCCCCTCTCCGTCGTGGGTGAGCTCGCGCTCCTCGGCGAGGACTGTGGGGTTCGCGGGGTCGCTCACGTCGACGGTCGCGAAGCCGTCGCGCGTCGCCGCGAAGACGGTCTCTCCGTCCTCGCTCACGACGGCCTCGCAGACGCCTTCGATGGCCAGCTCCGCGGTCGGTTCGAGCGGCGTCGCCTGCCCGGTCGATCGCGACGCGGTCACGGTCGTCCCGGCGACACCGGCGGCGGCGGCGCCCGCCAGGCCGGCGAGGACGCCACGACGGTAGACGCGGTCGGAGGAGTGGTCAGTCGGGTACGGGACCATACGCACACAGACGACGGACCACGCCAAGTGTGTGTCCCAGTCTCAAACGTGTGTTTGACTCTTCTGCCCCGCTGCGGAACCCTTTTGCACCAAACTCCCCTATCCTCGGACAACAATGGGACCAGGCTCGGACATGTACCGACAGCAGATCCTCGACCACTACAAGAACCCCCGGAACTACGGGGAGATCGAGGATGCGACGTTCTCGCACGTCGGCGAGAACCCGATGTGCGGCGACGAGATACGCATCGACGTGAAGCTCGAGGACGATGAGGAGACCATCGCGGGCGCGGCCTTCCGCGGCGACGGCTGTGCGATCTCGCAGGCCGCCGCGAGCATGTTCTCACAGGAGCTCCGCGGAAAGACCCTCGACGAGCTCGCCGAGATGGACCGGGACGACATAATCGACATGCTCGGCGTCGATATCTCGCCGATGCGTGTCAAGTGTGCGGTGCTCGCGGAGAAAGTGGCACAGGACGGTGCGGACATCTACCGCGGCGAACTCGACCTGGAGAAGACGACGACGGAAGACGAAGACGAGTGAGCGGCGCTCCCGTGTCGTCGCGGCAACGCGTATCGGCGACTGCAGGACTCGTTCTCACGCGGACCCGAGTGCCCGTGCGATAGCGACCAGGTAGCCCAGCCCGCGCTTCACCTCGGGGTCCCGCGTCGCCTTCACGAGCCCGAGCGCGCCGACTGGTTCGGGCTCCTCGGTGCTTGCGTCGCCGACTGCGTCCAGCACCCGCTCCAGTCCGCGCGCGGTGTCCGGGTCGGCGGCGGTGTCGGCGAGCTCGCCCAGGCCGGTGCCAGTACCGGCGAGGCGCATCACCATCTTGTCGTCGAGCGCCCCGTTCGCGAGCGCCAGCAGGTCCGACAGCGCGGCGAGGTCGTCGAGCGTGCCGTTGCGCTGGAGCTCCGCGACCGTCGTCATCGCGTCGGCGAGTTCGTCGCCGTCGCGGCCGACGGCCTCGGCGAGCCGGACGGTCTCGTCGGTCGCCATCGCGTCGGCTGACTCGGCCAGCGTCGAGCCGGTGCTGGTGAGGCGGGTCACCATCTCGTCGTCGAGTGCGCTCGTCCCGAGTTCGAGCACGTCGAGCAGCTCGTTCACCCGGTCGAGCCGGGCGACGAACTCGGCGACCGCCTCCGGGTTCTCCTCGATCGCCTCGGTAAGCGGCTCCGGCTCGAACTCCTGTGGTGATTCTGCCATGGGTGTCACCTCAGAGCAGTCCCCTGGCGGTCAGCCAGTAGGACTCGTTGTATGCGAGCTTCGCCCAGTGGACGGGACGTGACTCGTCGCGCGGGTCGGGCGAGTGCTCGTAGTCGAACTCGACGAACGTCGCCTCGTCCATGCCCGCCTCGATGAAGCAGACGGTCTTCCCGTCGAACGTGGCGGTCGGGAGCTGGCCGCGGACCTCGCTGGCGATGCGGTCCGCGACGACGTCGGCCTCGTAGTGGGCGACGGAGCCGGCCTTGCTGGTCGGCACGTCGGCGGCGTCACCCATCGCGTACACGTCCTCGGCGTGGTCGGCTTCGAGGGTGTGCCTGTCGACGGCGACCCAGCCGTCCTCGCCGAGCCCCGAGTCGGCGATCAGGTCGTCGCCCGCGTGGGGTGGGATGGCGACGAGCAGGTCGTAGTCGAGCTCCTCGCCCTCCATCGAGCTGATGACGCCCGCCTCGGGGTCGACCGCCTCGGCGTTGAAGAACGTCTCCGTGTGGATGTCGCGCGCCTCGAACCGGGGTTCCATCCAGTTCGAGACGGACTCGAGGCCGTGCAGGCGCATAATGGGGTAGGTGTACGTGATCTCGACCTCGTCGCGGATGCCCCGCTGGCGGAACCACTCGTCGGCCATGAGCGTGAACTCGACCGGTGCGGCCGGACACATGTGCGGGACGCCGACGACGGTCAGCACGAGGTGGCCGCCGTCGAAGTCGGCGAGCGCGTCGCGGAGCTGCTCGGCACCCTCGGCCCCGTAGAAGTGGTGGCCACCCTCGACGAGACCGGGAATCTCGTCGGGCACCAGCTTCGCGCCGGTCGCGAGGACGAGGTGGTCGTACGACAGCGTGTCGCGGCCGTCCTGTAGCTCGACAGCCTTCGCGTCGGTGTCGATGTCGACGACGCGGTTGATCTCCAGGTCGACCCGCCGGTCGACCAGGTCCGCGAGCGGCCGGACCGCGTCGTCGGTGGTCTTCTTCCCGAACGGGACGTACAGGAACGTCGGCTTGTAGACGTGGTCGGGGGAGTCGTTCACCAGCGTCACCTCGACCTCGCCGGCTTCGACCTCGTGGTCGAGGTTCTCGACGAGCCGGTTGGCGAGTACGGTGCCGCCGGTGCCGCCCCCGACGATGACGATTCGGGTCATGGTTCAGGCCTTCTGGACGTAGATGCTCCAGTAGTCGTCGTGCTCGACGGTCTCGACGAGCTCGTGGCCGGCCTTCTCGACCCACTCGGGCACGTCCGTGACCGAGCCACGGTCTGAGGTCTGCAGTTTCAAGACGGTGCCGCTGTCTGCCGTCTTGACCTTCCCGATGAGGTCCATCAGGGGGCCGGGGCAGCCGGCACCGCGGGCATCGATCGTTACGTCGGCGGTGAGTTGTTCGCTCATTGTTGGATGTCTCGTTGTCGTGTCGTGATGTTCGGTGGGCGATGCGGCTGGCGACCGGGGCGGGCTCAGACGAACACCACCTGCTTGTCGCTGGCCTTCGTCAGGAAGCCGGAGACGCCGAGCTCTCCGTCGAAGATGTCGACGTAGTCGTCGAGCTCGCGGCCCCACATCTCCATGGCCATCGTGCAGGCGTAGAGGTTCATCGGGCCCATCTCCTTGGCGTCACGGAACTGCTCCGTGAACAGGGGCACCTCCGTCTCCTCGCTCGTCAGCATCGCCTCGCCGAGCGGTCCCGTCGCGAAGTCCCGCGTCTCGACGACCTCGTGTTCGAACGGACGGAGCCCGTTCATCGTCACGAACACGTCGACCGGGATGTCCGAGGCTGCCGCGATGGAGCCGATGATGCTGGCGGCGGTGATCTTCTCGAATTCGTCCGTCGCGATGACGAGTGCGTAACCATTCATGGGGCCTTCACAGCTGAACGTTCGTCACCGACCGGTATAGTCTTGTACTGCAATTCCAAGACTGTGGGAAACAGCTTGCGCCACGTCTCCGGGGCCTGCTCGGAGCCTCAGTCCGCCGACAGCTGCTACCGTGTCCCAACTGGTCCGCGAGTACCACCGCCACCGCGAGCACGACGCTGTCGGCGAGCTGGCCCTGGAAGCCGACCTCGTCGCGGAAGTGCCCGTACCGCAGGAAACAGATGTCGAGGAAAGCGCACGCGAAGGTGGCGTCGCCAGTTTATACGGGGCTTACGACTCCCCGAGAGAAAAACCGGATTCGGTTTCGATGCCGTTACTCGGGCCGCAGCCCGCCGTCCTGCACGCGCATGACGGCCTCGCCGTCGGCGAGGTTCGGCGCGTCCACGAGGCGGACGATGCGCTTGTCGCCCTTGGACTTGCGGAGGTACATCCGGAAGGTGGACTTGTGGCCGAGGATGTTACCACCGATGGGCTGGGTCGGGTCGCCGAAGAACGAGTCGGGGTTCGACGCGACCTGGTTGGTGACGAGGACGGCGCAGTTGTACAGATTGCCGACCTTGTCGAGGTCGTGGAGGTGCTTGTTGAGCTTCTGTTGCCGGTTGGCGAGTTCGCCACGACCGACGTACTCGGCGCGGAAGTGTGCGGTGAGCGAGTCGACACAGACCAGACGGACTGGCCACTCGCTGTCCTCGTGTTCGCCGGCCAGTTCCTGTGCCTTCTCGGCGAGCAGCATCTGGTGGTTCGAGTTGAACGCCTTCGCGACGTGGGTCTTGTCGAGGAAGTCGTCGACGAGCTCTTCCATCGTCTCGTCGTCGTCGGGCGAGCCCTCGATGCCGCGGTCCTCCAGCGTGGCCTCGATGGCTTCCTCGGGGAGCCCGCGGACCATGTCGTCGATGCGCTCGGGGCGGAACGTGTCCTCGGAGTCGATGAAGATGACGGAGCCGTGCAAGCCGCCGACTTCCTTCGGGAGCTGGACGTTCACCGAGAGCTGGTGTGTGACCTGGGACTTGCCGGCCCCGAACTCGCCGTACACTTCGGTGATAGACTGCGTCTCGACGCCGCCGCCGAGGAGCTCGTCTACCTCGTCGATCTGCCAGCTGAGCTTGCCGATCTCGTTGCGTCGTTCGAGCACCTGCGAGCCGGTCTCGAAGCCGCCGATGTCAGCCTCCTCACGGGCTGCCTGGACGATGTCGGCCGCGCTGGACTCGCCAACGTCGGCCGTGTTCGAGAGCTCGGAGGGGGAGGCGACTGCGATACCCTGGAAGGAGTCGAAGCCTGCGTCGCGGAGCTTGTCTGCCGTTGCCGGTCCCACGCCGGGGAGTTTCTCGAGGTCTACGTCTGCCATACCAGTCCGTGAGTCCCGATAGGGTATAAAGCCCCGTAAACAGGGGAGTGAAAGTGAAAGTAGAACGTGGCGGTGGGGTTGACTCGTTGCCGGAGCGAGGGGTTAAACGGGAAGGGTCGGCGGGACGGTCAGCTGCGGCCGGCTCGCGGCCCGACGCGGGGGTCGACCAGCGCCAGCGCGAGGTCGCCGAGCAGGCGGACGGCGACGACGACGGCGAGGAGCAGTACCACCAGCGTCGCGGCGAGCGGGAAGTCGCCCTGGATGCTCGCCTGGTAGAACAGCCGGCCGAGCCCGTACGCCTCACTACTCGGTGGCGTCGGAGCCGGAACGACTGCCTCGACGACCACGACCGCGCCGACGAGGTACGCCGCATCGTCGGCGATCTGCCGCAGGTGCGCCAGCAGTGCGGCGGGGGCGAGGTGTCGCCAGAACACGGTGCTGCGTGAGAGCCCCTTCGCGCGAGCGGCGTCGACGTGGCCGTCCCGCCGGGCCTCGCGCACGGCGCGCGACACGTCCCTGATACGGGTTCCGACCAGCGCGGACGCGACGACGACGGTGGTGAGCGCGAGCACCGGGCCCCGGGCTGGGGACTCACCCGGCCAGAGGACGGCCGCCGCGATCGCGGCGAGTACGACGTTCGGTGCGCTTCGACCCAGGACCGAGCAGTTCTCGACGGCGGCCCCGAGCCGACCGTCGCGCAGGCCCGTGGCGAGCCCGATCGGCACCGCGACTGCGGTGACGAGACAGAGCGCACCGACGGCGACCAGCGCGGTGTTCGGGAGGGCGTCGAGGACGAGCGGGCCGGCCGGCCCGCGGTCGAGCACCCACGCGTTGCCGAGGTCGAACGTGAGGAGCCGGTCGACGTAGGTCAGATATCCAGTGACCGGGTCGGCGTCGACGCCGAGCAGCCGGTGGTACCGCTGCGTACGGGCGGGGCCGAGGTCGACCGGGCCGACGATGACGTTCGGGACGGGGAGTGGTCCGAGCCGGATGGCCGCGAAGCAGACGGTCGCGGCGGTGAACAGGCCGAACCCGGCGACGGCGATGCGCGTGGCGAGGTAGCGCAACGGGTCGGTTGGGTGGAGGGCGTCGCGTTGCATCGTTCCCGAAACTCACAGGCAGCAGATAAGAATGTCGGGCTACTCGTACCCCACCCGCGGGTCGATGACGGTATAGAGGAAGTCCTGGAGGACGTTCATCGAGACGATGATGAGGATGAAGATGTACATCAGCGACCCCACGAGGGGCATGTCGCCCTGCTTGGCGGCCTGCAGGAACAGGTAGCCGAGGCCGTTGATGGCGAAGATCTGCTCCATGATGACCGAGCCACCGATGAGCAAGAACGCCTCGCTCAGGATGACGGGCACGAGGGGGATGAGCGCGTTGCGGAAGACGTGCTTCCAGACGATCTTCTGTCGGGAGAGCCCCTTCGCGCGGGCAGTCTCGACGTACTTCGAGTTGATCGTCTCCAGCACGGCCGTCCGCCCCAGGCGCATCTCGTTGCCCATCGACGCCGAGCCGAGGACGATAGCGGGCGGGAGCACCATCTTCACCGCGCGGACGAAGGTGTCCACGTCGAAGCTGAACAACGAGATGGTGGTCCCGCCGACGGTGAACAGGTCGGTGCCGTTCGGGTCGTAGAAGTCCAGTGGCGGTGGCGTCCCGATGTTGTTGCTCACGAGCCAGGTGTCCCACTGGAACTCGACGATGCCGAAGGTGAGTATCGAGGAGTAGTGGCCGGACTGGCTCAGCACGGAGAGGAAGATGACGCCGAGCCAGAAGTTCGGCATCGCGCGCCAGACGATACCGCTGAAGGAGGCGGCGTAGTCTCCCATCGTGTTCGGGTTGAGCCCGGCGTAGAAGCCGAGCGGGATACCGATGAACAGCGGGAGCAGGATGGACCAGAAGCCCAGCCAGAGCGTCCGCGGGGCGTGACCGACGACGAGCGACATCGCGGACGTGTTCTCCTGAATGACGTAGGAGTTCCCGAGGTCGAACGTCAGCAGGCCGACCATGTAGTCGATGTACTGCTGCCAGAGGGGTTCGTCCAGCCCGAGCTGTGCCTCGACCCGTGCGTACTGTGAGGGGGGCACGTCGTTCCCGAGGATGGCCGCGACCGGGTCGAGCGGCCCCATCCGAATTATCATGAAAGTGATGGTAGTGCCGAACAGTACGACGGGGAGCATCAACAGCAGTCGTTTCGCGAAGTAGTTCCAGCGGCTCATGGTGGTCTCGTGCGCCGTCTCGCGGCGCGTGTCACTAGCACTCACGAGAAACTACCACTTCAACAGAGTGATTGGTCAAACGGGCGCTTTGGTCACGACTGGCTACCCGTTCGAGACGCTGCCGAGTGCCCGTGCCGTCGAGACCGACCCGGGAACGACCATGAGGAGCATCGGGAGCACGTCGAGGAGTTCCGCGTTCGGGTGCGCGAGGTACGTCCGGACACCGTACGCGACCGCGGCGAAGCAGACCAGAGCTGCAATCGCGTAGAGTGAGCGCTCGGAGTCAGTCACCACTCGTTTCTGTCGGATATATCTCGCAAAAATACCGCGGAACGCGGCGACCGGCGCAGTCGGTCACTCCCAGGGATGCGTCCCGCGACTGCTCGGCCACAGCGGGTACCAGTACTGCTTGTCGTTCTCGATGTCGAGCTCGCCGTCGAGGTTGCTCTCCAATTTGAACTCGAGGGCGTCGTCGCGCTCCTGGCCGCCGCGAGGGACGAACGGGTAGTACGCGCCGCGGCGGAACGAGTAGATCCAGTACGCGTTGCGGTCGCCGTTCGAGAAGCCGAAGACGGCGGCGAGCAGCCGGGAGCCGTAGTCGCGCTCGATGAAGGTGTCGGCGGCGAAGTGGAGGCTGGTGACGAGGTCCTCGGGGTCGTCGTCGTGGAGGACGACCCAGTGGTAGCCGTGGCTGTCCTCGCGCAGGTCGAAGTCGGTGCCGGTCTCCTGGGAGCCGGCCGCGAGGATGTCCTCGACCTCGCGGACGGTGTCGGCGAAGTCCGTGCTGTCGACGCCGGAGAAACAGAGTGCGGCGTCGCCAGTCGACCCGTAGTCGATTTCGGTGGCCATCGTGATGTACGCCGTGCTCATCCCGAACAGGTCCTCGGGGTCGGCGTCGCGGGCGGCGTCGGCCTCGGCGCGGGTACCGAGCATCTCGCGGATAGAATCGAACAGCCCCATACCCATCGGGATGGCCGGGACCGCCTTAGGCCTCCCTATCGCGGCGTCCCGTCGTCGCGAACGCTCACGTCCCAGATGGTCCGGCCGCCGATGAGCACCGCGAGGACGCCGACGAGTGCGACGAACGGCGAGACGACGGTGTCGACGCGGTCGAACAGGCCCTGGGTGGGGAACACCTGGACGCGGTACACCTGACCGTCGAGCCGGACGTAGTCCGCCTCGATGAGCGGGACGACGGCGGCGCTGTCGGCCCCGCGCCAGCGCGTCGCCCGGTCGCGGTCGGCGGCCTCGCGGAGGGTCTCGTGGGCGGGTCCGGCGAGGCTCGATGCGTTCGTCACGCGGTCCCCGGAGACGGTGTTCTCGGCGGGCGTCGCGGCCACCTCGACGGTCGTGTCGCCCGGGTTCAGGCCGAGGTAGACCGGGTGGGCCGCGACGAGGAGGCCGACGACGAGCAGTATCGCCCCGGCGCGGACCCGGTCCATCGGTTCAGGCCGCCTCCATCTCGCGCTCGAGCTGCTGGAGCCGGTCGATGCGGCGCTCCATCGAGGGGTGCGTGCTGAACAGGCGGGTGATGGTGCCCCCGCTGACCGGGAAGATGAAGAACGCGTTCATCTCGGCCTGCTCGCGCATGTCCTCCTTCGGGGCTCGGTCCATCCCGCCGGAGATGCTGGCGAGCGCGGACGCCAGCGCCGCGGGCTTGCCGGTGATGACCGCTGCGCCGCGGTCGGCGGCGAACTCCCGGTACCGCGAGAGCGCCCGGATGAGCAGGTAGGAGATGGCCCAGACGACCAGCGAGACGGCGATGGCGACGAACACGCCGCCGTTGTTCCGGTCCCGCCCGCCGCCGCCGAACCAGAAGCCGAAGCGGAACACGAGGAAGGCGATTGTCGAGAGGAACGACGCGATGGTCATGACCATCACGTCGCGGTTCTTCACGTGGGCGAGCTCGTGTGCGATGACGCCTTCGAGTTCCTCATCGTCCAGCGTCTGCATCAGGCCGGTCGTCACGGCGACGGCCGAGTGCTTCTGCGAGCGCCCGGTCGCGAACGCGTTGGGCACCCGCGAGTCGACGACGGCGACCTTCGGAACGGGGACGTTGGCCTGCTGGGAGAGCCGACGGACCATCCCGTGGAGTTCGGGGTACTCGTCCTCGCTCACCTCTTTCGCGCCCATGCTCCACAGCGTGAGCTTGTCGCTGAAGAACCACTGCGCGCCGGAGAACAGCGCGAAGACCATGATGATGCCGGTGAAGCCGAACCCGAGGTACACCGACAGCGCCCCTATGAAGGCGAGATACACCGCTGTCAACAGGAACATTGTGACGAACATGCGGAGCCGGAGCCCCCAGTCCGCTTTCCATTGCATATTCGCGAGAAGGAGTCGAGCGGTCTAAAGTTCGTCGCCGTCGAGCTCACCCCAACGACGACACGCCGACGAGCGCGAGGGCCGAGAACAGCCCGACGCCGAGACAGAGCGCGCCGAGGCGAAACCGTCGCGGCAGGCCCGTCGTGCTGGTCCGGAACGTCGAGGGGTCGGTGACGTCGAACCCCCCCTGCACGCCCGCTTCGATGGTCTCGGTGCCGCTGTTGTTCGTCGCGAACGACAGCGAGCCGACGGCGATGCCGACGACCGCCGAGGCGAGCGCGACGTTCGGCAGCATCGCGGCGACGTCGCCGCCGTTGGTCGAGACGACGGCGGCCGTCCCACCGAGCAGGAGGGCGGTGCAGAGTGCGCCACCGACGAGCGTGTACCTGACGAACAGCGGGACGAGTCGTTTCAGGCCCATGTGCCGGAGTAGCCCGTCTCCTGATATAAACTTTCCCTGACTAATCTGCGCGGTGTCATTTCTCCGTCGGTCGCGGAATCCTGCGCTTTATACGGCAGAACGGCCTACGAACCGGCCATGACCGACCAGCGCTCGTTCTGCCCCCGTTGTGGGGAGGCGATGTCCGACGCGGCCGCCAGCGACCCGCTGGGCAAGTCCGACGTGGGCGTCTGCGACGACTGCTACTTCGACCAGTTCGAACTCGTCGACGCGCCCGAACGCATCGAGGTTCGCGTCTGTGCCACCTGCGGGGCCGTCTTCCGGGGCCGTCGCTGGGTCGACGTGGGCGCGGAGGACTACACGGACGTGGCGATAGAGGAGGTGTCCGAGGCGCTCGCGGTCCACGTCGACGCCGAGGACGTCTCGTGGCAGGTCCAGCCGGAGCAGGTCGACCAGAACAACATCCGGATGCACTGCCTGTTCTCGGGCGTCGTCCGCGGCCAGCACCGGGAATCGGAGGTCACGATACCGGTGCGCATCGCCCGCCAGACCTGCACCCGGTGTGGGCGCATCGCGGGCGACTACTACGCCTCCATCGTCCAGGTCCGGGCGCTCGACCGCACCCCCGACAGCGAGGAGATCGAGCGCGCCAAGGAGATATCGAACATGGTCGTCGACCGGATGGAGGCGACGGGCGACCGGAACGCGTTCGTCACCGAGATGGGCGAGACCGACGACGGGCTCGACGTGAAGGTCTCGACGAACAACATCGGCAAGCAGATCGCCGCGAAGGTCGTCGAGGAGTTCGGCGGGGCGTGGACCGACCACGAGACGCTCGTTACCGAGGACGAGGACGGCAACGAGGTGTACCGGGTCACCTACGCCGTGCGGCTGCCGCCGTACCGCCCCGGGGACGTCATCGAACTCGACGACGAGGACGACGACGACGGCCCGATACTCGTCAGCAGCGCCCGTGGCAACCTGAAGGGGGTGCGCGTGACGACCGGCGAGCGCTACGAGGCCAGCTACGAGGAGGGGGACGCCCCGGACGCCAGGAAGCTCGGCACCGTCGAGGACGGCGTCGAGACCTCGCTCGTCGCCGTCGAGGACGAGCACTCGGTGCAGGTGCTCGACCCCGAGACGTATCAGGCCAAGACCATCGCCCGCCCGGACTACTTCGAGGGCGACGGCGACACGGTTCGGGTGCTGAAGAGCCGTGCCGGCCTGCACGTCCTCCCGCCCGAGGAGGACGACGAGGACGACTGGTGGTGACGCGATGACGGGACCGGGCGACGACCGGGAGACACGCCTCCCCGAGGTCGCTGACGCCACGGCCGACGGTCCGCTCGCCGTCCTCGTCGCCCGGGACCGCGCCGAGGTGGCCATCGCCAGCCTCCGCGCCGAAGGGGTGTACGACGACGACCGACGGGTCAAACCGGTCCCCGATGGACTGGTCGCGCTCCCCGTGACGGGGCCGCCGAGCGAGACGGGCGTCCGCCGCGTCGTCCGCCAGACCGACCCGGAGCCGCGCGCGCCGGACCTCGCGACGCTCCTGCGCGAACGCGGCTGGGACGACGAGGCGGTCGAGCGCGCGCCGTCGTCGTGGGCCGTCGTGGGCACCGTCGTCCTCGTCTCGCTGACCGACCTCGACGAGAGCGAGGAGGTAGCCGTCGGCGAGGCGCTGCTCGAACTCCACGGCGAGGCCGACACCGTCTGCGCCCGGGAGGGCGTCGACGGCGAACTCCGCGAGCCGGACGTGCGCGTCGTCGCCGGTATCGGCGACACGGAGACGATCCACGTCGAGCACGGCACCCGGTACGCGCTGGACCTCTCGCAGGTCATGTTCTCGCCCGGCAACCAGAGAGAGCGCGTCCACATGGGCGAGGTCACCGACGAGAGCGAGCGCGTGCTCGACATGTTCGCCGGGATCGGCTACTTCGCGCTGCCGATGGCCCGCGCCGGGGCGACGGTGACCGCGGTCGAGAAGAATCCCGACGCGTTCCGCTACCTCGGTGAGAACGCCGTGAACAACGCGGTCCTCGACCGGATGGAGCTCGTCCTTGGCGACTGCCGCGACGTCGAGGCGACGGCCGACCGGGTGGTCATGGGCTACTACGACGCGGTCGACCCGGCACCGGGCGGCGATGCGGAGGGCGACGACCCGGCTGCCGCTGGTCGGAGCTACCTCGACGCCGCGTTCGACGCCGTCGTTTCGGGTGGAACGCTCCACGTCCACGCGACCGAACCCGCCGACGACCCGTGGCGCCGCCCCGTGGCCCGGCTGGAGGCCGTCGCCGACGACCACGGCCGCGACGTGACGGTGCTGGACCGCCGCGAGGTCAAGAGCCACAGCGAGGGCGTCGTCCACGTCGTCGTCGACGCGCGGGTGGACTGACGACCTGTCGAGGAGAAGAGCTTTCCTGCGGTCGCCTGTAGCTGCCGACGATATCCACCACCGATTCCGATGCCGAATGGTTCGTGAGCCTGCTGCCGGTCGTGGTGCTGCTGGTCGCGGGGACCCTGTTCACGTCGTGGTTCCTGTGGTGGGTGTTCGCCCGTGGGTTCACCCGGTTCCCGGTGCTCGAGTACTTCGACTTCTGGGTGCCCCTCAGCTCGTTCGTCGCGGCGACCGTCACCGCGAGCGGGCTGTTGGTCTCGCTCGGCTACGTCGTCCGCCGGGGGACGGCCTGATTCAGTCCCGTCCCGGCAGCACGCCGCCGTAGTACAGCAGGTGTGCGCCGGCTGCGAGCATCGCCAACCCGAGGAGCCGAACCCGCGTCGTCGCGCCGTCGCGTGGTGAGAACGCCACGTCGAGTGCGATGTCGTAGCCGGTGCTGGCGAGCGCGAGCAGTCGCTCCGGGACGAGCAGGTGAACGACGCCGGCGAGCGAGAGCAGTGCGCCGACCGGGCGGGCGAGGCGAGACCAGAGCGCGAAGGGCGACGGCGCGTTCGTCATGCCCCCGGCTTCGGGTGGAACAGACAAAAACGCCAGGACGGTGGCGGCCGAGCGGGTGAAGCTACGGTGGATCGCTGACCGTCAGCCGAGAGGTTGAAGCCTCCGGGGACAGAAGACGGAGGTATGCCCGAGTTCAACCGCCAGCAGATCATCGCGATATTCTTCGTCGCGCTGATGATCGGCTCGTCGGTCGTCGGCGTCCTCGCGGCGTTCTGAGCCGTCCCCCGACACACATCGAGGGCCGGTCAGCCGTCGGTGTCCCACACGTCGGCCATCGGTGACCGTGACGACCCCGAGCGGCTGCGCCGCCCGCTGCGGGACCGGCTGTAGTCGCTGCCGCCGTCGGCGTCGCCGGACCCCTCGCCGTCGTCGCCCCCGCTGCGCCGTCCGTAGCGCCGGCCCGCCTCCGCCCCGTCGTCCATGCCCGCGAGCGCGGCGGTCGGGTCGAACGTGGGCAGGTCCGGCGTCGAGAGCCGGGTGACCTGCTCGGCGAACCACGGCGGCGTGTCGCTTCTCGCCCGGTCGAACAGGTCGACCAGGCTCGAATCCGCGAGGTAGGTGTGGCCCCAGTCGTCGGGCGCGCGGACGACCCGCCCGCAGGCCTGGATGACCGTCCGGAGCGCCGAGCGGTAGTACCACGCCCACTGGCCCTGTTCGAGGCGGTGTTCGACGCGGGAGTCGCCGGTGTTCAGGAACGGGGCCTTGCAGAGCACCTGCCAGCGACAGAGGTCGCCCTTGAGGTCGAGCGCCTCCTCCATCTTCACGGAGAGGAACACCTCGGGTTCGTCGGTGGCCTTCCAGCTGTCCAGCTCGCCGTCGCGGTCGTCCCGCGAGTGCGTGCGGACTCGCGCGCCGACGCCGAAATCACCCATGAGCTCGGCGAGACGCTCCTGGATGCCGTAGGAGTGGCAGTGGACCAGCCCCTTCTCGTCGGGGTGGTGCTGCATGACCTGCGTGACGACCCGGGCGACCTTCGGCAGCGTCTCGTCCCGGTGCTCGTAGGTCATCTTCCCCTGCGTCACGTCGTACAGCGGCCGGTTCTCTACGGGGAACGTGTGCTCGACGTCGACGAGGGCGGTTCGCTCGGGCGGGAGGCCGACCTGCCGGCAGAACGCGTCCTTGTTCAGGATGGTCGCCGACAGCAGCGCGAAGCGGTTCCCCCGGTCCCAGACGGTGTGTTTCAGGTACTTCTCGGGGTTCATCGGCTTGATCGTCAGCGGGCCGCCGTCGCCGTCGTTGGAGCCGTCGTCGGGCTCCTGGTCGACCAGCCACTCCGTCGCGCTCTCGGGGTCGCGGTAGTCGCTGACGAACCAGTCCAGCTCGCCGATGCGCTCCTGGAGGCGGTCCCGCAGCGACACCTCCGCCGCCGACAGCTCCGGCCTGCCGAGCAGCTCGTCCTTCCGCCGCTTCAGCGTGCCCAGCAGCGCGTCGGCGTAGTCGACGGCCCTGTCGATGGAGTCGACCTCGGGAACCCTGAGGTCGTCCCAGTTCGGCAACGTCTGCGGGCTCAGCTCGATGGTCGCGTACATCTCCGCCCACTCCGCCAGCCCGTGTGCCTCGTCGACCACGACCACGTCCCGCTTTCTGAACACCTCCGACCCCGCGGTCTGCATGAAGTACGCGAGCGTCATCGCTGCGATCTCCCGGTTCGACGCGATGGCCCGGTCGGAGAAGTACGGACACCGATGCCGCACCGAGCAGTCGTAGCCCGACTCTCGGACACACGGCGCCCGGTTGACCGGCGTGTCCCGCTCCCCGGGGAGGATGCAGTCGTAGTTCGACTTCCCGCGGATGACGTTCAGGTCCTCCAGCAGCGAATCTGCGGCCACGTCGTCCAGCTGCGAAACCTGCGGTGTCGTGTAGTACGCCCCGCTCGCGTCGCTCGGCGCTACGTCATCTACTCGCTCCGCACAGCCCGCGATGGCCCGAGCCAGGAGCGACTTGCCGCTGCCCGTCGGCGCTCTCACCAGGACGACGTCGTTGTCGGCCTCGAACGCCGCCTGGATGTCTCTCAGCGCCTGCTTCTGGGCTCCGCGGTAGGAGGGCGCCGGGAACTCCTCGAAGATACGCGACGGGTCCACTCTGTACTGTGGGAGTGCTCGATGTGGTGTAAAGTCTCCGAATGAAGCTAGTCGAACGGTGGGCTTGTCTCGGGAATCCTGTCGCTGCCGGTGTCTCTACCAGCCTGAAAGGGTCGAGCGCGTCGGGGCCTTCTGGCTGGTATCGTCTCCGACACTCGCGATTCGGGTGACGATGAGACCGAGCCTTCGAACCGACTCCGACGACGGAACGGTACACTCTTTGACGAGCACTGCCCTCACTGTGGACGTGGCGCGCCACTTCGAGTACCCCTGTCCCGACTGCCGGAGCACGAACGACCTCCACGACCCGGAGTGTCGGTTCGCGGGCGCCGAGTGGCACGCAGTCGAGAAAGCCTACGCGGACGTGCTGGCGGCGCTGTCTGGCGGGGTCAAACGCGAAGACGAACTGCCGTCGGTCGCGGCGGACTGGGGTGCGCTCCAGCAGGCCGCGCTGGAGCACTTGCGGACGGTCCAGCGGGTCGACGAGCACGACGGCCGGCTGGAGCTGCGCTCGCCCGACGAGTACCGCGAGCTGTTGACGACGCCGCAGTACGAGCCGGTGAAGACGGTGTACGAGTACGGTTCGGTGCCCGGCTGTCACGACAACAGCGTGTTCGCGCTGGTCGCCTACTACGAGATGGTCGGGCTCTCGTGGGCGGAGACCAGAGAGCAGGTCATCGAGTGGCTGCACGAGACGGGCACGTGGGAACGCGGCGGCTTCGCCGAGGACTCACCGGAGGAGCTGGTCGACGCGAAGCGGCACGTGTACGAGTCGGGATACGGCTGGAAGCAGGCGGCGCGCGAGGCGAAGGCGGTCATCGACCGCTATCGGTGAGGCGGTCCACGCCGCAGGCCAACCGCTCCGGCCGACGACGCCGTCCTTTTGCCGCCGCGACCCGAACTCGGGCGCATGACAGCATCGTCGCCAGGCTACCGGGACGTGGTCGGCGGAGTCACCGCGGCTCACTGGCCGGTCGCGCTCGTCTCGTTCGTTCCGTTCCTCGCCTACTTCGCCCTCACGGGGCAGGTGACGCTGGCGCTCGCGATGGCCGCAACCGGGCTGGCGGCGGCCCACGCGTTCGTGGTCGGCATCGCGCTCGGGCGCGGTGACCGCAACGTCGCGCTCGGCGTCGGCTCGCTGACCGCGGTCGTCGTCGCCGTGAGTGCCGTCGCGCTCGTCGACCTCGCCGCGGTGGTGTTCCTGTTCGGGTCGATGGTCTGCCTGCCGGCCGCGGCGCTCGGGCACGCGGCGTGGCAGCGAGCGTAGAAGAGAGCGAGAACCGCTATCAGTCGCTCTGGATGCGCGGTGCGAGCACGAACAGCACCGAGCCCTGCCCCTCGGCGATGGGGAACTTGATCTTGAGGGGGAACTCCTCGCCGAGTTCGAGCGTGACCTCGGCGTCGGCGGGGATTGCCTTGTTCATGTCCTTCAGGTAGTCGAGGCTGAACAGCGAGCGGGCGTCGCCGGCCTGGAGGTCGATGAGCTGCTCGGTGGTGAGTTCGAGGTGGACGTCGTCGGTGTCGCCCTCCGCGTCGACGTAGAACAGCTCGTCGCTCGCGTCGACGCCGAGTGCGATGTGGTCCGAGACCATGTCGGAGGCCTTGACGGCGCGGTTGATGTCCTTGCCCTCGATGACGACCTCGGCGGAGAGGTCGAGGTCCGGGATGTCGGGCTCCTGACGGATGCTGTCGGGGTCGATGAGCGCGAGGGTGTACTCCAGCCCGTCGATCTGGATGTGGAGCTTGCGCGTCTCCTCGTCGAGTTCGAGCTCGACGAGCTGTCCGGCATCGGCCATCCCGGCGATGTCTTCGAGACGGGAGAGGTTGACGCCGATGATGCCGCCGTCGGCCTCGTAGGACTCGAACGCCTCGGCGGAGAGCCGCAGGTCGACCATGCCGACGTTGGCGGGGTCGACGGCGCGTATCTCGATGCCGTCTTCGTCGAGGTGGACTTTACACTCGTCCACCAGGACGCTCACGGAGTCGAGCGTCGTCTTGAGCGTCTCGGCGCTCACGATGGCCTTGAACATGTTGAATCACGCTACGAAACCGGGCACTAAAAAAACACCCTTTCGGTCGCGCGAGCGCGTGCGAATCGCCCGTCGCACGGCTCTCAGAAGTTCGTCACCTTCGACTGGATGCGGCCGTCGCCGCGCCGCCGGAACGAAGCCCCTAACCGCGCTCGCGGGCTACAACAGGCAACTGACCACCTATGGCGCGCAAGGACCACTGGTACAACAAGTCGAAACAGGAGGGGTACCGCACACGGGCGTCGTACAAGCTCAAACAGCTCGACCGGAAGGAGGGGCTGTTCGGCCCCGGCAACACGGTCGTCGACCTCGGGGCCGCCCCGGGCGGCTGGCTCCAGGTCGCCGCCGAGGAGGTCGGCTCCGAGGGAACGGTCATCGGCGTCGACTTCCAGCGCATCGAGGGCTTCGACGAGGAGTACGACGACTGGATAGAGACGATCCGCGGCGACATGACCGAGGAGGACACGAAGGAGCAGGTCCGCGAGGCCGCCGGCAACGAGGTCGACGTGGTGCTCTCGGACCTGGCCCCGAACATGACCGGCGAGTACCAGCTCGACCACGCCCGCTCGGTCCACCTCGCCCGGCAGGCGTTCGAGACCGCGCTGGACGTGCTCGACTCGGGCGGCGACTTCGCCGTGAAGGTGTTCGAGGGGAAGGATCTCGACCGCCTCCGCGAGGACATCGAGGCCGAGTTCCAGTACGTCCGGACCACGACACCCGAGGCGTCCCGCGACGAATCCTCCGAGGTGTACCTGGTCGCGAAGCACCGTCTGACCGCGCCGGTCCGTCCAGGCGACAGGGTCGAGGTGACCATCGAGGATATCGGCAGCGAGGGCGACGGCATCGCCAAGGTCGAGGGGTTCACGCTGTTCGTCGACGGCGCCGACGAGGGCGAGACCGTCGAGGTCGAGGTTCGCGAGGTCAAGCCCCGCTTCGGCTTCGCGGAGCCGCTGTAGCGTCGCTCGGCAGCTCGTCGCGCCGCCTCTTACTCGTCGTCGTCCGCCAGCCGGTCGTGGCGCGCGTCGATCTCGTCGAGGATGTCGAGGTTCTTCCGGATTGACGACCGGACGGCGTCCGAGCGGTTGACGAACTTCCCGTCGTCGCCGACGTGGTCGTCGAGGTCGTCGAGCAGTTCCTGCGGAATCTCGACGCTGATCTTTGGCATGCGGCGTGATTGGTGTATCTGCGGTAAATAGTCCGGTGATGTCGGCGACGCCGGGCGAGCCGCCGTCGCTCAGCCGTCGGCGGACGCCGTGTCGACGTTCCTGACTTCGAGGCCGCCCGAGAGTTCGGTGTTCGGGTACGGCATGTCGATGCCGTCCGCGTCGAAGCGCTCCTTGACCGCCTCCAGGAACGCCGCACGGACCGCCCCGTAGCTGTCCTCGCGCGGGTCGATCCAGAGCCGGCCGGAGAGCACGACGGCGGAGTCACCGAGCGACACGACCGGCGCCGACGGCGCTGGGTCGTCGAACGCGGCCTCGATGTTCGCTGCCTCGTCGACGATGGCCTCGCGTGCCTGCTCGATGTCGTCGTCGTAGCCGATGCCGAAGCCGACGGACACCCGGCGCTCGTCGTTCGCGACGTTGTTGACCACTGCGGCGTTGGCGAGGTCGCTGTTCGGGACCGTCACCAGCTCGTTGTCGAACGTGTCGAGCTTCGTCACCCGGAGCTCGACCTCCCGGACGACGCCGCTGTTGCCGTCCCACTCGATCCAGTCTCCGGTCGTGAACGGCTCGTCCTGCAGGATGAACACGCCGGCGACGAAGTTGGCGATGATGTCCTGCGCGGCGAAGCCGACCGCGAGCGCGAGCGCGCCGGCGAGCGTCGCGAACGCCGCGAGGACGACGCCGAAGCCGGCGATGGTCGCGGCCAGTGCGACGGAGAGGACCGCCACGATGCCGATGGTCGCGCTCTCGGCGAGCCCGACGATCGTCTCGTCGAAGCCACGGCGCCGCATGCTCTTCTCGACCGCGCTGGTCACGACGAGTCGCCCGACAGCGAACAGCACCACGAACACGAAGACGAAGATGATGATGGTCGTGATGGCGCTGATGATCGGTGCGACGTACTGCCCCAGGTCGAGCCCCAACTGAAATGGTAGCATATACCGTGTAACCTTCTCTCATTGGCCACTTATAGGTTGACCAGCCGGGGGTCGGTCGCCGGCGGACTACCCGGCCCGCACAAGTACGGTCGGGTTCCGGCCAGCCTCCCGCCGACCGCAACGGCCGCTTCGGCGTCGGCCCTACCGGGTGGCATGAACACTGACGACGCCCGAGACGCGGCCATCGCGGCACTCGCACGGCGCGAGTACGAGCTGGCGGGCGACGAGTACGGCCGGGCGGCGTGGGCGACGCTCGCGGAGCCACGTCCCGGGGCGACCCCGTTCGACGCCGACGAGAAGGGCTGGGTCGGGGCCGGCCTGCAGTACCTCCTCACCGGCGCGCTGGCCTACCGGGTCGCGGGCCGGGACGACCGTGCGACCCACCGGAGCGTCGAGTGCGTCGCCGTCGCGCGTGACCTGCGGAACGCGCTCGACCACCCCGCCCAGGTCGCCTGTCTGACCGAGTTCGTCGCCGACGCTCACGTCGTCGGCGCGCTGGACGACCCCGCCGCGGTGTACGCCGAGGCGGCGTCCGCGTACGAGGACGCCGCCGCTGCGGTCGACGACCCGCACGAGTGGGCGACGACGCCCCTGTTCGAGGCCGTCACGACGCCGCTCCAGCAGGTCGCCCGCGGCAGCGCGAACGGGGAGATCGCCGTCGGCTGGGACGACCTCCACGGCTCCGATCCCGGCGACCCCGGCGCGTTCCTCGCACACCGTGTACAGTACAAGCGACGGCGCTTCCGGAGCCTGGTCGAGCGTGCGGTCGACGACGGGCATCTGGCTGCGCCCCGCGGGACGACCGCCTACGGCGAGCCGAGCCACCGCTGTCCGGACTGTGGGTCGAACGACGTGAACTGGACCGGCGGGAGCACGCTCTGTCTCCGCTGCTCGACGCCGATGGTGCCCCGCGACTGACTCAGGCCGCCTCCTCCGCGGCCGGCTCCTCCGGCTCGCCGCCACCGCCGCCCCCGCGGAGCCGCCAGGGCAGCGTGACGACGCCGAGCAGCCCCAGCCCGAGCAGGTACGCGATGGCGATGGGGACCGAGAGCACGAGCATCGTCAGGACGCCCTTCGGCGAGAACAGCGCCGCCGCGAGGAAGATGCTCACGACGATGGGCCGCCAGAACTCGCGCATCGTCCGGTACTTCACGATGTTCCCCCAGTGGAACAGCAGCATCGTGACGATGATGTCGATGAAGATGCCGATGCCGAGGGTGGTGAAGAAGATGAGCCAGAAGAAGCTCTTCAGCCGGTAGGAGATGACCATGTTCGCCTGGATGGCGTCGGAGACCAGGTAGGAGATGATGGTCGGCGCGACGAGGAAGTAGCCGAGCACGCTCCCGATGGCGAAGCCGACGAACAGGGCGGCGCCCCAGACGAGGAACGTCGAGTTCTCGCCGGTCGAGACGATGCCGCGCTCCTTCATCGCGGGCCAGGCGTAGTACATGAACACCGGGAGCGCGGCCGCGACGCCGAGCAGGAAGCTCACCTTCACCTCGAAGATGAGCGCCTCGACGGGATGCAGCGCGACGATGAGGCCGACCTCGCTCGGGCCGCCCATGCTGGCGACGATCTCCGAGTAGGGCTGACCGCTGGCGATGGCGCCCGGGTTGATGGGACCGCTCGACGGGGCCTGCGAGACGCCCGGCGCGACGGTCATCGCGTCCATGAGTGGCTTGCCAGCCTCGAACGCCGCGTCGAAGCCGACGGCCGCGGGGTCGCCACGGACGGCCGCCGGTACCTGGCTGATGAAGTTCCGCTTGATGTCCCCGAGGCCGCCCGTGTACAGCCAGTAGAAGCTGCCGAACATGACGGCCATGAACAGGCCGACGACGCGGAACAGCTTCGACGTTATCGACTCGAAGATGAACATCACGTCGTAGTAGTAGCCGCCGATGTCGTCCTCGGTCGTCTCGTCCTCGGTGAACGGGTCGACCATGCCGGCGGTGGTCCGCGAGAGGAAGCCGCCCTCCTCCGCTTCGTCCTCGACCTGGTTCTGGTGGCTCTCGCGGTCCATCCCCATGCTGGTGGGGTCGGCGAGGGACTTCGCCTCCTCCTGGGGTTCGGCGGCCTCCTCGGCCTCGCTGGCCGCCTCCGCCTCGTCGAAGCGGTCGAGCACGGCCTCGGCCTTGTCGGGCTGGTCGGCGTCCATCGCCTCGCGGGCGTAGCCGACGGCCTCCTCCTCGGCCATCTCCACGAACACCTCGGGCGGGGCCACCCGGACGCCTGCGGCGTCGAGCCCCGAGATGTCGATGCTCGCGGGGTCACCCGGACGGGTGCCACCTTTCGGGACGACGGGCTGGCGAAGCATGTGGACGGTGTAGATGACCAGTGCCGATCCCGCGAGGACGAACGCGCCCTGGAGCGCGACGACGAACAGCGAGAGCGGGTCGCTCGTCGGGAACAGGGGGCCGGGTCGGATCATCGACGGGATAGCCGGGAACAGCTGTTCGGACACGACCCGGGTCCCCTCAGTGCCAAAGAAGACAGCGGTACCGACCGCGCTCGCGACGGCGATACCGACGAACTGGTACATCCGCTTTCTGAGCAGGTTCTGGTCGGGGGCGTCCGGCCCGGCGCCGCCCGCACGGTTCAGGTTCGTGACGACCTTCGCGAACCCGAGGCTCAGCACGTAGAGCGAGATGAGCGGGATGGCCCACATGACCTGCGTGAACGGGTCCGGCGGGGAGAACAACGCGCCGAAGAGGAAGATGACGAGGAACGCGTAGCGCCAGTTGTCGCGCCAGAACTCGTAGGAGACGAGTTCGACGTAGGAGAGCGAGGACATCGCGAGCGGGAGCTGGGCGGCGAGCCCGAACGAGAACGTGAGGAACACGATGAACTCGGTCCACATCGTGATGTCGTAGCTCGGCTTGATCGACGCGTTCACCGCGTTCGTCGCCAGGAACTCGAACATGAACGGGAAGAAGACGACGTACGCGTAGATGATGCCGAGGATGAACAGGGTAAACACCGCGCCGACGATGCCACCGATCTGCCAGCGGGACAGCGGCACCTCGGGTTGGAAGCCACGCTCGGCCAGCGTGTCCTTCGCCAAGTAGAGAAAGAGCGGCAGTGCGAGCAGCGCGCCGACGATGACCCCGATCTTGAACTGGAGCAGGATGACGTCGAACGGCGTCCGGGCGATGACGTCGAGCTGGAGGGCGATCTCCGGGGCCATCCGCTGCTTCGTGTTCTGCCGGAGGAACTCCCAGATGAACAGGCGAAGCGAGTAGATGGTTCCGAGCATCCCAACGAGGAACGCGATGAACACCTTCTGGAGATGCTTCTGGAGCGTCCGAAGCATCGCGCCGGCTGTCTCCCGCCCGCTGTTGATGCTTCGGGCGGTGTCCTCCCCGATGACGGAACTCATTCGTTGAGGTAGCTTTCCACCTCTTTCACATCAATCTTCTTCTCCGAGTCGCCGACGGGGGTAAGAAAAGGTCTATAACGCGCGCGGTTTCTACCTCTGGTAGATGCCGGAGGATTCGGACGACAAGGGGCTCTCGAAAGACGACGAGCAGCCGCCACGTGAACCCGACCTCCCCGGTGGCGAACCCACCGGTGATCCCGTGGGCGACGAATCGCCGGAGTCGGTGGAGGAAGCCGCCGCCAGGTCGCTGTCCGATGCGACGGACGGCCCCGATTCCGCGGGCGACGAGCCCAGGGCGCCGGTAGAAGAGGAAGCCGCTAGGGCGGTGTCGGACGCGCCCGACGATACGACCGAACCGGCCGATGTCCCCGTCGAGTCCCCGGCGACTGGCGACGACATCCACATGGGGCCACACGACCCCACACCGGCCATGGACGGGCCGCCGGGAGACGTCGAAGGACCCCGCCGTGCCGACACCGACGACGGCCCCATCGCGGACGCCGACGGCGGTGAGGAGGTCCCGGTCGGCCACGCTGCCGGTGCGACTCGACCCAGCGAGGCCATCGGGGGCGACTCCGTGCCCGCGGGCGAGCCGGGCGACCCGTTCGACGAAGACGGCGAGGAGTTCGATGGGCCGCCAGACGACGAGGAGCTGCCGCTGGCGGTCCACATCGAGGAGATGGTCCGCCGGCTGGGCATCGTCCTGCTCGCGGCGGCGGCGGCGAGCGCGATCGGTATCCCGGCGTCCGAGCAGATCATCACGACGATGTGGTACGACCTGCTGCCGGCGACCACGGAGGTAACCCGCCCGCACCTGTACTCGCCGCTCGAGTTCATCCTGACGAAGATCAAGGTGGCGAGCCTGGCGGGTATCCTCGTCGCACTCCCGCTGTTCGTCTACGAGTCCTACCTGTTCATGCGCCCCGGGCTCTACCCCAAGGAGCGCCGCTACTACCTCGCCTCGGTCCCGGTGAGCCTCGTGCTCGCCGCCGCCGGGATGGCCTTCGCGTACTTCCTCGTCCTCCCGGCGCTGTTCGAGTACTTCCTCTACTACACGGAGGGCTCGGCGAACATCGCGTTCGCGCTCTCCGATACGTTCAATCTCATCATCACGCTGATGGCGTTCCAGGCCATCGTCTTCCAGATTCCGCTGTTCATCATGCTCGCCATCATGATGGGCATCACGACCCGGCAGTGGCTCCAGGACCGGCGGCTGCTGTTCTGGGGCGCGTTCATGGGTATCTCGTTCCTGTTCTCGCCCGACCCGACCGGCGTCGCGCCCTTTATCGTCGCCGCGTCGATGATCGGGCTGTTCGAGGGGACGCTGCTACTGCTGAAGTGGACGCGCGAGACCTCGCCCGTGCCGACGGCCGAGGAACTCGGGAACAGCCGCCCGACCGTGTACGTGCTGGCGGGGCTGGTCGGCTACGCGCTCGGGCCGTGGGCCATCCCGACTGGCTACTACGGTGACCTGCCGCCCGCGGTGACCGACACGCTGGCGATGCTCGGGCTCGGCGACGCCACGTCGCTGCTGCTCGGGGCCGCCATCGTCCTGGTGTTCGAGCTGCTCGCCTTCGCGAACAAGAACTACTACGGGAGCCTCCGGGTGTGGGACACCGTTCAGGCGACCCGCGTCCCGGTGTGGCTGGGTGCCCTCGTCGTCGGCTACCTCGGCACTCCCGACCCGCGTGCGGCCGAGCTCGTCGAGCAGGTGACGCTGACGCAGGCCGAGGCCGGTGGACTGGCTGTCGGACTCGTCGTTCTCTTCGAGGCCGGGCTGCTCGTCGCGCGGTGGCGGACCGGTGACGGCGAGGACGGCGACGACGCCTGAGACCGCACGACTCCAGGCGGTACACACTTCTTCGCGTCGGTCGATTGTTCCAGTATGGAGTTGGACACGGGTGATGCGACGGTGGTGCTGGCACGCCACGGCGAGACCCAGTGGAACCGCGAGCGGCGTATCCAGGGCTGGGCACCGACCTCGTTGACCGACACGGGGCGCGAACAGGCGACTGCACTCGGGCGCCACCTCACCGACGCCTACGACGTGGGCCGTGTGGTCGCCTCCGACCTCCGGCGGACCCGCGAGACGGCGCGGCTCGTCGCTCGGCACGTCGACTGTCCGGTCGACTACGACCGTGACTGGCGGGAACGGAGTTTCGGGGTGTATCAGGGACTCAGTTACGAGGAGGTGTTCGAGCGACATCCCGAGTTCGCGGTCCACGAAATCGGGATCGAGGCCGCCCGGACCGAGCCCGAAGGCGGCGAGTCGTTGCTCGCGGCGCGCGAGCGGGTCCTCGACGCGTGGACCCGACTCGTCGCCGCTCTCGACGGTGGCGAGACGGTAGCGGTGGTCACCCACGGCGGGCCGCTGTACGTCCTGCTCGGCCACCTTCGCGGGCAGGACCTCGTCACCGCACTCACCGAGCACGACCAGGGCAACTGTGCGGTGTCGACGGTCCGGCTGACCGACGATGGCCCGGTCGTCGTCTGCGACGGCGACACGGACTACCGGGAGTCGGGGGCGACCGCCGCCGGAAGTTCGGAGTAGGCGACTGCGGTTCGTGAGCGACTCCAGAAGGTTTACGCCCGCCGAGTGGCGCGTTCGTAGGTATGTTCGAGGTGTTCGTCGTCACCAAGTGGCTCCTCGTGTTCGCCGCCCTCGCCGTCATCGGCGCCCCCCTTGCGGCGGTCGTCTTCCGCCAGTTCCCCCGTCGCGGGGCGGCGTTCGCGATCCCCGCCGCACTGCTCCCGACTGTCCTCCTCGTCTTCTGGCTCGGCCAGGCGACGTTCGGGCCCCTCACCGTGTTCGCCGGCCTCGCGGTCGTCGTCGGGGCCTCCGGGCTCGCCCTCTACCGCGGCGTCGAGCCGGACTGGCGCGGCGTCGCCGGCAGCTACGTCGTCTTCGCGCTCGGCTTCCTGTTCCTGACCGCGTTCCGCGCGTACAACGCCGGTATCACGCCCGTCGGCGGCGAGCAGTTCCTCCACTTCGGGCTGGTGAAGTCGCTGCTCCGGGCCGGTTCGCTCCCGCCGGAGGACTTCTGGTTCGCCGGCGAGCCGCTCCGGTACTACTACGGCACGCAGCTGCAGGTCGCGATGATGGCCCTCCTCACCGACACGCCGGCTCGCTACGCGTTCAACCTCGGCATCCCCGCGTTCTACGCGATGCTGGTCGTCGCCGCGTACGGACTGGTCGGCACCGTCACCTCGCTGCGTGACCGCTCGTACCGGCTCGGCGGCGCGTTCGGCGTCTTCTTCGTCGCCATCGCGGGCGCGCTCACGACGTTCGTCCGGCTGGTCCTCGGCGCGCTCCCCATCGACACGGCTGTCGAGTACGGCCAGCCCGCGTTCGGGTTCGTCGCGCGCCGCTTCTATCTCGGCGACGACGGCATCGAGACGATGGACCAGGCGATGCGGGCAGCCGTCCAGGAGGGCGGCCACATGGACAGCTGGGGGTGGTGGTTCACCCGCTACGTCGTCCCCGGCACGCTCCAGGAGTTCCCGCTGTACTCGTTCATCAAGTCCGACCTCCACGGCCACGCGCTCGCGAACGGCTACATCCTCGTCGCCGCCGCGCTCGCGCTGGCGTACTACCTCACGCCCGCCGAGCACCGGCTCCGCAGAGTCGGCCTCGTCTACGGCGGTATCGGCCTCATCGCGGGCGTCTTCGGCTTCATGAACACCTGGTCGCTGCCCACGGCGGTCGGGCTGGCGTGGCTGGCGATGGCCGCCGCGGACGCGCACCCGGCGACGCTGCTGCCCGGCGAACTCGGCGAGCGGCTGCGGTTCGACCCGACGGCCGAGAGCGACGACTCGCTTCCGGAGGACGCCGAACCCGACACCACGTCCGGCGCCGCACTCGGCCGTCGGCTCGCCGCCGAGACCTGGCGCGTCGTCCTCGCCGGCGTGTTCGCGGCGCTCGTCGGCGTCGTCGGCGTCGCCCTCGCCTCGCCGTTCCTGATATTCGGGCACGTGCCGACGAACGACGGCATCGGCTTCCTCCCGCCGCGAACGGGCCTCGCGCCGTTCCTCGTCATCTACGGCGGCATCATGGCGCTGTTCGCCGGGTTCGTGGTCTACCGGAGCTGGCCCGAGGTCCGCGCGCTGCCGACCTGGGTGTCCGCCGGTGGAGCGGTCGCCCTGCTCGTCGTCGGCGCGGTGCTCGTCCACGTCGTCGACTTCGCGGTGTTCGCGGTCGTCGGCCCCATCCTCGTCGGGATGTGGTGGCTCGTCCGCACCGACCGCGTCGGCTTCGAGGGCGTCCTCGTCGTCGGGGGCGTCGGGCTCCTGCTCTCGTTCGAGGTGCTCCACGCCCGCGTCGCGCCGTACGACCTGCCGCGCTGGAACACGACGCTGAAAGTGGCAGTGCAGGGCTGGACGCTCGCCGCTGCCGGGGCCGGCGGCATCACCGCGCTCGTGCTCTCGGACGCGTTCGACGTGCTCGCGAGCGACTCGACCGCCGACACCGCCGGCCCGGAGGCGAGCGACACCGCTGGCGTCGACGACGCCGGTCCGCAGACCCACGTCGACACGACGGCGACCGACGGCGGCTCCCGGGTACGGTCGTCACTCGCCACGCTCGGCATCGCGGTCCTCGCGATCGCCGTGGTCCTGACGAGCACGCCGTTCGTCGCGCTGGCGTTCGCGGACGAGGTGAAGGCACCCTACGACGAGGGTGCCCCGGCGACCGTCGACGGACTGGCGACCCACGAACGCTGGAAGGCCGAGGAGATCGAGGCCATCCACTGGCTCGACGACCGCGAGGGCCGCCCCGCCATCGTCGAACCCGTCGACAGGCCGGTGCCCGACGACCCCGAGCGCATCTACGTCGAGTACGACTGGATCGCGCCGGCGGCGACGCTGACCGGGCTCCCGACGGTGCTCGGCTGGGACCACCAGGTCAACTACCGCGGCGGCGAGGCGTACCTCCACCGCATGGAGCAGGTCGACGACATCTACGGGGGCACCTGGGCGAACGCCACCGCGGCGCTCCGCGAGCACGACGTGCAGTACATCTACGTCGGGCCGCGGGCCTTCGAGCTGTACGGGAGCGACCTCCGGCAGTTCCACCACCACGACGGCATCTCGGTCGCCTTCGAGAACGACAAGGTGACCATCTACGCCGTCGACCACGACGAGCTCACGGGCGACGAGGACGAGTGGCCGGCGAACGGGACGGCGCGGTGGAACGGGACCGACACGAACGCGACGGTCGCGGTCTGAGCTACAGCGGGCGCTCCCCGTCGACGATTCCCTCCGCGAGCAGCGTCATGTGGTCGACGAACGGCTCGAACGCTGACTCCTCGTCGTGTTCCACCCTGTAGCGGTGCAGGTCGACCCACACCGACGCGAGCGAGAACGCCGCGTTCGCCCGGTAGAACCGTTCGTGCTCGAACGTCCGGCCCGTTCGTTCCTCGTACCGCGCCACGAGTTCTCTTCGAGTCGGGCTGCCGGGGTCGGTGGTGAACGGCGCGAGCCCGCGCTCGTTCTGCTCGCGGAGGTCCGCGACGGTCTCCTCCTGCTCGGGGTACCGTTGCTCGATGCCGTCGAGGGGGACGGTCGGGTCGTCCGTGTCGCCCCAGCGCAACAGCAGGTAGCCGAGTTCGGTGAGCGGGTCGCCGAGCAGCGCGGTCTCCCAGTCGAGGACTGCGGTTATCTCCGGTGTCTCGTCGCCGGCGAACAGGACGTTCCCGGGGCGGAAGTCGCCGTGAACGAGCGTCGTGTCCGGATTCCCGGGCGCGTGCTCGACCAGCCACTCCCCGACGCCCCAGAGTCTGGCGAACTCGCAGCCCGTGACCTCGGCGGCCTCGTCGAGTCGGTGGAGGGCGTCCGCGACCTGCTCGCGTGGGGTGCGGTCGCCACAGAACTCCTCGAACGGCTCGGTGTCGAGCGCGTGCACGTCCGCGAGGGTGTCGACGAGTACATGGGCGAGCTGTCGGCGTGCGTCCGGATGCTGGAACCGGGCCGGCAGGTCAGAGCCCAGTGGGACCACCTCGCCGTCGAGGTGGGGGATGATGAAGAACGCGCCGTCGAGGATCGCCGCGTCGTCGCAGTACAGCACCGGCTCCGGCGTCGCAATAGCCGTGTCGTGGAGACGTTCCATCACCCCGTACTCGTCCCCGAGTTCGTTGATGTAGCCCCGGTCACGCAGTTTATTCGGGCGACGGACGATGTACTCCTCGTCCGGGGTCGAGACCGCGAGGACGAGGTTGAGGCCGTCAGAGAGCGTTTCGACAGCCGTGATTTCGGTGTCCAGTTCTGTCGCGAGGAAGGCTTCGAGAGCCGTCGTGTCGAGGGCAGCATCGCTCATTGGCGGAGCGAGCACGGGTGGTTCAAAAACACTCCCGGCGGTGTGACAAGTCGAGGCACGGGCGGGTCACACCGTCTGGAGGTCGCCGTCAGCGATGGAACGCTCGTGGCAGTGTCGGCGATACCGGGCTCGACGGCGGGAGCTTTTTCGCCTAGCCCCGGATAGGGGAACGCGATGGAACTGTCGGCGATACCGGGCGTCGGCGCGAAGACGGCCGACGCGCTGGCCGAACTCGACGACCCCGAGGCGGCGTTGCGGGCGGGCGACGTGGCGACGCTCTCGCGCGCACCGGGCGTTTCCGAGGGGCGAGCCGCACGCATCGCGCGGGCGGCCATCCGGACCGAACACGACGACCCCGGTGGCTTCCTCGCGACCGACCGCGCCCGGGAGGTGTACCGGGCGATGCTCGGCGAGCTCAAGGCCCGGACCGTGACGGACTACGGGGCCAAGCGGATGGAGACGTTCTACCCGAGCGCGGCACAGTCACGGATCGACGAGGTGCGAGAGTTCACCGAGCGCGCGATGGACCGGGACGTGAGCGACGACGTGCTCGACGCGCTGGCGGGGGTCGAACCGCTCACGGACCCGCGGGACGTGTCGGTTCGGGACCGCTGTCTGGCGACGACCGACGGGGAGACGTACGCGACTGCACGGGAGGCGATTCCCGAACTGCCGGTCGAGGTCGTCGACGACGCGCGGGGCCTGGCGGACCTCGCGCGGGGGTACTCGACGGTCATCGCGCTGGACGAGACGTTCGCCGGTGTCGAGGTCGAGGGGGACGTGCGGGTCGAACCGAACGCGCTGTCGAACCCCGTGGAGGTCGTCCCGGAGCGTGCGCTTTCCTTCTTCGCGACGAACCGGGACCGCATCCGGGCGGCCATCGCGGTCCATCGCGCGGCCGACCTCGACGCACCGTGTGACCTCGACGCGCTCGAGGACGCGCTCTCGGGGCTGACCGGAGACGGCGGCATCGCGGGCGACGCGGAGGTCGACCGGCTCGCGACCGCGCTCGACGACCTCGACGCCGCGGTCGGGATGGCCGAGAACGTCGCCAACGACCGGCTGCGGGAGGCAATCGAGGAGCGCGACGTGACCATCGAGGGCGCGGACCTGCTCTCGCTGGTCGAGCGCGGTGCTGGCGTGGACTCGCTGCTCTCGCGCGAACTCGCCGACGAGTACGCCGACGCGGTCGACGCCGCGCGGGACCACCTCGTCGAGAATCTCGACCTCGACACGGGCGAGGCCGAGGTCGCGCGACGGGCGTTCGGCGACGAGCCGACGTACCCCGTGGACCACGACGAGACCGTCGTCTCCCGGCTCCGCGAGGACCTCACCGCGGCGAAGGAGCGACGCGAGACACGGCTGAAGCGGGAGCTGGCCGACGAACTCGCGGACCGCCGGCCGGACGCCGAAGCGCTCGTGGGGGCCGCACTCGAACTCGACGTGGCGCTCGCCGTCGCGCGGTTCGCCGACGACTACGACTGCACGCTGCCGACGTTCGAGGGCGAGGGCGTCGCCATCGAGGGCGGGCGCTCGCTCCTGCTCGACGTGCCCCACGACGAGGTCGACCCGGTCGACTACGGCATCGAGAGCGTGGCGCTGCTCTCGGGTGTCAACTCGGGTGGGAAGACGTCGACGCTTGACCTCGTTGCGAGCGTGGTCGTCCTCGCGCAGATGGGGCTGCCCGTTCCGGCGGAGTCGGTGCGGCTCCAGCGGTTCTCGTCGCTGCACTACCACGCGAAGACCCAGGGAACACTCGACGCGGGCGCGTTCGAGTCCACGGTCCGGGAGTTCGCCGACGTGGCCGACGGCGGCGCGGACTCGCTGGTTCTCGTCGACGAGCTGGAGTCCATCACGGAGCCGGGGGCGTCGGCGAAGATCATCGCTGGCATCCTCGAGGCGCTCGACGAGAACGGCGCGTCGGCGGTGTTCGTCTCCCACCTCGCGGGCGAGATACGCGAGACGGCGAACTTCGAGGTGACAGTGGACGGTATCGAGGCGGTCGGGCTGGTCGACGGCGAGCTCGTCGTGAACCGGTCGCCAGTGAAGGACCACCTCGCGCGCTCGACGCCTGAGCTCATCGTCGAGAAGCTCGCCGGTGAGTCCGACGCCACGTTCTACGACCGGCTGCTGGAGAAGTTCGAGTGAGGCCGCGGCCGGGGGTCGGGCGTGTCGGCCGATTTCGAGCGTCTGACGCGAGTCTGCCGAAGGACTAAGTACTCAGCGTAGCGTGGTGAAAGTGATGGCAGAGGACCCTCCAGACGAGGGAATGCTGGGCTGGGACGAGTCCGTCTTCCGCAACGAGCGGGTGTTCGAGATCGACTACGTCCCCGAGACGTTCAAACACCGCGAGACACAGACGCAGAGCCTGCAGTACGTCCTTCGTCCCGCCGTCAGGGGGTCCCGTCCCCTCAACGCCGTCGTCCGCGGGCCGCCCGGCACCGGGAAGACGACCGCCGTCCAGAAGCTGTTCTCGGAGCTCCAGGCGGAGACCAGCGACGTGCGCACCGTCCGCGTGAACTGTCAGATGAACGCGACGCGCTACTCGGTGTTCTCCCGGCTGTTCGAGGGGATGTTCGACTACGAGCCGCCCGCCTCGGGCATCTCATTCAAGAAGCTGTTCTCGCAGGTGACCGAACGGCTCGTCGACGAGGACGAGGTGCTCGTCGTCGCGCTCGACGACGTGAACTACCTGTTCTACGAGAGCGAGGCCTCCGACACGCTGTACTCGCTGCTCCGGGCCCACGAGGAGCACTCCGGCGCGCGTATCGGCGTCATCGTCGTCTCCTCGGACCCGAACCTGAACGTGATGGACGAGCTCGACTCCCGCGTGCAGTCCGTCTTCCGGCCCGAGGACATCTACTTCCCGCCGTATGACGAGGGCGAGATCGTCGAGATCCTCCGCGAGCGCGTCAAACGCGGCTTCCAGGACGACGTGATTCCGGCACCGATCCTCGACCTCGTCGCCGATTTCACCGCCGACACCGGCGACCTGCGCGTCGGCATCGACCTGCTCCGGCGGGCCGGCCTTCACGCCGAGATGCGCGCCGCCCGAACTGTCGAGGAGCAGGACGTGAAAGCCGCCTACGAGAAGTCGAAGTACGTCCACCTCCGGCGCTCGCTGGAGGGGCTGAGCGAGTCCGAGCTCGCGCTCGTCGAGGTCATCGCCGAGTACGAGGGCGAACGCGCCGGCGAGGTGTACGAGCGGTTCCACGAGCGGACCGGCCTCGGCTACACGCGATACTCCGAGATAGTCAACAAGCTCGACGACCTCGGCATCGTCGAGACCGAGTACGCCGAGGTCGAGGGTCGCGGCCGGTCGCGGGAGCTGACGCTTGAGTACGACCGCGAGGCTGTGTTGGACCGATTGTAACTTCTGTCCCCCGGTGGTTCTGGTTCGTTCGCATGCTCGATAGCCGGTGCTCTCCGCCACTCCCCGTCCAACCGGTGGCGCGCGGCCCGCGAGCGTGCCGAGCGGTGCGCGGTTCGGAGCGAGCGCTAGCGAGTGAGACGCGATGCGAACGTGGAGCGTGCGACCCGTGAGCGCAAGCGAGGCCGGCGTGCAGACACCCGTGCGAGGGACGCGAAGCGCAGGGAGCTTGCGACCGAGCATCGCAGTCGGCTGGGGAGGTTCGAGGTGCGGTGCGGTCGGGTGGGGCTTTCTGGTTGTTCGTGGTGTCAGTAATCTCCACGAGGGACCGATGTTTCCGGCTGTCCACGGAACGAGGAAGTTCCCGAGACGACCACCACACACGGCTTCGCACGCTGACCGAAGGCTTTTGCCCGACTAACAGAAACGTCAGGGTATGGCATCCGAATCCCGCCATCGTGGTATCGCACCGGAGCAGGCTGGCGACACCCCGGGGTTCGGCTTTTTTGCGCCGGCGTGAGCGTGGCGGACTCGGTGATGGGCACCACGACGACCCGCAGCCGACGAAATCGCGCGCTCCTCCGGAATAGCTAACTGCAAGACGCGAGCATCCACCACCAATGCAACTACCAGGGACACAGGTTTCGGTACTCGAAGCCGCGAGCGCCACCGACGCGAGGTCGGTGACGGCGCTGGCCGACGAGCTCGGGGCAAAGCCCGAGACGGTCGTCGGCGCGGTGTTCGAGCTCGAGAATCGTTGCCTCCTCACGGTCGAGGAGCGAACCGAGAAACGAGTCGCGCTCACCGACGAGGGTGAGACGTACGTCGAGTCCGGGCTGCCGGAGGTACGACTCTACCGGGCGGCCGTCGAGGCCGGCGCCACCGACGACGCGATATCGATGGGCCAGGCCATCGGCGCGTCCGGGCTGGAGGGCGACGCGGTCGACATCGCGCTGGCGAACTACGCCCGGAAGGGCTACGGCAGCATCGAGTCGGGCGAGCTGACCGCGGACCCGGATGCGGACCCCGACGCGGACGGGGAGGCGACGGTGCTGACCGCGCTGGCGGACGGGCCCGTTGACGCCGAGGACATCGAGGAGTCGGTGCTCGACCAGCTCGTGAGCCGTGACCTCGTCACCGTCTCGGAGTCGACCGAGCGACTGGTCACGCTGACCGACGAGGGCGTGACGGCACTGATGGAGGGCGTCGAGGAGAGCGAGACGGTCGGCCAGCTCACCCCCGAACTGCTGACCAGCGGCGACTGGCAGGATGTCGAGTTCACCGAGTACAACGTCGAGGCCGACGCGGAGACGCGCTACGGCGGCAAGAAGCACATCCTGCGACAGACGGCCGACCGCGTGAAGGACGTGCTGGTCGGGATGGGCTTTCAGGAGATGGAGGGCCCGCACGCCGACGCGGAGTTCTGGATCAACGACTGCCTGTTCATGCCTCAGGACCACCCGGCCCGGACCCACTGGGACCAGTTCGCACTGGACGTGCCGCCGATGCAGGACCTCCCCGCGGAGCTCGTCGACCGGGTCGAGGACGCCCACAGAAACGGTGTCGGCGAGGACGGCGACGGCTACCACTCGCCGTGGACCGAGGAGGTGGCTCGCGGCGTCGACCTGCGCGGGCACACCACCTCGCTGTCGATGCGCTACCTCTCCGGGCTGGCCGAGGGGGAGCTGGAACCGCCACAGCGGTACTTCAGCGTGGAGAAGGTGTACCGGAACGACACGCTCGACGCGACCCACCTGCTGGAGTTCTTCCAGATCGAGGGCTGGGTGATGGCCGAGGACCTCTCCGTGCGTGACCTGATGGGGACGTTCACGGAGTTCTACGAGCAGTTCGGCATCACCGACCTGCAGTTCAAGCCCCACTACAACCCGTACACGGAGCCGAGCTTCGAGCTGTTCGGCGAGCACCCCGAGACAGGCGAGATCGTCGAGATAGGGAACTCGGGTATCTTCCGCGAGGAGGTGCTCCGCCCGCTCGGCGTCGACTGCGACGTGATGGCCTGGGGGCTCGCGCTGGAGCGGCTGCTGATGCTCACCCACGGCTTCGAGGACATCCGCGACGTGCACGGGACGCTCGTCGACCTTGATTTCCTGCGGACCGAGGAGGTGGTGCACTGATGCCCGTCGTCGACGTCGACCCCGACGCGCTGCGCCGGTTCACCGGCCACGACGAGAAAGACGACGCGGAGCTCAAAGAGGACCTGTTCGGCCTCGGGCTGGAGTTCGAGGGCGAGACGGAGGACGGCGAGTTCCAGCTCGAGTTCGCACCGGACCGGCTCGACCGGCTCTCGGTCGAGGGCGTCGCGCGTAGCCTGCGCTACCAGTACGGCGACGACCGCGGCGTCTACGTGCCGAACACGAACGACCCCGACTGGACCATCGAGGTCGATCCGTCCGTGCCCGACGAGCGACCGTTCGTCACCGGCGCGGTCATCCGGGACGTGAACCTCGACGAAGCCGCGCTCGACTCGCTCATCCAGCTGCAGGAGAAGCTCCACGCGACGATGGGCCGGAAGCGTGTCAAGGGCGCCATTGGCATCCACGACCTGACGATGCTCAAGGGCCGGCTCGCCAGCGAGGAGGCCGGCAACAGCATCCAGTACGTCGGTGTCGAGCCCGACGAGGACCGGTTCGTCCCGCTCGACAGCGACCGCGAACTCACCCCGGGCGAGGTGCTCACCGAGCACCAGACTGGCAAGGAGTACGCCGATATCGTCGCCGACTACGAGCGCTACCCCGCCATCTACGACGACATCGGGTTGTTCTCGTTCCCGCCGGTCATCAACGGCCGCCGGACCGAGGTCGACACCGACTCGCGGGACCTGTTCGTCGAGATGACCGGAACGGACCAGTGGACCATCGACAAGATGCTGAACATCGTCTGCTACGCGCTCGACGCCCGCGGGGCGACCGTCGAGGAGGTCACCGTCGACTACCCCGACGACCCCGTCTACGCCGACGAGAGCGTCGAGCGCGTCGACCCCGGCGTCGACGTCGTCCGCCCCGACCTCTCGACCAGCGAGAAGCACGTCACCCACGACCGCATCGAGGGGCTGCTCGGCGTCAACTTCGACCCCGACGAGGTCGTCGACCTGCTCGAACGGGCGGGACTCGACGCCGCAACCGAAGAGACCGACGACGGCGCGCTCGGGTACCGGGTGGCCGTCCCGCCGTACCGCGTCGACGTGCTCCATCCCCTCGACATCGTCGACGACGTGGGCCGTGCGTACGGCTTCAACGAGCTGGACCCCCAGTACCCCGAAGTCGGGACGGTCGGCGGCCGGCACGACCGCTCGACCCTCGAGGACGCCGTGCGCGAGCAGCTCGTGGGACTGGGCTTCACCGACCTGCTCAACTTCCACATGACCAACGAGGCGGAGAACTACGAGCGGATGCGTGTCAACCCCGACGAGGACGACTGCCTCGGCGCGGGCGAGCCCGTCACCATCACCGAGCCATACAGCGAGGACTACACCATGGTCCGGACGTGGGCGCTCCCGTCGCTCGCGATGGTGCTCGAGAACAACACCCACCGCTCGTACCCCCAGGACATCGCCGAGGTCGGCTTCGCCGCCGAGTACGATGCCAGCGAGGACAGCTACGTCGCCGAGCGCCAGACGGTCGCCGGCGCCCTCGCCCGCCACGACGCCTCCTACGAGGACGCGAAGGCCGTCCTGCAGTCACTTGCGCGTGACTTCGACGTCGAACTGGAGACGCCGCGAACCGAGCACCCGTCGTTCATCGACGGGCGCACCGCGAGCGTCGTGATGGACGGCGAGGCCGTGGGCGTCGTCGGTGAACTCCACCCCGCCGTGCTCGTCGAGCACGACCTGGAGCTGCCCGTCGTGGCGTTCGAGTTCGGCCTTGAGGCGCTGAAGTAGGGTTTCGACGCTGGTCTTCCGGCTTCGTCCGTTGTTCGTTGTTCCTCGAGAGGAGTACTGGTGACGAGAACAGTCAGAAAGTCTCGAGCTTCTCGACTCCCGCGTCTCGTGACCGCTCCTCGTGCCTGCGGTCCTCAGGTGGTCGGGGCTCATCGAGAACCTCGCTCCTTTCAGCCCTCCCCTCGCGACCGCACCTTACGCCTCCCCAGCGTCCTGCGCTTCTCGCTCCGCTGTCGTTCGAAAATCGAGGATTTTCGTGATGTCGCCAGAACGCGGGGCGTTCTGGCTGCTAACCGGAATCCGGAGGATCCCGGTGATGACGAGAGAGCTTTGCTCTCTCGAACCACGATGCTCGTCTCTCGCACGTGCCTGACTCGCGCACCTCGCTGTCGCTCGGCACGTTCGGCAGCCTGAGAGCTTCGCTCTCACTGGCCATCGGAACCGCGGTGCGATTCCGAGACAGCCGCGCGGCAGTCGGTTGGTTCAGAATCGCCGACAGGTAGCTCAGAGGTCCGCGCCCACCGCATCCTCGACCGAGTCGAAGCCGTCGCGTTCGAGCAGGTCGAGCAGCCCCTCGTTGATGTCGCGCGCCAGACCGGGTCCCTCGTAGACGAGCGCGGTGTAGAGCTGAACGAGGGAGGCCCCGGCGCGGATCTTCCGGTAGGCGTCCTCGGCGGAGCCGACGCCACCGACGCCGACGACGGGGACGTCCACGCGCTCGGCGACGAAACGGACCATCTCCGTGGCGCGGTCCTCGATGGGGGCACCGGAGAGGCCGCCCGTCTCGTCCGCGTCCGGGTGCGTGAGCGACTCCGGGCGCTCGGTCGTGGTGTTCGCGGCGACGACGCCGTCGAGCCCCAGCTCGTCGACGAGGTCGAGCGCGGTCTCGACGGCTGGTTCGGGGAGGTCCGGCGAGAGTTTGACCAGGAGCGGCTCCGCGCCCGCGTCGACGAGTCCGCCGAGGATAGCCGCCATCTCGTCACGGTTCTGGAGGTCGCGGAAGCCCTCCGAGTTCGGGCAAGATACGTTGACGACACAGAAGTCGGCGGCGTCGCCCACGCGTTCGTAGGTGTAGCGGTAGTCTGCGGGTGCCTCCTCGGTCGGGGTGTGTTCGGACTTGGCGAGGTTCACCCCAACCGGGATGTCGGGGAGGTCGGACTCGTGGAGCCGCCGGCCCACGCGGTCCGCGCCCTGATTGTTCAGCCCCATGCGGTTGATGATCGCGCGGTCGCTCGGCAGGCGGAACATGCGTGGCCGGGAGTTACCGGGCTGGGCCTCCGCGGTGACGCCCCCGACCTCGACGTGGCCGAAGCCCAGCGCGGCCACCGCGCGTGGTACCTCCGCGTTCTTGTCGAAGCCCGCGGCGACGCCGACTGGGTTCGGGAACGACTGGCCGAACGCGTCGACGGTGAGTCTGTCGTCGGTGACGGTGTATCGACGTGCGAGGAGCCGTTCGACCGGCGTCCCCTGGACGGCCGCCAGGCCACTGTGGACGGTCTCGTGGGCGGTCTCGGCGTCAAGACGGAACAGGAGTGGTCTCGCGACGTCGTACGCGTCCATGTGGCACAAAGCGGCACGGCTGCGGGTAAATCTCTCGAAACAGCCGTCGAGGATGGTACGGCGTTAGAACTCGTGTTCGACTTCGTCTTGGTCTGCCTTCTGGATGATTATCTTGTCCTCGCGCACGCGGACGAACACTTCGTCGCCGATATCCATGCCTGCGACTGCGAGCTCGTCCTCGTGGAGGTTGATGTGGACGTTGTGGTACTCGCCGTTCTCGTCTTTGGCGCCACTCGGACTCAACTTCTTTTTCCGTACCATCGAGGTAGTCTATCTCGTGTGTTCGCCATAGGATATACTTAAGTGTTTTCTACGCGTTGGCGGCAGAGAGCACCGCGGGCGAGAGTTTCCGCAGCATGAAACCGCGGGAAATCGGGGTTTCGACCGACGGAATCCACCCTGCTACCGGGCGCTGCTTATAAACACATCGTCGCCGTCTCCCGTTTTTGGGGATATATTTATGGTGGGGCGTGCGCTCAATGAGCATGGAGGGACAATCATGGTACGTGAAGATGGTAAGCGAAACTTTGCGCTGCGCGAGGACAGTGGCGAGGAGAGCGTCTTCTCAGGCAACACCCCACGACAGGCTGCACTGAAAGCGGCCCGTCGTCTCGACCCCGCGTCGAGCGAGGATGCAGCTGATCGAACCGAGATTCGGCTCCGCGAGAAAGGAACCGACAAGGTCCACATCTACGATGGCTGGGCCTGGAACGAGACGGCTCCGGACGACAAACCGGACTGGATGCCCGAGGAGATCACGGAAGCGAACGTCTCGAAGCAGGGCATCGAGCACCTCGAGGACTGAGTCACTCCTTCATCGCTCGCACGTGCGTTCGCACGTGCGCACTAACCCACTTTATCCTGCCTCGTGAGCGGGTCGCCTGCGGGCTCGAAAGGGGTTTGTGAGCGGAACGTCGAGTGACGAGTGCGCGGTACTATCCCGACCAGACCGGACGCACACGCGAGGGATGACCGGTCGGCCTCCGCCCGCGCGACATTTTCGGTGTAGCACTCTCTCCTAGCTGCGGGTCACGTGTTCGGCACGAGAATCCGACTCACGTCATGCGATTCACACGCCGCCGACGGTTCGACGGCCTTAAGTGTATCATCCCTCTTCGATAGAATGCAAACAACGTGGCGCGACGCGCCACTCCCTCTGGCCGCAATCCGGCTCGGAGGCAGGAACTCTCCGGTGCTCTCCGGGCGACGGTTCGACTCGGTTCGAAGGCCTTATGTACTACTCGAGGCCTCCGATACTAATGCAACCGCCCGCCGACATCGCCGTCGGCGTTGGCACGAACCGACGCCCTTATACGTAACAGGGCATTGGGATACGAACGCGAAAGACGATGCGATTTGGGGCACGTTCAACTCGTGCCTCAGTCACGGACCGGCGTTCGAGGGGCCACCCTCGGAGAACGACTCCGATGGGTTTAAGAGGTCTTCTCGACAACGTTCAGGTCCGTAAGGAAATGAGGATTCCACCCCTGCGGTCCGCCGTACACGATGGAATCTGATGTTAGCCTTGGTAGTTCGGTGACGCTCGATCGGCTACGCCGATTGGCTCACCGGACTCGGACCACGCAATGTGATATGGATGCACCGTTCACACGGTGCACCCGCCAAGCCCCCCGAGCTTACGCTCGGGAGCATTCCGGTTGATCCTGCCGGAGGTCATTGCTATTGGAGTTCGATTTAGCCATGCTAGTCGCACGAGTTCAGACTCGTGGCAGATAGCTCAGTAACACGTGGCCAAACTACCCTATGGAGAACGATAACCTCGGGAAACTGAGGCTAATAGTTCATACGGCTCTCTCCCTGGAAATGGGTTGAGCCCGAAACGCTACGGCGCCATAGGATGTGGCTGCGGCCGATTAGGTAGACGGTGGGGTAACGGCCCACCGTGCCAATAATCGGTACGGGTTGTGAGAGCAAGAGCCCGGAGACGGAATCTGAGACAAGATTCCGGGCCCTACGGGGCGCAGCAGGCGCGAAAACTTTACACTGCACGACAGTGCGATAAGGGAACTCCAAGTGCGAGGGCATAGAGCCCTCGCTTTTCTGAACCCTAGGGTGGTTCAGGAACAAGAGCTGGGCAAGACCGGTGCCAGCCGCCGCGGTAACACCGGCAGCTCGAGTGATGACCGATATTATTGGGCCTAAAGCGTCCGTAGCTGGCCGAGAGGGTCCGTCGGGAAATCTGCTCGCTCAACGAGCAGGCGTCCGGCGGAAACCAATCGGCTTGGGACCGGAAGACCTGAGGGGTACGTCTGGGGTAGGAGTGAAATCCCGTAATCCTGGACGGACCACCGGTGGCGAAAGCGCCTCAGGAAGACGGATCCGACAGTGAGGGACGAAAGCTGGGGTCACGAACCGGATTAGATACCCGGGTAGTCCCAGCTGTAAACGATGCTCACTAGGTGTGGCACTGGCTACGAGCCAGTGCTGTGCCGTAGGGAAGCCGTGAAGTGAGCCGCCTGGGAAGTACGTCCGCAAGGATGAAACTTAAAGGAATTGGCGGGGGAGCACTACAACCGGAGGAGCCTGCGGTTTAATTGGACTCAACGCCGGACATCTCACCAGCTCCGACAGTATGCAG
>NZ_JANJYH010000005.1 GCF_024609245.1 Haloarchaeobius sp. FL176
AAGGCGAGCAACTGTTCACCTGCTGGTGCACCGTCGACCAGGCCCCCGAAGTCAAGGACGCCTTCCGCCGCGCCTACAACAAAATCTCCCCGCCCTGCCGCGTCGTCGTCGAACGAGGCGAGGAGAAACTCATCGCGTAGGCTTTTCTTTCCGGGGTCGAACCCACTCGCATGGTCGACCTCGCAGTCGTCAACCGCGCCGAGACGTTCGAGCGGATGCAGTCACCGCTCGCCGAGCGCGGCGTCTCCGTCCACCACGTCCAGGTGAAAGAGCGAACCCTCGCGCTCTCGCCCGAGACGGCACCGTTCTCCGCCGACCAGTTCGACGCCGGCTTCGTCTATCCGGGCCGCATGATGGAGGGTGGCGTCGCCGACGCGCTACTCGACGTGCCCTGGGTCAACGGCCGCGATGCGGTGCTCACCTCGCGGAACAAGGCGGGCGTCCTCGCGCGTCTGGAACGCGCGGGCCTGGCCGTCCCGCAGTCGGTGTACGTCTCGAACCCCGCCGACGAGTCCGCCGTGGCCGAGGCCGTCGAGTCGCTCGACCCACCCGTCGTCCTCAAGCCGAACTCGACGACCAGAGGTATCGGCGTCGCGAAGGTACCGGACCTCGACTCGGCGCTCGGCGTCACAGACTACCTCGACCTCGTCCACGACTTCCGCGCGACGGGTGACCGCTCCTACCTCGTTCAGGAGTTCGTCCCCGATGCCCGGGACTATCGAGTGATGGTGCTCGACGGCGAGTACGTCGGCGCGGTGGAACGCCAGCTCTCGGACGCGGACCGCGAGGCCGGGCGCTGGAAGCACAACGTCCACCGCGGGGCCGAGGCCACGCCCGTCGACCTCGACCCGGAGTACCGCCGGCTGGCCGAGCGAGTCGCCGACGAACTCGACATCCGGTTCCTCGGGGTCGACCTGCTGGTGGGGCCGGACGGTGTCGTCGTCAACGAGACGAACGCACGCCCGACCATCGACGACGCGGCGAAGTACGAGGACGGGTTCTGGGACCGGCTCGCCGGCGCGGTCCGGGAGACGGCCGACGCGGCGTAGCCGCGGCTCACGGTGGGGAAAACGGAGGATGGTGGGTCGTTACTTCAGGTCGATGCCCGCGGAGGTGTCCAGTCGCTCGAAGACGACTTCGAGGACGCCGTTGTTGTAGGTCGCTGTCGCGTTGTGCTCGTCGACGCGGTTCGGAAGCTCGACGCGCTCGTGGTACTGTCGGTGCTCGCTCTCGGCACCGATGGTGAGTGCCTCGCCGTCGCACTCCAGTTTGATGTTCTCTTTCTCGACACCCGGGAGGTCCGCCACCACACGGATCTCGTCGTCGGTCTCGTGGATGTCGACGTGCGTGTCCGAGCCGAAGCCTGCGTCGCCCTCGAACTGCATGTCGACCGACCGATCGCCCATCATCTCGTTCATCATCCGCTCGATTTCCTTGAAGAAGTCGTCGAACGGCTCGTCACGGTCGTCACGACGCATGGAACACCCTAACGGCCGTCACCTCAAAAGCCTTCTGTCCCGGTCAACGTCGCCGGGACTCGGCCGTGCTAACGCTCGAAATCGATAGCTTTGCCCACTCCAACAGCGACGTTGACCAGCCCTGCCATCGCGGGCAACAGGCTGGCACCGCAGTCGTTGCAGTCGTCCTTCCAGCCGACCGTCAGCGTCTCCAGCTGGATGGTGACGTTCCTGACTCCCTCGTCAGGGCCGGGACAGCCGGCGGCCGTACAGCCGATGAAGAAGACCGTGCTGAGGCCGACGAGGATGCCGGCCACGACGAGACCGACGCCGAACCGGCGGTTCCGTGCCATCGTGACCGACGGGTTCGAACGAGCCGCGTAGAAAGCTGTGCTGCCGCCGGGTTAGAGGCCCATCCCCATGGCCTCGTTCGTCGTCTCGATGCTCTCCGCGGCGTCGCTCTCGCCGAGGATGGCCCGGACCGCGTCGACGTTCTCCGGCACCACGTCGGACTCCTGGTGGATCGCCTGGAAGAGGTACAGGTCGTTACCCTCCATCGTGATGGACTCGCCCCAGATGCAGTTCTCCCAGATGTCTGCACGCGGCCGGCCGACGTCCTGGGCGTACTCCTTGAGCTTGCCCGCCCCGTCGATGGCCATGTGCTCGTCGATGACGAACGTCCGGGACTGGGAGTCGAGCAGTTCGCGCACCGCCTCGGCGTCGGGTGTGGATTCGAGTTCGACGTTGATGCTGTGGGTGTGCATCAGCGTCGCGGGCACCTTCAGGCCGAGCGTGTCGATGGAGAGGTCGGGGAAGATGGTGTTCACGTCGGGGCCGTGGTGGCTCGGGAGGCTCACCGGGTTCGGCAGGATGTCGTTGATCGGGCCGCGACCTGTCTGGGCGGGGTCGCCGCCGCGGCGGACCAGCGTCGCGCGCACCTTCTCGATGCCGTACTCCTCCTGTAGCGGCGCGACGAGCCGGGAGAGCCCGGTCGTGTTGCAGGAGACGACGCGAGCGACGTCCGCGCCGGTCGTCGCGTCGAAGTTCGCGCGGGCGTTGAAGCTCACGTCGGCGGCGTCGGCGTCCTCGCCACCCTGGAGCAGCGCCGGCGTGTCGTGCTCGCGGTACATGGCGACGTTGTCCGCGCCGATACCGGACGGGCAGGCGTCGACGACCACGTCGGCGGCCGCGACGAGTTCGTCGACCGTTCCGGCGAGCTCGATACCGGCGTCGTCGAACTGGTCCATCCGCTCCTCGATGGCGGCGTACAGCGGGTACCCCTTCTCGACAGCCGTCTCGGCCTCGAAGTTCGGGCGTGTCTTCGCGACGCCGACGACCTCCATGTCTGGCTGGGCGCGCACGGCGTCCGCGACGCGCTTGCCGATGGTACCGTAGCCGTTGATGGCCACCTGGATCATACCCGAACCTCGATAGCCCCGCGAGATAACCGTTTCGAGGTTCCTACCTACTTCGGCGGCGAGTAAGTCCTCCGTGGCCGACGACGCACTCGGTCCCTCGCGGACGCTAATCGGCCGTTAGCCGTGGGGTACTGATTTCCTTGATATGTCTAACAGTTCATTTCTTCCGATATACGATGAAAGAACTTTTGTCGAGTATCGGCGTAGGCGGAAGCACCATGCTCTCCGCGGGGGTGTTCATCGCCGGGCTGGTGCTGTTCGTCGGCGGGGTGAGTGCTATCAGGACCACGCCGGGCGAGACCGAGCCCGCGGACACCGTTCTCACAGGTCGGAGACGCCGCCGCCACCGCGACGCGCCGATGGACTACGTGCAGGTCGACGGGGCCGTCCTCGGCATCCTCGGGCTGCTCTTCATGCTCGGGACGACGCTCCTCTGAGCGCAGACGGTAAACCCTAACAGGGCTCCCACCGACCGGTTGGATATGACCGACCTCCGCAAGCCCGCAGAAACGGCAGTCAGACAGTGCCTCGACCTCTCGCCCGACGAGTCCTGCGTCGTCGTCACCGACGACAAGCGCCGGCCCATCGGCGAGGCGCTGTACGAGGTCGCCAGCGAGATCACCGACGACGCGACACTGTGCTGCTACCCGCCGGGGGACCAGCACGGCGAGGAACCACCCGAACCCGTCGCCGCCGCCATGGCCGCCAGCGACGTGTTCCTCGCGCCGACGACGAAGAGCATCAGCCACACCCGCGCCCGGAGCGAGGCCTGCGAGGCCGGCGCGCGCGGCGCGACCCTCCCGGGCATCACCGAGTCGGTGTTCCTGACGGGGCTGGACGCCGACTACGAGCGCATCGCCGCCGAGTGCGAGGCGATGCTCGAACAGGTCGAAGCCGCCGACGAGGTCCGGGTCACCACCGAACTCGGCACCGACATCACGTTCGAGCCGGGCGACCGGGAGTGGCGCTCGGACACCGGCATGGTCGACGAGCCCGGCGCGTTCTCCAACCTGCCCGCTGGCGAGGTGTTCGTCTCGCCCGAGAACGCGAACGGCACCTACGTGGTCGACGGCACCATCGCCCCCCACGGCCTGCTCGACGAGGGAGAGACGGTGACCATCGAGGTCGAGGACGGCTTCGTCACCGCCACCGACTCCGACGAGATCGACGCGATGCTCGAGACAGCCGCCGAGGAGGTCGGCCGGGACGCCTACAACCTCGCCGAACTCGGCATCGGCACCAACGTCGCCGTCACCGAGCTCGTCGGGAGCGTGCTGCTGGACGAGAAGGCCGGCGGCACCATCCACATCGCCTTCGGCGACGACGCCGGCATCGGCGGCGACACCAGCGCGCCCCTCCACCAGGACGGCATCATCCGCGACCCGACCGTCTACGCCGACGGCGAGGAGGTCGAGCTGCCGACGGCCGAACAGTGAAAACCGCGAGACGGTGGAAGAATCGAACTGCCGACCGTTGAGTGAAACCCACACCGTAGCACTCCTGCCGACTTTTCACAACCGGCGCGCGCTGGCTCGCGTGCCGAAGGCCGCGAGCCTCTCAGCGTGCGAGGGATGAGGACCGCAGCGGAGCGAGGAGCGCAGCGAGGCCTGGGAGTCGAGACGCTCGGGGCTTTCTGGCTGTCCGAGTTGAAACAGACCCCCACGGCCGACTGAACCGGCACACTGGGAGCTTCTCGGTCACCAGTCCCACAAATCGCGTTACCGCCGGCCAAAACTAGTAGTACCAAGTCCGCGAACCACGGGACATGGAGCGACTCAATCCAGCGACCGGTGAGCACGTCGAGACGGTCGCCGAACACGACGAGGAAGCGGTCGAGGAGCGTCTCGCGACGGCGGCGGACACCTACGAGTCCTGGCGCGAAGTGCCGATGAACGAACGGCGGCAGCTGCTGGAGGAGGCCGCGAACGTCCTGCGCGAGAACGAACAGCACTACGCGGAGCTGATGACCGTGGAGATGGGCAAGCCCATCTCGCAGGCCAAGGGCGAGGTCCGCAAGTGCGCGTGGGTCTGCGAGCACTACGCGGAGAAGGCCCCGGAGTACCTGCAGGACGAGGTCATCGGTGGGGCGAGCAACGCGACGACGTACGTCCGGCACGAACCCATCGGGCCGGTGCTGGCGGTGATGCCGTGGAACTTCCCGTTCTGGCAGGTGTTCCGGTTCGCCGCGCCGAGCCTGGCGGCGGGCAACGTCGGGCTGTTGAAGCACGCCTCGAACGTGCCGAAGTGCGCGCTGGCCATCGAGGAGGTGTTCCGCGAGGCGGGCTTCCCCGAGGGAGCGTTCCAGACGCTGCTCGTCGGCGGCGCGGAGGCCAACGAGGTCATCCGCGACGACCGCGTCCGGGCGGTGACGCTGACCGGGAGCGAGTTCGCGGGCAAGCAGGTCGCCAAGACCGCGGGCGAGGAACTGAAGAAGACGGTGCTCGAGCTGGGCGGCTCGGACCCGTTCGTCGTGCTCGACGACGCGAACGTCGATGCGGCCGTCGAGACGGCGGCGACGGCGCGGCTGCAGAACAGCGGGCAGTCCTGCATCGCGGCGAAGCGGTTCATCGTCCACGACGACGTGTACGACGAGTTCCTCGACGGGTTCGTCGAGGAGCTGGACTCGTGGACCGTCGGCGACCCGATGGACGAGGAGACCGAGGTCGGCCCGCAGGCGCGCGAGGACCTGATGCAGGACCTCCACGACCAGGTCGAGCGCAGCGTCGACGCGGGCGCGGACTGCCTGCTCGGCGGCGAGCCGATGGACAGGGACGGCTACTACTACCCGCCGACGGTGCTGGCGGACCTCGACCGCGACATGGCGGTCGCCTGCGAGGAGACGTTCGGCCCGGTCGCGGCGGTGTTCCGCGTCGAGAGCGAGGCCGAGGCAGTCGAACTCGCGAACGACTCGCCGTACGGGCTCGGGGCGTCGGTGTGGACCGACGACCTCGACCGCGGCGAGCACGTCGCCCATCAAATCGAGGCGGGCGCGACGTTCGTCAACGAGATGACGAAGTCCGACCCGCGCCTGCCGTTCGGCGGCGTCGGCATCTCGGGCTACGGCCGGGAGCTGGCCGCCGACGGCATCCGCGAGTTCGTCAACCGGAAGACGGTGTGGGTGCAGGCGGCCGACGACGAGTAGGGAGACGCGACGGCAGGAGCGTCTCCGCCAGCGGAACGGCGAGCGGTGCGTGGTTCGGAACGAGCGGTGCGCGGTTCGAAGAGCGCTAGCGAGTGAGAACCGCGACTGCGAACGGCGAGCGCAGCGGCCCGTGAGCACAGCGAGTGAAAACCGCGAGGCGAGCGCAGCGAGCCGTGACGCCGTCACGCGCTTTCGACGCGGGTGAGTTCGAGCGAAAACCCAACTCGAAGCTACGGTACTCCTCGGACGCCGACGACACGGCACGAGTCTAGACGTCGTCCACCCGCCGGTACTCGCCGAGGTCGAGGTCGCCGTCGACAGCGCTTCGGCAGGGCTAAACCGCCGGGGCGTCACGCCCCGGACATGAGCAGGGAAGCGCAGTTCGACCGGGCGAAGTGGCACCTCGCCGGCGTCATCGTCGGCTTCGTCGTGCTGGTGGTCGTGGTCGTCGCGACCGGCGCGTCGGTCCCGGCGCTGGGGCTGGATGCCCCCTCGACCCGGTTCGCGGCCATCGGTGCGTTCCTCGCCGCTGTCGGCGGCGTCTACACGATACACGCGAAGATCGTGACCATCTGGTTGACCGCCCGGACGCAGGGCATCGACGACCTCGAAGCGGTCGAGGTGAGCGACGAGGACGTCTCACAGCGCCGCAACGGTGCACTGCTGATGTTCGTCGGCGGGCTGGTCGTCCTCCTCGTCGGGTTCCTGTAGCGCCCCGTTCTCGACCGTCGATTTATACTGTCGCCGCCCCGAGAACCGAGCATGAACGTCGTGACGTTGCTCCCCTCCGCCACGGAGGTCGTCTTCGCGCTCGGGGTCGAGCCCGTCGGGGTCTCCCACGAGTGCGACTACCCGCCGGGCGCTGCCGACCTGCCCGCCGTCGAGTACAGCCGCATCGACGCCGACGCCTCGACCGCCGAGATCGACCGGCAGGTACAGGAGGCCGAGGCGTCCGGCGGCGTCTACGGCATCGACGTCGACCTGCTCGACGAGCTCGACCCGGACCTCGTCGTCACGCAGGGCGTCTGTGACGTCTGCGCTGTCGACGAGGTGCTCATCCACGACGCCGTCGAACGGATCGACGCGAACCCCGAGGTGCTGACGACCGACCCGCACAGCGTCGGCGACGTGTTCGACGACGTCCGGGCGGTCGGTGCGGCGCTCGACCGCGAGGAGCGGGCCGCCGAAGTCGTCGCGTCGCTCGAGGAGCGCGTCGCCGCCGTCCGCGAGCGGGCAGCCGACTGCGAGCGCAAGCGCGTGGCCGTGCTGGACTGGACCGACCCCGTGATGGTCGCGGGCCACTGGGTACCCGAACTCGTCGAGGCCGCGAACTGCGAGTACGGGATGGCCGACCCAGGCGACGCCTCCACGCCCCGGGAGTGGGACGACCTGCGCGCGTACGACCCCGAGGCGCTGGTGGTCGCGCCCTGCGGCTACGACCTCGCCCAGACCCGCGCGAACCTCGCCGACCTGACCGACCGACCCGGGTGGGACGAGTTGACCGCCGTCCAGAACGGCGACGTGTGGGCCATCGACGGGAACCACTTCCTGAACCGGCCTGGCCCCCGCGTCGTCGACTCGCTGGAGCACCTCGCCGGCGTGCTCCACGACGAGTTCGAGACGCCGAGCCGCGACGTGGCCGCGCCGCTGTCGGAGCTGGCGGCCGCGCGCTGACCGGGAAGCGTTACGGCCCCACCGTCCCAAGCCCCACCCGATGACACGACGTGCGGCCATCGTCGACCTCGACGGCACCGTCTGGCGCGGCGACGAAGTGATTCCGGGCGCTCCCGAGGGCATCGCCGCCCTCCGCGACGCCGGACTCGCCGTCCGCTTCGTCACGAACAGCACGAACGTCGACCGCGAGGCGTTCCCCGACACAATCGAGTCGATGGGCATCCCCGGCGACGTCGGCGGCATCTCGACGGCTGCGTCCGCGACCGCGACGTACCTCGCCGAGCACCACCCGGACGCCGAAGTGTACGTCGTCGGCTCCGACGTGCTGTACGACGAGATCCGCGAGGCAGGCCTCACCGTGGTCTCCGAACAGGACCCGTCGTCGCGACCGCGAGACGTGGCACCGGCCGACGTCGTCGCGGCGGGGAAGGCCTACGACATCGACTTCGACCTGCTCACGGAGACGCTCTGGGCGTTCGACCAGGGGACGCTGTTCGTCGCGACGAACGCGGACCGGGCGTTCCCGACCGAGGACGGCCTTAAACCCGGCGCGGGCTGTACCATCGGGGCCATCCAGGGGATGACCGGTCGCGAACCGCTCGTCGTCGGCAAACCCTCGGAGCACATGGCCGACGCCGTCACCGAGCAGCTGGGCGTCGCGCCAGGGGAGTGCCTCGTCGTCGGCGACAACCTCCACACGGACATCCTGATGGGCGAGCGCGCCGGAATGGAGACGGTGCTCGTACTCACCGGGGCGACGCGACGCGAGGAGATCGGCGGCTCGGGCGTGGAACCCGACCACGTCGTCGACTCGCTCGGCGAGGTCGCCGGGATACTCTGAGCTACGGCTTGTGCGTGAAGATGACCGCCTGGTCGTCGACGGTGCCGACACAGAGGTCGAGCTGCAGCGTGAGGTCGAGACTCGTCGGGTTCTCCTGGCAGACTACGAGGTCGTCGAACGGCTCGTCGCAGGCCGGACAGGCGACCGCGACCGTGTTCTGGTAGCTCTTCACCGACTGGTTCTCCTCCCGCAGCGTCAGCGACGCCACGAGTTCGTCGAAGTCGACGTCCTCCATACGCCCCCATAGCGGGGCACTGTACATAAAATCAGACGCGTTGCCAGGTCGTGGCGCGCCCGGTTCAGTAGCCGAAGTCGTCGCGGACGAGGACCACGGTCGTCCGGCCCGCCTCGTTCTCCTGTCGGTAGACGAGCTGCTTGGCGACGACCGAGCCGGCACCGTAGGCGTCCTGTGCCCGGGCGTCCTCCAGCGGGAAGACGAACTCCTCGATGCGCTCGAAGGCGGCGTCGAGGTCGTCGACGATCTTGTTCACGCCGGAGACGAGCAGCAGGTTGCCGGCGGCGAAGGGGTACGCGCCGATGCGGCTGCCGGAGGCGTCGGCGGCGACGAGCTCGCCCGTCTCGGCGATAGCGTTGACGCTGCCGAGGAAGTAGTCGGCGGTCTGGGCCTCGCGCCGGAACTGCTGGCGCTCTTCGTCGTCGTCGATGCTCCAGACCTGCCCCGCGAGGTTCTCCCAGTCGTGCTCGTCACCGTTCAGGTAGTCGACGAAACCGATCTCCTCCAGCGTCGTCGAGTGACCGTTCATCACCGACGCACCGGCCGGGATGGCGTCGACGACCGTGTCGAGGGCCTCGTCGGCCGTGTCGACGACGACCACGTCGAAGCCACGCGCCTCGAGGTTCTCGACCGTCGCCTGAATGGTCTCCTCGTCCGGAAGCTGGTCGTACGATTCGTCCGCAGATACTGTCGTGAGATACTCGGCTTTTTCAGACATGATGAGGTGTGGGTCTCGCGACGGTGGGAGCCGCCGCGCGTCGACTCACACTCGGAGCGGAACACCCATAACTGCTCTCGGACGACCGTGTAAGCAGGTTACAGCGGTGTTACGACACGTGTTCACGCGGCGCACTCAACCGCCGTTCAGCGCTCGCTCTCCCCGCCGGACTCGACGAACGCGACCATCCGGTCGGTCTCGACGAAGCCGTCGGCGAGCGTCGCGACCTGCTCGCCGTCGCGGAGCAGGACGAACGTTGGCGTGCTCCGCACCTCGAACCGGTCGAGCAGCGTCATGTCGTCGCCGGGGTTCGCCATCGCGACGGTCGCGTCGGTGACCCGGGCGACGGTGCCGATGACGGGCTCCATCGCCTGGCACTTGCCACAGCCGTTCGTGTACAGTTCGAGGAGGACGAGCGACTCCGCGGCGAGGAGGTCGTCGAGTTCGTCGCCGTCCGCGAGTCGGACGGGCTTGCCGTCACTTCGTGTGCTCATACCGTCAGTACTCGGTCGAACAACCTAACGGCTCCGCCGCGTGACGCGGCCCGCGCATCACCGCCGCGACGGACGGCATCGCTCACCGCAGCGCCAGCACGGCCGCCGCGAGGTCGTCCCAGGCGTCGGCCGCCGCCGGCACCGTGTCGGCCAGCGAGAGGAAGCCGTGTGGCGCGCCCGGGTAGTGGCGTCGTTCGACGGGGACGCCGGCGTCGGCGAGTGCGTCGACGTACCGCGCCCCGTCGTCCCGCAGTGGGTCGACGCCCCCGGTGACGACGACCGTCGGCGGCGAGTCCCCGAGCGACGAGGGCTCCGCACCCAGGAGCGGGGAGAGCCGCGGGTCGTCGACCGGAATCGTCCCGTCGTCCCGGTACAGCCGCCAGAACCACTCGAGGTCCGCGCGGGTGAGCAGCGGCGCGCCGGCGTGCTCCGCGTGCGACTCCCCATCGAGCGTCGGGTCGAGCATCGGGTAGAACAGGACCACGAGCCCGACCGTCGCGTCGGCCCGTAGCGCAGCCATTGCAGCGAGATTCGCGCCCGCGCTGGAGCCCGCGACGCCGACCTGTGCCGGGTCGACACCGAGCTCGTCGGCGGACTCCCCGGCCCACTCGACGACGGTCGTCACGTCGGTCAGCCCCGCCGGACACGGGTGCTCGGGTGCGAGCCGGTAGTCGACCGAGACGACGACACTGTCGGTGTTCGCCGCTAACCGCCGGGCGAGGTCGTCGGCCGAGTCCAGCGTCCCGAGGACGAACCCGCCGCCGTGGGCGAACACCAGCGCCGGTGCGGGCTCTTCCAGGCCCGGCGGCCGGTACACCCGGACTGGAATCGTGTCCTCCTCGCCCGGTCGGTCGACAGGCCGGTCGGTCGTCCGTACGTCGCCGTCGGTCGACCGCGAGAACACCTCCGCCTCCAGCGCTCTGGCCCGCTCCACGCCGAGTTCGTGCCACGCAGGGGTGTCGGGCAGCTCCGTGATCGCACGCTCGAACGCGGGGTCGAGGTCTGTCACTGCGTCGGCCTTCGCACCACCATGGAATAACGATGCAGGTTCCGGACGAACCGGGGTTTATCAGCTATCCCGCGGCCAGAGCCCGCGTGCACTTACCGTCACCGCACGCGGGCCAGCGGCTGTGCGACGCGTCCGTGTGCGACGACACCATCCTCTGGAACCGCTCCACGGTGGTTCACGCGTCGCCTGCTCGCCACACGACCGCCAGCGACCGCGCCTGGCGGCAGTTTTATCGCGAAGACTGCCATGGGTTCAGATAGCTTGGCATGTCTCTGGGTATCACTACCGACGATGACGACGTTCACCGGGTGCTCGACGTCGACGGGTCCCTCGTCGACGGGGCGTCCGTCCCGCTCTCCGACGACGGGCTCCGGGACCTCTACGAGGACCTGAAGCTCGCCCGCCGGTTCGACCGCAAGGCAGTCTCGCTCCAGCGACAGGGGCGGATGGGGACCTACCCGCCGATCTACGGGCAGGAGGGCGCACAGGTGGGGAGCGTCCACGCGCTCGACGACGAAGACTGGCTGTTCCCCAGCTACCGCGAGAACGGGGCGATGCTGGCCCGTGGCGCACCGATGGCGGCGAACCTCGAGTACTGGATGGGCTCGGAGTCCGGTAACGCGACTCTCGGGGACAGGAACGTGTTCCCGGTGGCGAACCCCATCGCGACCCAGGTGCCCCACGCCGTCGGCCACGGCTGGGCATCGCGGCTCGACGGCGACACGCGCGTCTCGCTCGTCCACTTCGGGGACGGCGCGACCTCCGAGGGCGACTTCCACGAGGGGATGAACTTCGCCGGGGTCTTCGACGCGCCAGTCGTCTTCTTCTGCAACAACAACCAGTGGGCGATCTCGGTACCGCGAGAGCGACAGACCGCCAGTGCGACCATCGCCCAGAAGGCAGACGCCTACGGCTTCGACGGGGTCCGGGTCGACGGGATGGACCCACTCGCTGTGTACGAGGTGACCCGTGACGCCGTCAACGGTGCGCGCGACCCCCTCGACGGCGAGAAACGCCCGACACTGATCGAGGCCATCCAGTACCGGCTGGGCGCGCACTCGACCTCGGACGACCCCGGAGTCTACCGCGACGAGGAGCGCACCGAGGAGTGGAAGCGATACGACCCGGTCCCCCGACTGGAGTCGTTCATGCTGGAGAGCGGCCGCATCGACGAAGAAGACGTCGAGACCGTCGAGGCGGACATCGACGAGCGCATCGAGGCCGCGGTACAGGGGGCCGAGTCGTTCGAGCCCGACCCGGACGACATCTTCGAGGACACCTACGCGGAGCGGCCGCCACGGCTCGACCGGCAACGCGAGCACCTTCGCGAACTACGCGCGGAGTTCGGTGACGAGGAACTGCTGGAGGATTAGCGAGCGTCAGTCGTCAGCGGCGGTCGCCTCGGCCTCGCTTTCCTCGGGCTCGTACTTCTTGAACGCCTCCGCGACGAGCAGCGGCGTGACGAGCGTCGCCTCGGCCTCTACCTCGACGTGGTTCGTCACCTCCTCCTTGATCTTGCCCCAGGAGACGGCCTCGTCCGGCGGCGCACCGGAGAGCGAGCCGTCGCCCTCGACACCCGTCGAGATGTACACGGCGTAGTCCGCGCCGCCGCGGAACAGGTTCGTCATGATTGCGTGGTGCTTCGGGAGCCCGCCACCGATGACGATGAGCCCGGTCTTGTCCGCGAGCAGTCCCTCCTCGATGAGGTCGTCGTAGTCCTGGAGTATCTCGATGCCGACCTCACTGTCGTAGCCCTGCTTGTAGTAGTAGAGGAAGTTGCCGACCTCGGCGTCGGTCAGCGCCGGACAGAAGATGGGGATGTCGTTGTCCGCCGCGTTCGCGAGGATGGAGTCCTCGTCGTCGATGGTCTCGCCGAGCTCGCGCGAGAACTCGACGGGCGTGCGGACCTTCTCCTCGGCGAAGAAGTCGGGGAAGAAGTCGTTGAGGTGCTCCTCTAGCCAGACGTAGCGGTCCGACGGGACGAAGATGTTGCCGAGGCGGTTGATGCCGCGCTCGCGCATCGCGGCCTCGTCGACGTCCCACTCGCCCATCTTGAACGGCTTCTCGGTCTTGATGACGTCCTCGGTGATGGAGCCGGAGGTGGTTATCATCACGTCGACGAGGTCCTCGCGGGCGAGGTACGCGAGCGTCTCGCGCAGGCCGGAGGAGACGATGTTCGAGGTGTAGGTGCAGTAGATCGTCGCGCCGTCGTCGCGCATCCGCTTCACGATGTCGATGGCCTCGGCGAGGTGGGTCGCCTGGAACCCCGTGGTCTCGTAGCTCGCGAGCAGTTCGGCGAGGTCGAACTCGCCGGTGAAGTCGTACCCCCGCACGTCGGGTGTCGTGAGCTCCTCTTCGGAGCCCGGAATCACGTTGTCCTTCGTGTCGTCGTCGGTCATGGCTGGAAAATCGTCCCCGACAGATAAGAGCGTTACACTTGTAGGTGAGCTATGGACGTCGCTATCGTGCTGTACGAGGGGTTCGACGAACTGGACGCGGTCGGACCCTACGAGGTGTTCCAGACAGCAGGCGAGCTCGGCGGCGAGATGGAGGCGACACTCGTGACCGTCGACGAGCCGACGACCGTGACTGCCAGCCATGGGCTCCGCGTGGAGCCCGACGCCGCGCTGGAGGACGTGGAGCCGGACCTGGTCCTCGTCCCCGGGGGCGGCTGGAGCGACCCGGACTCGCCCGGCGCGCGCCGGGAGTTCGACGACGGCACCATCCCGGACGTGCTCCGCACGCTCGCACCGACGACGCAGCTGGCGAGCGTCTGCACCGGCGCGATGCTGCTCGCGGCGGCGGGCGTGCTGACGAACCGGCCGGCGACGACCCACCACAGCGCGATGGACGACCTCTCGGTGTTCGCCGACGTGCGAGACGAGCGCATCGTGGACGACGGCGACGTGCTCACCTGCGGCGGGGTCACGGCAGGGCTCGACCTCGCGCTCTACCTCGTCCGTCGGGAGTGCAGCGACGAGGTCGGCGACGCGGTCGCGACGGAGATGGAGTACGTGCCGCGGGTCTGACGCCGGGAGCGACGGGAGTCACCGCCCGGGGTGACTCAGAACGTCTCCTCGAGCAGCGAGCCGACGGCACGGGGAGCCGCTCGGGGGTGGCCTGGCGGGAGATGTCGAGCTCGTCGGCGACGCGCAGCCACTCGTCCGCCGGCGTCGGTGCCTGTGCCGTCAGCTGGATAGTCAGGTCTCGGTGGGCCGCGATGGTCGTTCCGAGGACGGATCGGTCGTGTGAGAGGAGAATCTCCGCGACGGTCTCCACGACGCTGTGTTCGGGTAGGGGTGGCATCGTCTGTCACGGCGGCAGGCGGTGAGGGGGACTATCGCTCTCGCGAAGGCGGGACGCCGACCGCTGGTCGCCTGTCAGTTGAGGGTTCGCCTGACCGCTTCGACGCCGAACCCGAGCGCGATGACGGCGTTCGTTATCGAGAGGAGCAACAACACGGTCGGTTTCGTGCTCGTCAGCTGGCTCTCTCCTCCCTGAACACCGAACCGGACGTACATCTATTCGCACGTGTCGAGGCATTCGGAGCACTGGGACGACGGTCGGTGTGATATCTCAGTCTGCGGTAGCGAGCCGCTCCTCGAGCACCGCGAACCCGCGGTCGAGGTCGTCGACGAGGTCGTCGACGTGCTCGACACCGACGGAGACGCGGACGAGCGTGTCGGTGATGCCGAGGGCCTCGCGCTCCGCTCGCGGGACCGGTTCGTGGGTCATCGCGGCCGGGTGTTCGACGAGCGACTCGACGCCGCCGAGGGAGACGGCGAGCGTGAACGTCTCGAGGTGCTCCAGGAACGCCTTCGCGTCCTCGAGACCACCGGCAAGCTCGAAGCTGAGGACGCCGCCGTAGCCCGTCATCTGTTCGCTCGCGAGCTCGTGTTGCGGGTGGCTCTCCAGCCCGGGGTAGTACACCGAGTCGACGAGCTCGTGGTCGTCCAGGTACTCGGCGATGACGGTCGCGTTGGCCTCGTGCTCGCGCATTCGCATCGGGAGCGTCTTCGTCCCGCGCAGGACGAGGTAGCTGTCGAACGGCGAGAGCATGTCGCCGATGCCGACCTGCTGGAGGAAGACGACCTCCTCGGCGATGGCGGCGTCGTTCGTAACGACGGCACCGCCGATGGAGTCCGAGTGACCGTTGATGAACTTCGTCGTCGAGTGAGCGACCAGGTCCGCCCCGAGTTCGAGCGGTGCCTGGAAGTACGGGCTCATGAACGTGTTGTCGACGCCGAGGACGGCGTCGCGGCTGTCGGTGAGCTCGCTGATCGCCGAGAGGTCACAGAGCTTCATCCGGGGGTTCGTCGGCGTCTCCATCCAGACGAGCGTGGTCTCGTCGGTCATCGCGTCCGCGACGTTCCCGGTGTCGGTCGCGTCGACGAACGTCACGTCCACGGCGAGGCGGTCGCGGAACACGTTCTCGAACATCCGACGGGTGCCGGCGTAGAGGTCGTCGAAGGCGACGATGTGGTCGCCCGGCTCGACGACGGCGAGGACGCTGGTGAAGATGGCGGCGGTACCCGAGGAGAACGCGAACGCGTGCTCTCCTCCTTCGATCGCCGCGAGGCGCTCCTCGAGGGCGTGTCGGGTCGGGTTCGAGAGCCGGGAGTAGAGGAACTCGCCCTTCGACGGGTCGACGTCCTCCAGGCTCATCTCCGTGTCCAGCCCGGGGAGCGCGAACGTCGAGGAGAGGTGGATCGGCGAGACCACGTCGCCGACGTCCGGCGCGCCGGGAGTGGCCTCTTCACCGTGTGCGACTGCGAGCGTCTCGAACCGCTTCGATGACCGTTCGTCGTCCATGCATCACGAAAACGAGACGGTTGGGCTAATAACTTACCAATTCTTAGTAATTTGTCTGCAGAGATTTATTCCTCCGAGGTATTCCCGCCGTCACTCGCGAATGTGGAGTGAGTACGCGATGCACGAGAGCCCAGCCAGCTGCAGGAGCCGCACCCCCAGCCTGAAGTAGTCCTGATACGGGAGGGGGAGCACCCGCCCCTGCAGCAGCACGGTCCCCACGAAGGCGACGCTGTAGGTCACGGCAGTCAGTACGATGAGGCCGATGGAGAGGTACCACATCGGGCGGTTGTCGTACCGGCCGAGCGCACGGTAGGCCTGGTAGCCGATGTAGAGGCCGACGAGCGTCGACAGCGAGGCCGCCACGATGACCGCGAACTCGACGGTCGTGAACGCGAAGCCGAACATCTCAGAGGTCACCCCAGAGGTCGGCGAGTCGGCCCGCGGGGTCGTCCTCGCGCCGTTCGACGGTCAGCCGGAGCTGGCCCTCACGGAGGCGGATGGCAACCTCGTCCAGCGTGGCGGTGTAGACGGCGTCGTGGTGGCCGTCGGACCGAGGACGGGTCCGTTCGGAGACGAGCCCGGCGGACTCCAGTCGTTCGAGGCGTCGGTACGCCGTCGGGAGCGAGCAGTCACAGCGTTCGGCGAGTTCTGATGCGGACATGTGTTCGGTGCTGACCGCGGTGAGGATGGTGCGGGCGTACTCGTCGTCGAGCAGGCCGACGACGGTCTCTAGACTCGGGTCCTCACTCACGTCCATCGTGTCTGTCGGGGGGAATCTATACGTTTCGGGACTGTTCGACGCTTTGAAACGGGCACGACGGTCCGAGCCCGTGTCCACTCATTCGTCAGGCCCATCGAGGTCGTAGTCGACGAGCCACATCGACGAGGACCCGTCGGCACTCTCGAAGACGAGCCGGACGGACTCGTCGGGTCCGCCAACGTCGACGGTGAGGGAGTCCCCGGGCGTGACGGTGCCGTACTCGTCGGCGAACTGGGCGGGAGCCTCGTCCTCCGCGCCGTTGGTCCCGTCGACGACCTCCGTGCCGTTGGACCCGTCGACGACCTCCGCGCCGTTGGACTCGTCGACGAACACCGTCAGCAGCTCCGCATCGACGGCGTCGCCGGCCTCGTGGCGGAGCGTCACCGTGCCCGCGTCGCGGTCGTGGTCGAGCCCCCAGGTCACCTGCGGGGTGAGCTGGTTCGAGTCGAGGTCCTGAAAGTAGCGTTCGAGCGGCTGGTGCATCTCGATGGTTGCCAGGTTCTCGTCGAGCGAGACATCGACAGAGTAGGCGTCGACCGCTCGCTGCACCTCGGTCATCTGCTCCCTGATGCTGCGTATGGTGGGCACGTCGTCCTCGGGGAACAGGAGATAGTGGACGAAGTAGGCGGCCGAATCGTCGTACGTCATCGACATTCCTCCGGTCTCGGGTGCGTCCCAGTCGTACGGCATCGGAACGCCGAGCCAGACGAACGGCTGTGAGCCCGCTGCCGCGGTCAGCTCGGCGAACTGTTCATCGTGTGTGTGCCGTGGTTCGGTCCGGTCCGCGCCGGTATCGATGATGCGGCGGACGTCCGACTCGTGGTGGCTGGACCGTGAGAAGACGATGGCTTCATCACCGACAGCAACGGTCCGCGGGAGGTCCGAGCGCCCGTAGAGGTCGTACCCGTCGTAGGAGCCCTGCGCCTCGTAGCCGCTGTCGAGCAGGGTTTCTTCGACCGTCCCACGGTCCACGTCGACCTCGGCGACGATGCTCGCGAAGTTCCCGAGCACGCGGTCGTAGTTGTCGTAGCCGATGCCGAAGTAGTCCATGCTGGACTTGAGGAAGCCGCGCCCGATGTGGACCCGGTCGACGGCCCCGCTGCCGGTCTGTCGGGGTGTCGTGTACATCAGGTCTTCCCAGAGCGGGCTCCCTCTGTCCGACTCCGTGTCGAATGGCGGTACCCAGCGGCGGTAGACAGGGTCACCGGCCGGGGGCACGTCGACGCGTCCGTAACGGATCTCCTGTCCGAGCGGTGGCATCGTCGCAGTGCAGCCCGCCAACGTGGCACTGGCGGCAGTCGCCAGGGCGGCACCGCCGGCCGCGAGCAGCTCTCGGCGGCTGTGTCCGTCGGTATCGTCCTGTCTGGTCATATTCGTTCGAATGGCTGTGAGGAGCATAATACCGGACAGTCCGCCCATCGGGTTGGAAAGCCGAGGAAAGCTATTTATACAAGTATCGAGCGAGGCTACCAGCCCCGCCTGAGCGGTTGGACTGGAAACGGAGGGGTGAGTTGATATCGCAGGATGAGGTTTATCCCTTCGTCACGGCGGAGCACCGACACCGGTCCAGAACGGGAGCAAACAGCCGCCTCAGGCGCTGTGTTCTCGCACCGACTCGAACTCACCCGTTTCGATGCTCTCGACGACCTCGTTCTCGTCAAGGTCGGGCACCTGACTCGGGTACTTCCGTGTGAAGTAGCCGACGATGTTCCGCACGTCCCGCGCGAGGAACTCGGCGGCGTTCTCGTGGTCGCTCTCGACCGCCTGTGGCCAGTCGAACACCGTCACGCCACTCTCGTCGACGAACACGTTGTACTCGCTCATGTCAGCGTGGACGAACCCCTGTCGGTAGGCCTCTGTCACCTCCGCGAGCACCAGATCCAGCACGCCGACGACCTGGGCGTCGTCGAGTTTCGCCCGGGAGAGTTCGACGCCCTCCATCTTCTCCATCACGATGGCGTGGCGGTTGTGGTCGATGGGCCGGGGAACGGAGACGTCCGGGTAGAGCGCTTCCAGTCGTTCGTACTCGCGCTCGGCGGCCTTGCGAGCGGTGTAGAGCCAGGAGACGTGCTCTCGGTCGGAGGTGTAGTCGCGCTCTTTCATCACCTCGCGGAAGTTCGTGAAACCCTCCCGGTGGTACTTCAGGGCCATCGGGCGGTAGGACTGTACCTCGTACACGTCGGACTCCTTTCCCACCCCGAGCGAGGAGCCGAAGCCGGTGACGGTGTCGCGCTCCGCGAAGGTGTGCAGCGCGAGCGCGTCGTAGCCCTCGAACTGCAGCTTGTACCCCTCGTACTGGATGGTCTTGCGTTTCAGCAGCCCCCGGTCGAGACAGCGGTCGAGCCGGTAGTCGACCTCCTCGACGGTGAGTCGCGAGAACTTCGGAATCTTCGAGCGCTGGACCCACTCCGAGAAGCGCATCCCCTGCTCGACGCCCGAGAGCAGGTGGAAATCCTCCGGCTCCAGCTCGGCGACGAGCGGGGCGACGTTCTGTACCATGGCGACCCGTAACCGGCCGGGAGGTAAAAGCCCGATGTGTCCCCGCGCCCCGCCGCCGTAAATCGTATGTTGCGATATGAAATCGACCAGCTGGCGATAACAATCCACGAACGGCACTCCTCGCTCGATGCGTCGACAGCCCGGTGACTGAGCCGCGGTTGTGAACCCCCGTCGACAACCATGCCAACGACTACCGAACCAAATAGGCCCGGTGTACAAGCCTCTTCACGCGTACCAGCAAGTGCGGAGGAACGACCGATGTCCAAGACACAATCAGGTTCGGATTACGGCGCACTGTTCGAGAAAGTAACCGGCGAGACGGAGCTCGTGGAAGAGCAGGACCGGAGCGCGGCCGAGAGTGAGCGTGCGGTCGACGAGGAGATCGAGTCCTACGTCGAGCGGACCGTCCGCGACGACGGGCTCGACGAGGCGGTCGAGGCACCCGACACCGACGTCGGCTAGGCCAGACGTGGGGAGGGGCGTCACACAACGCCTTTGTCTGGACCCCGCGAACCCGCAGGTATGCTTGCGGACAGGGAGTGGCGGCTGATACGCGAAGAGTCGCGCGACGGCCCGGCCAACATGGCGCTGGACGAGGTCGCCGCCGCGTCTGCCACGACGGACGGCGTCCGCACCCTCCGAGTCTACCAGTGGGAGCCGAGCTGCCTCTCGATGGGCTACCAGCAGGCCGCCGACAGCGTCGACTGGGCGTTCTGCGAACGCGAGGGCATCGACGTGACGCGCCGCCAGACCGGGGGCGGCGGTATCTACCACGACAGCCACGCAGACGTCTCCTACAGCATCATCGCGCCCGCCGACGAGCTCCCGGGCTCGCTCATGGACTGCTACGAGCTGCTCTGCGAGCCGGTGCTCGACGCCATCCGTTCCGTGGGTGTCGACGCCGACTTCGCCGACGACGAGTACCCCCGAATCCATCAGCCCGCCTGCTATCTGCGGGGCATCCACCCCGCCCACGACGTGCTCGCCTACGGCGACGACGAGGCGCGCAAGCTCTCGGGGAACGCCCAGTACCGCCAGCGCGACGCCGTCATCCAGCACGGCTCCATCTCCTTCGACCTCGCGACCGACCGCCACCTCGGCGTGTTCGCCGACCACGACGTGACCCCGGACCGGTTCTGCGATCGCGTCACCGGCATCCGCCAGCAGGCCGATGTCGACCGCGAAACGTTCGTCACCGCACTGGAGGAGTCGCTGAGCGAGTGGGCCGACGCAACCGAGGGAGGGTGGACCGACGACGAGCTCGACGCCGCGGCCGAGATGGTCGAGACGAAGTACGACAACGAGGCGTGGGTGCGCGACCGGGACGACTCGCGGTAGCCCGTTTTTCTGAGAGTAGATGAATTTGTAACCTCCGGCCCGCGTCGACGACCACTCGACCGGGTGGCTCGCGGCTGGCGAACGTTCCGAGCGCAGCGAGGCCCGGGAGTCGAGACCGCTGGGGGCTTTCGAGGCTCTTGTCGCGCCCTCCAACACTCGGTGAGCGTCTCTATTACCGCCAACAACGACAATCCACCTCCCACCGTCGTTCGCTTCCGAAGCCACTTTGACCCGCTACCCCCACCCGTCGGTATGGTCAAGGTAGGCGCACACGTCTCCATCGCGGGCGGTGTCGACAACGCCGTCGAGAACCAGCTCGAAATCGGCGGCAACTGCGGACAGATCTTCACGCACTCCCCGCAGGTCTGGGACCACGGTACCCTCGAAAACGACGAGGCCGCGGCGTTCCGCGACGGCACCGCTGAATCGCTGGAGGGTCCGTGGGTCATCCACGCCTCGTACCTCGTCAACCTCTGTACTCCGAAGGACGGACTGCGCGAGAAGTCCCTCGACTCCATGCAGCAGGAGGTCGACGCCGCCGACGTGCTCGACATCGACTACGTCAACGTCCACCTCGGCGCGCACACCGGGGCCGGCGTCGAGGGCGGCATCGAGAACGCCGCGAGCGCGCTCGACGAGCTCGATATTCCGGACGGCGTGACTGTCCTCGTCGAGTCCGACGCCGGCTCGGGCACCAAGCTCGGCGGGCAGTTCGAGCACCTCGCGAGCGTCCTCGACCAGTCCGACCACGACCTCGAGGTCTGTCTCGACACCGCCCACATGTTCGCCGCGGGCTACGACCTCTCCTCGCCGGAGGCCGTCGCGGAGACCATGGCCGAGTTCGACGACGTGGTCGGGGCCGAGAAGCTCGCCTGCGTCCACCTCAACGACTCCAAGCACGAGTGCGGCACGAACAAGGACGAGCACGCCCACATCGGCGACGGCTACATCGGCGAGGACGGGATGCGTGCGTTCGTCAACCACGAGCTGGTCCGTGACGTGCCGCTCGTGCTCGAGACCCCGACCGAGGACGGCCGCAGCTTCGCCTGGAACGTCGACAAGGTCCGGGAGCTGCGCGAGGACGCCTGAGACTCTCGAGAGACCCGACTTCTCGGCGGTTTCTGACGCGTTTCGGACAGGCAGAAGCGCCGGCAGTCGTCGACCTCGCTGGAACCACGAACGGCCAGCGGCCCCCGAGTTTTCCGGGTGGCTTCCAATCGCTTTTCAGCCATCGCCTCCAACGAGACTTCGTGCGACGATTCGACGCTGAGTACCTCGAGCACACCCGGAGCGGGATGTGGGCCGACTCGCGGGCGGCGCTCGAACCGCTGGAGTTGGCGCACGCCGACAGCGTGCTCGACGTGGGCTGTGGCACGGGCGAGTTCTCGCGCGTGCTCGCCGAGGAGACCGGTGGACAAGTGGTGGGCTGTGACGCCGACCCGGCGCTGCTCGCGGTGGCCCGGGAGCACGTCCCCGTCGTGGCTGGCGACGCGACGCGGCTTCCGTTCCGCGACGACGCCGTCGACGTGGTGACCTGCCAGGCACTGCTGGTGAACCTGCCCGACCCCGCAGTCGCGGTGCAGGAGTTCGCCAGGGTCGCCGGGGACCGGGTGGCCGTCGTCGAACCGGACAACGCCGCCGTCACGGTCGAGTCGACGGTCGAGCGCGAGGCCGGGCTGGCGCGGGCGGCCCGGGCGGCGTACATCGCCGGCAGCGACGTCGACCCGGCGCTCGGGAGCGACGCGGCTGGACTCCTCGAGGCCGCCGGGCTGGCCGACGTGGAGACGCACCGGTACGAGCACGTCAGGACCCTCGCGCCGCCGTACGACGAAGCGGACCTGCAGGCCGTCGCGAAGAAGGCAAGCGGCGCGGGACTGGCCAGCGACGAGGCCAGTCTGCGGGCGACGCTCTCCGCCGCCGAGTACGACGACCTCCGGGAATCCTGGCGCGAGATGGGCCGCGAGGCCGCCGCGCAGGCCGCCGACGGTGACTATCAGCGGACCGAGAGGGTGCCGTTCTACGTCACGACGGGGCGCGTCGGGTCTGGGCGGTGACCAGGCACCAGCCAGGGATTTTTCCCGCCGGCCATCCAGCAGTCGGCCATGACCGACGAGTCGACCGTCGGGGGCCGCGAGGGCGCAACCGAGCCTGTCGAGGACACGGCTGCCGTCTCGGACGCCTTCGCCGCCCTCGGCGACGAGACGCGCGTCGCCATCCTCGAGGCGCTGGTCGAGGCACGCCGGGGCAACCCGGAGGACCGGGCACTGACGTTCTCCGACCTCCGGACGCGGACGGGCATCGACGACTCCGGCCGCTTCAACTCCCACCTCGGGAAGCTCCGGGGTCGCTTCGTCGAGGAGATCGACGAGGGCTACGTCCTCACCTACGCGGGCCGCGAGGTGGTGGGAGCCATCCTCGCCGGGACGTACGACGCCGACGACGACTCCGAATCGGAGCCGCTCGACGACACGTGTCCCTTTTGTGACGAACCCCTCTCGGCCTCGTTCGATGCCGGCGAGTTCGCGGTCGACTGCGGGAACGACCACACCGTGATGCGCACCTCGGTCGCCCCGAGCGCAGCGGCCGACCGCTCCGTGGACGACATCCTCTCCCTCGCCGCCCGCCAGGCGTACACGATGATCGAGCGGGTGACCGGTGGGGTCTGTCCGAACTGCTCGGGGCGTGTCGACCGCGAGGTCGTTCCGGCGGAGACCGACCTGTCCATCGACTACGTCTTCACTACCACCTGCCGTCGGTGCGGTGCGTTCACCAGATCCTCGGTGGGGGCGGTGGTCCTTCGACACCCTGCCTTCGTCGGCTTCTGCCACGACCACGGTATCGACGTTGTCGACCGCCTGCCGTGGACGCTCCCCTTGCTCACCGACGACGCGACCACCCGGACGAGCGAGGACCCGCCACGCTATCGGGTTCGCGTCGAGGCCGACGACGAACGGCTCGACATAACCCTCGACGAGCGCGGCGTCGTCCTCGCCACCGAGCGAACCACCAGCTAGTCGACAGAACGTCTCTTCTGGAAACCGTTAACACCCCGACGCGACTCCACTGAAACATGGACCCACGAGTCCGAGATCACGCGGAGATCATCGTCGAACACTCCACACAGGTCGAGGCGGACGACAACGTCATCGTCAGCGCCCCGCCGGTCGCCGAGGACCTGGTCGTCGCCATCGCCGAGAAGCTGGGCGAGGTCGGAGCGAACCCGACGTACACGATGAACAGTTCGCGGGCGAGCCGGGCGTTCATGCGCTCCTCGGACCCCGAGGACTTCACCCTGCCCGAGCACAAGCTCGCCGAGATGGAGGAGGCCGACGTGGTCATCATCGTCCGCGGCGACGAGAACACCAGCGAGACGGGCGACGTGGCCCCCGAAACACGCTCCGCGCTGGCCCAGGCCTGGAAACCGGTCCAGGAGGAACGCATGGGCAAGCGCTGGGTCGGGACGCAGTACCCCGCGCCGGGCAACGCCCAGGACGCCGAGATGAGCACTGCAGCCTACGAGGAGTTCCTCTACGACGCCGTCAACAAGGACTGGGACGAACAGCGGGAGTTCCAGGCGAACATGGTCGAGATACTCGACCCCGCCGAGGAGGTCCGCATCGTCTCCGGCGAAACCACCGACATCCGGATGAGCGTCGACGGCATGGTCACGGCGAACGACTACGCCGAACTCAACCTGCCCGGCGGCGAGGTGTACACCGCGCCAATCCCCGATTCGGTCGAGGGCGAGGTGCTGTTCGACAAGCCCCTGATGGCACAGGGCCGCGAGATAGAGGACGCCTGGCTGAAGTTCGAGGACGGTACGGTCGTCGAGCATGCCGCGGAGAAGAACGAGGACGTGCTCGGGGCTGTCCTCGACACGGACGAGGGAGCGCGTCGCCTCGGCGAGCTCGGCATCGGCATGAACCGCGACATCGACCGGTTCACCTACAACATGCTGTTCGACGAGAAGATGGGTGACACCATCCACCTCGCCATCGGGCAGGCCATCGGGCACACCGTCCCGGAGGGCCAGCCGTTCAACGAGAGCGCCATGCACATGGACATGATCGTCGACATGAGCGAGGACTCGTTCATCGAGGTCGACGGCGAGGTCGTCCAGCGCGACGGCACGTTCAGGTTCGAGGACGGGTTCGGCGAGTAGCCGCTCCTCTCAGACCACGTCGCCCCGAACCGTCGCACCCTCCTGCTGCTCGCGCCACTCGTGCAGTTCCGAGGCCGCCGCCTCGGCCTGTTCCTCCTCGAGCCCGAGCATCCCGAGTGCCCGCGAGAGCGTCGGCAGCGCCAGTTCGGACTCGCGGAGCTTCCGCATCGCCTCCTCGCTGCGCTGGCCGTCGACCCAGAGGCAGACGCCGCGGGGGTCGAGCAACGTCGACCAGTCCTCGCGGCGTTTCGCGCCGGCGAGGCGCTGGGTCACGTTGTCGTCGAAGCTGGCGTTGCACACCTCCAGATGGACCGGCTCGTCATCGTCCGGAAGCAGGTGCGCACCGAGGCACTTCTCGGGGGCTGCGTGGCCGTTAGCGTTCGCGCGGAGGTGCTCTGGGTACTGCTCGGCCCACTCCGTGCGGACGGTCTGGCCCACGCCCTGGACGCCGTATTCGGCCTCGAACTCGTCGGCACGGGAGGCGTCGCCGCCGAGCAGGATGTCCTTCGTGAGGTAGACGTCGAGGCGGTCGACGGGGTCCAGCCCGAGCGCCAGATCGCCGTACACCCAGACCTCGCGCACCGGCACGGGCATCTGCTCGGACTCGACCGTGTCGAGGATGTCGGCGACGCGGTCGAGCGCGTCGCCGCGTGGGAGACTCATGTCCGCGAGTAGTCGTCGGAGGTGGATAATGCCCTCGCTCCTCGGTCAGTCCCGCCCGACGTACACCGTCTTCTCGACCGTCGCGTGGGTCGTCCCGTCCGCAGCGACGACATCGACCTCGTACTCGCGGTCGGTGCTCTCCTCGCGCTCCAGCCGCTCCCGGATAGTCGCCAGCTCGTCGTCGGGCAGACGGAACCGGGCGTACAGGTCCTCCGTCCCGGGTCGCTGGAATCGAACCGATGCGGCCTTGTCCCACACGGTGTACTCGTCGGGAAGTGCCTGGATGAGCATCATCGCGTAGATGGGGTCACACGCCCCGTAGATGCTCCCTCCGAACGTCGTTCCCATGTAGTTCCGCGTCCGGAGGTTCCGGGGAATCTCGACCCGGACCTCCTGCCAGTCCTCGGCGATGTACCGGAGCCGGCCGCCGGTGCCCCAGTACGACGGCCACAGGTTGAACCCGAGCCGTTGCAGCCGGGTGCGCCACGATTCGCTCATTGCTCTCCCGCAGGCTGTTCGGGGACGTGAGTGCTGTGGAACCCGTGTCGCGTCGTTTCGGGTTTCTCCGAAATGGTCGGTGGTCGGACTCGGTGAACGAGTTCGCACCCAGATTGTGCTGTCGGTTGCTGTGACCGATGCCGACCAGCGCGGCGACGTGGCCGGGTCCACCCACGGACCGACCGTTCACCCGGAGCAGGTCGTACTGCCGACGATGGTACCCTGTGGACCGACGAGAGTGACGCGGCCGTCGGGGCAGAGTCGTTCGTCCCGGTTCGCGCCGCGGACGAACTTCGGGGGGTCCGAGCGGTCCATCCCTTCGAGGACGCTCGTGGACTCGACGGCGACCCAGCTCCCGGGTTCGAGCGTGAGGCGGTCGAACTCGTAGTCGGCACCGTCGTCGTACTCCAGCGTGTAGCCCCGCATCGGCACGTCGGTCGAGCCGTCGTTGTGGACGTAGACGCGTTCGCCGTTCTCGCCGGGGCGTTCGATGTCGAGGCGGAGCTCGGCGTCGGGCGGGTGGGTGCCGGGGGGGTCGACGGTGTCGAGCGTGCTGAGACAGCCACTCAGGCTCGCGACCGCGGCGGTCAGGACCGCACGGCGGGACGCCGGAGGCATGACACCGGCTTACAGGGGAGGGCACAAATACGTATCCGACGCAGCGGCGGACACGCTGGCGGCGTACCCTGGGGGAAACCCGAGACAGCGGGTCGGCAGTTCTGGGACGTTTATGCCGCGCCGGTTCGACGAACGTGGTATGCAATCGCAGGTCACGAACGAGGATGGGGCGTCGGACCTGGTGTTCGTCCTCGGCTGGGGGAACCGCCACGAGCACGAGAACGTCGACTGGATGGTCCGACAGTTCGCCGACGCCGGCTACCGCGTCCACACGCTCCAGATTCCGGTGTTCCCGGACGACTTCGGCGCGGACTACCTCGGGCCGGTGCGGTCGTACTGCGCGGACCTCGACGAGTTCCGGCTCGCAGGACACAGCACGGGCGGGCTCATCGCGGCGTACCTCGACGGAGCCGAGACGACGACCTACCTGAGCCCGTGGTGGGACTTCCCGCCGGAGTCGAAGGGTGCGCTGTTCTCGCTCGTCGGGAAGCTGGGGCTCGACGCGAAGTTCATCCCCTCGGGCGTCGGCGACCGTCGCGCCATCGGGGAGCTGACGACCGACCGCCAGCTGGCGGACATCCCCGAAAAGGTGTCGCCCCGGTTCGTCCGCGAAGCGAGCCGCGGCCACCGCAACCGGCCCGAAATCGACGACGACGCCGTGGTGTTCTGCTCGCTCCGGGACCAGGTCGTCAGCGTCAGGGCCATCGGCGAGGCCGTCGACGCCGACCAGGTTCGGGTGTACGAGGGCGGCCACGAACTGTTCTCCTCGCGCCGTCGCGACGAGTACGTCGAGCAACTGCTGGCGGCGGTAGACGGCGGGCTGGACGCAGTGTAAGACACACAGAAGCGACGGCGGAACGTGGAGGGCCGCGCGAGCGGGCCGCGTCAGGAGATGTAGCGCAGCCCGGAGCCGTGGTCGCTGTCGCTGTACTCGTCGAGCCCCGCCCAGTTCTCGATGCTGGAGCCGGTCTCAGCGACCGCGTCGAGCAGCCGCTCGGTCGTCACCGCGCCGTCGGCACGCAGGGCCGCCCGCATCGCGAGCGTCGCGACCGTCTCCAGATCGGCGACGGCGTAGCCCGCCGCACGGTCCGCGACAGCACGCCAGTCGACCGACTCGGCGAGCCGGTCGTCGACGTGTTCGCGGAGCACGGCAGCCCGGCGCTCCCGGTCCGGCGGCGGGACCTCGATGCGTTCGTCGAAGCAGCCCGAGTGGAGCACCTCCGTCGCGACGTGGTCGACCAGCGTGGCGGCACCGAGGACGACAACCTCCTCGTCCCGGGTGTCCCGCAACGCGCCCCGGAGCCCGTGGGCGAACGCCGACGGGATACCGCCGGAGCGATGGTCGGTCCCCGCGAGCACGTCGAGGTCGTCGACGAGGACGACACAGGGCGCGTTCGCGCGGGCCACCTCGAAGGCGGCGTCGAGTGCCTCGGTCGGGTCTTCCCCCCAGTCGCCGGCGAGGCGTGCGGGCGTTACCCGGACGAGCGGGACGCCGAGGTCGCCCGCGACGGCCGCAGAGAGCGTGGTCTTGCCACAGCCCGGCGGACCGTACAGCAACGCGCCGTCGAGGCTCCCGACGCCGTACGACTCGTACCGCTCGGCGTCGGACAGCGGGGTGAGCAGGCGCTCCCGGAGGCGCTCGACCACGTTCGGCAGCCCGTCGACGTCCGCGAGCGTCAGCGACGGCTCACCCTCGACGATGTCGGCCGCGTCGAGGTCGACACCGGGCGGCTGGCGGACGTTCTCCCCCGCGACGCCCGTGGCGGCCGCGACCGGGTCGACGTGGTCGTAGTGGTCGAGCCACGAGGGGATCGAGGTGGTCGTCTCGCCGACCGCGGCTCGCAGGTGTGACTCGTCGATTGCGCAGTCCTCGTCGAGGGCCTCCCGGGCGGCGGTCTCCGCGACGAGTTCGAGGTCGCTCGAGGCGTATCCCTCGGTGCACTCGACGGTCCGCGAGAGGTGGATCTCCTCGACCGTCGGCCGGCCCGCGAGGTGGACCCGGAGTATCTCGGCGCGAGCGTCGGCGTCCGGCGGCGGAACCTCGATGCGCTCGTCGAACCGACCGGAGCGGAGGATGGCGTCGTCGACGTCCTCGAGGAAGTTCGTCGCGCCGAGCACGACGACGTCCTCGCCGTCGATCGCCTGCAGCTCGGTCAGCAGCTGGTTGACCATCTGCTGCTCGCTGTTGGTCATGTCGTTGTCCCGGCTGGCGGCGACCGCGTCGATCTCGTCGAGGAAGACGAGACACGGCTGGTTCGCACGCGCGACGGCGAACACGTCCTGAACGTTCTCGGCGGCCTCGCCGACCCACTTGCTCGTCAGATCCGCCGGCGAGAGCTCGATGAAGTTGTGGTCGAGTTCGCCGGCGAGCGCGCCGGCGATGTACGTCTTCCCACAGCCCGGCGGACCGTGGAACAGGATACCGTTCGTGACGCCGAGGTCGTACTCGCGGTAGCGCTCGGGCTCGCGCAGCGGCGAGAGCACCCGCTCCTCGAGCAGCGCTTTCAGGTCGGCCATGCCGCCCACGTCGGCGAACTCCCGACCGGGCTCGGTCTCCAGCAACGAGTCGACGTTCAGCTCGACGCCATCGGGCACGGTGAACCCCTGCTCGGCTGCTGGAACGGTGTCATCCGTGGCGTCGAGCCGGCCGGCCGACCGGACCCGGTCCATCACCGCCGAGGTCTCGGAGACGTACTGCGAGAGCCAGCGCTCGTCGCGGACCCTCCCCCGGCCGTCGGCCGTCCCGAACTCGCGGACGGCACCGAAGCGGTCGGGGTGCTCGTCGCTCGTGAACGCCGCGACCCAGAACGGCAGATAGACCCGCGTCACGTCGTCGACAGAGACGAAGCCGTCGGGCGAGAAGTCGGCCGGAAGCCCGAGGCCCGCACGGAGCTCCTCGACCGCGTCCGGCTCCTGGTCCGCGGCGCGCTCGATACGCGCCCGAAGGAGTTCGGCGGCCTCCCGGTCGGACCGCCGGAAGCGCATCGGCAACGTCGCTTCCGGGCCCCCATCGCCGTGCAGGTCGTAGCGCTCGTCGAGGGCGACGTGCTCGGGGTCCCCGGCGCTCGCGGCGTACGTCGTCAGGTCGGCCTCGTGGTCCTCGCCGAGGCCGTCGACGAGCACGAACGCGTGCCGGCGGTGGTCGTCGTCGCCGGCCCAGCCGTCGACGGGCCGGTAGGCGACGCGGGCACGGACGACCGGGTAGAGCACCCGACAGAGCGCGTCGAGGTCGAAGGCGGACTCCGCGGCGGCCAGTTCGCCCATCGCGTCCCGGGCGACGCCCACGCCGGGGAGTGTGCAGTCGACGTAGGTGGTGTCAAGACTGGTCACGCGGACTCACGCCCGGGGACGGGCTCGTGGAGAGAATTCGAGCGGGACATCGTTGCGTTGGTTCAACGCACCGGGTGTCAAATCACTTTCGAGATGGGCGAGGGCGGGGCGTACGGACCCGAAACGGGTTTCCCGGCCCGTCGACAACCGACGAGCGATGACCGAGTGCACCAGATGCGGCCGGGAGGCCGTGATGCACGCCGCCTACTCCGGCGCGCACCTCTGCGAGTCGCATTTCTGCGAATCCGTCGAGAAGCGGGTGCGAAAGCGCGTCCGCGAGGACGGCCTGGTGCCACGCGACGCGACGCCCGACGACCCCGAGACGTGGGTCATCGGACTCTCCGGCGGGAAGGACAGCGTCGTCCTCACGCAGATCCTCGACGAGACGTTCACCGAGGACCCCCGCATCGAGCTGGTCGCGCTGACTATCCACGAGGGTATCGAGGGCTACCGCGACGAGAGCGTCGACGCCTGCGTCGAGCTCGCCGACGAGCTCTCGATGCGCCACGAGCTCGTCACCTACGAGGACGAGTTCGGCGTCCGGATGGACGACGTGGTCGAGGACGACCCCGAGAACATGGCCGCCTGCGCCTACTGCGGCGTGTTCCGCCGCGACCTGCTGGAGCGCTACGCCGACGAGTTCGGCGCGGACAAGCTGCTGACCGGCCACAACCTCGACGACGAGGCCCAGACGGCGATGATGAACTTCCTGGAGGGCGACGTGGCCCAGATGGCCAAGCACTTCGACGCCTCCATCGGCGGCTTCGACGGCGACGACGCCCGCAAGGAACAGGACGAGTTCGTCCCCCGCGCGAAGCCGCTGCGCGACGTGCCCGAGAAGGAGGTCGCCCTCTACTGTCACCTCCGCGACCTCCCGGCGCATATCACCGAGTGTCCGCACTCGAGCGAGGCCTACCGCGGGGAGATACAGCAGTTGCTGTACGAACTGGAGGAGAACCACCCCGGGACGCGCCACTCCATCATGGCCGGCTACGAGGAGCTCGCAGGCGTGCTCGCGGACCGGTACGACGAGGACGGCGACGGTCCCGACCTGCACGAATGCGAGGAGTGCGGCGCGACGACGACCCGGGACCGCTGCCGGAAGTGCTCGCTGCTCGACTCGCTCGAGGCGGTCTAGAGCCAGGATGCCGGGATGCCGAGCACGACGGCGAGGAAGCCGACGAGGACCCCGGCGTCCACGTACTGGCGGTCGAGGTCGCCCCGCTCGTCGGCGTAGAGGCTCACGCCCACGAGGACGACACCGAAGCCGAACAGCCCGAGTGCCAGCGGTGTGTCGTGGATGCCCGTCGTCTCGCCGCCGTGGGCCGCCACGCGGCCGGTGAGAGCGAGGACACAGAGCACCGCCGTCGTCACCGCCCCGGCACCGGTGCGCGACCGGCCGCTCACGCCGCATCACCACGCGACGGTGTCGGCGCGACGACGTAGGTCAGCAACAGCCCGGTCGTCGACGTGTTCGCCATATTCGAGCGTCGTGCGGGCACCCGCTTATACGTTTTAGATTCCTTGCTGTCCCAGAACACACCACGGCGACGTTCCACACAGCCCGCGTGTGGCGTGTAAGACACACCCCGAAACCGATTTGGGACGTGGCATGGAACGGCGACCATGGGACTGCTCGACGCGCTGCGGAGCCTGCTGCGGTCGTCGTCGTCGGACGATTCGGTCGAGGACCCGGCCGAGCGTGCGACGCCGGCGGCCGACCCCGACCGGATGTACGCCACCGCGCCGTCCGACGACGACGACGAGCACGACCGCGACCCCGCCAGGTCGGGGCAGCCGTCGAACCCACCGGAGCTGTTCGCCCGGGAGGCCGAGGAGTGTGCCGACTTCTGGAGCGACTACGAGCTGGATTTCACGACCGACTCGCTCGCACGGCTCGACGACGCTGTCGACGAACGGTTCGAGTCACGACGGTTCGTCGGTGTCGAACCGGCCGCGAGCGGGAGCGCCGACGCACGCGCGTTCGAGCGCGCAGTCCGCTCGTTCGGCAGCTACTGCGGCGAGACGCTCGTCCGCGACGCCGGCTGAGAGTGGGTAGAGCACGACGACTGGCACGTCACCGACGGCGACGAAACGGTCGACCCGTTCGCCGTCGCGACCGACGTCTTCCGTTCCGAGACGTCGTTTACGTCCGTCCGTGACTGAGTCGGCCAGCGCCGCCGCTTCTCGGTCGGGTCGAAAGAAAGTGGAATACCGATTCAGCGGATGACGTCGAGTCCGTTGTTCTTCTCGATCTCGTCCTGGCCGCCGTCGCCCCAGGTGCTACCGGAGCTCGAGCCGCCCCCGCTGGCCGGCTGGTCGCCGCCGTTCTGGACCGGCTGACCGCCGGGCTGGGCCTCGAACTCCGCCTCGTCGACGCCGTCGATGGCCTGGCGGGACTTGTTGGCCTGCTTCTGCGTGCTCGGGCCGAGCACCTGCGCGCTCTGGACGCCGGTCATGATGGCCATGACGCGGACCTTACCCTTGTAGTTCTCCTGGATGCGTGCGCCCCAGATGACGTTCGCGCTGGCCTCCAGCCGTTCGGTGATGTTGTTCGCGATGCCCTCGGCCTCCTTCAGCGTGAGGTCCGGGCCACCCGTGATGTGGACGAGCCCACCGGATGCACCACGGTAGTCTACGTCCAGCAGCGGGTGGTTCATCGCGTCGTTCACCACCTCGCGCGTCTTGTTCTTGTCCTGTGTCTCGCCGACGAGCATCACCGCGACGCCACCCTGGTTCATGATGGACGTCATGTCGGCGTAGTCCAGGTTGATGAGGCTCGGCTGTGTGATGGTCTCCGAGATCCCCTTGACCGTCTCGGCGATGATCTGGTCCATGACCGAGAACGCCTTGCCGATGGGCAGGTTCGGGACGTAGTCGAGCAGCCGGTTGTTGTCCAGCACGATGATGGAGTCGGCCTCCTCGCGGAGCTTCTCCAGGCCTTCCTCGGCCTTCACCGTGCGGGCGCGCTCGACGTTGAACGGCGTCGACACCATGCCGACGACGATTGCGCCCTGTTCCTTCGCGATGCTGGAGACGACCGGGGCGGCACCGGTACCGGTCCCGCCACCCATGCCGGCGGTCACGAACACGAGGTCCGCGTCGCCGAGCACCTCCTTGATCGTGCCCTGGGCCATCTCGGTCGCGCGCTCGCCCATCGAGGGGTCGCCGCCCGCGCCGAGCCCGTTGGTGAGGGACTTGCCGACCAGGATCTTCGTGTCGGCTTCGATCATCTTGAGGTGCTGCTTGTCGGTGTTGATGGCGACGGTGTCGGCACCGTCGACGCCGATGTTGTACAGTCGGTTGACGGTGTTGTTGCCGGCGCCACCGCAGCCGACGATGACGATGCGCGGATCGCCGAACTCGTCACCTGTCGTGTCGGCCTGCTGCTTCTGCTCTCGTTCCTCGTGCTCGAGGGCTTCTTGGACGATATCCTGCATCGTTAGACCTTTGCCCAGGTGCGCTGGGATTTCTCGTTCGAACGGTCGTTCTGCTCGTTGAGCATCTCACGGACTGCCGACCGGATCGCTTCGCTCCGGTTCGGGTACTCGCCCGTTTCGACCATCTGTTCAACCTCCTCTATCTGCTGCTTCGGTATTCGCAGTGTCACACGCTCCATGGTTCTGATTCCCCTTTGGGTAAGACGTCCCGCGTGGCACATTGTTGCACGCGTTCCGTCTTACACACCGAAACCGTACGCGGGAGCCCCGTATTCTCCCGAATCCGTGTGTGTAAGACACCCGTCTTACGCAACTGTATGCACTGTGTCATACATAATAAATCTACCGCCTATTTCGACCGCCGAGTCGTCGTCTCGTGTGACGACAGCCCTGTTTGTCCTACGCCGAGTCCAACACGTCCGCTGCCGGCGTCCGACGCCCGCAGCTCGGACAGAACCCCCAGTCCGAACGGATCTCGTCGCCACAGTCACAGAAGACTCGCCGCGACGCTTTCTCACCACAGTTCGGACAGTACACGTGGTCGTCGTCGAGCGCCTCGCCGCACTGTCCGCAGTCCCGGTCGACATCCGCCGTCTCCGGCGTCGCCGTCGATTCGTCCGACACCGACGCACGCCCCGGCCCCGGCTCCGCCCCCTCGAACTGAAGGTTCACGTTTACGTCCTGTTGGTGCGTGCGCATGTGATACGCCACACGCTCGTCCACGAGATTCGTCACCCGGTCAGCCAGGAACCCGTCCAGCGTGTCGGTCGAACCGTCCGACGACCCACCCGACGGCTCCGCGAGCTCGTCTTCGAGGTACGCGCGGAGCGCCTCCCGAACGAGCTGGCTCTTCGACTCCTCGCGCGCCTCCAGACGCTCGACCAGCTCGTCGTCCGCGCGCACGGTAATCTTACTCATATCCGCTTCGCACACAGTTCTATGCGCCAACTATTTCAATCTATCTGCCACGTCTGACACTGGTCGTACGGCACACCGTCAGGACCGCGAATGATAACCCTTAAATCGTACTCGGTGACTACGTGAGAGTGCGCCCGCCCTTAGCTCAGACTGGTAGAGCAGTCGACTGTAGATCGACTTGCCCCCCGTTCAAATCGGGGAGGGCGGATTCGAAATTAAGGAGGGGGCGACGCCCTCTGCCGGGTTCAACACCCGTCTTCTTCCGTGTTCTCAGAATAGAGCGGTAGCGCCGTTTACGGGGTGGGCTGCGTGAGCGCAGACCGCTTCGGCATCACCACCGACGAGCTGCGCTATCGCAAGCGCGCGAAACCGAAGCCGACCACGGCGCGCGAGTTCCGGTGTGACGAGTGCGGCGCGCGCTGTACGCGCACCCTCCGCGGCCGGGAGGCCGGTCATCGAAAGGGTTGCTCGCGACGACTCCAGCGCCTCGGGAAAGGGAAGCGCGCCCAACCCGCGTCCGACGGAGGTGATGGCGACGATGGCAAGCTCCGCCCAGCCGTCGTCGATGCCGTCCAGCTCGGTGGTCGCGAGAACCCAGACCACGCCGAGGATCGAGATGATCGGCGCGTGCGAGATACGGAGCCGGATTCCAGCACGCCCGTGAAGCTCCCAAAGATGTTCACCTGCGGTGCGCTGGTCCCGAGAGTAATTGCGCTCATGATCGGAACCAGAATCACTACTTCAACGCCGATCTGGTTCCGTCCCGTACTACACCCGAACCGACGCGAACTAGCACTTCGAGGGGCGCACAGCGAGGAAGCTATGCGAGAGCCGACCGGGCCAGTGTAGCGAGAAAGGTTCCGAAACTCGACGTTACGGTATCGGCTTTTTGCTGATTATCTGTGACTGCGCGCCGTTCGAAGACGTCCACACGATCTCGAGTATCTCGCCATCAGCCCCAGTGTGCGAGCAGTAGTCCGCGCCCGTCGAGTTGTTCACGATAACCTCGCCCGCGGTTACGCTAGTGCGGTTCACAACCTGACAGTCGCCGCCTGCCCACGGTCCACTGAGGGAGAGACGTGTTGCGTCCAGGACGGTCCCGCCGCCGTGGGAGACCGTCACCTCTTGTCGCGGGTCGTTGAAGTCCCACGTGAACTGGTTCTGCGGCGGGCTCTCCTCGGTCTCACCGATGTTCAGGACGAATGCACCGATGACGGCCGCGAGGATGACCGTTACTGCGACCATCAGAATGACGCCGATGACAGGCGACACGGCGTCGTCCTCGGTGAGTATCGTTCGTAGTTGCATGTGTCTCTGGTCGGTGTCGTGTACGAAAAAACGGGTTCGCGGTAGTTAATTCCCAGGCGTTACGGGACCGTCGACTCGGCGACGATCTGGCTGTTCTCGCCAGAAGACGAGGTCCAGGTCAACGTCAGCGTCTTGCCCGAGTTCGCGCCGTGCGTACACATGTCCTTCCCGTTCGTCGAGTTGACGATAGTTTCCCCGGCGCTCAGACCTTTTTCGGTCGACAGATAACAGGTTTCATTGTTATCAGACAGCTCCGTGCTGGTGTTCTCCCATGCACTGCCGAAGTCGAGCTGGCTGGCGTCGAGCGAGCCACCGCCGCCATGAGAGACAGTCACGTTCTCACCCGTAGAGTTATACTCGAAGCTGAACTGATTCTGCGGTGCCGTTTCCTGGTTCCCGCCGATGTTCAGCACGAACGCACCGATGACGGCCGCGAGAATGACTGTGATCGCGACCATAAGGATCACGCCGATAACCGGCGAGACCGCGTCGTCGTCCGTGAACAGTTGCTTGAGGTCCATCATTGTGTATCAGGGCACCGTGGAGTCAGCGACGATCTGGCTGTTCTCGCCAGAGTTGGACGTCCACGTGATTTCGAGCGTCTCGCCGGAATCAGCACCCGGGTCGCACGGCGTGCGGGTGTCGTCGTCAGCGTCGTTGTCAACGATCGTATCGCCGGCAGACAGTCCGCTTGTGGAGTGGAGGTTGCACTCAGGTCCGGTCGCAGAAGCGTTGTCCCAGCCGTTGCCGAGGCTGAGCTGGGTCGCGTCAAGCGTGCCACCGCCGCCGTGCGACACGGTCACGTTGCCCGTGCTATTGTACTGGAAGTCGAACTGGTTCTGCGGTGCCGTTTCCTGATTCCCACCGATGTTCAGGACGAATGCCCCGATCACTGCGGCGAGAATGACCGTAATCGCGACCATCAGGATGACCCCGATGACCGGCGACACGGCGTCGTCGTCTGTGAAGAGTTGCTTGAGATCCATCATTGTGCTATTATCCCACACCTGACGAGGCTCCACCGTCGCGTCCCAGCGCGACGTCCGCCTTGTCGGTGTTACCTGACCCACACCGAGGACACGTAATAAACCCATCGGCCCATGACGGGTTTCGGACTATAACCGGTCGTTACAAACCGCTTTCAGGGGGTGCTTGGGGTCGGTCAAGCCCCCATTGAAATCCGCATAGACAGTTTAAAACTCCAAGAATACCATGATTATCATACCTGAAATCGACACCACCACTTTAAGGTCAAAATTATAGTACTTCTTCACCACCGGCCAACAGGGTTATGTACAATTATTATTCACCACGGTCGTCAGTGCTCGCGCGCGCTCCAGCTCGTAGAACGGTGAGACGGGGCTGACACCCCAGTCCGCCCCGTCTTGATGTGGGATACAAGGTCATGATGGACCTTGCAGACCCGGACGCGGGTACGTCCGGTACCGGAACCAACACCGGGGTCGTAGTTAAAGATGTCCGAGCAACTTCACCGGGCGACAATACCTCTCACACGGTTACGTTCACGACCAGCAGTGAGACGATTCTGACCGTGAGTATCGTGGCTGTCCCGCTGGAAAGCTCGTGCTCTGTCTAGACGAGACGCGCGACTGCGACGCCGAGGCCGGCAACGAGCGCGGCCATCGACGCCTGGAGTGCGACGCCGAGGAGGGGCGCACCACCGACCAGCGAGAGCGTCGCGGCGGTCGCGAACACCAGCGCGACGGCGAGGTGGAACGTGAGCGTCAGTGTGGGGACGTTCCACCCGATGTCGATGTCGGGCACCTGCTGCATACCGACCCTTCGCACCGGAGCGCCAAAAACGAGAGTGCGGCGGCACCGCGGCCGTACGCGTCGGGGTCAGTTCCGCGTGTACACGACGACGGTGTTCGCCACCATGTCGCCGACCCGCTTGTTCTGGTCGTTGGTGTACGCGGCGACGATGCCGACGATGTAGAAGCCCGGGAGGATGTCGACGATACGGAGCAAGTTTCGTATTACGGCCGCACCCCAGCTGATGTCGGAACCATACTCGTTCACGACGACGATGCCACGCAGAGACTTCCCGGGGGTCTGACCGGAGTAGCCCTCGCAGATGATCTGGTAGAGCGGCAGGACGACGGGCAGCCCGAACTGGACGGCGAGCAGGGCCCCACCGATGCCGGCGAGGCTCCCGTCGCCGACGACGATGCCGCCGAGGTACCCGAGCCCGCCGACGACGATGGCCACGAGGAGGCTGTCGAGGAGCAGTGCTTCGAATCGTCGGTCCAGGACGCCAGCGTACTTGTCGATGTCTGGGGTGGGATAGCGTTCCATGGCCACACTGTCAAAAAACCACTATTTAACCTTGGGTTAAATCGTCGGGAACTGAGTTGCGGTTTAGCTTCGAGAGGCACAGGAGTTAGGCCGGTGGGTCCGGACAGTACGGGTATGACGACGGAGCTCACGGACATCGAGACGGTCCACGAGAAGCGGTCGTGGCTGTTCACCGCGCGGGACCCCTACGGGGAGCCGGAGGAGGTCATCCTGGTGCCCTGCGAGGAAGGGGTCGAAGCGTGGGTGAACCGGTGTACACACGAGGCACAGAAGCTCGACCGCGGGTTCGGCGCGGCGATGCGGGACGGCCAGATCATCTGCCCGAAGCACGGGTCGATGTTCGACAGCTGCTCGGGCTACTGCGACAACGGTGAGGCCGCGGAGACGACGCTCGTGTCGGTGGACGTGACGGTCGAGGACGGGACGGTGTACCTCGAGGACTCGACCTACGAGTTCGGCCACGAGGGCGGCGCGGACGACGACGGCGACGACGATGACGACGACATGCCGAGTTCGACCTCCCACATCGGACTGTAAGACACCCGTCTGGAGGCCCGCCGGACCGCGTCGTTCAAGTAGACTTGGGCTAGTCTCAGGGTAGTGGCAGTCTCGTTCGACCTGTTCGGGACGCTGGTCGAGCGCGTCGATTCCGGGGGCGACGACCCGGCGGCGCGCGTCGCGGCCGAGCTAGCGGCCCGCGACGTTGCGGTCCCGGACGACTGGGCCGACGCCTATCGTGAGAGACACATCGACGCGCCGGAGGGCGCGGAGGTCCCACTCCCGGCGCACGTCTCCGCGGCGTTGTCGAGTCGCGGCGTCGAGACGCCGAACAACGCGGCCCGCCGGGCAGTCGTCGCCGCGTTCGACCCCGACGTCCGGACACGTCCAGGCGCGGTCGACGCGGTCGCGGCCGCCCGCGAAGTCGGCCCGGTCGCGCTCTGTTCGAACTGTTCGGTGCCGGAGCTCGTCGGCCGGACGCTCGTCCGGTCAGAACTCTCGCGGGGCGACTTCGGGACGGTCGTGAGCAGCGTCGGCTGCGGGTGGCGCAAGCCCGCCGCCGAGATGTTCGAGACGACGGCGACCCGACTCGGCGTCGACCCCGCCGAGGTCGTCCACGTCGGGGACGACCCCCGGACCGACGGCGGTATCGAAGCACTCGGCGGGCGGTTCGTCGACGTCGCCGACGTACCCCTGACCGAACTCTCCGACGAACTGGGGTGGACCGGATGACGGCGGCGCAGTACCGACGCAAGCTGCCGGGGTGGTCGACGTGCCGATGACGGCAACTGCGGCGGTCGCAGTCGCGGTCGGTCTCGAACTCCTCGTCGGCGAACCGCCGAACCGGTTCCACCCGGTCGCGTGGTTCGGCCGGCTGGTCGCGCCCGTCGACCGCGTGTGGAACCATCCTCGGCTCGTCGGCGTCCTCGCGACGCTCTCGCTTCCGATGCTCGCCGCGGGGACCGTCGCGGGCGTCGTCTGGCTCTCGTCCCAGGTCGACCCCCGGGCAGGCGCGGTCGTCGCCGGGGTCGCACTGGCGGCCACGACGAGCCTCCGGATGCTCGTCGCCGAGTCGTTGCGTGTGGTTCGACTCTCGACCGAAGACGTCGCGGCAGCGCGGGAGTCGCTGTGCTCGCTCGCGGGACGGGACGCCGGTGACCTCTCCCCGGGGCTGCTCCGGAGCGCCGCGGTCGAGAGCGCCGCGGAGAACCTCGCCGATGGGTTCATCGCGCCGCTCGCAGCCTTCGCCGTCCTTGCACCGTTCTCGCTCACACTGGCGGCGGCGGGAGCGGCCTGGGTCAAGGCGGTGAACACGCTGGACTCGATGCTCGGCTATCGCTCGAAGCCGGTCGGCTGGGCGAGCGCGCGTCTCGACGACCTCGTGATGTGGCTCCCGGCACGGCTCACCGCACTGCTGCTCGCGCAGGTCGCCGGCCGGCCCCGGGCGCTGCTGCTTGCGCGACAGTGGCTCCGCGAGGTCCCGTCACCGAACTCGGGCTGGCCGATGGGCACCCTCGCGGCCGCACTGGCGGTCAGACTCGAGAAGCCGGGGGTGTACGTGCTCAACGCCGGCGCGTCGTACCCGTCACCACGGACGGCCCAGCGCGGTGTCTTACAGGTGGCCTCGTCGGGCGTCGTCGCGACGATCCTCGCGGGGGTGGTCGCGTGGCTCTGAGCGCGCTACGGGGCGCGGTCGGCTTCCTCACGCGGATTCCGGTCGGGCACGACGAGCGCGCGTGGACGGCGTTCAGCGCGTCGCCCGTCGCGGCCGTTCCCGTGGGCTATCTCGTGGGTGCGTGCCTCGCGCTGCCGTTCGTCGCCGGCGCGAGCGCGCCCGTCGCCGTGCCCGCAACCGTCGTCGCCTTCGCGTATCTGGTCGCGACCTACGGCCTCACCGGCATCACCCACCTCGACGGCGTCGCGGACTGCGGCGACGCGGTCGTCGTCCACGGCGACACCGAGCGTCGCCGCGAGGTGCTGAAGGACACGACGACGGGCGTCGGCGCGGTCGCGGCCGTCGCGCTCGTCGTCGTCGCGCTCGCGCTGGCTGCCGTCGCAGTAGCCGGGCTCGCCGTCGGGGAAGCGGTCGCCGTCGTGGTCGCCAGCGAGGTCGGCGCGAAGGCGGCGATGGCGACGCTCGCGGCGGTCGCGGACCCGCCCCACGACGGTCTCGGGAGCGCGCTGGCCGACGGCTCGGGCGTCGTCGGCGTCGTGTTCGCACTCGTCCTCGCACTGCCGGTCGTTGCCCTCGGCTGGTGGGCCAGGGGTGATGTCTCCGGACTCCTCGCTGCCGTTACCCCCGTCGTCACCGGAGTCCTCGTCGCCGCCGTCGCGGTGTCGTGGGCGCGGAGCCGGCTCGGCGGCGTCTCCGGCGACGTGTTCGGCGCGACGAACGAGCTCGCCCGGCTCGTCGGGCTCCACGTGGGGGTGATCGCGTGGACGCTCTCGTGATGTGCGGCGGCGAGGGCACGCGGTTCGGAGACGACGTGGAGAAGCCACTGTTCGAGGTCGGCGGCGTCCCGATGGTCGACCGCGTGTGCGACGCGCTCGCGGCGAGCCGGGTCGACGACGTGTACGCCGCCGTCTCGCCGAACGCGCCGCGTACCCGTGAGCACATCGCGGACCGAACCAGCCTGACGACTGTCGAGACGCCCGGCGAGGGCTACGTCGCGGACCTCGGCAGCGCCATCGAGGCGACCGGCGGCGAACCCGTGCTGACCGTCGCCGCAGACCTGCCGCTGCTCGCGGCGGGACCGGTGGACCGCACGCTCGACACGGCGGTGTCGGCCGACGAGACGGTCCGCAGCCTGAGCGTCGTCGTCCCCGTCGCGCTGAAGGAGCAACTCGGCGTCAGCGTCGACACCGAGATAGAGGGGGTCGCACCCACGGGACTCAACGTGGTCGGCCCCGAAACCGAGAGCGAGACACACGTGAGCTTCGACGCCAGACTCGCCGTGAACGCGAACAGGCCCGCCGACACAGCCGTCGCGGCGGCGCTCGTCGGGGAGGTGACAGCCGATGGACCGTGAGTCCGTCCGGGACGCCGGACGGGTGCCACACGGAGGCACGACCGACCGGGACGTGCTCGACTTGAGCGCGAACACGAACCCGCGGTCGCCACCCGGGACGACGGCCGCCTACGACGCCGCCCTCGCCGAGTCCCGACGCTACCCCGACGACGATTACGCCGAGTTCCGCGCGGCCGCCGCGGCGGTCGTCGACGCGGACCCGGCGCAGGTCGTGCCGACGCCCGGCGGGCTCGCGGCCATCCGGCTCGCGCTCGCGACCGCCGTCGATCCGGGCGACCGCGTCGCAGTGCCGGCCCCGAGCTTCGGCGAGTACGCCCGCGAGGTGCGTCTGCAAGGCGGCGAGCCAGCGTTCGTCCCGGTCGACGAGATACTGGATGTCGATCCAGCCGAGTTCGCCGTCGTCGTGGTCTGTACGCCGAACAACCCGACCGGCGCGCTCCCCGACCGCCCCGACCTCGTCGCGCTCGCGGACCGCTGTGCCGACACCGGCACGCGCCTGCTCGCCGACGAAGCGTTCCTGGGGTACACCGAGCAGGCGTCGCTCGCCGGTCACCGGGCCGTCGTCGTCGCGCGGTCGTTGACGAAACTGTACGGACTCCCCGGGCTCCGCGCGGGCTACGCCGTCGCGACCGGGGCGGCGCGGGACGACCTCGCGACGGCCCGCCGCGCGTGGAGCCTCGGTGCGCCCGCCGCCGCCGTCGGCGCGCACTGCCTGCGCCAGCAGGGCTTCGTCCGCGAGACCCGCGAGACGGTCCGTCGGGAGCGCCGCCGACTCTGCGAGGCTCTCGAATCCGCGTTCGAGGTTCACCCCTCCGCCGCACCGTTCCTCCTCCTCGACTGCGAGGACCGGGACGTGGACGCGTTGCTGACCGCGGCGAGCGAACGAGGTGTCGTCCTCCGCGACGCCCGGACGTTCCGGGGCCTCGACTCGCACGTCAGGGTCGCGGTGAAGGACCGGGCGGCGACCGACCGCACGCTGGAGGTGTTGGATGTTCGAGCCGACGACGCGTGACGGCGTGGTCCGTCTCGGCGCACCCGACACGGAGTGGCTCTCGACGGGCTGGCGGGGGGGCCGCCGGGTCGCCGACGCGGCGTACAGCGTCACCGTACCGGAGGACTGGCGCTGCGACGACGTGGGACGGTTCGTCGTCGAACGCCTCGGCTCCGCGGGCTTCGACGCGGCCGAGTTCCACGACGGCTCGCCCGTCCTCCTGACCGGGGTCGCTGCACGCCACGCTCGCGGTGCCTGCCTCGGCCCCGTTGTCGCCGTCGCCACGGCCGGCGTCTCGAACCCCGCCGAACTGCCGATGGACCCGCCCGGCGGCGAGCTGCCCGACGGTGAACTCGTGCCCGGCACGGTCAACGTCGTCGTCGGGACGACCCGCGCACTGGACGACGGCGCGCTCGCGAACCTCGTCGCGGTCGCCGCCGAGGCGAAGGCCGCGACGCTCCTCGACGCGGTCGGCGTCCCGGGCACGACGAGCGACGCGGTCGTCGTCGCCAGCGACCCCGACGGCGAGCCCGCGACGTTCTCCGGGAGCGCCACGCGCGTCGGCGCTGCCGCTCGAGCGTGCGTACGAGAGTCTGTATCGGCGGCGCTCGACGCGAGATACGGCGACGACGAACCGCCGACGGGCGTCGACGACGCGCGCTACGGCGTCAGGACCGACGCCCGCGCGGACATCTTCGAACTGTAGTCAGGCCTGCTCCGTCGCCGATTCGTCCTCGTCAGGCTCCTCGGCGACTGTCACGTCCATCGCGTCGGCGACGGCGGTCTCGGACAGCGCCTCGCTCCCGGTTCCGCCGGCAGCGTCGCGCTCCCGCGCGTCGGCGTCGTCGAGCAGCCTGTCGAGCCGCGAGGACATGCTCGACCGGTCCAGGGCTTCCTCCTCGCGGTGGAGCTGCTCGAGCTTGCGCTCGAACGTCGCGCCGGATATCTTCCCCTCGACGTAGTCCTCCTTGACCTGCGCCAGCTTCTCCTCGGCGGTCGGCTCCGGCGGCGCGAGCCAGTCCGACAGCTCCACCGCCCGCGCCGCCGGCACGTAGTGCTCGACGCCCGCGGCGAGCCGGGAGAGGCGCTCGCTCTCCAGCCGCGGCGACGGGAGGGAGAGGCGCTCGCTCTCCAGCCGCGGCGACGGGAGGGAGATGCGGCTCGCGAGCGTGATGACGAGCCAGAGGAGCAGTCCACCGGAGACGAAGACGAGGAGGACGGCAGCGAGCAGCCACGGTGCGACCGCACCGACGACCGCCGCCAGCAGCGGCTGGCCCCCAGGTGCGAGCAACGCCAGGAGCCCCTGGAGCAGCCCCCAGACCGTCGTCCCGACGAGGGCGAACAGACTCAGCACGAAGCCGACGGTGAGCGCCTTCAGTTTGGTGCCGCCGAACCGTCCCATTGGAGAGCCGTACGCCGTCGTGACACTTCAACGGGACGGTGACAGCGTGTCGGGGGCTCCGGTGCGGTCAGTCGCCGGACTCGTACTCCCGTTTCAGCTCGCGGAGGTCGGCCGCCAGCTGCTCTAGGACGTCCGCATCGGGGTCCAGCTCGTACTCGCTCAGCACGTCGTGGACGTCGATGGCTGCGCCGAGAGAGTCGAGTTCGCGAATCAGCTCATCGACCGCGGGGCTGTAGATGTCTCGCCCGTGGGTCACGATGTCGGTGTAGGGGCTGTCCCCCGGTTTGCCGTTCGGCATGGTGGTCGCTCCGACTCGCCCGGCGGGTAAAGCACTTACCGTTGGAAATCGGGTTTCCGATATGCGCCGCCGCGCCCTCCTCGCCTCGCTGGCCGTTGGTCTCGCCGGCTGTTCCGGGCGGAACGAACCCACCGGGTCGACGACGAACCCATCGCCGACCACCCGGCAAACGACAGCGCGAGACATCCGGACGACCACGGAGCGGACCGAACAGACCGAACCGCCGACGGAGACGACCGACGGGCCGACCGAGACCGTCGTCGTCGGCCCCGGCGACGACGTGGAACTGTATCCGGGAACCATCACGCTCGGTCAGTTTGTCGAAACCCGGGCGAACTTTTTCGCGTCAGGGAGCGTCAGTGGGTACATTCGCGGCGGTGAGGACCGCATCTACGCCGTCCTCGAAGCGGACCTCTCCGCATACGACAGCGAGGACATCATCGCCGGCAGCCAGTGCGAGGTGACCGTGACCGGCGACCCGATACCACTCGAGAATCCCGAACTCCCGGTGAATTCCCGCTATGGTGTCGACGAAGACACGGCCCAAATCGCAGTTCCACTGCCGGCGCTCGACCACGCCCCATCGGCCGCAACCCTGTGGTTCTACGGACCGGACCGACGATACCGGTTCCCGATACCAGACCACATCCTGACCGCGATGGGAAACCAGCCAGCCCTCTCGGTGGCTACGTCGTTCCCCGAGGTCATCGCAACCACGGACGACTCTGCGGAGGTAGCGGTCGAGTTCCTCGTGGCGAACGACGGCGACCGGTCGTGGACGCTCACCTGTGTCGTCGACCACGACCGAATCCACGACGGTGGGTGGCCCGTCCAGCTGACGGTACCACCGGGTGAGCAGCGAAGAGCCTCACAGAGCGTGTGGGTCTCGCTCAGGGACGCCCAGGAAGTGACGTTCGAGGCTTCGTGGGGCTTCGGCGGGACGGAGAAGACGGTTCCCGTCGAACGGGAGAACTAAGCCAGCGGTCAGTCGCTCAGTCATGCCGGAAATCGTGCGAGACGGTCGACCTCACTCCCTCCGGTCGTTCGGTCGCTGCGACTCGCTGACTTTAGACACTCACTCGCTGGCGCTCAATCGTGTCTAAAGCACCGCTGGCCGGTCATGACCATCGTCATCCCGAGCTCGTCGGCGGCCTCGATGACCTTGTCGTCGTTCTTCGAGCCGCCGGGCTGGATGACGGCCTCGATGCCGGCCTCGGCGGCCTTCTCGACGGCGTCCGGGAACGGGAAGAACGCGTCCGACCCCATCACGGCGCCCTCGACGGACTTGCCCTCCGCGTCGCGGTCCGCCTTCATCGCGGCAATCTCGACCGCGTCCACGCGGGAGACCTGTCCGACGCCGAGGCCCACCGTCTCGGTGTCCGTCGCGAACACGATGCCGTTGGACTTCACGTGCTTCTGGACCTTCCACGCGAACAGCATCGTCTCGATCTCCTCGTCGGTGGGCTCGCGCTCGGTGACGACTTCGAGATCGCTGCGGGTGACCGCCGCGAGGTCACGCTCCTGGACGAGCCTGCCGCCGACGAGCTCCTTGCTGGTCATCGGCTCGGACGTCTCGCGCAGGGCAGCGGGCTCGCAGGCGAGGTCGAGCACGCGCAGGTTCTTCTTCTCGCACAGGGTGTCGAGCGCCTCGTCGGTGTAGCCGGGGGCGACGACGACCTCCTTGAACGAGTCGGTGACGAGCTCGGCCGTTTCGGCGTCGCACTCGCGGTTGAGGGCGACGATGCCGCCGAAGGCGGACTTCGCGTCGGTCGCGAGCGCGTCGGCGTAGGCGTCGGCGAGCGTGTCGGCGGTGGCGCAGCCGGCGGGGTTGGTGTGCTTGATGACGGCGGCGGCGGGTTCGTCGAACTCCTTGACGAGGTTCAGCGCGCCGTCGGCGTCGTTGTAGTTGTTGTACGACAGGGCCTTCGCGCCCTCGTTCAGCTGGTCGGCGTGGACGACACTGGGCTCCTCGCAGGTGTAGTCTGCGTAGAGCGCGGCGTCCTGATGGGGGTTCTCGCCGTAGCGGAGGTCGGCGTGGCGGTCCTCGCTCACGACCCGGCGGGCCGGGAGCGGGCCACCCTCGTCGCCCGCGACGGCGACCGTGTTCGACTCGGCGTCGACCGTGGCGCGGTCCTCGGCGAACCACTTCACTGCGCGGGGGTAGGCCCTGAACTCGCCCTCGTGGAGCACGCGCTCCTTCAGCGAGTCGCGGACGTCGCCCTCGTACACCGGGACCGGCTCCTGCGTGACGATGGGGCCGGCGTCGACCTCACTCTCGACGACCTCCCCGTCGGCGTCGGTCGCGTCGGTGACGACGTGGACCGTACAGCCGACGGTCTTGACGCCGGCGTCGAGCGCGTCTCCCCAGGCGTCCATGCCGGGGAACGAGGGCAGGAGGCTCGGGTGGACGTTCAGCGTCGTCGGCACCTCGTCGAGGAACGTGTCGGAGAGGATGCGCATGTAGCCGTCGAGGCAGACGAGGTCGAACCCGTGGCCGTCGAGCGCGTCGAGCACCCGTCGTTCGTGCTCCCGGCGGGAGTCGCCGTCGAGGGGGACGACTTCCGTGGGGATGTCGCGCTCCGCTGCGGCGTCGAGCACCGGCGCGTCCGCATCGGTCGCGAGCACGACGGCGAGGTCGGCGCCGCCCGGTTCGAGGTCGTCGATGTGCAGGAGGTTCCGGCCGCGGTTACCGGCGAGGCCAGCGATCCGTGTCATACTCGAAGTGGGTCCGCCCCGGGCAAAAGGAGTTGCGGTCCACGACGAGATTCTATGCACCCACCGACCAGTCTCGGTGCCCTCAACCGCCTTGAATAACCATGAACGTGCATAGAAACATGGCTCGCGGCAGGGTACATCCGACACGCTTTTTCGGGGTCGGCGAGCAGTGACGCGTATGCCCGACCCTCTCGACGCCGTCTCGCCGCTGGACGGCCGCTACGCCGGTCGCACACGTCCGCTTGCGCCGTACGCCAGCGAGTCCGCGCTCCTGCGTGCCCGCGTGCACGTGGAAGTCGAGTACCTGCTCGCGCTCGCCGACCTCGGCGCCACGCCGCTGTCCATCGACGACGACCAGCGCGCCGCGCTCCGCTCGCTCTACGAGGACTGGGACGGCGAGGACGCCCAGCTCGTCAAGGCCATCGAGACGGAGGGGTACGAGGACCTCTCCGCGACGAACCACGACGTGAAGGCCGTCGAGTACTTCGTCCGCCTGAACCTCCCCGACGACCTCGATGCCGCGCAGTGGATCCACTTCGGGCTGACCAGCGAGGACGTGAACAACCTCGCCCACCGGCTGCTCGTCCGCGGTGCCGTCGAAGACGTGCTCCTGCCCGAACTCGAGTCCATCCGCGGGACGCTGACGGAGATGGCTCGCGAGCACCGCGACGTGCCGATGCTCGCACACACTCACGGCCAGCCCGCGACGCCCACCACCTTCGGGAAGGAGTTCGCCGTCTACGCCGCCCGGCTCGGTCGCGCCGAGGCCCGCATCCGCGCCGCAAGCGAGGAGATCACCGGCAAGCTCGGGGGGGCCTCCGGCACGCTGGCCGCGCACGTCGCCGCCTACCCCGACGTGGACTGGCGTGCGTTCAGCCGCGAGTTCGTCACCGGCCTCGGCTTCGAGCACGAACCCCTGACGACGCAGGTCAACCCCTGCGACGACCTCGCCGCGGTGTTCGACGCGGTGCGGGGCGCGAACAACGTCCTGCTCGACCTCGACCGCGACGCCTGGTTCTACGTCTCGAAGCGCTACCTCGGCCAGGAGGCCACCGCGGGCGAGACGGGGTCGTCGACGATGCCGCACAAGGTCAACCCCATCGACTTCGAGAACAGCGAGGGCAACCTCTCGAAGGCCAACTCCGACCTGACGTTCCTCGCCGACTACGTCACCACCTCCCGCCTCCAGCGCGACCTCTCGGACTCGACGGTCAAGCGCAACATCGGCGCGGCGTTCGCGCACTGCCTCGTCGCCTACGACAAGACCCAGAGCGGGCTCGCGAAGGTCGTCCCCAACGCACAGGTCGCCCGCGAGGACCTCGAATCGACGCCGGAGATCATCGGCGAGGCCGTCCAGACCATCCTGCGGCGCGAGGGCGACACCGCCGCCTACGAGCGCGTCAAGGAACTCACGCGGGGCAAGCGCGTCACCATCGAGGACTTCCACGACCTGTTCGACGACCTCGACGTGGACGAGGACGTCCGCGCGGAGCTGCACGCGCTCACGCCCGCCGGCTACGTCGGCGTCGGCAGCGAGCTGGTCGACGAGCTGGAGTAGTCCCTACGCCGTCAGCCCCTTCGCGACCGCACGGATGACCAGAGCCCGGGTCTCCGGGTACCGGTCCTGCCCGATGTCGTCCTGATGTAGCGTCAGGAACGACACCGACCGGATGGCGTTGGCGACGACCTCCGGGCTCGGCCCCTCGACTTTCCCCGCCTCGTACCACGCCTCGACGTACGGCAGGAAGTACGCGAGCGACTGCTCGCGCTCCTCGCGCAGTTCCGCCTCGGTGTGATGTCCGCGGACCCGGTCGAACTCGTCGGTGTCGATGACCAGCTGGCGGACCAGCGGGTTCGTCTCTATCTCGTCCATCAGTGCGGTGAGGAAGCCGACGATGGCCGCCTCTGGGTCGTCGTGCTCCTCGAACGGTCCGAGCAGTTCCGGTAGCAGTCGCTCGCCCTCGCGGTCCAGAATCTCCAGGTAGAGCGCCTCCTTGGAGTCGAAGAACTGGTAGAACGTGCTCGTGGCGATGCCGACCGGCTCGGTGAGGTCGGCGAGGGTCGTCTTCGAGAGGCCGTAGCGGCTGAACAGCTCGCGGCCCTCGTCGACGAGTTGCTCGCGGATGCGCTCGCGTTCGGTGTCGCTGAACCCGCTGCTCATGCGATGTCCTTCCGCCGGAACAGTTCACGGCTGACGAGCACGAGCACCGCGGTCACACCGAGCAGGAGCGCCGCCCCCTGGAGGTCCCACGTGCTGCGGACCAGAATCTCGGCGGGGTCGTAGTAACGCGTCGGCGAGAGCGCCCCGAGCCACGAGAAGTCGGTCCCGGAGGTGACCGAGTCGACGAGGAACAGTCCGAAGACGACGCCCATCGCGGCACGCTGGGCGATATCGGCCCGGTCGAACGTGACCGACGCCACGAGCCCGACCGCCGCCGCCGCGAGCAGGTACGGGATGGACAGCGCGTGGACCATCACGAGGTCAGCGACGGGGATCGACTCGTCGATGGCGGCCACGCCGACGTAGACGATGACGGGCATCGCCAGGTTCACCAGGAACACCGGCACGAGCATCGACGCGAACGTCTCCAGCAGCACGCGCGAGCGGGTCACCGGCAGTGATAGCGTCATGTCCATCCGGCCGTGCTCGACGTCGTCGGCCACCAGCGATGCCGCGCTGTAGGCGACGTACAGCCCGAGCAGGATAACCCAGCCGAACGCGTACAGCTCCGTCGCGAGGAACCCCTCGATGGTGCTCAGCGACTCCACGCCGAACGCCTCCCGGAGCGCGGGCGGCCACGATTCGGCGTACTCGTCGAGGTTCACCTCGCTGGTGATGGTCGGGAACATGTAGACGTACAACGCGGTCAGCAGCCCGAGGCCGACGGTGAGCGCCCCCGCCCCCTTGATCCGGCGGCGGCCGTTGTACCACGCGAACTCGAACATCAGGCGCTCACCTGTTCGTCGTCGTAGAACCGTATGAAGATCTCCTCCAGCGGGGCCTCCTCGATGTCGAGTTCGAGCACGTCTAACTCCGCGACGAAGTCGGCCAGCGCGTTGAGGTCACCGGTGAACGTGAACGTGAGCTCCGTCGCCGTCCCGGCGACGGTGCTCCCGCCGCCGGCCGGCGCACCCGCGGCAACGCCCTCGACGGGCCGGGCGGAGAGGTCGTGGACGCCGTCGAGTGTGACGTCGTCCATCGCCACCTCGCCCGCGACGCCGAGCCGAACGAACTTGCCGCTGCGGTCGAGGAGGTCGCCGACGCGCTCGACGGTCACGATGCGACCGTCGCGGATGATGCCCACCCGGTCACAGACCCGTCGCACCTCGCTCAGGACGTGCGAGGAGAGGAAGACGGTCGTCCCGCTGGCCGTCTCGTCGCGGACGAACTCGTTGAATCGCTGCTGGACGAGCGGGTCCAGCCCCGCGGTCGGTTCGTCCATGACCACCAGGTCCGGGTCGTGCATGAACGCCTGCACGAGCCCGAGCTTCTGCGTCTGGCCGGTCGAGTAGCCCCGGATCTTGCGGTCGACGGGCACCTCGAACAGCTCGAGCAGCTCCTCGCGCCGCGCGTCACCCTTGACCGACGCGTGCAGGTCGAGTATCTCCATCCCGGTCGCCGTCTCGTCGAACCCGGGATTCGACGGCAGGTAGCCGACGTTCTCCCTGGCCTCGACGAGCGCGGCCTCGTCGCGCACGTCCGCGCCGAGCACCGTCGCCGTCCCCGTAGTCGGGGACTGGAATCCCATGATGGTCCGGATGGTCGTCGTCTTGCCGGCTCCGTTGGGCCCCAGGTAGCCGAACGTCTCGCCCGCCTCGACGTCGAACGACACCGCGTCGTTGGCGAGCACGTCGCCATACTCCTTCGTCAGCCCGTTCACCGATATCGCGCTCATTACTCGACAGTTCGACACGTGAACTCATAAAGACTCTGTTCGGTTATTTTTGGCACTTCAGACGGCTTCTCAGTTCGAATATCGGCACTCACCTTCGCCAAAAGAAACAACAGAATACACGAAAGTTCTCGTTCGTCCAGCGCCCTGCTGGACGAGGGTTCAAACCCCAGCACGCCACCAGACGGGGCGTGGTCTGAACACCGCCGTTCCGTGGCCTGGGCGGGAGCGTGGCACACCCGGAACGGAGAAGCTCGTGCCGCCTGTTCGCAACCCGCAACCGCGAGCAACAGCGCCGCCGCTCAACCGACGAGGGCGTCGACCGCCGCCGTCACCACCGCCGCCGCTTGCTCCACGGCATCGACGGTGACGTACTCCCGCGGCGCGTGGGCGACCGCGCCCTCGTCGTCGGCCAGCACCCCCGGGCCGAAGACGACGGTTGGCGCGTGCTCTGCGAAGTACGACGCCTCCGTCGCCGCAGCGAACGGCCGGACCTCGGCAGCACCGGCCTCGCGCATCGCTCGCACGATGGCGGCCTCCTCGTCTGTTGCCCACGGTCCGAGGAACGGCGTCTCCCGGTCGGTGAAGGCAAAGTCGACCCCAACAGCGGCGGGCACTGCTGCACGGAGATGCGACAGTAGCGCCGCCCCGAAGCCATCGGCGGTCTCGGGGGGGACCGACCGGCGGTCCAGCACCAGCTGTGCCGCGGCTGGTACCTGATTCGTCGCCGTTCCGCCCTCGACGGTCGTCGGGGTAAGCGTCGCCCCGCCGAGCTGTGGGTGCCGGCCAGGCGCGTCTTCACGCTCGTCGAACGTCCCCAGCGCGTCGAGCACGGGCGCGAGTGCGCCCACGGCGTTCACGCCGGAGTCGGGTTCCGCGGCGTGGGCGTTCTCGCCCGAGAGCGTCACGGTGCCCTGAAACCGCCCCTTCGCCGCGGTGCAGACGTCGAGGTCGGTCGGCTCGCCGACGACGACGGCGTCCGCGTCGGCGATTGCTGGGACTGGCCCACCGTCCTTTCCCGTGACGAGGTGGTGTGCGCCGGTCGACAGCACCTCCTCGTCGGGTGTCACCGCGAGCGTCACCCGGCCGTCGCCGGGGTCCGTCCTCAAAAAGGCCGCGAGCAGCGCCGCCAGTGGTCCCTTCGCGTCGCAGGAGCCGCGCCCCCGAATCACGCTGGCCTCGGCGTCGTACTCGTAGGGGACGTGCGGCTGGACGGTGTCGATGTGGGTGTTCAGGACGACGTGCGGCTGCCCCGAGCCGCGTGTCGCAAGCACGTTGCCCGCGTCGTCGACACGTGCGTCGACACCGTACTTCGCTATCTCGTCCACGAGGAGCGTCCGCATCTCGGAGACGTCCTCGTGGGATGCGACCGGTACCGCCCGGTGCAGGAACTCGACGGGATCGAACGCCCCGCCCATCAGTCGGCCGCCGGCGGCGTCACCGGTACCTCGCCGTCGAACTCGTGGGCGACGGGGCCGTAGAGGACGGCTGGTCCGTCGTTCGGCACCTCGACGCTGAGCTCCCCGCCCGGGGGCGAGACGGTGACGATGTCGTCCTCGCAACGCCCAAGGTGGTCGGCGACGGCGGCGATAGCCACCGCGCCGGTGCCACACGAGCGCGTCTCGCCCTCGACCCCGCGCTCGAAGGTGCGCTGGACGTAGCCGCCGTCGTTCCCTGGCGCGGCAAAGGTGACGTTCGCGCCCTCGGGAAAGACGTCGTGGTGGCGGATCGGGGGCGCGTCGGACTCGAGGTCCACCGCGTCCACGTCGTCGACGAAGACGACCGCGTGCGGCACGCCGGTGTTGATGCCGGTGACTGCGTAGCCCTCGAGCTGACCCTCGACGAGCGGCTCGTCGCGGTCCAGCGGGACGACCTCCGGTGCGAAGGAGGGCTCGCCCATCTCGATGGCGACGAGGTCGTCACCGTCGCCGACGGGAACCCGTCGCGCGTGGCGCGTGCCCGCCTGGGTGTCGATCATGACCTCGGTCGCGCCGGTGCGAGCCATCGCCCACTCGGCGGCGACGCGCGCGCCGTTGCCGCACATCTCGGCGGTCGAGCCGTCGGGCTGGACGAGCGTCATGACGACGCGGGGCGGGCTGTACTTCTCCTCGAGCGCGAGGAAGAGCACGCCGTCCGCGCCGCGTCGTTCGTCGCCGTCGATACCGTCGGTGCGATCGCAGTGGTGTGCCGCGAACGCGCCCCGGTCCGGGACGTACTCGTCCGCGTCGACGACGATGAAGTCGTTACCGGTGCCGTGGTACTTGCCGTATCGTACGTGTCGTTGTGAGATGCTCATTCTGGTACCTCCGGTCTCGTGACGTCGGCGAGCGTCTCGCGCCGTCGCGCGAGCGTCGCCGTCCCCGCCGCGACTGAGACCGTGGCTGGTCGCGGGCGGGAGTTGTAGTGACTCGCCATCTCGTAGCCGTACGCGCCGGCGTTGCCGACGGCGAGTACGTCGCCGCGCTCCGGGGCAGGGAGCGGGCGGTCCGTACAGAACGTGTCCGAACTCTCGCAGATGGGGCCGGCAACGGTCTGGGCGAGTGTCTCGCGGCCGTCCGCGGAGAGATTCCGAATCGCGTGGGACGCGCCGTACATCGCGGGGCGCGCGAGCGTCGTCATGCCGGCGTCGACGCCGGTGACGACGGTGTCCGGCGTCTCCTTGACCGTGTTCACCGTGGTCAGCAGGACGCCCGCGTCGGCCACCATGTAGCGGCCGGGCTCGACCCGAAGCGTCGCGTCCACGTCGCCGAGGGCGTCGCGGGTGGCTTCGGCGACGGCGTCGAGGTCGAGCGGGTCGTCATCCACGTGGTAGGGGACGCCGAAGCCGCCGCCCACGTCGACGAACTCCAGGTCGAACGGGGCCTCGCGGGCGAGGTCGCCCATCCGACCCACGAGCTCGCGGTGGGCCGCGAGGTCCTCGGCGTCGGTGATGCCCGATCCGGCGTGAGCGTGGACCCCGACCACGTCGAAGCCGTACTGGTCGGCGGTGTCGAGTGCGTCGAGTGCCCGGTCGTAGGGCACGCCGAAGGTGGCGTCGCCGCCGGTGCGGACCTTCTCGTGGTGGCCCGCCCCGACGCCGGGCGTGACCCGCAGACAGCACCGGCCGTCGTAGCCGCGTTCGGCGAGCCGGTCGAGCGTGTCGAGCGCCCCCACCGTGACGGTCAGTTCGGGGTGCTCGCGCCAGCGGTCGACGACGAGATCGAGGTCGCGCGCCGGCGGGTTGACTGCCGTGTACTGCACGCGTTCGGCGGGGACGCCGGCGTCGAGCGCCCGGAGCACCTCGCCGGCGCTCGCACACTCGACGCCCGCGCCCTCGTCGGCGAGCGCGGAGAGCGCCCGACCGAGCGCGTTGGCCTTCGCGGCGTAGTACACGTCCGCGCCGGGGAACGCCGCCGCGAGCCGGCGGTAGTTCTCCCTGACGCGGTCGATGTCGAGGACGTACAGCGGGCCGCCGAAGTCGGTGACGAGGTCACGCAGGACGTCCGCGTCCCAGTCGTCGAGGCGACGGATGTCCGGGCCGCCGTCGGCCGCGGGCCCGTCGTCGAACGGCGCGCCGGCGGCGGCGCTGCCGTCAGCGTCCCCCCCGGCTTCGTCGCGGTCGTCCCGCGCGACCTCGCCGTTCATTCGCGCAGCACCTCCTCGCGCTGGGTGGCTTCGAGCGTCTCGGCCTCCAGTCCGGTCGCGACGACGGCCGGCTTGTACGCGCCGCCGTCGATGAGGTCGTGCTCGCCGAGCGAGGACTCGACGAACCGCTGGAACGCCCGGCGCTCGGGCGGTAGCTCGCCGTACAGCACCTGGTCTTCGACGAGGTCGTAGACCGGGATTCTGGGCGTGAGCAGCGTGTTCTCGCCGACGACGGAGTTCTCGCCGACGACGAAGCCCGAGGTGACTCGGCAGCCCGCGCCCAGCGAGACGCCGTCCTCGACGACGACCGGCGCACCCTCGACGGGTTCGAGCACGCCGCCGACGAGCGTGTTCGCGCCGAGCTTGACGTCCGCGCCGATCTGGGCGCAGGAGCCGACGGTGTCACAGGAGTCGACGAGCGTGCCGTCGCCGACGTGTGCGCCGATGTTGACGAAGCTCGGACTCATCAGGATGCAGTCCGCGCCGATGTGTGCGCCCGCCCGGACGACGGTGCCGTCGGGCGTGTTCCGGCTGCCGCGCGCGCCGAGATCGCTCGTGTCGTGCAGCGGGAGTACGTCGTTGTAGGTGACGCCGCCGTAGTCGTACGCGGCGATGTCGTGGCAGACGAAGTTCAGGAGGACACCCTGCTTCACCCACTCGTTCGCCACCCACTCGCCGTCGACCTTCTCGGCGGCCCGGGCTTCGCCATCCTCGAGCGCGTCCAGCAGCGCGTGGAGCACGTCGTGGGTCTCCGGGGCGTCGGTGTCGAGCTCGCCGGCCTCGTGCGCTGCCCAGAGGTTCCGGATATCGGCTTCGAGACTCATGCGTCCACCTCCAGAACCGCTTCGAACTCGTACTGGCCGGCGTCGCGACCGGCCAGCCACGCGGCGGCGTCGAGCGCGCCCTCCGCGAACACGCGGCGCGACTCGGCGCGGTGGGTGAGCCGGAGCTCCTCGCGGCCGCCGGCGAGCCAGACCTCGTGCATCCCGGTCACGTCGCCCGCGCGGACGGCGTGGACGCCGACTTCCTCCTCGGAGCGCGGTGCCTCGCCCTCGCGACCGTGGACGCGCGGCGACTCGCCGCGAGCCTCGTCGACCGCGTCGAGCAGCGACAGTGCGGTGCCGGAGGGAGCGTCGGTCTTGCCGTCGTGGTGCGCCTCGACGAGCTCCACGTCGTAGTCCGCGAGCGCGGCGGCGGCGTCCCCGACCAGCTGCGTGAGGACGGCGACGCCCTTCGAGAAGTTCGGCGCGTGCAGGACCGGGACGGAGTCGGCCGCGTCGGCCAGTGCGGCCCGGCCGTCGTCGGTCAGTCCGGTGGTGCCCGTCACGAGCGCGACGCCGGCGTCCACGCAGGCAGCCGCGTAGTCGGCGAGGGCGGCCGGCGCGGTGAAGTCGACGAGGACGTCGACCTCGTGTGCCGCGAGCGCGTCGGCGAGGTCGGCGTCGTGGACGACCGCGGTGTCCACGTCGACGGTGACCGGGTCGACTGCCTCGGGGTCTGACGAGACGGCCAGCACCACGCTCTCCGCGCGGTCGGCCGCGGCGGCGAGCACCTCGCCGCCCATCCGTCCGGACGCGCCCGTGACGGCCAGTCGCATCAGTTGCCCACCTCCGCGAGGTGGTCGTCCCCGTCGTCGGCCCCGTCGTCTTCGAGGTCCGCCAGCAGGTCGGCCAGCGGCTCGACGTGCTCCTCGGAGAGCCGCGTGAGGGGCAGCCGGAGGTGCGGCGGGGCGTGGCCCCGGATGTGGAGCGCTTCCTTCACCGGGATTGGGTTGGTCTCGACGAACAGTTCGCGGGTGAGCGGGGCGAGCTCGTGGTGGATGGCACGGGCACGCTCGTAGTCGCCGGCCAGCGCCGCACCGACCATGGCGCAGGTCCGCTCGGGTTCGACGTTCGCGACCACCGAGATGGTGCCGACGCCGCCGACCGAGCAGATGGGCAGCGTCAGGCCGTCGTCGCCGGAGAGCACCGCGAACGCCTCGTCACGGGTGCGCTCGCAGACCTCGCTGATGGCCCCGAGGTCGCCGTTTGCGGCCTTGAAGCCCGCGACGTTCTCGTGGCTCGCGAGCTCGACGACGGTGTCGGGCGAGAGCCCCTGTCCCGTGCGCGAGGGAACGTCGTAGACGATCTGGGGGACGTCCACCTCGTCGGCGATGGTGCGGTAGTGCTCGACCAGGCCGCGCTGCTCGGGCTTGTTGTAGTACGGCGAGATGAGCAAGAGTGCGTCGGCACCGGCCTCGACGGAGCGGCGCGAGAGCGACAGCGCTTCGGCGGTGTTGTTGCTGCCGGAGCCGGCGATGACTGGCACGTCGTCGACAGCGTCGGCGACGGCCGCGACCACGTCGACGTGTTCGTCGTGGCTGAGGGTCGCGGACTCACCGGTCGAGCCGACGGGCACGATGCCGTCGACGCCTGCGGTCTCCAGGCGCTCGACGTTCGCGCAGAGTGTGTCGTAGTCGATGCTGCCGTCGTCGTGGAACGGAGTCGTGATGGCGGGGTAGACGCCACTGAGTTCGATTGTCGTCATTTCGTTCGGGTTTCGTCGGGAGTCGTCGGTCGTCACACGGTTCAGAAGTCGAGTGCACCCGGAACGGGGTCGCCACGCCCGCACCGAGCACTTACCGTGTGTAGAATTTCCCTGTAAAGCCGAAACCGAACGCGCCGCTCTGCTCGGGTCGAGCCCGGCCGGGAGCGGCGTCTATCATCACATGGTTCACGGAGCGCGACCGGTATAACGCTTGTGCTGACCGGCAGAAGCTGTCACGGGTCGAAGGAAGTGACATGGGTCGCTGTGCCGTGGCTGCGGTTCGCACGCGGCTGACGGACCCGTGCTACGTTTGGACGCCATTTATCAGGCGTGGGCCGCTACCCGCCGGATATGCAACACACGGGCCTCAAGCTCAGGATGGCGTTCGTCGGCACCGTCCTGTTTGGCTTCTACTCCGCGCTGGCGCTCGTCGCGCTCAGCGTGTTCGGCACCGGCGTCTGGCCGTTCGTCGCCGTCGGGACGCTGCTGTTCGTCGGCGTCCAGTACAAGATCGGCAAGTGGGCCGCGCTCCGCAGCGTCGGCGCACAGGACATGCCCGAGGAGGAGTTCCGCGAGATACACCGCATGGTCGAGGACCTCTCCGAGGAGATGGATATCAAGAAGCCCAAGCTCAAGCTCGCACGCATGGGCGTCCCCAACGCCTTCGCCACCGGGCGCAAGGGCGCGGGTGTCGTCGTCGTCTCCACCGAGCTGCTGCAGGTGCTCGAACCGGACGAGGTCGAGGCCGTCCTCGCCCACGAGCTCGCGCACATCAAGAACCGCGACGTGGTGACGATGGTCGTCGGACAGTCCATCGCCGCCATGATCGGCATCGCCATCCAGTGGATCGTCATCCTCGCGGGCGACAACGCCATCGTCGACTGGGTTCTGGGCTGGCTCGCCGGCATGGTCGCCCAGATGCTCGTCATGGTGTTCGTGCTCGCCATCTCCCGGTACCGCGAGTACGTCGCCGACGCCGACGCCCGCCAGTACGTCGGCAGCGGCGACCCCCTCGCCCGTGCGCTGAAGAAGATTCAGGTCACCAGCGAGAACGTCGACGACACCGCCATCGACAGCAGCACCGCGGCGCTCTGTATCTTCGACAGCGACAAGAGCTTCCTCCGGCGCATCCTCGCGACCCACCCGCCGGTCGAGAAGCGCATCGAGCGGCTGCAGAGCTGAACTCGGCCCCTGGTTTTCGGTTCTACGTTCGAGTGCGCGCAGCGGGTCCCACGGCTGTCGGAGGACTGCCTGGAAAACGATACCGCAGCAGCGAACGATTACTCGTGCCGCGCGAACGTCAGGTAGCCGGTGTGCCCGACGCCGCGCGTCGATGGGCGGGAGCCACGGTCGTCGAACTGCATCTGCCGCTGGATGGTCTCGTAGGTCGTCACCCCGGAGAGGCCCACGTCGCGGGCGGCCTCGGCGGCGGCCCGGGTCTGTTCGACGAACGGGGAGTAGACGGCGACGAAGCCGCCGCTCTCGAGCAGTCCTGGGGCGCGCGCCACCACGTCGGCGGCGTCGCCGGTGTCGAGCGTGATGACGTCGAAGTTGCCGAGGTCGTCGAGGTGCGGACGGACGTCGCCGCTTCGGACGTCGACGCGGTCGTCGACGCCTGCGAGGCGCATGTTCTCGCGGGCGACATCGGCGAACTCGGGGTCCTGCTCGAACGTGGTGACGGTCGCGCCGGCGCGGGCGAGGTACGCGGAGAGGACGCCGGTGCCGGTGCCGGCGTCGAGGACGCGGTCGCCCTGGCCGACGCCGGTCTCACCCATGACGAGGCCGATGTCACGGGGCATCATCGGGGCACCGGTGCGCTCGAAGTGGCTGAACAGGTCGGGGCCACGGAGCGCGCGGACGGTGAACGGCTCGCCGAGATGCGTCTCGAGGACGGTGCCGGGCTCGGGGTCCTCGGGGACATCCAGCACGCCGAGGTCGGTCTGGAGTTCGTCGCCGGGGGCGACGAGGTACTCCCGGTCGTCGTGGACGAGGACGACGCTCACTCTAGCTGGTCGACGGCCGCGGCGAGGTCGCCGTCGTTGGCCTTCAGCGCGGCGCGGGCCTCGTCCTCGCGGGCACCGGTGCGCGCGACGACGATGTCGATGTCGTCCTGCGGGATGCCCTCGTCGGTGTCGTCCGCGTCGCCAGCGTCAGCGCCGGCGTCGGCATCGGCGGACGCCAGCTCGCCCTGTGCCTGCTCGGTGGGGTCACCGACGATCTGGTAGGTCTCCTGTCCACGGGCGTCCATCTTCGTGACCTCGGCGTCGTCGAAGACGAGGTCGTGGTCCTCGGTACGGATGATGACCTCCTCGGCGTCGATCTCGGTCACGTCGATCCCCATCTGCTTCATCATCTGCTTCATCTTGCGGGGGTTGAGCCCGCCGCCTCCTCCGAACATACCCGAAACGACTGCCCGTATCGGCAAAAACATGACGAACTGCAAGGCTGCGCGGGGGTCGCCGTCGCTGTCGGCTGGTACCGTTCCGGTCGGTCAGTCGCTCGCGCCGGTGCGGACGAAGACTGCCATGCCGCTACCGAAGTCAAGCATCGAGCCCGCATCGAGTTCTGCGCGGCCGACCGCGAGCAGGTGGCCGTCGTGGTGGACGACGCACACCTCGTCGCCCGGCCGGACTGCGGGGTCGACGTCGCGGACGAACTTCGCGAACACGTTCTTGCCCTCGCGGACGAACGGCTCGCTGTCGTCGCCGACCACGACCCGGGCGGTGGGGTGGTCGAGCGCGTCGTGCAGCCGGTGGCCGCCGGCGAGCCCGAGCGTGAACCGGCCGTCGACGCCGTGGCTGACCAGCCGGCCCTCGTCGGCGATGACCTGCTGGGGTCGGCCGGAGCTGGTCCGACGGACCTCCAGGTCGTCGCTGGCGGGGAACAGCGCCGTGCCGGCACCGGCCCCGAACTGGTAGTCCGCGAGCGTCCGCAGGTCGGGGACGTCGTGGTCCTCGTCGCTCATGCCCCGGAGTTTCGCGGCCGTGGATAAACGCGTGTCGAACCGACGACGGGCCGGTCGGCGGGAACCACCACCGCGGAGAGTTTGTCACTCCAGACCATGAGCCCTGGTACCATTCTTCGAAGCTGAGACGGAGAGAAACATATATCCAGTCGCTCTCCCAGTCACAATACGAAATGAACACGACCAAGATCGCGCTCGGGGCGGTGCTGCTGTTCCTGAGCTCGGCCATTCTGCTCATGATGGGTACACCCGGAACATCCATCCCGGTGCTCGCTGGCGGTGCCGCCTCGCTCGCGATGGCGGCCGGCGCGCTGCTCGTCGGTACGTCCGAGGGCGGCCGCCCCGTCTGAACGGGCGGCACTTCTCCGGTTCGCAGCCTCAGAGTAGAAACGTCTCCGGCCGCTCGGAGAGGTCGATGAACCGGTCAGTCGCCTCGACGAGCTCGTCGGCCGTCGAGCTCTCGAAGCCCATCACCTCGACGCGGACCCCCTCGTGACGCAGGTGCGAGCAGAGCCGCGAGAAGTCGCCATCGCCTGTACAGAGGATCATCGTGTCGACCTTCTTCGCGAGCGTGACGGCGTCGAGGCTCAGTCCCACGTCCCAGTCGGCCTTCTTCGAACCGTCCGAGAACGTCTTGATGTCCTTGATCTTCGGCTCGAAGCCGATGTCCTCCAGCGCATCGAAGAAGCTCTCCTCCTCGGGCGAATCTGCACGGATGACGTAGGCGATAGCCCGGGTGAGCTCGCGGTCCTGCACCCCCTTCTCCAGCAGGGCGGAGTAGTCGATGTTGCGCGTGTAGATGCTCTGTGCCGTGTGGTAGAGGTTCTGCGCGTCCACGAGCATGGCGACGCGCTGGCCCGGATGAATCTCGGTCATGGATGAGTCTCGTGTCCACTCCCTGAAAGCCCTTTATCTCGGTTCCCCCGGTCGTGGCGAACGGACGGCGCGACAGCAACCGCTTTGGCGACTCCGTCCGACAGCCGACCCGTGTCCTCGACGATACTGGTCGCCGGCACCGCAAGCCACGTGGGCAAGTCCACCGTCGCGACGGGGCTCTGCCGGCTCCTCGCCGACCGGGGCGTGAGCGTGGCCCCGTTCAAAGCCCAGAACATGTCGAACAACGCGCGGGCGGTCCCGGCACCGCACGCCGACGAGCCGTGGGGCGAGATCGGCGTCTCGCAGTACGTACAGGCCCGAGCCGCCGGGCTGCAGCCGACGACGGACCACAACCCGGTGCTCCTGAAGCCCAGCGGTGACGGCGCGTCGCAGCTCGTCGTCGACGGCCGCGCCGTGGGGACCTACGAGGCGGGCTCGTACTACGACGAGCACTGGGAGACGGCCCGTGCGGCGGCCGAACGCGCACACGGCCGACTCGCTGCCGAGCACGACGTGGTCGTCGCCGAGGGCGCGGGGAGCATCGCCGAGATAAACCTCCACGACCGCGACCTGGCGAACGTCGAAACCGCGCGGTTCGCCGACGCGAGCGTCGTCCTCGTCGCGGACATCGAGCGCGGGGGCGTGTTCGCGTCGCTGGTCGGGACGCTCGAACTGGTGCCCGACGACGTGCGCGAGCGGGTCGTCGGGGCGGTCGTGACCAAGTTCCGGGGCGACGCGGCTATCCTCGAACCGGGGCTCCGCGAGTTCGAGGACCGGACCGGCGTGCCGATACTTGGCGTGGTTCCCTACGACGACCCGGGGCTCCCCGAAGAAGACAGCGTGGCGCTTCCCGCGGTCGACGAGCGTCGCATCGTGGGCCGGGACGACCACGACGACCCGGTCCGCATCGGCGTCGTCCGGCTCCCCCGTGCCTCGAACGTCACCGACGTCGAGCCGCTCGCCGGCGAACCGGGCGTCCGAGTGGTGTACGTCCCGCCTGACGGCGACCTCGCGGACCTCGACGCGGTGGTCATCCCCGGGACGAAGAACACCGTCGACGACCTGCTGACCTGTCGCGAGGCGGGCCTCGACGACGCGCTCACCGCCTTCGACGGCCCCATCGTCGGCCTCTGCGGCGGCTACCAGCTCCTCGGCGAGCGCATCGCGAACGCGAGCGTCGAGGGACGGGGCGAAGGGGTGGGAACGGGCGCTGACGACGCCGTCCCGGGCTTCGGCCTGCTCCCGGTCGTCACGCGCTTCGACCACGAGAAGGCCGTCCGGCAGGCGACGTACGAACTCGACGGCGTCGGCCCGCTCGCGGACGCCACGGGGACCGCCTCGGGCTACGAGATACACATGGGCGAGACGCGCGCCGTCGAGTCCGTCGAGACGCCGTTCGTGGCCGACGGCGAGGCGAGCGCGGCGTTCGGTGCGGTCGCGGGGAACGTCTGTGGCACCTACCTCCACGGGCTGTTCGGGAACGAGGTGGCACGACGCGGCCTGCTGTCGGCGGCCGCCGGCGGTGACCGGGAGGCGGCGACGGCCGCGGACCGGGCCTCACACGCGTCATCGTACGACCGCGCGGCGACACTCCTCCGCGAGTCCGTCGACGTTGACGCGCTGTTGTCTGCCACGGACATGCATGTTAATTACTGACGCATCGGCCACAACAGTTACTAGCCGGGGTCGCCACGTACCGGGTGGTTGGGGCACCCCCTGGCCAGTCACACGCTCGACGTGGATGGCATTTCTCCCCCCACCGATTCCCCCACCGTTTCTTTCATTGGGTAGTGACACGAAACATCTTTGTACGGTCGGGCAGCAGTCGTGGCATGGTCGAAGCCGTCGCCGTCGCCAGCGGGAAGGGAGGCACCGGCAAGACGACGGCGACACTCGCCCTCGGGATGGCGCTCGCGGAGCGCTACGACGTGACCGTCGTCGACGCCGACACCGGCATGGCGAACCTGCTGTTCCACGCCGGCCTCGCCGACGCCCCCGTCACCCTGCACGACCTGCTGCTCGACGACGACGACGTGGCGGTCGAGGACGCCGTCTACAACCGGTTCGGGATGGACGTCGTGCCCTGTGGCACCTCGCTCGACGCCTTCCGCGACGCCGACCCGACCCGGCTGCGCGACGTGGTCGCCGAGCTCGCACGCGACACCGACGTTCTGCTGCTCGACTCCCCGGCCGCACTCGGCAGCGTCAGCGCCGTCCTGCCGGTCGTCCTCGCCGACCGGGTCGTCGTCGTGCTCCAGCCGACGGTGCCGGCGCTCTCGGACGGCCTGAAGGTCCAGGAGTACGCCCGCTCCTACGGCACAGACGGCGCTGGCGTGCTCTTCAACAAGGTCCACGACGACGACAACGTAGAGCGCATCGCGGACCGGACCGAACGCTACTTCGACGGGCCGGTGCTCGCGAGCGTCCCCGACGCCGACGCCGCTCGTGAGGCCCGCGACGCCGGCGAGCCGTTGCTCGCACGGGCCCCGGAGTCCGCCGCCGCCGAGGCGTTCCGCGAGGCGGCCGCGAGCATCGAGATCCGCGACGAGGCCGCCGAGGACGTGGCCGCGCGCTTCCGGAGCGCGGTCGTGCCCGAGCAGCCATGAGGCTCCCACGCGGCGACCTCGTGCGCTCGCGCACCGCGACGGCCCCCGGCGACGCGCTCGCGTGGGCGCTCGATGCCGGCCACACGGGCTACGTCGTGTTCGAACCGGCCGACGCGGTGCTCGGCGACGGCGACGACGCATGCGTCCTCACCGTCGCCGACGGCGTGCCCCGACTCGCGTACCACACCGATACCGAGCGCGGCGGGCCACCCGCACTCGCCGATATCGCAGGCGCTGAGCCGTACAGCGTCGACTGCTACGCGGTCGACGGAAGTGCCCTCACAGACGTCCCGGAGACCGACGAGTTGACCGTCGCTCCCGACGCGCCGGCGGAACGGCTCGCCGGCGATTCGGCACTCGCGGAACGGACGCGCGCCGCCGCTCCCGACGAGTGGACCGAGGAGTCGGCGTCGCCCAGCGACCCGGTAGAGGCGTTCCTCGCGGACGAAGAGCGACTAGACGCTATCCGCGACCGGGCCCGCGAGGAGGCCCGGCGGAAGGCACGGGAGTGGGACCTCACGGACGCGCTCGTCGACGACGACGAACATTGAGTGGTTCTGCAGCCGGCGACGTCAGAGCCGGCGGCGGCGCGTGTACACGGTGTGTGCGAGCGCGACGACGAGGAAGAGTGCCGCACCGATCGTCGCCGTGGCGAAGCCGTTGCCAGCGAAGAATGGCACGACGCCCGTCGCCGCCGCGAACACGAACGCAACGTTGACCGCGGCGACGCCCACCGTGAAGTCGCTCCACGGTATCTCGTCCCCCTCGAGCACCTCCAGGTAGACGTCGAGCTCGTCGACGGTGTCCGTCCGTTCGATGGTGCCGCGGTTGCAGTCGTACTCGACCACGTCGAGCTCGTGCAGCTTCGGCAGGTGTGACTGGTACAGCGAGGTGTACACCCGCTTGCGTTGCTTGTACGTGACCTCCTCGACCGGGATGTCGTTCTCCCAGGCGGCGATCTGCTCCGCGAGGTCGCGTAGCTCGACGCGTTCCTCCGTCGCGTGCTGGTTCAGGTACTTGATCGCGAACCGACGACGTGCGTTCGACAGGACCGTGAAGACGCTGTCCTGCGAAAGTGTCGTGTCTCGGTTCGTCGGTTCGGTTCCACCTCTGGTAGATAGTTCGGGCTGGTCGAGTTGCAAGCTAGTTCCCCCCAGAAATCCTCCCGACGTACGGCACAATAAAGGGGGTCAACCGTTCACTGAACCCGACTGTTCACGGTCACGGAGGGCCCGACCTAACAGCGTGTTAACTCGTGTTGACATCCGGGGACGGCGGGCGGGTGTCGATTACGATAGCGGATTTCAACGCCCAGAAACGCCGTAGCGACGCGGACCGCGTCAGCCACACACTACCGACTCCACCAGAGTTGTAAGCCCACAGACACGAAGTGGTTCGTGTGGGGGTATATATGGGTGTTCGGGACCGGCGGTGCGACGGGCGGCGGCGGCGCGGCCGGCCGGCTCAGCCCTGTAGGCTCTGCCGGATGTACCAGCGGTTCGACCAGAGTTGGTACGTGACCAGCAACGCGAAGCACGCGAGCGATCCGCTCGTCCACAGCATCGGGTCGACCGCCGAGACGACCGGCAACCCGACGAGCGACCAGAGCACCAGCGTGAGCGAGGCGACCCCGAGGCTCCGGTACACCTCGCTCCAGGTGACGCCGTGGCTCGTCACGACCTCCATGTACTGGTCGACATCGCGCGCTCGGTCGCTCGGGTGGACCTCCCGGGCGTCGCGGTCGTAGTCCACGACACCCAGCTCCTCCAGCTTCGGCAGGTGCGTCTGGTGCAGCGAGTTGTAGACGCTCTCGCGGGCGGCGCGCGGCGGCGGCGACTCGCCCGTCTCGCGCGCTGCGATCTCCTGCGACAGCTCGTGCAGTGTCGTCGGCTCACCCGACGACTCGACGGTGAGGTGTCTGATGGTCTCCCGTCGCCTGCGATTTGCCAGTACCTCGTATATCGTCCCCTCCGATAGCGTATCTGTCCTGAACATCTCTCCCCCCTCCCCAGGGTCTACTGTTCGGTTCAACGGGAGGGAGCATCATCATCATGAGCCGCATACGGGTTCGGTACGTGGTACCTGTGGCCTCCTGTCCGTCGGGCCGATCTTGATTGTGAGTTGTTACCATGATAAGACCATCCTGCTCCCGTCCCGTACAATCGGTCGATTCGTCCGGTTAATGACCGGATACGAGACGTCAGTGACCGACGGCTGTCCCCGGCCTCAACTGCTTGGTTCCGGAGCGACACCGTGCCGGACCGTATCGATCGGTTTGAGGCCATTGCCGACCCTCAATTCCGGAATTGAACCGTGACGTGGCGGCGGATTACTACGGGGGTATCTGTGCATGTGATAGACAACCGAGCCCCGTTCGAGAACGGGAGTTCGGGGGGAAATACACTATGTCAGACAAGAACACGCTCGGACTGTCGCGGCGCCGGTTGCTCGGTGGCCTCGGTGCCATCGGCGTCGCATCCGCCGGTGCCGGACTCGGAACGAGCGCGTACTTCAGCGACGTCGAATCGTTCGATGGAAACTCGATGACAGCCGGTGCGCTCGACCTGAAGGTCGGCTGGGAGGAGCACTACTCCAACTGGTCCGACGACGAGGGGAACGGAATCAACGGCACCGTCGAGATGGAGCAGGGGGCGAACTTCACTGCGGGCAGCACGGTGGGCAGCCCCCGTGTCGGGCTCCCGGCGAACGCGGCGGCGATGCTCTCGTTCAACAACTCGACCGACGCACAGCAGTTCCTCGACAACACGCAGGAGGACGTGTACCCAGATGGCCCGAATGGGTACGACTCCAGCGACTTCATGACCGGGACGTCGATCGACTGTACCGCAGACAATCCGGGGCTTGCGGACGACGACGCAGCGCCACCGGTCATCGAGCTCGACGACGTCAAGCCGGGCGACTTCGGCGAGGTGACGTTCAGCTTCGCCATCTGTGACAACCCGGGCTACGTCTGGGCACAGGCGTTCCTCGAGGACGCGAGCGAGAACGGGCTCAACGAGCCCGAGATGGCGGACGAGGACGAGGACCAGACGATCAACAGTACCGGAGATGTCGATCCGGCCGACGGCGACGTCGAGTTGCTCGACGAGATCATGGTCGCCATCTGGCTCGACGACGGCAGCAACTCCCAGAACTGCGGGGAGCAGCCGCTCACCGTCGGGAGTCTCCGTGATACAATCAACAACATCCCGAACCCGGGACAGCGGCTGGACGGGCGGAACGTGCCCGAAGGTAGTACGGCCGCTGGGAACAACAAACAGCTCACCGCTACGGGTGTGAATCGGTTCGACGTGAACCAAGACGGGAGCTGGGACGTCGACTTTGAGCTCGCCGACGACCCTGCTGGAAACAACAGAAAGGTTGCAAAGGCCACGTCGGGTGGCCAACAGACCGAAGACTACGCGTCGTCCGTCGTCTCCGTCTGCGAGACGATCGGGGATATCGACTCTCTGACCTACCAGTACTACGAGGGAGACGAGAACACGAACGCGAACCCGGACGAGGTCGTCCTGCTCATCCAGGAGGCCGACGGCACGCAGCACGTCGTCTTCCGGACTGCAGGGTCGGCAAACAACAGTAACCCCACCGAGGACACGTGGCAGACGCGTGATGTCGGTGCCGAACTCAGTGGTGGCGTCAGCGGGTGGCACGAGATCGAGGACGGGGGCGGTTACAGCGGTATCTCCGACCCCGAGACGGAGTACGGGTCGGATGCGACCGTCCTGTCGATGGGGGCTGGTGTCGGAAACACCAATGGCGGAAGCGGCAGTGTCAGCGAGATCTACGTCGCGAACCCGCAGGTCGACACCGGTGACGGTGCCGTGTCACTCGGCAACTTCCCGACCGCCTGTTTCCGCGGCGGCGGGTCGGTGTACAACGGCGTGTTCGCGTGGTGGCTCCCGGTCGACCACGGCAACGAGATCCAGAGCGACTCCGCGACGTTTACGCTCGGACTCTACACCGAGCAGTGCCGCCACAACGACGGCAGCGGCCAGCCGCCGGAGACCCAGCCGAACTGAGCTGAGCACAGCGAACCAACAATCGACCCACGCGGGTGCGCGACGGCGGTTCGACTCCGCCGGTGGGTCTTCCCCACAAGGGGGGTTACAATGTCAGAGAATCCGATAGAACTCTCACGGAGGAAGATACTGGCCGGTATCGGCGCGGCGGGGGTCGCGTCAGTTGGTGCTGGGCTGGGTACCAGTGCGTACTTCAGCGACAACGAATCGTTCGACGGAAACACGCTCACTGCCGGTGAGCTCGACATGCACGTCGGCTGGGAGGAGCACTACTCCGACTGGTCCGACGACGAAGGCGACGGTATCAGCAGTATCGAGATGGTGGGGCCGAACGAGACGGCGAACAGTTCTCGGGTGGGGCTCCCGCTCGGTGCAGACACCGCGATAAACGGGTCGATGGTTACCGTCGAGAACGTGAGTCAGGCCCATCAGTTCCTGAACAACACCGAGACGTCACCGAACGGGACGTACTCGAACACGACGGACTTCGACCCGATGACAGTCTCCGGCGACCCGTGTCAGTACCTCGCCGATGGTGCGGAGCAGAGTCCCGTCATCATCGACCTGGACGACGTCAAGCCGGGCGACTTCGGGGAGATCACGTTCAGCTTCGCGCTGTGTGACAACCCGGGTTACGTCTGGATGAGCGGTGCGCTCGAGAGCGCGAGCGAGAACGGGCTCAACGAGCCGGAGATGGAGGATCCAGATGAGGACCAGACGATCAACAGTACCGGAGATGTCGATCCGGCCGACGGCGACGTCGAACTGCTCGATACCGTCCGGGCAGCTGGCTGGTACGACGACGGTGACAACTTACAGAGCGGCGGCACCGAGGAAGCCGCGGTCGGCGCAGCTGACATCGCATTCATCCTGGACCGCTCGAATAGCATGAGTGATGAGCGCAACTTCCTTCAGAACGAGATCTCGGGCCTCGCAACGCAGATCTCTCAATCGGGGGTCGATGCGCAGTACGCACTCGTCCCGTACGAGGACACCACGAGCGGCAGCTGTCCCACGTTCATCGCGACGAATCTTACCGCTGACGAGACCAACCTGGACTTCACCTACGGTACCTGTGGTGGGAACGAGGACGCATCGGAAGCGATTAGCTACGCACTGGACAACCTGAATTGGCGGTCCAACGCCCAGAAGATCCTGGTCGTTCTCACCGACGAGGACGACGACGGCAATCAGTCCCAGCGTACTACTGCACTCAACAAGATCGATAATGAGAACGCATGTCTCCTGGCCGTCTCGGAGGGCGGTTCTCAACCCAACGACCTCCAGCAGATGGCTGCCAGTGTCAACTGTGGGGACTGGGTCCAGATCGATGACGGGCTTTCCCAAGACAACCTGAACGATTTCGTCAGCTTCGTCGGTGGTGTTACCGGCGGCGAACCGGTCTTCGTTCAGGGGACGCTTCGCGAAGTGCTGAACGCACTCTCAAGTGGGCTCGGCGTGCCCCTCAATGGCGACATCGAAGCCGCCGCTGGTGGCGGAATGAGCGAACGGAACTGCTACTCCGCGAGCACGCACCACAACGTCGGCTTCGCGTGGTGGCTGCCGGTCGACCACGCCAACGAGATCCAGACGGACACCGCGGAGTTCTCACTCGGCTTCTACACCGAGCAGTGCCGCCACAACGACGGCAGCGGTCAGCCGGCCGAGACGACTTCCGGAGGCACCAACCAAACCAACACGACCACCCAGCAAGCCCAGTGAGCTAGCGGGAATCGTTACATCGACCCACGCGGGTGCGCGACGGCGGTTCGACTCCGCCGGTGGGTCTTCCCCGAAGGGGGGGAGATGCCAATGAGCAAGAACATCGAACTGTCACGGCGGAAGATACTGGCCGGCATCGGCGCAGCAGGCGTTGCTAGCGTCGGTGCTGGACTCGGAACGAGTGCCTACTTCAGCGACCGCGAACTGTTCGAGGGGAACACGATCGCGGCGGGGGAGCTCGACCTGAAGGTCGACTGGGAAGAACACTACTCCGACTGGTCCAGCGACGAGAACGTCGACATCGAGGAGGCAGACGACGGCGAGTCCCAGGAGGACGACGGTGAGGGCGGGTTCAGCGTCACGATGACCGAACCCCAGAACACCGAGGGATTCACCGCGTTCCCGCCGGGCACGCAGTCCGATTTCAACGGGCAGGAGCCCTTGATCTGGGTGCCGGACCCGTACGTCGATGACTTCATGGCCAACACGGCGATCGAGGCGTTCCCGGATATGGATAACGATGGGCTCGCCGAGTTCCCAGTCGATCAGATCGAGGGTGATCCATGTGACTTCCTAGCTGACGTCGGCGGCGAGAGCGGCGGCGACCTGGGGTCGTACACGACGCCGGGAACTGACGACCTGGGGCGGACGGACAACGATGACACTGTCATCCAGACCGGTGAGGGTGAAGGCCCCGCGCCGCTCATCAATCTGCACGACGTCAAGCCCGGGGACTTCGGCGAGGTGACGTTCAGCACGCACCTCTGTAACAACCCCGGCTACCTCTGGATGACCATGCCCGACGGCCTGACGACCAGCGAGAACGGGCTCACGGAGCCAGAGATGGAGGACGGCGACGAGGACCAGACGGTCAACGAGTCTGGAGATATCGTCCCGAAGCAGGGAGTCGAAGAGCCGACGGTCGAACTCGCTGACAAGCTGCAGACGGCCATCTGGTACGACAACAACTGTGACAACCTGTTTACCTGCGACGAGAAGGTCGACGTGATGGCGGTCGCCGACACGTCAGCCAGTATTGAGGGTACGCTGAAAGACGACGACGGCGACGGGGAGATAGACATCGGCAACCAGGAGATAGACCTCATCGCGGAGGGAGCGAACACCTTCGTGAGCGAACTTGAGGCACGGGCAAGCGACCCCGACGACGTGCGGGCAGGGTTGCTGACGTTCAACGGACCCACCGAGTCCGGCACCGACATCAGCAACATTGACAGAGGGTTCGAGCGCCCGGCGCTGCGCGCTGGTCTGGGGCCGCTCGACCAGTTCGACCGCGACGGTGATGGGTCGCCCGAGATCGAACAGTTCCTCCCCGCTCAGGGAGTCGGCGACACGCCGATGCCACACGCGCTCGACCTCGCTCAGAAAGTCCTTAACAACGACCCTGACGGCCGGAACGACGCTCGGAAGGTCATCCTGCTGGTCACCGATGGGCTTCCGGACTACGTCGGGACGAACTCCGGTACTACGCCATACACCGTTACCGACGCCGAGGGGAGCCCCCTCTCGGGGAGCGGTGCCACGTACACGTCCGAGAGCTATTCCGGGAGCAGCGATGGGAATAGTTCGCCGGGCGAGCAGGAAGCGACCGCCATCGAAGCCGAAGAAATCCAGCAGGACGGTATCGAGGTGGTCGTCGCGGGTGTTGGTCTCGACGTCGGTAACGACCAGTTCCTGGAGGACGAGGTCGCAGGCCAAGACGGCGACAGGACGATTGCCGAGCCGAACTACTTCTTCGACGTGGACTTCCCGAGCCAGATCGAACCCGGCGACAGCGAACAACCGATTGGCGAGGCCGCAGAGGACCTCGCACAGTTCCTCGTCAGCGGCGACGGCGAGTGTGAAAAGACGATCTTCCAGGGGACGCTCAGAGAGGCTGCCCAGGAACTCACCGCGAACGGGGGGCTCGGCATCCCACTGACGTCCAATCAGGCGACCGACTTCGACGAGCTCGAGGATAGTCCGGACGACCCCGGACGCGAGTGCTTCTCACCGGGGCATACCTCGTGCTTCGGGTTCTCGTGGTGGCTGCCGGTCAACCACGGTAACGAGGTCCAGTCGGACTCCGTCTCGTTCGACATCGGCTTCTACACGGAGCAGTGCCGCCACAACGAGGGAGAAGGTATCGAACTCGTGTAGCGACGGTTGGGAACCGACGCTACCGAACCAAGACACCCATCCCAAACCACCCCCCTTTTGACCGCTAGTCCGACGCCGCGAGTGGCGTGCTCCGGTGCTCGCGCAGAATCCGCTCGAAGTACGGCGTCATCACCTGTTCTGCCTGCTTCCACTTCCGCGTGTCGTGGAGTTCGACGCCGAGCAGGTACCGGGCGGGCTCCGGGCCGTACCCCGACTGCCCGTATCTGGGTTTGTCGGGATAGTCAGGCTTCTGGAGTGCGGCGCGGTACTCGTGCAGTTGAGCCTGCTTCATCGGCGTCCAGTAGTCACCGCCGACCTTGTGCCGGCGCCACGCGGTGGTGCTCTTTTCGGCGTACTGGGGGTCCATGTCGACGAGCGACGCACGCCTGGCGAACGCCTCGCGGACGTCGCTCCAGTCGGCGGCCGCCAGCGCGTCGGCGTCGATGGTGCCATCGACCATGCAGGACCGCTCGACCGCGTCTTTGGCCCACAGCGCGTCCACGTAGGCGACGGCTGCGTCGTGAGCCGTCGTCTCGGAGACGTGTTGGAACTGGAGGCGGTCGACCGCCGCGAACGACTCGACCGCCGCCTCGCGTTCGCGGTCGTCGTGGTGCTTGAAGCCGAGACAGAGCTGTCTCGCCGCGCGCCTCGCACCGGTCTGTACGTCTTCCGCCTGGTCGTCAGCTTGCTGATGGGGGGTAGCCATTCGTCGGCCGACGTTTGGCCGTCACATTCAAATACTTAATTTCAGCTTGCCAATCGCTTGGTCGTGAGATAATCGCCCGTTAGATGGCCAACTCGTCGGTTTCTGGCGTTTTCGTCCTACAGCACCTCGTCGATTGCCAACAAGTAACGCGCCACTACCAGAGTCGGCGAACCGTCCCGGCCCGTCGTTCACGCGCCCACGTCAGACGGCGGGCGACGGCCCCGTACGAGGAGACGGCCGCGGACCCGACCTGCTCCGTCACTGCCAGAACTGCAACGTGATGGAGTACGTGGCGATGGCGCGGACCCACACGGGGCACTCCGCACTCCATAAACCGCCGATTAGCACGCTGCAGGCGCTTGGTACCATCCCAGTATGCAGTTGTTGCTCTCCGGTACGGCGCTCATTCATATCCCCCTACCTCTGGTACGGGTTTACACGAACGCGCCCGTCCGGTGGGGGCCGAACGGGCAGGGGGGAGACCTGTGAACCCAGGAATATCTGACGGAGACCGTCGAATGAGGCGAACAAGACACTCCGCGAGAGGTGAGGCACCGTGAGCCGCGACCAGGCCTCGGTGAGCCGCCGGAAGCTCCTCGGGAGCGTCGGGTCGGTCGGCGCACTGAGCGGTGTCGCCGGCGCCGGAACGTGGGCACTCTTCGAGGATAGCGAGAGGTTCGGCGTCTCGATGAGCGCCGGCAAGGTCGGGGTGAGCATCGACTGCCGCAACTGCGAGGTGATTGACGGGACAGTTGGCTTCGAGTTCGGCGGGCTGACTCTGGGGGAAGAACGCACCGAGCGGTTCACCGTCACCGCCGACGCGAACCCGATTTGGGTCTGGCTCCGGACGAACTGCCCTGAACCAGTTGACCCACTCGGTGACGTCGTCGAGATACAGCTCTTCCGGGACCCCAACTGCGACGGCCCGAGCGACGTGACGCAGGTATACCCACCCGACGACGACGAAGACTCGTGGACCACCCTGAACGAGTTCCGGACCGCACTCCGGGGTGGGCTCCGGCTGGACGACCTCGACGGCGAGCCCTGCATCGACTCCGAGCTCTGTCTCGACCTGAAGTACCGACTGTCCAAGGACGCGACGTGGGCCGTCGACCTCTCGACCGAGCTGACGTTCGAGGTCGTCGCGGAGCAGTGCCGTCACGTCCCGGAAAGTGACATGGCTATGTCGCCGTTTCCACCCGAGGACTGTCCCGAGCCGGAGTGCACGGAATGCGTCGAATTGGGGAAGCTGGAGGTCGGCGACGACGACCTGCTCGAGCCGGATATCTACGATTTCACCGAGCTCTGTTCACAGTTCCGCAACGACGAAACGGCCTACGCGCTGGAGGTACTCGATGCGATGAACAAGGACGACAACGGAGGCGAGGAAACGGTCTGTGTGTGGTTCCGGCTGCTCGCCGGCGACAGTTCGGACGCTCTCGACGCTCTCGACGAGGCGAACGCACCCGCGATGTGCTCGGTCGCAGTGAAGGGCAGCCAGCAGACCGAGTCGTACCCCATCGACCCGCCGTTGACGCGCACCCGAGGGATGGTCTGCACGGTGACACAAGACGGGGACACCGGCGCGCTTCCGGCGATCAGCAACATCGTCGTCTCCGTCTGTGCGGAGAGCGACGAGGGCTGCGGTCCACCCGACGGAACTGGTGGGCCGCCTCGTCAGATCGAAACGTGGGACCAAGGCTTCGAGGTGAGCGACTGATGGTGGACAAGCGACGCGTCGCACACGGCATCGGCCTGCTCGTACTGCTCCTGGTCGTCGTTCCGTTCGTCGTCTACGCCTTCCCCGGCGCCGTCGGCGCGGACCACAGCTTCGTCGTGCTCTCGGGCAGCATGGAGCCCGAGATCGCTCCCGGCGACGTGGTCATCGTCGACGAGGGCTCGACCGAGGCCATCGAAGAGGGGGACATCATCACGTTCGTCAGGGGCGAGGGCGAGAAGCCGGTGACCCACCGCGTCGTCGGGCTCGAGGAGCGCGGGGACACCACGGTGTTCAGGACCAAGGGCGACGCGAACGAGGACGTCGACGCCCAGCCGATCCCGGCGGGGAACGTCATCGGCGAGGTGACGGTCACCATCCCGTACATCGGCCACGTCATCCAGTTCGCTCAGCGGCCGGTCGGCTTCGTCGTGCTCGTGCTCCTCCCGCTCGGACTCCTCGGGCTCTCGGAGATCTGGACCATCGTCCAGAAGCAACGCGGCGACGGTGCCGCCGACGACGTGGGTGACGAGACCGTCGCGACGGGCGCGGACGCAACCAGCGCGGCGACGGCGGCCGACGCCAGCAGCGCGGCGACGGCGGCCGACGCTAGCACGGACGACGACGAGATCACGCTCACGGCGACGGACCTCACGCTCGCGTCCGGAATCCTCCTCGTGGTGGCACCGTACACCGTGTGGGTCGCCATCCAGCTCCGGAACCCCGTGACGTTCACCGCCGCCTTCGCCGCCATCTTCTCGTTCGTCGGCGTCGCCGCGCTCTGGCTCACTGCCCGGGGTGGCGACACTGGCGAGCCGACGGGCGCGCCGGACGACGACGGCGACGGCTGGGAGGGTGGCGACCTACTTGCGGACGGCGACGACGCGTTCGACGACGACTGGGCAGCCGGGGAGTCGGACGAGACATTCACGTTCGACGACACGGGCGGCGACGGGTTCGCCGACGAGTTCGACGGGGCGTTCGGTGACGGGGCCGACGCGACCGCCGACGTGGTCGACCCGACCACCGACGGGAGCGGGCCGACCGCCAGCGTGACCGCGGACGACGCCGGCGAGGGAGACACGGCCGGGGGCGACGGATTCTTCGACGACCCGACGGCCGAGAGCGAGTCGACTGGTGCCGACGTGTTCGACGACACGGCCGACAGTACGGAGGAGGTGGACTGAATGGACCGAAACGTTCTCTTCGCACTCGCCTGCAGCGCGCTGCTGATCTCGGCCGCGTACCTCGCCGGCTTCGGAACCGTCGCGACCTTCACCGACTCGGCGACCGTCAGCGGGAACGTCGCGAGTGCCGAGAACTTCGACGGCTCGGTGACAGTCGTCGACGCCGTGACGAACGAGCAGTCGACCGGCGGCGGGAGCGGCTGTACGGCCGAACAGGACGCGGCTGGGAACACGGACGACGGCGGTGCCGCTAACGCACAGGCTGGAGGCGGCGGTCTCGGAGACTGTGGCGGTACCGGCGGCAACGGCGGCACCGACGGCGGTCGCTACGTCGCACCCGTGGCCCGACCACTCACGGTGGGAGAACGGGAATGAACCCGCCGTCTGGACGGTCTGATCCCCCGCCAAACGACGAAGGCGAGACTCAGGGGCCGAGAATCCCCATCGTACTGCTCGGGCTGTTGCTCCAGATCGACAAGCGGGCCGTAGTGATACTGCTGTGGCTGTTGCTCATCGCCGCGGTGCTGTACGGGCTCCTCGTCGGCGCGTGACTCAGTCGTCTCGCCCGTCGCCGTTGTGGTTCACGTGTGCCGACACGACCTTCGAGAGCGACTTCCGGAGGTGACTGTGGAACGTCGAGGAGGCGATCTCCATGGCGTCCGCGATCTCCTCGGCCGTGCTCTCTCGGGGCCACTCGAAGTAGCCGGCGTTGTGCGCGGCGACGACGGCCTCGCGCTGCCGGTCGGTCAACCCCTCGACGGTGGCGATCCGTCCATCGTCCTCCGTGGCCGGTGGGCGCTCGCGCTTCGACCGCAGGCTCACCGGCCCGACGGCATCCTCGAGTACCTCCGTCAGCTGCCGAACGGCGTTTCCGGTCGCGGTCTCGGCGACGAACGTGAGCTGCCCGTCGCGCGCTGTGGCCTCGCCGAGGCGCGCGCCCCGGGCGGTCACGACACCGAGTGCGGACGGACCACGGAGGCGTACCTCGACGGTGTCGCGGTTGGGAACCTGTCGAACCCGCTCGACCTCGTCGGCGTCGGCGAACGTGTCGATGACCGCCTCGACGTCGCCGCAGTCCTCGACGTCGACGTAACACAGCAGTCCGGAGTCCTCGACCGGCACGGTTCCCTCGACGATGAGCGTACAGTCGTGGGCGGCGCTGACCCGGGCGAGGGGCGACCCCTCGGCCGACACCTGGTAGGTGAGTGCGACGAGGCTGTCCGATAGCAGCGTCTCGCGCGTCTCGATGGCGTGCAGCGCCATCCCGACGCTGGCACACAGCTCCTCGAGGATGGTCACCTCGTGGTCGTCGAACGCCCCCTCGCGGTCGCTCTCGACGACGAGCGCGCCGTAACCGATGGACGCGAAGTCGATGGGAACCGTCGCACGCATCCGGCCCCCATCCGTCACCTCGACGGTCGTCTCCGGCACGCTCTCCTCGCGGATGGTCGGGGTGACGTACCACGGCGTGGTCGCGAGCCGGTTCGTGACCCCGTCGAGGAGTTCGGGTCGGGACTGCGCGCGGACGATGCTCGTGAGCACGCTCCGGATGGACTGGTTGATGGCGTCGAGCTCGCGGAGCTCGGTGCGCTGGCGTTCGAGCTCGTCCTGTCTGCGCTCCAGTTCGGCGAGCCGCCGTTCGCGCTCGGTCACGTCGTGGAGCAGGTACGCGGTGCCGACGGAGCGGCCGCGACCGTCCTCGACGGGCGAGGCCGAGACCTCGAACTGGCGGTCGTCGAGGGTGATGAGTGCGGGCTCGTCACCCGGTTCGGGGCGTTCCGGCAGCAGCGCCTCGATAGCGACCCCGATGAGGCCGCTCCCGTGTTCCGCGTCCGCCCCGGTCGCGGGCACCGAGAGCACGTCGCGGGCGATCTGGTTGTCGGTGACGACGGTTCCCTCCCGGTCGGTGACGAGGACGGGGTCGTTGAGCGTCCCCAGTGCGGAGGTGCGACCGAGCTGGAGGATGGAGGGTGGCCGTTCGAACAGGTCGTGTTCGAAGACGGCGATGGCGAACGCGAGCCCGGTGATGCTGAACGCGTAGGGCGTCATGTCCAGCCCCTCGTAGATGGCGTAGCCGAGCACCGAGAGCAGGTTCGCGACGGTGGGCGTCCCGATACCGACGATGAGCGCCGCACTCGCCGCGGAGAACGACTGCTCGGAGCGCCGGATGGTGTACAGCAACAGGGAGACGCTGCCGCCGAGGAGCAGGTAGGTGTAGAGCAGGTTGATGCGGTACCACGGCCCCTCCTGCTGCGTGGCGACGTTCACGCCGTCGACGACGCGGAAGCTCCAGTCCCGCCAGATGAGGGGGTGGTACTGGCTCGTCCAGACGAGCACCAGCGTCACCGCCGGGACGATGCAAACCCCCGCGACGACGGCGGGGCGCTGGAGCTCCTCGAAGCCGGTGTACTCGGCGAAAAACAGCAGGACGAACACGGGTGCGAGGACGATGCCGAACCACTGGAGCTGCTCGAAGAACAGTCGAAGACCGTACTGGTCGGCGGGTGTCAACAGCCCCGCGGCGTAGCCGGCGCTCCAGACGCTCGCCACGGCCATCATCCCGGTGAACGGCGTCGCACCGGGGCGGCCACGGTTTCGCCAGCCAACGACCGCGAGCCACGTCGTCAGGAGCGTGGAGAACCCGAGCAGCGAGACGTGGAAGGCCGCAGCCACACCCACCATCTGTCGTCTAAACCGTATACCACCCCCGAGTGATAGCGTTTGTGATACGTGCAGCCTCGAAAATAATGCCGGCTGTGAAAGGAGATACGTTAACATATCAACCGCCGCCTATACCGTGGTTCCTCGTGCAGTCTCTCCCATGACAGCAACCGACGAGAGCGTCGAGCCCCCGACGTTGACCGGCGACGACGTCCTGCGAATCGACGACGCCGACTTCGCCGCCGGCCGGGTCGCGCTCGTGACGGGCGCGGCCTCGGGGATCGGCCGTGCCACGTCGCTGGTGCTCGCGGCGAACGGGCTCACGGTCGTCGCGACGGACGTGGACGAGGACGGGCTGGCGGAGACCCGCGACCGCGGCGACGAACTCGACTTCCCGGGCGATATACACCCCGAACCCGCCGACCTCACCGACGACGAACACCTCGAATCGGTCGTCGACGCCGCTGCCGGCTACGGCGACCTCGCCTACCTCGCGAACGTCGCCGGGATGCAGCACATCTCCCCGCTGGACGAGTTCCCGATGGAGGTGTACGACCGGATGCAGGACGTGATGCTCCGCGCGCCCGTCTACCTCTCGAAGCTCGTCCTCCCTCACCTCCGGGACAGCGGCGGGGGCTCCGTCGGCAACATGGCGTCGGTCCACGGGCACTACGTCACCGCCGACAAGGTCGCCTACAACGTCGCAAAGTTCGGCCTGCGGGGGCTCACGCAGTCCATCGCCGCCGAAGGAGCCGGAACCGTCCGGTCGTTCTCGGTCAGCACCGGCTACGTGAAGACGCCGCTGGTCACCGACCAGATTCCCGATACCGCGGAACAGCGCGGTATCTCCGTCCAGGAAGTCGTCGAGGACGTGATGCTCGGCCAGTCGCGCACGAAGGAGATGATGGAGCCCGTCGACGTGGGGAACCTGTTCGCGTTCGGCTTCTCGAAGCACGCGACGCACCTCAACGGCGGCGACCTGCTGTTCGACGGCGGGATGACGCTGACCTACGAGTAAGCTGTCGCGGGCCAGTCAGTCCTGTCGGATACTGAAGAACGCGTACAGAAGGAGACCGACGCCCACGATCAGGTTGACCCACCCCGGGAGCGTCCACGTGATCGTGTCCGTCAGGTTGCCCACGCCCAGGACGAGCAGGCCGACGCCGACGCCGAACAGGAGAGCGACCTCGACCAGGTGGCGGAGTGAGTTTCGTGGTTCCGTCTCGGGACGTGACATACGTCCTGTATCGTTCCCGACTGATATAAAGCGGCACTATCGAAGCGACTCGACTCGAAGTACCCACTTCAGGCGTTCTCGTAGTTGAATACTGTCACCCAACACACCTAATTCGAAGCTCACATAATATTGACAATGTATATACTCCGCAGATTCGTCAACACGCGTCTCGGTGACTCTCGATGGACCTCGACCAATTCAGGACACGGAACGCACCGAAGGAGAGCGGCGACGCCTTCCAGCTGGAGAACTCGAAGCGCCTCGGCGTGAACGGCTCGGTCATGGCGAAAGCAGCAACGTCTCGCCCGGCTCGCACCGCGACACCAACCTGAAGTCGTTCATCGGGAAGTCGGCGGGCGAGACGTTCCAGCTTGACTTCGCCCAGCCCGGCGGCTGGGTCGTCCTCCAGCCGTACGAGGAAGCCAGCCCGCAGCAGTAGCCCGGGCGCGTTCTTTGCGTCTCGGCTCGCCGCCCCCGTGGCGAGGCGCGGCTCAGTCCCGCCCGTCGGGCCCGGCGCCACCATCGGCCTCGACCGTGCGACCGTCGACGGTGCGCGCGGTCCGCAGGGTCTGGACAGCGGTCGCGACGGGCGCACGAGCCGCCCGACCCGCACCCACCGCCGCGTAGACGGCGATGGCGACGAGCACGATGGAGCCGCCGGCGGCCACGTCGTAGACGTACGAGAGCGTCGCGCCGCTGACGGTCGCGACGAGTCCGGTGAGGACGGCGGCGGCGACGCTCCGCCGGAACCCGCGCATCCCGCCGGCCGTCGCGACCGGGATGACGAGCATCGCGGCGACGAGTATCACGCCCATGATCTGCATCGCGGCGACGACGACGACCGCCGTCAGGACGACGAGCAGGAGGTTGTACCGACCGACGTGGAGGCCGGCCGCACGGGCCCCGACCTCGTCGAACGTCGCGTAGAGCAGTGGCCGGTAGGCGAGGGCCACGACCGCCGTCACGAGCAGCGTCATCGCGAACAGGATGCCGACGTTCTCACGCGTCACCGTCGCCAGCGAACCGAACAGGTAGGCGTTGATGCCGACCGCGATGCCGCCGTCGGTCGCGGTGATGAGCACGCTGCCGACCGCGAACGCACCCGTCAGCACGACCGCAAGCGAGGTGTCGGTGTAGGTGCCGACACGGTCGACGAGGAGCTGGACGAGCACCGCCGCGACGACGGCGACGACCAGCGCGGTCAGCAGCGGCGGCACCGACAGGGCGAACGTCGCGTTCACGAACAGGCCCACCGCGACGCCCGCGAACGCCGAGTGCGCGAGCGTGTCGCCGATCATCGCCATCTCACGGTGGACCAGGAAGCTCCCGACGAGCGGGCCGATGACCGCGATGCAGACCGCCGCCAGGTACGCCCGCTGCATGAACGGGTAGCTCAGCATCTCGACGCCGGTGAGCGCCGCGAGCGCGTCGAGGACGGTGCCCCACACGTCGTCGAGGACCCAGTCGAGCAGGCCGCCCAGGAGGAGCGGCGTCCGGGCGACGGCGGTCGCCCCCGTCATGGGTGGTCGTGCGCGAGCACGTGCTGATTACCGCCGTAGGCGTCCGCGAGGGCGTCGGTCTCGACGAACGTCTCCGGGTCGCCGTGGAAGAACAGCTCGCGGTTGAGACAGGCGATCTCGGTCGCGTGGGTCGTCACGACGCCGATGTCGTGTTCGACGAGGACGACCGTGAGCCCGGACGCGTTCAGCTCGGCCAGCAGCCCGTAGAACGCCTCCCGCGACTCGGCGTCGACGCCGACCGTCGGCTCGTCGAGCGCGAGCAGGTCGGCCTCCGCCGCGAGCGTGCGTGCGATGGCGACGCGCTGGCGCTGCCCGCCGGAGAGCCGGTCGACGCGACGGTCGGCGAGGTCCCGGATGTCGACGCGGTCGAGCGCCGACTCGATGGCCCGCCGGTCGTCCGCGGTGAACCCGCCGACGGGGCGGTGCGGGTACCGCCCCATCCGGACGGCTTCTCGTACCGTCACCGGCATCCGCCCACCAGCGTGGGTCGCGTCCTGTGCGACGTAGCCGACGCGCTGACCGTCTGCGACGGAGTGGGCCGGCTCGCCGAACAGCGTGACGCTACCGGCGTCGGGCCGGCGAAGCCCGACGAGCAGTGCGAGCAGCGTCGTCTTCCCGGAGCCGTTCGGGCCGACCAGCCCGAGGAACGCCCCGGCCTCCACGGTGAGCGAGACGTCCTCGACGACGGGCGTGTCGCCGTAGCCGAACGTCACGTCGCGGGCGTCGACGACAGCCATCAGGCCTCCAGCGCCCGTTCGAGCGTCGGGCGGTTCACGTTCTCGACGATGTCGAGGTAGCCCCAGTCCCGGTCGGCCCAGTCGTCGTGCAGACCGGGGAGCGCGGTCAGCGGCAGGACCTCGGTCGCGTCGGTCTCCGCGACCAGCTGTTCGGCGGCGCGCTGTGACTCGAGCGGGTCTGCACAGATGTACTGCAGGTCGTGATGCTCGATGACCTCCTGTGCACGCTCGATGTCACGTGCCGTCGGCTGCGCGTCTGGCGACATCCCCGTGAGCGCCTCGATCTGGAGGCCGTACCGGTCGCCGAAGTACTGGAATGCGTCGTGGCCGGCGACGAGGAGCGTCCCCTTCGAGGCGTCGGCGACGGTCCCGTCGATGTCCTCGTGGAGCGCGTCGAGTCGCTCCCGGTACGCCGTCGCGTTCGCCTCGTAGACGTCGGCGTTCGCCGGGTCGACCGCGACGAGCCGCTCGCGGACCGTGTCGACGGCCGTCCGGATCCGGAGCGGGTCGAGCCAGAAGTGCGGGTCGAACTCGCCGCCGTGGTCGTCGTGGTGTTCCTCCTCGTGATGTTCGGTGCCGTCGTGCTCTGTACCGGTGTGCTCTGTGCCGCGTTCCTCCTCGTGCTGTTCCGTCTCGTGCTCGCCGTGGCCGTGTCCGTGGTCGTCGCCGAGCGGCAACAGGTCGACGTCCGCACTCGCGTCGACCGTCTCGACCGCGGCACCGTCGGCCGTCAGGTCGGTGGTGATGTCGTCGACCCAGGGCTGGAACCCCGGCATCCCGTGGACCAGCAGTGACGCGTCGCGGATGGACTCGCGGACGCGCGGCCCGGGCTCCCAGCCGTGCCCGTGCTGGCCGACCGGGACGAGGACCGAGGCGTCCGTCGCGTCCCCGGCGACCGCGGCCGTGACCGCGCCGAAGACGAAGAACGACGACTGCACGCCGCCGCTCTCAGTGTCGCCACCAGTGTTCAGGCCGTCGAGACAGCCAGCGACTCCGCTGAGCCCCGCCAGTCCGGTTCCCGCCAGCACTCGGCGTCGAGTGAGTTCCTGCATATTGCTAAGACCAAAGCCTGAATTAATAAGAATTGTGTTTCTTGATTGGTTTCTTGTTAACTCTCGCGGCACCGGGCGCCACCGTCGTCCGTCGGGGGTACCGTTTTGTCCCCGCCCGCGCAACGACGGACCACCATCCGACTGATGCACGACGCACCACCGACGCCACCGCTCGCCGACGCCCCCGACGAGCTCCTCGACGGCGGCCACCTCTGGCTCCGCGAGCACCTCACCGGGAGCCCGTTCCGGTTCCAGCTCCGCTCGACTGGCGTGCTCGCGTTCGGCGACGCCGACCGGGAGTTCGGTCCCGACGACGTGCCGCTCCCGTACGCACACGCGGTCCGGCACGTCCGCGAGCAGTTCGACCGCGAGGCGTTCCGGGCGTCGGTCGAGAACGTCGAGCCCGTGACGTTCGTCGGCGTCGCAGTCGACGGGAGCGGCGTCGCGTACGACTGGTCGCGGACGCCGTCGTTCCTCGGTACCGAGGTGTACGACGCCGACCACGGCTCGTTCCTGCCGCCGGACTCCGTCGCGAGCATCTACGACGGGCTCGGGCTGACACCGGTGAACGCACTCGAGAAGGAGGTTCGGGCGGTCGACTTCGACCCGGAGGGCTACGCTTTCCCCGACTCGAACTGGCGCGACAGCCCCGTCGCCGGTGTCCTGCTCGCGGACAAGACGGGTCACCGCGCCGTGCTGCGGAACCACACCGTCACGGGTGGGGAGGACGCAGTCGAAACGACGGCCACGAACCCGGACGAACTGGTCGCAGCCCTCGCCACGGACCGCTGGCTCGACGGCGTCGTCGCCCGTCTCGGCGTGACCGACGACGAACTCGGCTTCGACCTGCTGTTCGAGCGCGCCGTCGAGGCGCTGGCCCGCGAACACGTCCGGGCCTTCCGCGACGGCTCCGTCGATACCGACGAGTCCGGGGTCAGGAGCGCGATGGCCGACCGCGTGGAGTCGTACCTGGTCGCACGCCGGGAGTAACGTTTTTTGTGTCGGCAGTTCGACTACAGGTTGCATTGAACACGTGCTCGCGGTCGACTCGGGCTCGCGTCGCGGTCTGACGCGAGGGTCGGCCGGCTCGCCGGCTGTGGGAACCGTGGCGGACCGACCGGAGGGGTCGGCATCCGACGCGGCGTCACGCTGATCGGCACTCCGGTTCGCGCGCCCCGCCAGCGTTGCGTGGACCGTTCTCCCGGTTCTCGAACCCGCTAGCGGAGCGCGTGGGACGTTCCGCCCGCTGACCGCCGCCGGTCACGACCCACGTCGATGCACGATACACCCACGATTCGTCCGCAGTGCCACCAGTCGCACCGCCCGCAGGTTCTCACGACCACCACCATCGTCACCGCCGTCGCCGACCCGCGGAGGGGAGGTAGCCGATGCCACTGAGCCGCCACGAGCCGGCTCTCGCCCTCGGCTCGCGCGTCGACGGCGGCCCGCGGCGCTACGAGTTCCACACCGCCGACAGCTGCTGTTCGCCCGACGGGTTCCGTCCCGCGACGCTCGCCCTGCTGGAGGCGTGCTGGGAGGAGCGACTGGGCCGACTGCTCGTCCCGGCGGCGAACTACGGCGTCGTCGGCTGCGTCCTCGCCAGTGTCGCCGACGCGGTCGTGATGACCGAGACGAGCGCCCGCGCCGCCGCCTGCTGCGAGCGCAACAGCTCCACGAACGGCGTCGACGCGACGGTGGCGACTACCGCCCATCCGGCCGGCGCGGACTCGACGTTCGACACCGTCGCGTACGCCCCGAAACCGTACACCCCGGTCGCGGTCGGGAAGCAGCGAGTGGCGAACGCGCTCGCGACGCTGGCTCCGGGCGGCACGCTCTACGTCGCCGGCAACACGACCACCGGCCTCGGTCGCTACGAGGACTGCCTCGCCGGGCTCACCGGCCGCGTCGAGACCGTCCACGACGGCGAGGCCCGCGTCGTCGCGGCGACGCGACCGGAGACCGTCGACCCGCCCGCGTTCGTCGAGCCACGCGAGTTCGCCGCGACGGTCGACGGCGTCGACCTCTCGCTCGTCTCCGTCCCCGGGACGTTCTCCGCCGGGCACCTCGACCACGGCACCAGGCTGCTGCTGGAGACCGCCACCGTCGACGACGATGCGAGGGTTCTCGACCTGTGCTGTGGCTACGGTCCAGTCGGCTCGTACGCCGGCTCGGTTGCCGACTGCGACCTGTGGCTGACCGACGACGACGCGGTCGCGACGGCCTGCGCCGAGCGGACGCTGGCCGAGAACGGCGTCGATGCGACGGTCGTCACCGCCGACGCGGTGTCGGGCGTCGCGGACCGGCGCTTCGACCACGTGCTCTCGAACCCGCCGACCCACGCGGGCGACGGCGTGCTCTCGGACCTGTTCTCCGGGATGGAGCACGTCCTGGCGTCGGATGGTCGTGCGACCGTCGTCCACCATCGGTCGCTCGACCTCACCCGGCACTTCGAGCGGTTCCCGTCCGTGGAGACGCTGGCGACGGGCGCGGAGCACGTGGTGGTCCGGCTGCACGAATAAGCGGCTCGGACGACTACAACCCGTACAGCGCCTCGGCCTTCTCCCGCGCGCAGTCGACGAAGTACTCCGCGGTCAGCGGCTCGCCGGTCGCGACCGCGACCAGTTCCGCGGGCTCGTAGCGCTGGCCGTGCCGGTGGACGTGGTCCGTCATCCACTCGTGGATGGGTCCGAACTCGGCCCCGCGGACGAGGCCGTCGGCCGCTTGGCGCGGCCGGGCGCGCCGCCCTGCGGCATCGTCACCTGCTGGTCCCAGTTGAGGAACGTGGAGGCCTGCCGGAGGTTCGAGACGCGTCGGTAGCGGTCGGTTCGTCGTAGGCGGCTGGTGCGTCGCTCGCAGCGTCCGTTGACATAGCATGCGGCGACGTGGCCGACCGAAAGAGCTCGGGTCGGGGACGACCCCCGAGCGAAGCTCCCTCCGACTCGCGTCAGAACTCGCCGGTGACGATGTCCGCGACCCGCTGGCGGTCGAACAGCTGCTCGTCCTCGGGAATCTCGGGGTACGGGTCGCCGTCCTCGTAGGTCGGCCACGCGCCGAACTGCTGCGGGTAGAGCTGTTTGGCGGTCATCTCGAGCTGGAACAGGTTCATGATGGGGCCCTGATACCGCATCCCCTGTGCGTGCACCCGGTCGTTCTGGACCGCCGTGAGGTCCCGGCCGACGGGGTGGTCCACGAGTAACTGTCGCATATCCGTCATGCTCCTTGAGGGCGTCATGCCCCACAGATGCAGGAGGACGTCCGGGTCGGCCTCGACCATCGCCTCGAAGTCGACCTGTCCCCAGAGATTGCCCCAGTCCTCGTCGGCGAAGGCATCGGTCGCGCCGAGCGGACGCGTGTCCGCCAGCCAGTAGCCCGGCTTGTTGAGGTGGTAGGTGTAGAACGACTCGCCGTCGCTCGCGATGGAGACGCGTACGGCGGTCGGTCGCTCGGGCGGCAGGTCGCTCTGGATGCGCTCGACGAGGTCCGCGTGGACCGCGGCGAGCGCCTCGTAGCGGGCCTCCTCGCGGAAGACCCGTGCGACACCGCCGAATAGCTCCCAGAGGTCGTAGTACTCGTACTCCGGGTACCCCTCCGGCGGCGACGTCTGCGTGCCGCTGTAGAAATTGCCGAACCACGGCGCGACCTGTGTCCCGACCTCGTCGACGTCGCCCCGGTCCCAGTTCTGCTGGGTCGACGCCCACGAGGGGTCGGCGAGGTGGACGTCGCTGTCGAGTTCGTACAGCCGCTCCTTCGACAGGCCGTCGACGAGCGGGTCGTGCAACCCCTCCCAGTCGAAGGAGACGCCGTCGAGGTGGTGGTAGTAGTGGTTCATCGTCGTCCCCGACATCTCGGGTACGTAGAGGGCGTTGACCGCGTCGCCCCGGCCGAGGGCGACCGCCATGTCCGCGTACTGTGCGAAGACGGTGAAGATGTCCGCCGGGACGGTGTCGAACTCGACGGTGCCCACCGGAGACATCGTCACCGAGTAGGGGCCGTCGTCCTCGGTCGTCTCAGTGGCGGTCGACTGGTCCGCTGACCCGGTCGGCGTCGCGGTAGCCGTGTCGCCGCCTCCGTCGCTGCCACTCCCACCGAGACAACCCGCGAGCAGCGCACTGCTCGCCAGCGTCCCACCGTACGTCAGGTACGTCCTGCGCGTCGATTCGTCACCCACACTGCGGTCTCCCGACATATGATTTAGGCCGGCCTAAAAATTCTTAACGCTTCCGGTTTTTAGGCCGGACAGAACCTGGTGGCGTCGAATCCCTCCCAAGCACGACGACGGTGAGGCAGAGAAGGCCTTCGACGCCTTCCCGGGTTGCGGTCGTGCTCGGCCCAGAACCCCCTCGTAGCCCGTCACTCGTCGGCTTCCATCCGTGGCTGGTGGTCGCGACACTCGTCGGGGGCACCGTCGTCGTCGTGCCGGGGGCGAATCGGCTCGACCCGCGGACCTCGTTCGGTCCGGTCGACTGCGGCGTCGATCTCGAAGACGTCCGCGAGCATCGACTCCGTCAGGACCTCCTCGGGCGTTCCACGGGCCTGAATCTCCCCGTCCTTCAGCGCGACCATCCGGTCGGCCAGTCGTGCCGCCTGCTCGACGTCGTGGAGGACGACCACGACGGTGATGTCGCTCTCGTCGCGCAGCGTCTCGATTATCTCCATCACCTCGAGCTGGTGGTGGAGGTCGAGGAACGTCGTCGGCTCGTCCAGCAACAGGACGTCGGTCTCCTGTGCGAGCACCATCGCGATCCAGACGAGCTGCTTCTGGCCGCCGCTGAGACTGCTGACCTGCCGGTCACGGAGGTGGTCGACGCCGGCGAGGTCGATCGCACGGTCGACGGCCCGTTCGTCCTCGTCGGTGACCGTCTCGAAGAAGCCGCGGTGGGGGTAGCGGCCGTGGAACACGAGCTCCTCGACGCTGATGCTGCCCGGGGACGTGCTCTCCTGTGAGAGCAGCCCGAGCTTCTTGGCCATCTCTTTCGTGCCGAGGGACTGCACGTCCCGGCCGTCGAGCAGGACCGAGCCGTCCGTCAGTTCGAGCTGGTTCGCGAGCCCCTTGAGCAGCGTGCTCTTGCCGGAGCCGTTCGGCCCCACGAGCGCCGTCACCGCACCGGGAGTCGCGGTCATCGACTCGCCGTCGAGCACGGGCTCGTCGGTGTTCGGGTAGCCGAGCACCAGCTCCTCGCCAGCGAGTTCGCTGATGGCTGCGGTCGTTGTCTCGGTCGTCGCCTCCTCGGTCCAGTCGGCGACGGTCGCTCCGTCGGACTGCGGCGTCGCGTCGTCGGTACCAGTGTGCTCGCTCATATGTTCCCCAACGCCTCCTGCTTTCGCATCAGATAGAGGAAGTACGGTCCGCCGACCAGGCCGGTGACGATACCGACCGGGACCTGACCGCGGCTGCCGATCATCCCGAAGAACAGCCGCGCACCCACGTCGGCCGAGACGACGAGCGCCGGTCCGGCGAAGAGGCAGCCGACGACGAGCTTCTTGTAGTCGCTGCCGACGATGTTCCGGACCATGTGCGGGACGATGAGGCCGACGAAGCTAACGATGCCCGCGACGGCGATGCTCGCGCTGGCGGCCAGCACGCCCACGCTCGAGAGGCCGAACCGGACCCGCTCGACGTTCATCCCGAGTGACTTCGCGGTCTGTTTGCCGAGCAGGAGGACGTTCAGCTGTCGCGACCCCGCGAGCGCGAGCACGACGGCGAGGACCGACCACGGGAGCACCGTCCGTATCTCCTCCCAGTCGGTCCCGATGAGCGAGCCGACGGTCCACGCACGGGCGGACTTCGCGACCGCGATGTCCTGCAAGAAGAAGAACATCCCTCGCTGGAGGGAGGTGAATATCGTCCCGACGATGACGCCCGCGAGGACGAGTCTGACCGGGGAGGTGCCGTTCTTCCACGCAATCATGTAGACGGTCAGGAACGCGAGGGCCCCGCCCGCCGCTGCGATGAGCGGCAGGTACATCGTCAGCCCGCCGAGGAAGACGAACGTCAGCAGGATGGCAGCCCCGGCCCCGGACGAGACGCCGAGGATGAACGGGCTGGCGAGTTCGTTCCGCGTCACCGCCTGGAAGATGGCCCCGGAGACGGCGAGGTTCGCACCGACGAAGATACCGACGACCACGCGGGGCAGACGCATGTACCAGACGACGAGGTTCTGGCGGCTCATCTCGGGGAGTTCGTGCCCGAGGAGGAACGCCTTCCAGACCTCGATGTCGAAGAGAACGGTCTGGTCGGTCAGCGATCGCCACACTTCGGCGTAGCTCATCCGGAACGGTCCGTGGCTCACCTGCACGATACCACCGACGACGACGATCAGTAGGCTCACCGCCGCGAGGCCGACGAGCTTCGGGTCGAACAGCCAGCCGAGGCGGGTGCCTCCCGGAACCGTGTCGGTTCCGACGCCCCGTCGTTCGTTGCTCATCGTGTCGTCCACCCCTCCCGTTCACCGAGCTCCCCTGTTCGTCGTGTGCCTCGCCTGCGACCCACAGCGTGCACACTCGAGTTTGCCGGGTCGTTTGCCATAGGAATTAGGCCTACCTAAAAAAATAAATGGCTTTCGGATTTTAGGCGAGCCGAAAGCAGGTTCGAACGACCCTGCGCCCCGGAGTTCGGCGCGTCACGGGGGCGTCGGAAAGGAAGTCAGTCGTCGGCCGCCGTCGCATCCTGCCGTTCGAGGTACGAACGGATGTGCTCGTCGTCGAGGTGGTCGAGCAGGCGGTGGTGTGCTTCCTCGGTCCGCTGCTCTATCTCCTCGTCGGTCGTCTTCGTCGCGAACGCCTCGTCGAGGTACCGCTCGCGGAGTTCGACGAACCGCGCCTCGTCGAGGTCGTGGTCGCCGGCCTCGGCCTCGAAGTACTCGCGCCAGCGGTCCCGCTCGGCCCACTTGCCGGAGAACTCACCCGCCCGTCGCCGCCAGTCGTAGCGCGCGGCGACGCCCTCCGGGTAGCCCGCGGCCACGCGGTGGTCCTCCAGCAGCGACCGGGCGACGTGGGCACCGTTGCCCGCGGCGACGACGGCCTGCGCGCTCCGACCGCCGGCGGGCGAGGCGACGTACAGGCCCTCGACCGGCGTCCGGCCGTCGTCGTCGGGGTAGTCGGGGTCGAACCGCTCGTGCTCCTCGCCGTGATGCTCGTGCAGTTCGAACATCTCGTCCCCGTCGTCCAGCGGTTCGAGGTAGGAGCCGTCGTACCAGGCCGCCGCGAGGACGTAGTCGGTTCGGACCCGCCGGTCGTCGGCCGTCTCGACGACGAAGCGAGCACCGTCGTCGGCGTCCGCCGCGGTGCGTGCGACCGACACAACGGAGTCCTCGACCGGAATCGCACCCGCCGTCTCGAGGTGGTCCGCGAGCAGGCCCTGGAACGTCCCCACGTCGATGCCGGCGGGGAAGCCGGGGTAGTTCGCGAGGAACGCACAGCGGTCGAGCGCCCCGGCACCGCGGTCGAAGACGACCGTGTCGAGGCCATCCCGGGCAGTGAACACCGTCGCGGCCGTTCCAGCGGGCCCACCCCCGACGACCACGACGTCGTAGCGGTCAGCGGCGTCCGTCGCGTCGGAGCCATCTTCCGTCATCGTGGGTCGAGCCCCGACTCGAGCTGTCGCGTCACCAGTTCGTCGTCGAGCAGGGCGTCCGGGCCCGCGAGGTGGACGACGGGGCCGTTCTCGACGCGGAGCCACTCGTCACAGCCCTCACCCGCCAGCGTTACGCTCTGACGCGACTCGGGGAGGCCGTTCTCCCGACGACGGCCGGTGCGCTGCCGGACGCGCGTCAGCGTCCCACCCGCGCCATCGGCGTCACAGACCGCGAGTTCGTAGCGTTCGAGTCCGGGGTCGAGCGTCCGGAGCACCGCCCGGTAGCGCCGCGCGGCGTCGCGGGCACGCTCGGCCCGCTCGAACGTCTCGAACGTCGAGCCGTCGATTGGTTCCGGGCTGGTGCCGGTCTCGCGGCAGGCGACCGCGAACGGACCGTCCTCGCAGGCGAGCCGTGCGACGTTCTCGCGCTCGTGCCGGAGCGTCGCGACGAGACCCGCGTCGCACGCGTCCTCGTCGGCGCGTTCGTCCGCCGCGTCGGCCGCGTCCGCCTGTCCGGTCATGCTCAGAACTCCCCCGCAACGATGTCGGCGACCCGTCCACGGTCGAACAGCTCCTCGTCGACGCCGTAGAGCTTGCTGGCGGTCCGCTCGGTCAGGACCATGTTGGTGATGGGGCCCTGGTAGAGACCGCCGGCGCGGTAGACATCGCCGTTCTGGACGGCGGTGAGGGCGCTCGCGGTCGGGTCCGCCTCCAGGCTGGCGACGACGGTGCGCTGGAACTCGCTCTCGGACATCGACTCGTAGCTACGGAGCAGGATGACTTCGGGATCGACTTCGAGCAGCGTCTCCAGATCGATCGCAGTACGGCTCCCGTGGAAGTCCCGAATGTTGGTGCTCGCGAGAGCGTCGCGGAGCCGCAGGTCCCGGAGGTGCTTGAACCCGGTTCCCTCGCCGATGATGTACGGAAGGAACTCCTCGAGGGCCTCACCGTCCCCCCAGAGCACGGCTACTTCGGGGCGCTCGCCCTGTGTCGGCACGTGGGGTGCGAGGTTCGACTGGAACTCGTCGTGGACGGTCTCGAACGCCTCGTAGCGGTCGGTGCGCTGGAACAACTGCGCGAGCTTCTCGAACGCCTCGTAGAGGCTGTAGTAGCGGTAGTCCGAGTGCCACGGGTAGTTCTGGGCGTAGATGCAGTTGCCGAACATGGGGGCGACGTTCTCCTCGACCTCCGCAACGTCGCTCTCGTCCCAACCGTTGAACCGGTTCACGAGGAAGTTGGGGTCCATCACGTGCACGTCGGCGTCGAGGCTGAAGAACAGCTCCTTGCTGACGCCGCTCTGGTAGAGCGACACCATGTCGCTCTTGTCGACGGAGACGCCGTCGATGCTGTCGTAGTACTGCGTGTGGTAGCGCCCCGTCAGCCAGACGGCTTTCGGCGGCTCGAGCCCGAGTGCGACGCCCATGTCGGCCCAGCTCCCGTTGTTCGCGACCCACGTCTCGGGGACGGTCTCGAACTCGACCGATCCGACCGGCTCCATGGTGACGCTGTAGGAGCCAGTCGTCTCGGACGGCCCCTCGGTCGTCCCTGCCGTCGTCGCAGGCGGTGCGGTCGACGTCGGGTCCGCAGTCGATGTGCCGTCGCCGGGCCCGGACTCGCCGAGACAGCCGGCCAGTCCGATGGCCGCAGCCAGTCCAGCACCGGTTCCCAGGAAGCGCCGCCGCGTCGAGTCGTCGTACGAATCCTCGCTCATAGTTTTAGGCTAGCCTAACAATTTAAATCGCTTTCGGAATTTAGGTAGACCTAATCCTCTGTCACGGGGGCCGCAGCCGAACCGCTCCGGCACCACGACTTTGCCGTGGGCCGTCGAATCATCCGGCCATGGCCGCAACCGTCTCCCGCTGGGCGCGCCGGTACGTCGGTGTCGCCGTCGCCGCGCTGCTCGCGTGGCAGGTCGGCCTGCTCGTCGGCATCCCACGGGGGACCGAGGTGGCGCTGGGGCTGTACGGGTTCGTCCTCCACGTCGTCTTCGGGAAGGCGTACTCGCTGGTGCCGTCGTACTTCGACCGCGAGCTCGCCGAGCCCCGCGCCGCAATCGTCCAGCTACCGCTCACCGCAGGCGGGGTGGCCTGCCTCGCACTCGCACCGCTGGCGGGGACACCGGATGTCCTCGAACCCGCCGGCGCCGCGCTGTGGGCCGCCGGCGTCCTCGGCTTCGTCGGCACGCTCGCGTGGACGGTGCGGGACAACCCCACCGGGGGCGAGACCGGCACCGGCGGCCCGAACGCCCACCGGGCAGGGGTCGATCGGGCGGCAAACGCCGTCGTCCCCGTCGCGCTCGCGTACCTGCTCGTCGGGAGCTACGCGACGCTCGGACTCGTGGAGCTCGTCCCGCCCGTCTTCGACGGCTACCCGCCGCGGACCATCCACCTGCTCGGGACCGGGACGGCGGCCCTGCTCGTCTTCGGCCTGGGCGTGCGGCTCCTCCCGCGGTTCCTCGTCGCAGACCCGCCGAAAGCCCTCGTGTGGGTCGTCCTCCCCGCGGGCGCGGTCGGCCCGGTGCTGCTCGCGGCGACCCTGCCCGCAGGCCCCTGGTTCCACCTCGCCGCAGTCGTCGAGACGGTCGCCGTCGTCGGCTACGCCGCCATCGTCGGCACCCTGTTCGTCCGGTCGGACAACCGCCGGACCGCGCTCTACGGCGTGCTCCTGGGCGCGGTCGGTGGCGTCGCCGCCGTCGCGCTCGGTGCGTGGTTCGCGTTCGTCGGCCTCGACGGCGTGCTACTCCCGGCCCACCGCCGGCTCACCCTGCTCGGCTTCCTCGGGCTGACCGTCGTCGGCGTGTCGCTCCAGTTCTATCCTCCGAACGTCGGGCGCTGGCCGGGCTGTGACGACCGGACCGCGCTCGCGTCGATGGGCCTACTCGCGGTCGGTGTCGCGGTGCAGGCGGCCGGTCTCGGGCTCGACGTGCCGGCAGCCGAGACGAGTGGCGTGGTGCTCGCGCTCGCCGGTGGCCTCGGCTACGCCTACCTGCTCGCCGGCGCGTTCGCGACGCGGTGACCGCGGCTCGACCCGGGTCCTACGACCGGTGACCGCCGACGCAAGGTGCTTCTCACGGTTCGGCCGTCGTTTCGAACCGGCCCCGACTTCCGCTCACCCGGGGTCTCCAGCCCAGTCGGTTCGACGGAGCACCTCGTACGACTCCTTCAGGCGCTCGTCGTACGAGAGGCGGTTCCACTCCTCCCACCCGTAGGCGACGGTCTCCAGCCGGTCTCCGCGGGCCCCCGGTGCCGCGCGGTCGACGGCCGTCGAGTCCGACTGCGGCGTCCCCGCATCGTCGTTCGGCGCGTAGGTCGCGACGCCGACGTCTATCTCGTCGAACGACGTCACTTCGAGTCCGGCGTCCCAGTCCGTCTCGATCCGACGCTTGCTCGACGGGTCGGCGACGTTGAGGAGCACCCAGGGCAGTCGTACTTCGACGACCCGACCGTCCGGAGCAGCGTACACGTCGGTGAGGGAGTCGTACTGGTCCGCGGCGGGGTTCCCGACCCCGTATCGCAACTGCCCGGTCTCGACCGCATCGAACGGAACCTGCTCACCCGTCGGAGGGACGGTGTAGCCGAGAGTGACCGGCTCGTAGACCGGGACGAACCCGGCATCGCCGGTCCGATACGACGCCACGTCCAGCCCTGCCAGGGACCCGAACTCGCGTGCGAAAGCGTCGTACGACGACTCGACCAGCAACCGCGACTCCCCGGCCCCGGCGAGGTTCACGACGAAGTCAGCCGGAGCCGTCGCGTCCAGCCCGAACGGCAACGCCGCCCGTCGTCCGGTCAGTCCGATGGTCACGAGCGCGTTCGTGGCGCTCCAGTCGATGGGCTCTCCCGTGGCTTCGAACTCCAGCCGTACGGCCAGGCCTTCGTAGTCGTGTGTCACCCGAGCGCGCTGGAGTTTTCGCGTTCCGCTTCCGCCGTCGCCCGTCGCAGCCACACGCAGACCGTCGGTCCAGCCATCGACGGACCCGTCGAGGGAGACGCCGTCTGTCGGCTCGAACGCGAGCAGGCCGAACCGTTGTTCGGGCGTCTCGATGTTCGACCAGAACGGACGACGGCCGGGGACCGATCGCTCGTCCAGGTTCCAGGTCCGCTTGAACCACTCGTCCTGCCAGGAGAACACGATCCCACCGGCGCAGCCGGCGTGGAGGATATCCTCGTACATCGCTCCAACCAGCTCTCCCTGTCTGGTCTCGGTGTGACGCCCCTGGTCGCGACCGTGAACGTGGTGGTGGGCGATGCCCCGCGAACTCGGGACGCCGAACTCGGCGAGCAGGACGGGGTGCGAGGTCGAACCGACGAGGTCGTTCAGGTAGCCAGCGTAGCTGTTCTGCTCTCCCCGGTGGTCGACGTAGTCGACGTACGACGGCGTCTCGTTGAGCAGGTCGGGGTAGTACGGATACGCGTGATAGGCAGCGAACGTACCCGCGGGGTAGGCGTCGGTCGCCGTGAGTGCGTCCGGATCGACGCTGACAGAGTCTTCGTCCCCGTAGGGTTCGTAGGGATGTGCCAGCGGATCGGTCGTCACCCAGTTGACGAACGCGGCGGGACGTTGCACCCCGTAGGTCTCGGTCTCGTGCCCGACCGCGGCGTTCAGGCGGCCCCCGAGCCACCGTTCGAACGGCGAGGCGTGGGCCCCCCGGAGGTATCGACCGTCGAGTTCGCCGGCCGTTCCACGCTCGTCGGTTCGGGCGACGACGTCCGGTGGCCACTCGATACCGAACAGGAGGCCGAGCGTCGTGCCGCTGACATCCGCATCGTAGGTGCCGCTGGCGTGTCCGGGGCGCTCCGGAAGCGTCGCCTCACCGTGGAGGACATCGACGGTTCGCTGGAGCTCCCGGTCGACGGTCCGTGACAGCTCGGTGGCGTCCTCCGCGTCGAGAAGTTCCGCCGTCGGAACCCACGTCCCCTGGAGCAAGAACAGCGGTTCGGCGGCCGTCTCGTTGTACGCGGCCAGCGCCCGGTAGAACGCCGGCGGGTGGATCGTGTACGTCCGGACGACGTTCGCGATGTCGCCCATCGCCGCGAGCCACCGGTCGTACTCCTCGCGTGTGATCGCCGCCTGTCCCGGGAACGCGCCGGGCTTGGCCATTCCGAGATTGATACCGCGAACGGTCAATGGTTCGAACCCACCGTCGGTCCACCGTTCGAAGCCGTCACCGGCGACGCGAAACGCGGCCCCGTCCGGACTGACGTCCGCCGTCGTCGGTGACTCGGTGCGACTGCCTGCGGAGGTCTCGGTTCCGGGTGACTCGCCCGGCCCCGAGCTCGTCTCCTCCGCTGATGAACCCGCCAACCGCTGACAGCCCGCGAGGCAACTGAAGCTACCGGCGCTGATCGACGCCAGAAACCGACGTCTCTCCATATCCCGACGAAGGGGAGAGCCCACAAGAAGCCGGTGGATGGCCGCGGCGTCGATAGGCGTGTTTATGTACGTGTGCTCTCATCTCTTATTGAATGGCGGTCGATGTCCTCGTAGTCGATGACGACGAAACGCTTCAGCAGCTGGTGAAACACCAGCTCGGAGCAGCTGGATACGAGGTGCGGGTGTGCGAAGACGGGCGTGCAGCCGCTGACGTCCTCGACGGAGGCTACGAGCCGGATATCGCCGTGATGGACGTGATGATGCCTCGTCTGGACGGGATGCGACTCGCGAGGATGATCCGTGGTGGGGAACTGGCCGTCAGGGCCGACCTCCCCATCGTGATGCTGACTTCGCGGGGGCGAGAAGAACACGTCCTCGAAGGGTTCGATGCCGACGTCGACGACTACGTGACGAAACCGTTTCGGAGCGAGGAACTTCTCGCCCGAATCAGGAGACATATCGATGCGTGACGGTCCGAGAGGAGTTCGATGACCGAGGTCACGCTGTTCGGGTACGTCGTTCCGATGCGGGTCATACTCGTCAGGGTCGGACTGGTCGTTGGCGTCGCGACCACGGTCTCGTTCTGCCTCACGATGGGGTTGTCGGTGTATCGTTCGGGCAAGAACACCCGCCGCGAGCGCGTCCGCCCCGACCTCCGAGAGGAACTTCTGAATCGACTGTTCGCCGACGAGCCGGACTGGGAGGGATGGGTGGACGGTCTCTCGCGGATGGAACGCGCCGTCGTCGAATCGTTGCTGGACGACAACCTCCGGGAGCTCGACGGGCGGGAGGCCGACCGGCTCCGCGATCTGGGCGACGCACTCGGGATTCCTGAGCGAGCCGGGCGGAGACTCGAGTCACGGAACGAGTACGACCGGTTGCAGGCGCTCACGTGGCTGACGCTGCTGTGCCGACCGGACCAGTACGTCGACTCCACGTTCGAACCGCAGAGTCCCCGCGAGCGAGCCGCGGTCGTCACACTGCTACAGGTAAGCGGCACGCTTCCCGACGCGGAGAGTGGTATCTCGATGCTGCTGGACGGGACGAACGAGGAGTTCACCGTCTTCGGCCAGGACACCCTCTATCGGGTGGCGCGGGACGATCCCGAACCGTTGTTACGTCGGGCCAACCGGTCCTACAGCGAGTGGCCCGAACCGCTGCTGACGCAGGTACTCGCCGTCTGTGCGAACCTCGGAACGAGCGTCCGCGACGGCGACCTGGGGTGGCTGACGGCCGCCCTCGAGACCGAGAACGAGGCGATCCGTGCCGCCGCCGCGGCCGCGCTCGGGAGTTTCGGCTGGAACGCATCGCTCCGTGACCAGCTGTTCCTCGAGCGGGCGACCGACGACCCCTCCCCCCGCGTCCGGGCGGCCGTCTACGAGATGTTGGCGGCCTGGGGAGACGAGAAGGCCCTCTGGATTCTCCTCTTCGCGCTCGTCGAAGAGACCCACCCCCGTGCACTCACGCTCGGGACGGCAGCACTCGTTCGACGACGTGACCGCATCGAGACCGACGGGGACGCAGTGCTGGGAGACGCGTGGGCATGGAGTCTCGAACACGCCGAGTACGACCAGTTGGCACGCACGCCGAACCGAGACGGGGTGACCGGCTGACGTGCACTCGATCCAGCACCTCCTCGGGACGGTCCTGCTGCTGTTCGGTGTGTTCGTCATCTGCTACTACCTCGTCGTGAACGGCGGATACCTGCTGTTGCACGTTCTCGCACTGTTCGAACTCCGTGACGACGTTCGCGATTCGCGATGGAACCCACCCTTCAGGCGGTTCTCGAGCCCGTTCTATCCGGGCATCGGCATCGTCGTCCCGGCGTACAACGAGGAGGCGACCATCGTCGAAAGCGTCCAGTCGATGCTGTCGCTGAACTACCCCGAACTGGAGGTCGTCGTCGTCAACGACGGGTCGACCGACGCGACACTCGACCGGCTCGTCGAGACGTTCGACCTCGAAGCGGTCGACGCCGACATCCCGTTCGACGTCCCCTCGGAGGAGATACACCGCGTCTACCGCTCGTGCACCGACGAGGAGTTACTGGTCGTCGACAAGGAAAACGGCGGCAAGAGCGACGCGCTCAACGCCGGGATCTGGCTGACCGAGATGCGGCTGTTCTGTGCCGTCGATTCGGACACCGTCATCGACCGGGACGCGCTGCTGTCGCTGGTCAGACCGTTCCTCGAGGAACCGACGACGGCCGTCGCCTCCGGCGGCGTCATCCGGGTGGCCAACGACTGCGTCATTCAGGACGGGGTCGTCGAGTCGGTCAAACTCCCGAAGACCGGGCTGCCGGGGGTGCAGGTGATGGAGTACCTCCGGGCGTTCTATTCGGGCCGTCTCGGCCTCAACCGTATCAACGGACTCATCCTCATCTCCGGGGCGTTCGGCCTGTTCCAGACGGACGCAGTCCGAGAGGTCGGGGGGTACAGACAGGACACCGTCACCGAGGACTTCGACATCGTCGTCCGACTGCACCGCCACCTCAAGGAGACCGGCCGCGAGTACACGGTCGACTTCGTCCCGGAGCCGGTCGCCTGGACGGAGGTTCCGTCGACGCGGCGAGTGCTCGGCCGTCAGCGACGGCGGTGGTACCGGGGGATGATCGAGACCGTGGTCACTCACTGGCGGATGCTGGGGAACCCGAACTACGGCCGTGTCGGGTCGTTCGTCATGCCGTTTTTCGTCGTGGCAGAGGTGCTCGGGCCGCTGATCGAAGGGCTCGGATACGTCGTGCTACCTCTGGCGTGGTACTTCGGGGTCCTGAACGTCGAGTTCGTCCTCGTGTTCTTCCTGCTGACCACCGGGTTCGGTATCTTCCTCTCGTGGTTCGGCGTCTTCAGCGAGGTCTGGAGCTTCAACCGCTACGACAGTCCGTGGCAGGTGTTACGGCTGCTGTGGTACGGCGTTCTGGAGAACTTCGGCTATCGCCAGTGGAAGACCCTCGTCGCGTGGCGGGGCCTCCTCGAGTATCTCAGGGGCGTCGACACCTGGGGTGCGATGGAGCGGACCGGCTTCTCGACCGAGGACGATTAGTGCGGCCGGTGATAACTCCACCCATGACCGACCAGGAGGTACGGGATTACTTCCGTGACCTGTACGAACTCGGGGGAGACACGTCGGCGACGCTGGAAGAGAAGATCGGCCGGGCGATCACCGTCGGTCGGGACCGCCTCGACATCGACTACGGTGTCCTCTCGTACACCGGCGAGGGGGACTACGAGGTACTCGCCTCGACGATCGAGAGCGGGGAGTACACCCCCGGGTCGGTTCACGACCTGGAGACGACCTGGTGTCGTCACGTCGTCGGCGACGAGAAACTGCTGGTGCTCGCCGACGCCGACGACTCGGGCTACAGCGACGACGTGGCGAAGGAGGTGACGGAGCTGCACTGCTACATCGGTGCCCCGATAACCGTCGACGGCGACATCTACGGGACGCTGTGTTTCTCCGCGGAGGACCCGCGCCCGGTCTCGTTCGACGACGACGAACAGCGGTTCGTTTCGCTACTCACTCGCTGGATCGGCCACGAGATAGAGCGAGAGCAGCACTACCGGTCGCTGGACGCGCAGAACGAGCGACTGAACGAGTTCGCGGGCGTGCTGGCACACGACCTCCGGAATCCACTGGCCGGCGCACAGGGGTACGCCGAGCTCGCTGCCGAAACCGCCTCCGGACCCGAGGCGGAGTACCTCGAGGTGGTTCTGGAATCGCTGGAACGGATGGACGCGCTGATCACGGAGACGCTTTCGCTCGCTCGCGACGGGGTCGACGTCGGCGAGCGCGAGTCGGTCCAGCTCTCGGCCGTCGCGCGCACGGCCTGGGACACCATCGACCCCGAAGCGGCCTCGCTGGACATCGCCAACGACCGGACGCTCCGGGCGGACACGTCCCGTCTCAGACAGCTGTTCGAGAACCTGTTCCGGAACGTCGACGAACACTGCGGCCCGGACGTGACAGTAAGAGTCGAAGGGATCGAGGACGGCTTCGTCGTCGAAGACTCCGGCCCGGGGCTGCCGCCCGACATCGCCGATTCGTTGTTCGGTGGTGAGTACGGTACGGACCGGCGAGGCCTCGGCCTCCTCATCATCGAACGAGTGGTCTCCGGGCACGGCTGGCGTGGGTCGGTGCAGGCCACGAACGACGGGACCCGGTTCGTCTTCACCGGTGTCGGGACGGTGACCGACCCGCCGACGAGCTGAGTCCGGCCCCCGCATCGCTCCGAATCCACGGTCGGGACGCCGCGTCCCAGCCGTCGGTCCCGAACATGTGTGGCCCCCGAGCCTTGACGCCGGCGACCGTAAGTGGTCTCATGGTTTCGACAGGCGACACCGCACCGACGTTCACCGCGACGTACGGCACGAGCGACCACGAACCGTTCGACCTCGCCGACCACCTCGGCGACGGCCCGGTCGTCCTCGCGTTCTTCCCGGGCGCGTTCACGCCACCCTGCACGAACGAGATGGTCGCGCTGCAGGAGCACCACGACGCGTTCGCCGCGGCCGGCGCGGCGGTGTTCGGCATCAGCGCCGACTCCCCGTTCTCACAGGGCGCATTCCGGGAGGAGCACGGCATCGAGTTCGACCTCGTCAGCGACATGGCCGGCGACGCTATCCGGGCGTACGGCCTGGAGATGGACATTCCAGACCTCGGACTGTACGGTATCGCGAACCGGGCCGTGTTCGTACTCGACGACGACGGCACCGTGAGCTACGCGTGGGTCGCCGACGACCCGACGAACGAGCCTGACTACGACGCGCTGCTCGACGCCGTCGGAGCCCCCTGAGCCAGTCACTGGCACCCGACCGGAGCAGCCGGCGGAGAGCGGCCGGGACCGACGGCCAGCGGGTGTGACCCACCGCGAGCAGTCGAAAGTTTACAGCAGACGTAAACATGAAGGCTGGTGACGCCGTAGTTCGGGCCATGCCCGCGACCACACCGTTCTCCGCCTCGCTCGTCGCCGACGTGGCGCGCGACCGCGACGTCGACCGCGACCGCCTCGCCGACGCACTCGCGAGCATCCACGCCGACCTCGCCGAGGGTGGCGACGCCATCCAGCGGCACTACGACGACGAGTACGACCAGCCCTACCACACCACCGACGACGGGCTGGCCACGGTGCTCTTCATCGGCGCGGACGTGTGGACCCAGCTGGCGGAGCGGCTCGACCTCCCCGACGACCTGCGTGCCGCCGCGGAGCGCGTCCACGCCGCGTTCGCACGGGACGTGATGGACGAGTCCGTCCCCGGCAGCGAGCCGCTCGTCCTGCCGAGCAGTCGGGTCGCCTCGCTCGTCCGCGCCGGCCTCTCGCTCCGGCAGGCACAGGTACAGGTGCTCCGGAACGAGGGGCGCTCCCAGCAGGCCATCGCCGACGAGCTCGGCCTCGACGTCGGGACGGTCAAGACCCACACCTACCGCATCGACAGGAAGGTCAGCGAGGCGCGGGCGTTGCTCGCTGCCGTCGACGACGGCGAAGACTGACCGGGTCGACCCCGAACCACGTCGCCGCCGCTGGCCGGAATCCATTAGCCCCGCCCGCCCGTAGCGAGTGGTAATCGTGACAGCGCGGTCATCGAAAGAAGAGGAGGGTATCCGAGTGCTCTACGCCAGTGCCGACGATGGATTCAGGGGGTTGGTGGAGACGAAGCTCCTGCGGGCCGACCCCGAGATCGACTGTCTCACAGAATCCAGCATCGAGGCGACGATGGAGCGGCTGCGAACCGACGACGTCGACTGTGTCGTGACGGCCTACACGCTCGACGACGGGGACGGCATCGAGCTCACCAGAGCCATCCGCGAGACGGGCGACGACTGCCCCGTGGTCCTGTTCACGGGGTCGGGCGACGAGACGCTCGCGAGCGAGTCGACGCGGGCGGGCGTCTCGGACTACATCCCGCTTCGTCCGGACCGGGACGACTTCGACCTGCTCGCCAGCCGCGTCCGGACGCTCGTCGAGGCCACACGGGAGCGTGCGGCCGCCGAACGGGTTCGAAACCGCTTCCAGCGAGCGCTCGAGCGAACGACCGACGCGGTGTACGCCGTCGACAGCGACTGGCGCATCGAGTACCTGAACGAGCGGATGGCCGACCGCGTCGACCGCGACCCACAGGCGGTCGTCGGGGCGGATATCTGGACGGAGTTCCCCACCATCGCCGGGACGGAGATGGAGGAGCGCTATCGAACCGCCATGGAGACGGGCGAGCCGACCTCCTTCGAGGAGTACGTTCCCGAGCCGTACGACTACTGGGTCGAGGCGCGTGTGTTCCCCGACGAGGACGGCCTCACCGTCTTCTCCCGTGACGTGACCGAGGAGCGCGAGCGGGAACTGGAGCGCGAGCGGAACGCGACCGTCCTCGATACCATCCACGACGTCGTCCTCGTCGTCGAGCCCGATGGCGTCGTCCAGTTCGCGAACGCGCCGGCCAGACGGCTCACGAACGTCCCTGACGGCGAGACGCTCGAGGGACACCGCCTCTCGGACGTCGCCAGCGGACAGGTCCACGATGACGACCAGTTCAGCGAAGCGGTCGCGCGGACACTCGACGACGGGGGGAGCGACCGACGTGAGAGCGACCCGTACGAGGCGGACATCACGGTCGACCTCGAGGTCGGCACCGGCACGCGGACGTTCGACGTGCGGCTCACACCGTTCGAGCGGACCGAGCCGGCGCAGGTGCTCGTCGTCGCGCGGGACGTCACGGACAGCAGCCAGGCCAGGCGAGAACTGGAGCGCGAGCGGGACGCGTTGCAGGAGATCGAGCGGGTCATGGCCAGCAGTACCGGCGACGTGGACGAGCAGCTCGAGGCGCTCCTCGACGTCGGCAGACGGACGCTCGGCCTCGACATCGGCATCGTCTCGCGGATCGAGGAGGACTCCTACACCGTCCGTGCCGTCCGCAGCCCCGACGACGACATCGAAGCGGGCACCACGTTCGACCTCGAATCGACCTACTGCGAGGCGGTCGTGCGCCAGGACGACCTCACGGCGTTCGCCGACGCGACGGCTGCCGGACGGTCGTCCCATCCGGCCTACCGCGAGTTCGACCTGAAGTCCTACATCGGCGCACCGCTCCCCGTCGACGGCGAGCGATACGGGACCATCAACTTCTCGAGTTCGACCCCCAGGGACGGTTCCTTCGGACGGCTGGAACGGACGTTCGTCGAACTGCTCGCCGAACTGGTGAGCGCGGCACTCTCCCGGGAACGCGACCGGCAGGAGCTCGAACGCCAGCAGTTTCTCTTCGAACGGGTCCAGCAGATCGCCGACCTCGGCATCTGGGAGTACGACCCGGCGACCGAGGACCTGAACTGGTCCGGCGGTGTCAGGCACATCCACGGCGTCGACGACGACTACGAGCCCACGCTCGAGGACGCTATCGAGTTCTACCACCCCGACGACCGCGAGCGTGTCTCGACCGCGGTCGACCGTGCTATCGAGGCGGGCGAGCCGTACGACCTCGACCTTCGCATCGTCCAGGCCGACGGCGAGGAACGGACCGTCCGCGCCTGGGGCGAGCCCGTCGAGACGCCCGCCCGCGACCGGCCCATCCTCCGGGGCGTGTTCCAGGACATCACCGAGCGCGAGCGACGGGAGCGGGAGCACCGGGCACTCGCAGAGGAGTACGAGGCGCTGCTCGACACCTCCGGCGACGCCATCTTCCTCCTCGACGTCGACCAGTCGGAGACGGACCCGACGTTCCAGTTCAGGCGACTCAGCGACGGCTACGAGTCACAGACCGGTCTCACGACCGCGGACGTCCGTGGCCAGACCCCACACGAGGCCTTCGGGCCGGAGCAGGGGGCCGAGCTCGAGTCGAACTATCGTCGCTGCGTCGAGCAGCGCAAACCCGTCGCCTACCGCGAGGAGCTCGATCTCGGGCCCGAGGCACGGTTCTGGGAGACGACCCTCGCCCCGGTCGTCGTCGACGACGACGTGGTCCGCCTCGTCGGTATTGCACGGAACGTCACCGAACAGGTCGAGCGCGAGCGCGAACTCGAGGCGGCGAACGAACGGCTCGAGTCGCTCATCGAGGCCGCGCCCCTCACCATCATGGAGATCGACGAGGACGGCGAGGTCCTCCTCTGGAACGACGGCGCAGAGGAGATGTTCGGCTGGTCGAGCGAGGAGGTGCTGGGCGAACGCAACCCGATGGTTCCTGAGGAGAAGCGAGCGGAGTTCAGCGACAACCGCCACCGCGCGTTCGACGGAAACGCCATCCGGGGCAAGGAGGTCCGCCGCCGGACCAAAAGCGGCGAGGAGCTCGACCTGCTGCTGTCGGTCACGCCGCTCAGGGACGCCGACGGCGAGGTCGCGAGCGTGCTGGCCGTGCTCGAGGACATCACCGACCAGAAACAGCTGGAGCACAGCCTCAGGGGGCTGCAGGAGACCGGGCAGCGTCTCAGCAGCGCCCAGTCGGTCGAATCCATCGGGCAGATCGCGGTCGAGGCGGCCGTCGAGGTGCTCGGGTTCGAGAACACGGGCATCTGGCGTTACGACGAGGGGGACGACGTGCTCGTCCCGCTGGCCGCGAGCGACGTTGCGGAGCAGGCGTTCACAACGATCCCGCGATTTGCCCGGGGCGAGGGCCTGACCTGGCAGGCCTTCGAGGCCGGCGAACTGCATCGCTACGAGGACGTCAGCACCGAGACTGCGGTGCACAACCCGGAGACCGACGTCCAGAGCGAGATGCTGGTCCCCCTCGGCGAGCACGGCGTCCTCGTCACGGCCGTCACCGAACAGGCCACCTTCTCGAACACGGACGCGGACCTGTTCCGCATCCTCGGTGCGACCGTCGAGACGGCCCTCGACCGGGCCACGCGTGAGGCGACGCTCCAGCGGCAGAACGAGCGCCTCGACCAGTTCGCCAGCGTCGTCGCCCACGACCTCCGGAACCCCCTGACCGTCGCGATGGGTTACCTCGACGTCGCCGCCGAGACCGGCGACCCCGCGCACTTCGAGGAGATAGAACTCGCCCACGACCGGATGGAGCGGCTCATCGAGGACCTCCTCACGCTGGCCCGCGGCGAGACGACGGTCGAGGCGAGCGAACAGGTCGACATCGCGGCGGTCGCCACCGAGGCATGGGGCTACGTCGACACCGACGAGGCAACGCTCGACATCGCCGCCGACGTCTCCGTCGTAACCGGCGACGCCGGCCGGCTGACCCAGCTGTTCGAGAACCTCTTCCGGAACGCCGTCGAGCACGGCGGCGAGGATGTCCGCATCACCGTCACCCCGCTCACGGACGCCGACGGCTTCGCCGTCACCGACGACGGCGGGGGCATCCCACCCGACCGGCGCGAGTCGGTGTTCGAACACGGTGTCACCACCAACGAACAGGGGACCGGGTTCGGGCTCGCCATCGTCGAGGATATCGCCGAGGCCCACGGCTGGACCGTCGCCGCGACCGAGGGCGACGAGGGCGGTGCCCGCTTCGAGTTCGAGTTCGCTGGCTAGACATCCGGCCGTCACCCCACGACCGGCACGACAACCGTCACCGCCGACACACCCTCCCGCGTCGTCACCGTCAGGTCAACAGCGACCGCGAGCACCGTCGTCTCCCCCGCACGTTCCTGCACGACGACGCCCTCGATAGCCTCACAGTCGCCGAACTGCCGGTCCGGCCCCGACGGGCAGCGTTCCGCCGCCCAGGTGGCCGCCGCCGAGTCGTCGACTCGTACCTCGTAAGCGATGCCCTCGGCGACTCGAACGGTCACGGGCTCAGCCGGTAAGCTGGTAGATTTGATTTCGATAGATCGGCTCGATATCCTCGTAGTAGGTGTGGATGTACTCGTCGATAGCACCCCTATCGTTGATCGTCGCTGACCCGGGCGTGTCGCCCCGCATGTACTTTAGAAGTTCGCGGTTGAGGTCCTGTTCGACCCGCCAGTACGTCGTGAACCGGTGTCGACCGTAGTGGCTGGTCACGGCTCGGTGCTGCTCAGTCTCCTCGTGCTCGGGGTGGAAGTACTGCTTCCAGAATTTGTTGATGTCCTGTTTATCGAGCTGGATGTGCCGGCTCTTCGAGAGAAACAGCCACGCCACACCGTTGTCCGGTCGGACGAGAAGGTACTCGGTGAGCACCCGCTGTGCTTCCTCGTCGAGTGGGAGCACACGAGAACGACGCGACTTGTTCCCGCTCCGGTCGTGGGGAATGAGTATCGCGTTCTCACGACCGTCGAGCAGTCGGTGGGTACCGAGTTCCGTGTAGTGGTTCCGTACTTCAGAATCGGCTATCGAGAGCTCTGAAAGGCGGATATTGCAGAGTTCGGTGGCACGGAGCCCCAGCTTCAACTGCAGGAAGATGATTGCGTGGTCACGGACGTGGTCGATGGCTGCTAGCTGCTCCCTGAGGTCGTCCACAGTCAGCCGTGGAGGTTCTTTCCGTTCGGGATAGGAGAGGTCGATGGTCGACCGTGCGAGGCTGACTGGATTGAAGTTCACCGGATGGGGGAACACGGGGTCGTTCTGCCAGTACTCATAGAGCGAGTTCAGTTTCCGGAGCTTCTCCGCGACTGTTCGCGGGCTGTTGCCCTTCTCGTCGAGTTCGTACCTGGCGAAGCCCTTCACATGCTCCTTGTTGGGACAGGCCGGGTGCCGCCCGAGTCGGTCCATGTGCTCACACCATTGTCCCCAGAGACATTCGTGGAGGTCGATCGTGTGCTGAGTGACGTCACGAGATTCGAGGACGTCAGTTCGGAACGGTTCAAACGGGTCGGCATCTGTCCCTTCGAAGGTCGCTTCGTACTGTTCCAGTGGATCGGTTTCGGATTCGAAAGCCTTCGCGAGCGTCTCGCGGGTATCGTCGCTCACTGTGTCCCTCCATTCCCCCGTCTGATCTTCTCGTCCCAGATCTGCCCCGAAGCGCCACCGTCGATAGCCGCCATCAACACAGGGTTGTAGCAGTGGGGATGGGAACGGTGCCAGTACAGCCACGTGTAGAAGCGTTCGACCCGGACCCAGTAGGAGTTGTATGCAGTCTTGATTTTGAGCGTGTTCACGAGATGCTGACACCAGGACTCGACGTCGCGCGGCGTTGCGAGAGCGGGGTGCCGACCGCGGGTTTTCATGTGGTCTTTCCACCGTCGACCCGCTCGCTTAGCGTCCTGAATCGACCGGTCAGACGTGTAGCGTTCGAGCAATACAACTTCCATGAACTCATCCCAGACCTCACGGTTCTTGTACTCGGATTCGTACTGACTCAGTCGCCTGTGAACTGGGACATCCTCAAGCCGTTTGTATATCCCAATCCGATCCGCGGGGTCGCGTGACTTGATCTTCGGCGAGGCGTCGGTCTCCGAACTACTGGTTGGTTGGCTCACAACGGTATTGATGCGCTATCGGTTTTGAACTTCCAGACTGGGATGTGGTGATCGCACGGCATAGTTACGACGAGACCGCCGGCTCAGCCTCCACAATCAGTCGGAAGCGATTTGCGGTGCCGAGAGAACTCAAGAGCCTCGCTAGACTTCTATCGTGTGTTCCACAATCGGCCTCAACACCCGCAAGAAGAGCTGTGAAACTGCTTGTGGAGTGATTGTGGAGGGTGTTCGAAACCGAGAAGTGCTGCGCGAGAGCAAGTCGAAGCTGGTCGAAAACGGGGTGTAGAACCCCTCAGTAGCGATGTGTGTGGGGTTTCCGTTAGTCGTTCGACAGGGGTGTCGGTTCGTTCGCGAGCGATGGCTGAGTTTCCACAATCGGTCCCCGTCTTGCGGTTTTCATTGCGGCTGGCCATGACAGCCTGGAAATACAGGCAGAGCATAAGAGGAGCCGGTTCCTGATTCGGTCGTTTTCGGGTTTTCTCAAGACCTGTATCCAGACATTCGGTACGCTCTGTGCAACTATCTGTTTGGCTCTCTTCGCGTTCCACACTCACCCTCATCACAGCGAATGCGTCCTTCTTGCGGGTGTTTAGGCCGATTGTGGAATCGCGGAGACCGAACTAGCACGGCTATCGGCTGCTGTCAGCACGTCTCGGTGCGATAATCCGGTTGTGGAAGAACGTCCACAGCTACCGACAGGTTGTGAGCGGCTGCTCGAGGAGCGGTCGCGTGCCATGTGACTGGGACAGTTCTGTCATGCGTGGCACCAACTATCGACGACGGCTGGAACGACCGCCTCTCTCGGACTCAGTCGGGTTTCTGTCGGTTCGGTCAGCGCCCCGCTGCTCTGGCCACCACAGCCCGCGAGGGAGCTGACGGCCGCGACGCCGCCGAGTCGGAGGAGGCTCCGTCTATCGATGTCGTCTCTCGCCATCGCTGGTCGAGGCGACGACACAGCGACTAATCAACCTCAGCTAACAGATACATCAGCGGGCATCCGGACGGTTACGAGGATACAGAAGCGTCACCAGGAGCCACGGTAGAACGGTGGGTGAACCGTCTCAGGCTACGTGTTGGGCACAGAACACGTGCGAATTCTCGGCCAGACACTGTCGGGTGTGAGGCGTCAGCCAGCGTCGACAGTGCGTTACGTGTCTTCCATCGGCCGCGTGTACCACCACGCCCACAGCGCCAGCACCGCCTGGAGCGGCAGCCGCAGCCACGCGACGACCCGCGCGATGTCGGTCGCCCACTCCGGCGCCGCCTCCGCCGCCACGTCGTCGGTCGCCATGTAGACGTTCGCCGGGAACACCGCCGCCAGTAGCGCGACCAGTCCCCATGCCGACTTCCGCCGCGTCGACGGCAGTAAGACACCCACACCGAGGCCGATCTCGGCGATACCGGAGAGGTAGACCAGCTCCCGCGGCCGGGGGAACTGTGGCGGTACCACCCGCTCGTAGGTGTCCGGCGCGACGAAGTGTAGTATGCCCGCAACGACGTACAGCGGGCCCATCACGTACAGCAACGGCCGTTTGAACCGCGCTATCGACTTTCCGAGGTCCGGTTCGCTCATGCGACCCGAATCGGGCCAGCGGCCAAAGAACGTTCTCCACCGCTCCCGTGGTACTACGTTCTAATCCCATCGCGGATTCAAGTAGATGCCCGCGGTAAGGCGTCGCTATCTGTCGAACCAGCTTCGAGTGAAAAAGCCATGCCGCCTCCCGGATTTGAACCGGGGACAGCTCGATCTTCAGTCGAGTGCTCTCCCAGTCTGAGCTAAGGCGGCGCGCACTCCAACTTCGGTGGATGCACTAAAAAAGGATTTCGAATCGGGAGCGTGGGAACCAGCCGTCGGATTCGGATGCGGCACGGGTGTCAGGCGGCGGCTCCGGGGACAGAGCGGGCTAGAGGACTCTGGCGAACTCGTACTCGTCGAGGGACTGGCCCTTCAGCTCGACTGTCTCCTCGCTGGTTTGCTCGAAGCCGTGGGACCGGTAGAAGGAGATGCCGACCTCGTTGTTCGCGATGACTTTGAGGACGAGTCGCTCGAAGCCACGCTCGCGGAGTCGCTGTGTGCAGCGCTCGAGCAGCGCCGTTCCGATGCCGGCTCCCCAGCGGTCGGGATGGACGTAGATGCTGTACAGGCCCGCGACCGTCTCGGGTCGCTCGTCGTCGGTCGGACCGACGGACGCGTAGCCGACGACCCGGTCGTCGGCCGTGGCGACGAGGTAGTCGATGTCGTCGTTCTCGATGGCGTCGCTGACCGTCTCGTGGTCGTACCAGTCGTCGATGCAGTCGTCGACGGTGTCGGGGCCCATGGCGTCGTCGTAGGCCGCGTGCCAGCCCGCACGAGCGACGCGCTGGATGCCGGAAACGTCGGCCGGCTCGGCCTGGCGGAGGGTGTAGGTGGACACGGACGGACCATCGACGAGGCCCCGCAAAAGCGTTCGGCCGGTGTGTGCGACTCACTCGGCGAGTTCGACGTCGGTGAACTCGAAGCGTACGCCGCCGTCGTCGCCCTCGGTGAGCGCGACCGACCAGCCGTGTGCAGTGGCGATCTGCTGGACGATCGCGAGGCCGAAGCCGGTCCCCTGTTCCTCGGTGCTGAAGCCGGGGTCGAATACGTGCTCCCGCTCGGCGGCGGGGATGCCGGGGCCGTCGTCGGCGACGTAGAAGCCGGCGGCATCGTCGAGTACCCCCACGGTGAGGGCGACGCCGTCCGTCGCGGCGTCGTGGTCCGTGCCGTGCTCGACACTGTTCCGGAACAGGTTCTCGAGGAGCTGCTGGAGTCGGCTCTGGTCGGCGACCAACCCGAGGTCCGACGCGACGGTAAGCTCGGCCCCTTCAGCCTCGACCGCCTCCCAGGCACGCCGGACGACGACCTCGAGGTAGAGTGCTTCGGTCTCCCCCACGACCATTCCCTGTTTGGCGAGCGTGAGCATATCGGAGACGAGGTCCTCGATCCGGGTCAACGAGACCTCCGCACGGTCGAAATGCTCGCCGTCGCCGGTCTCCCGTGCGAGTTCGAGCTGGCCGCGGACGACGGAGAGCGGGTTCCGGAGGTCGTGGCTGACGATGTTCGTGAACTCCTCCAGCCGGGCGTTCTGCTCGCGGAGCTCGTGTTCGCGGTCGCGAACCATGCGCTCGCGGTTGGCGCGGTCGAGTGCGGATTGCAGGTTGGCCGCGAGGATGCGCGCGAGGTTGTGGTCGGTCTCGGAGAAGTCGTCGGGCGTCGGCGAGGCGAGCGCGAGCGCTCCGTACCGGCCGAGCGGGAGGACGAGCAGCGACCGGATGTCCGCATGGGACTCGACGGTCACCGACTCGGAGACTACGTCGGGGTACCACTGCACCTCTCCCGTCGTGTAGGCGTGCCAGGCGGGACCGTTCTCGCCCGGGAACGCCAGCCGCTCCTCCAGCCCGTCTGCCGTGGCGTCGGTGACGGCCACCGGTTCGAGGTCGTCCGTCTCCTGGTCGTACAGTCGAACGGACGCGATGGGGAACTCCAGCGAGTCACAGGCCGCCTCGACGGCGACCCACGCGCACTCGTGTCTGTCCGCCGTCTCCAGCAGTTTGCCGAGGACTTCGTTGAGGGCGTCGAGCCGCCGTTCGTAGCGCACCCGTTCGGTCACGTCGGTCATAAACCCCTCGAGCGCGATGAGTTCGCCGTCGTCGCCGTACACGCCACGACCCTGCTCCCACATCCAGCGGACCGCCCCGTCACGGCGGCGGATGCGGTAGGTGACCTCGAACGACTCCAGGTTGTCGACGGCGTCCTGAACGACCTCCCAGGCCGACTCCTGGTCGTCGGGGTGGAGTATCTCCTCGCCCCAGACGACCTCGCCGCGCTCGAGCTGGGATGGCTGGTAGCCGGTGAGGTCTAGACAGCCCTGGCTGACGAACTCCATCGGCCACTCCGGTGCGTTGCGGCACCGGTACACCATCCCCGGCAGGTTGGAGATGAGCGTCGAGAACATCCGTTCGGACTCCTCGAACGCTGCCTGCGTTCGGTAGGCCTCGACGGCGTTCCGGATGCGGTTGGCGAGCAGCTGGAACTGCTCGTTCGCGCTGCCCTTCTGGAGGTAGTCCGTCACCCCCGCCGAGATAGCGTTGCTCGCGATCTGCTCGGAGCCGTGGCCAGTAAAGAGGATGAAAGGCAGCTCGGGGCGGCGGTCACGGACCGCGTCCAACAGTTCGAGCCCGTCCATCTCCGGCATCTGGTAGTCGCTGACGAGACAGTCCGGGTCCACTGCGTCGAGCCGGTCCAGCGCCGCCGCGGCGCTGGTCGTCGTCTCGACCTCGACGGCGTCGAGTTCCCGGTCGAGGAACTCCCTGGTGAGGGTCAGGAACGCCGGCTCGTCGTCGACGTGTAGGACCCGGATGGGGTCGGTCATGCGTCGTTGCTCTACGTAGCCGTGGCACCGATTAATACTCTTGGGACGGTGATGCGGCCGGTGCCGGAGCGGTTCCTTTACCCGTGTTCGAGTGGGCCACTTGCGCGAGTGTGACGGTGACATGTTTGCGCTCTTATCGAGTGAGTCGCCGTGGGACGGGACCACGACCAAACTAAAAATTGTCACTAGCTCCGCGACGGCGGCCGCTCCACCACGGTCGCGCGGACACCCGTTCGCCGGTACGGGAGCGGAACGGTTCATAGAACCATTGCATAGAAGGCCGACAGAGTTATACTATAAACGATAATAAACTGAACTGGATGGGTTGGGGCCTATCCAGAGAGGAGCAATCGAGCCACCACACGGTTCCACCAGTTCGTCACCAACACCACCACCTGCTCCTCCACCTTTTCGACCGCGACGAGTCAAGACACGAACACCGAGCGGCCGTCCCGGCGAACTGCCTCCTGTCTTCACAGCTGTCGGCCACGTCGGTGCGCGGCGGATATTCGGCAGACAACCGGCTGCGTGGTGCATGACCGCGCGCGAGACCGGCGGCTCGGTGACGGGGTCGACCTCAGGACCGCTGTTGGATTCCTCTGCGGCAACTACACGCCACGGATGTCACGCGATGGGTTCTGATATCCACACCTCGTGGCAGCCGTTGCGTGCGAGATACGGCGGGTGAGTTCCGCGAGTGGCTGTTGGAAAGGCCGGGCTGTAGAGCGGGGAGGATGCCGTCGGTCAACCGTGAGGGTCCGTCTCTCATCTCCGGCTGTGACAGAGCGGATGCCGAAGCGTACTTACCCGGTGTTCGACGTGGGAACTACGCAGCAGCACAGATATGCGCGTGATAATCGCTGGCGCTGGGCAGGTCGGACGAAGAGTTGCAGCCAAACTCGACGCAGCTCACGATGTCGTCGTAATCGATACCGATGCAGACCGGATCGATGGCCTTGGCTACGAATTAGATGTCCTCACAGTTCTCGGTGACAGTTCGACGATTGGAACACTACAGGAAGCCGGTATCGCGGACGCAGACTTGCTCATTGCGAGTACCGACAGCGACGAGATCAACATCCTGACGTGTGAGACGGCGAAAGCACTGAGCGACGCCACGACCGTCGCACGCGTCAGAAGTGTAAAATATATCGAAACGTGGGATCGTGCAGACGACGTGTTCGGCGTCGACCTCATGGTCGGGACGAACCTGTTGACCATCGGGGCAGCAGTCGGCGGAACTGGCCTGGAAGCAGCGAGCAGCTTCGACGTCTTCGCCGGTGGAACGGTCCATATCGCCGAGTTCTACGTCGATCCGGGCAGTTCTCTTGTCGGCCAAACAGTCGAGGAGGCCGACAGGTTCGAGGGGCTGACCTTCGGTGCTCTCGTCCGGTCGGGAACCACCATTATTCCGACTGGCTCCACCCGGATCGAAGCCGGCGACGGAATCATCGTCATCGGAAAGCCCGAATCAGTCCATACCCTCGGCACCGAACTCAGTCAGGAGAGATCACCCACGCGAAACGTCCTGATTGTCGGGGGGAGCGATATCGGATATCACACTGCACAACTGCTCGAGGAGCGGGGACTTCGCCCGCACCTGCTGGAAGCAGACCCTGACCGCGCACGCGAACTGTCCGAACGCCTCTCGGCGACGACTGTCCGCAATACGGACCCGACAACCCGGGACTTTCTCGAGACCGAACGAGCCGCGGACATCGACGTCGTCGTCGCGGCACTCGATCAAGATAGCGAGGCGAACCTCCTGGCCGCACTCCGGGCCAAACGGATGGGCGTCGACCGGTCGGTCGCAGTCGTCGATCACGGTGAGCACGTGGACCTGTTCGAGGAGGCTGGTGTCGACACCGCGGTGAACCCGCGGCGAGCGACTGCCGAGGAGATCATCGAATTTGCCCGTGACCAGGATACACTGAACGTTGCCCTGCTGGAGAACAATCAGGCCGAGGTCATCGAAATCCGGATCGACACGGAGAGTGCCCTCGCAGGGCGTCCAATCGCGGAGGCAATCGCCGATTTCCCACCCGGTGTCGTGATCGGTGCGATTACTCGGAACGGGAGTTTTCTGATGCCCCGCGGCGATACGGTCGTCAAACCGGGAGACCATGCCGTCGTTCTCGCTGACAGTGATGGCATCGAGGAGGTAATAGAGCGCCTATGAGCGGAACTGACCAGCGGTGTGCCCGACCGTCTCCCGCTCGATCCACTCTCGCCCGGGATGTGGAGGCAACCTGATGCACCTGAACGTTAACTGGCGCCAGAGCTGTGCGCTCGTCGGGACAGTCCTGAAGTATCTTGCCGTCGCGATGCTCGTTCCGCTCTTCGTTGCAGTCGTCTACGGGAACGACGTGGACGTGTTTCTTGGGTCGGTCGTCATCACTGCCGGACTCGGGGTTGCGCTGGAACGGAGTGCCGACGTTGACGACCTCGGAACGGAGGAGGCGATATTATTCGTGGCGCTCGCCTGGGTCGGCGTGTCCGTCGGTGGAGCCGTGCCGTATCTGCTCTAGGGCTTCGGGACGGCATCGACGGTCGGACTCTCACTCGAATCACCGAGTGCGCTGTCCGCCTCGATCGCCAACGCCCTCTTCGAGTCGACGTCGGGATTCACCACGACAGGGGCGACCGTGCTCGGCGAGATCTCGTTCGAGCGTCACTCACACGCCATGCTGATGTATCGGCAGCTGACGCAGTGGCTCGGTGGGATGGGCATCATCGTTCTCATGGTCGCGATCCTGCCCGAACTGGCGGTCAACGGCGCCCAGTTGATCGACGCAGAGGCGCCGGGCCCGGAGTTGAACAAACTCACCCCACAGATCGCCGAGACGGCACGCATCCTCTGGCTCGTGTATGCCGGATTCACCGCGCTGTTGATCTGTTTGCTGTACGCGCTCCATCTGATCGGCGTTGCCCCAAATATGGACCTGTACAACGCGATCGCGCACGGGTTCACGACGCTCCCGACCGGTGGGTTCTCGCCGGAGGCCGAGAGTGTCGCAGCCTTCTCCCCGGCCGTGCAGTGGCTCGTGATCCCGTTCATCGTCGTCGCGGGGACGAACTTCGCGCTCTTCTATTTCGTTCTGCAGGGGAAGTACGTCGACGTGTTCCAGAATCGAGAGTTCCAGGGGTACGTGGGTGCGATCGTCGGTGTCGCGCTCGTTCTCTGGGCGCTGTTGTTCGGCGGTGTTGCACCCGCGCTTGAACTGGGTGGGGTTACCAAGGGAGCCTTCGAGAACTCACTGCGGCAGGCCTGTTCCAGACTGTGACACTGCTCAATTCGACCGGCTTCGCGACGAGTGACTTCGCGCAGTGGAACGAGGCGGGACAGGTACTCCTCCTGGCAGTGATGTTCATCGGCGGGTCAGCAGGGTCGACGGGTGGCGGTGTGAAGATAATCCGGTGGCTGGTCATCCTCAAAGCCATCCGTCGACAGCTCTCGACGACGGTGTACCCCGATGTCGTGGAGCCAGTCCGTCTCGGCGGCCAGGTCATCGACGAGGAGGTCGTGCGGGGTATCTTCGCGTTCACCTTCCTCTATCTGTTCATCTTTGCCGTGTCCACGGTAGTCATCACGCTCGATGCGGGGCGTGTAGGGCTCGAGTTGACGACGCTCGAAGCACTCAGCGCGAGTATCGCGACCATCGGGAACATCGGCCCCGGCTTCGGGATGCTCGGCCCGTTCGGAAGCTATCTGGAGTTCCCGGTGACGTCGAAACTCCTGATGATCGTGCTGATGTGGCTCGGACGGCTCGAAGTGGTGCCAGTGCTCGTGTTGTTTACCCGCTCGTTCTGGGAGTGGTGAAACCGTCGCGCTCGGCCTCACGAACGATTTTTCGTCGGCGGTGATACCGAGCTGTTCGGGACTCACGCCTCGTGGACTCCCGTTCGAGCTTCGGTTGGTAGAGTCGCAAGACGGCAAAGGGGGCCGTGTATCCCCTCGTCGAAATCCACTCTGAGAGGTGGGTTCCAGAAAACCCGGAACCGCCGAGTCCGAGCACTACGCAGCGCTAAGGATTCTGTTTTCTGAGAGTGGAGAAACAGGTGTTTCGTCGATGGGCCCTGACGGATTCGAACCATCGACCACTCGGTGTCCCACGACCGGACCCGGTACGAGTCGGCGGTCGATATGAGCCGAGCGCTCTAACCAGGCTGAGCTAAGGGCCCTCTCGGTCGGTAGTTCCGGACCAGGCATAATAGACGTGTCGAAAATACGGGCAGGGAGTGGTTCGAGCCGAGCGTTCGTGCCACCGTCGGAAACGCGTGGATACTCGAAGACGGTGATCTTCGGGTACTGAATCGTCAGAAGCGCCGTCACCAGGGCTCGAACTCGCCGAGACGTTCCTGCTCGCGACGCTGCGCGGGCTGCGACTCGTCTGCTCGAGCCCTGGCGTGTCTCGGTTGTATCGATTCGGGCGTCGCTCGGAGACAGTGCTCCTCGGGTACTGAATCGTCAGAAGCGCCGTCACCAGGGCTCGAACCTGGGACCACCACGTTAACAGCGTGGTGCTCTACCAACTGAGCTATGACGGCTCGTCGCATTCTCAGGTAGGCCTGCCGGATATAAAGAGACTTTCGCTTTACCGCGGCCGGGTGCCGTGTCACCATCCCATCGACATCCGTTTACGGGCCCACCGAGTATTTCGCGAGCATGAGCGAGGACGCCTTCGAGGCGACGGTCGCGGCGGTCCGCGAGCGAGTCGACCCGTCGCCGGCGGAGCGGGAGCGGCTCCGGACGGCCGCAGACGAGCTGGTCGAGCGGGCGGCGGCAGCAGCCACGGAGCGCGTCGCGGACGCCGACGTGGTCCAGGTCGGAAGCACTGCCCGTGGCACCTGGACGGCGGGCGACCGGGACATCGACGTGTTCGTGCGGTTCCCGACGGACATCGACCGGGAGACGCTGGAGCAGTACGGGTTAGAGGTCGGCCGCGAAGTGCTGCCGGACGGCCACGAGGAGTACGCCGAGCATCCGTACGTGAAAGGCGAGTACGAGGGGTTCGACGTCGACCTCGTGCCCTGTTTCCGGGTCGACGCGGCCACCGAGATCAGGTCCGCGGTCGACCGGACGCCGTTCCACAACGCCTACCTCCGCGAGCGACTCGACGACGAGCTCGCGGGGGACGTGCGCGTCGCGAAGGCCTTCTGCAAGGGGATCGGTGTCTACGGGAGCGACCTTCGCACGCAGGGGTTCTCCGGATATCTCGTCGAACTCCTGGTGCTCGAGTACGGCGGGTTCCACGAGCTCGTCACGGCGGCGGCGGACTGGCACCCGCAGGTCGAGCGCGACCCTGAGAGCCACGGCACGCGGTCGTTCGAGGACCCCCTCGTCGTCGTCGACCCGACGGACCCCGAGCGCAACGTCGCGGCCGTGGTCTCGCCGGCGAACGTCGCACGGCTCCAGCACCACGCGCGGGCGCTGCTCGCGGACCCGGCCCCGGAACGGTTCGAGCCACGCGAGCCAGAACCGCTCTCGCCCGCCGAGGTGCGGGCACATCTGGAGACGCGTGGAACGACACCGGTCGCAGTGCGCTTCGACCCACCGGACGTGGTCGAGGACCAGCTCTGGCCGCAGCTCCGGAAGTCGCTCGACGGCGTCACGGAGGCGCTCGACCGGCGCGGCTTCGACACGTTCCGGGCAACCGCGCTCGCAGACGAGACGGCGGCGCTGTTCGTCGAGCTCGCCGTCCCGGAGCGGCCGGCCGTCGAACGCCACGACGGGCCGCCAGTGCACGTCCGCGAGCACGCGACCGGCTTCTACGAGAAGTACGCCGCGATGACGGAGACACCGCCGTACGGCCCGTTCGTCGACGGCGACGACCGGTACGTGGTCGAGCGGGAGCGTGAATTCACGACCGCGGCCGCGTTCCTCCGGAGCGACGCGTTGTTCGACGTGGCACTCGGGGCGGGCGTCGAGCGCGCGCTGGCGGACGACTACGAGGTGCTGGTCGGTGACGAGGTCGCGGCGCTCGCGACGGAGTTCGGGACCGAGCTGGCGGCCTACTTCTCGCCACGGCCCTGAGGCCGGCAGCCGGCCCCCGGGACGGCCCAGTCAGTCGAGGTCGTGTGCGGCGCGGACCTCGTCGAGCAGGTCGGCGACGTCCGCCGAGACCTCGTCGTCGGGCTCGATGGGGTCGCGTCCGTCGAACGTCTCGTGGACCATCGCGACCCCGTCCGCGAGCACGTCCAGGCCGTACCCCCCCTCGAGGATGAACGCGATAGGTGCGTCGACGCGCTCGCAGAGCCCCCGGAGCTGGTCGGTGAGGACGGCGTACCCCTCAGTCGAGAGCCGCATCCGCGAGATAGGGTCGTGCCGGTGGGCGTCGAAGCCCGCGCTGACGAGCAGGAGTCCGGGGTCGAACCGCTCGATTGCGGGCTCGATCGCGCGCTCGAAGACGGTGGCGTAGTCGCTCGTGTCCGCGCCCGCCGGGAGCGGGACGTTCAGCGTGGTTCCGTCACCGGCTCCCTCGCCGGTCTCCTCGACGTCACCGGTCCCGGGGTAGAGGCCGTCCTCGTGGGTCGACGCGAAGAACACGTCCCCGCGGTCGTAGAAGATGTCCTGCGTGCCGTTGCCGTGGTGGACGTCCCAGTCGACGATGGCGACGCGGTCGACGTCGCGCTCGTCGATGGCCGTCCGGGCCGCGACGGCGACGTTGTTGACGAAACAGAAGCCCATCGCGTCGTCGTAGACGGCGTGGTGCCCCGGCGGCCGGCCGAGCGAGAACGGCGTGTTCCTGCCCTGCTCGCCGTCGAGCGCGCTCGTCGCGGCCCACTGCGCGCTCCCCGCGCTCTTCAGCATGGCGTCCCAGGACTCCTCGACGGCGGTCGTGTCCGGGTCCCAGTCGCCGCCGCCGTCGGCACAGAACTCGCGGACCGCCTCGATGTAGTCGCGCTCGTGGACCGTCGCCAGAGCCTCGACCGTCGCGGCGTCGGGGTCGACGTACTCGACGCCGTGCTTGCGCTTCAGCCCCTCCCGGATGGCCCGCAGGCGGTCCGGCGTCTCCGGGTGCCGTGGGCCGGTGTCGTGCTCGAGGCAACGGGAGCTGTATCCGAATTTCATCTCATTCGAAGAGGGCGAAGTACGTCTCGATGTCTTCGGCCTTGATGGTGCGTCTGTCCGCGTGGCGCGCCAGCGTCGCGGCGGCGGCCGCGACGTTGTCCGCGTAGTCCTCCAGAATGTCCGCGAGTGCGACCCGCGCGTCCATCGCGACCCTGTAGGAGTCGCCGATGTCGAGACGGGCGATGCGGTCGACCGGGGCGACCGGCAGTTCCAGTTCGTCCTTGTCGATGGTCGCCTCGACGCCGAAATCACTCGCCATCAGCGTCTTCCGCCCGTCCGCCGTGGCGACTTCGGCCGCGTCCTCGGCCAGGTCGGCACCGTGGAGCTGGATGCGTCGCGCCAGCTCCTCTGCGGCACCGGCGCTGACCCGAAGGTCGCCTGCGTTCCGTCGGATGATGGAGTCCACCGGGGCGAACGGTAGCTCAACGCTCATACCCTGAACCGAGTCCGCCCGTCCCTTTGTAGTTTTCCGTCACGCCAGCATCGGCCGCGAAGCCGGGACCGGAACCGCGGTTCCGGCGCTGTCGAGACTGGGAGCGTGTCAGCGACCCACGTCCGTCTTTCCACAACATACATCCGTGATTCACTCGCGCGTACAACATATGCCCGAAGGAACGCTGTACGAACGTCTGGGGGGCAGAGAATCGATACGCGCCGTGGTCGATGATTTCTACGACAGACTCCTCGCGGACGACGAGCTGGGGCCGTTCTTCGAGACCGCGAATATGGAGCGACTCCGGCGGACACAGACGGAGTTCCTGTGCGAGGCGGCGGGCGGCCCGGAGACGTACGACGCCGAACCCGTCCGCGAGGCCCACCTGCACGTCCCGTTCACCCCGTCCCACATCCAGCGGGCTGTCGAGTTGCTGTACGAGAGTCTGGACGCGTTCGACGTTCCCGAGGAAGACGCGGACGCCGTCGTTCAGGCGGTCGCCGCGTACGAAGACGACCTGCTGGCGAGACCGGAAGACGAGCGGCAGTAGCGACCACGTCGCTCCGTGAAGCGCCTCGGGGTCGACCCCCGAAGCAGTCGCTCTACCTCTGCTGTAGAGTGGCCGCGCTGAATCCGGCAGAGGTGCTGCGACGCATCGCACGTCGACGGTTTCGATACGGCCGCGGTTCCCAGTCGCGGGCGACCGCGTTCAGAACACGTCGTCGGCGTCGAGGGTACCCTCGGAGACCGCTCCGCGGACCGTGACCTCCTGTCCGAGGTGGACGTCGGCGTCCGTCTCGACGCTCATCGTCTCCTCGCCGTCGTCGAGGATGACGGGCGACCCCGCCTGCACGACGGTGCCGGTGAACTCGACGACCTCGCCCTGGAGCGACGCCGTCGCGGAGCCACCCGAGCCACCCGAGTCGGCGACGGTCGCGCTTGCGTCGTCGCTGCCGGCCGTCTCGCCCGCGTCGGCGCCCTCTCCCTCCGCGAACGCGTCGAGACCGGTCGCCTGCTCGTCGGCCCCGTCGCCCTCGTCGCCGCCGGGGGCGTCTCCCGCACCGTCGAGGATGGTCACGCTCGACCGCCAGCCAGCGGACGCCTCGAGGTCGTCCTGCCAGCCGTCCTGGATCTCCACGTCCGCGAAAGCGACGCGGTCACCGGGGCCGATGTCGTAGTCGGCCTTGTCGCCCCAGAGCGCGACGCGGATGTCGCCCGTCTCGTCCTGGACGCGGACGTTCCGGACCTGCCCCTCGGAGCCGTCGTCCCGGTCGAACGTCCGCTTCGGGTCCGCCGACCGGACGACTCCGGCGATGTCGACGGTGTCGTCCATCTCAAGTGCCTCGATGGCCGTGCTCTCCGGCTCGTACTGGATTTCCTCGTCCAGCTCCTCGATGGCGCCACGCTCACCGACGTGGAGTTCGAGGCTGCCGTCGCGCTCACGGACGTAGCCGTCGACGACCTCGACGCTCGTCCCCGCGGAGAGCGCCTCGACGGTGTCTGCCTGCCCGTCCCACATCGTCACCCGGATGCGCCCCGTCGGGTCGCCCAGGGTGAGGTTCGCGACCTTGCCCTCGGAGCCGTCGTCCCGGTCGAACGTGCGGACCGACTCGGTGTCGAGGATTCGACCCTTGGTGTTCACGTCCGAGAGCCCGAGCGAGAGGTCCTCGACGCGGTAGGAGTCCTGTATCTGTACGTCGACCTCGGCGTCCTCGTCGACCTCGACCTCGTCGACGTTTACCTCGATGCCGTTGTAGCCCTCCTTCGGGCGGCCCTTCACGCGGAGCACCTGCCCGGCCTCGAGCTCGTTCTCTGCGGCGTCGGCCTTCTCGTCCCAGAAGGCGAGCCGGAGCGAGCCGGTCTCGTCGGCCACGTCGACGTTGACGACACGGCCGTCCTCGGCGTCGTCGCCGTCGCGCTCGAAGGTCCGCACGTCGCCGACGGCGGTGACCTTCGCGAGGAACTTCACCTCGTCCATCCCCGGCGCCACGTCGGCGATACCGTTGACCTCCTCGTCGCGCAGCTCGTGCGCGATGAGCATCGCCGCGGTCTCCTCGTCGGCCAGTCCCCCCATCTGCTCGACCTTGGCCTCGACGGCCTCCTCGAACTCCTCGAGGGAGACGTCGGCCTCGAGGTCCTCGTAGACGTCCTCTATCGCGCCCATAATTCTAGAATTTCGCAGGGTTGGGCGTTGCTTAAGCGTTGTCCTTGCAGGAGGAGGTCGCCTCCTGGGGGTGTTTTTCTCGCCGGTGAGCGCGTGTACATGGCCGACGCTTGCGGCGGCCTCCTACAAGAACTCCGGGCCGGGCGTACACCGGTCAGTGCGGCTGGACGTTCCGCGACTCGGTCGTGACGGTCGTCGTCTCTCCCTGGCTCGCGTGCTGGATCTCGACAGTGCCCGGGAGCGCATCGGCGAAGGCGAAGCGCGCCTCGTACTCGACCTGCCCGAGACACTGCTGGCACGCGTCGGCGTCGTCGGCCGCCACACCGACGACGACCGTGAGCGTCCCGTCGGACACCGCGGCGCGCTCGACCGTCGCGACGTGGCACGGGTTCGGCGCCATGATGGAGCCGTCGACGCTCACCGTCGACGAGCCGCCGTCGAACGCCACGGCGGCCTCGGTTGCCGACCCGCAGCCGGAGTCGGTCGTGGTGATGTTCCGAGACTGCACGCTGGCGCTGCTCGACTCGGCCTCCCCCGAGGCATCCGAACTCGTCGAGTCGTCACCGTCGCCCGAGTCGTCGCTGCTGGGGTCGTCGCCGTCGGTCGTCCCATCGCTACTGGAGTCGTCGCCGTCGGTCGTCCCGTCGTTTCCGGAATCGTCGGAGCCGCCGGACTCGCCGGTCGGCGTGCTCGTGTCCTCGCCCCCGCCGCCAGGGGAGTCCTCGGTCTGTAAGGACCCGATACAGCCCGCTATCGACCCGATAGCCGCCGCTGTACCCGCTTTGGTGAGTAGCTCTCGTCGCTTCATACCTGTCCAGACGCACCCTAATTTCAAATCCCTTTCCCACGGTGAAAATCTCCTTTCAGCTTGCTCGCCGGTTCGAACGTCGTGCCAGATGCCCGCACACGGCGCGGCCCCACCACATCGTAACCCTCTTATCCTTCTCCGCGGAAGGTGTAGTTGAGTCCGGGTAGGGTAGTGGACTATCCTCTTGGCTTGCGGAGCCAGGGACCGGAGTTCAAATCTCCGTCCGGACGTTCCTTCGTTCCTTCACTGCGTTCAGTCACTACGTCACGTCCGGACGCGCCCCCGCTCGCTTCGCTCACGGCTTCGCCGTTCGCAACGCGGTTCTCACTCGCTGCGCTCGTTCCGAACCGCGCCACTGCTCGCGGGGACTCCGTCCGGAACTTCCCTCGACGGCGAGCACAGCGATGATTGGTCCACCAGTAGCCCAAGGAGCCGTTGAACATATCCGAATTTAAAAGATGGTGCATGTTCACAAAGAACAGATATGGCCGGAGAGATGGACCATCCGCCCTCGGCCCTCACCCGCGTGCCACCGCTGACAGCCGGAAACCTCGCTCTGGCACTCCTCGGATTACCGCTCTTCGTCGTCCTCCTGGAAGTGACCAGCACGGATGTTCAGACGACGACGACCATCGGCGTCTACTGGGCACTGGCGCTTCTCGTCGTCGGCATCGCAGTGAGGGGCGAAGCATTGTCGGTAGCCGACCTCGGGTTTCGGCGTCCAACCCGCGTCGACTTCGGCTACCTCTTCGCGACGTCTATCGGTATCCTCCTCGTATACACCACCACACCACCGCTGATCGAGACGCTAGGATTGCCGGTGAGTGAGGGCACGACCGCGGTAGGTGCTGGTGTCGGAATCGGCCTCGCGCTCTTTCAGTCCGTGACTATCGGAGTGGTCGAGGAGGTCCTCTTCAGGGGGTACCCGATCGAGCGACTGCTCGCGTACACGGACAGTTCGCTCGTCGCCGGTGGGGCGACGTGGCTCGTGTTCACCGCGGCCCACGCGATGAACTGGCCGCTCGGAAGCCTGCTCCAGACCTCACTGGTTGCCGCAGTGCTCACTGTGGTCTACCTCCACCGACGAACACTGGTCCCCGTGGTCGGCGCACACGTCCTCGTGTGGGTATTCGCGACACTCGGGCAGTTCTACGGCTAACGGGCAGGTGCACGAAGTGGACAGCTAGGCGTCTCGCCTGCTGTCCACGTTGGCCGCTCTCCACGGACAGTCCCCCGACCGTGGCCTCACGGCGGGACGATGACCGCACGCCCCTCGATTTCGCCGTGTTCGAGGCGTTCCGCGACGGCGTTGATCTCGTCGAGGTCGTTGCGCTCGGTCCGGAGTTCGACGTCGCCGCGCTCGACGAGGGCGACGGGTTCCCGCAGTTCGGCGTAGCGGCCGGCGCTGCGACCCTCGGAGGCTGGCTAGCACCAGCCCGTACCCTCGACCTCGACGACAACCTGGTTCGCCCGCGACACCGTCGGACGCTCGACCTCGTCGAGGGAGAGCGCCTCGCTCATCTCGTCCGTGTACCCGTAAGCCGTGCAGCGTGCACGCGCGAGCTACCGGATGCCGTGGTATCGAGTAACAAGACACCCGGTGGGACGGACCGGAAACTGGTTTCCGCCCAGACGCCGTAGGCTGGGCCGAATGCGCGAGCACCTCCGGGCGGGCATCACCGTCTTCAACGCGGGCGACTTCCACGACGCCCACGACGCGTGGGAGGACCACTGGCTCGACCTCGAGTCGGGCACCGACGACGAGCAGCTGCTCCACGGGCTCATCCAGTTCACCGCCGCGGTCCACCACGGCTACGGCCACAACTGGACGGGCTGTGTGGGGCTGGCAGAGAGCGCCGGCCAGTACCTCGCCGGGCTTCCCGACGAATACCGCGGCGTCGACGTGGCGCGCGTGCGGCGCATCCTCGCCGAGGTCGCACGGGACCCCGAGGCGCTGTACCGGCGCGGCGCGCCGCGGCTGACCCACGAGGGCGAGTACCTCCTGCTCGCGGACCTGGCGTTCGAGAGTGCGGCGGTCGCCGCGGGGGTCTACGCCGAGCGCGAGGGCTACGACGAGACGACCATCGACCGCGGGGTCGCCTACGCACACGAGGACCTCGAAAGTGGGAAGCAGAACAGCCGGTTCGTCCACCTCGTGCGGGACTTCGCCACCGACCCCGCCAATCGAGGGATCATCCACCAGCGGCTCGGCGGTCACGTCGAGCAGCGGCGGCACCGCGAGCGCGACGTGGAGGGGCTGTTCGACTGACCGGCGCTACTCGGGGGTCGGCGTGTAGTCGGCCCCCACACGGAAGTCGAGCGCCCCCGCCGACACGTCGAGCGCGAGGTGTTCGTGCTCGCTCAGCTCGCCGTCGCGGCTGAAGGTGATGGGTTCGCCGTCGGTGTCGCTGACGGCCACCCTGTCGGCCTGGAAGTGCGTGACGTTCTCGCTCCCGGAGCCGAGCAGCCGGTGCTGGACCGCCTCGGCGACGAGGTTGCTCGTCGGCATCTGCTCGACGACCGCCACGTCGAACAGGCCGTCCTCGAGGTCGGCCTGCCCGCCCTGCTCGACGAACTTCCGGGCGTTGCCGACGAGCACGCAGAGCGCCTCGCCGGACCAGCGCTCGTCGCCGTCGTCGGTCGTCACCTCCACGTCGATGTTCAGCGGCTCGAACTCCAGCGCCTCCTGCGCACCGGTGACGAGGAACGCGAGCGTGCCGAAGCGTGCCTTCAGGTCGCTCGACGCCGCGACGCTCGCCTCGGCCGGGAAACCCGCGATACAGGAGACGACGAACGGCTGGCCGTCCGCCATCCCCACGTCGATGGTCCGCACGTCGCCCGTGTCCGCGGTCTCGACGCCCTGCTCGATGCCGGCGACGCCGATCTGTCTCGCCAGGATGTTCGCCGTCCCCGCGGGAACGACCGAGAGCGTCACGTCGCCGAGGTGGTCCGCCGCTGTCAGCCCGCGGAGCACCTCGTTCACCGTCCCGTCACCGCCGACGACCGCCAGCTCGGAGACGCCGTCGCGGCCGGCCTCCAGCGCGAGCTCCACGGCGTCCTCCGGCCCGTCGGTCTCGTGGACCGCGAAGCCGCGGGCTTCGAGCAGCCGTCGCGCGTAGTCCGCGTGTCCGCCGCCACCGCTGACGGGATTCAGGATGGCACGCCTGGACCCGACCTGCATACCGGGACGGACGGCCGCCTGCTATTTAAGCACGGGCGGTCGTCGGCTTCCGCGCGGTGCCGACCGCCGGCAATCAGCGCGTCCCGTCGACGCCCGCCTCGCGCTCGAACCGCTCGAAGAACTCCTGCACGAAGCCCCAGCGCTCCGCCCCCAGTCGGCGGCCGGGGTCGGTGTAGAGGGCATCCAGTCGCTCCCGCGTCCAGTGCCGGAGGAGCGAGATGTCGGGGCTGTCCGCGGAGGCCGTCTCCGACCCCGACGCGTCGTCGATGACGGCGTGTGGCTCACCGTTCCGGCCCGACCGCTCGCCGACGATGCACGCCAGCCGGACGATACCTCGCGCGCCGGCGGCGTCCAGCTTGTCCGCGTCGAACAGCAGTTTGGCCTCGTCGGTCGCCGGCTCGGGTGAGCTGGCCCGGATGCTGTGCGCTCGGATGCAGTGCTCGACGGCGTCGACAGTCGCTGTCGGCACGCCCTCAGATGCGAGCAGGTCGACGGCCTCGGTCGCGCCCCACGCGTCGTGGTCGTCGATGTCACCGGTGCGTTCCAACGGGCGACCGATGTCGTGGAGCCACGCCGCCGCGGCGAGCACGTCCCGGTCGATTTCGTGGTCGGATTCGTCGGCCAGCCGGAGCGCCACGTCGCGGACGCGTCTCGCGTGGAAGCGGTCGTGTGCGGGGAGCGCTGCGTCGTAGTACGGGAGCGAGAGCTCTCGTGCGAGGGGTCCGAGGTCGGTCGTCATTGGAGGAGGCTGGAGGTCGCCCCGGTGTCGGCATAGGCGTTGTGGAGTCGCCCGCTCGATTCCGGCCGGGACTCGCTGTCCTTGCCAGCGCCCGGATGTTTATGGTCCGCGAGGTGGTCGGAGCACTCGCTAGCATGGCCCGTAGCATCTGGCGCGACACGACCAGACGTCGGTGGGTCGGCTGGGCGGCGCTCGCCGGCGCGTTCGTCCTCGTCAACTTCCACCGCGTCTCGACGGCGGTCCTCGCGGACACGCTCAGTCGGGTGTTCGACACCACCGGCGCGGAGCTCGGCCTGCTGCACTCGGCGTTCTTCTACGTCTACGCCCCCATGCAGCTGTTCGCGGGCATCCTCGCCGACCGGTGGGGGACGCGTCGCGTCGCGACGGTCGGCTCGGCCGTGATGGGCCTGGGCGTCGTCTGGTTCTCGGTCAGCGGCACGTACCTCGCGGGGTTCCTCGCCCGGGTGCTCATCGGGCTCGGCGGCGGTGTCATCTACATCGCCACCCTCCGGTACTGCGCGAACTGGTTCCGGACCGACGAGTTCGCGACCGTGACGGGCCTGACGCTCTCGGCGTCCGCGGTCGGCGGCCTGCTCGCGGCGACGCCGCTGGCCGTCCTCGTCGGCGCTGCCGGCTGGCGCGACGGTCTGCTGGGCATCGGACTGGTGGGATTCGTGCTCACCGGGGCCGTGTTCCTCCTGGTGCGGGACACGCCGACCGAGGCCGGGCTGACCCCGGTCGAGGGGACGCCCGACTCCACCGAGCAGTCTCTCTCGGAGGTGTTCGCCGGTGTCAAGACGGTGTTCGACAGGCGCGACACCTGGATCATGGGCTGGATGCTCTTCTTCGCCGCGGGAATCAACTTCACCGTCATGGGCCTGTGGGGGGTGCCCTACATCGTACAGGCCTACGACGTGTCCGTCGAGACCGCGTCGGTGTACACGCTCGTCGGCAACGCCGGCCTGCTGTTCGGCTCGCCCATCCTCGGCTGGCTCTCGGACCGGCTGGACGAGCGGACCGGTATCATCCTCGTCGCCGCAGTCGTCTACTTCCTCGCGTACACGAGCATCGTCGTCCTCGGGACGCCGCCGCTCTGGTACGTCGGACTCGTGTTCTTCACCGTGATGTTCCTGCTCGGCGGGTTCACGCTCTCGTACACCGTCATCAAGGAGCGCCACACTGCTGCGCGGTCCGGCACCGCGACGGGCACGATAAACGGGATGAGCTTCCTCGGCGCGGCGGTCCTGCCCGGGGTCATGGGCGCGTCGCTCGACATCTTCTGGACGGGGGAGACGGTGGCTGGCAGTCGCGTCTACACGCTGTTCGGCTACCGCGTGGCGTTCGGCATCGCCGCCGCGAGCGGCCTCGTCGCGCTCGTCTGTGCCGCGTGGCTCCACCGGCGCGCCGGCTGATTGCGTCAAGCAGCACGAATTTCACGACGCCCGCACATCGTGAGCCATGGCAGGCACTGCCGACACGTACGAGACGACTGTCACCGTCCGGTTCCGCGACCTCGACCCGATGGGGCAGGTCCACAACAGCGTCGTCCTCCAGTACGTCGAAGAGGCCCGCATCCGCTACTTCCGGGACGTGCTGGACACCGACTTCACCGAGGTCGACGGGGCGGTCGCTGGCCAGGACATCGACTACCGCGCCCCCATCACCCACGGTGCGTCGGTCACCGTCCGCTACCGGGTCACCGAGATTGGCTCGTCGAGCCTCACGATGGCGTTCGAGGTCCACGCCGACGACGCGCTCGCCGCCGAGGGCGAGGTCGTCCACGTCGCACTCGACGAATCCGGCACGCCGGCCGCGCTCCCCGAGTCGTGGGTCGAGAAGGTCCGGGCCTTCGAGGGAATCGACGGCGACTGAGGACGGAACCGCCCGTCAGTCGTCGGCCCAGTCCGCCGAGTTATCGAGCGGCTCGTATCCCAGCACCTCTTTCGCGTTCTCCAGCGAGTAGTACTTCCGGTCGTTGTCGGAGATACCGTAGACGATCTCGTAGTCGTAGTCCGCCGTGAGACAGCAGTCGAACAGGTGCGCACAGTCCCGGTAGGAGAGCCACATCGCCTGCCCGCGCTCGTAGTCCTTCGGCGGGTGATCTCTGGTGAGGTTGCCGATACGGACCGCGACGAACGAGAGGTCGTGTTCGTCGTGGTAGTAGCGGCCGAGGAGTTCGCCGCTGGCCTTGGAGACGCCGTAGAGGTTGCCCGGTCGCGGCAGCTCGCTCCCGTCCAGCCGGAAGTCGTCGTGGGAACGGTAGAGGTCCGGCTTGCGCTCTGTCTCGTAGTGCTTGACCGTGTGGTTCGAGGAGGCGAAGACGACGCGTTCGACGCCGGCGTCGACCGCCGCGGAGAGCACGTTCTGCGTGCCGTCGATGTTGTTGGCGAGGACGCTGTCCCAGGGCGCGGTCTTCCGTGGGTCGCCCGCGAGGTGGACGACCGCGCCACAGCCCTCGACGGCATCGCGGATGGCGTCCTCGTCGGTCACGTCGGCGACGACGAACTCGCCGGGGAACGCGTCGGGGTCGGTCGGCGGGTCGCGGTCGATGCACCGCCACTCGTAGTCGTCGGCCAGCTCGTCGAGGATGGCGGTGCCGACGTGGCCGGACGCGCCGGTGAGCAGGACGGGGTCGTCCATTCGGTCGGAGGAACGATGGGTGGCAGTAAGTAGGATGTGGTTTGGGCCGGCGGCTCAGTCGCCGGTGGTCCAGACGCTCGCGGCGCGCTCGACTGCTGCGGCGTAGTCACTGATGAGGCGGGCAGGCGCGGCGGCGAGGGTCGCGATGGCGTCGCGGTCGCCGGCGTCGTCGGCGTCACCGTAGGCGCGGCGGACGGTGAGGGTGTGCTCGCAGTCGGGACAGACGAGGGCGGTGCCCCCGGCGCGGTCGGCACGCACCCAGTCGCCGTCGACCGGGTTCTCGTGGTCGCAGGACACGCAGAACAGCGTGGCCTTGCGACGTGTGCGTGTGCCGTCGCCGGGTGCGTCGACACGGGGGTTGGTCATACACGGATCAAGTGTTTCCAGGGGTAAAAGCCTCTCTTGCGTGTGTGTACCGATGGCAACTGAGCCGTTCACACCGCTCGGGGCGGGGTCACCCGAGCGCGACGTCGAGCGAGAGCATCACGAGCACGCCGACCATCGTCCCGAGGGTGGCGACGCGCTCGTTCCCGCGGGCGTGGGTCTCGGGGACGATCTCGTCGCTGATGACGAACAGCATCCCGCCCGCGGCGAAGCCCATCGCGTACGGGAGGATGGGCGCGGCGACGCTCACAGCGAGCGCCCCGAACAGGGCGAGCGGAACCTCCACCAGCCCCGCCCGGATGCCCGCGAACGCGGCGTAGAATCGCTTGCCGAGCCCGGCGTTGATCGCGGCGACCGACACCGCGAAGCCCTCGGGGATGTTCTGGATGCCGATGGCGAGCATCAGCGAGATGGCGTTGCCCAGCGCCGACTGCCCGTCGACGGTCGCGGTCGGGTCCAGCGCCGCCGACCCGAGGCCGACCCCGACGGCCAGTCCCTCCGGCATGTTGTGCAGCGTGATGGCGACGATGAACAGCAGGACCGAGGCGACCCGTGCGTCGTCGCCACGCCCCTCGTCACGGGTCCGTCCCGTGACGAACACGTGGACGTGGGGCACCCACTCGTCCGCCTGGTCCAGCAGGAGCACGCCGAGCCCGAACCCGACGACGACCGGAACGAGGCTCCCCCCTGCGAGCTCGATACCGGGCAGGATGAGGCTCGTGTAGCTCGCCGACAGCATCACGCCCGCCGCGAATCCGAGCAGCCCGTCGAGCTCTCGCTCCGAGGGGTCGGACCAGACGAACACCAGACACGCGCCGAAGAGGTTCATGCCGGCGATGACGAGCCCGCCGACAAGTCCCCAGACCAGCGCGTTCGTCCCGAACAGGTCGACGAACTGGGATCCGAGGCTCACGCCACCCAGCCTCCGTGCTGCATTACCGGGAGCGTTCTCGGGCGTGTGATTTCAGTGTTGCCCCCCGCTAACAGTTGTTTGAATCAGTGCTGACGACCCAGAGAGGTCATCCGCAAGAACGACTGAAGTCGAGCCGCTCGCCAGCCGCGCGCTACGGTGGAGAGACGGAGAACCCTACTCCCCGGCCGCGTCCAGCCGCCCCATCTCGTCGGCTGTCAGCTCCAGTGCTGAGGCGGCGACGTTCTCTTCGAGGTGGGCGACGCTGCCGGTGCCGGGAATCGGGAGCGTCACGTCGGAGTGGCCGAGCAGCCACGCGATGGCGACCTGCTGCTGCGAGGCGTCGTGGGCGTCGGCCACGTCGTCGACGGCCGCAGCCACGTCGTCGTCCAGCTCACTCGCGCCGAGCGGGTACCACGGGATGAAGCCGACGCCGTGGTCCTCGCAGGCGGCGAGCACGTCGGCCTCCTCGCGGTAGCCGACGTTGAAGCGGTTCTGGACGGTGGCGATGTCGACGATGTCGAGGGCGGTTTCGAGCTGCTCGACGCTGACGTTGCTCACGCCGACGTGGTCGACGACGCCGTCGTCCTTCAGCTCTGCGAGCGCGTGCACGGAGTCCTCGAAGGGCGTGTCGGGGTCCGGGCGGTGGTACTGGTAGAGGTCGATACTGTCGACGCCGAGACGGTCGCGGCTGCAGAGCACGGCGTTCCGGAGGTAGTCCGGGTCGCCGTGAGGGAGCCACTCGCCGTCGCGGTTGCGGAGGAGTCCGCCCTTCGTCGCGACGACGAGGTCGTCGCGGGTGCAGTCGAGCGCCTCGCCGAGGATGCGCTCGGAGACGCCGGGACCGTAGGAGTCGGCGGTGTCGACGAAGTCCACGTCGAGTTCGACCGCGCGCTGGGCCACGCGTCGGGCCTCGTCCTCGTCGGCCGGCGACCCGATGATGTCCTCCCCGGTGAGCCGCATCGCACCGAAGCCGAGGCGGTTGACCGTCGTCTCGCCGTCCAGGTCGAAGGTGTCGGACTGGTTCTGTGTCGCCATGGATGAACGTGCAACCGCCGGCCGCAAGAGTGTCGGTGTCCCGGTCGTCCGTGCCGGGACCGTTCGGGCCGGCTGCCGTCAGCGCGCCGCTGCGTCGACCGGGAGCGGACCGGCGGGCCACTCGGCGTCGACGGGCTCGACGGGCCAGACCGGCTCGTCGGGGGTGGCCGGGCGCGGCTCGGGGAGCGCAGGCCGCTCGACTGGCTCCGTCGGCTGCTCGGAGTCGAGGTGGTCGAAGGGGAGCTCGGAGACGGGCTCCCACGTCTCCTCGTCGACGACGGTCAGCCCGTCGTTCGAGAAGACGTAGAGGTAGTCACCGACGTAGGCCGCGCGGGTCGCCGGCTCGTCCGTCTCGACGAACGCCTGCTGGTTCAGCTCGGTGTCGAACACGTAGCCGCCCCGTTCGGTCGGCAGGAAGAACACCTCGTGGCGCTGGTCGTAGAGGAACGCGTGGTGCGTCTGTGCGATGGCGGACCAGCGCGCGTCGAGGATGCGCGACTCCGCGACGGTCGGGTTCTCCGGGTCCGACACGTCGAACACCGTCGCTTTTACCTGGCCGTCCTCCTGGCCGATGCCGAGCACGCGGTCGCCCGAGAGCGGGTGCAGGTACCGCGAGAACCCGGGGAGCTTCAGCTCGCCGGTGATCTCGGGAGTCTCCGGGTCCGAGAGGTCGAGGACGTAGAACGGGTCGATCTGCCGGAAGGTGACGACGTACGCGGTGTCACCCTCGAAGCGGACCGAGTAGATCTCCTCCGTCTCGCCCATGTTCCGGGCCGAGCCCTGGACCTCGAGCGAGCCGTCCAGCGTGTAGACGTCGTTCACCGAGGTCGCACCCATCGGGTCGACCGTCGTCGCGATGCGCAGGGTGCCCTCGTGCTCGTCGAGCGCCCACTGGTTCAGCGGGCGACCGGGCACCTCGCCGGTCTCGGCGACAGAGAGGGAGTCACCGTCGCGGTCGATGCGGACGATGCCCGAGCGCAGCAGGTCGCGCTTGCGCTCGTCGACGTACTCCTCGTACCCGGCCCGGAGGTCCGACCGGAGCTGGTCGCGCTCCTCGGCGGGGTGGCGAGCGAGCCAGTCCTGCACGAGCGTGCGGAGCTCGGTCATCCGGGCGTTCCGGCTGAGGTCGTACGTCGCCAGCTCGTCGAGCCGGTCGTGGGCCTGCTCGTCGAGCAGCTCGCTGCCCTGCAGGTACGCCTGGTACGTCTCCGCGTAGGGCGTGCGCTGCGTGTAGGTGAGGTACACCGAGTCGTTCGTGACGTACGTCGCGGAGTGCTGGCGCGTCCCGAGGAACGTCACGCGGTCGTGCTCGTCGCCGGTGTGCGGGTCCATCGAGACGACGGTGTAGGTGACGGAGGCGTCGGCGTCCGCACCGGGGCGGTACACGTCGGTGCAGACCGTTCCTGGCCGGTCGGCGAACGGCTCGACCGGACACGGGTCGTCGAGCGTGACACCCTGCTGGAGCACGAGGACGAGCCGACCCTCCGTCATCCGGGCAGTCTGGATGTGCGCGTTCAGGCCGACCGACCACACCTGCTCGGGGTCCTCCCGGTCGGCGACGTCGTAGCCGACCACGCGGTCGTTCGAGAGGACGACGAGCGTGTCGTTCACGAGCAGGAGCTGGCCAGAGTCGTCGATGCCGCCGACGAGTTCGGGCGCGGCGGGGTCGCTCGCGTCGAGTATCCTGGTCCGGCCGTAGCCGTCCTCGCGGACGTAGCCGCCGCCCCAGTGCCGCCCGTCAGCGTAGTACAGCGTCCGTTGGCCGGTCTGGAGCCGGTCCGGCTCGGCGACTCCCTGGACCTGGACGTTCGTGTCGGAGATCCGGGTGTCGCTGCCGCCACCGCCGCTGCCGCCCGCCCCCTGACTGTTGGTCGCGGCGTCGGCGGTCTCGACGGCGACCTCGCCGTCGTTCTGGAACGTGACCCTGCCGCCGCCGAGGTAGCCACGGCTGTCGCGCTGTGCCGCGGCGACGTACGCCTCGAATGCCGCATCGGAGTCGAACTGTTCGACCGAGGCCTCGTCGACGACGGTCGGCGGGTCCGTCGTCGGTGGGTCGTTCGCGTCGGCGGGACTGTCCGTCATGAGTGCGAATGCACCCACGCCGACCACCACCGTCGCGATGGCGGCCAGCAGCACCACGAGCTGGAAAGAACGTCGCATGCACAGAGCAACGACAGCGGAGATAAAGGCCGTATCGCTGGCTGAAACGCCGGTTTCAGCTTGCGAGGGCAATCGTTTTCACGGTTCGGGCGGAGTGGGTGGATATGAAGGTGCTGCTGGGAATCGACGGGAGCGACGAGTCGATGAAGACGTTGCGCAAGACCATCGACCGTACCCGGGAAGCTGACGACGACCTGACGGTCGTCGTCGTCCCGAAGGAGGCCGCAAAGCGCTCGCAGGACGAGATGGCGACCGAGGCCCGCGACCTCGTCACCGAGGCCGGGCTCGACCTCGACGTTCGCGTCGTCACCGGCGACCCCGGGAGCACGCTCGTCGACATCGCGGAGCGCGAATCGTTCGACCAGCTCGCCATCGGCGGCGGCACGGAGAGCCCGATGGGGAAGATACGGCTCGGCCCGATCACCGAGTTCGTCCTGCTCAACGCGAACGTCACCGTGAGGCTCGTCCGATGAGCCGCGAGCGAGTCTACCCCGAGGAGCCGGCCGGTCCGTTCCCCGAGCCGCCACAGACGTTCGCGGACAAGGAGGAGCGGGAGATATCGGTCGTGACTGCCGACGAGAGCGACGTCGACGCCGTCACCGAGATGTACTGCGACTTCGACCCCGCAGACCGTGCCCAGGGCATCCCCCCGACCGGTGAGACGCGCATCCGTGAGTGGCTCGACACCATCTTCGGCGAGGGGCTCAACGTCGTGGCACTCGACGACGACACCGTCGTCGGCCACGCCACGCTCGTACCCGACACCGCCAACGGCGAGGGCGACGAGTGCGCCTACGAGCTCGCCATCTTCGTCCTCCAGTCCCACCAGCGCGCCGGCATCGGCCGGAAGCTGCTCACCACGCTGCTCGGCTACGGGAAACGCGAGGGCATCGAGCGTGTCTGGCTCACCGTCGAGCGCTGGAACCGCGCCGCCGTCGAGCTCTACCGCGACGTCGGCTTCGAGACGTGTGGCTCGGAGAGCTTCGAGCTGGAGATGTCGCTGCGGCTGAACGGGTGAGCGACGACGGCTCCGGCAGTATCACCCGGACGGGTGAGATTTTTACTCGGTGACGACCAGTCACGGGGTATGGCAGCGCACGGTAGTTCGATGGACGGCAACGGTGGCCCACAGCTCCCGCCTGCCCTCCCGTTCACGCTCCCGCACCTCTCCCGGCTGAGCTGGGAGCTCGGCGCACGGGTCGTGGACGACGAGGCAGCGACGACCGAGAGCGTCTGGGAGCGGACCGACGGCTCCTGGGGACTGTCCGTGTATCGGGTGACGACCGCGACCGACATCCTCTGTGTCAGGTCCCCGACCGGGCGCGAACGGTTCTACGGGACGCCGGACGCGCCGCTCGAGTCGGCACGGCAGCAGCTCGCGGCGGCGGCGAACTGGCGACGCGTCGGGTAGGGAACACCCATTCGGGCAAACCTACACCGACAGCAACGGCTGGCTCGCGTACAGCAGCACGTACTCGGCGGCCTTCGCGAGCACGTCGCCGGCGTCGTCCGTCATCGACTCGCGCGGGACGACGATGAAGTCAGCGCCGAGCTCCTCGGCCGTGTCGAGCACGACGCTGCCGGGGTGCTGTGTCTTCCGGCGCGTCGAGAAGCCGTAGGCCGTCGACGTCGAGAGCTCGACGTCCTGGTCGTCGGCCACCGACACGGTGTCGTCGACGAACGACTGGGCCTCCGTGGCGACCTCGTCTTCATCGACTGCACCCTCCTCGATGGCCCGCGAGACGTCCTGTCCGACGACGTACACCGCGTGCACCCTCGCGTCGTAGCTGCCCGCAATCGCCACCGCGTACTCGACCGCCGTGACGGATTCGTCGCTCCCGTCGACCGGCACGAGTACGAGGTCTACGTCGAGCGCCTCGGTCATGTGCGGGAGTGCGTCGGCACGCACCAAAAACGTGCCCCTCGCGAGTGAGTGGCATCCGTTCCATCGCGCCGAGCCGGGAGAGTTTACAGCAGCTGTAAACCTCCGTCGGCATCGACCGCTGACCAGCCGTATGGCGCGCGTCTTGCGAGCCCGCCGGGCTGTGACCCAGCCACGCGCCGTCTTCGAGAGGGAATCTCCCTCGCCCCTGCGGGGCTCGTCCGGCAGGCAGCCAGAACGCCGAGTGGTCTGACAACGCAGCAGGCTCCGGTTCCACGCTACTCGCAGGCAGCCGCCGAGAACAGACGAGGAAGGTATTTACCCACGACCCGCTAGCCGACGGACATGTACGACTTCGTCGTCGTCGGAGCCGGACCGGCGGGTTCGCGGTTCGCACGACGCGCCAGCGAGGCGGGCCACGACGTGCTCGCGCTGGAGCAGGGCCGCGTCGGCGAGCCGCTGGCGTGTTCGGGCCACGTGAGCACGGACATCTGGGAGTTCACCGGCCCCGACGCGCGCGATGAACTGCTGCAGAACGAGGTGTACGGCGCGCGGTTCCACGTCGGCGGACCCGGGTCGGACGCCCACGAGTTCTACAAGCGCGAGGTGGTCTCGAACGTCATCGACCGGGTGGGGCTGGACCGCCATCTCGCCGGGCTCGCACGCGAAGCGGGCGCGGACCTCCGCGAGGAGCACACCGTCACGGCGGTCGACGAATCGCGTGACAGGGTCGCCGTCACCGCCCGCGGACCGGACGGCGTGGAGACGCACGAGACGAGGATGGTCGTCGGCGCGGACGGCCCCACGTCACGGGTTCGTAAGGCGCTGAACCTGCCCGAGCCGGGCGAACTGCTCCACGGCGTGCTCGGCTTCGACCCGGACGCGGACCCGCAGGACTTCGTCGACGTCCACCTGACCGCGCCGCGATTCTTCGCGTGGCGCATCCCGCGGGCCGACGCCGGCGTGGAGTACGGGCTGGCCTGCCCGCCCGGCGAGCAGGTGAACGAGCTGTTCGACGAGCTGGTCGCGGGCTACGGCGCCGACATCGAGAAGCGCTGCTCGGGGCTCATCCCGGTCGGGCCGCCGGACGTGGTGACGACCCGGCGTGGACTCCTGCTCGGTGACGCCGCCGCCCAGACGAAGCCGTTCACCGGCGGCGGCATCCTCTACGGGATGACCGCAGCGGACCACGCCGTACGCACCGTCGACCCCGACGACCCGCGCACGCTGGCGGACTACGAGGCGGCGTGGCGCGAGGACCTCGCGACCGAGATCCGGCTGGGCCACCTCATCCGCAAGGCGTACTCCCTGCCCGAGCCGGTCCAGACGCTCGGGCTCGCGTCGGTGTCTGGCGAGATCGGCGTCCACATGGACCGCCCGACCAGCGTGTTCTCGGTCGACCACCTGAAGAAGATGCTCTCGCCCTGAGGCGGGCGTTTTTACCACATCGGAGCCAACGACGCAGCAATGAGCGACGATACAGCCGCCAGTGCGAGCGACCCGGTCGCTGCCAGCCCGCGCGACTCGGTCGCGACAGTCTACGGGGCCCCGACCATCGTCAGCCTGAGCGACGTCCACGGCTACCTCGACCGGGCCCGCAGCGCGCTCCTGACGCTCTCGGACCACGACGGCTTCGACCCCATCGTCGAAGAGCGCGACGACGGCCTGCTGCACTGGGCCGGCAACGACTACGTCTTCGTGTTCAACGGCGACGCGGTCGACCGCGGGCCGGACTCCGCGGGCTGTCTCGCCCTGATCGACCGGCTGCGGGCCGAAGCGCCCGACGGCCGTGTCCGCCAGCACCTGGGCAACCACGAGTGGTTCTGCCTGCTGCCCAACGACCCAGAGGACGGCAGCTGGTACTGCGACATCATCCCCGACGAGCGGCGGCGGGCCATGTTCGACGCCATCGTGGATGGCGACCTGGCCGTCGCCTACGAGGGGTACAACTACACGTACAGCCACGCCGGACAGCCAGCGGGCGTCGACCCCGCTACGGTGAACGACGAGGCAGCGGCGGCCGCCGCGGACATCCGCACTGTCGTCGGCACGCCGGCGGACGACCTCCGGGCCGTCGTCGACCGGTTCAGCGAGTACCCCGTGTTCGACGCCGGACTCCACATCCTCGACGGCGGCGACGGCCACGTGAAAGGGCCCGGGGCCGGCCCGCTCTGGCTCGGCTTCGACCATCTGCCTGCGGCGGCACCACCGCAGATCGTCGGCCACACCCGCCACGAGGAACCCACGAGAACCGGGAACGTCGTCTGTGGGGACGTGGTGCTGAACAACCGCGAAACAGCAGGCGGTGAGGCGGTGCTGGTCGAGACACCCGACTCGCTACGGGCACTCGTCAGGCAAGGAGACGGCGATGTCGAACTGCGCGAGATGTAGGGGTGCGCGGCGCGAGCCGGGGAGTCAGGCTTCCGGGTACGTCGGCAGCCGCCCCGAGCGGTCGCTCCCGTCGACGAACGGGAGGTCGACGACCGCGGTCTCGACCTCGTCCCCCTCGTAACGGACGGTCAGCGCGTCGTCCACGGCGTCCCACTCGACGTAGGCAAGCGCGATGGGCCGCTCCAGCATCGGACTCTCGACGGCCCGCGTGACCTCGCCGACGGCGGCGTCGCCCGCGAACACGGCCGCCCCGGACTCGGGCACCGCTTCGGGTTCCAGCCCGACCAGCCGGTTGCTCGGCCGGCCGCGGTTCTCGACGCGGGAGACGACCTCCTGGCCGACGTAGCAGCCCTTCTCGAAGTCGAGCGCGTTCCGGATGCCGGCGACGTTCGGGATGCGCCCCTCGAGTTCGGTGTCGAACGTGGGTGTCCCTGCTTCGAGCGTCAGCGCGTCCCAGGTCCGGTAGCCGAAGGGCGCGGCGTTCAGTCCGTGGTTGACGAGCGTGTCGAAGACGCTGGCGGCGGCGTCGGCGCTGCAGACGACCTCGTAGCCCTCGTCGCCGGCGGGCGCGTCGCTGGCGATGACGGTCACGCCGTCGTCGCCCATCGAGCCGCGGTCGAAGTGGAGGTGGCCCTCCGGGCTGCCTGCGCCGTTCAGCACGCTGGCTATCTTCTCGGTTGACTTCGGACCGTGGACGCCGAAGGTGGCGAACTCGTCCGTGGCGACGCTGATCTCGACGTCCTGGATGAACACCTTCTCCGACCAGTCGTCGGCGAGCGGTTCGGCGCGCTGGGGCGGCGTGAACAGCAGGAGGCGCTCGCCGGCGTTGTAGACGTACATGTCCGTCTCGATGCCGCCCTGGGGGTCCAGCAGGAGCGCGTAACAGCCCTGGCCGTCGGTCTCGGGGACGTGGTTGGAGACCGCGTTGTCGACGTACTCGACGCGGTCGTCGCCCGACACGACGACCACTCCGTAGCCGAGTTCGATGACGCCGACGACCCGGCGAACCGCCTTGTGGACCCGCTCCGGGCGGCCGTAGTGGTCGACGACCCGACGGCCGCCGCGCTCGGTGAAGGTGGCTCCGTGGTCCGCGTGGACCGACTCGATGACCGTCATTCCTGACCCGTGTTTCGGGTCGTTCGCGGGTAAAGCCTCCCATTCCGAGTGGCCGACACGCTGGTCGGTACGGGCTGGAACGGCGAGTGCGGCGGGGAGAAGGTGTCTACGCGTCGACGTCGTGGTCGGGGTCGTCCTCGACCGAGCGCTTCATCGACTTGCGGCGGGACTTCGCGTCCCGGCCCGTCGCCTCGAGGAGGAAGTCGTTCTTCTTGTCGACGGCGTCGCCGGCGGCCTCCAGCTCGTCCGGGCCGAGGTCGGCGATGTCGCGCTCGTGGAACTCGACTGCCAGCTTGTCCTTCTTGCTGGAGTAGGAGACGGCACCGGCGACGACGCGCTCGAAGACCGGGTTGTCGGGCTCCGCGATGACGAACAGGTCGCTTCCCTTGAACTCCTCGGTGCCAGTGATGGGCCCGAAGTACTCCTCGACGGTCGATTCGAGGTCCGGAATTCGCTCCTCTAGATACTCGCCGCGTCGCATCTTGTACTCCTTCATGGGTGGGTCAAAGACAGGGGACCGTTTACTTGTTTCGTCACTCGTTGGCCTCCGCCAGGTAGCCCCGTTTGCACTCGGGGCAGATGTCGCCGGCGCGCAGCGACGTACGCGACCGGCTCTCGGCGTTGCCACAGGCCGGACAGGCAAGCTGGGCGTCGGGGCTCGTGCTCGTGCCCTCCGAGGGCGCGGTGGCTTCGCTCGCGCTGGTGATGCCGGTGACGCTCTCGCCGTCAGTCGGCCGGTTCGACCCCTGCTCGGTCCGTTCGTGCTCGGGGGCGCGCCCGACGGCGTTGTCGACGAACTCGGCGTCGTGGCCCTCCTCGGCTTCGACGGTCTCGCCCTCGGCATCCGCATCCTCGCCGGCCTCCGGGGCGAGCCCGCCGCCGAACTCCACGTCGGCGGTCTCGTCGTCCGGGACCTGTGCGTCGTAGCCGCCGTCGTCGCCCTCGTGTTCGGGCCAGGCCGTCGTCTCGTCCGCCGCCGGGGCGTCCGCCTGCTCGTGTTCGGGCCACTCGCCGTGGCCACGCTCGTCCGCCTCGGACGACGGCTCGGCCTCCCCCGGAAGGATGACGCCGTCGTCCGTCGCGGCGTCCCCGTGGGGGTCGGCCGGCTCCGCCGCGGCATCGGCGGTGGTCTCGCCTGCGTCAGCAGCGCCCTCGGGTGCGCCGGTATCGCCGGACTCGACGTCGACGGCCGGCTCGTCGTCGTCGTCCGTCATCACCACTGCGTCCTCGTCCGCGGGGTCGACGGCTCCCGACTCAGCGGCCGCCGGCTCGGTGGGCGACTCCGGCTCTCCGTCGGCGATGTCCGTCGCTCCATCGGCGGCATCGTCCTCGGCGTCGACGATGATGGCGGCGTCGTCGCCCTCGACGGCCGCGTCCTCGTCCTCGGCGGCCGCCACTGCATCGTCGACCGGGTCGTCGTCGGGCTCCGCCGGGGGTGCCGCCGGCTCACGTTCGGTCTCGTGCGGCTCGTCATTCCCCGTCTCCTCGCTCTCCGCGTCGTCGCTCGTTCCGTCTCCCGTGTCCGCGACCGTCGTTACCTCCGTGTTCTCGCTGACGAGGTTCCGCGCGTCACAGCGCGAACAGACCTCGTACTCCCGGACCGTCAGCACGACCTCGTTCCCGCGCTCGTCGCGCTCGTCCTCCAGTTCCCTCTCGCTCCAGTCGTGACCACGGAGCGAACACATGAGACCCATTGTGCCCGCCTACCCTGTCCGTGCCTAAAAGGCTACTGCCGCGCCACTCGGCGTCTGACACGCGTCCGACGGGTACCCATCACGCAGGGACAAACATCAAATCGTATCCACGCTAACTGTGAGGTGATGAAGGCAAAGCGGGAGTACCGGGACCGGGACGAGATCGACGTTTCGGTGCTCGACGCCCTCGTCGACCGCCAGCACGACGGCATGACGGTCTTCGAGCTACGGTCACGCGTCGAGGTCGAGATCGACGCCCTGGAGGACGCGCTGGCAGGGCTGAAGGAGGACGACCTCATCGTCGTCGAACAGCCGTCGCGCTCGCGGACGGTCATCAAACCGGCCGAGACGGTCGTTCCCGACCCCGAGGACCTGGAGGAAGACCCCTCCCTCGTCGAGGAGCTCCGCCGTCGGCTGCCGTTCTAGTCGAGCGCGCGCTCGACGGCGGTGGCGACCTGGCGGGCCTGTTCCGCCAGCGGTTCGGGGACGTGCCCGGCCGCGACGGCGTCGTCGAGCTCGTCGTCGTCCACCCGCTCGACCGTCCCGTCCCCGTGTTTCACCACGTCCACGTGCAGGTCGACGTACCGGGCCGAGTCGGGAAACAGCTCGACCGGCGTGCAGATGTTGACGTAGGTTCCCTTCGACTCGCCGTCGGCGTCGCGGTACACCGTCGGGTACCACCAGCGGCCCTCCTTCAGCTTCGTGACCGCGGTGTCACCCGACTCCCGTTTCGTGCCGAGCGCGTCGTAGGTACCGCCGCCGGTCATCGAACGCTCGACGGTGAGCGTGCCTGCGTCGGGGTCGAACTCGGTGATTTCGCCGCGACCGAGCGTGAACGCGCGGCCCTCGGGCTTGCCGTGGTGGATGCCCAGCCTGTCGCCCAGCCGTGGACCGAACCCCTCGCTGACGGCGCGGAACGGGAACTCGCCGTCGCCCGGGTCGTCGCAGACGGCCTCGACGAAGTCCACTGCCGTGTTGGCCGAGCGGGCGGCCGCCTTCACGCGGTGGTGGCCGTTCATCGTGGATTCGACCTCCCGCCGGGCCTCGTCCAGCCCGAACCGGCTCTCGCGGCCGAACCAGACCCAGACCGTCGCCTCGCCGTCGGCGACCACCGGGTCGTCAGTCCCCAGGTTGTCCTCGATGGGCGGGGCGTCCGCGACCGCCGCGTCGAGCACCTCTGCACGCTCGACGGCGTCGGCGAGCGCGTCGCCCAGTGCGCCCATCTCGGCGTCTTCGGCGGCGCGCTGCCAGCGGAGCCCCCAGCCGTCGGGCACGTCGGCCGAGAGCAGTTCGACGGTACGGACCAGCTCGGTCGCGCGGTCGCCGGGCACGTTCGCCGACGCGCCGGAGCGACCGCGCGAGAGCTCCACGAGTCCGGTCTGGACGGTCAGCTCGGTCGTCAGTGCGGCGCGGTCGTCGCCCCACGGCGGCGTGGGGTCGGTCACCTGCACGCGGAGCGCGTCGCCGTCCTCGACGTAGCCGTCCGTCGCGCTGAACGGGAGGAAGCCCTCGAACTCGCCGCAGTCGACGACCGCGCCGGAGCCCAGCGTCTCGGTGACGACGCCGTCGACGACCGCACCGCGGCCCGCCGGGTCGTCCCACGAGAGCGCGTCGAGCCCGACGCCGGTGCACGTCTCGCGGACGGCGGCGACCGTCTCCGCGTCGCCGTGGATGCCGACCCCCTGCCTGTCGTTGGTCGTCTCGACCGCGGCGGCGTCCGGCACCGCTGCGAGGTCGGCGTCGTGGTCGGCGAAGCGGCGCTGGATGGGCGGCGACGCCTGCACCACGTCGATGCCCGCGTCGAGCAGGCGCTTGGTGAGTGCGGTCGTGTAGATGCCCCTGATTCTGACCGTCATAGCGCGTCGCGAGTCGGCGCGAACCGCACCCGGTCGTTCACACTCGGCCCCAGCGTCAGCTCGACGGTACCGTCGTCCAGCACGCGGCCGTCCTCGACGTAGACGCCCCAGGTCGAAAAGCGGAGCCAGCCGCGCATCTCGGCGGCGTGGGTCGTCACGTCGCAGTACTCGACGGTGTGCTCGGGGAACTCGGCCGTCGAGTGCGCCTGGTCCATGTCCGAGTAGACCACGTCGTTCGTCTCGAAGAACTCCTCGAGCGCGGCGGCGCTCTCGGCGACACGCTCGACGACGCCCTCCGAGGCGGCCTGTAGCTCCTCGGTCGTCAGCCCCACGTCGCGCAGGGCGGCCTGTGTCCGCTGGTCGAAATGCATACCCGGCGGTACTCGCAGCAGCGTCTTGAACCTGGCTTCCGCTGGCCGGTCAGTCGTCGGCGGGCGTTCCGCTCCAGGCTGGTGAGTCAGTCGAAGTCGGGCGAGAAGTAGGAGGGTCGGCGGTCGGTGCGTCGGTCGGGGTGTCGGCGGCCGATGGTTTCGGGTCGTCACTGAACCCTTTTAGTGTCGGTACTGGTGTTCGAAAACCGTCGTCCTCCGCTGTGGGGAGGGGGGTGTAGAGCATTCCTCGGCCATTCTGGTCTGTCATTAGAACGTACACGGAGTTTCTCGTTGATAAACTACCCCTAATACAGATACTGTGAATCAATGTCATACTAAGATGTGCCACGAATCCTTAAGGACGGCGCCGAGAGTCCCAGGGGAACCATTACGGGGCCGTTCCCCCAAGCCGGAGCCAATGAGTCCACGACGGGACCCGATAGAGCGGGCCGCCGACCGGGGACGTGACCTGTACGAGGTCGCCACCTGGGACCAGCGCAGCGAGTTCGACGGCATCGCTGTCGCGGTCTACGAGGGACTACGCCCGGCCGCACGCTGGGTCGTCATCGGCATCGCGACGATCATCACGGTCGCGCTGTTCGCCTTCGGCGGACTCGCCACGATCTCGAACCCCATCGTCGGGACGTTCGTCCTCCTCTCGCTCGTGCCCGCACTGTTGCTCGCCGGCTACGTCTACCGCAGCGACGTGACCACGCACGAACCCCTCCCGATGCTCGCCGGTACGTTCCTGCTCGCCATCGTGTTCTCGACGTTCGCGAGCATCGTCAACACGTTCACGAGCGCCGCCTTCACCAGCGTCGGCCTCCCGACGCAGGGCTTCGTCGGCGGGGTGCTCTTCTTCGTCTTCATCGTCGGTCCCGGCGAGGAGTTCGTGAAGTGGCTCGCGGTGCGCATCTACGCCTTCCGACGCGCCGAGTTCGACGCGGTCATCGACGGCGCGGTGTACGGTGCCGTCGCCGGCCTCGGCTTCGCCACCATCGAGAACGCCTTCTACATCACGCGGTTCATCGAGGCGACCGGCACCACCGTCTCCATCGTCGAGGCCGGGTCGAACATCGCCGCCCTGCGGGCGCTCGCCGGCCCCGGGCACGTCATCTACTCCGCAATCTCCGGTTTCTACCTGGGCCTCGCGAAGTTCAACCGCGAGCACTACGGCCCCATCGTCGTCAAGGGGCTGCTGCTCGCCGCGCTGTTCCACGCCACCTACAACATCTCCGTGGGCTACGTCCCCGGCATCATCTCGTTCGTCTCACCGCTGGACGACTTCGCCGCGAGCATCGTCTACATCATCGTCTACGACACCCTCATCGGACTGTTCCTCTACCGCAAGCTCCGCAACTACAAGCGGGCCTACCGCGACGCGGGGGTACGCGAACACCGGAACCGCCCGAACGACCCCGAACTCACCGAGTTCGACGGCCCGCCGCGGCCCTGACTCAGGCCCGCTCGCCCAGCATGTTCTCGACGTACTTCGCGACGACGTCGACCTCCAGGTGGACCGGATCGCCCGGCTCCTTCGCCGAGAGGTTCGTCAGCTCGTACGTCGTCGGCACGATGGCCACCGAGAACCCCTCGTCGTCCCGCTCCGCGACGGTCAGGCTGATACCGTCGAGCGTCACGGACCCCTTCTCGACGACGTACCGGCCGTAGCCCGCGGGCAGGTCGAACGCGAACTGCCAGTCCTCGCCCACCGCCTCCACCGAGCGAACCGTCGCCGTCGTGTCGACGTGACCCTGCACCACGTGCCCGTCGAACCGCCCGTCTGCCGGCATCGCCCGTTCGAGGTTGACGGGGTCGCCGACCGCCACGTCCCCGAGGTACGTCTTCGCGACGGTCTCCTCGGCCAGGAACACCTCGAACGCCTCCTCGTCGTACTCCTCGACGGTCAGACAGACGCCGCTGACGCTGATGCTCGCGCCGTGGCCCACGTCCGAGAGCACCACGTCGCCCGCGATACGGAGGCGACGACCGTCGTCGGTGTCCGTGACCCCGACGACCTCACCCGTCTCCTCGACGATTCCCGTGAACATGGCCGGCGCTTGGGGTCGGGGACGCAAAACGCTCCCGTTCTCACGAGTCGGACGCGGTGCTCACGCCCCTGCGTCGAGTTCCTCGTACCGCTCCCGGAACCGCGCCTCACACGAGCCACAGCAGAACTGGTAGACGTCGTCGCCGATGCGGGCCGAGGTACCCTCGCTGGTCACGGTGTTGTCGCACTCGGCACAGGAGAGCGCGAAGTCGACGCCGCCGACGCTGGGCGACCACTCGGCGCTGGCGACCAGCTCCACGTCGACGTCCCGCACCAGCGACGAGTCGACGACGCCGTCGAGCCAGCGGTGGACCGCGTCGTCGGGGACGCGGGCGTGGACCGTCACGTCGCCGTCGGCGGTCGTGAACACGTGCTCGACGGCGTCGGCGGCCCGGAGCGCGCCCGCGACCTCGTCGCTGGCACCGGGTTCGAGGTCGAGGCGGACGAGGACCGGCGTGCCCTCGCGGAGCTGCGAGCGGTCGACGTCGACGGTGAACCGGCGGACGACGCCGACCGCCTCCAGCCGGGAGACGCGGTCGGAGACGGCGGGCCCGGAGAGCCCGACCGCCTCGCCGATGCTGGCGAAGGAGCGGCGGGCGTCGGCGGCGAGCAGGCGGAGGATCTCGATGTCGGTGTCGTCGAGGTCGCGCATACCAGGGAAGACGAGCCGGGCATCGAAAAGTATTGTGCGGGTTCGGCCTTGGAATCCAATGCGAAGCCAGCGTCGGCCCGCTGATCCGAACGTTGTCAGTAGACGATGCCGGCGCCGTAGACGATGAGCGTCGCGTCGACGAGCAGGAGCACGGCGACGACGCTCGCGGCGTAGAGGAACGGCTTCGCCTCGCGGGCAGGCGAGCGGACCTTCTGCTCGTCGAAGCCGCGGTCGAGCTTGCCGCCGGCGACCTCGACGAGCCCAGTGAGGACGAACCAGAGCGTGAGCATGGTGAGGACGAGGTGGCCGCGGCCGCTGCCGGTGAGCGAGTCGACGGTGTAGAGGGTGCCGGCGAGGTGGCCGCCAGTGAAAAAGAGCAGGGCAGAGCAGCCACGCGAGAGCCAGCGGAACCGCGAGACGATGCCTTGCAGGGGGCTGGCGTTGAGCGAGCCGTCGAGCGCGGCGGGGAGCAGGCCGAACGTGACGAACAGCACGCTCCCGACCCAGACGGCCGACGTGATGCTGTGGAGCGTCCGGACCGCGACGTCGATAGTGGACATGCTCGTCGGTGACGAAGCAGGGGACAAAAGAGTTGCCGAAGTCGACAGGGCGGCTGGGAGCGGGACGGCGGCCACCCAGTCACCCTGACGGGGCGGGCACGGCGACGCGCTCGGGGTAGCGCCACGCCGTGACGGCCGGGTCGACGTCGGTGCCAACGAGCAGGAGCCCGACGATGCCGACGAAGGTCGCCAGCGCGCTCCCCGTGACGAGTCCGACCGCCGCGGGGACGACACCGAGCAGCAGCGTCGGCGCGGCGAGGCAGAGCCAGTACGCGGTGCGCGGGACCGGCCGGGTCGGGTGTACCGAGTGGTGGATGGGGTCGAGGCCCTCGCCGAACTCGATGCCGGCCTCGACCCGTATCTCGTCCCACGAGCAGCGCCCGACCGTCGCGTAGGCGGCGGCGTGGACCGCCTCGTGGGCGACGAACACGGCCGCGATGACCGCGAACTGGAGCAGCTCGCCGGCGGGGAGCGCATCCGCGTAGCTGAGGTACTGGGCGAGGCCGTAGGTCGCGACGTAGGCCCCGCCGACGGCGAGGGCGGCGGCCGCACCGACGGCGGTCGACCGCGCCGCGCCCCAGCCGTCCTCGTGGCACTCGGGGTCGGGGTCGACGTACATGCGTTGTGGGTTGCGTGGCGAGGGCTGTAAGCGCTCGGGCATGGCTGGCTACGCGTCGACCTCGCAGCGCCGACGCGGCTCGCCGTCTCGACGCCGGCGGTAGTACGCCAGCCCGAGGAGCTGGGCGTACAGCAGTCCCAGCGCGATGGGGAACAGCGCCAGCGCGCCGACCGTCTGCGACACGTAGCCGCCCGCCACGAGCAGTTCGGCGAGTTCGTTCGCGACGACGACCGTGATCGCACCGACGTACAGCAGCGGGGAGGCGGCCATCGAGCGAGCCGACCGGTACAGCGAGCGGAGACCGTTGGTTGACTGTCCGTTCTGCGTCATCGACTCAGCGTACGACTGCCGGCCACTTGGGCGCTCGGCGAACGGAATTTCTATACAGAATCCATCAGTTCTCCTCGACAGCGACGACGCGCCCGTCGCCATCGAGTGTGGCGGTGAGGCTGTCGTCGTCGATGGCGACGGTGACGACGAGTTCGCCACCGTCGACGGTCGTGTCGCCGTCATCGGCGTCGGCCCCACTCTGGGTGCCCCGAGCGTCGACGGCCTCGACGCTCGCGTCGTCACCGACGAACGGGAACTCCCAGACGTGGTCCTCGCGGAGCGTGTAGCCGTGTGTGCGGCACCAGCTAGCCACGTCAGGGTCGACGAGCAGGGGGAAGCTGATCGGGCCAGCGACCCGGGCAGGACAGGTGTCACAGACCGCGCGGAAGCCCGGCTCTGCAGGGTCGCCGATGGTCGTCTCGACGCTGTCGTAGCACTGCGTGCAGACGCCGGCGAGCGCCTGCTCGATAGCCTGGAACGCGAACAGCTCGGCGAGGGCGACCACCTCGGAGAGCGTGGCGTCGGTCGTCGCGTTCGCGGGCACGTGCCACGAGAACAGCGGGTGGTCCTCCGCACAGGAGACGACGCACTGGCCGTCCTGGACCGTCGCGACCGCGGGGGTGCCACAGAACGGGCACGTGCTGTCGAGCTCGGCCGGGCCGAGCGAGACCGACTCGGTGTAGGTGCCCGCGAGGATGGCCCCGGCGACCCGTGCGCCCGTGGCGGTCAGCCGGTAGCCGTCGTCGGTCCGCTCGACGAAGCGGGCGCGCAGCTGGTTGAGGTGGTAGCGGAAGCGGCCCGAATCACGGACGCCGACGCGACGCCGCAGCGCCGCGAAGCCGACGGGCTCGGGCCCCTCGTCCCGGTGGTGGTCCGTGAGCGCGTCGAGGATGTCGACCCGGACCGGGTCGCTCAGTGCCGCGAACGCGTCGGCGGGCGCGGGTTCGTCGTCTGATTCTGGGTCGGACATCGGCCGGGAATCACTCCGTATCGGCGGCACAGGCGCCACAGAGCAGCTCGATGGTCGCCGTCTTCGAGCCGATGACGGTCTCGAGGTCGTTGACCGGGTGGCTGTCGCCACAGCGCTCGCAGTCGGCCATCGGCTGGGAGACCTCGCCGAGGAGGCTCTCCACGTCGAACGCGTCCTCGCCGAGGTCCGCGTCGAGCTCGTCGGCCGTCCCGCCGCGCAGGAGGGCGTCCTCGGCGGGCTCGTCGTCGGGGTCGGGCTCGTCGGGGTCCTCGTCCACGACCGACCGCATCGCCTCGCCGAAGAACTCGCCGGCGAGGTCGTCCGGCAGGCCCGCGTTCCCGTACAGCGTCGAGACGAGGTCCGTCCGGAGCTCCTCCGGCGAGATTCCCTCGCGGCGGGCGACGGCGGCGACGGCGTCGGCCTCGCGTTCGTCGTGACCGCCGTACTCGTTCGGGTTGTGAACGTAGCGGTCGACGACCGCGTGCAGCCGCCTGCGCACGGTCGGGTCCGCGTCCCACCGGGCCGGGAACGCCTCGTCGATACGCTCGACGAGGTCGCTCCGCGGCCCCGGCGGGCTCTCGGGCTGGCCCGACGCTCCGGCGGTCCGGCCGGCGTCCGCAGTCGTGCTCCCGTCGGCGTCGGCCGATACCGGGTCGAGTCGCCCCTCGGCCAGGTCACAGAGCACGCTGAGGCTCTCCTGGGCCGACGCGGGCTCGTAGCCGCGGCAGTCCACGAAGATGCGCTCGATGCGGTCGGCCACCGCCGCCGGTATCTCGACCGCGACGGCGTCGCCGTCGTGGTCGTCCCGCTGTTCCATCATCCATTGTCTTGCCCCCGAAACGTATAAATTCCACTGAAAGAGCCGGTGGGGATTGGACGAAACACGGTCCGGACGCTCACTGGCTGCGGTGGCCGTCCGGTCGACGGGTACTGTTATGACTCGTCGTCCAGTAGGGAGATGCAACGTCTGAGCTATGTGGACTCGTAACCGTGTACTCGTGCTGGTGTTCGCGGTGACCATCCTGCTCCTCGGCACCACGTTCGTCTCGCCCTCGGTCCAGACGCCGCCGGGCGAACCCGAGGACGACGACGAGGCGCTGGTCGGTCTCGGGGACACCGAGACGGACGTCTGGCCGTACGTCAGCAGCCGCGAGGCGTTCCAGGGACGCGCCAGCGCGCTCAACCTGCTCGTCCGTGGCAACCCCGAACAGGTGAAGGCACGGCTCCAGGCCGGCGGCGACGGCTGGAACGAGACGGAGCCGGTGTTCACCGAGGAGACGGACGATAACCCGCAGTTCGGCAACGGCAGTCGCATCGTCTGGGCCGACGCCGTCGGGGCGAAGCGCTACGTCTACTACGAACGCGCGACGGGCGAGGGCACCTGGGCGCCCCAGTCCTACCAGCTCCACCGCGGCGACTACTTCGGCGGCCAGTACCACGCTCGAGCGTACCAGCTCGAGACGGAGAGCGGCAACTGGACCGCGGTGCAGGCCCACGCGGAGCACTTCGACTGGTTCACGCTGACACACACCGTCGACAGTCTGCAGGAGGCCCGCATCGACATCGAGCGCGACTTCATCGACTCGACACCCACCGGTGACGTCCAGCGGGTGTACCACGACAACGGCGACACGCACGACCACGACGGCTGGACGACCGTCGTCTACCTGCTCGCGCTGCCGCTGCTCGGCAGCGTCTCCCTCGGCTCGGCGCGGGCGACGGCCCGGACCATCTTCGACGGCGTCTGGACCTACCGAACCCGGCTCCGGGTCGCGGTGTTCGTCGGCCCGGCCGCGGTCCTGCTCGGAGTGCGCTTCGCCGGCATCGTCATCGAGAACGCCATGTCCGTCGACCCCAACAGCATCGTCGCAGCACTCTACCCGGTCCTCGTTTTCGGGACGCCCGCCGCCGCCTACATCGCCGGGCGGAACCTCGACCCGGCCGACGGCTTCATCTTCGGCACCCTCGGGTTCGGCACCGGCGTCGTCCTCGACTACGGCTTCATCGGCGTCCGCGTCCTCCCCATCGAACTCGTGCTCCACCGGGTCGGCCTCGCGGTCGGCATCGGGCTCGTCGCCGCCGGCGCGAGCGCGTTCCACGACTTCGAACTGCGCCGGTCGCTCGTCGCCGGCGGCCTGCTCTGGTACGGCCTCGTCGTCGCCGCACACTACCTCTGAGCGACCAGCGCTCTCTCTCGCACCCGGATTTTCCGACCCAGCAGCCGTCGGAGTGATTTAACTGGGTCCCGAGCCACGCTCCGGGTATGCAACAGTCACCCCGCCCCGCGAGACGGCCCGCGCCGTGGTGGTCCCGGTGAGAGTGGCCCCCCGACACGTCCGTCGCATCGCCCGGACGGAGTTCCGGCGAACCCTCCGCAAGCTCGGCGACAACACCGTCCAGGTCGTCGCGCTCGCCGTCGCCGGCCTGTTCTTCAGTGGGATCTCGCTCGGGGCCGCCTCCCTGTTCGCCATCCTCGGCCGCGAGCTCCGCACCGGGGAGCTGACCGACCTCTCGATCTCCGGAGGGTTCGTCGGCGGCCTCCGTGGTGCCGTCGGCCTCGCAGCCGTCGGTCTCCTCGCGCTGACGACGTTCCGGACCATCGCCCAGCGCGGCAGCGTCGACGAACCCGAGACGCTCCTGCTGTCCGCCCGCGTCCGCGACGTCGTTCCCGGCATCCTCGTCGCCGAGACGGTGAGCTACCTCGCGTGGCTGGCCGTCCCGGTCGCCCTCGCTGTCGGCGGCTTCACCTACGGGGCCCGCGCGCCACTGGTGCTCCTCTTTCTCCCCGTCGTGCTCCTCGGCGTGCTCCTGCCCGCCATCTGGCTCGGTTTCTGCCTGGGGCTCGTCGGCCGACACCTCGTCACCCGGTACGAGCCCATCGCCCGCAACCGGACCGCCATCGGACTCGTCGCCTTCCTCGCCTACATGGGGCTCGTCTTCGGCAACGGCTTCGCCGTCCTCACCGAGTTGCTGTTCGAGCCGCTGCAGTCGACGCCGCTCTCGGGCTACGCGGACCTGCTCTTGCTCGGCGCGCCGAACGTCGACGCCTCCCCCCTGCGGGCCGGTGGGGCGGTCGCGACAACCGTCGGCCTCGTCGCCGTCGGCCACGTCGTCTCGGTGCGGCTGGCGAACTACCACTGGTTCTCCGACCCCGCGACGGAGACCGAACACGAGCGCGTCGAGAGCGAGTCGGGGTTCGCGGTCGGCGACCGCCTCCTCGGCATCGTCGACCGCCCGACCCGGAGCGTCGTCCGCGTCGTATGGACCCGGACCCGCCGTGCACCCATCAAACTCGTCTACGCGCTCTACCCGCTCTTCTTCCTCGTCTCGGACGTTCAGACCATCGTCGAGACCGGGACCATCCCCTCGCACCTGCCCTGGCTGCTCGGGCTCTACGTCGCCTGGAGCGTCGCGCTCGCGTTCGCACTCAACCCCCTCGGCGACGACGGGCCCGCGCTCGAGGCGACGCTCACCGCACCCATCTCCGGCCGGCAGTACGTCGTCGGGCACGTCCTCGCCGGGGCCGTCGTCGGCATCCCCGCCGCGGTCCTCGTCGTCGCTCCGGTCGCGTTACTCAGCCCGCTCCCGGCCATCGAGGCCGCCGCGGCCGTCGGCATGGCGGTGCTTGGCACCCTACTCGCGCCGCTGCTGGCCATCGGCGTCGGCATGACCTTCCCCCGCTTCGGCAGCGTGCAGGTCGCCGGCAACAAGCAGGCCGTCGTCCCGAGCAAGACCGCACTCGCCGCCTTCTCCCTCGCGCTCGTCGCCATCGCCGGGAACGTCGCGCTCGCGACCGACGCCGGGACCCGCCAGCTGCTGGCCGCAGTCGCCAACGGCCTCGTCGGGTTCCTCACGCCGTGGACCCTCGGGCTCGACCCCGCGTGGCTCCTCCCCGCCAGCGCCGTCGTCGTCGCCGCCGGAATCGCCGCGCCGCTGCTGTCGTACGTCTACGCCGTCCAGCGGTTCGAGCGGTTCACGCTCTCCTGAGAACCCCGCGGCGTCGCCCTATCGGAACCGCTCCGGCGTGATGTCCGGCAGGCGCTTCCGGACCACCGTGTACGCCAGCGAGACCACCAGCCCCGCCAGCGCGGCCTGCTCGACCCAGCCGTCGAAGACGGCCAGCCCCGGGAGCGCGAACGCCGCCCCCACGACGAAATCCTCCGGCGCGCCGTCGTACCTGACCAGCCGTCTCGGCCGGAGCCACCGCCGCTTCGGGTGGACGTACACCCCCTTCTCGCCCGTCGCCTCCCACGGCCGCAGCTCGAGCCCGCCGCCGAGTACGTCGCTCGCGGAGTGGACCGCCGCCGCGACGAGAAAGAGCGCGACGGCGACCGTCGTTGGAGTCGGATTCACCAGCGCGAGCAGGGCGACCGGGACGGCGGCGACGCTGTAGTACACCGGGAAGTGCAGCGTCTTGCGATGCGCGGCGGCGAGGTCCAGGTCCGGGAAGACACCGCCGGCGAGCGCGCCGGTGGCCGCGGCGACGCCGAACTCGGGTGCGACCAGCGCCACGGGCACCGCCAGTGCGAGCCCGACGAACGCGTGCGTGGTCGCCATCATCGTTGGTTCGTGAATGGGTCCTCGTTCCGTATGAGGTTGTCGTCGCGAGCGGCATCGGCGTCGGACGATGGCTCGGGACGGCTGCTCCGACGACGTCCACGCCAGGCGGTTACGACACGTTTCGAGTGGCCGAATCGACCACCGGCTGCGGTTCGACCCGAAACGGCGGTGCCACCAAGTCCCTCCGCGACCAAACTGGAGCCATGAGTCTGACACTGTACCAGCTGGAGGGCTGTCCGTGGTGCGAGAAGGCCGCCGACAAGCTCGACGAACTCGGCCTCGACTACGAGACGATCTGGGTCGAGGCACTGCACTCGGAACGGAACGAGGTCAAGCGCGTCTCCGGCCAGCGCGCGGTACCGGTGCTGGTCGACGACGAGCACGGAGTGACGATGAACGAGTCGGCGAACATCGTCGAGTACCTGGAGACGACGTACGGGGGCTGACTACTCGGCCCACTCGGCGTCGGCGAGCGTCTTCTGGACCGTCTCCTCGCCGACGGCCGCCGCGAGCGTCTCGAACCCGGCGCGCTCGACGCGGTCGTCGGCGTCGGCGACCAGCCGGGAGACGATGAACTCCGGCGTGGAGCGCCCGAGCTGGTCGAACCGGGGCTGGTAGTCGACCTCGAGTTCGAGCTCCGGCGTGAGCCCCTCGGCGAAGATGCCGTCGACGCGAGCCGCCTCGGGAAGCGGTTCGAGGTCGTCGGCGAGGTGCGTGACGAACGCGCCGACGGCATCCCGGTCGACGGTCAGCGTGACGAGGCCGTGGAGCAGGTCGGCGGCGCTGCCGGGCTCGGTGATGGCCTCGAACTCGTCGACGAGCATGAGCGTCCGCCCCTCGCCGGTCAGGGGTGGGACGACCGACTTGAGGGTGGACTCGAGCACGCCGGCGTTGAACGAGGCGTGCCGGCGGTGGAACACCACGTCGTCGAACAGCGTGAGTTCGGCCGACTCCGCAGGGACGGGCAGCCCCATGTGCGCGAGGACGACCGCCTGGCACACCGTCTCCAGCAGCGTCGTCTTCCCGCCGGAGTTCGCCCCGGTGAGGACGGCGACGCGCTCGTCGCCCGGCGGCGGCGTGAGGCCGTGCTCGCCGAGCCCGTAGCGCACCGGCTGGACGTCGGCGTCGCCCGCGAGCAGGTCCAGGTTCCGGGCCCCCTCCACGGCGACGGTGGCCTCGCCCTCCAGGAACGACGGTCGGGTGAGGCCGTACGCCGCGGCGAACCGCGCCAGCGAGAGGTCGAGCGCGATGTCGTCGACGGCCGAGACCGCGCGGTCGATGTCCTCGCGGGCGTCGCTGATGGCGTGCTGGAGGTCCACGCGGACCTCGCGCTCTCGTTCGTCGACGGCGCTTGCGAGCTCCTGGGTCAGCGAGCGCAGCGCGGAGCCCACGAAGTCGGTGGCGTCGCGTGCGTCCGTCGGCACCGAATCGCGGATGCGCTCGGCGTCGACCGCGGCCTCCCCGCGGACGTAGTCGACGAACGCGCTGCGGAACTCGTCGGGCGAGCGAGCGCCGGCGTCCCGCACCGCCTCGATGACGTCCACGGCGTTGGCGTCCATCGTCTCGACGGCGGCGCGGGCGTCGCGCAGCCGGTCGAGGCGGTCGTCCGCGCCGGACGCGACCCGCCCGTCGGAGAGCGCGCCGAGCGCGTCCGCGGCGTCGGCCAGCCCCTCGCGGTCGAGGTCGCCGAGCGGCGCGAACGTCCCCTCGGTCAGCGCCAGTTCGAGCAGCGCGAGCGCGGTCTCGACGGCCGCGAGCTCGCCGCCGCCCGCCTCGTCGTAGTCGGCGAACGCGTCGAGGATAGCCTCGCGGTCGTCTTCGGCGAGTGCCTCCCAGGACTCCCGCGCCGTTGTCACGTCGTCCAGTCGGCTCTCCATCGCCTCGCGGTGCGCCAGCGGCGTCAGCACGCGGATGCTGTCGGCGGCGTCCTGCGTGACGGCGTGGCGGCGCGCCAGCTCGATGCACTGCTTGTACACCGAGCGCGTGTCGCCGGTCGAGAGGATGCCCATACCCTCGCCGCCGCCGGCCCGCCGGAGGATGCGGGTCGCTCGGCCGCGTGAGAGCCCCGCCTCCGCGAGCGTCCGCACGTCCGCCGACTCGATGGCGTCGACGCTCCGCTCGACGCCGAGTTCCGCGACGAGCAGCTCTCGGGTCTTCGGCCCGACGCCCCAGTAGTCTTCGAGTCGCATACTCGCCGGCAGGGCCCCCGCCCCCAAGAGGTTATCCGAAGCGGCCGGAGCGAGCGCCGGCGTCTGTGGCCGCGAAGGAACGCCGTCCGAGATGAACAATCCCAACGGGAGTGAGGACCGTGAACGCTCGGCCAGTCGACGTGATTTACTTAAAATTTTGACTATATCTCATGTCTCTGTCGAAGAAAGTGCTCCTACACCCCCGAATTTCAGGCTGTGAAACGGTGTCGGTTCTTTTATTTGTTTTCCAGTCAGATGCCCGATGTATGCAGGACAGTTCCCGCAGACAGGTCCTCCGCAGTATCGGTACAGCCCTCTCCATCGGTGCGCTCGCGTCGGTCCCCGCCGCCGCAGGCGACGCCCCCGGTCGGTCGACCGCCCTCGACCGTACGTGGCGCGACGCCGACGAGTTCGGCGAGCTCTTCGAGTACGTCCCGGCGTCTGCCGCCGGGGACGAGCTCGTCTTCGGTGCCATCGACTACGCGGCGATGCGTGAGTCGAGCCGCGAGGGGGCGACGACGGTCCCCGTCGCGGGCCTCGACGTCTCCACCGACTCCCTCTCCAAGGGTGCCCTGCTCCAGGACGGCCAGTTCGGCGGCGACGTCCGCGTGCTCGTCCTCACCGGCGACGTCTCACTCGACGGCGACGGCGAGACCGTCGAGACAGACGGGAGGGAGTACGAGCGCTACGAACGCGGCGAGTTCGTCGTCGCCGACGTCGACGACCGCCTCGTCGTCGCATCGTCGACCGACGTGCTGGCGGACGCCCTCGCCGCGAAGGCCGGCGAGCGCGAGCGCCTGCTCGCGGCCAACGACGTCGTCGCTGACGGCATCGAGGCCTTCGGCGACGCCGACACCCGTGCCGTCATGGTCGGCGACGAGGTCGGCTACGCCGAGGTCGTCGACGCCGACGTTCGCTTCTCCGGCTACGGGATGACCGTCCGCGGGCCCGACAAGCTGGAGCGCTCCTTCGTGTTCGGCCTGGAGGACGAGTCCGACACCGAGCAGGTCGTCGACACGCTGGAGTCCGAGGGCGTCTTCGGCAACGGCGACGACACGACCGTCGAGACCGACGGCGCAGTCGTCATGGCGACGACCGTCATCGACCTCGCCGCCCGGCGGCGTGCTCGCGAGCACGACAGCCCCGGCGGGCTCCGCGTCGACCGCGACGCGCTCCGGAACGCCGACGAGTACGTCGAAATCGAGGTGACTCACGGCGAGCCGACTCCGGTCGACGAGCTCACCCTCGAGGTGGGCGGGGAGACGTACGACCGGTCTACCTGGGCCGGCAAGCAGGAGCGCATCGCCGAGGGCGACACCATCCGCATCCGCGCGTCGGACGTGGAACCGAACCTCGAGGTCACGCTCACCCACGAGACCGAGTACGCGACGAGCTCGACCACCACGTATCTCCTCGGTAGCCTCGACTTCGCGTTCGACTACGCCTTCGACAGCCGGACGCTCGACCTCGAGTACGCCGACACGTTCGCGGTCGACGGCGACGAGCTCTCCGCCGTCGTCTTCGAGGGCCGGCAGTGGTGGCGACGCGACGACGACGACGAGACACGGACGGAGACGCTGTGGACCGACGAGACCGTCACCGAGGGCGACACCGCCTCGCTCGACGAGGTCGACCCGGGCGAGACCGTCGTCGTCACCTACGGCGGTACCGAGCCCCAGGACGGCATCGCATACTTCCGGCCGGAGCCCCCGGGCGACGCGACCCTCGAGTACGACTTCGCCGCCCGCACGGTGACGGCGACGCTCACCCTCGACGAGCCACGGCCCGCCGCCGAGTACGAGGTCCGCGTGGAAGACGAACCCGCGGAGACCCAGTGGGCCGACGCCGGCGACACCGTCACGGACGGCGACAGCCTCACCGTCGAGGACGTGCCGGTCGGCACGACCGTCGCCGTGGTCTGGGGCGAGGACGACGCCAGACTCGCGGTCGAGCGTACCATCCCCAGCATCGAACTCGACCTGGCCTTCGGCGACGAGGTCTCGCTCGAGCACGTCGACGGCGACGCAGTCTCCGCTTCGAAGCTCACCGCGCACGTCTGGAACGACGGCCGGACGCTCGTCGACGTCGGCGACGAGGTCGACGGCGAGTTCGCCCCGGGCGACAGTGTCCCGCTCGGCGTCGAAACCCTCCAGCACGTCTCGCTGATGTACGACGACGAGTACTACGTGGGCTTCGCGTCGGCCCGCGACCGCTGACCGACGGATTCCGGCGAGCTTCGGGCAACGCTCAACGCCGGTACGGTTTTTTCCACGCCCCGCGTACTCCGAGGCATGACGGATGCCTTCGACGGTGCCGACCGCATCGACACCGACGCACGGTCGTACCGCTACTACCGGAACGCAGTCGAACGTCACTGGGACCCCGCGGACGTCGACCTCCAGCAGGACCGCGTGCGCGTCGCGGCCCTCGACGACGACACGTTCGACCAGCTTCGGGGCGTCCTCGCGCTGTTCGGCGCGGGCGAGGAGGCCGTCACCGAGGACCTCGCTCCCCTCGGGGTCGTCCTCTCCGACCTGAACGACCAGCTGTTCGTCACCACGCAGCTCTACGAGGAGGCCAAACACGCCGACTTCTTCCACCGCTACTGGTCCACGGTCGTCGCGCGCGAGGAGGACAGCCGCGGCATGACCCGGTCGAACCCCCGCGACCCGAAGTGGTACTCCGACGCCTACGTCGAGCTGTTCGACCGGACCGAAGACGCCATGCATCGCCTCCTGACCGAGGACACCCCCCAGACCCGCGCGGCGGCGTTCTGCCACTACCACCTCACCATCGAGGGCATCCTCGCCCAGACCGGCTACTACGGCATCCAGACCTCGTTCGACGGCAGCGTCCCGGGCGTGCCCGAGCTTCCCGGGCTCGTCGAGGGGTTCGGCAACATCCGCGCCGACGAGGGCCGCCACGTCGGCTTCGGCATGGCCAAACTGGAGGAGCTCGTCGAGTCCGGTGCCGTCGACCCCGAGGAACTCCACGAGCTGACGGCCGAACTCGCCACGCTCACCCAGCAGGCCGTCGCCGGGGCCGCGACCGACGGCCGGACCGGTGTCGGCCCCGACGAACTCGCGGAGTACGCCGCGACGAAACACGCCGAACGCATGACCCAGATCACCGACGACGACGTCGAGATCCCCGACGTCGAGGCGCTCGTGGACGTCGGGACCGAGTGAGCGCTGCGGATTCGTCGATTCCTTACGCGGGAGCCGAGCCCACGGAGCCACGCTGGCCGCGAGCGAGTCGGACCCGGGAGGACAGGTGGTGGCTCTCCGACGTAGTCCACGTGTCGTCGAACAGCGCATCGCATCCAGGCTCCCGGCCCGTTCCGGGACCACAACGGACTTCGGCCGTCCACCCCACCCCCGAGTATGGACGCGACGGAGCCGGAGACGGCCTGTTTCGAGGCGGGCATCAAGTTCGGGACGCTCTACCACCAGTTCGCGGGGACGCCCGTCTCCCCCGAGTCGGCGGCCAGCCTGGAGACAGCGATGGCCGACGCCATCGAGAACCAGCCGCACTGCGTCGACGTGACGGTAGACGTGCTGGCCGACGCAATCGCCGACGCCCTCGCCGAGCAGTCGGCGGACTACCTGGAGCTGACGGGGCGGTTCATGGAGGTCGAGATGGTCGTCGAGTACGAGGGCACCCGCGTCGAGACGAGCATGTCGATGGAGGGTGACTACCCGATGATGCGGGTCGACAGCGTCGAATGAAGTACTTCGAGGAGCTCGAAGCGGGCGAGTCCCACGACCTGGGGACGGTCTCTCTCGCCGCCGACGAGATACGCGCGTTCGGCGAGCAGTTCGACCCGCTGCCGATGCACACCGACCCCGAGACCGAGGAGCCGTTCGGCGGGCTCGTGGCGAGTGGCTACCACACGCTGGCGGCGGTGAACCGGGTGGTCGTCGACGAGTTCCGGACCGACGTGGCGGGCATCGCTGGCATGAGCATCGAGAACCACCGGTGGCACGCACCGGTCTTCCCGGACGAGGAACTGACGGTGGCACTGGAGCTCGCCGAGAAGCGGCCGTCGGCGGGTCGACCGGGGACGGGTGTCGTCCGCGAGCGCATCACGGTCACGCGCGGCGGGGACGACGGCCCTGAACCGGTCCTGACGTACGACAGCGTCGGGCTGGTCCGCCGGTGCGAGGACTGACGCCGGCCCGATGCGTCAGGGTCGTGAGTTCCGGTTCGGCTGAGCTATCCGGGCGCGAGGACGCTCAGGGCAGCCGGTTTCACTTTCACTTTCAGGCAGGTACTTAACCACCTCCCGCTCGAACCGTGAGCCATGAGCCAGTCCACCCTGAACGACGACGAACTGTTCGGCGAGGCGGCCAGCGAGATGCGCAATGACGTCGAGGACTCCCTCGCGGAAGCGTGGGACGAACTCCCCGACCCCGACGACGTCTGGGAGACCGACGCCGACAACGTGCTTGGCGTGCTCAACGGCCTCCGCTCGGCGCTCGACGTCGGCGACGCCGAGGAGCACCTTCGAGACGCGAAGAAGTGGTTCACGATGGGCGAGCGCGCCGACGCCTTCGACGACGCCGACGATCTCGAGGCCGAACTCGAGGACCTGGAGGGGGTCATCGAGGATATCGCCACCGCCGGCGAGCAGGTCGGCGAACTCACCTCCACGGTTCCGGGCCTCCGGAGCACGCTGGAGGAGGCCGCTGGCGACGACGAGGAGTAGTCCCTACCGCGACCGCTCCCGGAGGCCATCGACCAGCGCCAGCAGCTTCTCCGCCGCGTCGTCGAGCACGGCCTCGCCGCGTTCTGCACTCGCCGCGCTCGGGTCGCCGACGTTGCCGCTTTCGGCGAACTCGCTGAAGTCGTAGGCGACGTTCACGCCCGCGACCCAGTCGCCGAAGCCGTCGCCAGCGCCGGCTGCGGCCGCATCGTAGCGCTCCGGGTGGACGAGGTCGCTGTCGATGGCTGCGACGACGCTCGTCTCGACGGGGCCGCCGTGTCCCAGCCCGCCGAGCAGGTCGCCCTCGACGGTGTCGAACCAGGTGAACGGGGCGGCGTCCGTGGTGCCGTCGCGGGTGACCCGCGCGCAGACCTCCCGCACCGCGGCGGTGTTGCCGCCGTGGCCGTTGACGACGACCACGTACTCGACGCCGTGGTGTGCGAGACTCTCGACGGTCTCGCGGACGTACGCCCGGAACGTGTCCTCGCTGACCCAGAGCGTGCCGTCGAACTGGCGGTGCTCCTCGGCGATGCCGACCGGGACGACCGGCGCGACGAGCGGGTCGAAGTCGGCCCGCTCGGCGGCTCTCGCGGCTATCTCGGTGGCGCTCATCGCGTCGGTTCCCAGCGGTGCGTGTGGCCCGTGCTGTTCCGTGCTGCCGACAGGGAGGAAAGCGACGTCGGCGCCGGCGTCGCGCACGTCCGTCCACGCCACGTCTGTGAGCTGCATACCGGGACCGACGGGTGGTCGGGTCTTGTATCCGCCGTCTCGGTGGCGGGCAGGGTCGCCCGTGAATCGGTGACCGGCCTGTCGGCTCAGCCGGGCGGGACCCGGCGGAGGTAGAGCGCGACACCGACGAACCAGACGAACGCGAACCCGAACAGGACCAGTAGCACCTCGAACCGCTCGAAGACGACGGCCGACGCGACGAACGTCATGAGGAGGAAAGTCAGGAGCAGCATCCGGGGGAACCCGAGGGTCTTCACGACCTCCCGCATCGTTCCGGCGTCGACCTGGACGCCGTCCTCGTCGACCGTCTCGGGGCGGACGACGAAGGCGAAGCCCTGGAGCCCGAGCCGCGCAGCCGAGAACTTCCGCCGTCTGATCCGCCAGCCATCCTGGTACCGCGGCGGGAGCTCGTGGAGGTAGACGAGCAGATAGTTGTAGCGGTCGCTCTGGGCGGGGAGCCGGTGGTCGAACCGCTGCATTCGGCCCCGATTGAAGTCGGTCACGAACCGAATCCCGATCGCACCGTTGACGATGATCTCACAGCCACCTTGCTGGGTCCCGAGGGCGACGACGTCCTTCTCCCACTCCGTCTCCACCCCTGCGTTCAGGTCTCGCTCGATGTGGCGCTGCAGTCCCCTGACCGGAACACCCTCGGGGAGGCCGTCGCGTTCGGCCCACAACCTGACGCTCTCGACGACCGACTCGAATGTCTCCGGGCCGTCCCCCTCATCGGGTAGGACCATGGTGGAAAGAAGGGAAGCCCGGGCGGCGCTCGTCGCGAGGCGCACCGCTGGTCGGCCGGTGACAGCGCGATCCGACCGTCTCCGCTGACCGAACGCCATACCCGAGGTTGAGAAGCATCTCGCAGGAGATACGCTGTCCCACGGGGAAAGGGTTGGCTCAAACTACTTTGGCTGCCGGACAGCGCCTCGTCCGCGTCGTCCCGTTCAGGCCCCGCCGAAGTCGTCGGTGAGGTGGAACCGCCAGGCGTCGAACCCGGAGCTACACTCGGGGCTGGTCTTCAGGTGGTCCACGAAGCCCGCGCCCGGATTGGGGAGCGTGGCGTCACAGAACGGGCAGGTGTTCTCGTCGGTCCAGTTTGCGGTGGGCGTGCCGACTGACATACGCGATAGTGTGCACGCATCACGTATGAATCCCGCCTACAAAGTAATAGGAGACACTAGTGGTGATTAAACACGTTTTAATCATCTTCGGCAGCCAGCGACTCGACCGGGGTGTCCCCCGAGGCGTCGACGAGCTGGAGTTCGACGACGAACACGGCACCGCCCTGCTCGGCGTCCTCGACCCAGACGTCCCCACCGAACTCGTCGGTGAGCGTGTCGACGAGGTAGAGCCCGACCCCGGTTCCCTCGCTCTCGAGTCCCTTCTCGCCACGACCGAAGATCTCCTCGCGCTGGCCCGGCGGGACGCCGGGGCCGTCGTCGGCGATGCTGATACGAGCCACGCCGTCCGCGACCGTGCAGTCGACCCAGACGTCGGGCTCCGCGTCGTCGTTGTGGACGACCGCGTTGTTCAGCAGGTTGGTGAAGACGGCGGTGAGCATCTCGTTGCCGTCGACGTGAACCGACGGGACGTCGCCGAGGTGGAAGCTCGCATGCGGGAAGTTCGAGCGTGCCTTCTCGACCTCCGTCGTGAGGACGTGGCCGAGCGCGATCGGTTTGAGCGTGAGCGTACCGTCGCTGGTGATCGTCTCCATCAGCTCGCGCACCGTCTCGGTGATCTCGATGACGTGCTCCGCGCTCTCCATGACGAGCTGGTAGTCGTCCTCCCCCGCAGGAGCGACGTGAGGTTCGAGCAGCTGGCCGCGTCCGTGGAGCACGTTCATCTCGTTGCGGATGTCGTGACGGACGATGCGGTTCAGGATGGTTATCTCCTGCTCACGGTTCCGGCGTCCGGTGATGTCGTGGAACACCGCCACCGCACCCATTCCGTCGGGGAACCGCGAGAGCTTCAGGTCGTAGTGGTGTCTCTCGCCGTCGCGCTCGAGGGTCACCTCCCGGTCCGCGATGGGCTCGCCGTCCGCACCGCTCTCTGCCCCGACGAGTGCATCGCCGACCGCCACGCCGAGTACGTCGTCGATACTCTCGTGAATGACGCGACGGCCGCCGACGAGCTCCTCCGCGGTGGGATTCACGTCGACGATGTCGCCGGTGTCGGTGAGCACGAACACCGCCTCCTCCATGTTGTTGAAGACGGTCGCCCGGGCGACCGGGAGCGTGTCGAGCAGCTGGAGGCGCTCGACGGCGAGGTAGAACCCGAGCACCTTGACGGCGCTCGTGAGCGCGAGCGTGTCCAGCGGAACGACGCGGAGCCACCAGAGCACCACCCCGCCCATCACCAGCGTGATGGTACCGACGAGCACACCCGTCTGGAGGCCGAAGCCCCGTCGCGACCGGAACAGTCCGAGCAGCAGCCCGACGCCGACGACGATGCAGCCGACCATGAACGTCGCGTACACCCAGTAGAGCGGCCCGAACGCGGGGACGAGCAGCTCGTTCTGGAGCTCGCCGGCGGCGTAGAGCGGGCCGTCGGTGCCGTTAGTCCAGACCACGACCTGTACGGCCGCGACGACCGCGACGAGGCCCGCGACCACGCGGCGCGTGAGCACGTGCTCGTTGTCGGTGTACTGGACCGCCATCAGCATGTAGCCGATGGCCATACAGGACACCCCGAGGAACCGCCAGTTCCACCAGAACAGCTTCGTCGCGGGGTCCGTCGCGCTCACCTTCAGCGCGACGACCGCCGACAGGAGGACGACGCCGGTCACGTCGAGCAGGAAGCCCTTCGCTGCCCGCCGCTCACGGTGTCGCCACAGGAGCACCCAGAGCCCTGCGGTGAGGACGAACGCGGCGACGTAGGGGACGGCAAGGGGTGTCAGCTCGTAGGCCACAGCGGAACACCGGAGTCTGTCGTCCGGACGAAAGGACGACAGCGTCTTTAGCCTACGGGCCGGTCAGTCGTCGTTCTGTGCCTCGACGCGGTTCTCGCGCTCTCTGGCCCGCTCGATGAACTCCTCGGGGAGTTCGTCGATCTCGCCGGCCTGCACGCCCCAGAGGTGCGCGTAGAGGTCATCGTTGCCGAGCAGCTCCTCGTGGGTGCCGCGCTCGGCGACCCGACCGTCCTCGAGGACGAGGATCTGGTCGGCGTCCTTGATGGTCGAGAGGCGGTGCGCGATGGCGAACGTGGTGCGGTCCTCGGCCAGCTCGTCGATGGAGCGCTGGATGAGCATCTCCGTCTCCGTGTCGACGTCGGAGGTCGCCTCGTCGAGCACGAGGATGTCGGGGTCCTTGAGGATGGCCCGCGCGATGGAGATGCGCTGGCGCTGCCCACCCGAGAGCTTGACGCCGCGCTCGCCGACCTCGGTGTCGTAGCCGTCGGGGAGGTTCTGGATGAACTCGTGGGCCTCGGCCATCTTCGCGGCCTCGACGACGTCCTCGCGGTCGGCGTCGAACGTGCCGTAGGTGATGTTCTCCTCGACGGTGCCGTAGAACAGGAACGTGTCCTGGCTGACGTAGCCGATGTGCCGGCGCAGACTCGGGATGGTCACGTCCCGCAGGTCCTGTCCGTCGATCTCGATGGCACCATCGTTCACGTCGTACATCCGGAGCAGCAGCTTGAGCACCGTCGACTTCCCGGCTCCGGTCGGGCCGACCAGCGCGAGCGTCTCGCCGCCCGAGACGTCGAAGCTGATGTCCTCGACGATGGTCTCGTCCTCGTCGTAGCCGAAGTTCACGTCGTCGTAGGTCACGTCACCGTCCGTGACGACGAGGTCCTCGGCGTTGGGGTCCTCGGCGATGCGCGAGGGCTCGTCCATCAGCCCGAAGATGCGCTCGCTGGACGCGCGTGCCCGCTGGTACATGTTGATTATCTGCCCGAACTGCGCCATCGGCCAGATGAACCGCTGGCTGAGCAGGATGAAGACGACGAACTCACCCTCCGAGAGCGTGCCCGTGAGGAACCACGGTCCCTCGCCGCCGTACACCCAGAGGCCACCGACGAGGAAGGTGATGACGAAGCCGACGCCCGCGAGCACGCGCAGCGCCGGGAAGAACTTGATGCGGGTGTTGATGGCGTCCCAGTTCGCGTCGTAGTAGTCCTGGGAGACATCGTCGACGCGGTCGGATTCGAAGTCCTCGGTGTTGTACGTCTTGATGACCTGCACGCCGCCGAGGTTGTTCTCCAGCCGGGAGTTCATCTGCCCGACCGACGAGCGCACGTCGGCGTACTTCGGCTGGATGATGCTGACGAACTTGTACGTCGTCACGCCGATGAGCGGGACGACGACCAGCGTGATGAACGCGAGCTGCCAGTTGTAGTAGAACAGGATGCCGGCGATGCCGATGACCATCACGCTCAGGCGGAACGCCGAGTTCATCCCGTCGTTCAGGAACCGCTCGAGGCGGTTCACGTCGTTGCTGAGAATGGACATCATCTCGCCGGTCTGCTTGTCGGCGAAGAAGTCCATGTTGAGCCGCTGCATCTTGTCGTACGTGTCGGTGCGCACCTCGTGCTGGATGTGCTGGGCGAAGGAGTTCCAGCCCCAGTTGCGGGCCCAGTGGAACGCCGCCCCGCCGAAGAACGCGAACCCGATGATTCCGGAGGCGAGGATGACCTGCGACTCCGGGTCCGGCGCGTACTCGTACAGCGGAACCGGCCCGAGCTTGAACGGCCGCGACCCGCGGAACGTCGCGTCGATCGCGACGCCGAGGAGGACCGGCGGAAGCAGGTCCAGGAGCCGGGCGACGATGCTGGAGAGCAACCCCACCACGAAGGCGAGTTTGTTGTCCGACCCGTACTCGAGGAACAGCCGCTTCATCGGGTTCTCCGTGTTCTCCCGTTGTTCCTCGAACGGGTCCTCGTCTTCAGCTTCGATACTCATTGTGCATCTTCTGGTGGCTCAGATTGAAAAGGCTTGTTACGAATCGAAACAGTTGCCGCAATCCACCGCGGGGCCCGGGGCTGTGGGGCTTGCATGGGTTTGGCAAATAGTCTCACTGACTCGGAACTGTGTCTGCGTACGTGAACAGATTATTGTCGTGTGCTACCAAGGCTCTACCGCCGAGCCGTCGGCCGCGGGCGGCCTCAGAGCTCCCGCCGCTCGACCTCCGGGTCGATGCCCGCCTCGGCGAGGTCCTCCCGAATCCGTGCCCGGAGCGGGTCCGGGACGGTGTTCCGCCCGACGGGCACGGCGACATCGCCGTCGCCTTTCACCTTCCAGTAGACCACGCACTCGCTCGGCTCGTAGAACTCGATGCTGTAGCGGTCGCCCGCGCCCTCGTAGTGGACGCGAGCGGCGAACCCCTCCGCGCGCCAGCCGTCGCGGTCGGCCAGCGCGGCAACGGCGTCGGTCATAGCGGGAACTGCGACCGACGGGACGGTAGGCGTTGCGGTCGCCGGTCGGGTGGGCCGGGTTGGGCCCGGTCAGTTCGACTCGTTGTAGTTCGGTTCGACGTGGTCACCGACCTCCATCCCGGTCTCGTTAGCGTAGCCCCGGGGGACCTCCAGCACGTACTGGCCCGTACCGGTCGCGGTGATCTCGTTGCCGTCCTCCTTCGGGCCGGGTGCGCGCCGATGGTGGATGCTGTTGATGCGGCCGTCCTCGCCGACGAAGATGATATCGAGCGGGAACTCCATCCGGCGCATCACGTACGTATGCTGGCTCTCTTCGTCGTAGACGAACCACATCCCGTCGCCGTCAGCGAGGCTCTCGTGGTCGCTCAGTCCCGTAAACCGCTCCTGGCGGGTGTCCGCGACCTCGACCTCGATGACCGCCTTCTCGCTGCCGTTCTCGTCGGACACCACGACGGTCGCGGGACCACTGTACTGGTCCTCGCCCGGGAGCTCGATGACGCCCAGGTACCAGAACATGGCGACGATGAGGAGGGCGGCAGCTCCGACCAGGGCGACCTGGAAGAGGCGTTTCCGATTCACGGTCGTCCTTCGGACCCCCACGAAAAAAGGGAAGCGTTATTCCGACGGGTCGGCTACGCCCGATTGCGGGGTGGTGGTCTAGCCGGTTATGACATCTCCCTTACAAGGAGAAGGTCGCCAGTTCGAACCTGGCCCACCCCACTCGCTTCTCGGGACCCCGACCAGTCACGCCAGGCCGTCACACACTTTACTCCCCAACCAGTAGTGACGGCGACGATGGCAGAGTACTACGTCGTGGTGGACGGGCACGAGTTCGAAGGGCCGTTCGACGACCGGAAGTCGGCGAAAAAGCGGGCGGACGAGCTGAACACCAACGAGGTCGGTGGACGCTACCGGGTCACGTCGAAGTAGCGGCCGAGTGGCCGACTCCGCGGCAGTTTTGTGTCGGAGGGGCGTCGGCTGGAACATGGACGAACGCATCCACGAGCACGCCGACGTGCTCGTGAACTGGAGCGCCCGCGTGAGCGAGGGAGACAACGTCGTCGTCAGCGTCGACGAGGGCGCGCACGACCTCGCCGTCGCGGTCGCCGAAGCGCTCGGCGACGTCGGTGCGAACATGTCGGTGCAGTACGGCTCCGGCGAGGTCGGCCGCGCGTACACGAAGGCCCACGACGGCGAGTTCGACGAGAGCACACACGAGCTGGCGCTGTACGAGGAGACGGACGTGGTGCTCCGCCTCGGCGGCGGCCGCAACACCAGCGCCGACGCCGACGTGCCCGCGACGAAGCGACAGGCCGCCGCGCAGGCGAGCCAGGGCGTCCGCGAGGCGCTGATGGACACCGACTGGGTGTCGACGGTCCACCCGACGCGCTCGCTCGCCCAGCAGGCCGGGATGGCCTACGAGGAGTACCAGGACTTCGTCTACGACGCCGTGCTCCGCGACTGGGAGGCACTCGCCGACGAGATGGCGAAGATGAAGACCGTCCTCGACGAGGGCAACGAGGTCCGTCTCGTCAAGCAGGACACCGACATCACGATGTCCATCGAGGGGCGTACGGCGGTCAACTCCGCCGCGAGCGTCGCCTACGACAGCCACAACCTCCCCAGCGGCGAGGTGTTCACCGCACCGTACGACGTCGAGGGCGAGGTGTTCTTCGACGTGCCGATGACCTTCCGCGGGACCCGGGTCCAGAACGTCCACCTCACCTTCGAGGACGGTGAAGTCGTGGACTACAACGCCGACGCCGGCGAGGACGTCCTTGGCGAGATTCTGGACACCGACGAGGGCGCGCGCCGGCTCGGCGAGCTCGGCATCGGCATGAACCGCGGCATCGACCGGTTCACCGACAGCATCCTGTTCGACGAGAAGATGGGCGACACCGTCCACATGGCCGTCGGCCGCGCCTACGATGCGAACCTGCCCGAGGGCGAGTCCGGCAACGACTCCGCCGTCCACGTCGACATGATCACCGACGTGAGCGAGGACTCGCGCATGGAGGTCGACGGCGAGGTCGTGCAGCGCAACGGCACGTTCCGATGGGAAGACGGGTTCGAAGAGTAGCAAACGCCGTCGAGCCGGACCTGCCGGTCCGCGTCATCCTCTCCACGGTCACTGCTTGGCCCGGATTTTGCGAGCGCAGAGCTTGCTCGGCGCTCGACGAAGGATAGTGGTTGAGAGGAGTAAGCCCCCTTCTGTTCGTCCCGGCATTCGGCTGAGCGTCCGTCGCCTCGTCCGGACTACCTAGTGGCGCGGACTTGCACCAGTGGGGATTCGCCGTTCCATCCGTTCTCGCCCGTCGACACGCGGCGGACCGCGTGCCCGGACGTGGTCGCGGATGCGACCACGCGCGCTCGGCGGGTCAACTCCCTTCCCTTGCGGGTCGGTTCGCACCGAGCGGTGACTCGCGTCACCGCTCGCGCCTCATCGCTCGGGCCGAGGGGTCTCGTTTCTGTTCCAGAGCCAGCGGTCTCCCGCTCCGGACTTGCGTCCGGCCACCTGTCCGGACGGTGGGGGGACTTTCCTCACGTCGTGGCGGAGCCACGTCGCGGTGGCCGGGCTCTCTCTACCGTCGAAGCCTAGCCCTGTCCCGCGTTTAAACCCCTCGGTCGGACGGCCGGTAGGAGCTTCCTACTGCCGTCGAGACGAAACGAAAGCGTTCAAGAGCGTGTCCCACGATATACGTTCTATGTCGCAGGCAAAAGGCGTCCAGTTGACGTACGATGACGGGGCGCGTGCCGTCGAACTTGCGCGAGAAGCGGTGGAGGGCTTCGTCGTGAACGGTCGACGTGAGCAGCCCGGCAGCATGATCGACGCCTTCTACAACCGAACGGGAGCGTTCGTCCGGCTCGAATCGACCCGGGGGCGTGGGAGCCTCCGGGGCTGTGCCGGTGGCTACGAGTCCGACGACCAGCTCGGCCACGTCATCGTCGACGCCGCCATCGAGGCCGCCAGCGAGGACTCCTGTGGCTCCGAGGTGACGCCGACCGAGCTCTCGAGTCTGACCGTCTCGGTCTGCTGTGTCTGTAACCTCGTCCTCACCGACGACCCGGTCGCCGACATGGAGCTCGGCACACACGGCGTCGCAATCGACACCGGCAGCGAGCGCGGCTGGCTCTACCCGACCGTCCCGGTCGAGCACGGCTGGTCGAAGACCGAGTACCTCGGTCGTGTCTGCCGGAAGGCCGGCCTCCCGCCGATGGCCTGGCAGCAGGAGGACGTGATGGTGACGCTGTTCGAGGGCCAGATCTTCCGCGAGCGCGATCCCGAAGGTAGTATCGAAGAGCTGACCGGTTAGAAGTCGACCAGCTCGGCGTCCCGGAGCGCCCGTTCGGCCGCCGCGTCGATGTCGAACTCGCCGACGACCTCTCCATCCCGTAGCAACGGCTCCAGCAACGGCTCCGCATCGAGGGGCCCCTCGCGGTCCGCCAGTCCGACCGCGTGTGCGCCGTCCGCGGTCCGGTACACCTGCTTCTTGCCGGAGAGCTTCCCGCGCTTGGCCCCCGGCTCGCCGTCTACGGTCACGATGTCGAGCGCGAAGTCCACCGGGTCCGCGTTCGTGACGTGGCTCCCGACGCCGAAGCCGTCGGCGAGGTCGCGCAGCTCGCGGATGCGGTCGGGCGTGAGTCCGCCGCTGACGAAGATGTCCACGTCCTCGTGCCCCCGGACGTCGAGCTCCCAGCGCACCTCGCGGATTATGTGTTCGAAGTCGCCCCGTCGCGAGCCCGTCGTGTCGAGGCGCACGCCGTCGAGGTCGTCGCCCAGCTCGTCGACCGCCCGCAGCACCTCGTCGACCTCGTCGCTGTAGGTGTCACAGAGCGCGATGCGGGGCACCCCGGGCGGGGCCGCCTCGTGGAACGCGCGCCAGGCGTCCTCCTGGCGGCCGCGGCCCATGCAGATGACGAGCGCGTGCGGCATCGTCCCGCCGGCCTCCCGGCCGAGCAGTTCGCCCGCGGCCACGTGCGAGAAGCCGTCCAGCCCGCCGACCAGCGCGCTCCGTTCGACGGCGGCGGCGATGGCGGGGTGGACGTGGCGCGCGCCGAAGGAGAGCACCTGCGACTCAGGTGCGGCCCGTCTGGCCTCCAGCGCGGCCGTCGCGAAGCCCGAGGCCTGCGAAAGGAACCCCAGGATCGAGGTCTCCAGACTGGCGAAGTCGAGATACTGCCCCTCGATTCGCATCACCGGGCCACCGTCGAACAGCTGCCCCTCGGGTATCGCCTGCACGTCGACCGGGCGACCCTCCAGGAGTCGTGCCACGCTCTCGACGCCGGCCAGCACCTCGAACTCGCCGGACGGGAACTGGTCGGCTGTCACCTCGACGACCACGCGAGGGTTCACCCCGGCGTGTTCGAGGGCCTCCTCGGTCCGCTCGAAGTAGGCGTCCGTCGCGGTGCCGTCGCGTATCGCCTCGGCGGGAATCACGTCGAACGAATCGTCCATACCGGGCGTTCTCGTCCCCGGGCAAAAGTCTAGGCGGTGCCCGCTCGGTGCCCTGTCGTCGCATCCGTGAGCGACGACGGTATCCGTCCGGCTGCTGCGATGGCGAGTCCACCGGGGTCATGCACGTCGTCGAGGTCGGCCACCGTCGGCGCGTTCACGACGAGCACCGTGTCGCCGTCGCGGACCACGCGGAACGCGTCGGCGAAGCCACCGTCGGGGACGACGTAGACCCCGTCGCCACGGGACTCGGCCCCGTTAGCGGCGAGCAACTCGCGGTAGGCATCAGCGAACTCACGCGCCTCGTCGGCCGACTCCCACTGCGACCGCCAGACGTACGCGCCCTGCTCGCCGTCCGTGTAGAACACCAGCCGGTCACCGGCCCAGCCGGTCGAGTACGGATGGTCGTACCTGTATCGGTTCACGCCCTCGCCGCTGGTGTAGTGCTCGCGGGGGAGCGTCTCGCCGTACCAGAACATCGAGTAGATGTGGGCCTCACCCGCCGTTTCGAGGACGGACTCGCCGCCGACCGCGATCCGCCGCCAGCTCTCGCCCGACCGGTCCGGAACCGTCACCGGGGTGGGCCGCTCGTCCGGGTACCGCTCGGGGTGGATGAGCTGTTCGGTGCTGACCGGCCGGTTCTCGAAGGCCCCGTCGACTGCATCCCAGCCGCCGCGCTCGTACAGCGCCGCGACGAACCGCTCCCCGGCCGCATAGGGTGTGTACGTCGCCACGGAGAGCCCGGCGTTCACGTCCCTGCTCCCGCCACCGCCGTCCGCCTGTGGCACCTCGACGCAGTCCCAGGTACCCGCCGCACAGCGCTGTTCGTACAGCCCTTCGACGTAGTTCGCGTCACCTTCCACGACACCGGTCGCGGCCAGCCGGCCGTCCCGGGTCGTCGTGCTCGCGGCGAGCCCGAACTGCTGGTCCTGCAGCGCGTGCTCGAGTTCGTGGACCAGCGTCGCCCGCGAGAGCCGGAGCTGCTCGGAACCGTCGCTCACGATGACGATGTCGCCGGCCGAGTAGTAGCCGAGCACGGACGAGCCGTACAGCTCGCCGAACGCCTCGTCCACCGTCGTGTCCTCGTCGACGACGAACAGCGCCTCCCAGAACTGCTCGCGCCACTCGGGCGAGGACCCACCGCCGGAACGCTGCTCACGGTACGTCTCCCGCGAGATTATCTCGACCGACACCGACTCCTCGAACTCGTGGCCGCGGATGCGTTCGATGCGAGCCATCGCTCTCGCGGTGACCGCCTCTATCTCGGGCTTGCTCAGCCCGTCCTCGCCCTCCACTGGGAGCGAGTCGTTCCACCAGTAGCCGTCCTCCCAGCCGCGGACGTCGGTGTCCGGGTCCGGATGGTTCGACGCTGGTTCGGCAAGGCGCGTCTCGCCGAAGCCAAGCCCCAGACAGCCCGACAGGACGAACAGGGCGACGAGACAGGCGACCGGGAGGATGCGTCTCATGGCGGTCTGTTCGGGGCCGCCGGCAAAGGAGTTTGGCCTCGCTCAGGCCGCGACGACGCTCGCGTTCGTCGTGCCCGCACCGCTCCGGACGCCACTCAGGTCGTCGACGGTCGGCGCGTTGACGATGACCACTGACGTCCCCTGCTGGACGACGTGGTACGCGTCGCCGTACGCCGCCCCGTCGTCGATGAGATACGTGTTCGCCCGGTCGCTCACCGCCTGTGCGTCGTGGTGATCGAGCAGGTCGCGGTAGGCGTCGGCGAACTCGCTGGCGTCGCTCTCGCTGTCCCACTCGGTCTGCCAGACGTAGCCGGTCTCGTTCGTGCTCGCCGAGTCGTCGGTGACGTAGGGCACGAGCCGGTCACCCGCCCAGCCGTCCGTGATGGGGTGGTCGTAGTTGAACGGGTCCGTCTGGTTGAGCTGCTGGCCGTCGTAGTTCAGGTGGTTCTGGTACGGGATGACGACATCCGTCAGCTGACCGGTCGCCTGCGTCGTCTGGTACGACGGATACCAGAACATCACGTAGAGGCCCGCCTCGCCGAAGGAGGCGTAGTCGTTTGCGTCTTCGAGGCCGAGCACCTGCCAGTCGTCGTTGCTACGGTCCTCGACGGTCGGATAGGAAGGCGTCTCGTCGGGGTACCGGTCGGGGTGGATGGTCTGCTCCGTGCTGGCCGGCGGGTTCTGGTACACCGCGTTCACGGCGTCCCAGCCGCCCCGCTCGTACAGCTGCTGGACGAACAGCACGCCGTCGCTGTACGGCTGGAAGCTGACCTGGTAGAGCCCGAGGTGGATGTCGCTCGAACCACCGCCGCCCTGCTGTTGCTGGGGCATCAGGCAGTCCCAGTTGGACTCACACCGCTCCTGGTAGCGCTGGTCGACCAGGTTCCCGTCGCCCTCGATGATGCCGTCGCGGGCATTGTGGAGTTCCTGGGTGGACTGGTCGAACGAGCTGATGTCGAACCGCTGGTCCTGCAGCCCGTGGAACAGCTCCTGGGAGAGGGTTATCTCGTCCATCTCGGGCGTCTCCGAGTCGGAGATGATGACGATCTGCTCCTCGCTCGGGGAGTAGTAGCCGCCGACGCCGCCGGCGGAGTTCCGGTTCTGGACGGCGATGGCGTCGGTCGACTCGTCGACCATCAGCATCGCCTCCCACTTCACGTTCTGGTGGAGCCGGTCGGCGGTCGTCGTGTTGCCCGACTGGACCTGCTCGCGGTACTCCTCGCGCGAGATGATCTCGACGGGCACGCGGCTCTCGAACTCGAGGCCACGGACCTGCTCGACGCGGGCCATCGACCGCGAGACGACCCTGTCGAGTTCGGTGTCGTTCAGCCCGTCGCTCCGGTCGACGGTGATGCTCTCGTTGTACCAGTAGCCGTCCTCCCACCCGAGGACGTCCTCCTCGGGGTCGGCGAGGCCGCCGGACTGGTCGCCGCCGTCGGTCGTTGTCTGAGTGGTCTGTGCCGCCGTCGTCTGCATCTCGTCGGTCGGTGCCGTGGTCTCGGGCGTGTCAGTCGCGTTCGACGAGCCGTCGAGCGCGCTACAGCCGGCGAGGACCACGAGCAGGGCGACGAGGATGCTCGCCGATACTCGCATATCTCGGCTGAGGGACCACGTGGAAATAAACGACGTGGTGCCGGCGGCACAATCGACTTTGCCGTGCCACCCGAACCGCGACACATGGAGTTCGACTCGACCGACACCGCACTGGTGGTCGTGGACATGCAGAACGGCTTCTGCAAACCCGATGGGAGCCTCTACGCGCCCGGGAGCGAGACGGCCATCGACCCGGTCGCGTCGCTTGTCGACCGGGCACACGACGCCGGCAGCCGCGTCGTCTTCACGCGGGACGTGCACCCGCCGGAGCAGTTCGACGGCGCGCACTACTACGACGAGTTCGAGCAGTGGGGCGAGCACGTCCTCGAGGGGTCCTGGGACGCACAGCTGGTCGAGGAGCTGGAAGTGCGCGAGGACGACCACGTCGTCGAGAAGCACACGTACGACGCGTTCCACGAGACGGAGCTGGACGGCTGGCTCACGGCCCGTGGTATCGACGACCTCGTCATCTGCGGGACGCTCGCGAACGTCTGTGTCCTCCACACGGCCGGGAGCGCGGGGCTACGGGACTACAGACCGGTGCTCGTCGAGGACTGCATCGGGGCCATCGAGTCGGATCACCGGGAGTACGCCCTCGACCACGCGGACTGGCTGTTCGGCGAGGTGACGCGGTCCATGGACGTGGCATTCGTGAGCGGGGAGTAGCAGCCGCAGTGAGCCCTGTCGACGCTGTCGCTGGCGTTGCTGTGGCGAACAGGCGACGCAGCGTGGCTCGACCGACGGCGCGTCGCGCACCCGCGGAACCGACGGTCGGCAGTGTGTCAGCGCACGCCGCCGTTGGCCGCGGTATCGTACTTGAATCCCCGGAGCGGCCGCGTCGGACTACGTCGGGTCGACGGCGACCGTGACCCGGTCGCCGACAGCGAACTCGCGGTCTGGGCAGACCAGCTTCGCACCGAAGCCCGGGTCGCGGGCGAGGAACAGCGAGAGGCCGTGCACCGGCTCGCCGTTCGCAGTGACGGTCACGTCGTCCCAGACGACGGACCGACCGTCGGCGACACCGACCCGCTCGCCGAGGAAGCGGACTGACCCGTCGCCATCGCGCCGGGAGCCGCGTTCGTCGAACAGGCCGCCACAGTCGTAGTGCCGGAACCCGCCGTCGAGCGCGACACGCGCTCCGCCGGTGGTGGTGGCTTCGAGGCCGACGAACCGGCCCGGATTCGGATGGGTAGGCGCGTCGAGCATCGCCCACGTGTCGCCGGTCGCGACGACCTCGCCGGTGCCGTCCCACGGGACCGCTTCGACGGGGACGTCGGCAACGAGTGGAAGCGAGCCCGATGCACGCCGGAGGTGCTGGTCCGGCCGACGGAAACCGACGTGGAGGTGCGGATCGACCCATGGTCCAAAGAAGCCGGGGAAGACGAGCTCGCCGAGGTCGTCGCCGACCGCGACCCTGGTACCGGGGTCGAGCGGGGAATCGACGTGCATGACACGCGCGACGAGGGCAGACGGCTCGGAACCGTCGCTCCCGCCGACCGACAGCCCCGGCGTCGAAGCGATGTCGACGTCGACGAGCAGGAGGTGGTCCTCGTCGTCGGCGTAGTCACGTGGCGGCGCTCTGACCGTGAGCGTCTCGCGAACCGTCCCGGCGACCGGGCTCGGTGCGGCGTCGTCGCCGGGGTAGCAGTCGACCGCGTGGCCCGCGTCGTGAGCAGGGTACGGCGAGTTGTACAGCGACAGCCGGTCGTACTGGTCGACGACGGTCGGGCCGAGCGTGACCTCCATCGGGGACGGCTTCGGACCCGATGGGTTTAGACGCGTCGCCCCCAACCCGGAGCCATGCGCGTGGTTCGCGGCCGCGGGGAGGACCCGACGGCCGACGGCGAGGTGACGGCACGGCTGCTCGACGAGGTCGGCGAGCACGGCGAACCGGCGGTCCGTGTGTGGGCGCCGCATCGTATCGTCGCGTTCGGCCGCCGCGACGCCAACGAATCGGGCTACGAGGCGGCCGCGAGTGCGGCCCGGGAGCGCGGCTTCGAACCCGTCACGCGGAGCGTCGGCGGCCGCGCGGTCGCCTACGACGGCGGGACGACGCTCGCCTTCGCCCGCATCACGCCCGTCGACGACGTCCGCGGCGGGCTGGACGACCGGTACGAGGCGCTCACGGTGGACGTGCGGCGCGCCCTCCGGCGGCTCGGCGTGCCCGCGGAACGCGGCGAACCGTCCGACTCGTTCTGCCCGGGCCAGCACTCGCTCCAGCGCGACGGCAAGCTCGTCGGCATCGCCCAGCGCGTCCGTGCCGACGCCGCCATCACCTCGGGCGTCTGTATCGTCCGACACCACGAGGAACTTGCCGACCTACTCGATGCCGTCTACGGCGCGCTCGACGCGCCGTTCGACCCGAACTCGCTCGGGAGCATCGAGCGGGCTGGGGGGACGAGCGACCCCGAGACGGTGCGCGCGACCATCGAGGCGGAGCTCGCGGGCGAGCCCGAGCCGACCGTCGAGCGGCTCGACGGGGCGTCCGTCGACTCACACGACGAGCCGTAGTTCGGGAGACTTAGGACGCCCGGCGCGGGAGTGGGAGATATGCTCATCGGCAACGCGACGCTGCCGGACGGGACGACCGCCGACGTGCGCGTCGACGGCGAGACCATCGACGCGGTCGGCGACCTCGGAGGCGAGGTCGACGTGGACGCGACCGGAAAACTGCTCATGCCCGGTGCCATCGACGTGCACGTCCACTTCCGGCAGCCCGGCTTCTCGCACAAGGAGACGTGGTCGACCGGCTCGCGGAGCGCCGCCGCGGGCGGCGTGACGACCGTCGTCGACCAGCCCAACACCGACCCGCCGACGGTGTCCGGCACTGCCTTCGATGAGAAGGCCGCCCTCGCCGGCGAGTCGCTCGTCGACTGGGGCGTCAACGGCGGCGTCACCGAGTCGTGGGACCCCGACTCCCTGTTCGACAGACCCCTGTTCGCCCTGGGCGAGGTGTTTCTCGCAGACTCCACGGGCGACATGGGCATCGAGGCCGACCTGTTCGACGACGCCGTCGAGCTGGCCGCGGGACACGACGTGCCGGTCACCGTCCACGCCGAGGACGCCGACCTGTTCGACGAGGCAGCGCTCGAAAACGCCGACGACGGCGTCGGGAGAGCGGCCGACGGGGACGCCTGGTCCGCCTACCGGACCCCCGAAGCCGAGGCCGCCGCAGTCGAGCGCGCCTGTGAGGTCGCCACCGACTCCGGTGCGGACCTCCACATCGCCCACACTTCGACGCCGGAGGGCATCGACGCCGCCGCCGAGGCCGGCGCGACCTGCGAGGTCACCCCGCACCACCTGTTCCTCTCGCGCCTCGACGCCGCCGACCTCGGCAGCCACGGCCGGATGAACCCGCCGCTTCGCTCCGAACCACGCCGAGTGGCCGTCTTCGAGCGCGTCGCCGACGGGACGGTCGACGTCATCGCGACCGACCACGCCCCACACACCGTCGAGGAGAAAGAGGAGAACATCCGCGACGCGCCATCGGGCGTCCCCGGCGTCGAGACGATGGTCCCGCTCCTGCTCGTCGAAGCCACCGCCACCGACGGTGCGTTCGGCTTCGAGCGCGTCCGCGACCTCGTCGCCGCGAACCCGGCCGAGATCTTCGGGCTCGACTCGAAGGGACGGGTCGCCGAGGGCTACGACGCGGACCTCGCGCTGTACGACATCGACGACAGCCGCGAGATCCGCGGCGCAGACCTGCACTCGAACTGCGGGTGGACGCCGTTCGAGGGCTGGACGGGCATCTTCCCCGAGTGGACGACAGTTCGGGGAACGGTCGTCTGGGACGGCGAGGAGTTCGGCGAGAACGACGGGCAGAACGTCAGTCTCTGAGTCCGGCGCGGCTCACAGCAGCACCGTCGCGAGTGAGCCAGCGAGCATCACGCCGACGCCGAAGCCGCTGATTCTGGCCATCGCGCGCCGTGAGTCTGTCTCGGTCCAGTCCGAGCCGGTGTCCATGTAGCGCTGCATGTTCTCGATGCCGCGGCCTGCCATCACGGAGCCGGACCAGCCGAGCACGCCGAAGCCGAGCAGGAGCGCACCGACCGCGAAGGTGGTCTCGGTCGCCGCCCGGAGCGTCCCGTCGAGGGTGAGCCCGGCGAGAGCGACGAGCCCGACGACGACGCCGGCACCCCCGGCGGTCGCGAGACGGCGGACGGCCGTGGCGAGACCAGTGCCGGTCGCCACCTCAGTCGACCGCATCCTGCATCCGCGGGTCAAGTGCGTCGCGCATCCCGTCGCCGAGCAGGTTGAACCCGAGCACGGTCAGCGCGAGGAACAGGCCGGGGAAGAAGGACATCCACCAGAGGCCGTTGATGAGCCCGTTCTCGACGCCCTTCGTCAGCATCCAACCCCACGACGGCGTGCCGGCAGTCGCACCGAAGCCGAGGAACGAGAGGGCCGCGAGGTCGATGATCGCAAGCCCGAAGTTCAGCGTGCTCTGGACGGTGATCGGCGCGAGCGAGTTCGGGAGCACGTGCCTGACGATGACCCGCCAGTCACGCGCCCCGAGCGCGACGGTCGCTTCGACGTACTCGTCCTCTAGCACCTTCAACGCCGCACCGCGCACGACGCGGGCGAACCGGGGCGTGTAGACGAGCGTCAGTGCGAACACGGCCTTCCAGAGACCGGTCCCGAAGACGGCGACGACCGCGAGCGCCAGCAGCAGGGAGGGGAACGAGAGCAGCACGTCCATCGTCCGCATGATGACGTTGTCTATCCAGCCGCCGTAGTACGCGGCCACGGTTCCGAGGCCGACGCCGAGCACCGTCGAGGCGGCGACCGTGACGGTGCCGTACTTCAGCGCGAGCCACGCGCCGTACATCGTCCGCAGGAACACGTCCCTTCGCTGTGCGTCGGTCCCGAAAAAGTGCTGACAGGAGCCGAGCGACGAGAGCCAGCCAGTGAGCGTCGCGTCGCCACACGGTGGGTAGTACTGCTGCTGGGCGAACTGCGTATCGAGCAGCTGGCCGAAGTCGAGGACCCCGACGAACACCGCCAGCCGGGTCCCGACGCCCATGACGGTGATCAGCAGTATCAGCGATAGGCCGAATATCGCGAGTCGGTTCGACAGGAGTTCGGTGAGGAACGGCGACGCGCGGAGCCGGTCGACGAATCCCCGCTCCTCGCGCTCCGGTGTGGCTGTTTCAGTGCTCATTGTTCGATCCTCGGGTCGAGGTAGGAGTAGGTCAGGTCGACGATCAGGTTCACCATGGTGAACACGAGCGCGAATAGGAGAACAGTCCCCTGGATTATCGGGTAGTCACCGTCGGTGATCGCGTCGACGAGCAACATCCCGATACCCCTGATGTTGAACACTGTCTCGGTCAGCACCGCCCCACCGAGGAGGCTCCCGAACTGGATGCCGATGACTGTGACGACGGGGATGAGCGCGTTCCGGAGACCGTGTTTCAGCAGCGTTATCTTCCGCCCCTGTCCCTTCGCGTGTGCGGTCCGGATGTAGTCTTGCCGGACGACCTCCAGCATCGAGGAGCGCATCATCCGGGAGATGAGCGCCATCGAGTAGATACCGATGACCATCGCCGGGAGGAACAGGTGCCAGGCGGCGTCGATGAACATGATGATGTTCCCCTCGAGCAGGGAGTCCACGAGCAAGGCGCCGGTCGTCTGGGGCGCGCCGCCTTCGTACGCCCGCTGCGTGAGACGCCCACTCGTCGGGAACCACCCGAGGGAGACCGAGAACAGCAGGATCACCAGCGGCCCACTCCAGAAGATGGGGATGCTGATTCCGGAGAGTGCACCGACCCGGCTGAGGTGGTCCGTGATAGTGTCCTGCTTGATTGCGCTGACGATGCCGATCGGGATTCCGAACATGATCCCGGCTATCTGCCCGAGAACCGCCAGTTCGAGCGTGATGGGGAACTTCCACCGCAGGACGCTCGTGACCGGCTCACCCTTCCGGATGACCCAGGACTCTCCGAGGTTGAGCTGGACCGCATCGAGCATGAACCGCCCGTACTGGACCCAGACCGGGTCGTTGAGTCCGAGCCGTTGTTCGACCTGCCGAATCTCCTCGGCCGACGCCTGCTGCCCCGCGACGACGGTCGCCGGGTTGCCGGGCGAGAGATGCAGGATGGAGAAGACGAGCGTCGCAACTCCGAACAGCACCGGAACCAGCAACAGCAATCGCTTGAATATGTATCGCTTTGATATCATCAGGGAGAGATGACGGAGGCAGTTACTCGAGTTCGACCTGGTTCAGGAACGGCCCACCGATGAGCTCGACGACGTAGTTCGAGACGTTCGTTCCGGTCGCACGGACTTCCTCGGTGTGGACCAGCGGGACCCACGGACACTCCTCGTGGAAGATGCTCCCGGCCTCCTTGTAGAGCGACTCCCGCTCGCTATCCTCGTAGGTCGTCTGTCCCTGCTCGACGACATCCATGAAGTCGTTGTTCGCCCAGGCGGCGCGGTTGCTCGTGTTCATCCCCTTGGTACCCCACTCGACGTAGTTCTGGTCGGCGCTGGACTCCACCTGGGGGTGGAGCAGAGCGTAGTAGAAGTTGTCCGGGTCGCCGTTGTCCGTCATCCAGCCGAGGAAGCAAGCGTCGTGGCTCCCCTCACCGGTGTAGGTGAGGTACGTCTCCCACGTCTTCTGCTCGATGTTCGCCGTGATGCCGATCTCGCCGAGGTACGAGCGGACCGTCTCGGCAGCCTGCACCGGCGACGGGTTGTACGCCCGCGGGTTCTGGAACGTAGCGAGTTCGAACTCGAAACCGTCGCCGTATCCGGCCTCCTCGAGCAGCTGCTGGGCCTGCTCGGGGTCGTGCGGGTACGGGTCCAGCTCCTCGTTGTATCCCATGATGGAGTCCGGGATGGGCTGGCTCGCAGGCACCGCGATGCCCTGGTAGACGCTGTTGGCCAGCTCCTCGGTGTCGATGGCGTAGTTCATCGCCTGCCGGACCTTCTTGTTCCGGAACGGCTCGAACTCGGCGATGTTCATCGCGAGGTAGCCGACGTTCATCCCGGCAGTGCGGTGGACTTCGCCCTCGCCGTCCTCGACCTGCGTGATCGTCTGTGGGTCGAGCCCGTCGATGATGTCGAGTTCGCCCGCGTTGAGCGAGGACGCACGGGTGGAGTTCTCCCCGATGACCTCGAAGACGACCTCGTCGACGTTGGGGCCGTCACCGTAGTAGTCGCCGTTGCTGGAGAGGCGAATCGTCCCCGAGCCGTCGTCGAGGCTCTCGAACTCGAACGCGCTCGTGCCGACCATGGTCGACGAGAAGTCGGTTTCGGCCTCTATCTCGGACTTCGGCAGCACGACCAGCGCGAACGCCCCGAGGTTCGCGAGGAACGGGGCGTACTGCTTCGAGATATCGAACTCGACGGTGTAGTCGTCCGGTGCCGTGACCTCGTTCACCGACCCGAGGAGGTAGGGTCCGTAGATGGAGCCGTCCTCGAAGAAGTACTCGTACTCCTCGTCGAGGAAGCGGCGGTACGTCGCGATGAAGTCGTCGGCCGTGAACTCGTCGCCGTTGTGGAACGTCGCGTCCTCGCGGAGCTGTAGTGTTGCGGTCGTCCCGTCTAGCTCGAAGTCGGTCGCGAGCGACTCGACGAGCGCGGAGCCGCCCGGCTCGAAGCCGATGAGCGTGTCGTACACCTGGTTCGTCACCTTGGCCACTTCGCCGCTGGTCGTCGCCTGCGGGTCGAGCGTCTCGGATGCGGCACCGCGTCCGTAGACGAGTGTTCCGCCGCTGCCGCTACCGACGAGGTCGCCGATGCAACCCGCGCTCGCGGTCATCGTCGTCGTTGCTGCGGCGGCACCCGCCGACTTGAGGAAGCTGCGTCGATCCATATCTCGTGCCATAAACCGGCATCCTCGGCTATCTCCAATAAATATAACGAAACCCCGACAAAGTATAACAAACGTAGATATCGGCAGAAGCTACCGGTCAGCGCGGGAGATATGGCAGGCGGCTACGTGTGAACCGTCGCCGAGTTCGGGCTCCTCGCGCTCACAGACGCTCCCGAACTCCTCGGCGAGCAGATCGGCCGCCTCGTCGTACTCGTCGGCCGCGACGAGTCGCAGCGAGTCGTCGACGACACGTCGCACCTCCACCGGGAGCGTCGTCTCGAACAGTTCCGTCCGGGCGTCGGCGACCGACACGTCGGCCGCCGACCCCCCGTCGGTTGCCGCAGTCGAGTCATCTCCCGGGACAGCTTCGGAGACCGTCGGGAGCTCGACCGGGACGCTCCCCTCGGCGACGCGCTGGCGATAGTCCATCAGTTCGCGGAACGCCGCCTGCTCGATGTCGAGGTCCTCCGGTGGGATGACCTTCGGACACCGCGTCCGGAACCGACAGCCGCTCGGCGGGTCGATGGGGCTGGGGACGCTCCCGGACAGGAGTATCCGGTCGTCGGTCTCCGCGAACGGGTCGGGGTCGGGGATAGACGAGAGCAGCGCCTCGGTGTAGGGGTGCTGTGGGTCGTCGAACAGCTCGTTCGTTTCTGCGACCTCGACCACCTTCCCGAGGTACATCACCGCGACGCGGTCAGAGATGTGGCGGACGACGCTCAGGTCGTGGGCGATGAACAGGTACGTCAGCCCGAACTCCTCTTGCAGGTCCTCCAGCAGGTTGAGTATCTGTGCCTGCACGCTCACGTCGAGTGCCGACACCGGCTCGTCGGCGACGATGAAGTCCGGGTCCACCGCGAGTGCGCGGGCGATGCCGACACGCTGGCGCTGTCCACCGGAGAGCTCGTGCGGGTAGCGGTCGCGCTGGTCGACCTCCAGGCCGACCGCCTCGATGAGTTCGTCGACCCGCTCGCGCCGACGCTGTCGCTTCGAGCGGTCGCCGCTCCCGTCGGGCTCGGGCAGGTCGTGTATCTTGAGCGGCTCCCGGATGGTCTGGGCGACGGTCAGCCGGGGGTCCAGCGAGGACATTGGATCCTGGAAGATCATCTGCATGTCCCGCCGCCGCCCGCGGAGCCCGTCCTTGTCGAGCGAAGCGAGGTCCTCACCGGCGAACAGGACCCGTCCGTCCGTCGGTTCGATCAGGCGGAGGAGCGTCCGGCCAGTCGTCGACTTGCCACAACCGGATTCGCCGACCAGGCCGAGGGTCTCGCCCTCGTACAGATCGAAGTCGACACCGTCGACCGCCCTGACCGGCTGCTCCTCGTCGGCGAGCAGTCTGTCGAGGAAGTCGTCGGCCTGCGAGAAGTGCTTCGTGAGTCCGTCGACGTCGACCAGCGGCTCGCCGTCGAACTGCTCGGCCGACGTGGACATCCCGGCTCCAGCCTCGCCGTACAGCGACTCGTCGAAGTCGTCGAGGATGCACTTCGACCGGTGGTCCATCTCGTCGGGGCCGTGCTGGAGATAGGGTATCTCGCCCTCGCGGCACGCCGGCTCCGCCCACGGACACCGCGGCGCGAAGTGGCATCCTTCTGGAAGGTCGACGAGGTCGGGGACGTTCCCCTCGATGGGGGTGAGACGCTCCGTGTCCTCGGACGGGATCGACTCCAGCAGCGTGTACGTGTACGGGTGGCTCGGGTCGGCGAAGATCTCCTCGACGGGGCCCTCCTCCACGATCTCGCCCGCGTACATCACCGCGACCCGGTCGCAGGTCTCCGCGATGACGCCGAGGTCGTGCGTGATGAAGAGCACGGACATCCCGATGTCTTCTTGTAGTTCGTTGATAAGTTCGAGGATCTGGGCCTGGATCGTCACGTCCAGTGCCGTCGTCGGCTCGTCGGCGATGAGGAGCTTGGGCTGACACGCCAGCGCGATAGCGATGAGCACGCGCTGGCGCATCCCGCCGGAGAACTCGTGTGGGTAGTCGTCCAGCCGCTCGTCGGGGTCAGGGATACCGACCTGTTCCAGGATCGAGACCGCCGATTCGAGCACCTCCTCGCTGATGCCGCCACCCTGCAGCGACGGCAGGACCTCCCTGACCGCGTTCCACCACGTGTCTCGCTTGCGCCCGCCGTGCTGGTGGAGCTGCAGGCTCTCGGCGACCTGCTCGCCAACCGTCAGGGCGGGGTTGAGCGACGTCATCGGGTCCTGGAAAATCATGCTCATCTCGCCGCCACGGATGGCCCGCATCGCGGGTTCGGGTGCGGCGCTCAGGTCGACGACGCCCTCGGACTGGTCGACGAAGCTGTCGGCCTGTCCAGGGAATTCGTCGGCCAGTTGTGCAGCGATCTCGGCGTCGTGGAACTCGACTGTCCCGCCGACGACCTCGCCGGGGTCCTCGACGAGCCCCATCGTCGACAGCGCGGTGACACTCTTGCCGGAGCCGCTCTCGCCCACGAGACCGACGGTCTCCCCCTCGCGGACCGTCAGGTCGACGCCGTCGACGGCCTTGACCTGCCCCCGGTCGGTCGCGAACTGTGTTCTGAGACCGGAGACGGAGAGTAGTTCTTCCATTATCTCCGTAGCTACGAGCGAGAATAAAGTATCTTTCTACCGACGCTAGCGACCGGCGCCCCGCTGTCGGAGCGGACGGGAACGCTTTTTACCGTCCCCCCGCGCACCTATGCCCATGGAGACCCCCGGTGTCGACGATTCGGTCCTCAGCTCGTGGGAGCGCGTAGTCGAGGACATGGAGGCGACGGCCGCCGAGTACCGCGACGACGGGTGGGAGGTCGTCGAGCTTCACCCCGGCGACGTGACTCCCCTGCCACCGGACCACGACCGATTCGGCCTCGACGTGCTCGTCGGCGGCGACGAGTACGAGACCGTCAGCGAGATCGTCACCGACGACGGTGCGGCCTTCGACGAGTTCGAGGTGTTCCGCGCGGTCCAGGGCGGTCACGTGTTCCTCGTCGTCGCCGTCGAGGACGCCGCTCGCGAGCAGGCCGTCCTCGTCCCGGCCTACTACGGCATCAAGGACGCCGATGACACCATCGAGGCAGTGCTGGAAGAAGACACGTTCCCGCTGCACATCCGCCCGCTCAGCATCGACGACGTCGTCACCGTGGAGCCGTCGGACCCGTCGCTGCTGCTGCCGCCGACGGAGTGAGCTACTCCGTCTCCTCTTCCTCGCGAAGCTCCGCGCTCGCCTCGCGCACCTCGCGCATGACCGTGGAGATGCGCTCCTCGGCCTCCAGCTCCTCCTCGACGGAGAGGTCCACGCCCTCGACCTCCAGCAGGAACTTCGCGACCTCGGTCGACTCGTACATCACGTCGTCGAGCTCCTCGGCGGTGAAGAAGTCGCACATCGCGCCGTAGAGGAACGTCGCGCCCGCGGTCCGGATCTTGTCCTCGAAGGCGGCCCGGGCCTGGTTGACCGCCTGCGGCGTGTACGTGTCGGTCATGAACGGGACGAGTTCGGGCAGGTTCTCGCCGATCTTCGTCATCTCGACGCCGGTCTCGGTGCGGAAGTCCGAGCAGAGCCGGGCGATGGCCCACTCGCGGGCCGTGATGTAGGTGCGGTCGCGCAGGAACTCGTTGACGCGCTCGTACTGCGCGCCGTCCATCTTCGTGAAGCGGTCGTAGGTGGCCACGTCCTCGGGGACGTCAAGCGTCTCTTCGTCAGGGACACCCGGCGTGGGGCCGCCGGCGTCGGCGTCCGTCGACTCGTCGGCTGTCGACGCCACGTCGTCGCGGGCGGGCCCGTCGGCCGCGTCGTGTTCCGCCGGTGCGTCCGTCGACGGGGCGGTCTCCTGGCCCACCCCGGTGGCTGGCGTCTCGTCGTCGTCCCCGTCCGTGCCCGGCGACTGCTCGGTCATGCCCTGCCCTACCTCGCTCTCGGCTAAAAAGGTTCGGCGGCGGTGCCGACTCAGTCCCCGCCCCGTCGGAGCACGACGACGAACCCGCCGACCGAGAGCAGGAACGCCGCCGTCGCGACCGGGTACTGCGCGTGGCTGAGCGTGGCTGCGAGCGAGCCAGCGCCGAGCGAGCCGGCGACGGTGGCGACGACCGGCGCGGTACAGCTCACGCACGCGAGCAGACCCACCGCACCGGGCATCGATGCACCCCACGTCCGGTCGACGGCGACAGCCGCGAGCAGGCCGAGCGTCGCGTAGCCGCCGACGAGGAACGGGACGACGGTGAGCGCGACCATCGGGCCGACGTAGTGCACGGCCGGCCCCCAGCCCGGAATCGCGAGGTGCACCGAGAGTTCGGGCGCCGACGCGGCCGGTGCGAGCAGCCCAGCGGTCCACAGCAGCGCGACGGTGTACGCCGCGCCGGCGAGCGCCGGAAGCGGCGAGAGCGAGCGTGCCCCGGCGTCGATGGCCACCCGGACGCCGACCGCGCTGACCGCCAGCCACAGCAGCGGGTAGCCGACCTGCGCCGGCGACTGGACGACCGGATCGACCGCCAGCCAGTAGCCGACTGTCACACCCGCGACCACGGCGAGCGCGACCCACGACAGCGGCAGCCGGGGGCGGTCATCGACGACGGACATCTCAGGCCTCGCCCTGTGCCGACGCGCGCTGGAAGTCCGCCAGCACGGCGAACAGGGTCAGCGCCACCGCCAGCGTGCCCAGATACGGGACCGCCGGCACGTCGACGCCCAGGAACAGCCCGAGCGCCGTCCGGAGCTCGAAGCCGAAGACGAGCAGGAACACCCAGGCGACGAGCAGCCCGCCGCGGGTCTTGACGATGGGGCCACGGTCGCTCATCGGACCACCCCCAGGAGCTCGCGGACGGCGTCGAGACCGTCGAACGCGCCGAGGACGGACACCGGGTAGGCGTCACCGCCCATACCGAACAGGCCGCCGTTCTGGATGATGGCCCCGAGCGGCAGGACGTACGCGAGTGCGACGAGCAGCAGCGCGATGCCCGCCCAGAGCTTCATGTTGTCGAGCACGCGCGGACTGTCCGACGCCCCGGAGAGCGGCTCCGGAAGCGACTGCCCGAGTCCCTCGACCTTCGGGTTCCCCATCGAGAGGCCGAGGTTCCCGAGGAACAACAGGGTGGAGACGAACAGCAGCGTGCCGCCGACGGCGAGCTGGATGTTCAGCTCCGAGATGCTCCCGAACGCGGTGTTGAAGTCGAAGCCAGCGTACTCCGGCTCCGCGGTGCGGCGCGGGACGCCGTAGAGCCCGGCGACGTGCATCGAGTTGGACATCAGCGCCATCCCGCCGAACCACATGACGACCTGCAACAGCCCGATGGGCCGGGAGTAGATCCGGCGGTTCGTGAGCTGGGGCCACAGCCAGTACGTCCCCGCCATGAACGTCAGCGCGACCGCCGTGCCGACGGTGAGGTGGAAGTGGCCGGGCACCCAGATGGTGTTGTGGATGAGGTAGTTGATGTTCATCCCGGCGTTGATCATGCCGGAGAACCCGCCGGCGGCGAACATCAGGCCGGCGAGTGCCATCCCGGTGAACGCGGGGTCGCGCCACGGGAGGACGGTGAGCCAGCCGAACAGTCCCTCACCGCCGCGCTGCCGCGCCCCGTGTTCCATGCTCGCGACGACGGTGAACGCGGTCAGCAGGCTCGGCAACAGCAGGAACATCGTGTTCGTCATCGCGATGAACTTGAACCCCTCCGCGATGCCGGGGTCGACGTACTGGTGGTGGATGCCGACCGGCGTCGACAGCAGCACGAACAGCACGAAGACGACCCGTGCGAGGGGGTCGCTGAACAGCCGGCCGCCGGCGAGCTTCGGCAGCACCGTGTACCAGAGCATGTACGCCGGCAGCAGCCAGAAGTAGACGACCGGGTGGCCGAAGAACCAGAACAGCGTCCGGGTCAGCAGCGGGTTCACGGTCTCGATGAACCCGAGCGACCACGGCAGCAGGAAGAAGAGCGTCGCGACCGCGACGCCGATGGTGGCGACGTACCACATGATCATCGACGTCAGCACCATGAACGTCTGCAGTGGGATGCGCTCGTCCGGGTTGTCCTGCTTCCAGTGGAGCCACGTGCGGAACCAGTCGACGCCCGCGAGCCAGGTCCCGATGATGAACACGACCAGTCCCGTGTAGAACAGCGGGTGGGCCTGCAGCGGCGCGTAGAACGTGAACAGCACGTCCGCACTGATGCCGACCTGGTCGACGAACCCGAGCAGGATGGTGATGCCGGTGAGAGCCGACCCGACGGTCATCAGCGTGAGCCACGCCCGGGTGAAGTTGATGTTCGTCGGCGATCGGTCGAGGCTGCGCGTGATGGCCCACTGGTACAGCCCGACCAGATAGAAGATAGTGAAGACGATGACCATCAGGACGCCGTGTGCGGTCAGCACCGTGTAGTAGTCCGTCGACGGGATGAATCGAAGGACGTTGGTCCGGTGGAGCGCCTGGATGATGCCGAACAGCGCGCCCAGGCCGAGGGCGGTGAACGCTACCAGGAACGCACGCCGGACGAGCTCTGCCTCCTGTGGATACCGGTCCACGAACGTCTCCTGTTCGACGCTCATTGCTCACCTCCGTCGCTGCTGTTGTACTCACCTTCCGGCACCACCCGGAGGATTCCCTCCATGGTGTGGTGCCCGGAGCCACAGTACTCGTGGCAGATGAGGCCGTACTCGCCGGCCTCGTTCACTTCGACGGTGACCTCTGAGACCTCGCCGGGGATGACCATCGTGTTCGCGTTGGTCCCGACGACCGAGAAGCCGTGGATGACGTCCGCAGAGGTCACGTAGAACGTCACCGTGCTGTTTGCGGGCACCACGATGGGGTCCGGCTGGAAGATGAACTGCCGGGCCACCACGTGGGCCTCGTACTCGTTCTCACCGACCTGCTCGACGCCGGGGTCGCTGAACTCGGGGTGCTCGTCGAGGGCGTTCGGGTTGACGTTTCCACCGCTGTCGTCAACCATCGTTACACCGACGCCGACCGCGCCGTACGTGATGGTCGCGATGAAGCCCACGATGAGCAGCAGCGACATGCCGAGCCAGAGTTTCTCGTACTGGTGAATGTGCATCCGTGATCACCCCACCACGATGAGGTCGTTGCCCAGGAACTCGACGAAGTACATGAACACCCACATGACCGCGAGGACCGCGAAGTACGTCAGTATCAGCGCGAGTGTTCCCTTCGGGTCGAACTCCTCGTGGGTGAGCTTCCGTTCCGGTTCCTCCTGCGTCACAGGTGCCGAAACGCTCTGTTCTCCCTCCGCCACTTCCTCCTCGTCTTCGACTGCTGGTACACCCCTGCTCATGAAAATCAATTCTAAATTCTCATGTCTTAATTCTCTGGGTCGGTTCCGCGAGCCGAGAATCGGACCAGCATTTATAATCGCACACTTCCACACCCCTCACCATGGACGCTACACCGCGAACGGTCGGGTTCATCTCGCTGGCCGCGCTGGCTCCGGCGGTGGCTTTCATCGCGCTGAAGGGGGAGACCATCGCAGCCATCACCCTCCTCAACGTGCTCATCATCACCGGCAGTCTGGCGCTCGCGCTCTCGCCACACGAGGACGAGCACCACGACGAGGCGAGCGCGAACGGGGTGTGATAGGTGAACGGGTGGGGCGAGCCCGTCGCGCGAGGCCTGCAAACCGGCGGCGTCACCGCGAACGCCGACCTGCTGCTGTTCCTCGTCATCGGCGCGCTCGGCGGCGCGCACTGCCTCGGAATGTGTGGGCCGCTGGTGTCGACGTACGCCGACCGTATCACCGCGAGCGGCGACGCCCGCCGGCGGGACCAGCTGACGGTGCGCGACGTTCGCCAGCACGGACTGTTCAACCTCGGCCGCACCGCTGGCTACGCGTTCGTCGGCGCGGTGCTCGGACTCGCCGGCAGCCTCGTCGTCGGGGGCGTCACGGCAATCACGTCGCTCTCGGACGTCGTGCGCGGGAGTATGGGCATCCTCGTCGGCCTGTTCATCCTCGCCGCGGGCGTCGGCTACCTGTTCCGCGGCACCGCCGGCGGTGCGGCCGTCGGGAACTCTATCCCCGTGCTCTCGGGTGTGTTTCGACGGGTCAGTGGTGTATTGACGGGCCACCTCGACCGTGCGACGAACTCGACGGGTATCGTCGGACTGGGTGCGGTCCACGCGGTACTCCCCTGTCCGATCACCTACCCGGCGTACCTGTACGCGTTCGTCATCGGCGACCCGGTCCGTGGGGCACTCGCGTTGTCGCTGCTCGGCATCGGGACGATTCCGACGCTGCTGGCGTACGGGCTCGCCATCGGTTCGCTGTCGGTGCGGCACCGAACGCTGTTGCACCGGACGATGGGCGTCGCCTTCCTCGGCCTCGGCTACCTGCCGCTCGCCCACGGCCTGATGCTGCTCGGCGTCCACCTGCCGCACCCACCCGTACCGTACTACCAGCCGCTGTGAGTGAGCTATGACCGGCTGTACGCTCTGTGACCTGGACCTGCCCGCCGACCCGGTGACCGACCCCGAGGTCGCGGGCGAGTTCTGCTGTCGTGGCTGCCTCGCCGTCGCACGCTCGCTGGACGACGTCGAGGACATCGACGCGGCCTCGCCCGAGGAGCTGCTCGACCCGGGCGACGACGACGCCGACGGCGAGGTCTGCTACCTCTCGGTCGACGGGATGCACTGTGCGACCTGCGAGCTGTTCCTCGAGTCGACAGCGACCGACAACCCCGGCGTCGAGGGGGCGTCGGCGAGCTACGCGACGGACACCATGAAGCTCGTCTACGACCCGGCCACCGTCGACGCCGGCGACCTGCCCGACCTCGTCTCGACGGCGGGCTACGAGGCGCGCGAGCGGTCCGTCGCCGAGGAGGACGAACCCGACTCGCCGACGGCGAAGTTCCTCGTCGGCGGCGGCTTCTTCGGCATGATGACGATGATGTGGTACGTGCTGTTCATCTACCCGCAGCACTTCGGCTTCGCGCCGGTCGTCGACTTCGGCTCCTTCGGCCGACTCTACCTGCTCGCACAGATCTGGCTGTTCACGACCGTCGTACTGTTCTACAGCGGCTTCACCCTCCTCCGCGGGGCGTACGTGAGCCTCCGGGCGGGCCAGCCGAACATGGACCTGCTCGTCTCGCTTGCGGCGACGAGCGCGTACGTCTACAGCACCGCCGTGATGGTGACCGGCGGCATCGACGTCTACTTCGACGTGACCGTCGCCATCGTGCTCGTCGTCAGCGCGGGCAACTACTACGAGGACCGCGTGAAGCGGAACGCCGTCTCGCTGCTGTCGGACCTCACCGCGGCGTCGGTCGAGGAGGCCCGCCTCCGCGACGGCCGCACGCTCCCGGTCGAGGACGTTGCCCCGGGCTCCGAACTGCTCGTCCGACCGGGAGAGCGGGTCCCGCTCGACGGCACCGTCGTCGAGGGCGTCGCCGCCGTCGACGAGGCGCTCGTGACCGGCGAATCGCTCCCGGTGACGAAGCGCGAGGGGGACGAGGTCGTGGGCGGCTCGGTCGTCACGGACACCCCGCTCGTCGTCGCGGTGAGCGAGGACGCGACGAGCACGCTCGACCGCATCGTCGGCCTGCTCTGGGAGGTACAGAGCGCCCGCCCCGGCGTCCAGCGCCTCGCGGACCGGCTCGCGACGGTGTTCGTGCCGACCGTGACGACCGTCGCGCTGCTGGTCGCCGCCGGGACCCTCGTCCTCGGCGGGACCCCGACCGGCGCACTGCTCGTCGGGCTGACCGTCCTCGTCGTCGCCTGCCCGTGTGCGCTCGGCCTCGCCACGCCGCTGGCCGTCGCCGCGGGCATCCAGCGCGCCGCCGAGTCCGGCGTCGTCGTCGCCTCGGAGACGGTGTTCGAGGTGCTGCCCGACGTCGATACCGTCGCGCTCGACAAGACCGGAACGCTGACCAGCGGCGAGATGAGCGTGACCGACGTCGCGGTCGCGGACGGCGACGAGGCGCGGCTCCTCGCCCGCGCCGCCGCGCTGGAGCGGTACTCGAACCACCCCATCGCCGACGCCGTCGTCGCGTTCGCCGCGGGTGAGGGCGTGCGACCCATCCCCGACGAGGAACCCGCGACCGACGGCGGCAAGCCGGCGGCGGCCACCGCGACAGGCAGCGACGCGGACGCTTGGGACGACCCCGCGACGTCGGTCGACGTGCGCCCGACGGGCGTCGTCGGCGACGTCGACGGCGAGCGGACCGTCGTGGGGAACTCCGACCTCCTCGTCGCCGAGGGGATCGCCGTCCCGGAGCCGTTCCGCGAGCGTGCCGACGCGGTCGCAGCCGATGGCGGCGTCCCCGTCCTCGTCGGCTGGGACGGTCAGTTCCGGGGACTCCTCGCCGTCACCGACCGGCCGCGCGACGACTGGGACGAGACGGTCCGGGCGCTCGCCGACGATGGCCGCTCCGTCGTCGTGCTGACCGGCGACGAGGGCGCGGCCGCCGAGCGGTTTCGCGACCACCCCGCCGTCGACGAGGTGTTCGCCGGCGTCCCACCGGACGGGAAGGTCGCCGCGGTCCAGCGGCTCCGCGCACGGGGGACCGTTGCGATGGTCGGCGACGGCGACAACGACGCGCCCGCGCTCGCTGCGGCGGACGTCGGGGTCGCCATCGCGGGCAGCGGCGGGCTGGCGACGGAGGCCGCCGACGCCGTCGTGACCGACGGCCGGCTCGACGCGGTTCCCGTGCTGTTCGACGTGGCAACCGCGACCAGACGGCGCGTCCGCGAGAACCTGACCTGGGCCTTCGGCTACAACGCCGTGGCCATCCCGCTCGCGGCCACGGGACTCCTGAACCCGCTGTTCGCCGCGCTGGCGATGGGGACGAGCAGCGCCCTCGTGGTGCTGAACTCGGCGCGGTCCCTCGTTCCCACGGAGTGAAAATCTGGAGACCGGGTTTATATGTAGACCGCGTATTCACTGGTATGACTCAGTACCCGGAGCAGTCGAACGATGGACTCCAGACCGAAGAGCGTATCCTCTGGATATCCGGTGCGCTCGGCCTCCTCGTGGCGCTCCTGCTGACGGCCGTCGTCGTGTTCGCGACCGTCGGAACCGGCACGCTCACGACTGGCTACGTCCCGGCGGCGCTCGTGTTCACGGCCCTGCTCGCCGTCGTCGTGTTCGCGATGCGCCGGCTCGGCACCAAGCGCTCGCGCCCGCGCTGACGGACAGTTCTTTCTGCGGAACCGGTGGTTTCAGAATCGAAACGGCTCTTACGGCTAGCCATGCGCGTCAGACCGGCAACGCCTGGTGACGCCGACGCGGTCCTGGCGGTCCACGAGGCAGCCATCGCCGAGCGCGGGCCGCAAGGGTACGACGCCGCCGTCGTCGATGCGTGGCACGACGGCCGGAGCGTGGACGACTACGAGTTCGACGGCGACGACACGTTCCTGGTCGCGACGACGGACGCCGGCACCGTCGTCGGGTTCGGCACCGCCCTCCCCGAGTGTCGGGACCACCTCGACGCCGACGTCGACGCCGAGGTGACCGCGCTGTACGTCGACCCCGGCCGGGCGGGCGAGGGCGTCGGGACGACGGTGCTCGAGGCGCTCCACGGGCACCTCCGGACGGCGGGCGCGGCCTCGGCGGCGTGCTGGGCATCGGCGAACGCCGCGGGGTTCTACGAACGCCGGGGCTACGAGCGGGTTGCCACCCACCGCCACGAGTTCGCCGACGGCGTGACAGGGGACGTGGTCGAGATGCAGACCCGGCTGTGAGCGTCCAGTCTTGCCCGGGCACGACCCCCTCCCCAGCCACGTGACACGAGTGTAACCTGCCGACACGGGGGTCCACACGCTATTTCCTCGCCGGGCACCTACGAATCGGTATGACTGACACGGGCAGACTACACGGCATCCACCACGTGACCGCCGTCGCGGCGGACCCGACCGGCAACGTCGCGTTCTACACCGACGTTCTCGGCCTCAGGATGGTCAAGCAGACCGTCAACTTCGACGACGTGACCACGTACCACCTCTACTACGGCGACGAGACGGGCACACCGGGCACGGCGATGACCTTCTTCCCGTTCGGCGAGACACGCCAGGGTCGGGTCGGGAAGGGGATGGCGAGCGCGACGGCGTTCCGTGCGCCCGACGGCTCACTGTCGTACTGGCAGGACCGACTGACTGAGAGCGACGCCGACGTGACCCAGCCGGTCGAGCGCTTCGGCGAGACCGTGCTCCCGTTCCGCGACCCGGACGGCCAGCCGCTCGAACTCGTCTTCGGCGCGGACCCGCACGACGACGACGCAGTCGAACCGTGGGGCGACGGCCCAGTTCCTGCCGGGCACGCCCTGCGGGGCTTCGCCGGTGTGACGCTGCTGCCGACGGACCCCGAGGCAACCGGCGACGTGCTGGCGACGATGGGCTACGAGGCGAGCGAGACCGTCGGCGACCGCACCCGCTACGAGGTGCCCGACCGCGCCGGTGTCGTCGACGTACTCGACCGCCCCGACGCACCCGCTGCTCGTCCTGGTGCCGGTACCGTCCACCACGTCGCCTTCAGGACGCCCGACTCGGAGACGGAGCTCGCGTGGCGCGAGACCCTGCTCGACGCCGGTCAACGCGTCACCGAGCAGAAGGACCGCCAGTACTTCCAGTCCCTCTACTTCCGCGAGCCCGGCGGAATCCTCTTCGAGATCGCGACCGAGGAGCCCGGCTTCACCGCCGACGAGTCCGTCGCGGAGCTCGGCAGCGAGCTCCAGCTCCCGCCGTGGCTCGCCGACGACCGCGAGCGCATCGAGGCGAACCTCCCGCCGCTGGCGACCGACGCGACGGCGCAGCTGACAGACGGCGGCGTCGACGGCGATGGCAGCGGGGACACGGGCCCAGGTGACGAACTGACGGGTGAGCAGTGACCATGCCCGACGGCCCGCACGCCGACGCGCAGGTGCTCACGACCGGTGCATCCCTCGACGAGGCCCGTGCCGCCGTCGTCGCACTCCACGGCCGGGGTGCGATGGCCCGGAGCGTCCTCGGCCTCGCGACCGAGCTCGACGTCGCCGACGTTGCCTGGCTCGGCCCGCAGGCCGCCGGCAACACCTGGTACCCCTACTCGTTCATGGCCGACACGGCGGACAACGAGCCGCACCTCTCGTCGGCACTCGAACTCGTCGACGAGACGGTCGCACGGGCCGTCGACGCCGGCATCCCGCACGAACGGGTCGTCCTGCTCGGCTTCTCGCAGGGTGCCTGTCTCGCCAGCGAGTACGTCGCGCGGAACGCCACCCGTTTCGGCGGCCTCGTCGCCTTCAGCGGCGGCCTCATCGGACCCGAGGGGACCGCCCGCGACTACGACGGCGACCTCGACGGCACGCCCGTCTACCTCGGCTGCGACGCGAGCGACCCGCACATCCCGAAGGAGCGCGTCAACGAGACCCGCGACGTGCTCACCGACCTCGGCGGCGACGTGACCGAGCAGATATTCGAAGGGATGGGCCACACCATCGTCCCCGAGGAACTCGAGGCCGCAGGCGACGTGCTCGCGAACGCGGTCGGCGACGGCGACGAGTAGCCCGCGCCGGGGGCAGCCACCAACTCTCTTTACCGCGTTGCGAGAACGGACCGGTATGAGCGACTCCGACATCGTCGTCGAACGCCTGTCGCCGGACGAGGCGTTCGGCCTGGTGGCCCACGAGACACGGGTCCGCGTCCTCGAAGCGCTGCTCGACGCCGACGAGCCGCTGTCGTTCAGCGAGCTCAACGACCGTGTCGGGATGCGCGACACCGGCCAGTTCAACTACCACCTCGGGAAGCTCACCGGGCGGTTCGTCGAGGAGGGTGACGACGGTTACGGGCTCACCCGCGAGGGCGCGCGGGTCGGCGGTGCCATCCTCTCCGGCGGCTACACGAAGAGCATCGACGCGGAGCCCGTCCAGATGGACGCGACCTGCATCGACTGCGGCTCGCCGATGACGGCGACGTTCGAGGAGAGCAGGGTCGACATCACCTGCGCCAGCTGCGGCGAGGACTTCGCTCAGGTCGAGGTGCCGCCGGGTGCGCTCTACGACTGTACCCCCGAGGAGGCCGTCGACGTGGCCCACCGCTGGGCGCTGCGGAACCACAGCACCGCAGAGCTCGGCTTCTGTACGCGCTGCGACGGCCGCATGGACCGCTGGGTCATCGACGCCACGACCGACGACTCGCCGGACTGGCTCGACGACGGACCGTTCGAGGCGTTCGTCCGGTACGGCTGCGAGCGCTGCGGCGCGGGCTGGTTCACCGACGTCGGGCTCGCACTCATGTCACACCCCGCCGTCGTCGCCTTCCACTACGACCACGGGATGAACACGCACGAGACGCCGCTCTGGGAGCTGGAGTGGGTCAGCGCCGACGCCTCGACGGTCGTCGACCGCGACCCGCTTCGGGTCGCCGTCTCGGTCACGCTGGACGACGAGACGCTGACGCTCACCGTCGACGACGAGCTCACCGTCCTCGAAGAGGAGCGGACACGGGCTTGAACGGGGACCGCTGGCGACTCGCCCGCTGCGTCATCGCACCGCCAGTCCTCGCACCGGGCCGGTCTCGTCCCACGTGACAACCCGGTCCCACGAGCGACCGGCATCTTCGCTCCGGTAGAGCCCGTCGTCGGCCGCAGCGAGGAACGTTCCGGGGCCAGCGGACGCGAGGACCGGCCGGCGGAACCCCGCCGGCTCGGGCAGGCCGTCCATCGCGACCTCCCACGGATCGTCGCCGTGCTTGCGGTAGACGTAGCTCTCTGCCGTCCCCGTTCGGTGGGCGCGTGACGCACTGCTGGCGGCCGAGAGGACGCGCAGATCCGGGTCAGCGGGGTCGACCGCGACGCTCCAGCAGTAGCGATGGTCGAGGCCCGCCTGGGGCTGGTCCCACGTCCGGCCGTGGTCGGTGCTCTCGGCGTAGCCGTCGCCGGCCGCGCTGTACACCCGGCCGACGGCCCCGGACTGCGTCGCGAGCTGGTGGTTGTCGCGACGGCTTCCCTCCGGACGTTCGGTCCACGTCTCGCCCCCGTCGTCGGTGACGGCGAGCGCGCCAGCTTCGATACCGACGTAGCAACGGTCCTCCCGGTGCGGGTCCGGTTCGAGCCAGCGGACGTGGTGCGTGTCGGGCCGCGGTGGGAAGTACCACTCGTCGGCGGAGGGCAGGTCTGTGAGTCCGGGGCGCTCGGCCCAGCTGTCGCCGCCGTCGGCGGAGTAGAAGACGCGGCTCGGCTCCGTGCCGACCCAGACACCGTCGGGGTCGTGCGGGTCGAGCGCGACCGCCGTCACCGAATCGGGGAGCGATTCACCGACGCGGTGCCAGTTGTCGTCGCCGGAACCACCGTCCTCGCGGCGATACAGCCCGGCGTCGAACGTCCCGACGAACACCCGGTCCGGCCCGACGGCCACGCACTCGAACTCGTGGCCGTCGAACCGGCGGGTCACCGTATCGTCGTCGACGGTCAGGAGCGCGTCGTCCAGTGCGACGAACTGCATAGCTCCGGATACGCGCTCCCCCACAAAAACCTCGGGTGCTGGCTGGCCGACCGCGTCTAGCGGTAGCCCAGCGCGCCGAGACGGTCCTCCAGCTCCTCGGGGACCTCCTCCTCGTCGCTCTCACCGTCGTGCTCGCCGGCGACGGTCGCCAGCGCGTCGAGCCGTCGCTGGGCGGCTCGGCAGAGTTCCGCGACACCGGGCTCGTCGGCTGCCTCGTCCCACCGGTTCTCCCGTTCCTCCGGGTCGACGCTCCGGTCGTAGAGCTCGCGCTCGTCGGCCGCCGGGCACTCGATGTACGTCCAGCGCTCGTCCCGAACGCTGACGACCGTGTCGCCGTCGCCCAGGTTGCGGGGAATCGGCTGCTGGGTGACGGAGTCACCACGGACCGTCACGGAGACGATCGGCGCGGCGTCCGGCTCCTCGCCGTCGCGGAGCGTCGGCAGGAGGCTGTCCGCGGTGAACCCCTCGGGACGCTGGAGGCCGTGGAGGTCACACAGCGTCGGCGGGATGGCGTCGAGCGCGACCGGCGACTCCACCCGCCGGCTCGGCGTGTCCGGTGCGTCGACGACGAACGGCACGTGCGTCAGCTCGCGGTAGAGCTTCGGGTAGTGCGAGAGGTGGCCGTGTTCCATGAACTCCTCGCCGTGGTCGCCGGCGACGACGACCGTCGTCTCGTCGCGGATACCCTCGCGTTCGAGCGCGTCGAGAACCCTGCCGATGCTCTGGTCGACCTGATGGGCTGCCGCACGGTACAGCGTCCGCAGGTCCGCGAGCGTCTCGGGGCCGACCTCGCGCCCCAGCCCGGTGCGCAGGTGGGGGCTCAGCATCCGCAACGTGCCGTAATCCTCGCCGGTGACGGCGCGGACGTTCACCGGTGCGGGGACGTACGGCGTGTGGGTGTCCATGTAGTGTATCCAGCAGAAGAACTCGCCGTCCTGAGCCTCGATGAACGAGACCGCGGCGTTCTCCACGTCGCGCATCCGCGAGGTGTTCTCGGCGGGATAGCTCTCCTGCCCCCGCAGGCGTCGCGCAGCGGCCCGGAACGGCTGGGTGGCGAACTGCGACCACGCCTGCCAGGTCGGGTGCGCCGAGAGGAACTTGCTCAACGGGTTCGAGGCCTCGGCGTGGTACGTCTCGAACTCCTCGAACCCGCGGTCGTAGCCCCAGTACGCGGTGAGAAACCCGTTCGAGGCGTTGAACCCGCCCGTGGCCATACCGGACCGGCCGAGCGTCTCCGCGAGCGTCGGGCCGTTCCCGACGCCGATGCGTGGCCCGTCGGCGAACACCGGTGCACCGCCGAGGATGCTCGGGAAGGAGAACGGGGTCCAGTTCCCCTGCGCGAACGCGTTCTCGAACACGGTCGCCTCACCGGCCAGGTCCCGCAGTGCCGGGGTGTGCGACGAGTCGGATGTCAGGTCAAGTGCGTCCGCTCGCAGCGAATCGACGGTTATCAGAACGGTGGCTCGTGCGTCCTCACTCATACGTGTGCGGCCGGGTACACCCCGACTTCTCGCCTACTCCTAGCGCTGGTGCCGCAAAATAGCTGTCGGGCCGAATATATATAGTGGCCCGGAGCCGGCGTGGTGGCGAACAGGCGCACTCGACACCCCTCCGACGACGTATCGCGCACCCGTGACCCGTCAGAGGGCGGCCGTCAAGACACGCAAGGCCCGGTGGGCGCTGGTACTCGAACTCTCAGTTCGCGACCGACCAGTCGAGCCGCCGGTTGTGTCGCTCGAGGCAGTCCCGCACATCCGGCGCATCCGCTGGCAGTCGAACCCGCTCGCCCTCGCGTGAGACGAGCGTTCGACCGAGCAGGTCGCTCTCCGTCTCGAACGAGGGCGCGACGCGGATTCGAAGGTCGAAATCGAGCGTGAACAGCCCGGCGTCGAACGCCGCGTGGTGGGTCTTTCCGAGCAGCAGGACGTTCCGTGGGTCCGTCCGCAGGTCGTCGTACTCCGCCCACGGGAGGATGTGCGCCACGTCGACCAGCTGCCGGTGGTCCACGCCGGAGACGGGGCACGTCTCGCCGTACCGCCCGAGGACGGCGCGCCGGAACGCTGCCGACATCGACCGCGCGGTCGCCGTCGTCTCGTACTCCGCGGCGTGGTACGCTGTCTCGGGAGCGTCGCCGCGCGAGGGGCTACCTGTCTCCCCGGACCTCTCGTCCGCCCCGATGCCGACGAGCCGGTAGGTCCCCGGGGCGAGGAACTCGACCTCGTCCCGGTCGCGGAGCTGTTGGAGCACCTGTCTGAGCTTCGCCGAGGGGTGGTCGTTGTCGGGGAACTCCGACGCGACGACCGGGAGGAGCTGTTCGTACACTTCGTCGAGGTCGACCACCTCGAACCCCGTGTCCGCCCTGTACTGGGCGAGCTCGCGTCGGACGACCTGCCGCCAGCGAGACATGATTCCCAAAAAGGATCGGGGGATCGAAAACGTTCGGGCCCCGCGGACCGAGCCTCACCGCTGTCGCTGCGCTGGGAAACCGGGCAACGGGAGACGCTTCAGTCGTCGTCCGTCGGCGTCGCCATCTCCCGGGTCTCGGGCTCGACGCGCTGGCCGCGTGGCCCCTCGACGTCGACGCCGGGAAGCAGGTCGCGCAGGTAGCGGCCGGTGTGAGAGGCGTCGACCCGGGCGACCGCCTCGGGGGTACCGGTGGCGACGACCTCGCCGCCGTGTTCGCCGCCCTCGGGGCCGAGGTCGAGGACGTGGTCCGCGTTCTTCACGAGGTCGAGCTCGTGCTCGATGACGACGACGGTGTTGTCGTTGTCGACCAGGCGGTGCAGCACGTCGATGAGCTTCTTCTCGTCCGCGGAGTGCAGGCCCGTGGTGGGCTCGTCGAGCAGGTAGAGCGTGTTGCCGGTGTCGCGCTTGCCCAGCTCCTCGGCAAGTTTGATGCGCTGGGCCTCGCCGCCGGAGAGCGTCGTCGACGGCTGGCCGAGGGTCATGTAGTCCAGCCCCACGTCTTTCAGGAGCTTCAGCCGGCGCCGCAGGCGCGACGAGGACTCGAAGAAGTCGTGGGCCTCCTCGACGCTCATGTCGAGCACGTCCGCGATGGTCTTGCCCTTGTAGGTGACGTCGAGCGTGGCGTCGTTGTAGCGTGCCCCCTCGCACTCCTCGCAGGGGACGTACACGTCCGAGAGGAAGTTCATCTCGATCTTGACGGTGCCCTGTCCCCCGCACTCCTCGCAGCGGCCGCCCTTGACGTTGAACGAGAAGCGGCCCTTCTCGTAGCCGCGCTGCTTCGAGAGCTTCGTCTCGGCGAACAGCTCGCGGATGTAGTCGAAGACGCCGGTGTACGTGGCGGGGTTCGACCGGGGAGTGCGGCCGATGGGGCTCTGGTCGATGAGCCGCACCGTCTCGACGCCCTCGATACCCTCGATGTCGTCGTGCTCGCCGGGGTTGACGGAGGTGTTGTCGTTCATCCGGCGTGCGAGCCCCTTGTACAGCACGTCGTGCATCAAGGTGGACTTCCCGGAGCCGGAGACGCCCGTGATGGCGGTGAAACAGCCCAGCGGGAGGTCCACGTCGACGTCCTTGAGGTTGTGCTGGCGTGCGCCGAGGACGGACAGATGGTCGTCCGCGGTGCGGCGCGTGTCGGGCACGGGAATCTGCCTGCGGCCGGCGAGGAAGTCGCCGGTGATGCTGTCCTCGGAGGCGACGACGTCGTCGAAGTCGCCCTGCACGACGACCTCGCCGCCGCGCTTGCCCGGGCCGGGACCCATGTCGATGACGTTGTCCGCCCGACGCATCGTCTCCTCGTCGTGCTCGACGACGATGAGCGTGTTCCCGAGGTCGCGCAGCCCCTCCAGCGTGTCGAGCAGCTTGTCGTTGTCGCGCTGGTGCAGCCCGATGGAGGGCTCGTCGAGGACGTAGAGCACGCCGACCAGCCCGGAGCCGACCTGCGTCGCGAGCCGGATGCGCTGGGATTCGCCGCCGGAGAGGGTCGACGCCTCGCGGTCGAGGGTGAGGTACTCCAGCCCGACCTCGGTCATGAAGCCGAGGCGGGCGCGGATCTCCTTCAGTATCTCCTCGGCGATGGTCCTCTGGCGCTCGTCGAGCTGGGCCTCCATGCCCTCGAAGTGCTCGAGCGCGTCGCCGATGCTCATCCTGTTGACCTCGCTGATGGCGGTGCCGGCGACGTAGACGGAGCGCGAGGCGGGCTTGAGCCGGGTGCCGTCGCAGGCCGGACACTCCGTGACCGACATGTAGTCCTCGATGTGGTCGCGGGTACCCTGCGAGTCCGTCTCGACGTAGCGCCGTTCGAGGTTCGGGATGATGCCCTCGAAGCGCTTCTCCTTGCGCCGGGTGCCGTTCTTCGTCTGCCGCTCGAACACGACCTCGTCGTCGGTTCCGTAGAGGAACTGGCGCTGGACGTCCTCGTCCACCTCCTCGAACGGCGTGTCGAGGCTCACGTCGAAGTGCGCCGCGACCGCGTCGAGGCGTGTCTGGTAGTACGACCGGTTGTAGCTCCAGGGCTCGAACACGTGCCTCAGCGGCTTCGACTCGTCGACGACGACGCGCCGCTCGCTGACCTCCTTCGTCTCGCCGATACCCTCGCACTCGGGACACGCGCCGTGGGGCGAGTTGAACGAGAACGAGCGCGTCTCTATCTCGGTGAAGTCGATGCCGCAGTGGGTGCAGGCGAGCTCCTCGGAGAACTCCAGCACGAGGCGGTCGAAGCCGGCATCGTCGCCCTCCTCGTCGCTCCCCACGTCCGCGAGATCACCCGTCGAGCGGGCCTCGCTGCCGCCGATGTCCGGCTCCTGGGGTGGGTCCGGCAGGATCAACTTCATGACGCCGCCCGCCTCTACGAGTGCGGTCTCGACGGAGTCCGTGATGCGCGGCCGAGCGTCACCGCTGAGCTTCACGCGGTCGACGACCACGTCGATGGTGTGGTCGTAGTTCTCGTCGAGCTCGGGGCGCTCGACGGTCAGGTCGTACTCCTCGCCGTCGACCTCGACCCGAGCGTACCCCTCGCTCACGAGTTCGTCGAAGCGGTCCTCGAACGCTCCCTTCTGGTCGCGGACGACCGGCGCGGCGATCTTCGCGCGGGTTCCCTCGGGCAGGTCGAGGATACGCGACACCATCGTGTCCGCGGACTGCTCGCCGACCTCCCGACCGCACTCCGGGCAGTGCGGCGTGCCGACGCGGGCGTACAGCAGACGGAGGTAGTCGTGCAGCTCGGTGACGGTACCGACGGTCGACCGGGGGTTGTTCGCCGCGTTCTTCTGGTCGATGGAGATCGCAGGTGAGAGCCCCTCGACGGTCTCGACCTGTGGCTTGTCCATCTGTCCCAGGAAGTTCCGAGCGTACGCCGACAGCGACTCGATGTACCGTCGCTGCCCCTCGGCGTACACCGTCTCGAACGCGAGCGAGGACTTGCCCGACCCGGACAGCCCCGTCACCACGTTGAACTGCTCGCGTGGGATGCGAACGTCGAGGTCTTTCAGGTTGTGCTCCTCGGCACCTTTGACCTCGATGAAGTCCTTGCTCATCTGGTCGTAGCCTGGGACGGGACGACCCTTAGGGTGTCGGTTCCGGGTTGTCCCGTGTGGGCACGGGAGAGCGGATGTCAGGGTTTAAATGACAGGCAGCGGCCAGTGAGGGTAATGAGCACGCCAGCACGGTACGACATCTCCGGCGTCGAGCTCACCGACGACCGATACACAGTCATCCAGAGCTTCATCCGGAACAAGTACAGAGCCGAGGACGCGGCCGGCAACACGGTGCTGAAGGGGAAACAGAAGCTGTTCAAGATGAAAGAGGAGTTCCCGTTCACCGACGGGAACGGGCAGGAGGTGTTCACCGTCAAGGCCGGCGGTATCATCGACGTGGCTGGCAACTACATGCTGTCCGACGCCCAGACTGGCGAGGACATCGTCGTACTGGACAACGACTTCTCGATGCTGCAGGACACCTGGCGGATTCGGGACGCGAGGACCGAGGAAGTCCTCGCCCGAATCGACTCGCGCGGGGCGGCGGTCACGCTCGCCCGGAACTTCCTCCCGTTCGGCGTGCTCATCCCGCACAAGTACGAGATCACGGACGTGAACGGGAACCACGTCGGCAAGATAACCGGCCAGTTCTCGGTGAAGGACAGGTACGACATCGTCATCGACGACGCCAGCAACGTGCCGAAGGAACCCATCATCGCGGCCGCGATGGTCATCGACGCCATCCAGGGGAACTGAGCGTCCTCAGGTAGCTCTCAGGGCGGACGCAGGTGGACTATGACCTCGGTGCCGACCTCGGGGTCGCCGAAGCTGACCTCGCCACCCAGCGACCGCACCACCCAGTTGACGACCCACAGCCCGAGCCCGTCGCCGTGTTCGACCTGCGAGACGTCTCGGTCGCCCGTGAGGAACGCCCGCTCGTGGGCCGGGATTCCCGGCCCGTCGTCGGTGACGTGGATGTCGACGCCCGCTCCATCGGTCGCGACGCGGACGCCGACCCTCGGGTCCGTGGCGTGTGTGTGCTGGATGCCGTTCTCCACGAGGTTCTCGATGGCGAGGTCGAGCCGCTCGTCCACGTGAGCGACCGCCGTCTCGGGCGCGTCGACCTCGATGGTCGCCCGAGGGTAGCAGTCGCGGAGCCCGTCGACGAGCGGTGCCAGCCGCTCGACCACGTCCGTCGGGCCGGGCGTCAGGTCGGTGTCCTGCTGGATGACCTGCTCGAGCTGGTGGACCTTGTCGGCGAGCCGGGCAACGTCCTCGGCACGGCCCGTGACGCGCTCGATGAGCGCGTGGTCGTCCGGGTCGTCCAGCCGGTCGTCGAGCTGGTCGAGGTAGCCGATGACGACGCCCATGTCGGTGCGGAGGTTGTGCCGGAGAACACGGTGCAGCACCTGAAGGTGGCGTTCGCGGTCGTGCTGGTCGGTGATGTCCGTGTAGATACCGAAGGCGTGGGTACCCCGTTCGTCGGTACGGTACGGGATGCCACGGAACAGGAAGTGTCGGTCGCCATCGGCGGTCTCCCGGCGGACCTCGGCGGAGACGGGGACGTCGTCCCCGGCGAAGGTTCGCCGATCGAGTTCGCGGCCGCTGCCCTCGTCCTCGGCCGGCACGAGCACGTCGTTGATCGACCGTCCCGCGATCGCGTTCATATCGTGGCCGAAGACGCGCTCGAACGCCGGATTCACGGTGTCGACGACCGGCTCGTCGCCCTCGAAGCGCGCGTCCACGATGGGGTCCGGTAGATGCTCGAACAGCGAGCGGAAGCGGTCGCGCTCCTGGGCCAGCTGCTCCTCCGTCTCGACGAGATCGGAGATGTCCCGTACCGCGCCGATGGTGCCGCGGAACTCGCCGTCGTCGCTCGGGAGCAGCGAGACCTCGACCTCGATGGGGACGTTCGTACCGTCGGCCCGGGAGCCCACCGTTCGATACGTTCGGCTCCCGTCGTCCCCGGACGTGTACAGCTCGGCGACGAGTTCGGTGCCGCGTTCGAACCCCTCCTCGTCGATGAACTTCGAGACGTGCTCGCCGACGAGCTCGTCGCGGCCGTAGCCGCTTGCCTCGACTATCTGGCGACTGACGAGGACGATGCGAGCGTTCTCGTCGAGGACGTACACCATCTCGCGGACGTTGTCGACGACGGTGCGGTACAGCTCCAGCGTCTCCTCGCGGGCGGTTCGCTCGAAGGCCGCGGAGGCGTTCGCCGTGAGTATTTCCGCGAGCTGGACGTCCGACTCCCCGACGTCGGTGACGCTGCCGGTGCCGACCGCGAGGACGCCGTGCTCGCCGAGCGGGAAGTACAGCGCGGCGCCGTCGTCCTCGCGGCGCTGCACGGTGGGCTGGCCGGTCTCGAACACGCGGCCGACGGGCGGCTCCCCCACGTCGTACGCAGGGTCGTCGCCGCCCGCCGCAGGCGTCAGGCGCTCCGCGTGGTCGTCGACGAGCCAGACCGTCGTCCACTCGAAGTCGAGCGTGTCGACGGCTGCGTCGACGATCACGTCGGCGATCTCGTCCGGCGAGTGGATGGTGAGCAGCTGTCGGGCGGTCGCGAGCAGTCCGCTGAGCGTGCGCTCGTCGGGTCTGGTCGGGTCCTGCTCCTGAGAGAGGAGCATGACCCGCTCGGCGAGCCGACTCGGTGGGTCGTCCCAAATGGCGAGGGGGAGGTACTCCGACGCGGTGCCGTCGGCGACCGCAGCGGCGACATCGTCGCTGGGCTCGTCGGTGACGAGGATGCTTGGCACGTGTGGGTACGCACCGTGCAGCCGGCTGAGGAGTTCGACCCCGGACAGCCCGTCGCGCTCGTTCGGGCAGACGACACAATCGACGGGGTCGGTCGCGAGGTGGTCGGCGGCGTCGGCGTGGTCGTCGACGACGGTGGCGGCGATGTCCGGATGCTCCGACAGGAGCGGCTCCTCGCCGGAACCACGGACTGACAGGACCACCGGACGCGAGCTCATGCGGGGAAGGTCACTCGGACGATGGGCAGGCGCCTACATGAAACTGTCTCCCGTGCCACATTCAGAGCCGCCAGCAGTACTCGAACGCGAGTAAATCTAACCGCTTAAGTGCCATCCCGTCCGTATCACTCGTAGCATGGCCACCTACGCGGGCGTCGACCTCGGCGCGACGAACGTCCGGGCGGTCGTCGGCGACGGCGACGCCCGCATCCTGGGGTCGCACCGAACGAGCACGCCACAGGGACCGACCGGAATCGCTGTGACAGAGGCGGTCCTGGACACCCTGAGGAACGCCTGTGCGGACGCCGGGGTCGACCCCACCAACGTCCGCTCCTGCGGCATCGGATCCATCGGTCCTCTCGACCTCGCCGAAGGTGCGGTCGAGGACCCGGCGAACCTCCCCGGCACGGTCGAGCGCATCCCGCTCTCGGGCCCCATCGGTCAGCTCATCGCCAGCGACCAGGTGTATCTCCACAACGACACCGCCGCCGGCGTCATCGGCGAGCGCTACCACGCCGACCGCAACCCCGACGACATGGCGTACATCACCATCTCGTCGGGTATCGGCGCGGGCGTCTGCGTCGACGGCGACGTCATCGCCGGCTGGGACGGCAACGCCGGCGAGGTCGGCCACTACGTCGTCGATCCACAGGGCCGGCTCACCTGTGGCTGCGGGAAGGACGGCCACTGGGAGGCGTACTGCTCGGGCAACAACATCCCGAACTACGCACGTCTGCTGGCCGAGGACGACCCCGAGGTCGACACCAGCCTCCCGCTCGACGACCCGCAGTTCACCGCGAAGGACGTGTTCGACGCCGTCGGCGAGGACGCGTTCGCCGACCACGTCGTCGACCAGCTCGCGCACTGGAACACCATCGGCGTCAGCAACGTCGTCCACTCGTTCGCCCCCATCGTCGTCTACATCGGCGGCGCTGTCGCGCTCCACAACACCGAGCTCGTCCTCGACCCCATCCGCGAGCGCATCGACGAGATGGTGATGACGAACGTCCCGGACATCCAGCTCACCACGCTCGGCGACGACGTCGTGGTCAAAGGTGCGCTGGCCAGCGCTCTCACCGGTGGGACCGGTGACAGGTCACGGACACGTCGCTGACACGACCGTGGAATCGGCACGGCCGGCCCGACGACCCTCTCCCCTTTCGACGCGCGAACTAGTAACAAAAAGACATCTTTGAGCTTCCTGAACCTTTAGTTAGAGTAGCTCGTTGGGTGGGGGTATGGAGCGAAGAGATGTACTCCGTGCGGGTGCAGGCGCGCTCGCGCTGGGTGCGGTCGGAGGAACAGTTTCCGCAGCAGGACAGCAGGACGCGTACGAGCCACTCGGCAGCGTCGACATCGAAGGCACGATGGAGGTCGCACCGAGCGAGGACGGCCAGTTCGCGTTCGTCGCGACCGGCGACGGCTTCGTCTCGGTCGACATCTCGGACGAGGCGAATCCGAGCATCGCCTTCGAGGACCACGCCCTGCTCGCGGACCGCGACGCCGGACCGATGCAGGCCGTCGCCGACGTGAAGGTCGACGGCGACCGCCTGCTCGTGGTCGGCCCCAACCAGCCCGGCGATGTCATCAAGGCCGCACTGCTCTACGACATCAGCGACCCGGCCAACCCCGAGCAGGTGGCGGTCAAGACCGTCGACCACTCCATCCACAACAGCTTCTTCGTGGACGGCTACGCCTACCTGACCAACGGCGACCGGTTCCGCATCATGGACACCTCGAACGACGAGTTCAGCGCCGTGTCCGAGTGGGGAATCCACCAGACTGCGGACATCTGGAGCGAGGTCAACGCCAACTTCCGGAACGTCCACGACCTGTGGGTGCAGGGCGACTACGCGTACCTCGCGAACTGGGATGCCGGGACCGTCATCGTCGACATCTCCGACAAGGAGAACCCCTCGATGGTCAGCCGACTCGGCGGCGCGGACCCGCAGAAGCTGGCACAGGTCCGACGCCAGGACCTCACGGCCATCTTCTACCAGCCGCCGGGCAACGACCACTACGTCACGGTCGACGAGAACGCGGAGACGCTGTACGTCGGCGCGGAGTCCTGGGATGCCAACCCCGACGACGACCGCCGCGGTGCGAGCGGCATCGACGTCTGGGACATCTCCGACAAGGCCAGTCCCGAGAAGCTCACCACCATCCACGCGCCCGGCTCGGAGAACGAAGGTTTCCAGGGACAGTTCACCACCTCGCACAACTTCTCCCTCTACCGGGACCGCCTCTACACCTCCTGGTACTACGGCGGCGTGATGGTCCACGACATCACCGACCCCGCCAACCCGGAGCGCATCGCCTGGTGGCGCGACCCCAACAACACCCAGTTCTGGGGCGCGAAGTACGCCCGTTCGAACGGCCCGGATGCACAGGGAGCGTTCGTCGCCGGCAACATGGGGCCCGGACAGGCCACCGGCGGCCTCTACGTCTTCCCCGATACCGACGGTGAGATGGCGGAACCGCCGGGCGTGTTCACCGCACCGGAGGAGACCAGCATGGTCACGAGCGTCGACTGGCCGGACTACGTCGAGAGCGAGAGCCCGAACACGGCGACTCAGACACCCACCGAGACGCCGACTGAGACCCCGACCGCAACGCCGACCGAGAGCGGCACGACAGCGATGGAGGGGACGACCGAGATGAACGACACCACCGCCGGGACGACCGAGAGCAGTGACGACGGCGGCTCGCCCGGCTTCGGCGCAGTCACCGCCCTCGCAGGCCTCGGCCTCGGTGCCGCGCGCTTCCTCCGTAGCGACGACGGAGAGTAGGGAGGGTTCGAGCGCGGGCCGGAACTGCTGCCAGGAACCACCGCGGGCCGTGCCGCGGGAACGGGGTTCCTCACGGTCGTTCCTGTCGAATCGTGCGACAGAGACCCAAAGCTTTCTCACCGTCCGAGTGCCTAGGAGTGAACGATGAGTACCGACGCGGCTGAGACGGACGATGCGCTCGCCGAGCGGGTAGAGCAGTGGCTGGCGCGGGAAATGCCGATCATCCAGATGCACGGCGGGACCAGTTCCGTGCGGCGGGCCGACCTCGAGACCGGTGAGGTCGTCGTCGAACTCGGCGGCGGCTGTTCGGGCTGTGGCGTCGCCGACATCACCACGGGTAACATCGAGGCGGAGCTGCTGCAGTGGCCCGAGATCGAGGAGGTGACGGTGCGGGTACCCGAGAGCGGCGAGTCACTCGGCGTCGACCAGGCCGAGTCCATCATGGGCGTCGACCGGACCGAGGGTGGCCGTGGCGACTGGGGCTCCTCGAACCCCGGCAAGGACCACCTCTGAACTGCGCAGTCGCTGTCAGCAGTGGCGAACAGGCGGTGCATCAGCTCCCGCGCGGGGCGCACCGCACGCCCGCCCAGACCGCCGCGCGGCCGAGTCGTGGCTGACGCTGGCTCTGGGTGCGGCTTCGCTGATAAAGGCTGGTTCGCTCAGTCGCGGCCGAGCTTCTCGCGGCTGATCTTCACGCCCGTCGGCGTGACGATGAGCTGGTCGTCTCCCTTCTGGACGATGTCGCCGTCGACCTCCTGGGCGACCTGTCGCAGTTCGTCGACGATGTGTTCGACCGTCCTGTCCTCCGTGCGCAGGCGTGTGATGTCCGCGATGACGAGGTCGCCGTCGTAGACGGCGTCCTTGATATCGATCGCATCGGCCTGCCCGGCGACCTCGGCGATGTGAACCTCCATCGCCGCGTCGCCCGAGACCGTATCGAAGTCGTCGAGGTCGAGTTCGAGATAGTCCTCGGTGCTGTGAGAGTTGTTCCCGCCGAGGATCTTGCTCATGAGGCCCATAAGTGTCTACCTGCGGTGGCGAGCGTTTAGTTCTTACGTCAGACACGGTCGGCGTCGCCGGAGTTACGGGGGAGAGTGCGAACCGCCCAGTCCTGGCGATAGCGGACATCGTTTTGGAAACAGCCCACTATAGACAGATATTGCTCTTTATCTAATACTTGTGCCAGGTATAGTTAATTATTTAATCCATGGTGCACGACATCGGGCCGCATGGTCAGAGACACCAATGGCGTTTCCCGACGGAAATTATTGAAAGGAGTCGGTGCTGGACTGGCGGCGACGACGATGGCGGGCGAGGTCGTCGCGGGCGAGGGCGCACAGGACGTAATCGTGGGCGTCTCCGACGACCACGGACTCCAGACCGCCCGGGAGCAGGCGTCGTCGGTCAGACACGAGTTCGACTTCGACGAGGTCGGGCAGGCCGTCGCGGGACGGTTCCCCAGCGAGGCCCTACAGGGGCTGCAGAACAACCCGCACGTCCGGTACGTCGAGGCCGATAGCGAGTACCACGCGCTCGCCCAGACGCTCTCGTGGGGAGTCGACCGCGTCGACGCCGACGTGCTACACAGCAACGGTGACACCGGCAGCGGGGCCGACATCGCCATCCTCGACACGGGTATCGACAGCGACCACCCCGACCTGGCCGACAACATCCAGGGCGGGAAGTGCTTCACCGACAACTGCTGTGGCGAGGCCGGCGGGGGCGGCGGCCCGTTCGGCTGTGACACGAACAACAACGACTGCCCCAACGCCTGGGACGACGACAACGACCACGGCACACACTGTGCCGGTATCGCCGACGCCGTCGACAACACCGAGGGTGTCGTCGGTGTCTCCACACAGGCGAACCTCTGGGCGGGCAAGGTGCTCGACGGCTGTGGCTCGGGCTCCCTCTCGGCCATCGCGGCCGGCATCGAATGGGCCGCCGACCAGGGCTTCGACGTGGCGTCGATGTCGCTCGGTGCGTCCTCGGGCGATCAGACCCTACAGGACGCGGTGCAGTACGCCGCGAACAACGGGCTGCTGATGGTCGCGGCGGCTGGGAACGACGGGCCCTGTTCGGACTGCGTGGGCTACCCCGCGGCGTACTCCGAGGTCGTCGCGGTCTCGTCGACGGCCAGCGACGACAGCCTCTCGGACTTCTCCTCGACCGGTCCCGAGGTCGAGCTCGCGGCACCCGGTACCGACATCTACTCCACGGTTCCGAGCGGCTACGCGACGTTCTCGGGCACGTCGATGGCGTGTCCGCACGTCTCCGGCACCGCCGCACAGGTGATGGCAACCGGTGCGACCGCCTCCGAGGCCCGCACGATTCTCCAGAACAGCGCCGAAGACATCGGCCTCGCCGGGAACGAGCAGGGCTACGGCCTGGTCGACGCCGAGAACGCGGTCGCGGCCGCCGGCGGTGGAGGCGGTGGCGACGCCGCACCCAGCGTCTCCTGGGTGAACCCCGCGGACGGCAGTACCGTCAGCGACACCGTCGCCATCCAGATCAGCGCCTCGGACGCCGAGGACAGCGACGACTCCCTGACGGTGGAGTGGAGCGTCGACGGCGAGACGGCACAGACGGCGTCGTACAACAGCACGTCCGGCTACTACGAGGCCAGCTGGGACAGCACCGGCGTCGCGGACGGCGACCACGCCGTGTCGGCGACGGCGACCGACTCCGCCGGCAACACCAGCAGTTCGTCTATCACGGTGACGACGGACAACAGCAGCAGCGGGAGCACGGCACCCGCCATCGACCAGTTCGGTATCAGCAACCGAAGCAACGGTGGCTGGGCCCGCTTCGAGGTGAACTGGGCCGTTTCGGACGCCGACGGCGACCTGGCCTCGGTCGGCCTCGTCCTCGACCAGAACGGCACCGCCGACTCGGCGAGCGCCAGCGTGAGCGGCGCCAGCGCGTCCGGCTCGACCCGGCTGCAGGAGAAGAAGGGCTCGGGCAGCTACGACATCACGCTGACCGTGACCGACGCGGCCGGCAACACGACGAGTCAGACGAAGACCGTCACAGCCTGACGGCGCTGGACCGACCGCACCGAGAGGACGACCGCATCGACTTCCGGCACACCGGCTTTTTTGCTCGGCTCGCTCCAGTTCCCGGTATGACGTTCAGCATCTGCGTCCACGAGACGTACACCGACGACGACGGCGAGGAACAGGACCGCTTCGGCGTGGCGGTCACGACCCGGCTCCCCGGCGTCGGGACGCTCTGCCCGTTCGCCAGCGAGTCCGGTGCGGTGGCCACACAGAGCCTCGTCAACGTCGAACTCGGGCGGAAGGGCATCGAGTACGTGGACGACGGCCTCGCCGTCGAGGACGCCCTCCAGTCGCTCCTGAACGCCGACGAGGGTGCCGAGAACCGCCAGCTCCACGGCGTCGACGCCGAGGGAACCTTCGTCTTCTCGGGCGAGGAGTGTAAGGGCTGGTACGGGCACATCGAGGGTGAGGGCTACACCGTCGCGGGCAACCTGCTGACCGGCGAGGCCGTCATCGACGCCGTCGCCGACGAGTACGAATCGAGCCGCGACGAGGACCGCCCGCTCGCCGAGCGACTCGTCGACGCCCTGGCCGCGGGCCACGAGCAGGGCGGCGACAAGCGCGAGGAGCTACGCGTCCAGAGCGCGGCGCTCCTCGTCGAGTCGACCGGGGAGCGGGTCGTCGACCCGTACTACGAGGACCTGCGGGTCGATGCGACGGAGACGCCCATCGCGGACCTGCGAGAGACGTACGAGTACGCCGTCGAGGGGTACGAGGAGGCGATGGAGCTGTACGAGGACGCCTACGACGAGGACGGACTCGACTCGGTCGACGGGGACGAAGACTAGCCCGAGAACTGGAAGAGGTCGTCGCCGACGTGGTGGATGGACTCGACGACCTTGCCGGAGTCGCCGGCCATGTCCTCGCCGTCGACCTTCGCGCGGCCGACCGCGAGCACCTTGCCGTGGGTCTCCTCGGCGATGACGACGAGATCGCCCGGCGCGATGTCCGAGGTGGCCTCGACGATGCCGGGCCGCATCACGTCGGCGCCGTCGGAGACGAAGGAGATGGCACCGGCGTCGACGGTGACGACGCGGCTGGTCGGTTCGGTCGCGTTCGCACCCGCGACGGTGAGGAACGGTTCGTCGTCGACGTAGAAGACGGCGGGCTCGCCGTCGACGAGGACGACGTCGAACTCGCTGTCCTCGAACTCGACCAGTTCGTACGTGTCGCCGTCGAGGTCGACGCCGAGTGCGTCGGCCACGGCGCTCTCGACCTCCCTCACGTCGTCGCTACGGAGGTGGTGTCGGGACTTCACCTGCATACCCCAACCCTCCACCGGGAGCCGCATAAACCGGTCGTTCTCGGCGAGCGGTCGAGACGGCCTGCTGCACTTAAACAGGGTGAGAAACCCGCGGCAACGTCTTTATAGGTGCCCCCCGTTGCCAAAACCATGTGGGGTGCCCGGCGAGACGGCGACGACGACCCCGTGACGTGCATCGCGTGCGGCGACGAGGTCCCTCGCGACGACGCCCGCGAGTACGACAAACACGGCAACCGGTGGGAGCGCACGGACAAGGAGTTCGAGTACCTCTGCAAGCCCTGCGACCGGGCGTGCTGTCACCAGCCGCGGAAGGGGCTGGAGTGCATGCTGATCGACCTCGGCGCCGGCCAGGTGTCCCAGGAGGAGTTCCTCGCCCGGTTCCACGACGCGACCGTCGAGGCGCAAGAGCAGTCTGACTGAGAGACCGGCCCGCGACGCGGACGCCCCGATACGTTTTCCCGTCCCCCCCTCGTAGCCCGGCCCATGACCGACGACGCCAGCGCGCAGGCCGCCGCGGGCACCGCCGAAGGGCAGGGCCCGGTCGAGATCGACGAGGAGCTCGCGCGCCACCTGGAGAACAAACGCGAGGAGCTGTTCGAGAAGTTCGAGATCGCCGACGCGTTCCCGCCGGAGGTACTGGAGGAGGCCGAAGAGCGGACCGAGGGCGTCCAGCAGGAGATAGAGGACGAGCTGGACGAGCGCGAGGACCTCCGTGACCTGACGACGTGGACGACCGACCCCGTCGACGCACAGGACTTCGACGACGCCATCGCCATCCGCGAGAACGAGGAGACGTACACGCTGTGGGTCCACATCGCCGACGTCTCCCACTACGTCCACCCGGAGAGCGCGATGTGGAAGGAGGCCGTCGAGCGCGGCAACACCGTCTACCTCCCGGCGTACACCATCCACATGCTGCCGCCGACGCTCGCCGAGACCGTCTGCTCGCTGGTCCCCGAAGAGGACCGCCTGGCCCACACCGTCGAGATGGAGCTCGACAAGGAGCACCTGAGCTACGAGTCCATCGACATCTACAAGTCCGTCATCCACTCGAACGAGCGGCTCACCTACACGCAGACCGAGGACCGCCTCGACGAGCCGGACGCCGACCTGCACGACGAGATCTCACTGGTGTTCGACGTGGCCGACCGGATGCACGAGCAGCGCAAGGAGGACGGCTCCCTCGTGCTCAACCCGCGTCGGGACCGCGCCCACACCATCATCGAGGAGTGCATGCTGAAGGCGAACAAGGCCGTCACGCACGAGCTGATGTGGAACCGCGGCGTCGAGGCGATGTACCGCGTCCACCCGCAGCCGACCCCCGACGAGTGGGACAAGGCCCTCGTCGAGATCCAGGACCTGGACGGCGTGAGCATCCCGGGCGACTCCTGGGACGACCCCCGGATGGCAGTCAACGCGACGCTCGAACAGGCACCCGGCCGCCAGCTCGGGAAGATCCAGTGGGCCGTGATGAAGGTCATGCCCCGGGCGAAGTACATGAGCGACCCCTTCGGCGGCCACCACGCGCTCAACTTCGACATCTACGGCCACTTCACGAGCCCCATCCGCCGGCTCTCCGACCTCATCAACCACTGGATCGTCTACACGAACGACGTTCCCGAGGACCTCGCCGCGCTCTGTTCGCGCGCCTCCGACAAGCAGAAGGCCGCCGAACAGTGCGAGCGCGAGTACAAGGGATTCCTCCAGGAGGTCGGCCTCGACCCCGACGCGGTCAACAACCGCGGTATCGAGGTCGTCGACGACCCCGACGAGGAGTGACGAACACGTCGACACCCACGTGACCACCCCCGACACGACCGGCGGTATCTCTATCCTCGATGCGGTCGTACCGGCAACTATGTACCGTATCGTACTCCCGGAAGGTGTCATCGAGTGCGACGACTACGAACACGTCGAGCACGGCGTCGAGTGCTACGTGGACGGCTCGTTCGCCGCGTTCGTCCCCTACGAGAACTGCTACGCGCTCGTCGACGAGGAGGTCGTCGACGGCGACGAGCGCTCGATCTGGTAGCCGCGTGGTCGTCGGACGGTTCGGGTAGTCGGACAGCTCAGGCCGTCGGCGGACGCCGGGCGGGCACCGTCCGCCGGACCGTGGCGTACGCGACGACGGCCGCGAGGAGCACGGACGCCGGCAGTCCGAACACGAGGACGGCGATGCCGAGCTCGCCCACGTCGAAGACGACGGCGGCGGTCCCGAGCGGAACGACGACCAGACACGTCGCGACCGCGACGACCGCCGCACGGTACGCTGCGACGGCGCCGGCGTCCAGCGTCCCGACACGGCGGCGCTCACGGTAGCGTAGCGTCGCCACTGTCGCGAGGAGTGCGGTTGCCCCGACGGTGACCGCGACCGGCGCACCGACCAACAGCGACGGCCAGATGTACGGGTCGATCACCGCGGTGACCGCGATTCCCGTCGCGAGGAAGGCGAGTAGTCCGACGGCGACGCTGACGAGGGTCTTCGAGAGTGTGCTCATTCCCGTCTAGACGGCTGCTCGGGCGATATACCCGTACGCTGCTTCCCGCCCCACGGGAACGGAGCCACCCAAACGGTCATGCTAACTCCTCACGTAGATAGCCGACATGGGCGCGTTCTCCTCGCTGCTCGCCCGAACGCCGAACCAGCTCCGCTCGCGTGCCATCGTCAAGACGCTGCTGTACCGGGTGCTGATGGTCGTCATCACCATCGTGGTCGCCTTCGCAGTGACCGACGACGTGCTGGCCTCGGTGAACATCGGGCTGGTGACCAACATCGTCAAGACAGGGACGTACTACGGCTACGAACGCCTCTGGGACCGCATCGCCTGGGGCGTCTGAACGTGAGCAGCACCGCTCGCTGGGGATGCGGGTGTCCCGTAGAACGTCTCACTATGAACCCTTATCACGAGAAGTACTTAAACGACCCCTGCTGGCCGGGCCGGTTCCACGACTGACGTGGAGTCGGCGTCGTTCCGACGGACCGGAACGGTTGCGGAGTTCCACGGGCACTTCGGATACACCCACCTCCGCTGGGATGGGTAACATCCATCGTCCGCCGGCACCGCCACTCGCACTGATTCCGCCCCCGATTCCACTCGTGGGACCGCCGAAACTACCGATTATCGCATTACTGCGTCGGGTGTCGACCACCGTCTCAGGGTAGTGCTGCGGCCCGGGACGCGTTCCTATTGGCGGATTTGAAAGTCACGTTCGTTTCAATTTCGCCGTTGGACGGTGACGTGTCGCCGTATAACTACGGGGGTACTGGTGTTCGTTTCACTCAACCGAACTGTCCCACACGTCGGGAGTTCGGAGGTAACTACCAATGACTGACGAACACACGACCGGACTGACGCGGCGACGCATCCTCGGCGGCATCGGCGCCGTCGGGGTCGCCTCCGTCGGAGCTGGACTGGGAACGAGCGCGTACTTCAGCGACACCGAATCGTTCGAGGGCAACACTCTCACCGCGGGCGAGCTGGACCTCAAGGTCGGCTGGCAGCAGGTGTACTACGGGCCGAACGGATTGGAGGACCCTGAAGGGCCGATACGCCCACGGACCGACGACCTCGGAGAGTTCGTGAACGCCCACCCGGATCACGACGGCGACGCCGAGCAGTCGGTTGACACCGGCGACGGCGTCGTCAACTGGAACGACGGGGGGGCAACGGGCGAAGATACCGACGTGACGGACGTTATCAGCTGCGGCAACATCGACGAGAACTACGCGGACGACTACGGTGACCAGGAGACCCTCGTCGCACTCGACGACGTGAAGCCTGGTGACGGCGGCCAGATAACGTTCAACCTCTGTCTCTGTGACAACCCGGGCTACATCTGGCTCACGCTCGCGAACTTCACCGAGGGCGAGAACGACATCACCGAACCCGAGGGGGAAGTCGACAGCACGCCCGCCGACGGCGAACTCGCCGAGAACATGCACGTCGACATCTCCCTCGACGAGAACTGCAACTCGCGGAACGACGACGAGGACACCACGGTCTGGAGCGGGACCCTCGCGGAGGCCCGTGAGGAGGTCGAGACCGGCTCCAACGGCCTGCTCCTCTCGGAGGACTGCTTCGAGGGCGGGGAGTGCCACTGCGTCAACGTCGGCTGGAACGTGTCCGAGGACGTCGGCAACGTCATCCAGACCGACTCCGTCGGCTTCGACATCGGCTTCTACACCGAGCAGTGCCGGCACAACCCCGAGCCGTGCCCCTGCCTGAGCGACGAGTTCGTCGTCGAGGCCGGCGGCGAGCAGCACTGCGTCACCGCCGTCGAGGACGATATGACCGTCGAGGAGTTCTACAACTACAGTCCGCACCGGGCGGGCGACGACGCTCTCGGCTACACCGAGAGCGACCGCAGCCAGCTGTTCCTCTACCGGAACACCAACACGGGTGACACCAGCCTCGTGATGCTTCACGATACCGTTGACGATGGCAGCGGTGGCGCGGTCACCTTCGAGTTCGACTTCGCGGGCATCACGCCCGGCAGCTGGAGCGTTCAGGACGACTCTGGGGACACCTACCAGACTGACAGCGGCGTCATCTCACAGGCGGACTGGTCGTGGGCCGACGCCCCGACGGACGGTGGAGCCATTCCCGTCGACGATGACCCGTTCAAGATCGACATCACGCCCGCGTTCAACGACGATGCCGACCGCGACCCGCTCAACGAGGGCGATATCGACTCCTGGGTCGCCCTCTCCGGCGACGACACCGTCGTCGACCTGCCGATGGACGAACCCGTCAGCATCTACCCGTGCGATGGGAGTGATCTCTGAGGCGTAGTGGACACCCATCACCGGGTGCCCTATCATCGACACATCCCATCCGCCATTTAAGTTATTCTTGCGACAACGGCTCGTAGTGAGACGTTCTGCGGGAGTCCGTGCCTCCGAGCGACAGCGCTCTTCTGGGACGTAGTCCACCGCCGAGGCGCGTGGCTCTCGATGTAGTCCGTCGAAAATCGGGATGGACTTGCTGGGATTTGAACCCAGGGCCTCTTCCTTGCGAAGGAAGCGATCTACCGCTGATCTACAAGCCCGCGAACGCATCCAGTTCTTGCCAGTGGTGCGTATTAGTACCTTTCCTTTCGGGAGCCGTGCGGGGCCGAGTGTGACACCGCGAGCAGGTTCGCGCGGCCGGCCGCGAGCCCGACGAGGAAGCCGGTGAAGTGGGCGAACAGGGCGACGCCGGGTGCACCGGTCGCGACTGTCACGACGAGCGCGACGACGAGGAACGTGGTGTACTCGACCCAGTCGGGGATGTCGAGGTTCCGGAGCAGGCTGTCGGTGACCCGGTTCCCGCCGAGGACGTAGCCGTACAGCGCGAAGACGGCTCCGCTGGCCCCGAGGACGCCGGCCGACTTGCCGACCCCGAGGCTCGCGAAGAAGCCACTCAAGAGCACCTGCGAGAGCCCGGCGATGGCGCCTGTCCCCACGAAGAAGAGGTGAAAGCGCAGGCGTGTCGTGTAGCGTTCGAGGATGAACCCGGCGAGTACGAGTGCGACCGTGTTCGACAGAAGGTGGCCGAGGCCGTCGTGGGCGTAGACGCTCGTGACGAACGTCCACGGCTGTGACACCGGCGAGTCGAGGACGAACAGGAAGACGTAGACGGGTTTCCACGCGCCGAGGAACCCGAAGACACCCTTCACCAGACCCTGGAAGGCGAAGACCACGGCGAAAACGACGAGCGTGTCGAGCGTCGGGCTGCCGCGGGACATAGATTCAGACGGGTCCTGCAGCTACTAAACTGACGGGGTCGACCGCGCGTCGACCGACGGCGCTGCGCGAGAGAGAGTAGCCGTCGGCAGCGTCCTCAGTCCTCGAGGACGATTTCGATGCTGACGTCGTTCGGCACCTGAATCCGCATGAGCTGACGAAGTGCGCGTTCGTCGGCGTCGAGGTCGATCAGGCGCTTGTGGACGCGCATCTCCCAGTGCTCCCAGGTCGCAGTCCCCTCACCGTCGGGAGACTTGCGAGTCGGAATCTCCAGCGTCTTGGTCGGGAGCGGGATCGGGCCCGACAGCGAGACGCCGGTCTTGTTCGCGATCTCGCGAACGTCGTCGCAGATGTTGTCGAGGTCGTCGGGGCTGGTGCCCGCGAGACGGACGCGTGCCTGTTGCATCTGTTTACTTCTCGTTGACGCTCAGGACCTGGCCTGCGGCGATGGTCTGGCCCATGTCGCGCACCGCGAAGCTGCCGAGCTCGGAAATCTCGCCGGCCGGCTCGATGCTGAGGGGCTTTTGCGGGCGAACGGTGACCTTCGCCGCGTCACCGGACTGGATGAAGTCGGGGTTCTCCTCCGCGACCTCGCCCGATGCCGGGTCGATCTTGGCGTCGAGGCTCTCGATGGTACACGCGACCTGTGCGGTGTGTGCGTGGAAGACCGGCGTGTAGCCGGCCGTGATGACGCTCGGGTGCTGCATCACGACGACCTGTGCCTTGAAGGTCTCGGCGACCGTCGGCGGTTCGTCGGCGGGGCCACAGACGTCGCCACGGCGGATGTCGTCCTTGCCGATGCCGCGGACGTTGAACCCGACGTTGTCACCGGGCTCGGCCTTGGGGACCTCCTCGTGGTGCATCTCGATGGTCTTGACCTCGCCACCCACGTCGCTGGGCTGGAAGGAGACCATGTCGCCCATGTTCATCGTCCCGGTCTCGATACGTCCGACGGGGACGGTACCGATGCCGGAGATGGTGTAGACGTCCTGAATCGGCAGGCGGAGCGGCGCGTCCGTCGGCGGCTCCGGCTCCGGCAGGCTGTTGAGTGCCTCGAGGAGGATCTCGCCGTCGTACCAGTCCATGTTGCCGGACCGCTCGGCGATGTTGTCGCCCTCGAAGGCGGAAATCGGGATGTACGTGGCGTCGTCGGAGCGGAACTGAACCTGCTTCAGGAGCTTGTTGACCTCCTCCTTGACACCCTCGTACTTGTCCTCGCCGTAGTCGACGATGTCCATCTTGTTGACACCGATGATGAGCTCGCCGATACCCAGCGTGCGGGCCAGGAAGACGTGCTCTCGGGTCTGGGGCGCGACACCGTCGTCTGCCGCGACGACGAGCACTGCGTTGTCGGCCTGCGAGGCGCCCGTGATCATGTTCTTGACGAAGTCACGGTGGCCCGGACAGTCGACGATAGTGAAGTTGTACTCGTCGGTGTCGAACTCCTGGTGGGCGATGTCGATGGTGACACCACGCTCGCGCTCCTCGGCGAGGTTGTCCATGACGTAGGCGAACTCGAAGCCGCCCTTGCCCTTCTCTTCTGCTTCCTCTCGGTACTGCTCGATTACGTGTTCCGGGACGCTCCCCGTCTCGAAGAGGAGTCGTCCGACAAGTGTGCTCTTGCCGTGGTCGACGTGGCCGATGATAGCCAGGTTCTGGTGTGGTTTGTCGCTCATTGTTGTATCTCACGCGCAGAGGCGCTGTGTGGGAATCTTTCGGCAGAAACGGTTAAAACCATTTCGATACGGACTCCTACCCAGCCTGTCGCCGTCTTGCGTTTTGTGTCACACCGACACACGGTCTCCCCGTCTCGGAGGGCGATTCAACGGTCCAGCCGGGCGACGTCCGCGAGCACCGCACTCGCGGTCTCGTCGCCACCGGCACCGCGACCGCGGAGCGCGAGCGACCCCGCGTGCGTCGTCTCCAGCTGGACGATGTTCTCGGTCCCGCCGACCGCGAGCGGACTGTCCATCGACACGAGTCGCGGGCCGACACGGATTCCGGTGGGCGTCGCCTCGCCGACGAGGCGGACCGTGCGTCCGTCCTCCTGGGCCAGCGAGAGCGCGCTCGGTGGGATGTCGACGATGCCCGACACCTCGGCGTCTGCGAGCGTGTACGATCCGTCACCGAGGACGTTCGCGAGGATGACGCACTTGAGCGCGGCGTCGGTCCCCTCCACGTCGAAGGCCGGGTCGGCCTCGGCGACACCGAGGTCCTGTGCCTCCGCGAGCACGTGTTCGTAGTCCAGTCCCTCGGCGGCCATCCGGGAGAGGATGAAGTTCGCCGTTCCGTTGAGTACGCCACGAACGGCCGTCACCTGTGCCGGGCCGTAGTCCGCGATGGTACCGAGCACCGGGATCGCACCAGCGACGGTCGCCTCGAACAGCACCTCGCCATCGCTCTCGTCCTCGAGCCGGCGAACATCGCCGTACCGCTCCGCGACCGGCCCCTTGTTCGCGAGCACGACGTGTCTGTCCCGGTCGAGTGCCCGGCGGACGTGGGAGAACCCCGGTTCCGCGTCGCCGAGCGTCGTCGGCGTCGCCTCGACAAGTGCGTCGTACTCGGCCGCGAGCGCCTCCCCGGGGTCCGCGGCGCCGACGCTGCCCCGCGCGGACTTCCGCGAGAGCACCGCCTCGGCGCCGAGCCCGTCGCTGTCGACGGCCGCACCACTCGAGTCAGCAACGGCGGTGACTGTGTGTCCGTACTCGCCGGCCATCCGGACGACGGAACGGCCGACCGCGCCCGCACCGACGACTGCGAGCTTCATCGCTCACCCTCCACGAGCGGCTCCACGACCTGCAGTCCCTTCCGGTCGGCCACGTCACGGACGACTGACAGCACCTCGCTGACCTGCGGCGGGTCGACCGCGAGCCGGAGGCGCGCACTCGACTGCTCGTCGGTGCCCGCCGGCGCGTCGAGCGAGAAGTCCGCCACCGACGCCCCGCTGCAGGACTCGACCGTCGCCAGGGTATCGGAGAGGTCCGTGTCGACCAGGTGACCGACGAGTAGCAGCGTCACCTCCTCCGCGTAGCCGTCCTCGCCGGCCTGCGTGACCGTCACGCCGGCGTCGCGCAGGCCCGCCACGATGTCGTCGAACCGTCCCGGTGAACACTCCAGGTCCACCTCGACCGGGATGTTCCCCCGCGGTGTCAGGTTGCCGCGCTCGTGGAACACCGACAGGAGGTTGCCGCCGTTCTCGGCGACGGGTCTGAGCGCACGCATCAGCTCGCCGGGCTCGTCGACGAGCTCCAGTCGAACCGTGTACGTCCGCCGCGTCTCGGCTACATCAGCCACCGCGCTCACCCGACACCGGGCGTCGTCGCTTCATGTGTCGTCTGTTCGCCGGGGCGGACATAAGCCTTCAGCCACGTGCAAGTCTCACCACTGTCGTGCCCGCACGACTCGGCCACACGCCTCATACCGGGTTCGGTGGCTTCTTGCCCTGTCACCCGAAATTTCGAGTATGTCCACCGCTCGTCAGATGGTCGAAGTCGTGGTCGCGAGCGCCCTCGCCGTCGTCGGCATCCTGCTCACTGGACTCGTCGCGTCGGACTCGTTGACTCAGACCGTCGGCATCATCATCGCCTGTGGCTACTACTTCTCCCGGTATCCGTGGGGCTCCCGCCAGCCGGATGGCATCAACGACCGCATCGACTCGTTCTACGACCGCGTGCTGCCGTTCTGAGCCGTCGAACACTCGTGGCCGGTCGTGGCGAACGTCGAGACGCCGCCGTCGTCTCCCACTCGAATCAACAGCACGTAACACGGCTCGTCGCCGAGGTCCGCCGTTCTAACCCGCTCCCGCTCGCCACCGTCGACCGCGTACTCGACGGTGAGCGCACCCTCGACCGCGTCGAACCCGCCGGTCAGGACCCTACCCGTCGCCTCGCCCTCCGATGCGGCGTCCAGCGACACGGCGCGTTGGTACATCGTCTCGCCGTCGTCGACCACCGTCACCCGCACGTCGTGGGCGCGGTCGTGGCTGTTTCGGAGCTCGACCGCGCCGAGTCGCGGTGGCTCGTCCTCATCGTCCGAACCGCCGAGACAGCCGCCGAGAACCACGAAACTTCCCGCAACCGAGCCGAGCACCCGTCGTCTGGAGGGCAGACGTTCCATTGGTGATGGCACTGGGCCCTGCCTGATAAGCGTCCGCCCTGAATTCGCGTGTCGGGTCGTCCGGGACGTCGTCTGCCGAATCAACCGGGCGGCGCGCGGCTGTCTCGGGATCGTAAGCGGTTCGCGTGACCAGCGAGAGCGTGCTCTCGCGACAGCGAGTCGCAGACGGCGAGCGAACAGGGACTTTCCGGCCGGTTTGGGGTTCGAGCAGTTTCGACGATAGACGGGACTCTCTGGCTGCTCCAGCCGCCAACCACCCTCACAAACCACAGGAGTCGGAGCTACTCCTGAAAGGAGCAAAGAACCGCAGAAGAAACCGAAAGAAGCCGAACGGTTAGTCGAGGTAGTCGGCGCCCTCGGGCAGCTCCAGCTTCATCCCCTTGCGCTCGCGAATCTCCATGATCTTGCCCTTCTGGAGCGAGTCGGACATGAACTCGAAGCCGGCGTTCTCGGTGTTCCACGACGCGCGACCCTCCGTCGCGGAGCGGATGTCCGAGGAGAAGCCGATCATCTCGTCGACGGGCGCGATGCCCTCGACGACCATGAGGTCACCCTCCTGGTACATGTCGTCGACGCGGCCACGGCGGCCCTGAATCTCGCCGGAGGCGGCACCCATGTGCTCGTTGGGCACGTCGATGCGGACGTCCTGCATCGGCTCCAGCAGCGCGACGCCGGAGTGGATGAGGGCACGGTGGACGGCGTTCCGGACTGCCGGGATGACCTGTGCCGGACCGCGGTGGATGGTGTCCTCGTGCAGGCGGGCGTCCTTCAGGCGAAGGAGCGAGCCCTGGACCGGCTCGGCGGCGAGCGGGCCGTCCTCGAGGGCCTCCTCCAGACCCTCGATGACGAGCTCCATCGTCTCGTTGAGGTGCTGGATACCCTTCGTGTCGTCGAGCAGGATGTTGGTGCCGTAGATGTGCTCGACGTTCTGGGAGGAGTCCTTGTCCATGCCGGCCTCCTGCAGGGCCTCGCGGCGCTCCTGCTCGGGCATGTCCATGGAGACCTCGCCGAGGCGGATCTTCTCGACGATCTCCTCGTTCATCGGTTCGAGGGTGAGGTAGAACCGGTTGTGGCGGTTCGGCGAGATACCCTCGACCTCCTCGGTCGCCTGGCGCGGCGCTTCGCGGTAGACGACGATGGGCTCACCGGTCGAGACCGGGATGCCCTGGTTGCGCTCGATGCGCTGGGTGATGACTTCGAGGTGGAGTTCGCCCTGCCCGGAGATGAGGTGCTCGCCGGTGTCCTCGTTGATCTCGATCTGGATGGTCGGGTCCTCCTTGGAGACCTGACGGAGCGTCTCGATGAGCTTCGGCAGGTCGTCCATGCTCTTCGCCTCGACGGACTTCGTGATGACGGGCTCGGAGATGTGCTCGATGGACTCGAACGGTGTCATCTCGACGGAGGAGACGGTGGAGCCGGCGATGGCGTCGCGCAGACCGGTGACGGCCGCGATGTTGCCTGCCGGGACGTGTTCGACCTCCTCACGCTCGCCGCCCATGTAGATCCCGACGGACTGGATGCGGTTCTTGCCCGCAGTGCCGGAGACGTAGAGCTCCTGGCCCTTCTCGACGGTGCCGGAGAAGACGCGACCGGTCGCAATCTCGCCGGCGTGGGGGTCCATCCCGATGTCGGTGACCATCATGACGACCTCGCCGTCGTCGTCGACGAGCTGCATCTGCTCTGCGATGTCGAGCTCGTCGTCGCCACGCCAGATGCGCGGGATACGACGGGGCTGGGCGTCGAGCGGGTTCGGGAAGTGCTCGACGACCATGTCGAGGACGACGTTCGACAGCGGCGTCTTCTCGTGGAGCTCCTGCCGCTGGTCGGACCGCTCCATGTCGATGATGTCGCCGAAGTCGAGGCCGGTGCGCTGCATCGAGTTGACGGAGACGCCCCACATGTACAGTGCGGAGCCGAACGCGACGGTGCCGTCCTCGACGGAGACGGTCCAGTCGTCGACGTCGTCCATCTCCTCGGTCATGCCGCGGATGAGCTCGTTGACGTCGGCGATGACCTTCTGGAGACGCTCCTGCATCTCCTGGGGGCCCTCCTGAAGCTCGCTGATGAGGCGGTCGACCTTGTTGATGAACAGGGCCGGCTTGACACCCTCGCGGAGTGCCTGCCGGACGACGGTCTCGGTCTGGGGCATCGCGCCCTCGACGGCGTCGACGACGACGAGCGCACCGTCGACCGCGCGCATCGCACGGGTGACGTCGCCACCGAAGTCGACGTGGCCGGGCGTGTCGATGAGGTTGATGAGGTGGTTCCGGTCGTCGTACTCGTGGGTCATCGAGACGTTCGCCGCGTCGATGGTGATCCCACGCTCCTGCTCGTCCTCCTCGGTGTCCATCATGAGCTTGGTCGCCTCACCTTCGTCGGCGATCATGCCCGTACCCGCGAGGAGGTTGTCTGTGAGCGTCGTCTTACCGTGGTCGACGTGTGCGGCGATGGCGATGTTCCGGATCTGGTCCGGCTCGTCCATCAGTCGCTCGCACTCGTCGACGATCTTCTTGCGTCTACCCATTGGTGCCTGATACCGGCACAAGGTTCAAAAGGGTAGTGTTTTCAGTCGGGGCGGAACCCGACGAATAGGCGGTCGTTGTCCCACGATTCGTCCGTTCGTGGGACAACTGTACACACGATTCTCGCCGGTGCGACAGCTCCGAATCGTCGTCACCCCGTCCCGACGGCGCGGGAAATTACGGCAACGGGTACCACAGCCACAACGCTCATACCCACGAGAACCCTGATACAGATGAACATGGAGGTTCGCGTGCAGGACGGCGGACCGACCGCCCCCTTCCTCAGCGCCAGGGACGTCTTCGAGACCGTCTGCGACCTCGAACTGCCGGTTCGAGTCCAGGTCAGGGAGAATCCGGACGAGCGGACGTGGACAGGCCACTACGACGACCACCACGTCCTCAACATCTCGAGACGGGCGGCGACGAGCGCGATGGCTCGCGAGCTCGCGCTCCACGAGTTCGCCCACATGGTCCGGTACGAGGAGTCGCATCCGTCGCACACCCAGTCGACGGACGAGGCGTTGTTCCTGGGGCTCGCGGGCAACAGCGTCGAGCGCCACAAGGTCGCCCAGTGCTACCAGATCGCGAATCACATGAAGGACATCTACGCAGACGACATCACGATGCGCGTCGCCTCGGCCGAGAAGCTGGTGTCCTTCCTCGAATCCGGACTCGCCGCCGCTGTCGCCGACCAGCCTCGGCCGTTCCGCGGTGGCCTCGTCCCCGCCAATCCCGGTTCCGACCCCGATATCACGGCGGTCAACGCCGCGTTCGCGCTGGCACTCGTCGAGCGCCACGACCTCGCCGGCCCCGACCACCGGCTGTACGACCTCGCCGCCGCCGCCGCGAGCGACGCCCCCGACGTCAGCCTCGAGGAGTTCAAGAGCCGGTTCGTCTCCCTCGTCGACGACCCGACCGAGAGCGAGTACCGCAAGGCACTCGTCGACGTGACGCGGGCGTTCGCGCTCGGCGGGCAGCAGGCCGCGGACTGATATCCGGATCACCAGTCACCCCGCGACAACGTCTCACGAGGAGTCGCCCCAGCAGGCCTTGCTGAGTGGGAGAGACTTATTACGCTGATATCGCTAGCGGTACGCGTGCCCTCGCCGTTCGACGTGTTGCAGGTCGACGCCGACGCCGACGAGCAGACAGTGCACCAGGCGTACCGCCGTCGGGTGAAGGAGGCCCATCCGGACCAGGGCGGATCCGCACAGGAGTTCCAGCTGGTCCAGTCGGCCTACGAGACCATCGTCGAGGGCAGCGCCGACAGCTGGTACGAGACGAACGGGACAGACGAGCCGGCGACGGCGGCGGAGTCCGCGCCGGAGCCCGAGCAGGACCCGAACGTGTCCGTCGAGTACCTCGACTACGAGGCGGTCGTGGCGAACGGCTGGGAGCTCGGCGACGACGAGCTGTTCCAGAAGGCACGACGGGCGGGGCTCGACGAGGACGCGTACGGCGAGCTGACGGTCGAGCCCGGCGACTACCTGCTGGAGGCCGCGGAGGACGAGGGGTTCGAGTGGCCGTTCTCGTGTCGCGGCGGCGCGTGTGCGAACTGCGCGGTGCTGGTCGTCGACGGCGAGATGGAGATGACCGTCGACAACGTGCTCTCGGCCGACCTCGTCACACAGGGAATCCAGCTCTCCTGTATCGGAACCCCCGTGAGCGACGACCTCAGGGTCGTCTTCAACGTGAAGGACCTGCCGGGGCTGGAGGAGCTCCAGCTGCCGTCCCGGATGAACTGACCCGGTTCTCAGGGCCAGAGTCCGAGCAGCACCGCGAGCCCCGCGACCGCCAGCCCGCCGCCGAGGAGCGAGACGACCGCGTCGGCGGCCGTGAACCGGAAGCGGGGCGGTGTGGGCTCCCACGAGAAACAGCGCGCTCTGAGCGCCAGCGCCAGCCGGTCCGCGCGCTCGAACGCCCGGACGAGTCCGAGACGGCCGAGCCGGCCGAGGCGGTCGGTCACCGGGCGCTCGCCGCCGAGACGGGCACGCATGGCGGTCCGGGCGGCGGTCAGGTCACGGCGGAGCACCGGCAGGAACCGGGCGGTGAGCGCGACGCCGACGCCGAGCAGGCGGCCCGCGTTCCCCGGGACGTATCGCTGGATGGTCGCCCGCGTCTCGCGGATGGGCGTCGTGCGGACGTAGGCCGCGCCGACGAACAGTACGAGGCCGACGCGGCTCACGGCGAGCGACGGGGCGACCGCCCGCCCGGGGGTGAGTCGGAGCGGCGAGAGCGCGACCAGGTCGATGGCGGGGCCGCTGAACAGGAGCACGAACACGAACCAGTAGGTGCGGACGACCGCGACGGGGCTGGTCCGGGACCCAAGGAGCGCGAGCGCGGCCACGACCACCACCGCGGCGAGCCAGCGCGGCGTCGGGCTCGCGAACGCGGCGATGGCGAAGCCGAACTGGAACAGCAGCTTCGAGCGGGCGTCGAGTCGGTGGGCGAACGTTCCTCCGGGTGTGTAGCTGATCATCGGTGGCAGTGGTCACGACGGCACGTCGACGGCCACGTCGGCGAGCGCGTCGCGCACCGAGTCGGGCGGGCCGTCGGCGACGATGCGACCGTCCGCGAGCGCGACGACGCGGTCTGCGGTGTCGAACCACTCGCGGAGGTCGTGGGTGACGACGACGACGCTGGTCCCGTCGGCGTGCAGGGCCGTGAGGCGGGAGCGGACGGAGTCGCGGCCGGTCGCGTCCAGTCCGGCGAGCGGTTCGTCGAGTATCAGGTGCGCCGGCTCCATCGCCAGCGCGCCCGCGATGGCGACCCGGGCCTCCTCACCGCCGGAGAGCTCGTCGACGCGCTCGTCCGCACGACCGGCCATCCCGACCGCCTCGAGGGCGTCGGCGACCCGGGCGTCCACCGCCTCGCGATCGAGGCCCAGGTTCTCGGGGCCGAAGGCCACGTCCGCGCCGACCGTCGCGGCGACGAGCTGGTCGCGAGGGTGCTGGAACACCATGCCGACGCGGGTGCGGGCACGCACGAGGTTCTCGTGGACGGGCGTGCCGTCGACGGTGACGGTGCCCGAGTCGGGTTCGAGCAGGCCGTTGCACTGTCGGACGAGCGTCGTCTTCCCGCTGCCGTTCGCACCGACGACGAGGACGAACTCGCCGTCCCCGACGGTCGTCGAAACCCCGTCCAGCACGCGGGTATCGCCGTAGCTGTGCGAGAGGTCCTCGACGCGGATCATTCGACGAGTGCGTCGAGTTCGCCGCTGCGGACGATGCCGAGCGTCGCGAGTATCTTCAGCACGTCGCCGGGGAGGAAGATGGCCGCGCCGACGACGACGGCCTGGGGCATGCTCACGGTCGGCCCCGACAGCGCGACGAACGGCGGGTCGAGCGGGACCGCCATCGCCGCCGAGAGCGAGTAGTCCGTGGTCTCGGCGAGCCACGGCACCCCCACCGCGTAGATGACAGTGATACCAGCGAGTAACGCGAGTGACTGCCGCCAGGTGGGGACCGCCGACGGCCGCTTCGCGTCGAGGCCGCCGTGGGCGAGCAGCCCGATGACCACCGCCGCGAGGACGTAGCCGACGAGGTAGCCGCCGGTCGGGCCGAGCACGACTCCGAGTCCGCCGGAGGCGCTCGAGAACACGGGCACCCCGGCCGCGCCGGTGAGCACGTACAGCAGCATCGAGAGGCCGCCCCACCGTGCGCCGAGCAACAGTCCCGCTGCGTACACCCCGAACGGCTGGAACGAGATCGGTGCCGGGAGTCCCGGGACGGGAATCGATATCTGTGCGAGCGCGGCCGTCAGCGCAGCGACGACCGCCGCCAGAGCGAGTCGTTCGACCGTCTCGTCGGCGACGAGGTCGACCGATTCGTGCGAGTCCGACATACGTCCCGAATGTCCGTCAACCAGTAATAGCGTGCCGGTTTACAGCCGGCGAGGGACCAGTGAGCCGCCCGTTCAGACCTGTCGGAGGCGGATGAGTCGGTCGCCGTTGTCCTTGGGGAAGTCGCCCTCGGCGCGGCCGTCGCGGTTGCACGTGATGAAGTAGAGGTCGCCGTCGGGCCCCTGTTCGACGTGGCGGATTCGGCCGAACTCGTCCTCGAACAGGTGGTGCGAGGTGGCGACGTAGCCGTTGTCCAGCCAGTCCGCGTCGTGCCGTTTCCCGTTCCCGACCGGGGGCAGGTCGCCGTCCGGTGGCGAGAGCGTCACGACGTTGATGCGCTGGCTCCACAGCCCCCCGACCAGCAGTCGGTTCTGGAGGCCCGGGACGCTCTCGCCGGTGTAGAAGACGCCACCGCTCGGTGCCCACGAGGTGTTCGCTCCCGTGTGCGCGACCGGTCGATTGTAGTCGCTGCCGGGGTACTCCTCGGCCGTGCGGACTTCCGGCCAGCCGCCGTTCCAGCCGGGGGAGATCAGGCTCACCTCGTCCTGTGCGGTCTGTCCGTGCTCGGACACGACCGGCGTCGCGTCCGGCAGCCACGTGATCGTCTGGGGGTTCCGGTGGCCCAGCGAGAAGACCCGGCCGTCGCCAGCCTCGGTGTTCCCCTCGACCGGGTCGCCCGAGGCGGTGATGCGGAGCACCTTCCCGCCCAGCGACTCTGTGCTCTGGCTGTTCTCCGCGGTCCCGCCGTCACCCGTCGTGACCCAGAGGTGGCCCTCGGGGCCGAACGCGATGCGGCCGCCATCGTGGTAGCTCTCGCCGGGGATGCCTTCGACGAGCGTCGTCACCGTCGACGCCGGGTCGTCCGCGGACGCGTCGAACGACGCCACCTTGTTCTTCTCCGTCCCGCCATCCATGTACGTGTAGTAGGCGTACACCAGCGGTGGGTCCGGGTAGTCCGGGTGCGCAGCGACGCCGAGCAGGCCGCCTTCACCGCCCTCGACCCACCAGGTCTGCTCGTCGGGGCTGTCGATGGAGCCCGCGTCGATGGCCTCGTCCGGCTCGACCACGTCGACCACGTCCCCGGACTCGAACTTCCGAATGTTGCCGGTGCGCTCGGTCAGGAACAGCTCGTCTTCACCGGTAAACGAGATGTCCCACGGGATATCGAGGTTCTCGACCAGCACTTCCGTCTCGTACTCGTAGTCGAGAGGGGAGTCCGTCGGCGGCTCCCAGTCCTCGTCGTACTTCGGCCACTCGTCCTGTTCGACTGTCGGGTCGTACGCCGAGGTCGGCGGATCGGTCGGCGTGCCGCCACTACCAGTGACATCCGAGAGACAGCCGGCCAGACCGGCCGCCGCAGCCGCCGCGAGGAACTGGCGGCGGGATGGAGGGTTCGGTGCCATACCAGGTGCTATCGACAGGATAGGTAAATACTTCGTGCTATCCGGCCGCCGAGCCGGTGGCTCCGGGCGTGGCGAGAACGGGAGATAGAGAGAGCGTTAGCGTGCCGCGGCCGCGACGCGTTCCTTCTCTTCCTTCTGGCTGACGGCGTACGTCTGGACGTCGTAGTTCGCCGCGCCGACGAGCTGGTTGGCCAGCGCCTCGGCGGCGGACGTCGGGGTCTTGAACGAGTCCTTGTAGACACCGTCGGTCAGGAACAGCAGGGCCTGGTCGACGCGGCGCTGCGGCGCGACGTCGACGGCCTTCGGGACCGAGATGCCACCGTACTTCAGGCGAACGGTCTCCTCGCGGGGTGCCGCGTTCTCGACGGCGGTCACGAGCACCTGGATCGGGTTCTCGTCGGTGCGCTCGTGGATCTGCTCGAAGCCATCGCGGACGATCTGGATCGCCTTCTGCTTCTTGCCGGTGTTCTCCTCCGTCTGCATCAGACGGTTGATGAGTCGCTCGACGATGGAGATCTCGGACTTCTTGAACTGCTTCGAGGAGTGCCGACCCATCGTGTGCGCGACCGGCGTCACCGAGATGTAGCGCTCGGTGGACGGGTCGTTGTACTCGATGTCGGTCACGTCCCACGCGCCGAACAGCTGGGCGCGTGCGCCCTCGTCGTCGGTTCCCGCCGGCTTGTCCGGCTCGGGTGTGTCTTCGGCCGACATGGTTAGCGCACCGGCTTCTCCGCGTTCCCGCGGACGAGTTCGAGCATTGCGACGCCGTTGACCTTCTCGACCTTGTAGTTCACGCCGGAGAGGTCACCCATCGCGCGACCCTTCGCCCCACCGATACCGGCGATGGTGACTTCGTCGTGCTCGTCGATGAACGAGATGGCACCGTCGCCCGGGCAGAACGCCGTGACCTGCTTGCCGTTCTTGATCAGCTGGACACGAACACACTTCCGGATCGCGGAGTTCGGCTGCTTCGCTTCGATGCCGACCTTCTCCAGTACGATACCTCGACCCTGGGGCGCGCCCTCGAGCGGGTCGGACTTCTTGCGAAGTCCGCGCTCGCGTCGAGCGTACTCAGAGTCGGACCACCGGTGATTCTGGCGGTCCTTCTTGAGCTTGCGCGCGGCGTATTTGCCGTTCGCCATAGTACCAGTCGCTATCTTACGGAGGCACTTAAGCCCACCCTTTTGACCCCGCGAGTTACGGCTCCAGCGAGCGCGAGAGGGGTCGAAGGAGGAATCTGAGGCCGTTTCGGGGTTCGAAGTTACGCGCTCTACGCGCTCCTTATCTCGAAAGCGCTTCGCAGACCCGTTCGTTTGGGGTTTCGTCGTGTTCGGGTGTGCTGGTTGGTGTGCTGTCTGTATTCTCGTGATGTGAGCGGTAGTTCGGTGGGAGAACAGTTGGAGACACCAGCAGCCAGAGTGCGGGATTTTCTGGCTGTTGTCGGAGGAGCTGCCTCGCATGGTTCACCGAACCTCGCGCCCGGCCAAATCCGCCCAATTTCCACGACGACAGCACGAACGAACCAAAACCGGGACAATCGTAACCACACGTACGGGCGGTCCGACGGCTTTTACCGCGTCGCGGTGTACTACGGCGTATGAGCGAAGTCGCCGACAGGCTCGCACTCCCCTGTCCCTCGTGTTCGCCCGAGTTCGATCGGGCGCACGAGGTGCTGAAGGAGCGCGGGCAGATGTACACGGTCCGCTGTACGGAGTGCGGGCACGTCCACAAGGAGCGAGTCGAGCCGGACGAGACGGCCGAGATCGACGTCGTCGTCAGTCAGGACGGGGACTCCTTCACCGCGACGGTGGAGGCCCCGGTCGACGAGACGGTCGCGACGGGCGAGGAGTTCATCCTCGACACCGACGAGGCCATCATGACGGTTCGCATCACGAGCCTCGAGCTCGACGGCGAGCGTCGGGTCGAGGAGGCCGAGGCGGGCGACGTGGAGACGTTCTGGACCCGCGCGGTCGGGAACGTCGGGGTCAACGTGACCATCCACCCGCGCGACGGTCGCAACAACGAGACGCGCTCGGAGCGCGTGCACGTCCCCGGCGACTACGAGTTCGTCGTGGGCGAGACGGAGACGTTCGACAACGACGAGTTCACCATCAGCGGCATCGCGGTGCGTGCCGACGCGGAGGGCTACTACCACGACAAGCTCGACCACGACGGCGACACGGTCGTCGCCAAGGACGCGAAGCGCGTCTACGCGTGGGACGAAGAGACGACGGCCTGGTCCGCCTGGTGAGATGAGCTTCGAGGCCGCCCGGGAGTCGCTGGTCGACCGACTCGACCGCCGGAGCGACGTCCGGCGGGAGTCGACGCTCGACGCGATGCGGGCGGTCCCGAGACACGAGTTCGTCCCGGAGTCACGCCGGAGCGAGGCGTACGCCGACCGCCCCCTGCCCATCGGGGACGGCGCGACCATCAGCGCGCCGCACATGGTCGCCATCATGGTCGACGCGCTCGACCTCTCGGCCGGCGACCGGGTGCTCGAAGTCGGCACCGGCTGTGGCTACCACGCGGCCGTCGCCGCCGAGGTCGTCGGCGCGAAGAGCGTCTTCTCCGTCGAGTACAGCGAGCGACTCGCCAGCGAGGCTCGCGAGCGCCTCGACAGGCTCGGCTACGGGGACATCGAGATCCGGACCGGCGACGGCCGCGAGGGCTGGCCGGAACACGCCCCCTACGATTCGGCGTACCTGACCTGCGCAGCGCCCGAGCTCCCGGACGCGGTCGTCGAACAGGTCCGTCCGGGCGGGGTCGTCCTCGGCCCCATCGGCACCGACCGGCAGCGGCTCGTCCACGCGACCCGGCGGGCCGACGGCTCGCTCGACCGCGAGGACCGGGGCGGCGTGCGCTTCGTCCGGATGCAGTGAATTATCCCCCTCCGGTCCGTCATCGCCGACCATGACAGAGGACCGGGAGACGCTGTTCCTGCTGTGGGCCGCTCGCGAGACGGGCGTCCTCGACGCGTTGCTCTCCGACGCGGACACGCCAGCGGCGGTCGCCGAACGGACGGACGTGACCGAACGCGCGGCCCGACTCACCGTCGAGGCCCTCGCCGACGCCGGCTTCTTCCGCGACGTGGGCGGCGTCTACGAGCCGACGAACCGCTCGCTGGGCTTCCTCGCGGCTGCCGACCTTCGCTCCGTTGGGCGCTTCCCGGCCGAGCTGGACGACCTCGACGCGCTCCGCCACCTCCCGGCGACGATGCGAGGCGAGGCACCCCCCGCTGGCTCCAGCGACGAACCCGCACCCGACGGCACCGCGACCGAGTGGACCCGCAACCGACTCGGCCGCGTGCAGGCGACCGATGAAGCGACCGTCCGGGCCTGCGTCACCGTCGCCCAGCACGTCGTCCCCGACGGCCAGGTCGTCGACATCGGCGGCGCGCCGGGCACCTACGCCGTCGAGTTCGCACGGCGGGGGTACGACGTGACCCTGCTCGATGCCGCCGACCGGCTCGACGCGTCGGCATCGCTGCTCGCCCGCGAGCCTGTGGCGACGGCCACCTGGAACCTGCCCGGCGACGACGGGGTCGACTCCAGCAGCCTCCCCGTCGAGGGAGTCAACTGCGCGTTCGTCCCGCTGCGGACCAGCGAGCGCTCGGCGAAGGCGAACCGGCGACTCGTCGCCGGGGCGGCCGACGCGCTCGCGCCGGGGGGCTGGCTCGTGGTCGTCGATTACCTTCGCGAGCGCTCGCCCGCCGCGCGCGAGGCGACCGTCCGTCGACTCGCACTCGGCTCCGGCGAGGCCCATGCGCCCACTGCCTACCGGGACTGGTTCGAAACTGCCGGACTACGGGCGGTTCAGGTGCGTGACGTCCCGGGAACGGACCGCCAGGCGGTGCTCGGGCAGGCGCGAGATTCTTAACTGAGCATCACGGAGCTTCGGGCATGGAGCCGGCGGCGCTGCGGGACGACATGGTCGACAGCCTCGAACACGACGCGAAGGGCGTCGTGGGCAGCGACGCGGTCGGCCTCGCGCTGCGGGAGGTGCCCCGCCACGAGTTCGTCCCCGAGGAGAAACGCGCGTACACCGACCAGTCACACGAGCACGCCGGCACCCGCATCCTCTCGCCGACCGCGGTCGCGCGGCTGTTCGAGGCGCTCGACGTCGACGCTGGCGACGCGGTGCTCGTCGTCGGCGCTGGCGTCGGCTACACCAGCGCGGTCGCCGCCGAACTCGCCGGCGCGTGCAACGTCCACGCCGTAGACATCACCCGCCACGTCGTCTACGAGGCGCGGTCGAACCTCGCGGACGCCGGATACGGGGAGGTACTCGTCGACTGCCGCGACGGCACCCACGGTCTCGCCGAGTACGCGCCGTTCGACCGGGTGCTGGTCGAGGCCGGCGCCGTCGAGCCACCGCGTGCACTCGTCGACCAGCTCGCGGACGACGGACGACTCGTCATGCCCCAGGGCGCGGCCGGGCAGACGCTCGTCTCCGTCGACGCCGACGGCGAGGTCGTCGGCGAGCACGGCCCGGTCGCGTTCGCGCCGCTGCTCGTCGAGGGCGAGCAGGCCGGCGCACTCGAACGGAACCGGACCGACCGCGAGGACCGCGAACGTGCCCAGGCCACCGTCGGGAACGGCTGGGAGCACGAGTGGATCGACTGGGATTAGGGACCCAGCCGACCCCGAACCGCCGTCCAGTTCTGTACCAGAAACGCCAGCAGCGCCGGCACCGCCGCGACCGCGAGGAACAGCACGAGCACGAGCAGGTCGCTGACGGTCAGGACGTGCGTCCACGGGCTGCCGACGCCGGCCATCCCCGTGACCGTGAACGTGTGGAGCTCGTACGCGACCGGGAACAGGGCCAACAGCGCAGCGAGCATGTACAGCCCACCCGCAAGGATGTCACGCGGTGTGGCCCGCCCGTACAGCAGGACACCGGCCGCCAGCGCGACGACGACGGTCGCGAGCTGACGAACACCGAAGTCCGTGACGACCCAGCCGGCGACGAGGCCGAGGACGAGCGCTTCGCCGGCGACGAGCGCCGTCGTCGCTGCGTCGTGGCGCTGGTCGAAGGGAGCGCGAGCACGCTCTCTGAGTGAGTCGACGGTCGACATCAGCGACGCACCGCCTCCCTGGGCGCCCGTTCTGGGTTCGGCATCGACTCGAGCTCGTCGAACGGCGGCTCCGGCGCGTTCTGCCAGTCGCCCATCGGCGCGTCGCCGTTCTCCAGCTGGAGGTACTGTTCGAGCAAGGTCACCGTCACGGCCGGGTCACCCCCGAGCAGTCGCAGGCCGCCCGTGAGATGTCCCGGGCGGCTGCTGCCCGCGTCGTTGTCGACGAAGCGGTTGTCGCCGGCCTGTGGCGCGCCGAGGGCGAGGTCGACCCGGCCCGACTCCGAGACGGTGTTCCCCCGGACGAGGTTGTTCCGCGGCCGGTAGAGGTTGTCGTCGATCATCGGGAGCACCGCGATGCCGTAGTTGGCGTGGCCCCTGACCTCGTTGTCGAACACCTCGTTGTTGATGCCGCCGGCGACGGAGATGCCGACGCCGCTGGTCGCGTAGCCGAAGGCGGCGTCGGGCGCGTCGTCGTTGCTGTTGTGCTCGACGAGATTTCCCTCGATGCGGGCGGCATCCTGCGGCGGGTCGGCTTCCGAATCGAGGGTGTTCGGCACGACGCCGGCCTTGTTGTGCCGCCAGACCGAGTTCGCGACCGTGAGGTACCCTCCCGCGTTGGTGCCGGAGTAGCCGATGGCGTTGTGCTCCGAACGGACGTCCTCGATGCGGGCGTAGCAGGGCTTGCACTGGCCGATGTAGAAGCCGGAGTCGGTGTGGCCCGATGCGTAGCAGTTGTCGTATCGCCCGTGGGTCGAGTCGATGTTGTAGATGCCGTACACCCTGTTGTTGTGCGCGGTGAGGTAGGAGCCACGCCAGCCGGTCACGCTCGACCAGAAGAAGCCGTTGCGCTGGTAGTTGCGTGCGGTCATGTTCTCGACGACGACATCGTCGACGGTCGCGAGCACGCCGTCCTCGCGCCGGAACTCGCCGTCGAGTATCACCTCGTTGCGGTCGGTGCCCCTGATCGTCAGCTGTGGAGTGTCGGTCACGCTGACCGCTTCGCGGTAGACGCCCGGGCCGACGAGGACGAGGTCGCGCGGCTCGGCGGCCTCGACGGCGGCCTGGATGCTGTCGTACGCCTCGGGGACCCGGTGGACGGTGTACTCCTCGTACTCCCGTGGCGGGTCCCGTCGTGGTTGGTTCGCCGGGTACTGTCCGCCCCCAGCGTCTTGGGCGAGCGCGGCTCCCGCGACGCTCCCCGTGACACCAGCCGCTCCGGCGAGTCGCAGCAGCCGACGGCGACTCAGCGGCATCGGTCTCCCCCTGATGTGTGTCCCATTGTATCGACCTCCCGTACAACGACGGCCGAGACCGACATAATTGTTACCAGGCACCACGCTGAAGCCGCGCCCCGTCCGCCGGCCAGCATGTCCGACGGCTAGCCTCGCCGACCGGTCGGGACCTACTCCTCGACGACACGGACGCCGCCGCGCATGCCGAGGTCGCGGTGCGGGTCACAGAAGTACCGGACGAGCGCCGGCTCGGTGAACGCGTGTTCGAACGTGTGGCCCTCGTCGTCGACGAGATCGCTCTCGAAGTCCCCACCCTCGGCCTGGACGTTGTGACCACCGCCGTTGCCGGTCCACTCCCAGACCACGGTCGTCCCCGGCGAGATGCGGATGGCCGCCGGCTCGAACGCGAGGCCATCGTCGGTGCCGACCAGCACGGTCGTCTCGGACTCGCCCGTCCGGTCGACCTCGCCGTCGTAGTTGTCCACGCCGTCGAACCAGTCGTCGTAGTCGGCGTCCGGCCCGTCGGACGAGCTACCACCACCGCCGAGGCAGCCCGCCAGCGAGCCTGCCGCCGCCGCGATGCCCGCGAGGACCCGTCGTCGCTGCATGCTCGGTCCGACGGTCAACCGGTACAAATAGTTTGGTACGTGAGGCCATGTCACAACTGCTATGCCGCTTCCCGTCGAAGCCGAGACGATGCGCCGCAGGACGTTCCTGGCTGCAACGGCCGGCACGGTAACGGTCTGGGGAGCCGGCTGTGGGGTCCTGGGAGCGGACGACTCGTGGCTACCGCCGGCGCTCGAGGACCCACCGGACGGCGTCTACCGGCCGACGAGCGCCAGCGAGGTCCGTGTCGTCGGAACCCGCGAGGCCGGGGACTACCGGTTCGGCCTCCTGTACAGCTACCCGAGCCGGTTCTGGGAGGTCGTCGGCCGGCAACGGTACCCCCGCTCGGTCGCCCCCGAGGACGCCATCCACCTGATGACGCTCGTCTGGGACCCGGAGACAGGTGTCGTTCTCCCCGACGTCGGGCTGACAGTCGAGGTGCTGCGCGACGGCGAACTCGTCGTCCAGAAGGCCGTCTACGCGATGCTCTCCCAGCGCCTCGGCTTCCACTACGGCGACAACCTCGCACTCCCCGGCGACGGCGAGTACACGGTCCGCGTCCGCGTGGGTGGCCTCGCAATCCGCCGGACCGGCGCGTTTGCCGGGCGCTTCGACGGGGCGGCGAGCGTCGACTTCGAGCTGGCGTACGACCGCGAAGAGCGGGACAGCATCGACCGGCGCCGGCTCGACGACGCCGGCGACGACAGACCCCTCACGACGGCCGACGCGCCGGGCGTCCCGCCGGCCGTCGCCCCGGCTACCGATGCCCTTCCTGCGAGGCACCTCGGCCGGAGGACGACCGATGGCGCGGCCCTCGACGCGGTCGTCTGCACCGGTGATGCCGTGGAACGCCTGGGCGTCGACGGCGATGCCTACCTCGCGGTGCTCGCACGAACGCCACACAACGACCTCGTGCTCCCGGGGATGGGGCTGCAGGCGCGCGTCGAGCGTGCGGACGAGACCGCCTTCGACGGGACGCTCTCCCGCACAGTCGACCCGCTGCTCGGTGCCCACTACGGCACGCCCGTCCCCGAACTGACGAGCGGCGACCGGGTCACGCTCACGGTGCTGACGCCGCCGCAGGTGGCCAGGCACGAGGGCTACGAGACGGTCTTCTTCGAGATGGAGCCGGTGACGATGGCGGTTCCCTGATCAGTCCTCGACCACCAGGATGACCGTGTTCGCGCGCTGGTCGGCGTACTCGCTGCCGGCTGGTGGTTTGATATCGATCTCCAGCGTGCCCTCGGCCTGGTTCGGGCCGAGTGAGGGGCTGACAGTCACCGCAGCAGTGCCGTTCTCCCCGGTGTTCGCCGTCTCGATGCCGTCGAGCCGTGCGGTCGAACCCTTCACCACGACAGTCGCGCCTTCGACTGGGTTCCCGTTGCTGTCGACGACGCGGATGCTGACGGTCTGCTCGCCGGGCGTGACGACGTCCGGCGTCGGCTGGGCGTCGACCTCGGTGACGGCGAGGCCGCCGATGCCCGAGATCATGTTCATCATAACCGAGAGGCTGGCGACACCGACGACGAGGGCGATGACGAGGCGAATCGGCAGTCCTTCGATGGCGCGGTCGTCGCGCCGGAGAGGTGTGAGTCGCACGCCGTGGTTGGCCTCGTGCTGATACTTGAACGGTGGGGTGGGCCGGTCCGACCGTTCAAGTACCATCCCGCGGCCAGACTGCCCATGGTCGTCATCGGACGCGACAGCGGGGCCGGCGAGACGGTCGAGTTCGGCCACTACCGTGCACCGGACGGGAGCGCGGGTGCGACGGTGGGGCTGGACTGCGAGTCCCCCCACGCCGCACTCGTCGTCGGGAAGCGTGGCTACGGTAAGTCGTACACACTCGGGGTGCTGGCCGAGGGACTGGCGGCAGCCGCGGGCGTCGCGCCGGTCGTCGTCGACCCGATGGGCGTGTTCGGGACGCTCGCGACCGACGGGTCGGCAACCGTCGTCACGGAGCCGCGTGTCGACCCCGACGCGCTCCCGCCGACGGCGTGGTGCGAACTGGTCGGACTCGACCCGGAGTCCCCGGGCGGGGCCGTGCTCTGGCGTGCCGCTGCGGCGGGGACGACCATCGACGAGATACGGGAGCGGCTGGCAGCACTGGACTGCGACCGGGCGGCCCGCCGAGCAGCCCGGAACCACCTCGACCTCGCCGCCTCGTGGGGCGTGTTCAACCCGGACGGGCTCGACGCAACGGCGTTGGCCTCGGGCACGGCGACGGTGCTCGACGTGTCGGGGCGACCGACGGCGGCGGCGAACGCGGTCGTCAGGGCGACGGCGACCGCGCTCTACCGGGCACGGGTGCAGGGAACCGTCGACCGGCTCCCGTGGCTCCTGCTCGACGAGGCGCACGCCTTCTTCGACGGTGTCGCGGCACCCGCGCTGCGGACCCTGCTGACGCGTGGCCGACAGCCGGGGGTGAGCCTCGTCGCGGCGACGCAGCGCCCGAGCGCGCTGCCGGCAGTGGCAGCCTCGCAAGCTGATGTCCTGATTGCACATCGACTCACCGACCGACGTGACCGCGAGGCACTGGCACGAGCGCGCCCCTCGTACGTCGATTCGGCGCTGACGGAGCGGATGCCCACCGAGCCGGGCGAGGTTCGCGTGGTCGACGACGCCACCGAGCGATGCCACGCGGTACAGGTCCGCGAGCGGCGCACGCCACACGACGGCGATAGCCCGAACGCGAGCGCGGTCGTTCCGGAGCGAAGCCTCAAGTGATAATTTGACTCTTCACCGGCCTTAATACCCGTCCAGTCTATGGATTTACTGTCGACAGGAACGCCGCCTGCTGTCATCCCCACCCCGATTCAGCCCCCGCGACTGCGTTGCAGACCAGCCAGCTCCTGTCGACAGCCACTGCTTCGTCTTTTTGGAGAAAAGTGAAATCAGATTTTGATATTTACTCCTTGGCCGGTTTTATTTTCATTGATAAGGTTTTTCCTAGGACTAGGTGCCACTAGTGTTTACAGCGGCTTTTTGACACGAAAGACCGAACCGGTGGGTGTATGTCAGACGACCAGTCCCTCCAGCGCCGGAACTTCCTCAAAGCGACCGGCGGCGCGGCGACAGCCCTGGCCCTCGCGGGTTGTACGGGCGACAACAACACCGACGACGAGAACACCGACGACCCCGGAACCGACACCCAGGGGACCGACACCCAGGGGAGCGACGACGATGGCTTCGGCGAGAGCGACCGGACTCTCAAGCTCACGAACGCGACGATGAGCACGCTCGACCCCGTCGCCTCGACTGACGTCCCGAACGGGCGAGTCATCCAACAGGTGTTCGAGCCGCTGATGAACTACCCGAACGGTGAGATAGAGGTCGAGACGCTGCTGGCGACGGATTACGAGGTGTCCGACGACTTCACCACGTACACCTTCAACATCAAGGAGGACGTCCAGTTCCACAACGGCGACACCGTCACCGCCTCGGACTTCGTCTACTCGTTCGAGCGGCTCACCGCCTCCCCGAACTCTCGTCGCGCGTACTTCGCCACGTCGGCGCTTGGCATCGAACACGAGACGGACAGCGAGGGCAACTACGAACCCGGCACGCTCGGCGTCACCGCCGTCGACGAGACGACGCTCGAGATCCAGCTCTCCTCGCCGTTCCACTCGGTGCTTCCGATGCTCGCGTACACCGCCTTCGGTGTAGTTCCCGAGGGGCTCGTCGACGACACACCGGGCTACGACGGCGAGATGGGGTACGACGAGTTCGCACAGAGCAACCCGATCAGCGCCGGGCCGTTCACGTTCGATAGCTGGGAGACGAACACGATGGCCGAGGTCAGTCGCTTCGACGATTACCACGGTGATGGGCCGCTCATCGGTGGCGTCCACTGGCAGATCATCACCGACACCGACGCGCTGTACAACTACGGCCAGAACAAGAACGCGGACCTCCCGCCGATGCCGACCTCGAAGTACGACCCGAACATGGTCTCCATCGACAGCGAGGACGAGCTCGGCCGACAGATCGGGACCTACGGCCCGATGCAGAACGGCGAGACGGCCGAGTACGCCGCCGTCCCGACCATCAACACGTTCTACATCGGCCTGAACGCCAAGAACGTGCCCAAGCCCGTCCGGGAGGCCATCGCGTACGCGATGAACCAGCACGAGGGCGTCGAGCAGGTGTTCAAGGGCCGCGGCGAGCCCGCGTACCACTTCAGCCCGCCGCGCATCTACCCGGGCGGGACCAGCGCGTACGACGAACACGCCGAGCAGAACTACCCCTACGGCTACGGCGAGTCGCTCCTCGACGAGGCCCAGCAGGTGATGGAGGACGCCGGCTACGGCCCCAACAACGAGTACGAGATCACGTTCACGACCTACACGTCACCGACGTGGCAGGGCCTCGGTACGATCCTCCGGGACAAGCTCGTCAACGCGCACGTCAACATGAACCTCGAGGAGGCGCCGTTCTCGACGCTGCTCAACCGTGGCCGCAACGGGAACCTCGCCGCCTACTCGCTGGGCTGGTCGATGGACTGGCCCGCCCCGGACAACTTCTTCGGCCAACTCGTTCCGGAGCTCACGAACACCGACCGCGAAGGTGGTGCCCGCGGTGCCTACATCGACTGGGACGACGTGGAAGACGGCGCCGTCGACCAGATGAACAGCGCCTGGGATACCGTCCAGAACAACCAGGCTCCAAGCGAGGACGACGCCGCGACCCGCGGTGAGGCCTACGTCCAGATGGAGGAGGCGATGTGGGAGGACATGATACTCCTGCCCTGCTACCACCGCACGGACGAGCGCTTCGTGTACGACTGGGTTGACATCGACCCGTACGGTGCCAGTGGCGGCAGCCGTCAGAAGTACAACCAGGTCACCATCGGCGAGCGGAGCTGAACGTCCGCCCCGACGGTCGTTCCAGCCGCAACCGCCGACACCGGTTCCGGTGCTCATTTTTGCTGGGCTACAGCCGCCTCGCGAGCCACGCGACAGCGAGGGCTCTCGTCGGATAGTGCTTCAGGAAGGGGGGGTTGGGGGGAGTATGGGGGTGGCGACAGCGGTTCGCTGCTGATTCGCCGACTAATCGTATGGGTGGGATGGGATTAACAGTTTATTCTAATCGGTTAGTGCACTCGTCCGGGCGGCACTAATCAGTTAGAGCCAGACTCGAACACCCCGCTCACCAGCTTGCGTTCGGCCGCACGCAGGTGGTAGTGGTAGGTCGGCGGCGTCACGTCGAGCGCCTCGGCGAGCACTTCCCCGGTCACCTCACGGGGCCAGTCGTAGAACCCGGCGTAGTAGGCGCTCTGTAACGCCTCGAACTGGCGCTCCGTCAGCTCGCCCTCGACCCAGGACCGATGGGTGCGGTGCTGGCGGTTCGCCTGCCTCGTCTCCCGCCGGGCCGCGAGCTCCGTCGTCGGGTAGGACTCGCTCAGGTCGTTCCACAGGCCGCGGGTGTCACCGCCCTGTGGGAGCTCGACGAGCAACGTGACGACGCCGTCGGTGGCTGACAGCGACTGGACCGTCCCGTCGTACTCCCGAAGCAGCTCGAACAGCCGTGGCTCAGTCAGCCGCATCTCGAACAGTGCCGTATCGCCGTCCTCGTTGATGCAGGCCACCGACGGCACCGACGACCAGTCCGCGAGCGTCGACTCGACGAGCTCCGGGTCGATCCCCTCGGTCCGGACGAAACAGAGGTGGGTGCCGTCGGGCCGGGCGACGGAGCCATCGAGCCGAATCGTCCCACCGACGGCCGCCGACAGCCGCGAGAACGTGAACCGTTCGTCGGCCACGTCGAACTCCAGCTCGACGACGCTATCCGTGACGAGCGCCCGCGTCCGCTCGACCGCGTGGATGGCGTGTCCGATGGTCTCACCCAGCTCACCGAGCACCGCCAGCTCCTGTTCGGTCACCGTCTCGGGCGTCGCGACGTGCAACACGAGGACGCTGTAGACGCGCTCGTTGTCGACCAGCGGCACGGCGACGACCGTCTGGAAGCCGTACGTGAGCGCCTCCGTCCGGCGTTCGCTCCACTCGTCCGTCAGCACGTCATCGACGACGACCACCTCCTGCGTGTCCACGGCCTGCCGGACGAGGGTCCCCTCCGGCGTCGGGTCGTCCACGTCGTCGTCTATCCGGTCGACGTAGTCCGCGTCGGTGTTCGACCAGGCGAGCGGCGTCATCGCGCCGTTCGGGCCCTCCGCCTCGGCGACCCAGACGGCGACGTACGGCTCTGCCTCGGCCAGCCGGTCACAGACCGCCTGCTCTATCTCCCGACGGGTCGACGCCTGCGCGACCGCCCGGTTCACGTCCCGGACGATCTTGTTCGTGTGGTTCAGCTTCCGCAGCTCCTCGTTCTGCTGGGTCAGCCGGCTGTCGTGGTCGCGGAGCAGCTGCTCGCGCTCGGCACGGTCCATCGCCGCCTCGGTGTTCGCCGCGAGGATGTGCAACAGCTCGATTGTCGACTCCCCGAACCCCTCGGCGGCGTCCGAGACCGCCACCAGCGCACCGTGGGTCCCGAGTGGGATCACCAGCTGGCTCTCGACGACGTCGTCCAGCCCCCCCGACCCGTCCGCCACGTCCGGGAAGTACCGCGACTCCCCCTCGCTGAACGTCTCCCAGACGTGGCCAGCCCCGCGCTCGACCGTCGGCGGTGACCCCAGCAGGTCGCTCGTGCTCGGCGTCGTCGCCGCCGGTTCGAGCTCGCCGGTGTCGCTCTCGAACGTGTAGACGACGAGCGCGCTCAGCCCCAGCAGGTCCGCCGCTGTCTCCGCAGCCGTCTCGCAGATATCCGCCCGCGTCTCCGCACGCATCAGGTCCCGGGAGGTCTCGTGGAGCGTGTCCAGCGTCTCCTCGTAGCGCTTGCGTTCGGTCACGTCCGTCGCCACCGTCAGCACCGCCCGTTCGCCCTCGTACTCGATGGTCCGCGAGGTCATCTCGACGTGGACGACCGACCCGTCGTGACCGACGATCCGTCGCTCCCGACGTGTCGGCTCTGCCTCACCCGCCAGGGTCCGTGCCATGGCTGTCGTGACGACCTCCTCGTCCTCGGGATGCAGCAGCGACGACAGGTCGGAGCCGAGAAGCTCCGTCTCGTCGGCGGCCCCGACGAGCGAGACGAACGCCGGATTCGTGTAGACGAGGTCGCCGTCCCTGTGTACGACGACCGCGCTCGGTGAGACCTCGACCAGCGTTCGGTACCGCTCGCTGCTCTCCTGGCGCTCACCCTCGATGACGTTGCGCTCGATGGCGCTCGCGAGTACCGTCGCCACGTTCTGGAGGAACGTCACGTCGTCCTGCGTGAACCGTCGATGCGTCCGGGCGTGCGCCTCGACCACTCCCCAGTCGGAGCCGCGCAGGCCGACCGTCGCACACGCACCGCTCCGGAGCTCCTCCACCTCGGCCGCGTCGCTCGTATCGAACCGGTCCTCCGAGGAGAGGTCGTCGACAACCACGACCGGCTTGCCGTCGTCGACCGCGTACTGTGCCTGGCCCGACGGCGGCGCGTCCGGCCGCCATCCGACGGCCGCCTGCGTCCTGAGGCCCGCGTCCGACTCCGGGAGCGAGAGGATGCGGACGTGGCTCACGTCGAGCGCCCGCGCGACCCGACGGACCGTCGTCTCGAACAGCACGTCCAGCTGTGGCTCGTTCAGCGCCTGCTGGCCGATGGTCGCTACCGCCTCCTGCTGGCGAACCCGGTCCTGCAGGGCGCTCTGGGTCCGGTACTGCGCCACCGCGTTCCGTATCTGGTTCCCCAGCAGCGCGTACCGCTCGCGACCCGGCTTCTTCTGCAGGTACTGGGTCACGCCCGCCGCGATGGCGTCGCTGGCGATCTCCTCGCTCCCCTTCCCGGTGAACAGCACGAACGGCAGCCGGTCGTCCCGCTCGCGAACCGCCTGCAGCAGCTCCAGCCCGTCCATCTCGGGCATGTCGTAGTCGCTGACGATGCAGTCGACCTGTCGTCCCGGGTCCTCGACCACCTCGATTGCTGCCGACCCGTCCGGGACGACCGTCACCGTGATGCTGTCGTCCGCCCGCTCCAGCATCGTCTTCGAGACCGACGCGAAATCGGCATCGTTGTCCACGAACAGCACCGACACCTCCTCGACGGTCGGCGTCCCGGCCACGAGTTCGCCGAGCCCGTCCCTTGCCATGGGACCCATTACGCCACAGGAGTACTAAAGGATTAGAGCCAACGCACCCGACAGACACTGGCGCTCGGTATCGGTGACTCGAGAACTGGATAGAATACATACACTTTTGCCGTGCCCCTTCGACCAGTGCCACATGCGAAGACGCGCCTACCTGACCGCGAGCACACTCTCACTGACCGCACTCGCCGGCTGTAGCGGCCTCCTCGGCGGCGGGAACGACGCCGGTGACGACCCCGAAGCGACCGCCGTGGCCTTCATCGAGGCACTGAACGACGGCGACCGCGAACGCGCGAACGAACTCCTCCATCCCGAAACACCTGGCCAGGAGGTAACCGAGGAAGGCGCCTCACAGAACGCAGAGGTCGACATCAACATCGACGATACCGAGGTGCTCACGTCGGACGACGACGTGGCCGAAGTCCGCGTCGACCTCACCATCTCCGGGCCCGACAGCGAACAGTCCGAGTCGCACTCCATCGTCTACGAGCTCCGGACACACGACAGTAACTGGCGAATCTGGTCGCAGGGGAGCGCCGACGAGCAGTGATACCCTGACTTGTTCGCGCCCTCGGTGCTGCATCGTCGTCTGCCGAGAAAACGCCAGAGGCGGGATTCGAACCTCGGTCGGACGTGCCGTCCTCCCTGATTCAAAACCCGCTACGGTCGCTCTGCTCGTCACGAAGCTCCTCGTAGAAGCGCCCGAGGCGGGATTTGAACCCGCGTCACAACCGTGACAGGGTTGTATGATGGGCCACTACACCACCCGGGCTTCACACTACCGTATCCGGGTTATACGTTTAAGACTTTCCAAAGTCACTCCAGAACCCGGAGGGGACTTGATCATGCCTCGAGACATCCGGGCGTGAACTCGTACTCGCTTGCCCAGTTAATCGAAGGATGGTCGATGTCCGCGTCAAACCGGAGCTCCATTTTCTGTGACGTTGCGTCCGCAACGTCCACCCAGTAGAGAGTCCCAGTCTCTGGATATCGAACGATGAACGCATCCACCGCGTCCTCGTATGTACTCTCGTGGTATTCTCCGCCTCTTGTGGTCTGGCTATGTGTGTTGAACCGAATCGTATCGGGTTTGTTCTGCCAGGCAGTCTTGCACTGAACTCGATACAACTCGGCCCCGCTATCGAGGACGAGGTCGTACTTATCGTTATCACCGAAGGGCAGAGACACGCTGTACCCGTACTCGATCAACTTGTGTAGTATCGCGACCTCCGTTTCGTCACCGACGTCCTTCGAATTCGGCATACATTCTGTTACGGAGAACGCACCATTATTTCTTCTAACTGGAGTTCGAATCTATTTAGTTCGAAAGAGTCCTCCGAAGCGGGAACGGGAGATCGCTACGAGTTTTGGAGCACCGACGCTCGCGAACGAGAAATCGAAGAAGCGCCCGAGGCGGGATTTGAACCCGCGTCACAACCGTGACAGGGTTGTATGATGGGCCACTACACCACCCGGGCTTCACCTCTACGTACCCGGGTTGTACGCTTAAGGCTTTCCAATCGGAAGGCGTGTGCGTGTGTCCACCGCGGCACAAACGCTTTAGGGTCGTAGCGCAATCGTCAGGACGAAACTGAGATCGTTCACGTCGTCCCGACCGCGGGTTCGCACCCGCCGCCGAGGCGGGCACCAGTAGCGAAAGCTCCCGTACGTACTTGGCAAACGTTAAATGCCTCCCGCCGGTAGTGCCCTGTAGTATCTCGTGACAGCAGCTTCTCTCTCCGGTCAGACACAACCATGGTAGACGTAAGCCAACACGAACTCGTGCCGGAGCACGTCGTCCTCGACGAGGACGAGATCAACGACGTGCTCGACGAGTATGACATCGACAGGACGGACCTTCCGAAGATCAAGCGCACCGACCCGGCGCTCCCCGACGAGGCGGAGATGGGTAACGTGGTGAAGATCATCCGAGAATCGCGAACGACAGACACAGCGGTCGTGTATCGACTCGTGGTGGACTGACAGAATGGACAGAGCAAACCGACGCGCGATTTCGCGTGAGTACTTCTCGAAGGACAGACTCGCAGAACACCACTTCCGCTCGTTCAACGCGTTCCTCAACCGGGGGATGCAGCGCGTCGTGGACGAGAAGGAGACCATCGACACGGACATCGGCGACAAGGAGGGCGAGGAGCCTGTCCACGTCGAACTCGGCGACGTTCGTGTCGTGACCCCGCGTGTGCGTGAGGCCGACGGGTCGGAGGAACTCCTCTACCCGCAGGAGGCACGCCTCCGGAACATCACGTACTCCGCGCCCGTCTTCATGGAGATGTCCATCGTGAAGGGCGAGGAGGGCGAGGAGCGCGTCGTCGACTCCACCGAGACCAAGATCGGCCGGATGCCGATCATGGTCGGCTCCGACAAGTGCAACATCGCGGGCTTCTCGGACGAGGAGCTCATCGAGATCGGCGAGGACCCCGCCGACCCCGGTGGCTACTTCATCGTCAACGGCTCCGAGCGCGTGCTGATGACGAGCGAGGACCTCGCGCCGAACAAGATCCTCGCCGAGTACGACACGAAGTACGGCGACGAGATCCAGGTCGCGAAGACGTTCAGCCAGCGACGGGGGTACCGCGCCCTCGTGCTGACCGAGCGTAACCGCGAAGGGCTGCTCGAGGTGTCGTTCCCCTCCGTCTCGGGGAGCATCAACTTCGTCACGCTCGTGCGCGCACTCGGCCTGGAGTCGGACGAGGAGATCGTCCACCGGGTCAGCGACGACCCCGAGGTCGTCAAGTACATGCTGGAGAACCTGGAGGCCGCCGAGGTCCAGAGCCAGGAGGAGGCCATCGAGACGCTGGGCAAGCGCGTCGCCTCCGGCCAGGGCAAGAACTACCAGCTCAAGCGCGCGAACTACGTCATCGACCGGTACCTCCTGCCACACCTCCACGAGGAGGGCGTCGAGGAGGAGGACGTTCGCATCAACAAGGCGTACTACCTCTGCCGGATGGCTGAGGCCTGTTTCGAACTCGCGCTCGGACGGCGTGAGTCCGACGACAAGGACCACTACGCCAACAAGCGCCTGAAGGTCTCGGGCGACCTCATGAAGGACCTGTTCCGGACGGCGCTGAACAAGCTGGCACGCGACGTGAAGTACCAGCTCGAACGCGCTAACATGCGCAACCGGCAGCTCTCGGTCAGTACGGTCGTCCGTTCGGACGTGCTCACCGAGCGCCTGGAACACCCCATCGCGACGGGGAACTGGGTCGGTGGCCGCTCCGGCGTGAGCCAGCTGGTCGACCGGACCGACTTCATGGGCGTGCTCAGCCACCTGCGTCGGCTGCGCTCGCCGCTCTCCCGCTCGCAGCCTCACTTCGAGGCGCGTGACCTGCACGCGACCCAGTGGGGCCGCATCTGTCCCTCCGAGACGCCCGAGGGGCCGAACTGTGGGCTGGTGAAGAACTTCGCCCAGGCGATGGAGCTGTCACAGAACATCGAGGACGAACAGGGACTGAAACGAGAACTGGCGTCGATGGGGGTCAAGGGTATCCCCGGGCTCGAAGGACAGGGCCAGGAAACACCCGCGGACGACTAACACATGGCAAGTCAACAGCGCGAAGCGAAGGTATACGTCAACGGTAGTCTGGTCGGGACACACCCCGAGCCGCACGAACTCGCGGAGCAGATCCGCGAGGCGCGTCGGCTGGGCGAGGTGAGCGAGATGGTGAACGTCTCCGTGAAGGACCGCACCCGCGAGGTCATCGTCAACGCCGACGCCGGCCGGGCACGCCGCCCGCTGCTGGTCGTCGAGAACGGCGAGCCCCGCATCTCGCAGGAGGAGATCGAGGCGGTCCGCAACGACGAGCTGGCGTTCGACGACCTCGTCGAGCACGGCCACGTCGAGTTCATCGACGCCGAGGAGGAGGAGGACATCTACGTCGCCGTCGACCGGGAGGACCTCACCGAGGACCACACGCACCTCGAGGTCGACCCGCAGCTCATCTTCGGTATCGGTGCGGGCATGATTCCGTACCCGGAGCACAACGCGTCGCCGCGTATTACGATGGGTGCAGGGATGATCAAGCAGTCGCTCGGGCTGCCGAGCGCGAACTACCGCATCCGGCCGGACACGCGCCAGCACCTGCTGCACTACCCGCAGCTCTCGATGGTCAAGACCCAGACCACGGAGCAGATCGGCTACGACGAGCGCCCCGCGGCACAGAACTTCGTCGTCGCCGTCATGAGCTACGAGGGCTTCAACATCGAGGACGCGCTCGTGCTCAACCAGGGGTCGGTCGACCGCGCACTCGCCCGCTCGCACTTCTTCCGGACGTACGAGGGCGAGGAACGGCGCTACCCCGGCGGGCAGGAGGACCGCTTCGAGATTCCGAGCCAGGACGTGCGCGGCGCACGTGGCGAGGACGCGTACACGCACCTCGACGAGGACGGCCTGGTCAACCCGGAGACGCGCGTCGGCGAGAACGACGTACTGCTCGGGAAGACCTCGCCCCCGCGGTTCCTGGAGGAGCCCGACGACATGGGCGGCCTCTCCCCACAGAAGCGACGTGAGACGAGCGTGACGATGCGCTCCGGCGAGTCCGGGGTCGTCGACACGGTCACGCTGATGGAGGGCGAGGACGGCTCGAAGCTCTCGAAGGTCTCCGTCCGCGACGAGCGCATCCCGGAGATGGGTGACAAGTTCGCGTCACGGCACGGCCAGAAGGGTGTCGTCGGCCACATCGCACCCCAGGAGGACATGCCCTTCACGCAGGAAGGTGTCGTTCCGGACCTCATCGTCAACCCGCACGCGCTGCCGTCGCGGATGACGGTCGGCCACGTGCTGGAGATGCTGGGCGGCAAGATCGGTGCGCTGGAGGGTCGCCGTGTGGACGGGACACCCTTCACCGGCGAGAACGAGGACGAGCTCCGTGGCGGGCTCGAGGAGGCCGGCTTCAAGTCCTCGGGCAAGGAGAGCCTCTACTCCGGCGTCACCGGGGAGAAGATCGACGCCGAGATCTTCGTCGGGGTCATCTTCTACCAGAAGCTGTACCACATGGTCTCGAACAAGCTGCACGCCCGCTCACGCGGGCCGGTGCAGGTGCTTACCCGGCAGCCGACCGAGGGGCGTGCCCGCGAGGGCGGCCTCCGTGTCGGAGAGATGGAGCGCGACGTGCTCATCGGGCACGGTGCGGCGATGGCGCTCAAGGAGCGCCTGCTCGACGAGTCCGACCGCGAGTTCATCCACGTCTGCGGCCAGTGTGGGATGAGCGCGGTCGAGAACGTCGACCAGCGTCGGGTGTACTGCCCGAACTGTGGCGAGGAGACCGACATTCACGAGATAGAGATGAGCTACGCCTTCAAGCTCCTGCTCGACGAGATGAAGGCACTCGGCATCGCGCCGCGACTCGAACTGGAGGACGCAGTCTAACATGGCAAGCTCACAGACACCAAAGGAGATCGGCGAGATCGACTTCGGGCTGATGGACCCGGAGGAGTACCGCGACATGTCCGCCACGAAGATCATCACGGCGGACACGTACGACGACGACGGCTTCCCCATCGACATGGGGCTGATGGACCCGCGACTGGGCGTCATCGACCCCGGGCTGGAGTGCAAGACCTGCGGGAAGCACTCGGGCTCGTGTAACGGGCACTTCGGCCACATCGAGCTGGCCGCACCCGTCATCCACGTCGGCTTCACGAAGCTCATCCGCCGGCTGCTCCGTGGCACCTGCCGCGAGTGCGCCCGGCTCTGTCTCACCGAGGACGAGCGCGACGAGTTCCGCGGCCAGCTGGACCAGACGCGCAAGCTGGGTCGCGACCTCAACGACGTGACGAAGGCAGCCATCCGGCAGGCCCGGAAGAAGGACCGCTGTCCGTTCTGTGGCGAGACCCAGTTCGACATCCAGCACGAAAAGCCGACGACGTACTACGAGGTCCAGCAGGTGTTGACCTCGGAGTACTCCCAGCGCATCGCGGCCGCGATGCAGCCGGACGACGACGACGACGAGCCGATGGGGCGCGAGGCGCTCGCCAACGAGACGGGCATCGAACTCTCCCGGGTCAACCAGATTCTCTCCGGCGAGTTCCGCCCGCGCGAGTCCGACCGGAAGGCACTCGAGAAGGCGCTCGACATCGACCTCACCGAGGAGGACATGAACAAGCTGATGCCCTCGGACATCCGCGACTGGTTCGAGGACATCCCGGACGAGGACATCGAGGTGCTCGGCATCTCCGCCGACAAGTCCCGACCGGAGTGGATGATCCTGACCGTGCTGCCGGTCCCGCCGGTGACGGCGCGTCCCTCCATCACGCTGGACAACGGCCAGCGCTCGGAGGACGACCTGACCCACAAGCTGGTCGACATCATCCGTATCAACCAGCGGTTCATGGAGAACCGCGAGGCCGGTGCCCCTCAGCTCATCATCGAGGACCTCTGGGAGCTGCTCCAGTACCACGTCACGACGTTCATGGACAACGAGATATCGGGCACGCCGCCGGCGCGACACCGCTCCGGCCGCCCGCTGAAGACGCTGTCCCAGCGCCTGAAGGGCAAGGAGGGCCGCTTCCGTGGCTCGTTGTCCGGCAAGCGCGTGAACTTCTCCGCCCGGACCGTCATCAGCCCGGACCCGACGCTCTCGCTGAACGAGGTCGGCGTGCCGGACCGCGTCGCGACGGAGATGACCCAGACGATGAACGTCACCGAGCGGAACCTGGAGGACGCCCGGCGCTACGTCAGCAACGGGCCCGAGGCCCACCCCGGCGCGAACTACGTCCGACGCCCGGACGGTCGCCGGCTGAAGGTGACCGAGAAGAACTGCGAGGAGCTCTCGGAGAAGGTCGAGGCCGGCTGGGAGGTCAACCGACACCTCATCGACGGCGACATCGTCGTGTTCAACCGGCAGCCCTCGCTGCACCGGATGTCCATCATGGCCCACGAGGTCGTGGTGATGCCGTACAAGACGTTCCGCCTGAACACCGTCGTCTGCCCGCCGTACAACGCCGACTTCGACGGTGACGAGATGAACATGCACGCCCTGCAGAACGAGGAGGCCCGCGCCGAGGCGCGCGTCCTCATGCGCGTGCAGGAGCAGATCCTGAGCCCCCGCATGGGCGAGAACATCATCGGGGCCATCCAGGACCACATCAGTGGGACGTACCTGCTGACCCACGACAACCCTCACTTCAACGAGACGCAGGCACTCGACCTGCTCCGGGCGACTCGCATCGACGAGCTGCCCGAGGAGGCAGGCATCGACGACGACGACCGCCCGTACTGGACCGGTCGCCAGCTGTTCTCCGAGCTGCTGCCCGAAGACCTGAACCTGGAGTTCAAGTCGAACACCGGGGACACGGTCGTCATCGAGGACGGCCAGCTCCTCGAGGGCACTATCGACGAGGACGGCGTCGGCGCGTTCGGCGGCGAGGTCGTCGACACGCTCGCGAAGGTGTACGGCGAGACGCGCGCCCGCATCTTCATCAACGAGGTCGCGACGCTCGCGATGCGTTCGATCATGCACTTCGGGTTCTCCATCGGGATCGACGACGAGACCATCCCGGGGGCGGCCCAGGACCGCATCGACGAGACCATCGGGGACGCCTACGACCGCGTGCAGGAGCTCATCGAGACGTACGAGGCGGGCGAGCTCGAGTCCCTGCCCGGTCGGACCGTCGACGAGACGCTGGAGATGAAGATCATGCAGACCCTCGGCAAGGCGCGTGACAACGCCGGTGACATCGCCGAGGAGCACTTCGAGGACGACAACCCGGCAGTCGTCATGGCCAACTCCGGTGCGCGTGGCTCGATGCTCAACCTGACCCAGATGGCCGGCTGTGTCGGCCAGCAGGCGGTCCGTGGCACCCGCATCAACCGCGGCTACGAGGACCGTACCCTGAGCCACTACAAGCCCGACGACCTCTCCGCGGAGGCACACGGCTTCGTCGAGCACTCCTACACCGGCGGCCTCACCCCGCGGGAGTTCTTCTTCCACGCGATGGGTGGCCGCGAGGGCCTGGTCGACACGGCAGTCCGGACCTCGAAGTCCGGCTACCTGCAGCGCCGGCTCATCAACGCGCTCTCCGAGCTGGAGACGCAGTACGACGGCACGGTCAGGGACACCAGCGACACCATCGTCCAGTTCGAGTTCGGCGAGGACGGCACGTCGCCGACGAAGGTCGCCTACGACGACGACCACGGCATCGACGTGGACCAGATCGCCGACCGCGTCCTCGAGGCGGAGTTCGAGAGCGACGACTCGAAGGCGGAGTTCCTGGGCGACAAGGCTCGGCCGACGAACCTCTCCGAGCACGGGGACGCGCGTCGGAACCCCGACATCCTCTCGGAGGTGGAGTCCGATGATTGAACTCCGTTCAATCAGGCTCACAGCCGGGCTTCGTTCGGGGGTGAACGATGACTGAGTTCGACGTCTCGGCGGACATCGAGGCAGTCGTCGAGGACACCGAACTGTCCGAGGACCTCAAGGAAGAGGTGTACCGGACCGTCGAGGAGCGCGACGCGAACGTCGAGCAGGCGGACGAGATCGCCCGCGCCGTCGAGCACCGTTACCTCGACACGCGGGTCGACGCGCTCGACCCCGTCGGCACCGTCAGCGCCCAGTCCATCGGGGAGCCGGGTACGCAGCTGACGATGAACACGTTCCACTACGCGGGCGTCGCGGAGATCGACGTCACCCAGGGCCTGCCCCGGCTCATCGAGCTGGTGGACGCCCGGAAGACGCCGGACACGCCGACGATGACCGTCCACCTCGACGACGAGTACGCGACCGACCGCGAGAGGGCACACGAGGTCGTCTGGAAGATCGAGGCGACGAAAATCCTCGCGCTCGGTGACATCTCGACGAACGTCGCCGACATGCGTGTCCACATCGACCTCAACCCCGACACGCTTCAGGAGCGCTGGCCGACCGTCGACAGCGTCGACGAGATCGCCGGCGAGGTCGCCGGAATCATCGAGGACTCCCTCGGTGTGAACGCGGTCCAGCAGGGCACGAACGTCGAGTTCGGTCCGGAGGAGCCGTCGTACCGCGACCTGCTCCAGCTGGTCGAGGAGCTGCGTGACGTGACGTTCAAGGGCATCGAGGAGGTCTCTCGCGTCGTCATCCGGAAGGAGGAGACCGAGGAGGGCGACGAGTTCGTCCTCTACACAGAGGGCTCTGCGTTCGGCGACGTGCTCACCATCGAGGGCGTCGACGCCTCGCGGACCACCTGCAACAACATCCACGAGATCCACTCCGAGCTCGGTATCGAGGCGGCTCGCGAGATCATCATCGAGGAGACGAAAACAACCCTCGAAGAGCAGGGTCTGGACGACGTGAACGTCCGCCACCTGATGCTCGTCGCGGACATCATGACCAACCGCGGCGAGATCGAGTCCATCGGCCGGCACGGTATCTCCGGCTCGAAGGAGTCCGTCCTCGCGCGTGCGGCGTTCGAGGTCACGGTCAACCACCTGCTCGACGCCGCCATCCACGGCGAGGTCGACGACCTCAACGGCGTCACCGAGAACGTCATCGTCGGCAAGCCCATCAAGCTCGGCACCGGCGACGTGAACCTCAAGATGGGGTCGGTCAACCGGTCCTCGCAAGCTGACTGATGGCGGTCACGCTGACGGACGAGGCGCTGCGCATCCTCGGGCTGTTCGAGGAGGTCACCGAGGCGAGCGGTCGGGACTGCCTGGTCGAGGACGACCGGGTCGTCGTCCTCGTCGCCGCGGGCGACATGGGGACGGCCATCGGCCCGGGCGGCCAGCACGTCGCCGAGTTCGAGGAGCGCCTCGGCCGGGACGTCAAGCTCGTCGAGGACGCCGACACCGCGGCGGACTTCGTCGCGAACGCGCTCGCCCCGGCGGCGGTGTACCACGTCACCATCAGCGAGAACGGGGACACCGTCGCCTACGCGGAGGTCGACGAGGCCGACACCGGCGTCGCCATCGGCGCTGACGGCCGGAACATCGACACCGCGCGGGAGCTGGCGAAACGGCACTTCGACGTGGACGACATCCAGCTGGCGTAGTGTCGGCCCGTTCGTTTCTGCTGCTTGGCTTCGGGTGACTGCGAGGCGTAGCTACGCCACCGATTCCTGCGTGCTGGGAACCGACCCCACCAGATTCTTCCCCCGAACGTCTTCGCCCGGGTATGGACCCCTCGAAGGAGTTCGGATTAGGTGGACTGAACCGGTTCGTGGAGGCGGCGTCGCTCACGGGCGAAATCGGACTGGACGACGACGAGATAGCCTGGCGAAAGCAGTTCGTGGGCTTCGACGCGGAGGACGAACGGCGGCTCGACGACCTCGAGCCGCTGCTCCGGGAGAACCAGGACGTTATCGCCGACGCGTTCTACGACAACCTGACCGGGCACGAGCAGACCCGTGCGGTCATCGAGCGCTCGCCGAAGGGCGTCGAACAGCTCAAGCGGACGCAGAAGGCGTACCTCGTCTCGCTCGCGACCGGCGACTACGACGAGGAGTACTTCACGAACCGGGCACGCATCGGGAAGCTGCACGAGATCCTCGACATGCCGCTGAAGCACTACGTCGGGCAGTACGGCCTCTACTACGACCTCATCCTCTCGCGGGTCGACGAGCGCGTCCAGACGCAGGTGGTCGGCGCCATCGAGGACTGGGTCGACGAGCGCGAGGCGAACGACGGCGGGCTGGAACGCGTCGTCGGCGCGCTCCGGGGGCTCGGCGGGGACGACGAGCCCGACGGGCTGGACGAGTCGCTGGAGGCCACCGTTCGGGACGCCATCCACGACGGGATGCAAGACGTGCTCGCCGTCCTCCGCATCCTCAACCTCGACCTCCAGGTCGCAAGCGACACGTACGTCGACTCCTACAGCCAGCGGCTGGAACGGGCCATCGACGCCCAGCGCGAGCTCGCGACGGAGGTCGAACAGGAGGTCCAGCCGCCGGTCGTCCAGCTGAAGCGGTCCTCGGCGTCGGTCGCCGAGAGCGCGGCGACCATCCGCGACCACGCCGAGGGCCAGGCGGCGGGTGCGGCCGACGCCGCCGCCGACGTCGAGGAGGTCAGCGCCGCCGCCCAGGAGGTCGCATCGGTCGCCGACGACGTACGGGACACGAGCGAGCGCGCAGCCGAGGAGGCGAGCGAGGGCGTCGCGGCGGGCGAGCGCGCGCTCGACGCCCTCGAAGCCGTCGAGGCGACGACCGAGGACCTGCTCGACGCCGCCGAGACCGTCGAAGCCCGTGCCGCGGACATCGAGGACGTCGTCGACCGGGTCGAGAACCTGGTCGACCGGACGGCCGTGCTGGCGACGAACGCGAAGGTCGAGGCGAAGCGAGGCGGCGCCGGTGGTCCGGCCGAGACCATCGCGTCGGAGCTGGAGACGTTCGTGAGCCAGACCCGCGACGACATCGACGAGGTCGCCGAGGCCGCCGACGCCCTCCAGCACGAGGCGGCGTCGACCCGCGAGACGGTCGACGACGCGAACGACAGCGTCCGGGCGGGCCGGGCCGAGGTCGCGTCGGCGGTCGACACTCTCGACGACCTCGAGGGCGTCGTCGACGACGCGGCCCACGGGATGGAGGAGGTAGCGGCCGCCGCCGACCAGCAGGCCCGCAGCGTCGTCGAGATCTCGGAGACCGTCGAGTCGCTGGCGAACGCCGCCGAGTCCGTGGCCTCGGAGGCACAGTCCGTCGCGAGCGCGAGCGAGGAGCAGGCCGCCAGCGCCAGACACGTGGCCGAGGCCGTCGAGAAGCTGTCGACCGACCCCATCGAGGAGCAGGTGCCGGTGTACGAGCAGGTCTGAGCCGGCGGGCTCTCCGAGTTCGGGGGTCGCCGATTCAGTCGGTGTCGGCGACGGCAGCCGCCGCGACAATTCTCTTGTGCCGGGCGACCGCAGGGTCGGCCATGGACGAACTCATCGATCTCACCCGCGGCCTCGTCTCGGTTCCGAGCCACGACGGCGAGGCCGCGGCCGGCGACTTCGTCGAGGACTGGCTCCGCGCGGAGACCGACGCCGACGTGACCCGGGACGAGGCCGGCGACGCGGACCGGGGTGGGAACGTCATCGCGCGCCGTGGCGCGACCGACGAGCCCGACGCGCCGACACTCGCGTTCGTCGGCCACCACGACGTGGTCCCGCCGGACGACGGGCAGGTCGACACCGACAGCAGCTACGTCGTCAGAGAACGCGGCGGGCGACTGTACGGCCGCGGAACCGCCGACATGAAGGGTGCCGACGCGGCGATGCTGCTCGCCTTTCGCGATGCGGCTGTCGGAGCCATCGAACTCGTCTTCGCCTCGTTCGTCGGCGAGGAGGTCGGCGGCATCGGCGCGCGGGCCGCTATCGACGACGGCTTCAGACCGGACTGGGCGCTCGTCGCCGAGGGCTCGACGGGCTACTCCAAGCCCGGCGTCCTCGACGTGGCCGTCGCGCACAAGGGTCGCCGTGGGAGCACCGTGACCGCCCGCGGGCAGGCTGCCCACGCGAGCGAGCCGGGGGCGGGCGAGAACGCGGTGTACCGCGCCTGCGACGCCGTCGACGTGATTCGGGGGCTCGACTGGCCGTCCGTCACGGTCGCCGGCGAGGAGCTTTCGGGCAGCGCCGCCGTCACCGGCATCGAGGGCGGGACCGCCTGGAACGTCGTCCCCGAGTCCTGCGAGGTGACCGTCGACGAACGCACCGTGCCGGGCGAGCGCGCCGACCTCGGACGGGTCGAGTCGATCGACGGCGTCGAGTGGACCGTCGACCAGGACCTCCCGCCGATGCGCTGCTCGGACGACGCCTTCGCCGACGCCGTGCTCGACGCGGTCCGGGACGTACAGGACGGCGCCGGCGAGCGCGTCACGAAACCCCACGCGACCGACGCCGGCTGGCTCGCCGAGGCCGGGACGGCCTGCGTCGTCTGCGGCCCCGCCGAACCCGGCGAGGCCCACACCGCAGATGAGAGCGTCTCCATCAGCGTGCTCGAACGCTGTTACGAGAGCTACCGGCGGCTCGCGGCGTCGTGGGCGGGGTAACGCTGTGGGCAGGAGGCCCGCAAGGAAAGGTCTCGGACGCCGGCCGGGCCGACTGTCCGGTCAGTCGTCGTCCCCGGCGGCCTCCTCGACCGGCACTGCGGACGACTCCGTCCCGACGGGCAGCTCGTCGACGAGCACGACCGACTCGCCCTCGACCGCGGCGTCGCCGTCCTCGTCGTACACCGCCACGTCGAGGCGGTACTTCGGACCCTCGAGGTCTTCCGTCACCCGGCAGACAGCCGTCGCCACGTCGTCAACGCCGATGGGACCCACGAACCGGAGGTCCTGTGAGAGGTAGATGACGAGTCCGGGCAGCCGCGCCAGCGCCGCCGAGACGACACCCGTCGTGAGCACGCCGTGGACGATGCGCTCGCCGAACCGCGTCTTCGCGGCGAACTCGTCGTCGAGGTGCAGCCGGTTCGTGTCGCCGCTGGCCGCCGCGAACGACCGTACGTCCGCGTCGGTCAGCCGCTTGCGGAACCGCACCACGTCGCCGACGTCCAGCCCGTCCGCAGTGCCCTCGCCGTCGAACTCCCAGTCCGGATGGTCGTAGGCCATCTCGGGGCTGTCCGACGGCAGGTGCGCCTGCGGGTCGACCTCGAACGCCGCGTCCACCCGCCGTCGTCGCTCGGTCAGATGCGGCAGGTAGTCCGCGACGTCGCTCACCGCGACGATACCGACCAGTTCGCCGTCGTCGACGACCGGGAACCGCTCGACGCCGTGTCGGTCGAACAGCGTCGCCGCACGTTCGAGCGTCGCGTCCGCGTGGACGGTGACGAGGTCGGCGGCCATCACCGCGCCCACGGTCACCTCGTCCGGGTCCAGCCGGTCGGCGAGCACGTCGACCAGGTCCGCCTCGGTGACGATTCCGACCGGCTGGCCGTCCGCCAGCACCACCAGCGAGCCGACGTCCGCGGCCGACAGCTCGCGGGCGGCCGCCCGGAGCCTCGTCTCGGGCGTCGTCGTCAGGACCTCGCGGGTCATGCAGTCCCCGACGGAGAGTGGAACGAGCATGTGGGTCGTATCGTGGCGTCGGGGTATGTAGCCACCGACGAGGAATGGGGAAGTTCATAGGTTCCGAATCGAAACACCCTCCCATGGCAACGGAAGCCGCCCAGCACTCCGAGACGTACGAGGAGTTCATCACACTCGTCGAGCGCATCTCGAACGTCGGGAGCGCCCAGTCGCTCTTGAACTGGGACCAGGAGGTCATGATGCCCGAGGAGGGCACACCTGCCCGGTCGAAGCAGCTCTCGGCGCTCTCGGCGGTGAGCCACGAACTGCTCACCGGCGAGGAGATGACGGGTTACCTCGACGAGCTGGCGGAGTCGGACCTCGACGCCGAACAGGAGGCCGTCGTGCGCGAGGTGCGCCGGAAGCACGAGCGTGCCGCCCGCGTCCCGACAGACCTCGTCGAGACGATCTCCCAGACCGCCGCGGAGGCCCACCCGCTCTGGAAGGAGGCGAAGGCGGAGGACGACTTCTCCATCTTCGCGCCGAAGCTCGAGGAGCTGGTCGAGCTCAAGCGGGAGTACGCCGAACACATAGACCCCGACCGCGACCCGTACGCGGTGCTGTTCGAGGACTACGAACCGTACCTCGGGCTCGACACCGCCGAGGAGACGCTCACCGAACTGCGCGACGAGCTCGTCCCGCTCGTCGAGGACATCCGCGCCTCCGACGCCGACCTCGCGACCCCGTTCGAGGGCGAGTTCGACGAGGAGACCCAGGAGGAACTGGCCCGCGACGTGCTCGACACGCTCGGCTACGACTGGGACCGCGGCCGCCTCGATGTCGCGCCGCACCCGTTCTCGACGGGCAACCAGTTCGACGCCCGCGTGACGACCCGGTTCGACGAGTCCGACCCGCTCGGCGCGCTCACCTCGACCGTCCACGAGTTCGGCCACGCGACGTACACGCTCGGCCTGCCCGACGAGCACTACGGCACGCCGCTGGGCGAGTCCCGCGACCTGACCGTCCACGAGAGCCAGAGCCGCCTCTGGGAGAACCACGTCGGCCGCTCCGAGCCGTTCTGGGAGCGCTTCCTCCCCGCGATGCAGGAGCGCTTCCCGCAGGTCGACGACGCCACGCCCCGTGACGTCTACGAGGCCGCGAACACCGTCAAGGAGGACAACCTCATCCGCGTCGAGGCGGACGAGCTGACCTACCACATGCACATCGTCGTCCGCTTCGAGATCGAGCGCGAGCTCATCTCGGGCGAACTCGACGTGGAAGACGTGCCCGAGGTCTGGAACGACAAGTACGAGGAGTACCTGGGCATCCGGCCCGACACCGACGCCGAGGGCTGCCTGCAGGACATCCACTGGAGCCACGGCAGCTTCGGCTACTTCCCGACGTACTCCCTGGGCTCCGTGCTCGCCGCCCAGCTCTACGAGGCCGCCGAGGCCGACCTCGGGGACCTCGACGAGCGCACCAGCGAGGGCGAGTTCGACGGCCTCCACGAGTGGCTCACCGAGAACGTCCACCAGCACGGCTGTCTGTACACCACGGACGACCTCGTGAAAGAGGCGACCGGCGAGGGCTTCACCGCCGACTACTTCCTCGACTACGTCACCGAGAAGTACGGCGAACTGTACGACCTGGACTGACACCGAACCGAAGCGCTAACGTCCCCCGCAACCCGTACGGGTGAGCGTGCAACGTCTCCGTTCCGCGGCCGCCGAGCTCCGGACGCCCGGCGGGCGCGCCCGTCTCTTCGCGCTGCTGGCGCTCGTCTTTCTCGCGGTCGCCGTCGCCGGCTACGTGACGACCCCGACACAGCCCGTGCTGACGGTCGACGAGGAGTCGCCCGAGAACAACACGCTCGTCGCCGTCCAGGGCTACCAGGACGGCGGGAAAGCCCTCGAGATAACGCCCGACGGCGAGGTGGCGTGGCAGTACACCGAACCCGACGACGTGTTCGACCTCGAGCTGGTGAACGAGTCGACCGTGCAGGTGTCGACCGCCTCCACCGTTCCCGACTCCGAGTGCCCCGAGCCGTACGCCAGCGACGGCTACGACGGCTGTGTGCGCAACGCGCTCCAGCACGTCGACACGGACACCAACGACGTCGTCTGGGAGTACGCCTGGTACGACGTCGAGAAGCACGAGCACGAGCTCCACGACGCAGACCGCTACGTCGTCGACGGCGAGCCGCGCTACGCCATGGCCGACATGGGCAACGACCGGGTGTTCGCCGTCGACCACGACGGAACCCTGCTCTGGGAGTGGAACGCCACGGACGACTACGAGATGCCCGACGGGATGGGCCCCGAGGGTGACTGGACGCACGTGAACGACATCGACCGCATCGAGCCGGGCGTGTTCCAGATCAGCCTGCGGAACTTCGACACCGTCGCCGAGCTACACGTCGAGAACGGCTCCGTCTCGGTCGAGCCGGTCGTCGGGCCGAACGAGTTCCACGCCGACGACGAGGGCGAACTGTACGAGCAGCACAACCCGGACCGACTCGCCGACGGCTCGCTCATCGTCGCCGACAGCGAGCACGACCGCATCGTCGAGTTCGGGCCGGACGGCGACGTGGTCTGGGAGGTCGGCGGCAGTGCGACGTTCGACTGGCCGCGCGACGGCGACCGGCTCCCCGACGGTGACACGCTCGTCGCCGACTCGTACAACGACCGCGTCGTCGAGGTGAACCCGGACGGCGAGGTCGTCTGGGCGGTGGAGGTCGGCAACCTGGTCTACGAGGTCGACCGGGTCACCACGCCGGCGAACGCGAGCGACGGGAGCCGTCCCGCGCCGTCGGCCACCCAGGGCGAGTTCTCGAGCGCGATGACCGACGCGAACGTCGTCGCGGAGTACCTCGCGTTCGGCATCGCGGTCTCGAAGTACGTCCTGCCCTACGGCGTCGCCGAACAGCTGTACTGGCTGCTCGGCGCCGTCTTCTCGCTGCTGCTCGCGGGCGTCGAGCGCTACCGCGCGTCGTCGCGGTCGCTGTCGCTGCCCTCGCGCTGACGGCGCGCGAGCAGCGCCTCGAGGTCGTCGAGCAGGTCCGGCAGCACCAGCCGTGCGCCGGGGTCGAAGGAGAACAGCGTCCCGTCCGTTGGCTCGCCGGTCGGCGCGACGTAGACGAGCGTCTGGTCGGCGGCCGTGACGACTACGCTCGCCGGCTCCGTGCCGTCAGCGTCGAGCGCACGGGCGAGCCGGCGACAGCGGGCGCGAGCCTCGACGGCAGACAGCCCGCCCGCCTCGTCACGCTCGTAGGCGACCCTCACGTCGTCGCTGGACCGGTGGGCGACCGCACGGAGGGCGAACTCGCTCCGGGTACGGACGAGTCGGACGAGCAGGTCGTCCGTGTACGGGGCGACGCCCGCGATGGCGGACAGCTCCTCGGTGCGAGTGCCGTCCTCGCGGTGGAGGCGCTGCATGTACGCCAGCGCGAGGTCCTTGGCCTCCGCGAGCGTCGCCGTCCGGCCGAGCGTCAGTGGCGTCCAGTAGCCGTCGCCGAACAGCCGGTGGACACGGACGAGGTAGCCACTCGCGGTCATCTCGCTGGCCCGGCCGTTGGGCGAGTCGTAGCGCGGGAGGATGCTCAGCGCGAGTTCGCGTGGCTCGTGGAAGTACTCCGCACCGTTCCGCCCCTCGTACTCGCGGACCCAGCCTGTCGGCAGGTCGCCGTCCATCTACAGGACCATCCGCTGGCAGGTCCCACAGAGGTTCTCCTCCTTCACGTCGACCTCGCGGACCGTGGGCGAGAAGTTCATCACGCACCGCTTGTTGTCGCAGTGTTCGAGCCCCATCGTGTGACCGATCTCGTGGACGATCTCCTTGCGGATGCGGTCCTGAAAGATGTCCTCGGAGCTGCGGTTCGAGAAGCCGCCGTCGCTGGAGGTCTGGAGCCGATACGTCGAGACCACGCTCCCGCTTCCGTCGAGGTAGGCGAGTCCGAAGACGTAGTTCCGGCGACGGTAGAACAGGTCCTTCGGCGTGACACCGATGTTCTTGTCGCCCGTCCCGACCTGCTCCGCGAGCTGGATGAACTCCTCGGCGGAGTACTGCTCTCGGCCATGGTCGTACGCGTCGCTCGGGAGTGGCTGTGGCTCGTGGATCGTCACGTCGCAGTCGTACACCGACCTGATTCCCTCCGAAGCCGCACGCTTGACGGCGGCGGAGACGTCCCCCACGGGGACGATGTCGACGAGCATGGAAAGCCGTAAGGCTGCCCGGGCTATAAATATCCCGCCGTGGTCCCCGACTCGTGCCCCGCACTGGTCGACCGACTCGCCCGCTTCGAGCGGGTGGTCGAGGTCGGTATCGGCAACCGGACCGACGTGGCCGCCGGGCTCGCCGAACGGGGCGTCACCGTCACCGCGACGGACGTGCGTGACTGTCAGGTTCCCGACGGCGTTCGCTTCGTCCGCGACGACGTGACCGACCCCGACCCTTCGGTGTACGCGGCGGCCGACGCCGTCTACGCGCTGAACTGCCCGCCGGAACTCCAGCGAGCGGTCGCGGCGGTCGCCCGCGACGCCGACGCTGCCTGCTTCCTCACGACTCTCGGTGGCGACCCGACGACGCTCCCGGTGACGCCGGAGACGGTTCCGGGCGACACGCTGTTCGTCGTGGACACCGACGCGCCGGGCGGCGGCCGACGGCGTGGACGACGCCGTCGCGGCGGCCGCTGACGACGTCGACGCGCCCCGCAGCGGCGGTGATGATCGCTCGCATCCAGGGTCCGATAGGCCCATTACCCGGGGGAACAGATGGCGGGGTATGCAGGTGGACACGGTCGTCCTGGACGTCGACGGCGTGCTCGTCGATGTCTCCGACTCCTACCGGCGTGCCATCGTGGACGCCGTCGAGCACGTCTACGGCGAGACCATCGACCGTGCGGACGTGCAGGCGTTCAAAGACGCCGAGGGGTTCAACAACGACTGGGAGCTGACGTACGCCGCGGCGCTGTTCGTCCTCGCGAAGCGTGAGGGGTTGGCGCTCGAACTCGAGGAGTTCACCGACGAGATACGCGAACACGGCGGCGGACTCGACGCCGCCGAACTCGTCGTCGGCAGCGAGGTGGGCGCAGCGGCCCTCGACGCGGTCCACGAGGCCTGGGACACCGACCGCCTCCATGACGTGTTCCAGCAGCTCTACCTCGGCAGCGAGCGCTACCGCGAGCTCGAGGGCGGCGAGCCGGACATGGACCACGAGGGGTACATCGAGAACGAGCCCGTCATCGCCACGCCGGCGACGGTCGCAGCGCTCACGGAACGCTGGAACGTCGGCATCGTCACCGGCCGCCCGGCCGCGGAGGCGGAGATCGCACTGGACCGTGTGGGGCTGGAGGTCCCCGACGAACACCGGTTCACGATGGACGACTGGGAGGCCGGCAAGCCCGACCCTCACGCGCTGGTCACGCTCGCCGAGCGCTTCGACGCCGACTCGCTCGTCTTCGTCGGCGACACCATCGACGATATCCAGACCGCACGCAACGCCGCCAGCGAGGATACGGCCCGCGAGTACCACGCCGTCGGCGTCCTCAGCGGCGGGCTCTCCGGCGTCTCCGGCAAGGAGAAGTTCGTGGCCTACGGCGCCGAAGCTATCCTCGACGACGTGACGCTCCTGCCCGACCTTCTGGAGACGTAATCGCCCGACGACAGCTAGCCAGAGTTTTACGTCGGCACCGCCGACCCCATCCTGATGGGTACCCGACTTCGGCGGCTCGGATGGGCACTCCCGATCGGTATCGCACCCGCTGTCGTCGGCGGCGCAACGTTCAGCCCACCAGACCCGTTCACGAACATCGCGTACGTCGCCGCGGCCTTCGCGGTCACGCTCCTGCTCGGCTACCACGTCGCGGTCATCGAGACTCCCACCGACGAGGAGACGCCGGACCCCGACCGACTCTGGCTGTTCGCCGGCACCCTGCTCGTGTTCCTGCTCGCCGGCGGCACCGTCTTCAGCCGGCTCGACGCCACGATGCTCTGGGACCTTCCAGAGGGCCAGGAGCTCGCCGCCGTCGCCGGCATCGTCGGCGGCCTGTTCCTCCTCGCCGAGCTGGTCATCTACTACGGTCCCTTCGACCGGCTCTACGGGCTGTTCCGGTGACGAGCAGTCTCTCCCCGAGACGGTGACCGAGATGTGATTCCCGTGGACGAGTCTCCGGAGCCAGCACCGGCCAGCGGCCCCCGCAGTTCTCGGCGTAGACGCCACGAATCCCGAGTAGCACCTTTTTTCTCCGCCGGTGACGTACGACCGGTCAGTATGGGCCAGAGCATCTTCGGGCAGTTCTCGCTGCTGGTGACGCTCGCGTTCGCGCTGCCGGCGATGGCGGCGGGCGTCGACCTCTTCTTCCTCCAGGGGAACACGACCTGGGGCGCGGCGCTGATCGGCATCGGTGTGTTGATGATACTGATGGAGAAGTACGTCGACAACCCGTTCGACGCGGGCAGCATCGTCGGCGAGACGGTGGTCGACGCGGCGGTGAAGGAGCCGGACGAGAGCGAGGAGAGGGAGTAAGGAGAAGGAGTAGGCGGAGCGGGAGTCAGGGCGAGAGCGAGCGCGGGAACGCACCGAGCAGCTCCCCGCCGTCTTCAGTGACGGCGACGAGCTCGGCGAGGCGGACGGTGCCTTCTGTCGGGTCAGATACACGCACGTCGAGCGCGAGCACCGCGCCGACGGGGAGCTCGTCGCCACCGGCGAGCGTGGGCCGTTCCCGGCGGTCGAGGCCGACACCGTAGCCGCCCGACTCGGGCGATGGGTCGAAGCCGTAGGCGGTGACCTCCGCGTCGAGTTCGGTCCGGACGGCGTCGGCACCGTCCGGGGCGAGTTCGGGAATCGCGGCGTCGAGTGCGCCCTCGGTGGCGAGCTGTGCGCGGCGGGTCCAGCCGCCGTCGCCGTCGACGACGAACGTGCGGACGAGCCGGCCGTGGTAGCCGTCGGGGCCCTGCGGCGCGAGGTCGACGACGACCGTCTGGCCGGGCTCGATGGTGGTCTCGGAGCGGGGCGTGGCGGGCTCGCCGTCCACGCCGATGGCGGTGTATCCGGGAGCCATCCCCTCGGCGGCGATGGCGGCGTCCACCTCGCGACGGAGCCGGAGGGCGGTCAGTGGCGCGTCGTCCCAGTCGAGCCGACCCTCGTGAGCGTGGGCGTCGGCGAGCACCGCGGCGGCGCGGCGCATCCCAGCGCAGGCGGCGGACTGGACCGTGGACTGACGGAGGCGCTCGGCGTCGGTCTTCCCGGCGCGTGCGTCGTCGACGACCGCCGTGGAGGCGACCGCGTAGCCCGCCTCCTCGAGGTAGAGTGCGGCGTCGTGCGGGATCGTCCTGGGCGTGAGGACGGTGCCGTCGAGCGCGAGGTCGTCGAGGACGGTCCCGACGCGCTCGCCCGTCGGAATCTCCCCGCCGGCTGGCAGCACGCTGTCCCCCGGGAACGTCTCGCGGGCGGCGGCCGGTGCGTCGGCGGCCAGCAGCATGGCGGTGTCGCCGGTGACGACCACGCCGAGCTCGCCGTCGACGCGGCCGGCACGGCCGAGATACCGGAGCGTGGGGTCGTCCTCGCGGCCGACGTGGACGAAGGCGCACGCGTCACGGCTGCGGAGCTCCTCGCGGATCTCCTCGAACGGAACGGGCCGGGTCATGTGGTCAGTCGGCGGCCTCGAGGGGCTCGCTCGCCAGCTCTGCGAGCTCGTCCGTGGTGGCCCCGGTGAGCTCGTTGTTCAGCAGTACGTCGATGGGGAGCGTGGGTGCGCCGCTGACGAGGTTCTCGAGCAGGACCAGCCGTTCGCGGGCCCGGGACATCCCGACGTAGAACACGCGGCGCTCGTTGTCGGTCAGCACCGGCACCGGCGAGGTGGTCTTCGTGAACTCGAGGTCGTCGTCGAGCTCGTCCTCGTCGATGGTGGCGACCATCTGCTCGACGACCTTCTCGGTGAGGTCGGTGCCGACGAACACGTGGTCGGCCTCGCGACCCTTCGCGGAGTGGATGGTGCCGACACGGACGGCGTTGCGCTCCATGTCCCGGTACTCCTGGGTCGCGAAGTACGCCTTCATCGACTTGCGCTGGAAGGAGGTGACCTTTCGGACCATGTCCGACGCGGAGGCGGGGCCGGGCATGAACGGCACGAAGTCGGTGACGAGGCTCGGGTCCACGTCGAGCTCGGTGAGGTCCTCGACGCCCGCGTCCTCCTGCTCGGCGTCGATGGCGTCGAAGAGGTCGTCGCGCTCGTTCGTCCCGAAGGCCGAGTCGGCGAGCATGTCGGCGAGGCGGCGGGCCTGCAGCCCGTTTACCTCCTCGTCCTCGTCGAGGGCCTCGACGGCAGTGACGTAGTCGTCGAGGCGGTCGGTCCACATGCGCTGGTCGGTGAGGGATTTGAACGGGATGCCCTCGCTGATGAACTCGTCGATGAACTGGAACATCTGATAGCGCGCCCGGAACAGCACCATCACGGTGCCGTCGTCGCCCTGGACGGTGCGGCGGACGTTCCGGACGAGGTCGAGCATCGACGGACTCTCTACGGCCTCGACGGTGCCGCCCTCCTTGCGCGGCTTGAGGTCCTTGTCCTGGCGCTTGTCGATGTGACGGATCTCGCGGTTGACGACGTTCAGGATGCGGGAGGGAAGCCGGTAGGAGTTCGGCAGGATGACATCCTCGTCGGGGTCGGCCTCGAGCAGCAGGTCGGGGTCCGCGCCCTGCCAGGCGTAGACCACCTGGTCGTCGTCACCGGCGATGAGCACGCTGTCCATGTGCGGTTTCCACTCCTCGTACACCTCGTGCTGGAGCGTGGTGATGTCCTGGAACTCGTCGATGACGAGGTGGTCGACGCTCGGCAGCAGCGAGCGCTGCTTGACGCGTTCGAGCATGTCGGCGAAGCCGGTGAGGTCGTGCTCGCCCTTGTAGTTCCGCCAGCCGCGGATGACTTCGGGCACGTCGATGCGGTCGTCGTCCGAGGGCCACGTCGGCGTGTACTTGTTGCCGTCCTGTGCGTTCGGATCGATCTCCGGCGGGAGGCGGACCTCCTCGACGTTCCACTGGAAGGGCACGTCGTACCAGTCGGCCACGTCGCGCTCGGTCCGCTGGAGCCACTGCGAGGTGGCTATTATCTTGTTCCCGATGGTCGTCGAGCGGGCAGTGCGGCGGCCCGCGCCGCCGTACTCGTCTTCGTACTCGATGCCGTACTCCTCGCAGAACTCCTCCTTGTCGGACTCGCTGACGACGTCGCCACGGGAGAGATTGAGCAGCTCGTAGGCCTTCGCGTGCATCGTACAGACGTTGCCCTGCAGAGAGCGAGGGTTGATGTCGAGGCGCTCGGCGAGGCGCTCGCGGACCTCGGCGGCGGCAGCGCGGGTGTAGGAGACGACGAGGATGTCGCGATGGCTGACGTCCTCTCGTTCGAGTAGTTCCTCGACTCGGTCGAGGAGGGCTGTCGTCTTCCCACTCCCCGGCCCACCGAACAGGCGGGTGAGTTTCGTGTCGGCGTCGCTCATTGCACATATACTGGAGGCCGATACGTATAAGAGCCGTGGGTTCGACCGACGCGAGGAATCGGACGCAAGCGCCCTGGTGTTACCGTGCTGTGGGGAGATGAACTACTGCGAAGAAACCTAGTTGTTCCGTGGGGACCTCGCCTCCCGGACGTCGCTGCCGTCGCGGATCTTGTCCTTGCAGTTCGGGCAGACGCGCGGGTCGTCGATCTCGCGGGGTGTGAACACTCGCGCGTACGCCTCGGTGACGAAGGACCCGCAGTTCTGACATTCCGGCATTTGAATCTCCAAGACTGTCTGATGGAATTATATTTAATAACGTTACCGCCAAGCCGCCCGTGTTGCCGCGTCTCACGCGACTGACAACACACCGCACGCTGACGGTTCAGTCGTCGATTCGCCGTTCGCGAGAAAATCGCCGCCTACCGGCGGTTACGCCGGAGACGGGTCCCAGCCGCAGACCGAGCAGTCGTCGGCTGATTCGTCGTGCAGCGCCATGCAGTCGGGACACTGTAGCTTGTTGTAGTTCCGCTCCCACCCTACTCGTTCTGTTTCGTGACCGCGGTCCGAGAGGAATTCGTCGAACACGTCGTCACCGGAGTCGGGTGCGGACGCCATGCTCCATGGTACACTACACCACGTTAAATTCGTTGTGGTGTGACACTCGTTGGCAAACGTAGCCGGTGTGTCCCACCGACGCCACGCGAGCGTGAGAGTTTTTCACTGGCGGCCCGAACCATCCCACCATGACCGACCTCTCGCTCTCGCCGACCCAGCTGGACCGCTACTCCCGGCACGTCATCATGGACGAGGTCGGTCCCGACGGGCAGGCGAACCTGCTCGACGCCTCGGTGTGCTGTGTCGGTGCCGGCGGGCTCGGCTCGCCCGTGCTCGCGTACCTCGCGGCCGCCGGCGTCGGGCGGGTCGGCATCGTCGACGACGACACGGTCGAACGGTCGAACCTCCAGCGACAGGTGATCCACGGCGACGACGACGTCGGCCGCCCGAAGGTCGACAGCGCCGCGGAGTTCGTCGAGGAACTGAACCCCGATATCACGGTCGACCGCCACGAGTTCCGGGTCGACGCCGACACCGTCGAAGGACTCGTGACCGACTACGACCTCGTCGTCGACGGCTCGGACAACTTCCCGACCCGGTACGTCGTCAACGACGCCTGTGTCATCGACGGGACGCCGTTCGTCCACGGCGCCATCTACCGGTTCGAGGGACAGGCGACCACCTACCTGCCGGGGGGCCCCTGCTACCGCTGCGTCTTCTCCGAGGCACCCGAACCCGGCACGGTTCCGGACTGCGCGACGACCGGCGTTCTGGGCGTGCTCCCTGGCGTCATCGGCAGCATCATGGCGACGGAGGTCGTCAAGCATTTCGTCCCGGTCGGCGACCCGCTCGACGACCGGATGCTGGTGTACGACGCCGCTGACATGACCACCGACGAGGTGCCCGTCGCGCAGAACCCGGACTGTCCGGTCTGTGGCGACGAGCCGACGGTGCGGTCGCTGGGTGACGTGAGCTACTCCGGGACGTGTGCCGTGAAGTGAACCGCCTCAGTCCCGCAGCGCGACCACCTTGCTCCCGCCAGCGAGGTACAGCGTCTCGTCCGCGACGGCGAGTTCGGGATCGCTGACGACCCGGTCCCGTCGCCACAGTTCGTCGCCGGAGTCGGCGTCGAACGCGACGAGCGGGGCGCCGGATGCGCGGAACGGCCCGGTGTAGACGGTGCCGTCGGCGACGACGGGCGTACGGAGGCCGGCCTCGGGGTCGAACCGCCACCGCTCCGTGCCGTCGGCTGCGAGGGCAGCGAGCACGCCGTCCTGTCCGATTGTCTCCGACCAGACCCCCGACGTGGCGACGTAGGCGACACCATCTTCGACAGCTGGTGTCTGCGGTGTCTGCTCGAACGGGGCCTGCACCAGCCTGGCCCGTCGCTCGTGTCGTACACCGAGAGCCGGCCACGGGGCTCCGAGTCGGAGGGTGAGAGCACGTTCGTACTCCGATAGACGAGCCCGTCGTTCACCGCCGGGACGCCGTAGGTCTCGTAGCCGTCGCTGTCGGCGGTCCATCGCTCGTCGAGCGCCCGGCCGTCGACGTCGTAGGCCCGGAACGTCGAGCGGCCGCCGTACAGCGAGCTGCCATCGGTCGCGGTACGGTAGACGTAGTGGTCGCTCCGTTCGACGAGTTCGCCGGTGTCGGCGTGGAGTCGAAGCGTCTCGTTCGGGGGGAACAGGAACACCCAGCCGTCGCGCTCGACGAGGAAGTAGCCCCACACGCCACTCTCGGCCAGCCGGGTCGACCACCGTCGCTCCCCGTCGGCGGACAGGGCCGTGAGCCGCTCCCGGCCGCCGGCGTAGAGCCGCCCGGCGACGAACTGGAGCGAGCCGGCGTCGCCAGGGACCGACCGTCGCCACCGCTCGTCGCCGGTGTCGATGTCGAGGGCGACTACGGCGGCGTCGGTCTCGTTCCAGACGAACACGCGCCCAGCGGCGACGACCATCGAGTCGACGACACCGCCGATGTCCACCTCCCAGTCGGCGGAGGGGTCGCTCCGCGGCGGCGACGCGAACGGGTTGTGGCAGGTCTGTGCGAACCCGTAGTGTTCGCTCGGCCAGTCGCCGCGCGCTGGCTTCCAGTCCGCGGGAACCCGCCGTTCCGGTGGCTCGACGTCGTCGTCGACCAGGCCGTCGACGGTCGAACAGCCCGCGAGGGTACCGATGCCGGCAGCGGCGACGGTGCCGAGCAACGACCGACGGCCGAGGCTGGGGGTGGAGGACGGTTCAGGTGACATACGTGCCGGTTCCGAATCCCCTGATAAGTGTCTTTTCCCGGACCACAGCACGTATTGCGATAGCAGCCGACCCGACGCACATGCCCGATACGGACATCCGAAAGCTCGACCAGGCGACGGTCGAGCGCATCGCCGCCGGCGAGGTCGTCGAGCGTCCGGCGTCGGTGGTGAAGGAGCTCGTCGAGAACAGCCTCGACGCCGACGCGACCCGCGTCGACGTGGCCGTGGAGAACGGCGGCGTCGACGGCGTGACGGTCGCGGACGACGGCGCGGGGATGACCGAGGCGGACGTACGCGCCGCCGTCCAGGAGCACACGACGAGCAAGATACGCGACATCGACGACCTGGAGGGCGGCGTCGGCACCCTCGGCTTCCGGGGGGAGGCGCTGCACACCATTGGGGCGGTCTCCAGAACCACCATCCGGACGAAGCCGCGGGACCCCGACGACGGCCCCGCCGAGGGCACCGAACTCGTCTACGAGGGCGGCGCGGTGGAGTCCGTCGCACCGGTCGGCCGACCCGCGGGGACGACCATCGAGGTCGAGAACCTCTTCTTCAACACGCCCGCCCGGAAGAAGTACCTCAAGACCCGGGCGACGGAGTTCAGCCACGTCAACCGCGTGGTGACCCGCTACGCGCTGGCGAACCCCGGCGTCGCGGTCTCGCTCTCCCACGACGACCGCGAGGTGTTCGCGACGACCGGGCAGGACGACCTGCGCTCGGCGGTCCTCGCGGTGTACGGGAAGGAGGTCGCACAGGCGATGGAGTCCGTCGAGGCGCGGGCCCTCGACGACGGCCCGCTCGACGCCGTGGCCGGACTGGTCTCGCACCCCGAGACGACCCGGAGCACCCGCGAGTACGTCTCGACGTTCGTCAACGGGCGGTACGTCACCTCGAAGCTGGTCCGGGACGCGGTGCTGTCGGCCTACGACGGCCAGCTGGCGAGCGACCGCTACCCGTTCGTCGTGCTCGACCTCGCGGTCGACCCCGGACAGGTCGACGTGAACGTCCACCCCCGCAAGATGGAGGTCCGGTTCTCCGACGAGGCGGGGGTCCGTCGGCAGGTCCACGACGCCGTCGAGGACGCGCTCTTGGAGGCCGGCCTCCTGCGGTCGTCGGCCCCCCGCGGGAAGTCGAAGGCGGCCGAGGTAGACGTGCGGCCGGAGCCGGCGGCGGGAACGACCGACAGTTCCGGGACGACGGGCCCGGGAACCGACGAGTCGGCGGCGACCGCCGGGGAAACCGCGTCTCGGGACACCCGGAATCGCGCGTCGTCACCGGCTGACGGGTCGTCGTCCGGCGACGAGTCCGCGTCCCGGCCCGGGATGGATGCCGAGGCGTCGACATCGGCGGGCGACGACGGGTCGACGGCGGCCGCCGACACCGAGGCAGCCTCGACGGCCGGGTCGACCACGGTCGAGTCGTCACCTCCGACCGAGGAGGGCGATGCGTCGTCGACGACCGAGTCGCCGGACTGGGGCACCACCGAGCGACGAGAGCGGCCCACCGACCTCGGCGAGTTCGGGCCGGGTGACTCGCGAGCCGCGGGCGGCTGGCCGGATCCGCCGTCGTCGAGCGACCACGCGGGCCCGTCAACGACGGCCCGGGACGGAGTCACGGCGGACACCGACGCCGACCGCAAGTTCGGCGGCGAGCGCACCCAGGCGACCCTGACGGGCGAGGACGCCACCGAGACGACCGACTACGACGCGCTGCCCCGGCTGGAGGTGCTGGGGCAGTACCGCGACACGTACTTCGTCGCCGCGTCGCCGGACGGGCTGGTGCTCGTCGACCAGCACGCCGCCGACGAACGCGTCAACTACGAGCGGCTCCGCGCGCAGTTCGAGGAGGGCGCGACCGCCCAGGCGCTCGCCGAGCCGGTCGAGCTGGAGCTCACGGCGGGCGAGGCCGCCGCGTTCCCGGACTACCGCGAGGCGCTCTCGGCGCTCGGCTTCCGGGCGGAGCGCACGGGCGACCGGACGGTGGCCGTCACGGCGGTCCCCGCGGTGTTCCGGAAGACGCTCGAACCCGCGGACCTGCGTGACGTGCTCGCCGGCTTCGTCGCCGAGGGGGCCGACGGTGAGGGGACCGTCGACGAGCTGGCCGACGAGTTCGTCGCCGACCTCGCGTGCTACCCCTCCATCACGGGCAACACCTCGCTCACCGAGGGCTCCGTGGTCGACCTGCTCGCCGCGCTCGACGACTGCGAGAACCCGTGGGCCTGCCCACACGGCCGCCCGACGCTCGTCTCGTTCCCCGACGACGAGATCGAGGCGCGCTTCGAGCGGGACTACCCCGGCCACGGCGGGTAGCGATGCAGACCATCGACGGCGGCGACGGGAGCGTGCGTCTGTCGGGCTGACAGCTCGCCCGCTGGTTTTCGATTCGATACCCGTCGCCCGTGTGCGGTGGGGACACTTATACCAGTGCCGTCCGTTCGGCCGTACATGAGTGCTGTGAGCCAGTCGGTGGCGACGCCAGGAGGGTACAGATGAGCGACGACCTCGTGACGTTCGGCGAGTCCATGCTGCGCCTGTCGCCGCCGGGGAACGAACGCCTGGAGACGACTGGGGAGCTGGAGGTCCACGCCGCCGGCGCGGAGTCAAACACCGCCATCGCGGCCGAGCGACTGGGGGCGGAGGCGTCCTGGCTGTCGAAGCTGCCGGACACGCCGCCGGGCCGACGCATCGCGAACGGCATCCGCCAGCACGACATCACGACCGACGTGGTGTGGGCGGAGGAGGGCCGTCCGGGCGCGTACTACCTCGAACACGCCGGCAAGCCACGCGGGACGAACGTCGTCTACGACCGTGCCGACTCCGAGTTCTCCACGGCCGCCGCCGAGGAGTTCAACCTCGACCGGGTCCGCGACGCCACCGCCTTCTACACGACCGGCATCACGCCCGCGCTCTCCGAGCAGATGCGCGAGACGACCGTCAACATGTTGAGCGTCGCCCGGAACGCCGGGACGATGGTCGCCTTCGACGTGAACTACCGGCGCAAGCTCTGGGAGCCAGAGGCGGCCCGGAACACCATCACGCGGCTGTTCCCCGCCATCGACGTGCTCGTCATCGCGGCGAAGGACGCCGAGGCCGTGCTCGACTACGACGGGGAGCCGACCCAGCTCGCCCACCACCTCGCCTCCGAGTACGAGTTCCGGACCGTCGTCGTCACCCGCGGGGCACACGGCGCGGTCGCCATCCACGACAACGTCGTCCACGAGCAGGAGGCCTTCGAGACCGACACCCACGACCCCATCGGCTCCGGCGACGCCTTCACCGGCGCGTTCCTCGCCCGCCGGCTCGCCGGCGACGACGTGGGCCGCGCGCTGAAGTACGCCACCGCGACCGCCGCGCTCAAGCGGACGATCCCCGGCGACGTGGCCACCGTCACCAGGTCCGAAGTCGAGGCTATCGTCGCCGACCGGACCGAGGACATCTCCCGCTGACGGCGGACCGCCGTCGTCGGAAGCTGAGAGCCGTGTCGCCTTTTTAATGTGGTGCGATACCAACCATCGAGTATGACCTACGTCGTGTCGTTCGACGACCGGCGTCTCGCGCGCGTCGCCCTCGACCGTGCGCAGTCGTACGCCAGCCTGACCGACGAACGCGTCGTCGCCGTCACCGTCGTCCCGAAGAACCCGAGCTACGCCAGAGAGCGCGACTGGCTCGGGCCCGACGAGAGCTTCGAGCTGCAGGCGATACTCGAGCGCCTCGCGGAGGCCGTGGACGGCATCGCTCCCGAGGCGGAGTTCGAGTACGTCCTCGCGGACCGGTACGCGTCGCCCGGGACCATCTCCTCGAAGATCCGCCGCAAGGCACGGGACCTCGACGCCGCCGTCGTCTTCGTCGGGAGCGAGAACGCCGGCCGGATGCTCACCACGCTCCGGAGCGTCGGCCACAGCGTCGCCGCCGACGACACCTACGACGTCCACATCGTCCGCCGCGCCCGGGCGACCGGCGTGCCGGCGCTCGACGAGCACTCCCGGCTGTTCGAGAGCTGAGACGCCGACGCGAGTGCAGGCGGTGTACACGCTTGGCGAATCCCTTTTTGTGTCCGTCCCGGAGTGATGCGCATGACACACGTCGCTATCGTCGGTGCGTACGGGAGCGCAGGCGTCGCGGTCGCCGGCGAACTGGCCGACGAACCGGGAGTCGAACTCACGCTGATCGACGACGGCCAGCCCGGCGGCGGGCTCTGCATCCTCCGCGGCTGCATGCCGTCGAAGGAGGTGCTCTCCGCGGGCGCACACCGGTTCCAGGCCAGACACGACGACCGGCTCGCCGGCGAGCTCCCGACGGTCGACCTCGACGCAGTCGTCGATACGAAGGACGAGCACGTCGCCGGCTTCGCCGAGCACCGACGGGCGGCCGTGCACGACCTCGCCGAGCGCGAGAACGTCGAGTTCCTGCGCGACACCGCGACGTTCGTCGACGACCACACGCTCGCCGTCGGCGACCGTACCGTCGAAGCCGACTACGTCGTCGTTGCCACTGGTTCGACGGTGAACGTCCCGGACCTGCCCGGTATCGACGAGGTGGACTTCCGGACCAGCGCGGACGTGCTGGACTCGCGGTCCTTCCCGGACTCCGCGCTCGTCATGGGCTTCGGCTACGTCGGCATGGAGCTCGTCCCCTACGTCGCCGAAGCCGGTGACACCGCGCTGACCGTCGTCGAGCACGACGGCCGCCCCCTCGACGAGGCCGACCCCGCCTTCGGCGACACGCTCGCGGACATCTACGAGGAGAACTTCGACGTGGACATCCTGCGCCACACACGGGAGCGACGACTCGAACCCACCAGCGACGGCGGGGTTCGGCTCCACGTCGAGCGCGACGGCGAGCACGAGGTCCACGAGGCCGACGAGCTGTTCCTCTTCACCGGCCGGCGACCCAGCCTCGACCGTCTCGACCTCGAATCGACGGGGCTGGTCCCCGAGGACGGCTGGGTCGACGACACGATGCAGACCCGCGACGACGACCGCGTGTTCGTCGTCGGCGACGCCAACGGCAAGGAGCCCATTCTCCACGTCGCCAAGGAGCAGGGCTTCGCGGCCGCCGAGAACATCCTCGCCCACAGCCGCGGTGAACCCCTGAAGCCGTACGAGAACGTGCACCATCACGTCATCTTCTCCGGCCTCGGCGTCTATCCCTACGCCCGTGTCGGCCACTCGGCGGAGAGCGCCGAGGCGGCAGATATCGACCACGTCGCGGTCACGCGCGAGGCCAGCGACGACGGCGTGTTCAAGACGAAGGACGTCCCCGAGGGGCGTGCTTCCCTCGTCGTCGGGACCGACGGCACGGTGCTCGGCTACCAGGGCCTGCACTACCACGCGGACGTGATGGCGAAGACGCTGCAGGTCGTCGTCGAACTCGGCCTCAACGTGCGCGCGCTCCCCGACCGGGCGTTCCACCCGACTACGCCGGAGATACTCGACGGGCTGTTCCGGGCCGCCGCCGAACAGGTCGACGAATAGACACCGAACCGACCACCTAGCGCCCTACAGGCCGTTAATGCGTGTTAGCTCGTGTCCATACGTGTTTATATAGATATAAGTCGTCTATCTGGTATGGCATTCAGAACCTACGACGACGTGGACAGCATGTTCGACCAGATGGACCAGATGTTCGACGAGATGCGGACGAACTGGATGGGCATGACCCCCCGCAGCACGACACCCCAGCTCGAGTCCGGACACGAGGCCGGCCTCACGACCTACGGCGACAGCGCGACCAGCCTCACCGAGCGTGACGGCAACTACGTGTTCGTGATGGACCTGCCCGGCTTCGAGCGAGAGGACATCGAGCTCACCCTCCGGAACGGCTTCCTCCACATCGACGCCGCAACCGAGATCGACCACGACTCGGAGTTCCTCTCGATGCACCAGTCGCGCCGCAGCAGCGAGCGCGTCCGCATCCCCGGTGACATCGTCGCCGAGCAGATACAGGCGACCTACCGCAACGGCGTCCTCGAAGTCCACCTCCCCACGATGGATGGCGAGGACGACCACCACATCTCGATTCAGGACTGAGGGTTCCGGTCCACTCGACCACGACCGGCATCCGTGACGGTTCCATCGCGGTGGCTGGCCCCTCCGGTTCGCTCTTCGATGATCTCTCGGGCACTCGTTTTAAATTCTTGTCTTAAAAGTATTCAATCCATCAATCTTAGATAGAAATTATTAATTGAATTTAATCTATTGGTCGATGACCGACGGATATGGCTGCGTATCTAAGTACCGCCGTGATGCTGCTCGGGCTCGTGGTTTCGCTCGGCTCCGGCTGGTACATCGCGAAGGGACCGTTCTTCGGGTTCGGCACACCCCCGTTACCCTCCATCCTGGCCGCGACGGGGCTCTTCGTCTTCGGTATCATCGTCTTCGGCTGGGGCCTGAGCAGTCGCATCGACGCCGGAAGCGGCGACGAGCGCGTCATCCCCGGCAACGAGAAAGTTTAGAACAGCGGCGTCAGCTCCTCGTCACCGTCGTCGAGGAGCGCCGCCAGGTTCGCGTCGGACTGCGAGCGTATCTCCTCTAAGTTCTCCATCGCCTCGATGGCGACCTGCTGGAGCCCCTTGATGCGTGGCACGTCGGTCACGCCAGACAGCAGCACCACGCAGGCGACCGAGTGCTCGTCCGGGAGCGGGTAGTCCCCGCCGCGGATCTCCATCGAGCCGGTCTGCTCCTCCAGCCACCGCCGGCCGTGCTCGATGCCCTTCCGGTTGAGGTACTCCGGCGGCCCGGCCATGACGAGTAACCCCCGTTCCGTGCCGCCGAGTTCGCAGGGCAGCGTGAGACGGCCGAGGGCGGCCTTCCTGACGAGCGAGGTGATACGGTTCGTGGTGTCGGTCTCGTCCAGTCCCTTCTTCGAGAACCGGGAGAACAGGCCGCCCTTCTCGCGCTCGACGTGGTCGATGGCGTAGCCGATGGTCGAGACGCCGCCGCTGCCGAGCGTGTTGATTATCTCCGAGGCATCGACGACTGACTCGCCGACAGCGCCGGCCTCGTCGACCTCGCCCGCGCCGAACAGCACCGCGAGCCGACGCACCAGCTCCTCGTTGATGTCCGCGTAGCCCTCGCCCAGTGACTCGCCGGTGTGTCGCCACGACTCGTTGTCGAAGACCATGAGGTTGTCCACCTCGCGGACGAACGTCTGGAACGACCGCGCCGCGTTCAGCGTGTACAGCCCGCCCTCGTCCGACCCCGGCAGAATGCCCAGCCCGTAGACGGGTTCGGCGTACAGTCGCTGCAGGTGCTTCGCCAGCACCGGCGCGCCGCCCGAGCCAGTGCCGCCGCCGAGCCCGGCGACGATCATGAACGCGTCGACCTCGTGGACCGGCACGTCGTCGAGCGCGGCCTGTATCTCCTCGACGTCTTCCTCGGTGACCTCCGCGCCGAGTTCGTTGTCCGCGCCGACGCCGTGTCCTTTCACCCTGGTCTGCCCGATGAGCACCTGCTCGTCCGTCGGGACGTGCTTCAGTCCACGGAGGTCAGCCGTCGCCGTGTTCACCGCGATGGCCGCGCGGACAGTCTTCCCCCGAGTCTGTCGGTCGAACTCGACGAACCGGTCGACGACCTTCCCGCCCGCCTGGCCGAAGCCGATCATCGCGAGCTTCACTGCCGACCCACCCCGGCGAGTTGCGTCGGTACTGTACTCATAGTGATCAGTTACGGTCCCCGAGGAGATAAATGCAGACGCCGGGCGAGAGTTCCGAGTGGAGCGTGTGGCGTGAGGGCTCCCTCGGCTGCCCTGGGTTCACACTTTTTGTAAACCCTCGCCACTACCAGTACGCGGGCCACGATGCAGCCGACAGGGGGTCCAGGGAGCGGCAGTCGGGGACACAACAGCATCCACCAGCCACACGCGAACACCGCACACGGGACCCCGCCCCTTATCAACCGCCACGGCCCTACTGCAGGTATGAACGTCGTACCGGACACGAGCGTGGTCGTCGACGGCCGCGTGTCCGCCAAGGTCGACGACGGCGAGTACGAGGGGGCCACCATACAGGTCCCAGAAGCCGTCGTCGCGGAGCTGGAATCGCAGGCAAACGAGGGGTTCGACACGGGGTGGGACGGGCTGGAGGAGCTCCAGCGACTCGCCGACCTCGCCGACGCCGGGACCATCGAGCTGGCGTACGTCGGCGAGCGTCCCGACGCGGTCGAGCGCGGCCACGCCGGCGAGGGCGAGATCGACGCACTCATCCGCGACCTCGCCGCCGAGCTGGGCGCCACGTTCCTCACGAGCGACGTGGTCCAGGCCGAGGTCGCGAAGGCGAAGGGCCTCGACGTGGCGTTCGTCTCCGCCGAGGTCCGCGGCCAGACGGAGATCGACCGGCTGCAGGTACAGAACTACTTCGACGACGAGACGATGAGCGTCCACCTCAGGTCCGGCGCGGTGCCGATGGCAAAGCGCGGCGCCCTCGGCGAGATGCACTACGTCGAGGTCGCCGACGAGCCGCTCTCCGACGAGACGATGGACGAGTACGCCACCGAGGTCGTCAACGCCGCCAAGGAGTCCCGCGACGGCTTCCTCGAACTCTCCCGCAACGGCATGGACATCGTCCAGTTCCGGGACTACCGCATCGCCGTCGCCCGGCCCCCGTTCTCGGACGGCATCGAGATAACCGCGGTCCGGCCCATCGCACAGACCGACATCGACGACTACGAGCACGCCGACGAACTGCGCGAACGCCTGCTCGAACAGCAGCGCGGCGTCCTCATCTCCGGCGCGCCCGGAGCCGGGAAGTCCACGTTCGCACAGGCGGTCGCCCGGTTCATCGCCGACAACGACTACTCCGTGAAGACGATGGAGAAGCCCCGTGACCTCCAGGTCGGCCCGGAGATAACGCAGTACACCGAGCTCGACGGCGAGATGGCCAACACCGCCGACGCCCTGCTGATGGTCCGGCCCGACTACACCATCTACGACGAGGTCAGGAAGACCGACGACTTCGAGGTGTTCGCGGACATGCGCCTCGCGGGCGTCGGCATGATCGGCGTCGTCCACGCCACCCGCGCCATCGACGCGCTCCAGCGGCTCGTCGGACGGGTCGAACTCGGCATGATTCCTCAGGTCGTCGACACCGTCGTCTACATCGAGGCCGGGCAGATCGCGAAGGTGTACGACGTCCAGACCGAGGTGAAGGTGCCATCCGGCCTCACCGCCGAGGACCTCGCCCGCCCCGTCATCCAGATCACCGACTTCGAGACGGGACGCCCGGAGTACGAGATCTACACGTTCAACCGGCAGGTCGTCACCGTTCCGCTCACCGACGACGAGGGGAGCAGCGACTCCGGCGTCGACCGCATCGCGAAACAGGAGATCGAACGGGAGATACGCTCCATCGCCCGCGGCCACGTCTCGGTCGAGCTGAAGGGCCAGGACACCGCGGTCGTCTACGTCGACGACGACGACATCTCCGCGGTCATCGGGAAGGGCGGCGGTCGCATCACCGACGTCGAGGACCGCCTCGGCATCGACATCGACGTGCGCACCCACGACGAGAACCCGAACTACCGGACCGGGTCGAGCGGCGGGTCCACCGGCGGCGGCGGTGGCGGCGGCGGTGGCGGCGGAGACAAGGGCCAGCTCGTCACGCCCGAGATCACCTCGCGGCACGTCATCGTACCGGTCGATGGACACACCGGCGAGACGGTCGAGGTCCGTGCTGGCGGCGAGTACCTGTTCACCGCCACGGTCGGTCGTGGCGGGGAAGTGCAGGTCTCACGTGGGTCCGGCATCGCCGAGGAGCTGGAGCAGGCCATCGACCGGAAGCAGACCATCACCGTGCACACGGCCTGAAATAGGCCAGAGACGCGGGTTTCGGGATGCTTCTATGACGACCACCGCGGGGCGCGCTCCCTCAGGTCGCTGCGTTGGCAGGGCGCTTCCGTTCGACTCTGCGAATCACTCTCTGCTCGTTCCGATCCGTGTACCGCTCACCAGCACGTGCCACGTCGGAACACCGGCGGTCGGTTCGACCGGGAACTCAGCCCTCCACGGCGTCGAGCAGTGCCAACACACGCTCGGACAGCGTCCCCGCATCCGGAGCCACTAGTTTGCACATCGACTCCTTCCCGTGGGCACCGTAATCGAGGACGGCGACGGGGGTCTCGTCGGCCGCGCCGAACGTCGACCGGCCGGCCCAGTCCATCGTGCTCGCGTCGGCGGGCTCCTCGCTGCGGTCGTAGGTAGCGCTGGGCCAGCCGAGAGCGTCGACGGCAGCCTCGACCGACTCGTCGAACCGGCAGTTGCAGGCGAAGCGGAGGGCCGGGTCGTACTCGCGGGCCGAGAACAGGAACCGGGCGACGTGGCTGGACGCACCGAAACGCACGCCACCGGTGGCACGGACCCCGTCGTGGACGCTGGCGAGGCGGCCGTCGACGGCGACGGTCTCGTCGACAGACTCGGCGGACGGGAGCGCGCCGACGACGTTGGTGCCGACCTCGGGAATGAGGGCGCTGGCGTCGGCGGCGACGAGGTCGTCGACGACGCGCTCGACGCCGGCGATGGTCTCGCGGGCGGCGGCCTCGTTCCGAAGCGCGACGTGGTGGTTCACCGCGCCGTTCGTCCCGACGTCGGCGTGGTAGCGGATGGCCCGCGCGACGAAGTCGACGGCGGCCTCGACGGCGTCAACGAGGTCGTCGCCGGTGGCGAGGTTGGCGGCGACGGCGGCCGAGAGCGTACAGCCGGAGCCGTGGGTCGCGGCGTCGGCGACGCGCGGGTGCTCGAAGACGGCCGAGCTGTCGGCGGTGACGAGCACGTCGACGACGCCGTCGGTGTCGATGTGGCCGCCCTTGACGAGTGCTGCGTCGGCGCCCATCGCGACGAGGTCGGCACCGGCGTTGCGGGCGCTCTCTACGTCAGTCGGCTCCGTTCCGGTGAGCACGGCGGCCTCGTCGGCGTTGGGCGTGACGAGCGTCGCGTCCGCGACGAGGTCCTCGTAGGCCGACTCGGCCTCGCGGTCGAGCAGGCGGTCGCCGGAGGTCGCGACCATCACGGGGTCGACGACGACGGGCAGGTCGGCCGAAGCGAGGCGCTCGTGGACGGTCTCGACGACGGGTGCGGTGGCGAGCATCCCCGTCTTCGCCGCCCGGACGTCGAAGTCGTCGAGGACGGCGTCGACCTGTGCGGCGACCTCGTCGGGCGGGAGGACGTGCGTCGAGTCGACCCCGCGGGTGTGCTGTGCCGTGACGCTCGTCACCGCGCTGGTGCCCCACGCGCCGTGTGCGCCCATCGTCGCGAGGTCCGCCTGGATGCCGGCGCCGCCGCCGGAGTCGCTTCCGGCGACCGTCAGTGCGACGGGCCTGGCGTCGGCTGCCGGCCGTCGCTCGCGGGTCGTGTCGTTGTCCATACCGAGATGTATTAGCTGGTAGTACAAATCGGTGGTGGACTATCGGGCGAGCCGGTGCTGCCGCTCCGTGTATGTACGACGCGGTCACGAGAACGGCCTCAGCGCGAGCTCTCGGCGGTCCCTGCGCGGTAGCCAGCGCGGAACTCCCGAACGACGCTGCCGATGATGCTGCCGAAGACGATGGCCATGAGGACGCTCGCGAAGCCGACCGACCACACCTCGTTGACGCCGCCGCGCGCGTAGCCAGCCATGACGGCGGCCAGCGCACCCATACCGGCGATGCCGGCGAAGCCGAGGCGGACCTCCGAACCGGTCCGCATCGCGACGACGTGCTGGGGGACGGCGACGCCGACGAAGGCGTAGATGGCGACGCCGAGGGGCGTCCGGGCGAACACCGTCGGCTGGCCCGTCGCGAGCGTCGTCCCCCCGGTCAGGAGGACGGCGACCGCGAGGCTCGCGACGACGATGCGACGCTCGTTCATGCGCGGCGGTTCGACACGTCCCGTTATAGGCTTTTCCCGCCGGATGAGAAGAATATCCGGGTGGTACCACTGAGTGAAAACACTCTTGTCCGTGTGGTAGCGACTCCGGGCACATGGAACTCGGGGCACGCATTCGTTCGATGGGACCGACGTGGCTGGCCGGGGCGATCGCCGCCGGCCCGGCCACGATGGCGAGTCTGCTCGGTGCGGGCGCGGGCTACGGCTACGAGCTACTGTGGGTGGTCCTGCTCTCCGCGGTACTCGGCGCGACCGCACAGTACCTCGCGGCGCGGCTGGGCGTCCTGACCGGCGAGGGGCTGGTCTCGACGGTCGAGGCGAGCCTGGGCAACTGGTGGGCGTGGCTGCTCGTCGTCGACGTGGTGCTCGCGGCGGGGCTCGCACAGCTGGTCATCATGAAGACCGTCGCCGACGTGACCGAGATGGCGACCGGCGTCGATGCGGCCGTCTGGGGCGTCGTCTGGGCGGTCGTGCTCGCGGTCGGCCTCGTCGGCGGCGGCTACCGGGTGGCCGAGCTGGGCGCGAAACTCGTCGTCTCGCTCGTCGTGCTGGCGTTCGTCGGTTCGCTGTTCGTGGTGCCGGTCGACCTCGGCGCGGCGGCGGGCGGGACGGTGCCCTCGCTCCCGACCGCCGACACCGCCCTCGTCGCCGCGGGCATCCTCGGCGGCGCCGTCCACGTCACGCTCGTCACGATGCAGAGCTACACGATGCAGGAACGCGGCTGGACCCGCGAGGACTGGGAGCTCGCGCGCTTCGACGTCGTCGTCTCCATGGGCGTCGCCTTCGGCGTCTACTCGCTGGCAATCTTCCTCGTCGCCGCGAGCGTCTTCCACCAGGGGCCGGTCCCGCTCGGTGACCTGACGACGACCCGGGCCGCGACCGCGCTCGGGCCCGCCGTCGGCGGGCTCGCGGAGTCGCTGTTCCTCGCCGGCCTGGTCGGCGCGGCCGTCTCGACGCTCGGCGGGAACACGACCGTGCCGCCGTATGCCCTGGCGGACAAGCTCGGCTGGGACCACGACGACAACCGCTACCGGGCCGCCGTCGCCGTCACCGCCCTGGCATCCGCCCTCGGCCCGGCGCTCGGCGGGAACGTCCTCGAACTGCTCGTGCTCGTGCTCGCGTTCGGGCTCGTCGGGACCCCCTTCGCCATCGCGCTCGTGCTCTACCTGCTGCACGACCCCGACACGGTCCCGGAGCGCCCGCCGGTCGTCGCGAGCGTCGGCGGCGTCGTTCTGCTCGCCGTGACGAGCGTCTCCGCCGGCTCGTGGCTCCGGTCGACGCTCGCGCCGTACGCGAGCGACCCCCTCGGACTGCTCGGGGCCCCCAAGACGCTGCTCGCCGGCGTCTTCGCGGTGGTTCTGGCGCTGGCGGCGCTCGCGCTCGGGGCGCGGTTCGTCCGCGAGCGCGCGACCGGCCGGACACGGGCGAGCGACGCGTGACGCCGCCCGCCCCTCTCGCCGGCGCGGAGCCGCTCCCCGTCGAATCGGGGCGCCATCTCGTCGTCGGCCCGTCGAACAGTGGCAAGACCCGGACGACCGCCGCGACGCTCGCACGCTGGGTCGACGACCGGGGACCGGACGGCGTCGTCGTCCTCGACTTCGCGCCGGCGGTCGAGCGCGACGGCCGGCTGCTCGGCGGACGGCTCGACCGATTCTACCGGCCGCCGGACGACTGCTGGTACGGCGTACTCGACGCACACGCACCGCGGACCGACAGCCGTGACGGGGAGGAGGCGCTCGCGCTCGCCCGCTCGAACGCCGAGCGCGCCCGAACGCTCCTCGCCGCCGCACCGTCACCGCGGGCCGTCTTCGTCAACGACGCGACCATCCCGTCACAGGCCGACGGCGACCCGGCGCCGCTGCTCGACGTCTGTGCAGGTGCCGACCTCGCCGTCGTCAACGCCTTCGAGAGCGACGAGCTCGGGACCGAGGACGTGGTGTCGCGGAACGAACGCGCGGCGCTCGACGGACTGGAGAACTGGGCCGACGAACGGCACCGGCTCGGCTGATTATCCCTCGACCGCGGCACACAGGTCGACGGCGACCGAGACCGCGTCGGCCGCGTCGGCACCGAGCACGTACAGGATGGGCTCGACGCCGTAGTCGCCGTCGTGGTAGGCGACCCTGGGGACGCCCGCCGCGTCGAAGCGCTCGCGCAGGTGCGCGTCGCGGTCCTCGTAGCCCGCGTCGAACTCCAGGGGTTCGTAGCCGGCATCGCGCGCGGCGGCGAGCAGCGCCTCGGAGGTCTTCAGGTTCACCGCACCCCGTACCGCCGGGTCGGTCGCGTTCGCGGCGAGCACCAGCCCGGCGACGTGCTGTGACGCGCCGAACTCCGGGTTTCCGGGGACGTTGAGGCGGCCCTGGACGGCGTGGAGCCGGCCCGGGACCGCTGCGACGTCACCGCCCTCGTCGGCCTCCGGTAGCGCCATCGCCACGTTCGTCCCGACGTTCGGCACGTGGTCGACGACGGCGGGGACACCCGCCAGCCGGCGGACCGCCTCCCGCACGTTGTCGAGCACCGCGCGCTCGTCGAGGACGCCGCTGTCCGGCCCACGGACACAGAGGTCACAGCCCACGCCGCGGAGCGCGGGCATCACGTCCTCGTGGACTGCACAGATGGGCCCGCGGTCCTCGAACTCCTCGACGAGCGCCAGGAGATCGGAGAGCGCCTCGTAGTGGTCCATCTCGCCCTCGGCGAGCCCCTCCCCGATGCGCTCGACGGTCGCGACCATGCGTGCATCCTCGCTGAATCGGTCCTCGACGGTCACCTCGCCGCTTCGGTACTTACTGACCGCGGCCTGGGTGACCCCCAGATGGCCGGCGATCTCCCGCTGCGTCAACCCCCGGTTCGCGAGGTCGTCGACGAGCATCGCCCGCGCCGTCGGCAGGAACCGCTCGACGACGATCTCGCTCGGCAGCACCACTGGCATGGACGCGGGTTCGCCTCCCGTCGTGTTAAGTTGTGGCCGTAACCGGTGGTGCGGGACCGGTCCACCGTTTCATTGCCGGCGTGGGCTGCTGGACGGCCTGGGCCTACAGGGCTGCCGCTCTCGACAGGCGGCGCTCACGGTCGAACACGCGAAAAAGACCGCAGCGAGACGAGACCGGAGTTACAGCTCGTTCTCGTCCGGGAAGCCGTCGTACTCGGTGATGTCGACGCCCTCTTCGGTGACCTCACAGAGGACGAGCCCGTTGCCGGAGCCGGTGTCACGCTCGGCCGCGCTCTGGACGGCGCGGGCGGCGAGACGACGGGCCTCGTCCATCTCGATGTCCTCGTGCCACTCGCCCTCGAGCAGGCCGTAGGCGACCATCATCCCGGAGCCGGTGACGGTGTAGTCGTCCTTCATGACGCCGCCGGCGGGGTCGATGGAGTAGACGTGGCTGCCGTCCTCGTCGACGCCGCCCAGGATGGGGTTGATGGCGAAAAACGGGCCGCCACGGGCGAAGTTACCCGCGAGCGTGGCGAGCGCCTCGATGCTCATGTCCTGCCCGCGGCGGGTCTCGTAGAGGTTGACCTCGGCGCGGAGGGACTTGATGAACGACTGGGCACCGCCGACGCTGCCGACGAGCGTCATCGCGGCGGTCGGGTGGATCTCCTCGACCTTCACGACCTGCTTGTTCGAGACGAAGCGGCCGCCGAGGCTGGCACGGCGGTCGGTCGCGATGAGGACGCCCTCGTCGGTCGCGATGCCGATGGTGGTCGTCCCGGTCTTGTTGACCTTCTGTTCGTCGCCGGCCTGTTCTCGCCACTCGGCCGCGCCGAGTTCGGGTTCGTAGGGGTCGGTGTTGTCGAGCATCATTCGTCGTCATCCTCCGTGAGGAGGTCGAGTTCCGCGAGTCTGTTCTCTATCTCGTCCAGTTCGAGGGTCCGGTACTCACCGCTTTCGGTCTCGACCGTCGAGATGGCGAGCCCCTCCGGCGGGAAGCCCTCCTCCTCGCCGACGGCCATGGCCTCGATGGCGAGGTCGATGCCGCCCTGGAGCGTGAGCTCGTCGGAGTACTCGTCTTCGAGGTGACTCTGGATCTCCTCACGGTTGCCGCCGATGGCGATGGCCTTCCACTCGTACGGCGTCCCCGAGGGGTCGGTCTCGAAGAGGCGGGGCTCGCCGTCGTCGATACCGCCGACGAGCAGCGCGACGCCGAACGGGCGCGCGCCACCGGTCTGCGTGTACTGCTGGATGTGGTCCGTGACGGCCTTCGTCAGCGTCTCGACCCCGATGGTCTCGTCGTAGCGGAGCTGGTTGACCTGTGACTGCCGACGCGCCACGTCGATGAGCTGGCGCGCGTCGGCGACGTGGCCGGCGCTCGCGATGCCGACGTGGTCGTCGATCTTGTGGAGCTTCTCGACGGAGTCGCGCTCCATCAGCGGCGAGCGACTGCGACGCTCGGCCACGAGGACGACGCCCTCCGGTGTTCGAATCCCGACGCTCGCGCTGCCGCGCTTGACGGCCTCGCGTGCGTACTCGACTTGGTAGAGACGTCCGTCCGGCGAGAAGATAGTGATTCCCCGGTCGTACGCTTGCTGCTGGTTCTGACCTTGCATTGTCTGCGTTAACCTGAAGTTAGGGACGTGTTTTTAAGTACTTTTTTGTACTCCCCGGCGGCGGAATGGGGACTGCTGCGTGTCTCCATCGAGGTCTCCCAGCCCCATAACGACGTTGCACTCGGCAAGGGTGAGCGGTTGTAGGAAACCGGAGGTCCGACGAACCGGGATATTCATTTGAACAGTTGTTCATTCGTTGGTATGGCAACGGCGGACCGGCTAGAACGACTCATCGTCGACGAGTGCGGGAGCTGCTGTGACGGGGACGTGGACGCACTGATCGCCGACCTGAACGCGGTTTGCGACCGGGCACGGACCGACCGAACACCGACCGCCGCGGCGCTCTTCGACGCACTGTCGGCGGAGACGCGGCTCGACATCGTGCGGCTGCTCGTCGCCGCCGAGGACGAGCTCTGCGTCTGCGAGCTCGAACCCCTCGTCGACGTGAGCGACAGCGCGGTCAGCCACGCGCTCTCGACGCTGACCGACGCCGGCCTCGTCGAGCGGCGGAAGGAGGGTCGCTGGCGCTACTACCGGCCGACTGAGCGCGCCGCGGCGCTGCTGGCGGCGGTCGACGGGGAAGCCGACGGCACAGCGGGAGGTGCCGCCGAATGACGACCGTCGGCTTCGTCTGTGTGCAGAACGCCGGGCGCAGCCAGATGGCGACCGCGTTCGCCGAGCGCGAGCGCGACCGCCGCGACCTCGACTGGGACATCCTCACGGGCGGCACGCTCCCCGCCGACCACGTCCACGCGGAGGTCCGCGACGCGATGGCCGACGTGGGCATCGACCTCTCGGACCGGACCCCCCGCGAGGTGAGCGACGCGGAGCTCGACTCCTGTGACGTGGTCGCGACGATGGGCTGTTCGACGCTCTCGCTGGACACCGCCGTCGATCTTCGCGACTGGGACCTGCCCGATCCCGACGGTAAATCGCCCGAGGCCGTCGCCGAGATACGGGACGACGTCGAGCGACGGGTGGTCGCGCTGTTCGACGAACTCGAGGACGCCTGACGGCGATTCGAACGGTACGCCTTTCCACCCGCGGCCGGTAGTTCGGGCCGATGACCGACCGCGGAAAGATCGACCGCTCGTTCTTCGACGACGTGATCTACCCGAACCTCGGAGCCGACCGCGACGACGTGGCGCTGGGCCCCACGCACGGCGTCGACTTCGGCGTGCTCGACGTGGGTGGCCGGGCCATCGTCGCCGCGACGGACCCGGTCTCCATCCTCCCCGACCTCGGCTGGGAGCGCGCCGCCAGATTCGCCCTCGGTGTCGTCCTCGCGGACGTCGCCGTCTCCGGCATCCCGCCGAGCCACCTCGCCATCTCGTTCTCGCTGCCGCCCGAGCTGCGCGACGACGAGTTCGCGGCCGTCTGGGAGACGATGGCCGACGACCTCTCGGACCTCGGGACGACCGTCCTCACCGGCCACACCGCCCGCTACGCCGGCTGCTCGTTCCCCTGGGTCGGCGGCGCTACCGTCCTCGGCGTCGGCGACCACGAGGACGTGATTCGCCCGGACGGCGCGCGCCCCGGCGACCACCTGCTCGTCACCCACGGGCCCGCCGTCGAGGCGACCGCGCTGTTCGCCGCGCTGTTCCCCGACGACATCGACCTGCCCGACGACGTGCTCGCACGGCAGGCCGAACGCCTGCCGTCGACCGAGCACGTCCGTGACGCGCTCGTCGCCGCGGCGAGCGGGCCCGTCACAGCAATGCACGACGCGACCGAGTGCGGGCTCCAGGGCGCGCTCGTCGAACTCGCCGCCGGGGCGGGCGTCCGTCTCGACGTGGACTCGGCCGCGACCCCCGTCTCGGACGAGGCCGCTGCCATCTGTGACGCACTGGAGATGGAGCCCTGGGCGGCGACGACCAGCGGGAGCCTCCTCGTCGCCGTCCGGCCCGAGGGCGTCGACGCCGTCGTCGAAGCGCTCGAATCGCGCGGGACGCCCGTCGCCGACGCCGGTCGTGTACGCGACGGTGACGGCGTGTACGTCGACGGCGAGCCGGTCGAACATCCGGGGGAGGACCCCGCGTGGCGCGTCTGGGCCGAGCTGTCGGGCGGGGAGTGACCCGGCTGCGGCCGCCGCTTACCTCCGTTCGCCGTCGAGCGGGAGCAGCATCCGGACGACGTTGCCGCGCGGCTCCCGCTCCTCGAACACCAGCTCACCCCCGAGCGAGTCGATGGACCACTGCATCACCCAGAGCCCGAGCCCGGAGCCGTGGTAGGTGTCGGTCTTGGACTCCCAGGCGTCGAGGACGTCGACCTCGATGTCGGGAATCGGTGGCCCGTCGTCGATGATCCGTACCTCGCCGCGGTCGCCGTCGGAGTCCTTCGTGACGGTCACTGTCACCGAGGGCGTGTCCCGGTCGTTGTGGACGATGGCGTTCTCGAGGGCGTGCCCGATGGCGTAGTCGATACCGTCGTCGGCCAGCGCCCAGACAGCCGCCTGCTCGTCGAGCCGGACCGCCGCTTCCGGGTGCGCTTGCTGTACCGCCACGACCTGCTCGCGGACGACCTCGTTGACCGAGACCCGCGACCGACCGGACCTGTTCGAGTCCGCGATCTCCTCGAACTCCTCGATGGAGTCGCTCAGCGAACCGATGTCGGCGGCGATGTCGTGGACGGTCTCGAGGTCCGACACCAGCCGCTCCTGGTCGACGGACTCCATGGCCTGTTCGACGTAGCCCATGAGGACGGTGCTGTCGTTCCGGAGGTTGTGACGGACAGCCCGGTTGAGCAGTCGGAGCCGGCGCTCGCGGGTCTTGTACTCCGTGATGTCTCTGACCTCCGCGAGCACGCAGTCCCGCCCGTCGACGCCGACCGCGGTGAGGTCGACGGAGACCCAGAGGACCTTCCCGCTCCGTCGTTCGACCTGCCACTCGAACGACTGCGGGTCACCGTCGGCCGCCGCCCGGATGCGCCGCACGGCCATCGCCTGCGTGAGCTTCGTCGTCGGCGCGGTGAAGTCCTCGACCTGCATCGTCTGGAGCGTGTCGACATCGTAGCCGAACAGCGTCTCCAGTCGCTCGTTCACGTCGAGGATTCGCCCCGTCTCCGCGTCGTGGAGCATCACTCCCGTTTTCAACGCGCCGAACTCCTCGGGGAGTCGGACTGCCTCGCTCATCGATGCGAACGAGGACCCCACCGCCCTTCTCCTCCATCGAACTCGACAGCCATCCCATCCATGCGACAGGGATGACGGTTCGGGTACGAATAGTTATCGGCAACGGGGCTGCGGTCACTCCTCCCGGTCGACCTCGACCCGACCCAGCAGCTCCCGCTTCGACGCCGGCGAAAGAGTGATTCCGGCTCCTTCGAGGCGCTGCTTGACGTGGCGACCGTACTCGGACCGGATCTGGAGGGTCCCGCGCCGCCTCAGATCGGAGACCCAGAACTCGCCGCGGAGGACGACCGCGTCGCCGGCGAACTCGTCGACGAACGCCCTCGGACTCGGCCCCTCCACCACGCCGTCGACGTCGTGCGCCGCCGCCCGGAGCAGCGCCAGCGCCTCGTCCACGTCGTCCTCGTACGCGATGCCGACGTGCTCGACGATGCGCGTCCGGTCGTAGCCGTACGGTCGGGTGATCGCCTGGCCCGTCAGCGCGGTGTTCGGGAGCGTCACCAGTCCGCCGTCGGGCGTCTGAACCCGCGTCACTCGGAGCGTGATGGCGCGCACGGTGCCCTGGCCCCCCTCCCACTCGATGTAGTCGCCGACGTTGAACTCCGGGTCCAGCACGAGCACCATCCCGCTGACGAGCGAGCCGATGACCGTCTGACCGGCGACGCCGAGAGCGAGCGTCGCGGCCGCGACGACGAGCGCCGACGACTGCAGGAACGCGCCGTAGCCCGTGATGAGCGCCCCGACGAGCAACGCGACCACGATCACCGCCAGCCGGAGGTACCGCGACACCGCATCCTCGACGGTCGGGTTGTTGCGGTTCCGGGCGGTGACGATGCGACTCACCGCCGGGTCGAGGACGAACCAGCCGAAGAGCGTGACGAGTGCGAACGCCAGCATCCCCCAGCCGAGGCGCACCACGAACGACCAGTCGTTCGCGAACTGCGACGGCCAGAAATCGGGGGGCGAGCCCTGGAGCAGCAGCGACATCGCGTCGGAAAGCATAGCCGGCACAACGCGGGTCAGCCACTAAAGTTCGGGCGGCGATACCGCCCCAGTCGTGTCCCGTGGTCGTGGGACGCTCGCTCGCCCTGCCCCACTGCCCGCGACGCCAGCTCCGGGACTGCCTCGGCCACTGTGCGGGCACCGCAGTGGGCGTCGACGGTGCCAGGTTCGAACGAACCATCACCTGAATCCCTGGCCAATCTGTATAGGGTCGGTGCGGGCTACGATGTTTGGCTGCAGGTTGAACGGGCGCGAGCACCACGTCCCCGGTGATGAATCGCACCGAATACGACGTGCGGAAGACACTCGACACAGCCGCGGACCTCGGCCTCGCGTTCCTGGGCATCGTCGTCGTCGTGTTCCCGACCGCCGCACTCGCCGACGGGATACTCGGTGACCCGCTGGGCTCCGGCGTCCTCGGTCTCACGGCCGTCGTCGGCGTGCTCGGCGCGTCCCTGTTCGTCGACCGTGGGTGGTCACACGGCAACTTCGGCAGGTTCGTCGGCATCACCGTGGTCACCATGCCGTTCTGGCTCCTCGGTGTTGGCGGGATGATGTCGCTCCTCGGGGTCGACGCGCCGGCGGGGAGCCGTGAGCCGTTCCTGCTCGCGTGGTTGTTCGGTCTCGCCACCGCGTATGTCCGCGTCTACGCCGACCGCGTCGACCTGCCCACCCTCGACGACCACCGCGATTCGACCGACAGCTCGTCGTGAGCGCCGAACCGCGAACCACCGACTCCGCCCGTCGGCGGTCCAGGGTCGGTCGCCGCCAGTTCAGCCGAGCGTGATCAGCGCGACGCCGCTGATGGCGACGCTCGCAGCGGCCAGTCGGAGACGGAAGTCCTGCTCCTGTAGTACGGCCCCACCGAGCAGCACCGCCACGACCGCCTGTGCGTTGACGATGGGCGAGGCGACGCTCGCGGGCAGCGTCGTGAACGCCAGCGAGATGACGTGCTGACCGGCGGCGACGACCGCGCCGAACGCGACGAACTTCCGCCAGTCGGCGGCCATCGTCGCGCGGTCGAGCTTCGGGAGCGCCAGTGGCGAGATGACGACGAACGTCGTCACGAGCATGACGACGACGAACGCGGCCGGCTCGACGCCCAGCTCCTGCAGGACGATCCGCTTGCCGACGTCGACGACGCCGAACGTCGCCGCGCTCAGGAGCGCGAGCTGCGCGGGGCGGGCGCGGACCGCACGCCGGAGCGGCTCCAGCAGCGTCCCCGGTTCGTAGTTCACGAGGTAGAGCCCGAGCGTGACGACGACCACGCCCGCGACCTGCATCGCCGAGAGCCGCTCGTGCAGGACGAGCACCTCAATGGGCAGGACGAAGGCGGGGACGACCTTGCTGATGGGCGCGACGTAGCTCACGTCGCCGGTCGAGAGCGCCCGGAAGAACGCGAGCAGCGCGACGACGACCCCGACACTCACCGCCAGCGATGCCGCCAGCCCGACTGCCGACGTCGGCACGGGCGGTCCCTCCGTCGTCGCCACAGCCACCGGGAGGTACCAGGCGACCGCGGCGGCGTACACGCCGAACATGTAGACAGACGCCGCGTAGTCCGCGAAGTACCGCTTCACACCGAACATGTAGCTACCGAGGAGGACCGCAGCGAACAGCGCGAGGGCGATACCGTTCACGGCTCACCCTCCCTCGCGGGCCGGGATGAACCGTGCGGTTTCGGCAGCGTTCCCGGGCGGGACGGCGCCGTGGCTCCGGGGTGGGTGAAACCGAAAGAAATCGGCGTGGTTACTTCCCGCGACCCTTGCCCGAGTTGTTCGAGGGACGGGTGTGCTCGGTGCCCTTGCCCTTGAACGTCAGGCCTCGGTTCTGCTTGCCGGCGCTGGTGAGCCCACGGAACGCACGGCCCGTGTGGCTGTCGTCGCAGATCCAGCTGAGGTCGTCGTCGTTCTCGATGGCCGGATGCTCGGGGTCGACCATGATCACTTCGTGCCACTTCTGGGAGCCGTCCTCACCGACCCAGTAGGAGTTGAGCACGCGCAGGTTCGGGTACTTGCGAGCGCAACGCTCCTCGGCGATGCGCTGGATGTTCTTGCGGCGGCCGATGCGGTTGACGCCCTGGCGCTTGGACCGACGACCGGCCTTGTGGCGCTGCTTGCGGGCGTTCCCCTTACGGACCGAGACGCGGGCGACGACGACGCCCTGCTTGGCCTTGTAGCCCAGCTCGCGGGCCTTGTCCAGTCGGGTCGGTCGCTCGATGCGCTCGATGGCGCCCTGCTGCCGCCAGTCCTGTTTTCGTTGCCACTGCAGCTCGGCGAGCTTCCCGTCGTCCGGGTCCCGCCAGGCTTCCTTGATGTGGGAGTAGAAGCTTCGTGCCATGTGTGTATCACCACGGGCGTTGTCCGGTTCAGTTCGCGTCGGCGAACCACATTCCGATGACCTGTTGTGCGCAGGTGCCCGCTGGAGCCCGTCCGCCAGCGAGTTACCCGAACTTCCCCACTGAGGGGGTTAAGGGCTTCGAAAGGTCGTCGCCGCACTCACGCCGTCGAGACCGTCCAGCAGTCCTCGGATAGCTCCCGGCCAGCGGCGTAGCCACGCAGTTCGCGGACCAGCGTGCGCTCTCGCAACCGGTAGGTGACGCGGTGCGAGGTCGCGTCCGCGGGCTCCTGGGTCGCGGTCCCGGTCCGCGTGGGTTCCACCCCCTCTACCGCCATGTCGATGTCGTAGCCGTCGCCGGCCGCCGTGGTCTCGGTGACGGTAATGGAGTCGATGGCGGTGTAGCTGTCGTCCGTCGCCACCACGTACACTTCCTCGAACTCGCGGACGTAGTCGACGACGCTCGACTCGGTCAACGTCTCCGGGCGGGCCGGGAGCCCGTCGATGTCCGGCTCGTCGGGGCAGTCCTCGGGGAACGAGTCGGCGCTGGTGGTGGTTGGCGTCTCCGTCGTCGTGTCGGGAGGCCCCCCGGTCGGTTGCGTTGTCGTCGATACGGAGTTGGTCGTCCCGTCGCCATCCGGGTCGTCGTCGCCGAGACAGCCGGCGACGGTGGCGCTTCCGACTGCTGTCGCGGTCGCTGCGAGGAGGGCGCGGCGTCGCATAGTCGGACGGTCAGTCGCACCCCGTAAGTGCTTTCAGGTGGCTGAAAACGCTGTTTGACGGTCTCCCGTCAGGCCGAGTAGTAGTACTCGCCGTCCTTTTTCTGCTGCTTGTCGAGCTGCGAGCCGGGCTTGTTGACCCGGGGGCGCTTCGTGCGCTCGTCCCGGCGGAACGTCACGTCCAGGTTCGCGAGGAACTCGTTCATTCCCGAGCGCATCGCCTGCGGACGGCCGGCGTGGCCGTGGTCGGCGGGTTCGCCGTCGAACACCATCAGCCGGTCGGCGAGCAGGTCGATCATGTAGATGTCGTGGTCGATGACCATGACGGTCGCGTCCTGGCTCTCGGCGTAGCGCCGGATGGCACTGGTTGCCTGCACCCGCTGTTCGACGTCGAGGTGCGCGGAGGGCTCGTCGAGCAGGTAGAGGTCGGCGTCCTCGGAGAGGCAGGCCGCGATGGCGACGCGCTGGCGCTCGCCGCCGGAGAGGTCCTCCAGGTTCTGTTCCATGATGCGCTCCAGCTGGAGCGGCTGGGCGATCTCGGTGTTCCAGTACGACGACCCGAACTGGTCCGTGATGGACTGGAGGAACACGTCGACGCGCATCGGCTTGTCGATCTCGACGTACTGCGGCTTGTAGGAGATGTCGAGTCGGAAGTCGAGGTCGCCCTCGTCCGGTTCGAGCGCACCGTTGAGCAGCTTCGCGAACGTGGACTTCCCGATACCGTTGGGGCCGACGATACCGAGCACCTCGTTCTCGTGGACGGTGCCGCCGTCGACCGTCAGCGAGAACTCGTCCGGGCCGTAGCTCATCTCGAGGTCGGGGTACTCGACGAGCACGTCGCCCTTCTCGGCGGTGCGCGGGGCGTGCTCCTCGAACTGGATGGCGTTCGGCCGGATACGCATGTTCTCGTTGTCGAGGTAGCCCTTCAGGTACTCGTTGATGCCGTTGCGCACCGACTTCGGGTCCGTGACGACACCGTACGCCCCGGGCTCACCGTAGGCGACGTGGAGGTTGTCCGCGAGCAGGTCGAGGATAGCCAGGTCGTGCTCGACGACGAGCATCGACCGGTCCCCGTCGGCTGCGAGGTCGCGGATGAGCCGTGCGGCGGTGACGCGCTGGCCGATGTCGAGGTACGGCGTGATCTCGTCGAGGAAGTAGAAGTCGGCGTCCCGGGCCAGCGTCGCGGCCAGCGCGACGCGCTGGAGCTCGCCGCCGGAGAGGTCGCCGATGTGCTGGTCCATCACGGGCCGGATGCTCAGCCGGTCGACGATCGCGTCGAGGTCACCGCGCTCGTCGGTCGAGTCGAGCAGTTCGCGCGTGGTGCCGTCGAACTGGTTCGGGATCTGGTCCACGTACTGCGGCTTGCGGGCGACGTCGACGTCGCCGTCGCGGAGCTCGCGCAGGAACGCCTGCAGCTCGGTGCCGCGGTAGCGGTCGAGCACGTCGGACCACTCCGGCTCGGTGCCGTAGTTCCCGAGGTTGGGCACGAGCTCCCCGGCGAGGATGCGCACCGCGGTCGTCTTCCCGATACCGTTCGGACCGAGGATGCCCGTCACGCGACCCTCGTCAGGCGCGGGGAGCCCGTACAGCGAGAACGCGTTCTCGCCGTAGCGGTGGGCTGGCTCGTCGTCGAGCTCCTGTGGCAGGTTGATGATCTCGATGGCGTCGAACGGGCACTTCTCGACGCAGATACCGCAGGTCTCGCCCAGACAGATCTCCTCGGAGATGCGCACCTGGTCTGGCTTGCCCTCCATGGTGTCCTCGCCGCGGACGGTGATACACTCTTTCCCGGTGCGGTTCGGCGGACAGAAGTTCTTGCACTCGTAGTTGCAGCGGTCGGGCTGGCATCGCTCCAGATCGACGACCGCGATGCTGTCGTCCGCCATCGGTCACGCTGTGTGCTGCGCGGTGAGCATGATTCCCCAGGTGACGAACCAGAAGGCGAAGGTCATGAATCCGATGAACAGGAAGTCCTTCGCCCCGAAGTCGTCCTTGTAGACGCCGAGCACACGCTGCAGGAGCGGCTGGACGGCGATGGCGACGATGACGACGAGCTGTGCGGTCTGGTTCTGTGCCGCAATCTCTGCCGTCTCGGCCCCAGCGGTGAGCGACGTCGAGAGGAAGGCCGCCGCAACGCCGGCCCCCGCAGAGAGAGCCGTCCGCGTGACCGTATGAAAGTGCTGGTCCTCCGAGTCCGCCGTGTCGGAGCCAGCCGTGTCGGTAGCCATGTTCAAGAGTGTGTGAGCGCCGGTAAAAAGGCGTTCGCTTGTCTCCCGTTAGGATGGGCCGCCAGTCGAATCGTTGGGGTGAAGTTTAAGGTCGTGGCGGTTTTCGATTCGTAACGATGAGCACAACCGGGGAAGAACTCGAGGAGCTACCGCCCAGCGCCAAGCTCGTGTACAAGGTGCTCGAATACGACGGGCCGCTCACGCAGAAGCAGATCGTCCAGGAGTCGATGCTCTCGGCCCGGACGGTCCGGTACGCACTGGAGCGTCTACAGGAGATCGATCTCGTCAGCCAGGACGTCTACTTCGCCGACGCTCGACAGAGTCTCTACGAAATCGAGGAGGAGAAGGTGGCTGCCGACGGCGGCGAGACAGACTGCAACGAAGCCGAACCCTGCTGCGCAGAGTGACGAACCACCCGTTCTGACGGTTGCGAACGCGCGACTGCTGCCAGCCTCCGCTCAGCCACGGCCACACCGACTTTATCCGAGGCCGGCGAGGTGTCGACCATGACCGATGCGGGAGCACCTGCCGACGGCGACGACGGGGACGCCGACGACGAGCGTGCAGCCGGCAGCGCAGGGCCGGACGGCCCGGCGAGCGCCCGGTCGCCGGCGACGGACCCCCGCGCCCCCGAGCCGGCGAACCCACGCCGGCGGCTGGTGGTCGTCGGTGTCGTCGTCCTCATGCTCGCCGCGAGCGTCGGCGGTATCGCCTGGGCGGTCACCCAGACAGGAAGCACGGACGCGACAGTTCCGACCACCTCCTTCGACCACAGCTACGAGGGCGACGGACGGACCACGCTCACCTACACGGGTGGCGACAGCGTGCTCGCAGGCAACATCGTCGTCGAGGTCGACGGCGACCGGGCGACGTGGGCCGCCCTGCGATTCGGCGTCGGCGACGACGACATCATCACCACCGGTGACAGCGTCGTCCTCGTCGGCGTCGAACCCGGCGACGATCTGACCGTCCGCTACGTCGCCGGCGACCTGGACGCCGTACTCGCCAACGGCACGGTCGGCAACGGCGGCTGACCGCCGGCCGGAGTCGAACTGCCTTTTGTCCCAGGGGACGGTAGCCAGTCCATGAACGTCAAGCGTATCGCCGTCGTCCTCGTCTTCCTCGTCGTCGGGAGCGTCGTCGCCGGCACGTTCCAGACGACACCAATCGCGGGCATGTCCGACGCCCAGCGCACCGCCCTCGGCATCGCGTTCTCGACGCCCGTCGGCATCGCCGTCTTCGCCCTCGTCGCGAGCACGTTCGACACCGACGGGTACCTCGAGGAGCGCTCCTGGGCCGGCAAGTTCGGCGACCTCGTCTTCATCGAGCTCGCCGCCGTCATCGGCGCACTCGGTGCCGCAACCGCCCTCGAAGGCGCGATACCGAACTTCGCCGGCTGGACCGGCGCGGGACTCGGCTACTTCCTCGCCTTCTTCACCTTCCTCTGGCGCGCCGGCGAGTATAACGAGACGCCCGCACGGGACGAGTAGGAGCCTGGAGAGCCGTTCCCTGAGGAGTACCCGAGCGAGTGAGAACCGCGATTGCGAGCGGGGGCCGGTCACGAGACGCGCGACGCCCGTGAGCGGCTCCCCGACGAGCCCGTCGGAGCCCGCCGGCTGGTCGGATCCCCGGAACCCAGCGACACGCGGTCACCTGCCGACTCCGAACGCTTATTCACCATCCGGGTCCACGTCACGGGTATGCGAATCGCACTGCTCGGTGGCACGGGCGATATCGGCCAGGGGCTCGCGCTCCGCTGGGCCTACGACACGGACCACGAGGTACTGATCGGCTCGCGCGACGCCGAGAAGGCGCGGACTGCGGCCGAGTCGTACGAGACGGAGCTGGATAGCCGCGGCGTCGACCGCACGGTGAAGGGATTCGTGAACGAGATGGCGGCCGACCGTGCGGACATCGTCGTGCTGGCGGTGCCGCCGTACCACGTCGGCGACACGGTCGATTCGGTCGCCGGGAAGCTGGACGAGGACGCTATCCTCGTCTCCCCCGCGGTGGGGATGAAGGGGGACGAGGACGGGATGCACTACCACCGGCCCGGCGCAGGGAGCGTCACCGCCATCGCGGCGGAGGCCGCCCCGGACGCCGTCTCGGTCGTCGGCGCGTTCCACAACCTCTCGGCGGACCGGCTCGCGAACCTCGACGTGACGCTCGACCTCGACACGCTGGTCGTGGGCGACGACCCAGACGCGAAGGGGATCGTGCGACAGCTCGCCGACGAGATCGAGGGACTGCGCTCGCTCGACGCCGGCCCGCTCGCCAACGCGGCGGAGGTCGAGAGCGTCACGCCGCTGGTCATCAACATCGCGCGCCACAACGACGGGATGCACGACGTCGGCGTGAAGTTCGAGTGAGGCGAGACGACCGACTGCTGTTGCTCTGCGGTACTGAGACAACGAGAGGGACGCTGGACGCCCCGACCACCACCGTCGGCGCGGTTACGCGCCGGCCTTCTCGAGGGCGTCCTCGAGGTCCTCGCGCTGGGTGACCCCGACGAAGCGCTCGACGACGCCGTCGTCGTTCTCGACGATGAGCGTGGGGAGCGAGCGAACCTGATACTCGTTCGCGACGTCCTGCTCCTCGTCGACGTTGACCTTCTCGACCTCGAACCGGTCGGCCCAGTCCTCCTCGAGCTCGTCGAGGATGGGGTCCTGCGTCTTGCAGGGGCCGCACCAGTCGGCGTAGAAGTCTTTGAGCGTGACTGCCATAATCGCCCGATTCTTCCCTCGCTGCGCGCATAAGGGTTTGGTTAGACGAGGAGCGCGCACGAGCGCGGCCCCCGGCCCGAAGGCGGTGTCGAAAGGTTTAGACGGTCCCAGCGACGAGAAGCCGGTATGAGCAAGGGAGAGAACTCCGGCGGGCTGATGTCCAGCGCCGGGCTCGTCCGCTACTTCGACGCCGAGGACCGCAACGCAATCCAGATCGACCCCAAGACGGTCGTCGCGTTCGGCGTCTTCTTCGGCGTGTTCGTGATGGTGCTGAACGTCGCGCTGTAGGCATCGTCCGGTCGCATCGCTCGGCGGTTACCGGCAGCATCGCGTCGACTCGCGAGCCTTTTCTTTCGGCACCCGTAACTGCCAGTCATGACACTCATCGCTGGCGTCGTCGCCGTCCAGGGCGACGTCTCCGAGCACGCCGATGCCGTCCGTCGGGCCGGCCGTGCCCACGGCGAGGACATCGAGGTGCGCGAGATACGCGAGTCGGGACTCGTCCCCGACTGCGACCTGCTGCTCGTGCCGGGTGGCGAGTCGACCACCATCTCGCGACTGCTCCACGAGGAGGACATCGCGCCCGAAATCGTCGCCCACGTGGAGGCCGGCAAGCCGATGCTGGCGACCTGTGCGGGTCTCATCGTCGTCTCGCGTGACGCGAAAGACGACCGCGTCGAGACGCTCGACCTCGTCGACGCGAGCGTCGACCGCAACGCCTTCGGCCGTCAGAAGGACAGCTTCGAGGCGCCACTCGACATCGAGGGACTGGACGAGCCGTTCCCGGCGGTGTTCATCCGCGCGCCGGTCATCGACGAGGTCGGTGACGACGTCGAGGTGCTGGCGACGTGGGACGAACGGCCGGTCGCGGTGCGTGACGGTCCCGTGGTGGCGACCTCGTTCCACCCCGAACTGACCCCCGACGTGCGGGTCCACCGCCTCGCCTTCTTCGCCGCGGACGAGGCCGACCCCATCGCCCGCTGAGAGCGGGGACTTTTCTACCTCGGCCTCTTCCGTCCGGCCATGAACGCAGCCATCGACGCGGTCCGCGTCGCCGGAACCCGCGACGGACCCGTCCCCGTGGTCGTCCTGAGCGTCGCGGACGCCGAGGACGTGGTGCCCATCTTCATCGGGTTCGAGGAGGCCATGGCCATCGCGCGTGGCCTCGACGCCGAGGACATCGGCCGACCGCTGACCCACGACCTCCTGCTCGACGTCGTGGAGGAGCTGGGCGGCCGCATCACGCAGGTCGTCGTCAGCGCGGTCGAGGACGGCACCTACATCGCGGACCTCCACGTCGCCACGCCGCGTGACGACGTTGTCGTCGACGCACGCCCGAGCGACTCTCTCGCGCTCGCGGCCCGGACGAACACGCCCATCGAGATATCCGAGGCGGTGTTCGAGGACAGCCGTCGCGACGCCGGGGAGTTCGACGAACTGGACGACATCCGCGAGGTGACGGAGCACGCATGAGCGGCGACACCACCGACGGCTCGACGGACGACGTGCTCGACGAGCTGTTCGCGGTCGTCGAGGATCGCAAGACCAACCTCCCCGAGGGCTCCTACACGGCCAGCCTGTTCACCCACGAGAAAGGCGAGAACGCGGTGCTGGAGAAACTCGGCGAGGAGGCCACCGAGCTGGTGCTCGCCGCGAAGGACGACGACCACGACGAGCTCGTCCACGAGAGCGCGGACATCGTCTACCACCTGCTCGTCCTGCTCTCGATGAAGGACATCGACATCGACGAGCTGCGGGCGGAGCTGGCCGACCGACGCTGACGCACCGGGGGACCACGGCGAATCCACAAGGAACGCCTTATACGTCCGCGCAGACAACGTATGACCATGATTTTCGAGAACCTTCCGACGACCCCCCGGTCGGAGGAACTCATCGACAAGGCGTTCTCGCGGGCGGCCCGCTCGGGGCGAGCCAAGTCCGGGCACGAGGCCCAGACCTCGATGCTTCAGACGGCGTCGAACATCCTCTCCGACAACATGGAGAACGTCGTCACGGCCTGGCCCGACTTCGGCACGGTCGACCCGTTCTACTACGAGCTCGCCGACGCCATCGTCGACGTCGACGAGCTGCGACAGTCGCTCAGCGAAGTGAGCTGGGCGGCACGCAAGACCGACGAGATCCGCTCGGAGTACGAGGGCCGGATGCGGCGCAACGACGTCGACACCGCCCGCAAGCTCCGCAAGCAGGCCTTCGCCCGCCTCGCCGACGTGGTCGAGGAGGTCGAGGACGACCTGCTCCGCATCGGCGAAGCCCGGGACGACCTGAAGACCCTGCCCGACATCGACCCCGACGCGCCGACCATCGTCGTCGCCGGCTACCCGAACGTCGGCAAGTCCTCCTTCGTCAACACGGTCACCCGGGCGCGCGGCGAGACCGCCTCTTACCCGTTCACGACGAAGGGCATCGGTGTCGGCCACTTCGAGCGCGACCGCATCCGCTACCAGGTCATCGACACGCCCGGCCTCCTCGACCGCCCCGCCGACGAGCGCAACGACATCGAACAGCAGGCCGTCTCCGCGCTGACTCACCTCGGTGACTGCCTCCTGTTCATGGTCGACGCCAGCGGCGACTGCGGCTACCCGCTCGACGCCCAGCTGGCGCTACGGGACGCCGTCGCCGCCGACTTCGAGGACGTCCCGCTGCTCACCGTCTGCAACAAATCCGACCGCTCCCGCGATGTCGACGCCGACCTGTATATGAGCATCACCGAAGACGAGAACGTCGAAGGAGTCCTCGACGCCGCTGTCGAGGCCGTCGACTACGAGCTCGAACTGCCCTTCGAGGAGTCGAACTAGAGCGGTCGCGCGGGATGCTGGTTCTGGAGCGTCGTCTCGGACGACGAGAGCAGCGGCGCGAGCGTCGAGAGCTGTGACGCTGACTGTCGGTCGTCCCGCGCCGACACCGTGACCGTGTCGACGTACCGAACCTCGACGACGGGGCCGTCACCGTTCTGGACCATTGCCGCGATCCGGTCCGGAAGGTCCGGGTACGCCTGGCCTGGTGGTCGCGCGACCGTGACGATCACGCGCTCCGGTCGCGGGTCGAACGCACGCTGGTAGACGTTCTGTTCGTGGATTATCTCCACGTCGACCAGCGTCGCCTCGGGGTACTCCGCGACGGTATCCTCCACGTCGGCGACCATGTCGTCCTCGATGGCCGCCGTCGCGTAGGTCATGTAGGTCACACCGCCGAGGAACACCGAGAGCACCGCGATGGAGGCGACGAGCACGGCGATGCGCTGGAGCGTCGCCGCCCGGGCCTCGTCGGTCCGGAACCACTGCTCTGGACGGTAGCCGGCATACCACAGCGTCGCGGTCCCCGCCAGGTTGATCGAGAGGACGTTGACGAGGACGAGGACGCTGGCTCCGAGGACAACGAGCGGGAGCCCGTAGGCGATGCCGATGCCGATGACGGCCGTCGGCGGGATGAGCGCCACGGCGATCATGACGCCGACGAGTGACGCCGAGACGCCCGTCCGAAGCGAGGTCGCGCCGGCGATGCCAGCCCCGATGGCGACCGCGAGCGAGAGGAAATCGGGGAGCAGTCGCTCCTGAACCTGTCCCACGGTCGTTGGGTCCATCGGCGGGATGAGGTGGACCGTCTTGAGCAGCGTGGCGAAGCCGGCGGCGGCGGCGACGGCGACCACTACGCCGAGCAACTGGAGGCGCGCCCCGCGGACGAACATCTCCCGGTCGTCGAGGACGGTCCCGACGCTCGCCGCCATCGCCGGGCCGATGAGCGGGGCGATGACCATCGACCCGACGACCACCGCAGCCGAATCCAGCAACACGCCGGCCGTGGCGATGACCGCGCTCACGACGGTCAGCAGGACGTAGACAGACAGCCCCGGGGCCATCTCGCCGGCCTTCGTCTTCAGCTCCTCCCGCGAGATGCGTCCCGTGGTCTCCTCGTCTTCGACGTACTCCTCGCTGAGCCGTTCGAACTTCTTCGAGACGACCGTCTGGGCGTCGAGGACGACGGTGTAGGACTCCCGCTCGATGCCGGCCTCGCGAAGCCGTTCGAGGATGGGCTCGACCGCCTCAGTCGGGAGCGGGAACGAGACGACGGCGGTGTACTCCCGGCCGCTCACCTCGTCCGTGAGCGCGTACTCGACGCCCGCGTCGTCGAGCGTGTCGAGGACGGCACGGCGCTTCCCTGCCGGAATCATAACCTGTACGAGTCGCACGTCAGTGCCGACGCAGAACGAGCAGAAAAAGCCCGTGGGTCGGGCGTGTACCGGGCGTATCGACCGGTGAAACTGGCAAACAGGCGACGCAGGAGCGCCCACCGGGCGACGCGTCGCGCACTCGCTCCCCACCCGGTGGTAGCTCGGCAGGGCACGCCCTCGTTGGGCGTGTCATCTCTCATAAACCCGACGGTCAGATCCACAGGGGGACGTGACGCTTCCAGAACCGGAACAGCCCGCGAACCGCCGCGAACGCCTGTCCGTCGTGATGGAAGCGATGCGTGCTGTACACCGTGACGAGAAGCCCGGTTCCGGCACCGATGCCGAAGACGACCAGCACCAAACGGACGGACCACGGAACGATGGTGAGCGAGAGGAACGAGAGGACACCGAACGCGATGGCGAAGGAAAGTCCGTCGAGGAACCCGAACGCGAGGGCGATGAGATGGTCGACGACACCAGGCATATGGCAGCCGTCGAACGGAGGTCACCTCACTCTGTTGGACTGTCGCGGCCAACGAGACACCCTTTTGCCCGTCGGCACGGTACGGACGACTATGTTCGAAAACCGTCCGAACTGTGCCCACGAGGTCGTCTTCGTCGGGCGGTCCAACGTCGGCAAGTCGACGCTGATGCGCGAGATCACCGGTCACTCCTTCGACACCGGCGGCAAACCCGGCGTCACCCGCGAGCCGAATCACTACGACTGGTCGGCCCACGACTTCGTCGTCACGGACCTCCCCGGCTTCGGCTTCATGTCTGGCGTCGAAACAGACCGCCGCGAAGCTATCAAGGACGACATCGTCGCCTACCTCGAGGAGTACGCCGACAACTTCCTCGCGGCCGTTCTCGTCGTCGACGGCAAGAGCGTCATCGACATCATCGACCGCCACACCACCGAGGACGAGATCCCCTACGACGTCGAGATGTTCCACTTCCTGCGCGAGCTCGGTGTCCCCACCGTCGTCGCCGTCAACAAGATGGACAAGGTCGACGACCGGGACGAACGCCTCAACGACCTCTGTGACCGTCTCGGCCTCTACCCACCGTGGCAGCAGTGGCAGGACGTCGTCGCCCCCATCACCGCGAAACAGGGCCGTATCGAGGCACTCAACGAGGCGCTTCGCGACCACCTCCACGCGCAGAACCACGACGAACTGTTCCAGTACTTCTGACGGTCGACGAGGCTAATTCCGCCCGTCGAATACCCGATTACGATGACAGACGCGCCACGCTACGTCGTCAACGTCGAAGCTGCGATCTACCGCGACGGCGAGTACCTCCTCGTCGAGCGCGCAGCTGACGAAGACCACGCAAGTGGACACCTCGCACTCGTCCGCGGCAAGGTCGAGGGCATCGCACACGATACCGGTGCCTTCGAACGCACCGTCCACCGCGAGGTCCGCGAGGTCCGCGAGGAGGTCGACGTAGCCGTCACCGACCTCACCTACCTCCAGAGCAACGCCTTCGTCGCCGACACCGGCGCGGAGTGCCTGAACGTCGTATTTCTCGCCCGCCACGACGAGGGCGCGCCGACCGTAGCCGCCCCCGAGGAGGTCGCCGCAACGCACTGGCTCGCACCCGCGGACGTAGAGTCCCATCCCGACTGCCCCGAGTGGACCGCCGCGTTCGTCGCCCTCGCCGAAGAACGACGGCAGTCACTGGGCTGGTAGCGTCTCGCAGAATGGGGCGGCTCGGGTTGAGTGCCTCGTCACACGGGGCTCGGTGGGGGTAACCCTCGTCACCGCCGCCCGAGAGGAACTAGGCCGACCGACGGTTTCTCACTTGCGACTCGGGCCGACGGTTGAAGTACGAGAACGGGACCAGCACCGGTATCACCTGAGCGATCGCCCACGACGGTCGAGGCGGGTGTGTGACGAGCCGTCGTGTGTCCCGGAGTCACCTGTCAATCACGCCAGTCGGCGAGTGCCGACAGTTCGTCAGCTACGGCATCGATCTCGCTCGGGTCGAGTTCGCCGCGCTCGGTGACGAATGCGTCGACGAGGTGGGCAGGGGTCTCGTCGAACACCGGGTTGAACATCGATAGCGGTGCGTCACCGTCGTACACCGCCGAGCGACGGCCACTCTCGACGTTGACCGACGGCTCCGTGTGGATCTTGTCGGTCGCGGCGACGACGTAGCACGGCACCTCCTCGTGTGCGGCGGCGACGGCGGCCGTGCGCGTCCCGACCTTGTTCACGACGGTCCCGTCAGGGAGGATGGTGTCGGCACCGACCAGCACCGCGTCCACCTCGCCGGTGACGATGGCCTGGGCGACGGCCGCATCGGGGAGTAACGTCACTGGCCCGTCGTCGACGAGTGCCTCGGCGACACCGACGCCTTCGCCGCCGGGTTCGGACGTGGCGACGTACACCTCCTCGGGGTCGCCTTCGTCGAACGCCCGGAGGACGGTCCCCGAGCGTGACACCGTGAGGACCGTCCGGTCGCTGACGAGCGCGCCGGCCCGCACGGCGGCGTCGGTGTCGGCGGTGACGGCACGGTGGATGCCGTCGGTCGCCGTGTCGAGCACGGACGCAGCGGTTCGGTCGGCTCCGGCAAGGGCTCGGTTCACGCGGTTGCGCAGGACCGCCATGCTCGGTCGTGCGCGGCAGAGCCGCTTCCCGAGGTCGGCGAGCTCGTCCCACGCGTCGTCGTCTGCCTCCGCCTCGGCCTCGGCCTCGGCGACCAGCGTCGCAGCCCGGTCGCGAAGCACCTCCAACGCCCGGGTAGAGAGGTACGACGCGCCGTGCTCGTCGTCTGCGGTGATGCTGCGGACGGAGGGCGCGACACGTTCGTACGTTGCCCACAGCGCTGGGACCACGTCGCGGTCGAACATGGTCGTCGGCGAGACCCACTCGTAGGTGTCGTGCTCCTCGCTGGTCGTCACCTCGCGGGTCGTCACGTCGAACAGGAACGGGTGTACCACCCACGTACGGTCGAGGTCGTCGTCGACGACACGGAGTGGGTTCCCGGTCCGGACGAGCGTCCGCTCAGCCTCGCCGATCCCCGCTTCCTCGTCGATCTCGACCTCTACCTGTGGCTCCGGGTCGCCCTCCGCGTAGCCGGAGACGCCGCCCCAGTCACCCTGATACGTCCCGACAGCGTCGCTCCGGCGCAGCAACAACACCTCGCCGTCGTGTCGAAGGAACGCCGTCACGACGTGGGTCTCCTCGCTCATGGCTCGGTGAACGGAAGCCAACGCTGTGAGTGTTGTCATCGCGTTCGAACCGGGAGACGGTGACAGTCGACATGGGCGGGACTTTCCACCACCGAGGCGCTTTTGTCCGGCCCTCCGGAACGCACTGGTATGGAGCTACTGGCGGTTCCGGACGTCCCGGAGATACGCGAGGGCGACGACCTCGCGGCCGCGATTACGGACCGGTTCGACCTGCGTCCGGACGACGTGGTGGTGGTCGCCTCGACGGTCGTCTCGAAGGCGGAAGGGCGGTTCGCCGACCTCGCCGATTTCCCCGACGGCCCACGGGCACGCGAGATCGCGCGCCGGCTGGAGTCGATCACCGGCGACGAGAAGGACCCGCGGTTCGCACAGGCCGTCCTCGAGGAGTCGACGGAGCTGCTGATGGAGGCACCGTTCCTGCTCACGGAGACGAAGTTCGGCCACGTCGGCGTGAACGCGGGTATCGACCGGTCGAACGTCCCCGGCCACGACCTGCTGTTGCTGCCGGAGCGGCCGAGCGAGAGCGCTGCCCGCATCCGGGCGGGACTCTCGCACGAGAACCCGGTCGTGGTGACTGACACGTCCGGCCGGCCGTTCCGCCACGGACAGGCGGCCGTCGCGGTCGGCTGGGACGGGATGCCCGGGAACCGCGACTGGCGCGGCGAGCACGACCGCGACGGGCGGGAGCTCGGCGTGACAGTCCAGTGCGTCGTCGACGAGCTCGCCGGGGCGGCGAACCTCGTGGCGGGCGAGGGCGACGGGGGGGAGCCCATCGTCGTCGTCCGTGACTGGGCGTTCGGCGACCACGGCGGCCACGACTCGGTGTTCCGTGATGTCGACAGCGATTTCGTCAGGCAGGCGCTCCGGGGGTGGGAGTTCGACGATGCGTAGACTCGGTATCGAGCTCACGCCGGAGCACCCGACCGCGGAGGTCGTCGAAACGGCCCAGGCCGCCGAGGACGCGGGCTTCGACACGGCGTTCGTCTCCTCACATCACTTCAACCGGGACCCGTTCGTCGTCGCCGACCGCATCGGCCAGGCGACCAACCTCGACGTGGGACCGGGGGTGGTGAACCCCTACGAGACGCATCCGGTGTCGCTCGCGACGCGGGTCGGGACGCTCGACGAGACGACCGACGGCCGGGCGGTGTTCGGTATCGGCGCGGGCGACCGGTCGGCGCTGTCGAACCTCGGCTACGAGCACGACCGGCCGCTCCGGCGCGTGCTGGAGACGTTCAAGGTGGCACAGCGGCTCTGGGCCGGCGAATCGGTGGACCATGACGGCACGTTCACCGCCCGGAGCGCCGAACTGAACTTCGACGTGGGGGAGATTCCGGTGTACGTCGGGGCGCAGGGCCCACACATGACGCGGATGGCGGCGAAACACGCCGACGGGGTGCTGCTGAACGCCTCCCACCCGCGTGACTTCGAGTGGGCGGCCGACCGGGTCGCGGAGGGGCTCGAGGAACGGCCCGACTCGCGCGGCGAGTTCGACTTCGCGGCCTTCGCGAGCGTCAGCGTCGCCGAGGACGAGGCCGCGGCACGTGCCGCGGCACGCCCGCCGGTGGCGTTCATCGCGGCCGGCGCTGCACCGCCGGTGCTGGACCGGCACGACGTCGACCACGAGGCCGCGAGCACGGTCGGCGAGCACCTCTCGAACGGCTCCTTCGACGCCGCGTTCGAGGCGGTGACGGAGCGGATGCTGGACGTGTTCTGTATCGCAGGAACGCCGGAGCAGGTCGGCGAACGGGTAAAAGCGGTGTTGACGCACGCGGACAGCTTCGTGGCCGGGAGCCCGCTGGGCCCGGACCGGACCGTCGCGCCTAGGCTCCTCGCGGGGGCTCTCGGGAGAGCGAACGGGCGAGACCGCTGAGGAGGCTTCCGGCGGCCAGCAGGCCGAACCCGCCGGCTGCGACGCCGGTGAGCACGGCACCGACGACCAGCAGTGCGATGGAGAGCGGGTCGCCGTTGGCGGCGACCTGTCCGAAGCCTTCGACGAGCTGCTCGACGTTCGCGACCGGGTCGACCTGGAGTGCGACCGTCTCGATGCTGAACATACCCGAGGGTTCGAGCGGGAGTACTTGGTTCTGTCCGTTGCCCTCGATGTGGAACGTAATTGGGTGAGAGGCGGGCCGCAGTTCGGAAAATTCCTTTTTAGTAACTTCCCGTCGGTCTGGGTATGCGAGACAGACTTACGAGTGTCCCGCCCGTACGCGCGGTCATGACACGCGACACCTCGCTAACGGCGTTCGGAGACGGCGGGGACGACGACGAGGAGCCGGCGGCAACGAGTGCAGCGTCGGCGTCCGACGGTGACACCGACGGTCCCGACCCCGTCCGACCGACTTCGCGCTGGAGCGCGAGCCCCCGGCCGTGTGCTGATTGTGGCACTCGGACCCAGCGCGCGTGGACCGACGACGGTCGGTTACTGTGTGCCGACTGCAAGGAGTGGTAACCCGTTGGTTGCCTTTGGGATTCACTGGCACGGCAACGTTACAAGTTTGGGAACGCTACACAAGCACAGACGAACCGGACGAGGTCGCACGAGGCAAAATAACTACAATCGTGACTATGGGCAACACAAAAATTATCCCGCTACCCCACCCAGACCGATTCAGTAGCCCTCTAGACGGACACGAGCGGTCGGAAGCACCACCATGACGGACGCCAACACTCCAGACGCTTCACACCAGCCGAGTCGACCAGCAACCACTACAGATGCACTCACCGTGGACCAGGCCGCACAGGTCAGCCACGACGTCCTCGCCAACGTCGAGGACGTCATCGTCGGTCACCCCGACGAGATCGAACACGTCTTCACCGCTATCCTCGCGCGGGGCCACATCCTGCTCGAGGACGTTCCCGGCGTCGGGAAGACGATGCTCGCCCGGTCGATCGCTGCCTCCATCGACTGCTCGTTCAAACGCGTCCAGTTCACGCCGGACCTCCTCCCCTCGGACATCACCGGGGTCAACGTGTTCAACCAGAAGACCCGCGAGTTCGAGTTCCAGGAGGGGCCGGTGTTCGCGAACATCGTCCTCGGCGACGAGATCAACCGCGCGCCGCCGAAGACCCAGTCGGCACTCCTCGAAGCGATGGAGGAGGAGCAGGTGACCGTCGACGGCACCACCCGGAAGCTTCCCCAGCCGTTCACCGTCATCGCGACCCAGAACGCCGTCGAGCCGAACCGCACCTACGAGCTCCCCCTGGCCGAGGTCGACCGCTTCATGAAGAAGCTCAACCTCGGCTACCCCTCGCAGGCAGAGGAGTCCGAGATGCTGGCGCGGGTCGTCGGTGACCACCCGATCGACTCGCTCGAACCAGTCACGGACGTCGAGACCGTCCAGCGCGCACGTCGAACGGTCGCCGAGGTGACGGTGAAGGAGCCGGTCCGGAACTACGCCACCCGCATCTCCGAGTTCACCCGCGAGCACGCGAAGCTCGGCGTCTCCCCGCGTGGGACCATCGCGCTCCTGCGTGCGGCACAGGCGCGGGCGGTCCTGCGCGGCCGCGGCTACGTCATCCCGGACGACATCCAGGCCGAGGCACCACGCGTTCTGAGCCACCGTATCAGACTCTCCGCGAGCGGCCCCCGCGACCGGGGCGTCCAGGTCGTCGAGGAGGCCATCGAGACAGTCCCCGTCGAATGAGACCCACCAGACGCGGCATCGGCGCGGTCGTCCTCCTCGTCGCCACCGTAGCGATGGCCGTCCAGTTCGGGTCGCGTCAACTCGGTGCCATCGTCATCCCCGTGGTCGTCGTCTGCCTCGGCGCGGTCATCCAGATCGCGCTCACCGGCCGGCCGACGGTCGAACGCGTCGTCCCCGACGCCGGGCACATCGGCGAGACCAAGCCCGTGCGGCTCCGCTTCGACGTTTCCTCCCCAGTCGCGGCGCGGGTCGTCGACGAGACCCCGGCGGCAGTCGGGGCAACGGGGAACGTGTTCGACACGACCATCGGTGACGACGTCCTCGAGTACGACGTCGAGTACCTCGCCCGTGGCGAGCACGAACTCGGCCCGCTCACCGTCACCGTGACAGACGTGCTCGCGCTCGCCGAACGGACCTACACCTACAGCATGTACGACTCAGTCCTCGTCTACCCCCGCGTGTACACCCTCACCGGGGCGACCAGACACGACCTGAATCTCCTCCCCGAAGGCGGCTTCGACCACAACCGCGAGGAGTTCGACCGCCTCCGCGAGTACGACCGGGGCGACTCCCTGCGCGACGTCCACTGGAAGTCGAGCGCGAAGCGCCCCACCGACGACCTCGTCGTCAAGGAGTTCCTCGCCGAGACCGACCTCGGTGACGTCCGCATCGCCGCCGAGGCCGCCGACGGCTGGGACGACGACATGGCCGAAGCGGCCGCGAGCATCGCGCTGTACCTGCTGGACAGCGGCATCGCCGTCGGCATCGCGACACCGAACGGAGAGCTCGAGGTCGCAGCCGGGGCCGACCAGCGCGAACGCCTGCTCAATCTGCTCGCGACCGTCGGCCCCGGTCAGGTGCCCGAGCACTACCGCGAGCAGGCCGACATCAACATCACGGCGAGCGAGGGGACCGCCGTCAGCGTGCGGATGGAGGACAGCGAGGTCCCGTTCGAACAGTTCGTGAGCGACGATATCCCGTCCAGCCGGGAGGTGGCTGCATGAGCGCGCCGACTGCCTACCGTGCCCGGAGCGAAACCGAGGTCGACGACGGCGTCGACTGGTTCCGGCTCTGTGCCCTCGGCGGCCTCGCCGTGATGACGGCGACCTGGGTCGCGGTGCTGTACGACCTCACCATCACCCTCGGCGGGTCGGTCCCACTCCTGCTGCTGGTCACCGGGTCCATCGCGCTCGCGGCGGTGCTCTCGCGGCTCATCAGCGAGCGGGTCGCCGCCGTCCTCACCGTCGGCCTGCTCGTGGTCTCCTACGGGTCGTACATCCTCTCGACACCGAACGGACTGGAGCTGCTGCTCCAGGCGTGGGACAAGATCATCGCCGACTCCATCTCGCTGTTGACGGGGCTCACCGTCCTGCGGCTGAAGGAGGCCCACCTCTGGGTGCTCGGGTTCGCGCCCGCACCGGCCTTCTTCTCGTGGTACCTGGCGTTCCGGCGGCGCTACGTCCTCTCGGCGGTCGTCGGAGGGCTCGCCTTCCTCGTGCTCGTGCTGACCGGGGACGCCGCGACCGCGTTCAGCGGCGGCTGGATCCAGCGCGGGATGCTGTTCGGCGCGACGCTGGGCGGCATCGCGATGATCGGCTTCGGCGAACTCGAACGCCACGGCGGCTCGGTGCTGCAGGCCGACGTGCTCGTCGTCCTCTTCACGCTCATGCTCATCGGGTCGGCCATCCAGCTCCCGTTCACCGGGAGCGCCCTCCGGCTGGTCGAGGGCGGGCCGACGACCGTCGAGGGCAGCCTGACCAGCTCGCCCGGCGAGACGACCATCCAGGGCTCCATCGAGCTCTCACCGGAGGTCCGGTTCACCGTGACCGCGGACGACCCGCAGTACTGGCGCGTCGGCGTCTACGACCGCTTCACCGGTGGGTCGTGGCTCCGGACCGGACAGGCGGGACCCTACAGCGGCCAGCTCGATCCACCGCCCGGCGATACGGAGACCGTCTCCCAGCTCGTCCGGATGCACGACCGGGCGAACGTGATGCCCGCGGCGAACCAGCCCGTCCGCGTCGAGGGGCAGGTGCGCGAGTACACTCAGGTGACCAGCCACGGGGGTCTCCAGTCCACCGTCACGTTCCAGCCGAACGACACCTACCGGGTCGTCAGTGAGGTGCCAGACCCCGACGAGGCGACGCTGCAGAACGCCGGCACCGACTATCCGACGGCGGTGCAGCAGGTGTACCTCGCCGGCGACAAACAGCCGGACTTCTCGAACGGGTTCGAGTCGCGAACCCAGGAGATCGTCGACACGGCGGGTGCGGAGAACCCCTACGAGACCGCCGTCGCCATCGAGGACTGGCTCGAGGAGAACCGGGAGTACTCGCTCGACGTGGACCGCCCGAACGGCAACGTCGCCGAGTCGTTCCTGTTCGAGATGGAGCAAGGGTACTGTGTCTACTACGCGACGACGATGGCGATGATGCTCCGCTCGCAGGACATCCCCGCGCGGTACGTCGTGGGCTACACGCCCGGCCAGCAGGTCGGCGAGAACCAGTGGGTCGTTCGCGGCCTCAACTCCCACGCCTGGGTGGAAGTGTACTTCCCCGACGTGGGGTGGGTCAAGTTCGACCCCACCCCGGGTGGCGCGCGGAGCGACGCCGAAGTTACCAGCATCGAGGATGCCAGGCAGAGCGGTGACGGGCAGGTCGACGTCGGCGGAAGCGAGGACGAGCCGCTGACGACGACGACCGCCATCCCGACCAACCGGCCGACCAGTAACGCCACCGACAGGAACCGGACGTTCCGCGACCCCGACCTGCCGGGCGTCGGCTCCGACAACCCCGGTGGCTCCTTCAACGGCACCGCCTCGACACCGGGTGCGACCGTCGGCGAGCCCGAAGGCGACCGCCCCGATGGCTTCTCCGAGGAGCAGCAGCGCTACGCCGCCTTCGCGCTCGTCGCGATGGTCGGGCTCGCAGCCGGTGCCCATCGCGCCGGTGCGACCCGCGCGGTCCGTCGCGCCGCGAAACTGCGCTGGCAGGGGACGAAACGCGAACCCGACACCGACGTCGAACGGGCCGTCGAGCGCCTCGAACTCATGCTCGAACGGCGGTACGGCCCGCGGGAACCGAACGAGTCGCCGTCGCAGTACGTCGAGCGGCTGTCCATGTCCGGCGTCGACACGCGCGCCGACCGCGTGGTCGAGCTCCACGAGAAAGCGGTGTACGGTCCCGGTGTGAGCCGCGAGGAGGCCGACGAGGCCATCGATCTCGTCGACACCATGGTCCGGTCGAACACGCCCCTGCTTCGTCGGTTCGCCGACTGACCGGCTCCACCGCCGTGACACCCGATTTGTTGCGCGGCCACCCGATAGTGTTTAATATGGCGAATTCGTACGTCCAACCTGTAATGTCGGAAGTCTGCTCGACGTGCGGACTGCCCGAGGAACTCTGCGTCTGCGAAGACGTTGCCAAGGGCGACACTGAGATAACCATCCGCATTGACGAGCGAAGATACGGTAAAGAAGTAACGGTGATCGAAGGGTTCGACGCGAAAGACGTCGACCTCGACAGCCTCTCGTCGGACCTCAAGTCGAAGTTCGCCTGTGGGGGCACCGTCGAAGACAACCACATCGAACTCCAGGGGAATCACTCGGGCCGCATCGAGGACTTCCTCCGCGAGCGCGGATTCAACGTCGCCTGACCCAACGCCTTCTCTTGCTGTCTCGCGTCGAGCGACCGCGTTAGAACGGTGCGTCGCCGGGCTCTTCGGCCGCCTCGGCGCGCTCAAGCTCCCATTCCCACTCGGTGAGCCCGCCAGCCATGCTCTCGACGGTGCCGTCGAACCCCTCGTAGGACGCGATGAGCCGAGCCGCCTGAACGCTCGATTTCCCGTGCGGACACACCGTCACGACGTGGTCGTGCCCCGCGACGCGCTCGACCTCGCTCGGGAGCCGCTGGAACGGCAGGTTCGTCGAGCCGGGGATGTGTCCCCGTTCGAACGCCAGCTCGTTCCGGATGTCGACGACGAGCGAGTCGTCGTCGTCCAGTTGCGCCTTCACGTCCTCGGGTCGAATCTCGCCGTCCATCGTCAGGAACGTACGCCCGGACGGAAGTAAGCCTGCTGGACGGCGAGGGTTCAAATAGCAAGCCGCGGGCAGGGTCAGCGATGCAGTGACGACGGCCCGCGTCGGCCTCGGCGGGAGTGTGGCGCACCGACGCGACGAGTGCCAGCGCCGCCTGTTCGCCCCCGAGTGGCCCTACAGCAACCCCTCTTCCTTCGCGAGCAGCACACCCTCAACGGTCGCGTCGTTGGTCGGCTGTGCTCGCGCCCGGTCGAGTGCCTCGTCGACCGGGACGGTCCGTATCGTCAGGAACTCGTTGCTGTCCAGCTCGCGCTCGGCCGGCTCCAGCCCCTCAGCGAAGACGATGCCGCGACGGTGCCGGAGCACGCCGGTCGAACACCAGAACTCCTGAAGCAACGACACGCCAGCGGGGTCGAAGCCGGTCTCCTCCCGGAGTTCACGCGCACCAGCGGTGGTGAACGACTCGCCGTCCTCGACGATGCCCGCGGGGAGTTCGAGGTGCGTCTCGCGGATGGCCGGCCGGTACTGCTCGACGAACAGCATCTGGTCGTCGGCGACGGCGACGACGACGACCGCATCCGGTAGCTCCGCCCAGTAGTAGCGCTTCTCGCTTCCGTCGGGCTGTGTGACGCGGTCGTAGCCACCGGTGTACCAGCCGGTCTCGTACTCGGCGACGGACTCCTCCAGCGTCCACTCGTCGGGATCACTCATCGGTCTCCCGTGTGAGTTCCAGGCGGTAAACCGTGCCGTTGTGCTGGACGTAGGCTACGTCACCCTCGACCGCGTCGGGCGACCGCGTCCGGAGCGCGCCGAACTCGTCGAACGGCGAGTGCGTGAACGCCCCTTTGATGCCGACTGGGCCCTCGTAGTAGCTGCCGGAGCGACCGTCGGAGAGCGCCGCGAACAGGTACGGGTACTGTTGCTCGGAGAAGTTCGACACGTCGACAGCCGCGTGGTCGGTCTCGGCGTCGGTCGCCGTCACGTAGTACGGGTCGCCGCTCGTGAGGAGGGAAGGCAGCGCGCCGAGCGCCAGCAGGGCGAGGACCAGCCCGATGAGGAGCAGCAGGTAGCGCTGTCGCATACGCGGCGGTTAGAACGGGACGAGTAAGGGGGTTTCGTCACAGCCGTTCGCGGTAGATGCGCCCGAGCGCCTGCCGTCGGAGCGTGTCGACGGCGGCGTCCTCCTCGTCGGCGAACGTCGCGGCGACCGCCTCGTCGGCGAAGGGCGCCACGTGCCACGCGACGTTGGCGACCTGCTCGCTTCCCGTCTCGTGGACCTCGCCGTCGAACTCGGCGGCCCACTCGTCGTACTCCTCCCGGGTGCCGACGTGGACGGCGAGCTCGGCCGCAAAGAGCACGTCACGGGCTGTCTCGACCACGTCCGAGTCGACGCGTTCCTGGTACTCCTCGCGGTCGAACTGCATCGACTTCGCGATCTCCTTGACGACGAGCTGTGCGGTCGGTCCGACATCCTCGTACACCTCGCGTGCTGATTCCTCGCTCTCGGGGCGAAGCTCTCCGACGGTGTGCATGGGTGAACTGCGAACCGGGAGCGGTTACTCGCTTTCGGTGTCGGACGCCTCGTCTTCCGCGTCCGACTCGGCGTCCTCGTGCATCCGTCGAGTCAGCTCCTGGGCCTCCTGCAAGACCTCGTCGTGGTCGGCAGTCGCCGAGGCCGAGCCCCGGTTGCCGTCGCGAACGCCCTCGGCGACAGCGTCCTCGAAGCTGGCGTGATCGTGGTCGTGTCCTTCGGTCGTATCCTCGAACACCTGCTCGAACTCCGTCTCCGGCACGGCGTCGGCGACGACCGGCGCGAGCGACTCCGGGTTCGCCGACTCCCACCCGGGTGCGTGCTCCGCGAGCCAGTCCTCGTGCTCGTCGCCGTGGAGCATCGCGGTGAACGCGAGGTGGTTCGCCAGATGCTCGGCGTCGGAGTGTGGCACCGAACAGACCGGACACTCGTATCCCATGTCCGGTGGCAGGTGGTCGGGAGGAAAGGCCCTTGCGCTTCTCAGAGGTCTCTGACCATCACCAGCGCGTCCTCCCCGTCGTCGTAGTAGCGGGGGACGCGCCGGAGCGCCTCGAAGCCGAAGTCCTCGTACAGCGAACGGGCGGGCTCGTTGCCGACGCGGACTTCCAGCTTGACAGAGGTCGCGTCACGGGTCGCGAGCGTCGCGAGGGCACGGGCGAGCAGCCGCCGGCCGATACCCTCGCCCCGCCGCGACTCGTGGACCGCGAGGTCCTTGATGTGACCGAGCGCGCGGCCGTGGTTCGGGATGGTGTCGGCGACGACGTAGCCTGTCACCTTCCCGTTCTCCGTCGCGACCAGGAAGCCCGGCTCGCCGAGGAACCGCTGGAAGGCGTCGAACGGCCACGGTTGCGGGAAGACCGCCTTCTCGATGCGGAAGACGGCGAGCAGGTCCGCGTGCTCGGCCTGCCGGATGTAGAGGTCGTCGTCCGCAGCGTCCCGGGTGACGGTCGTCACGACCCGACAGTTGGGCTGGCGCGATTATCAATCACGTGGGTGCCGGCTCGGAAGGCCGCATAGAGGACCGAGACACCGAGGACGATGACCGCCACATCGAACGCTGTCGCGAGGGCGATGCGGCCCTGTACGGGCGCGAACGCCGCGGCCTCCGTCTGGACGACGAACGCCGCACCTGAGACCCAGCGACGGCGGCCGGAATCGGGAGCAACAGCCCTGCCAGCGCGTGCCTGCGGGAGTCCATCGGGCTGGCGTCGTGACTCGCCAGTGTTGAGCGCGTCGAAAGAACGAGGTCGGTGCTGCAGTCGCGAGTGCGCGCTCAGTCGTCGGCGGGCGCGGCCCCGTCGTCGCCATGGGCGCGCTGCTTCGTCCACGGGAGCTTGCCGCCGACCGCGAGCATGTCGCGCTCGCGCTCGGAGGCGTCGAGCCCCGCGGTGAACTCCCAGTCGCCGTTGACGCTGACGGTGAACTCCTCCTGACCGGACTCGACACCCTCGCGGATGTCGTCGACGACGGTCAGCTCGTCGCCCTGGTCGATCTTCGCGTAGGTGTCCTCGTCGATGATGAACGGCACGATGCCGAAGTTGAACAGGTTCGCCTTGTGGATGCGGGCGAAGCTCTGTGCGAAGACGGCGTCGATACCGAGGTACATCGGACACATCGCGGCGTGCTCGCGCGAGGAGCCCTGGCCGTAGTTCTCGCCGGCGACGAGGACGCCACCGTCGGCGGCCTCGGCGCGCTCGGGGAACGTCTCGTCGATCCGGGTCAGGGTGAACTTCGCGTACTCCGGGATGTTCGACCGGTACATCAGGGCGTCCGCGTTCGCGGGCGTGATGTGGTCGGTCGTGATGTTGTCCTCCATCTTGAGGAGGTTCTCACCGGAGAGCTCGGCGTCGAGCGCGTCCTTCAGCGGGACGTCCTTGATGTTCGGGCCCTTGACGAGCTCGTCGTCGACGGCCTCGTCGGGCGCGATGAGGTCGGCCTTGGAGCCGTCGTACTCGTCGGGGAGCTCGAAGCCGGGAGCCTCGAGGTCGCCGAGTTCGTCGGCGAGGTCGCGCGGGTCGACGATTTCGCCCTTGATCGCGGCGGCGGCCGCGACCTCGGGGGAGCAGAGGTAGACGGAGTCGTCGTCGATGCCGGAGCGACCCTCGAAGTTGCGGTTGAAGGTACGCAGCGAGACGGAGTCGCTGGCGGGGACGTGACCGATGCCGATACAGGCACCACACGTCGCCTCGGAGAAGTTGACGCCAGCGGCCATCATCTCGGCGACCCAGCCGTCGCGGGCGAGCATCTCGGATGCCTGCTTGCTGCCGGGCGCGACGATCATCTCGGTCTTCTTGTTGATCTCGCGGCCCTCGACCATCTTCGCGGCCGGGAGGATATCCTCGTAGCCGCCGTTCGTACAGGAGCCGATCATGACCTGACTGACTTCGACGCCCTCGACCTCGCGGACGGGGACGACGTTGTCGGGCATGGACGGCTCGGCGATGAGCGGCTCGAGGTCGGAGAGGTCGACGACGATCTCGTCGTCGTACTCGGCGTCCTCGTCGGGGGCGACCTCGGCGAAGTCCTCCTCGCGGCCCTGGCGGGCGAGGTAGTCCTTCGTCTTCTCGTCGGTCGGGAAGATAGAGGAGGTCGCACCGAGTTCGGTGCCCATGTTGGTGATGGTGGTCCGCTCGGGCACGGAGAGCGTCTCGACGCCCGGACCGGTGTACTCCAGCACCTTGCCGACGCCGCCTTTCACGGAGAGGCGTCGCAGCATCTCGAGGATGACGTCCTTCGCGGTCGCCCACTCGGGGACCTCGCCCTCGAGGCGTACGTTGACGACCTCGGGCATCTCGATGTAGTACGGCGCACCGCCCATCGCGACGGTGACGTCGATACCGCCCGCGCCGATTGCGAGCTCACCGAGCCCGCCCGGGGTCGGCGTGTGCGAGTCCGACCCGAGCATGGTCTTGCCGGGTGCGGCGAAGTTCTCCTTGTGGACGTTGTGGCAGATACCGTTGCCGGGGCGAGAGAAGTGTGCCCCGTAGGTGCCGGCGGCCGACCGCAGGAAGCGGTGGTCGTCAGTGTTCTTGAAGTCGAACTGATAGGTCTGGTGGTCGCAGTACTGCGCGGCGATCTCCGTCTGGACCTCGTCCAGACCCATCGCCTCGAACTGCAGCCAGACCATCGTTCCCGTCGTGTCCTGAGTGAGGACCTGATCGATCTCGATACCGATCTCCTCGCCTGTTTCGAGTTCTCCCTCGACGAGGTGGTCATCGAGAATCTTCTCTGTAAGCGTCTGTCCCATAGCAAGGTTAAGTTCGGCCGCCCGCGACCATAAATCCCGCGTGTTTTGGATGGACGACCGTGCGGTTTTCGGGGCTGAGCCTGTCGATTCGCGCAATCCTTGCCGAGTCGCGGCACAGTCGTCGTCGGTCACGGGAGAACGCGGACTGCGGAGCCGCCGACAGGTATTTTTCCAGCCGCTTCGAGTGCCGGAGGTATGTCGGACGATGCGACCAGCGTCTCGGTGAAGTAGTATCTCACCGGGGTCGCAACCTCGCTCCTCCTCGCCACCGTGGTGTACGGGATGGTCGTCTTCCCGCTGTTGTTCGGCGACGCGGCGCTGGTGCATGACACCTCCCCGACGGACGGGCAGATGCGGGCAATCGGCCGGGGGTCACGCTCCCGACAGTCGTCGGAATCGGGGTCGTCACCGTCGGCGCGGTAACACACGGGGCTGTACAAGCACTACCCGCGGCTCCGAGAGCGACTGCGAGCGGGACCTCGGCCCCAACTCGCAAGCTACATTCGACTCCGCTCGGACGCTCGCGTATGTACCGTTCCGGGCAGTTCGTCGCGGAGCACGTGTCGCCGACGACCGAGGACCAGATACAGCCCAACGGCGTCGACCTCACCGTCGAAGCCGTCTTCGAGCAGCGCGAACCGGGGCGCATCCGGACCGACGGGAAGGAGATCGGGGAGCGACAGGAGGTCGAGTCCGAGCAGTACACCGACGAGGGGTCACCGACGTACTACCTCGAAGCCGGCACCTACGTCGCGCGTTACGGCGAGCGCATCGCCATCCCGTCGGACCACGTCGGCTTCGTCTACCCGCGTTCGTCGCTCATGCGCAACTCCTGCATGCTGAACACGGCGGTCTGGGACGCCGGCTACGAGGGCCGCGGCGAGGGGTTGCTGCAGGTCCACCACGACGTCGAGCTGGAGTCGGGCGCCCGCATCGCCCAGCTGGTGCTCGCCGAGGCCGAACACATGGAGGAGTACGACGGCAGCTATCAGGGCGAGAACCTGTAGGCGTGGTCGTGATTACAGCGCGACGCTCGCTTCGGAGCTGTTGCCCGCCATCCCGGCGCACGGCCCGTTGCCGTTGGAGCCGACGGCGGACTGGGGCAGTTCGATGGGGTGGCTCGTGTTGAAGTCGGAGAACCGCATCGAGACGGTGAGCTGGATCTCCCGGCCGCTGGTGAAGTAGGTCGCGTTCATATCCGACCGGAGGAGCCGCTTCGACTCCGTGTCGACGTACTGCGTGTAGGTCACGTCGTTGAACTCGACGTCAGATTCGGTGTCCGCGAGCAGCGTCTGTACGGCTTCGTCGCTCGGCTTGACGACGATGACGTGGACGTCCTGACCGTCGTACGTGTCGTTGTAGAGGCGCGCATCGGAGCTGTTGAGCAGCTCCGTGAGGACGCTGACGTTCGTGGCCGAGCGCCACGGGCTACGGTCGACGGTGGACTGCTCCCAGCTGCCGTCGAGGTCGAGACACTGCTGGTCGCCGAACACGTAGGTGGTAGAGCCCTGCCGGGTCCGCGAGGAGTTCGTCCGGATCGTCGTGATGCTGTCCGTGACCATCCGCTGGGCGGCGACGTCGACGGTGCTGTTGGACTCGGTCACCTGCTCGTTGGCTCCGAACTCGATGGCGGTCACCATCGAGACGTTGTAGGAGTCGATGGCGGCCATCTCGTTGGCGACCTCGCTCCGGATCTCCTGCCCCTCACCGAGGCTGTCGTCGTCCTGAGGGCCGCCACTGCCGCCGAGGGCGGTGCAGCCGGCGAGCGCGACGAGGAGGACGAGCGCGAGTGGAACGAGGAGGTGGGTTCGTGTGGACATTGCGGTCGGTCGTTGCGGCGAGAGTTGCGGCCACGTCGCTACAACCTTTTTGGTCCGTCGGCGTCGCCGGCGTCGAGACGGCTGGCGATGCGTGGGAGGCTACTCACCCTCGAAGTACCGGTCGTGGTGGGCCGCACAGCCCGGGTTGAACGCCCCGCCACAGACCGGGCACGTCTCCGGGTCGGCGAGGTACTCGCTCGTTGGCAGGCCCGCGCCGCAGCGGCCACAGAGCGCGGCCACCTCGTCGAACCGGGCACGCGGCCACGGCTCGGGGGCGTGGTCAGCGACGGCGTCGTGGCACTCGAAACAGGGGTAGAACCGCTCACAGCAACCGAACCGGAGCGCCAGCACGTCGTACTCCGCGTCGTAGTGCGCACAGCGCGTCTCGGCGTCGACGGCGACGCCGAAGACGTGGTGGTCGGCGATTCGTCGCACGAAGAGAGCGTCGGGCGGCGACGACACCTGTCTTGTGGTTCACGGCATCACCGTGTCCTCCCGGTCCGTCGTTGTTTCGGGGGCACGAGCTACCCGGCAGTGGGGGAACCGCCGACGACTGAGCTACTGGTCGTCGCCAACCTGATCGGAGAGGGTGTCGCGGACGAGCGTCTCCATCCCGCGACGCAGGCGTTCGGACGCCGCCTGTCCGGAGACGCCGACCTCGTCGCCGAGCCCTCGAAGGGTCGTTTCGCGCGGGATGTCGAAGTAGCCGACCTCGACCGCCCGGGAGAGAATCTCGCGCTGGGCGGGCGTGAGGTCGGCGTCGTCGTTCGTCCAGTCGACCTGCCCGCTGTGGATGGACTCGACAGTGACTGTCAGGTCTGCCTCCTCGCAGGCCCGTCTGAACGACCCGAACGCGTCGCGGTCGGGGAACAGCATCCCCATCGTCCAGCCGGATGCGTTCCGTGTGGCGTCGACGACGACGCCCTGGAGCTCGATCGAAACGCTGTACAGCTCGGCACAGGGCATGGTCTCGGCGGCGAGGACACAGTACAGTCGCTGGTCCTGCTCGTCGGCGAGGATGTCGAACTCCGCGACGGTGGAGTCGTGGGCCAGCCCTGCTTCGAACTCGTCGAACGGGCCGCTGTGCGCCCGAAAGATGACCCGGAGGGGGATAGTCGGCGAGGCGTCGAGTTTCTCGATGTCGAGACTGATGTCGGGGACTGCAGAGACGGCCTGACCGAGAAGTGGTGAGTCGTGAGTGAATTGAACGAACATTAGCGAAGCTACTGGAGAGACTCAGGAAGAGTTGCTCGCTGCAGTCGGGCCTCGGTTCCGTAGTCGATAGTACATGACGTAGGTGTGACCACTACTACTCGCTGGAGGGCAGACCACTATATCTATGATGCCTGAATATACAGGTTTTCCGGCCGCTTCTGCCGAGTATTCTGACCCGTCGCAATAGCATCAGATTACCAATATTTGAACTTTCGGGCCGTGTCCTTGGACAGAACACGGAACGTCGATTGCCGACGAGACGTAACTCATTTGTTTCGGTTCGAAATAGGTAGGCTGTGTACCGTCCGCCGAACCCCGTCCGGCTCCTCATCCTCTGGATCGGCCTCGGCCTGGCCCGCGTCGGCCTCGTCTCCCGGGAGCACGTGCGCCGGACGACGGACCTCGCGTGGCCGCGAATCGTCACGGGGCTCGCGCGGATGTCGAAGAACGCCGTCGACGTGGCGATGGTCGGCGTCGCCGTCGGCCGAACTGCCATCGCCGGTGTCGGCTTCGCCTCCCCGTACTGGGGCGTCGCCTTCTCGCTCGGCGGTGGTTTCGCCGCAGGCACCATCGCCCTCGTCTCACAGCGGTTCGGCGGCGAGGCGTTCGACGAACTCGGCGACGCGATCCGGGCGAGTGCGCTCCTCGTCGTCGTCGTTACGCTCCCCGTTGCAGCGGTCTTCTGGTCGGTCCCGACCGAACTCGTCTCCCTCCTGACCAACGAAGCACGCCCGGCCGAACTCGGCGGTGCGTACCTCAAGATTCTCGCCCTCGGGGTCCCGTTCGCGGGGCTGAACCTCGTCGGAAGCCGCATCTACATCGGGCTCGACGATGCCTGGACGCCGATGGTCCTCCGGGCGGGCGGCGCAGTCATGAACATCGCCCTCAACGCCGTGCTCATCTTCGGGCTCGGCCTCGGCGTCGAGGGTGCGGCGTGGGGCACCGTGCTCTCGAACGCGCTCATCACCGGCGTCTTCGCCGTCGCGCTGGCCGCCGGCCGGCTCCCCCTCCTCGGCGAACTCCCGGTCCGGGTCTCGCCGACCGGCTCCTACGCGGTCCTCGGCGACCTCCGCGACCTCGTCCGCATCGGCCTGCCGGTCGTCGGACGCAACCTCGTCTGGACCGTCGCCAAGTTCCCCATGCTCGCCATCGTCGGCCTGTTCGGCTCGACGGTCGTCGCCGCGTACGTCATCAGCCGCCGTATCTGGGGCCTGATGAACACGCCCGGCTGGGGGTTCGGACTCGCCGCCAGCAGCCTCGTCGGCCAGGAGCTCGGCGCGGGCGACGAGGCGGCCGCGGAGTCCTACGCTCGCGACATCATCGCGTTCTCCGTCGCCACCTACGCCATCGCGGCCGTCGTCGTCGCCGTCTTCGCCGACCCCATCGTCACCTCGTTCGTCGGGGACCCCGGTGACACCGCCATCCCCGTCGCCAAGGGACTCGTCTACGCCGCCTGCATCGCCGTCATCGCCGGCGGCGTCAAGGCCGCGACCGCCGGCCCGCTCGACGCCAGCGGCGACACGCGGTGGCCGTTCTACAGCCAGGCAATCGGGATGTTCGGCGTCGCCATCCCGCTCGCGTACCTCGGCGCGACCACGCCACTCGGCATCTACGGGCTCTACCTCTCGTTCCTCGCCGAGACGAGCGTCCCGGCGGCCATCAACTACTGGCGGTTCGCCTCGGGCGAGTGGAAGGCCATTAGCCGCGAGTACCGCCCCGACCAGTCCGTCGCCGACGACTGAGCTCAGCCCCAGTCCTCGTCGTACGCCGACAGCAGCCGCTCGTTCCCTGCCCGCAGGAACCCGGCATCGTAGCCCATGATACCGAAGTCGAACCCTCGCGCGGCCCACGTCTCGAACCGGTCCGGGTCCGTGGCGAACACACCGACCGGCACCCCTGCGTCGTCGGCCGCCGCGACCACCGCCTCGACGGCATCCTCGAACACCGCGGCCTCGTAGTCGAGTGGCACGTCCAGTGCGACCGAGAGGTCTGCGGGCCCGACGAACAGCGCGTCGATACCCGACACGGCGGCGATGTCCGCAGCGTTCTCGACCGCCGCCAGCGTCTCGACCTGCACGATTCTGGTCAGTGCGTCGTCCGCCCCGTCCAGATACGCCGGCAGGTCCGCACCGAAGCCAGAGGCCCGAGTACCGGCCGTCCCGCGGATGCCCTCAGGTGGGTAGGTTGAGGCTGCAACCACGGCCTCCGCGTCCGCGGCGGTGTCGATCCGCGGCACCATCAGCCCACCCACGCCGGCGTCCAGCGCCCGCTTGATGACGACCTCGTCGTTGGTCGGCACGCGGACCAGCGGCACCGTGTCGCCCGGTGCGGCATCGATGCCGCGGACGAGGTCGCCCAGGTCGCCAACGTCGGTCGGTGCGTGCTCCATGTCCACGACCACGAAGTCGTAGTCGTGTCTGGCGGTGAGTTCGGCGACCTCCCCGTGTGGGATGGAGACCCAGCCGCCCCGGAGCTGCTCGCCGTCGTGGAATCGGTGCCGCAGCCGCTCGAATCGTTCCAGCCGGTCCATGGCGGCGCTTCGGAGAGCGGTGTGAAGGATGTTTGGCTGCCGGTGGTCCGGCGCGCCACGGCACTGCTGTCGGGGGTGCCGCCACCGGCGCCGCCCTGTTCCAGCGAGGGAGCTCTCAGACAGGGGCGTTCAGCGCGCCGAAGAACACCTGCCAGGCCAGGAGCGACTTCGCGACCAGGCTGAGGACGATGTAGGCCTTCTCGCCGAAGAGGTAGTCCTGCCACTTCCAGGTCTCCCGGTACTGCAGCACCATGTTGATGGCGAACAGGTTGAAGAACACGAACAGGCTGGCGTAGATCGCCAGCACGAAATCCGGCGGCCCGCCACCGTCGCTCCCCACGACGGTGCTCAGGATGGTGATGGCGATGACGATCCAGGGGACGATGCCGGCGAAGCTCCCGATGATGTAGGCCGTCCAGTCCGTCTTCTCGGTGGTCTGGTTGTAAAGCTCCATCATCCACCCCATGAGGTTCATCACGGCCACCAGCGAGAACAGCGCCACGAGGGTCCCGAGGTCCCAGACGCCGGCCAGCATCGCGATGACGACGATCATCACCGAGGCGCTGACCGCGTACTCGTACCAGCGGTAGGGGTTCATCCCCCGCTCGAGGTACGAGACGTAGGAGTCGTAGAGCACCGTCGCGATGAGCAGGTGCGCCAGCGCCGAGATGAGCAGGAACGCGGCGACGAGGTAGGACAGCTGGATGGTCGTCCAGGGTTCGAGCACGGGTTCCAGCCGCTGGGCGTCCGCCTGGAATTCGAGACTCGTGACGGTGATAGTCCAGTTGACCGAGCTGCTCAGGTAGATCATCAGCGCGCCCTGCAGGAAGTGCAGAACGGCCATCACTGCGTTGAACTGACGGAGCCGAGTGTACGTCTGGTCGGTACGTGCCATCTATACTACTAGGAGAGAGATAGTAATGAGCCTATGCATCCGAAACGATAGCTGCGGAACCGCGACCGTTCCGGCCACGCGATGATGATTGCAAGGACGGGCCCGTGTACTGGTCAGGAGTGATGGACTGTCCCGCCCGCTGACGAACCCGACGACCGAGGCACCCGACCAGCTCCCAGCCCCACCCAGAATCAAGAGTTAACACGGATATTCGTGTAGGGAGCAGTATGGCGAAGTACGTCGGTCTCGACTGGGCCTCGAAAGGATGGTTCGGCGTGATACTCCGCGACGACGGCGGCTGGGAGACCGACCTGTTTCCGTCCATCTGGAGCGTCTGGAAGTACCACAGCGACGCCGCGGACATCCTCGTCGACGTCCCCATCGGGCTCTCCAGCGACGGGAAGCGGACCTGTGACGTGAAAGCGAAGGAGAAGCTCTCCCGGCAGCAACGCAGCGTGTTCTACACGCCAGTCCGGGAGGCGGTGTACTCGCAGAACATCGACGAGGCGAAGACGACGAACGAGAAGCGAGCCGGGTTCAGCATCCAGAATCAGGCGTGGGGCGTCGTACCGCGCATCCGGGAAGTCGACGAGTTCCTCGACGCGAATCCTGGCGCCCGCGACCGGTTGCAGGAAACGCATCCGGAGGTCTGCTTCTACTCTCTCAACGGACAGACGCCGCTCGACAACGCCAAGACGACCCGCGACGGCTTTCGACAGCGCAAGTCGCTCCTCGTCGACGAGAGCCCCGAGGCGCAGGAGATCATCGCGGAGTGCATTCCACGGTACACCACCCCCGACTACGCACCGATGGTCGGTGGCGCGGACGACATCCTCGACGCCCTGGTCGCAGCAGTGACGGCACGACGCCCAGCCGACGAGCGCCTGACCATCCCGGACGCCCCACCGACCGACGAGCGCGGGCTCCCGATGCAGATGGTCTACCCCTCCAACACCAGGCAGGCCCGCCTGTCGAGTCTGCACGCACATCAGTAACTGCGGGTGCGGTGTCCTCGCCTCTTGACGCAGTGACGGCTTTCACGAACGGGAGTACGCCGGAGGAGTGTCTGACGTGAAATCAAGGAACGGACCCGACGGGACTCCCGCGAGCGAGCGTCAGCGAGTGAGCGGGAGTACGTCGGGGGAGTGAGGACGAACGAAGTGAGGACGAGCGGACCCGACGGGATTTGAACCCGCGACATCTTGGTCCGGAACCAAGCACTCTGTCCACTGAGCTACGGGCCCTCACCTACGCATAGCCCATCCGCTGTGATAACCGTTATGAACTGGACAACTCCCTATCGGAGAGGGTGAACCGCTCACTCCTCGCCGCCGGTGGGCGACGGCGACTCCCCGGGCTCGTCCTCGATGTAGGCGTTCTTCCAGGTGCCGCGGGTGAACCAGAGCGCGGCGGCGATGCCGCCGACGATGTTCCCGAGCGCCATCCCGGTCCAGAAGCCGTCGGGCCCGAGCCCGTAGCCGGAGAACTCGGTGAACGGGACGGTGCCGATGAGCGGGATGGGGTCGAACGCGAGGATACCGACGGTGGCGACGCGGCCGATCCACAGCGCCAGCAGCGAGAACATCAGCGCGGTCTTGGTGTTGCCCGCGCCGCGGTAGGCGCCGAGCATGACCTGGAGCACGCCGATGAACGCGAACTCGAAGGCACGAACGCGGATGTAGTCGGCGCTGAAGTCGATGGTGGCCTGGGCGTTGTCGATGTTCTGGTTGACGAACACCTCGACGAGCGGCTCGGGAAAGACGTACACCACGACGGCCACCAGGAGCAGGATGCCCGCGGCGACGGTGGCGGCGAGCCACACCGCCCGCCCGGCTCTGTCCGAGTTGCCCGCGCCGAGGTTCTGGCCGACCATCGTGTTGGTGGCACGCCCCAGTCCCATCGCGGGGAGGAAGATGAGCGAGGCGATCCGGTTCCCGAGGCCGTAGGCTGCGACGACGGGCGGTGCGAACAGGACGATCATCGCCGTCAGCGTGACCATGGCGAACGCGCTGGCAGACTGTTCGAGCGCGGTGGGGACGCCAAGGCGGAGGATGTCTTTTATTACCGCGAGGTCGAATCCCAGATGTTCGACGCTGACGTCGGGGCCGGCGTCGGTGAAGAAGAGGATGTAGACGCCGAGTATCGACCCGATTCCCCGCGAGGAGATCGTCGCGATCGCCGCGCCGGTGATGCCCAGTTCCGGGACCGGTCCGACCCCGAAGATGAGGATCGGGTCGATGATGACGTTGACCGCGACAGTGACGAGCATCACCCGCATCGGGGTCTTCGTGTCGCCGTAGCCGCGCATGACCGACGAGAAGACGAAGAAGCCGAACATGAAGACGATGCCGAGGAAGAACACCTCCATGTAGTCGGCCGCGAGGGGGATGACCGCCTCCTTGGTCTCCTGCTGGCTCGGGAGGGCGGCGAGCATGTCTTTGGTGAAGACGTAACCCACGAGACCGAGGACGACGGCGAGGACGGAGACGAACGAGAGCGTCTGCCCGGTGACGCGGCCGGCAGATCCCTCGCTGTCGGCGCCGGTGTACTGTGCGACGAGGATACTCCCCGCGGCGGTGAACCCCCCGGCGATGGAGATGAGCAGGAAGATGAGGGGGAAAGCGAGGCTGATGGCGGCCAGCGCGTCGGTATCGAACTGGCCGAGCCAGAACGTGTCCGCGATGTTGTACGTGACCTGGAGGAGCTGGAGGGCGACGATGGGCCAGGCGAGCCGGAACATCGGTCGCACCAGTCCGCCCTCCGTGATGCTGTCGGACGGCTGAGTGCTCACTGTCCTTCGAAACGAAACACTCGGATTTGAATCTGTTGAAACGCCGACGGGGGCGTTCACGACCCGGTTTCAGGGCGACACAGTGGTCGCCGTGCGGACGAGCGTCGGAGGTCCGTGGAGGCCCGCGGGGGACATCGTCAGCGTGTCCCCGTGCGCGTCGTCACCGGTGACGACGCCGACGGCTCGGGGCCGCGCCCCTGACGGTGGCGTCGTCGTCGTCGGCCATCGCGGCCGCCAGCCCCCGGGGAGCGTCCTCGGACGGGTCGGCGTAGCCACTCACATCCCCTGTGTCTCCGCTGAGAAACACGTCGAAATCGTTCATGCCGGCACGTGATGTGCCGGCGACAAAGACGGGGGCTACGGCGTCTCGCTGGTCTCGAGCGTGAACTCGCCGCGCGGGTAGGCGACGCAGGTCAGCACGTAGCCGTCCTCGAGCTCGGGGTCGTCGAGCATCTCCTGGTTGTCGTGCTCGACGTAGTCTCTGGAGTCACCGCCGTCGGCGATGTGTCCGGCACAGGAGACACACTGGCCCTGTCGACAGGCGTAGGGCAGGTCCCAGCCCTCCTCCTCACCGGCATCGAGCAGCGTCTCGTTGTTGGCGACGGAGATGGTCTCGCCCTCCTTCGTGTACTCGATGTCGAAGTGCTCGATCTCGTCCTCCGGGATTTCGGCGGGGCTCGTCGACTCCTCTTCCTCCGAGCCCTCCTCGAGCTCCGCGCCTGCGTCGCCGGCGCCGACCGCACCGACCGCGCCGCCGCCACCGAGGGAGCGGTTCATCGGCTCGGGGAACTCGGTCTCCGGGACGGTGCTCGCCCGATGTTCGAGGACCTCCTGCGAGATGTCCTCGTTGGGCTTCCACGACGTGCCGCGCACGAGATGGAGCGTGACGGCGATGACCGTCAGGGAGAGCCCGACAGCGATTCCCAGTTCGTTAGCCATATGCGAGACGGTTAGGAGTACGGGTTTAATTCAGTTGTGATTGCTCGCGCCCTGTGCGACGGTATCGTCGGCGCTCAGTCCCGGTCGGTGCGGTCGACATCGTACTGGTGACAGTACAGTTCGAGCAGTTCCTCCAGCAGGAGCGCGTCGCGCGAACTCGTCGGGTAGTGGTGGTCGATGAAGTCCTCGGCGTCGTTCGGGTTGCCGCGGACGACGAACCGCCGAACGGTCGCGACCGACTCGAAGAAGGGGAGCCCGGACTCGCGGTCCTCGGCGGATTCGATGACCTGGTCCTGCGGGAACACGTCCGCCTTGATGTCCTCGAAGTCGACCGTCGAGGGGTCGTAGCTGTCCGAGAGCTGTTCGAGGATGTACTCCGAGGCGAAGCGGTAGAACTCGGACTTGCTCTCGAAGACTCCCTCCGCCACGAGGGACTCGATCTCCTCGACGGTCGACTCCGAGAATCGGACCGTGCTCTTTACCATACCCACTCATGTTAGCGAAGGGGTAATAAATCGACCGACCATCCAGCGCCGTGTTCACCGCGTTCCGCCCCGTCTGTGCCCGTTTCGAGGCTCGCTGTCTGACGTGTGTCGGACGTTCGCGCCGACAACTGCGCCTACCGAGAGGATTTATACGCGTTCTGATAGAAGGGGGCGTGCACAGAGGGAAGAGGTACCGCGCTCGTCGCGCTGCAGGGACGAACCGACCGGAACTATGCTACCGAAGCAAACATTTATTCATTCACAGCATAATTTCGCTGTATGAAGTACTGGCTGCACTGGGTCCTGACGGTCGCGATCATCATGGCAAGTACGGCATGTACCCTTTCGTTGGCCATGCATCCCGAGTTCGCACTATCGTTCATGGCACTGGCCGTTGGACTCTACATCGTCGCTCGTACCCTCCACCGAGAAGACCACTCGGACACGGCGAAGCGCCCATCCGAGACCCCCGTCGCTCACACCTGAACGACGACGCGCTCCCGTCCTATTCTGACAGACGCAGACGCTGGAGGTGACGAGGCCCCCGATTCAGCCGACCGCAGAGTCGAATCGAGAGGCTATCGTCCGGAGTGCTCTGGTCCGCGATGACCGGCGGCACCCCGCCAGGGTCGACCTGCACGTCGAGCAGCGTCGACCAGTTGCGCGCCAGCGCACTCGGCGCGTCTGCGCCTGGAAGCACCCCCGCCTGCGACGACGACGGCCGCTCGGCTCCTTGCAGGAGCTGCTGGCCTACTACACGCCCCACGGACGCTCCTCAAAACCCTGGCAGCTGAATCCGATCGTGACGCCGGGGGCCGCCTCCCCGCTAGCTCACTCCTGTCGGGCGACCTCGTGCCGTCCAAAGCCGTACCGGAGCCGGTTGGCGAGCCGCCGTGAGAACCGACCGGATTCCGGGGCGCGGGAGCCGAACCGCTCGGCGAGCGACTGGTAGATGAGCGGGACGGGGACCTCCTGTTCGAGGGCCTCCTGCACCGTCCAGGTACCGGTCGAGCCGCCGGCGACGTGGTCCGCGACATCGCCCAGCTCGTCGGTGTCGGTGCGCTCCTCGCGGAACGCCTCCTCGCAGAGCTCGAGCAGCCACGACCGGATGACAGCGCCGTTGTTCCAGGTGCGTGCGACCGATTCGAGGTCGAGGTCGTACCGTCCGTTCGCGAGCAGCTCGAACCCCTCGCCGTAGGTCTGCATGAGCGCGTACTCGACGCCGTTGTGGACCATCTTCACGTAGTGCCCGGAGCCGGCCGGGCCCATGCGGTCGTGGCCCTCGGGACCGGTCGCGACGGCGTCGAAGACGGGCGTCAGCTCGTCGTAGGCCCACTGCGGGCCACCGACCATCAGCGAGAAACCGAGTTCCGCACCGGCGGGACCGCCCGAAGTGCCACAGTCGAGGTACGCCGCGTCCGTCTCCTCGGCACGCCGGACCGAGTCCTCGAAGTGGGAGTTGCCGCCGTCGACGACGACGTCGTCGCCGTCGAGACGGGGCTCCAGATCAGCGAGTGCGGCGTCGACTGGTTCGCCCGCCGGGACCATCAGCCAGATGCGCTTCTCGTCACCGAGCTCGGCCGCGAGTTCGGTGACGGAGTCGACCGGCGTCGCGCCCGCGTCGGCCGCCGCCGCGACCGCGTCGTCGTCGAGGTCGAACGCGACCACGTCGTGTCCGGCGTCGAGTGTTCGGTCGACCACGATGCGACCCATCCGCCCGAGGCCGAGTACGCCCAGTTGCATGGCTGAGGCTGCTCGGGGAGACACCGTAGGGGTTGTGATTGTCGCCCGCGGCCGGGACTCACTCGTACACGCCGACGGCGAAGCGGGAGAGGATGTAGCCGAGCACCGCGAGCGAGGCCACGAAGATGGCGATGTCGACAGCCGGCTCCCCTGCAAGCACGCCGAGCGGGTCGGTCGGTCGTCGAACGAGACCGGCGACGACGTCACGGACGCCGTACGCGGCGACCCACCCCGCGCCGGGCAATCCCCACCGGTGACGGTGCAACACAGCCCAGGCGATGGCGAGGAAGAGTGGCACCCAGCCAGCGATGAAAATGGCGTTGAGCGTGTCGACGCCGCCCCCGCCGACGCGAATCAGCGCCTGGGAGAGCGGTGAGAGGGAGACGAGGACGAGGTAGGTACTGACCAGTTTGTGGCCGAGCGGTGCGGCGACCGCGTCGTCGCTCAGGGGGAGGGTCACGCGGTCGGTCGGTACAGCGGACTCGAACAAAATTCTTCCGACAGGAAAGAGGTGAGAGATACGTGCCGGCGGCTCGACTGGGGCAGCGCTCAGGGCTGTGATTCGCACCGCGGACAGACCGTGGAGAACGGGGCGAGCGTGGGTGTTACAGGTGGGCGATGACCCGCGCTGGGGACGGTACCGAACGTCGTGTGGGACGCGAGCGAATCCGTCGCGACATCACACTGCCTCCTCGACTGAGACGGCCACGGAGGACTGGATCCACGCCGTGGAGCGGCCTTCGTCGAACAGCAGGATCTCGCCGTCGCCGACGTCGATGGCGACGTACGGATCAAAATCGACGGCGTCGACTCCGGCCGCGTCGTGTCCCCGGTCCCGGTTCGGTGCAGCAGCCATGTTGTTCCTCGACCGCCACGTTGGCTCCCGAGAATGATAAATGTTACCACACTACAAGTTCGTGCGGGGTGCCCGCCGACCGCGACACACTGAAGACACGTTCCTGGTCGTTGGCAAAACGGTATGGCCGATGCCCCGTAACGGGTGTGCATGACAGTCAACGCGATCTTCGATGCGATGCCGTACGCGAAGCACCTCGGCATCGAGATGGAGGAAGCCGAGGACGGCTTCGCCCGGGGTCGCCTCGAACTCGTCGAGGAGCACTCCTCGGTCCCCGGGAAGATAGTCGCCCACGGCGGCGTCGTCCACTCGTTCGCCGACCACGTCGCCGGTGCGGCGGTCATCTCGCTGAACTTCACGCCCACGCCGACAATCGACATCCGTATCGACCATCTCGCGCCGGCGACGGAGGACCTCGTCGCGGAGGCCGAGGTCGTCAAGAACGGCTCGGACATCGCCACCGTCGACTGCGACGTGAGCGACGTGACCGGGACCCGCGTCGCCACCGCCCGTGGGGTGTTCAAGACCGCCGGCGGCGACGGTGGCTCGGCCTGGGTCGACGACGCGACGGAGTTCGACCTCGACTGAGTCCCGGGCGAGCTGGCGGTCCCACCCGCTTTGGTCGGGGTTTTTCTCACTGGAGGTACAACTCCGGGTATGCTCGATTCCCCGAAACTACGGAAAGCGATCGCCGCTGCAACCGCCGCACAGGGCCTGCTCAGCCTCCTCTTCCCGAAGCGCATGGCCAAGCTCGGCTCGCGCCTCCTGCTCGGTATGAGCTACGAGAACACCGGCGAACTCGAACCCCGCGACTGGTACGTCGACTCGACCCGCGCCTCGGGCCTCGGGATGCTCGTCGGCGGCCTGTTCGGCTACATCCTCGCCGACCGCGCCGGTGACAGCGCCGCCGCCGCGGCAGCCGTCGAGGACGCCGAAGCCGAAGCCGAGACCGAGGCGGACGAGGGCGACGAGGAAGACGACGACGACGGCCCCGTGATGGTCGACATCGACGAGTAGACACGACCAGCGCGGTCGTTGTGTCGGACCCGGCATACTGCTTTTGCTGGCTCGGACCATACTCTAGGGTGCCATGTCGACACTCAGTGAGAGCCGCGGAATGGGCCCGAACGCACCGATGAGCGCAATCGGCTACCTTATCGGCGGGCTGCTGGCACTCGTCCTGGTCCCGCTCGCGCCGATCATCCTGGTCGCATGGCTCGCTGTCAAGGTCGCCGCGGCGGCCGGCGGCGAGCGCGAGGGAGCGGTCTAAGCCCCACAGGCAACCCTGCGCAGACAGGGAGCAACTTTTTCCGACATCCACCTGTCGGTTCCCCCATGCCCTCCCCCACGACGAACCGCCGAACACTGCTCGGAGTCGTCGGCTCGACGGCGATTTCCGGCTGTACGACGTTCGGCGCACAGGAGGACGACGTCGGGATTGCCCGAATCGTGGAACTCGAAACGGAGTCCAGTTCGGCTGCCCTCCCGTTCGAGGGCGAGATACTCGCACGGGGGAGCGTCGACGAGCCACCGCGAATCCGCGTCGTCCTCGAAAACAGCGGTGGACCGACGGGCGGCAGTTTCGGCTCGACACCGCCGTTCTCGACCCACGGTGCGACCGACGAGGACGGAGTCATCGCCTCGTTGGTCCCCGAGAACAGGGATATCGTGGTCGGCACCGATGAGCTGTTCCCCGACGACCCGACCGAGCACTGCTGGCGGCTCGCCGGCCCCATCGGCTTCCGGCTGTACCACGGCTACACCGAACTCGACACCGGAGACGAACTCGCCACCGAGTTCACGGTGTGGGTCGGGCCGGACGAACAGTGCTTGCCAGCGGGTGAGTACTCGGCGTCCTTCGCACCCGAAGCGGGCGAAGGCACCGACCCGCTAGCCGAACTGGCACTTTCGTTCACCGTCGAATCGTAGTCCCTCGACTCACGTCACCCCGCCGGCCTCCTGTTTGTACCCTTCGTAGACCCCGTCCTCGACGATCTCGACGAGGTCGTCGACCACCGACCACACCTCCTCGAAGGTGACGTAGTACGGCGACGGAGCGACCCGGACCACGTCCGGCGGGCGGTAGTCCACGACGATGCCGCGGTCGCGCAGGGCCTCGCTGATGCGGTAGCCCTCGGCGTGTTCGAGCGCCACGTGGCCGCCCCGCCGGTCGGGGTCCCGTGGTGACCCCACGGCGAACCCGTGCTCGGCGAGGCGGGCGTCGGTCAGGGAGACGAGGTACTCCGTCAGCGCGACTGACTTCTCGCGCAGCGCGTCGATACCGGCGTCCTCGACCACGTCGAGCGCGCCGTCGAGCGGCGCAGCCGCGAACAGCGGCGGCGTTCCAACCTGCCACGCGCCGGCGTCCGGTGCCTGGTCGTACGTCGTCCGCATCTCGAACATGGTCCCCTTGTCGTTGCCCCACCAGCCCGCCAGCGCCGGTGGCGCGCCGAAGTGCTCCTCGCTCACGTACAGCCCCGCAACCGCGCCGGGGCCGCCGTTGAGGTACTTGTACGAGCACCAGACCGCGAAGTCGACGCCGTTCGCGTCGAACTCGTGGGGCACCGCGCCGACGCTGTGGGCCGCGTCGACGCCGAACAACGCGCCGTGTTCTCGGGCGAGGTCCGCGATGGCTTCGACATCGAGCAGCTGACCCGACCGGTAGAGCACCGTCGGGAGGAAGACGATGTCGACGTCGTTGTCTTCCAGCGCGGCCGCCACGTCGTCTGGGCTCACCGTGCGCCCGTCGCTGCTCTCGGCGACGACGAGGTGTTCGTCGGGGGCGAGCCCGCGCTGGCGGAGCTGGGCCCGGATGGCGTAGTGGTCCGTCGGGAAGTCCAGGTCGTCCACGAGTATCGTCTCCGCGCCGTAGGCGTCCAGCATCGTCCCGATCAGCGTGTGGATGTTGACCGTCGTCGAGTTGCCGACGACCACCTCCGACTCCTTCGCGCCGACGAGCGACGCGAGCCGGTCGCCCAGCCGCTCCGGGTAGTGGAACCAGTCAGGGTCGGCCTCGCCCCAGCCCCGGATGGCCAGGTCGCGCCACTCGTCGACGACGTGCTCGAGCGCCGCCTCCGCGTCCTTCGACATGAGCCCCAGCGAGTTCCCGTCCATGTAGCGGTCGCCCTCGGGGATGTAGAACCGATCCCGCAGGCCTGCGAGCGGGTCCCGGTCGTCGAGTTCCACGGCGAAGGCACGGTCCGTCGGCGGGTCTACTGGGATTTCGGGCGTCGGCATATCAGGTCAGGTTCACGGGGAAGTGTGAACTAGCTTTGGTCGCCGGCGACAGTAGCGACCACCGGAAACCATGGGATTCGACCAGCCGGGTGGCGCGCGGCTGTTCGAGGACTACGCGATTCCAACGAGAACCGAACGCACTCACAGAACGGCGGAGACAGTCAGTAGCCCATCGACGCGACCGCGAACGTCCCGACCACGAGCGCGACGGCGACGGCGGAAGCCTGCAGGAACGCCACGTCCGTCGGCACGCGCAGCAGCAGTCCCATCCCGGCGGTGACGCCGAACGCGACGATAGCGTTGGCGAGCGCGCGGATGAGCCGGGTCGGGTCGCCTGCCATACCACCCGCTCCTCGCGGAGGTGGCTAAAGGCCTTCGGCAGGTTCGCCAGCGATCGAGTGCGAACCGGCGCCGAACCCGCAGGGTTTTACTCCGCCTCCCGACCAGTACATGCCATGACAGAGGCGACGGGTATCGTCGGGGAGTTCCTGGGGCTGAAGGAGGACACCGACGCCGACGTGCTCGCGATGCAGTGTGGCGACTTCTACGAGTTCTTCGCGGACGACGCCGAGCTCGTCGCCGACGAGCTGGACCTGAAGGTGAGCCAGAAGTCGAGCCACGGCTCGTCGTACCCGATGGCCGGCGTGCCGGTCGACGACCTCACGCCGTACCTGAAGGCACTCGTCGAGCGCGGCTACACAGTCGCCGTCGCGGAGCAACACGAGGACGACGGCGACATCCACCGCGAGATAGAGCGCGTGGTGACGCCCGGAACCCTGCTCGACGTTGGCGGGGTGGACGCGCAGTACCTCGCCGCGGTCGTACGAGCGGACGACGGCGGCACGGACGGCGACGCGAGCGACGCCACCTACGGCCTCGCGTTCGCGGACGTGACGACTGGCCGGTTCCACGTGACGACGGTCGACGGCACCGACGCCACGCTCACGGAGCTGTACCGGTTCAGTCCCGTGGAGGTGCTGCCTGGCCCCGGAGTCCGGGACGACGGCGTGCTCTGTGACCGCATCGAGGAGCGGACCGGGGCGCGGCTCTCGCTGCCCGACGCGGCGTCTTTCGCACCCGGGCAGGCTGGCCACGTCGCCCGCGACCACTTCGGCGACGACACGTTCGAGACGCTCGGCGTTGGCGACCTCGGCGTCCGCGCCGCCGGAGCCGTCCTCGCGTACGTCGACGAGACCGGCACGGGCGTACTGGCGTCGATGACCCGGGTCCAGCCCTACCACGGCGGCGAGCACGTCGAGCTCGACGCGACGACCCAGCGCAACCTCGAACTCACCGAGACGATGCACGGCGACCGCGCGGGCAGCCTGTTCGCGACGGTCGACCACACCGTCACCAGCCCGGGCGGCCGGCTGCTGAAGGAGTGGCTCCAGCGGCCCCGACGCGACCGGGCGACGCTCGACGAGCGCCAGGCGAGCGTCGCCGCCTTCGCCGCCGGCGCGCTCGGTCGCGAGGAGGTCCGCGAGACCCTCGACGTGGCGTACGACCTCGAACGGCTCGCCGCCCGGGCGGTGGGTGGGAGCGCGGACGCGACCGACCTGCTCCGAGTACGGGACACGCTCGGGGTCCTCCCCGAGCTCGTCGAGGCCGTCGAGGCGTCGCCCCAGCTGGCGGACTCGCCCCTGCCGGACATCCTCTCGCGGCCCGACCGCGACGCGGCCGCCGACCTCCGCGCGGCGCTCGCCGACGCGCTCGTCGAGGACCCCCCGAAGACCACGACCCAGGGCGGGCTGTTCAAACCGGGATACGACGACGAGCTCGACGAGATTCGCGACCGCCACGAGGCCGCGCAGGCGTACTTCGATGGCCTCGCCGACCGGGTGAAACGCGAGCACGCCCTCAGCCACGTCACTGTCGACCGGAACAAGACCGACGGCTACTACGTGCAGGTCGGCAAGTCCGCCGCCGACGGCGTTCCCGACAACTTCGAGCACGTGAAGACGCTGAAGAACTCGAAGCGCTTCCGGACCGAGGAGCTCGCCGAGAAGGAGCGCGAGCTGTTCCGGCTGGAGGAACAGCGCGGCGACCTCGAAGCGCGACTGTTCGCCGAACTCCGCGACCGTGTCGCCACACGGGCCGAACTGCTGCAGGACGTGGGACGGGCCGTCGCCGAGGTCGACGTGCTCGCGAGCCTCGCGACCCACGCGGTCTCGAACGACTGGAACCGCCCCGAGCTGACCGACGAGCGCGCCCTCGACGTGACGGCGGGCCGCCACCCCGTCGTCGAGCAGACCGTCGAGTTCGTTCCGAACGACTGCCACATGGACGGCGAGCGCACGTTCACCGTCGTCACGGGGCCGAACATGAGCGGGAAGTCGACCTACATGCGCCAGACCGCGCTCATCGTGCTGCTCGCCCAAGTCGGGAGCTTCGTGCCCGCTCGCGAGGCCACCGTCGGACTGGTCGACGGTATCTACACTCGGGTCGGCGCGCTGGACGAACTCGCCCAGGGTCGCTCGACGTTCATGGTCGAGATGCAGGAGCTCTCGAACATCCTCCACTCCGCCACCGAGGACTCCCTGGTCATCCTCGACGAGGTCGGCCGTGGCACCGCCACCTACGACGGCATCTCCATCGCCTGGGCCGCCGTCGAGTACCTCCACAACGAGATCCGCGCGAAGACGCTGTTCGCCACGCACTACCACGAGCTGACCGGGCTCGCCGAGCACCTCGAACGGGTGCAGAACGTGCACGTCGCGGCCGACGAGCGCGACGGCGACGTGACGTTCCTCCGGACCGTGCGGGAGGGCCCGACGGACCGCTCCTACGGCATCCACGTCGCCGACCTCGCGGGCGTCCCCGAACCCGTCGTCGACCGCGCCCGCGACGTGCTCGACCGGCTCAGACAGGAGAAGGCCATCGAAGCCCGCGGGAGCGGCGGCGGGGAGCGCACGAAGCAGGTCGTCTTCGACCTCGACAGCGGCACCATGACGACCGCGGACGGCGGCAGCGAGCCGGAGCCGGAACCGAAACCGGCCATCGACCCCGAGACGGCGGCGGTTCTGGACGAACTCGATGGACTGGACGTGGACCGAACCTCGCCCGTCGAGCTGATGCAGCGCGTACAGGAGTGGCAGGAACGGCTGGACGGGGAGTGAGTGCTACGAACTCGTGGGGAGTACTGACGGAGAGGTCCGCAGATTTATGCCCACGGCCGGGGAACCCACGTCCATGTTCGACACCGTCGTCATCGCCACCGACGGCTCCGAGAGCGTGAAACGCGCTGTCGCCGTCGCCCTCGACCTGTCAGAGCGCTTCGACGCGACGGTCCACGCGCTGTACGTGATCGACGCGAGCGAGGTGGAGTCCTCGCCCGAGTCGGTGCGGGACCAGTTCCACGACGCACTGGAGGAGAGCGCACAGGAGGCACTGGCGCAGGTCGAGGACGAGACCGACCTGTCGGTCCAGACCGCCATCCGCGAGGGTCGCCCCGCCGGCGAGATCTGCGCGTTCGCCCGCGAGGTCGACGCCGACGTGGTCGCCACCGGCACGCGGGGCCGCCACGGCGAGAACCGCTTCCTCATTGGAAGCGTCGCCGAGCGCGTCGTCCGCACCTGCGAGAGCCCCGTGCTGACAGTGCGACAGTTGCAGGAGGCGTAGGCAGTCAGTTCTCCACCCAGTACAGGAACGCCCGGAGTTCCGCCCACGCCGCGTCGTGCTCGTCCCAGAAGACGTGATGGCCGGCACCGGGAACGTGCACCAGCCGGCCATCCGACAGCGCGTCGGCGATGTCCGGGTCCTCGGCTCGTTCCTCTGGGTCGGTATCGGCCTTCAGAATCAACGTCGGCGCAGCGATGTCGGGGAGGGCGTCGGGCGTCATCTGGAAACCGGTCCCGTACACGCCGGCGATATTGGGACTCACCTCTGTGTTCGCCACGGCGACGCGCCGGGCGCGCTCGTCGTCCAGTTCATCGTGCTCGGCGGCGATCTCCGCGACCGACTGCTCGGCCAGTTCCTCGACCTGCTCGCGGACGGACGACGCCATCTCCTCGGGGGACATGTCGGGCTCGCCGCTCCAGGCGTCGGGGTCCTCAAGCACGACGGCGCGGGGGAGCTCCGGATGCTGTGCGGCGGCCCAGGCGACCGTCGCGCCGCCGGCGGAGTGCCCGAACAGGATTGGGTCGTCGAGTTCCAGCGCCTCGACGAGGCCGACGAGGTCGGCCACGCGGTCGTCGATGCCGTAGCCCCACTCCGGGCTGTCGGAGCCGCCGTGGCCGCGGGCGTCGTAGGCGACTACGTCGAAGTCCTCGGCGAGGTCCGCTAGCAGCGGGGTGCGACACCTGGCGTTCTCGTAGAACCCGTGGGCGACGACGAGCGGCGGGCCGTCGCCGGTCCGGTGGTACTGGAGGTCGACGTCGTTGGCGCGGACCGTGTCGGTGGTCCAGCCGTCGGGGACGTCCATGCCACCACGGCCGGGAGCGCGCCCCGAAAATCTATCGACGGTGTGGGGGACAATCACACCGACGCGCCCGGGAACCGGCGGCTTCTTGCCGTTCCCGCCACTCCTCTCGGTATGAACGAGGAACTCATCGCTGACGAGGATATGCCGCTGGCCCGCAAATCTATCCTGCCGGGCACCGGCTTCTTCGTACCCGACGAGGTCGACGAGGAGCGACGCGAGCGCGAGGCGATGTCGGCGCTCTCGGGGAAGTCCGTGGCCGTCGTGGCCGACCCCGACGCCGACGGGCTGGCCTGCGTCGCACTCCTGCGCGAGGCCTTCGGCGAGGCCGGACTCGTACCCGCCGGCCCGCACGACCTGGAGGAGGGGATGGAGCTCGTCGCCGAGTTCGGCGAACCCGGCCTCGACGTGTTCGTCTGCGACCTCTGCCCGGACAAGTTCGAGTACGTCGAGGACGAGCTCGACATGCTGCTGGAGACCGCCGACAGCGTGCGCTGGTTCGACCACCACCAGTGGGACCCCGAGGTCGAGCAGGCCGTCCGCGACGCCGGCGTCGACCTCGTCGTCGGCGACGGCGAGGAGGAGTGCACCGCCGACGTGGCCGTGCGCTCGCTCGACTACGAGTTCGACGAGCAGTTCGTCGACCTCGCCGCGGTCACTCGCGACCACGACCTCTGGCTGCGCGAGGACGAACGCTCCGACGACCTCGCGGACCTCGCGTACTGGCTCGAACCGGACGAGTACGTCGACATCGTCGCCGAGGGTGGCGCGGACCTCCCGCCCGAGGCCGCGGAGCTGCTCGCCGAGCGCCGCGTCGAGAAGGAGGCACTCATCGAGAAGGCCGTCGACCGCGGCGAAATTCGAGAGGTGAACGGCTGGACCGTCGGCGTCACCTACGGCCGCTGCTCGCAGAACGAGGTCGCCGAAGCCTTCCGCGAGCAGGGTGCCGACGCAAGCGTCGTCGTCAAGCCCGCCGGCTCCGCCTCCATCCGCGGCACCGACGAGTTTGAGCGCTGCCACGAGGTCGCCGCACAGGTCAACGGCGGCGGCCACCCCAAGGCCGCCGGCTGCAAGCCCGACATCTACGACGACATGCTCGACTACGCCCACCACTGGACGACCCGCGGCGCGACCGCGAAGCAGGTCATCCTCGACGGCTTCCGGAACCTCGAACCGGAGGACGACGACGAGGGCGTGGAGACGGAGCGATAGGGCTCGCGGATTCGTTCTCGGGACAAGAGGGTTATTCCATCGGTGAGAGCCGGGAGTATGGACAGGCGTCGGCTTCTCGCGAGTCTCGGACTGGTCGCGCTTCCGGGGTGTTCCGCGCTGGACGAGTCCGGGACAGAAGCCGGGACGACGGGTGCCACGAACACGCCCACCTCCGAGACGACGTCAAAACCGACGGCGACACCGACCGCAGAATCGACGACGACCGCCGAACCACCGGCATCCATTGCCGACGCGAACATCTCATTTCACGTCGAGACGTTGCGCGGGGCAACTTCGGACCACCCGGCGGAGATAGAAATCGGCGTCACGAACGAGGGGCGACCCCGGGACCTGAACTTCATCGGCTCCGCGCCGCTATCCTCGGAGCTCGTCGGTGATGGACCCGAGCAAGCCGAACTACTCCTAGCACCACACGACCGTCACGACGCGGCCATCATCGACGAGAACGGCGACCACGAGGGAACTGTCGTGCCTGACTCACGTGAGGGACACTGCTGGAACCGAATCGACATCCCCTACAGCCCACCGAACAGCGGCTTTCAGATCACGCTGGACAGGGACGAGACGTTCACCAACACGTACTCGCTGCTCGTCAACAGCCTCGACGGCTGTATCCCGTCCGGAGAGTACACGTTCGAGAGCGAGTTTCGAATACCAGCGACCGACGTCCAGTTCACCTGGGAGTTCTCGCTGGCGTATCCGGTGACGGTGTAAGCAGAATAGAGCAGTCAGAGCCGCTCAAGCACCGTCTCCCGCCTCGGCAACCCGCCCCTCGCACCCCCGCCGAGACAGTTCTCCGCCGCCACGGCGGCCGCGAACCGCCCCGCCTCGGCCGCCGATTTCCCGTCGAGAATCCACGCGTCGACCAGCCCGGCCGAGAACGCGTCGCCTGCACCGGTCGTGTCCACCGCGTCGACCCGAAACGCAGGGAACTCCACAACGTCGTCGCCGTCAAGCAACAGCGCGCCATCCTCGCCACGGGTCAGCGCGGCTCGCGTGACCCCGCGTTCGCGCAGTTCCGCGGCCGCGTCGCGCCCGTCACAGCCGAGGTACGAACGGAGGGGAACCTCGCTCGACACGAAACAGTCCACCACGGGGAGCAGGTCGTCGATGGTCTCGGGCTCCGTCCCGCGGTCTTCCAGCTCCGCCAGGGGGCCGGCGAGGTCGAACACGATGGGCGGAAAGGCATCGTCCGCGCGGGCGGCCGCGACGAGCCGCGAGACTACCTCGTCGGGAGCGTACGCGCTGGTGAACACCACGTCCGCGTCGCGGCAGTAGTCGAGGGCATCGTCGTCCAGCCGGAGCTTCGGGATGCTCTCGCCGCCCGCGATTATCATCCGGCGACCGTCGTCGTCCCGGAGGATCATCGCGTAGCTGGAGCGCTCGTCGCCCCGAGAGACGTGGCTGGCGTCGATATCCTCCGCAGCGAGCGAGTCGAGAATCCGGTCGCCGTCGTCGTCGCGGCCGACGCGGCTGACGACGCCGGCGTCACGCCCGAGCCGGGCGCAGGCGGTGGCGACGTTCGCGGCGACGCCACCCGCCGCAGTCCGTTCGTCGCGGGCGAACGCGCCGCCGTCGGGTTCCGGCAGGTTCGTCACCGGATAGATTCGGTCGAGCAGCGCACTCCCGACGGCGACGACGGTGGGCATCTACCGGGAGCCGGCGACCCACTTGTGGCTGTACGCCGCCTCGCAGGAGCAGCGGGCATAGGCGTGGATGACGTCGCCCTCCTCGTAGAGGCCGCCGACCTCCTTGTTCTGCTCCTCGGCGAACGCGAACACGTACTCGACCGTGCCGTCGTCGCACTCCGGACAGTCGCCGGCGGTGAGGTTCGGCGCGATTGTACCCTCCGTGCCCATCGCCTCCTTCGCGAAGTTCATCGCGTCGGCGCCGGTCGCGGCCGTGAACGCGTCCCGGCCGCTGTCGCCGTCGACGACGACGACGATGCCGTCGGCGACGCGCTCGCCGTACTTCTCGAGCCGGCCGACGTCGTCGACGAAGCTATCGGCCAGGTAGAGTGCGATATCCTCGGGCAGCTCGCCCGCCAGAAAGGTCTCGCGGCGTGAGTCGCTCATGGTCGGGATACCGTCTCGACCGATAAAAAGCACGCGAGTCGCCCCGAGTGGGAAGGTCGGGGCGTGCTCGCAGCCGAATCCGCGTTGCCTCGGGTGTGGGATACACCACGTGGGGTGACCCCGGCGGCACGTCGCCGCCAGCGTCGGAATCGCGTTGCCTGGATCGATGCGTCGGGAGACGCCTCATATCCGTTCGTTGGGATGGTTGCCGCGCTGTACCGTTCCGGGCGAGTCTACGAGCGCATCCCGTGAGGGACGCGTCGAGCGGTCCTCGTCTCCGGTCGATGTCACCGGCGCATCCCCGGTCCAGTGTGAGACCGGAGGGGATGCGCCCGCAGACGGTACTCGGAGTCGACGAAGCTGAGGTGGGAAGGCTCAGCGTCGCCGTTTAGACCGCCACGTAGTCTTCGTTGGAGATCGTGTCCGGCACGTTCACGCCGTACACGGTCGTCGCACCGGACTGGTCGACGAGACGAACGGTCGCCTCCTCGCCCTCGTCGAGCGGGTCACCGAGGGCGTCGAGGTTGACACCGACGACGACCCGGTCAGACGTGTTCGAGAGCACGATCTGGCCACTGGTCGCTGCGTAGTACGAACTCGGAGTGTCCGGATCAGACGTAGGAGCGACGACGAAGTTATCGCTACCGAACGTGTTCGCAAACGTCAGCGTCTCGGAGATGTCTTCGCTGGTGTATTCGACCGTCGCATCTTCGAGGTCGATGTCGTCCGAACCGGCGGACTTCATGACCGTGAAGTTGAGGTAGTCCACGCTACCGCTGTCGACGCTACCGGATGCGCTGACGACGGTAATCTGGTTGGACACCTGGGACTGGGAGTCCTGGCCCGTGTCGGAGGCCGTGGACTCGAGCAGCCCGGCCGTGTTGATGAGCACGCCCGCGGCGACTGCCGCGACGAGCACCATCGCGATGAAGATGATCAGCGTGCCGATACCGACCTGCCCGCGGTCGCCGTCGTTCTCAGTGATGTCTGCGAACATGGATTAGACCTCCACGAACGTCTCACCGGAGATGCTGTCGGGCACGTTGACGCCGTAGATGGTCGTCGCGCCGGACTGGTCGACGAAGCGAACCGTCGCTTCCGAGCCTTCAACGAGCTCGCTGTCGACATCGGTCACGTTGATACGAGTGTTGATACGCTCGTTCGTCTCTTCGAGGACAGCGTTACTGTCGCCTTTCAGTACCGAATGGTTGAAATGCGTACTGTTCGCGGTCGCGCCATACGAGAGCGTCTGGGACGCGGTATCTGACTGATACTCGAGCGTCGCGTCCTCAAGGTCGAGATTACCGGATCCCGCCGACTTCTTGACCGTGAAGTTCAGGATCTCGACCGCGCTGTCACCGTCGACGTTGTGACCGGTCGCAGTCACGACATCGATCTGATTGGAAACCTGTGCCTGCGAGTCCTGGCCCGTGTCGGAGGCCGTGGACTCGAGCAGCCCGGCCGTGTTGATGAGCACGCCGGCCGCCACTGCGGCGACGAGCACCATGGCAATGAAGATAATCAGGGTGCCGATGCCCACCTGACCGCGTTCGTCGTTTTCTGTTACGTCCACTATCATATGTTTACGTGGGGATGCGCCCCGAGTAGGCCAAAGATAGCTACTACTATCAAGGCCTGTATGGTTTCGAGAGCCGTTTCGATGCTCGACTCACGACTCGATACGGCACAAGATATGGAGCGAGAATCGTACTGCTGTCTATCGAAGTAAGAAAGTCCGTAGAAGCAACAACATCACTACCGACCGGAGAATAGTACCGTGTAATTACCAATTTTCAGACTATACGTCCAGCGGCGACGCGTCCAGCAGTATCCGGAGCGTCTCCTCGGTTTCCAGTTCGTCGTCGAGTTCGTCGGCGTACCACGTCAGCAGCGACGTGAACACCTCGCGCACGTCGTCCGAGCGGATCTCCTCGTGTGCGACGCCGTCGTCGGTCTTCATCGCGATGTCGACGCCGTATCGCTCGTCAGCGTTCGCCAGCGCGTCGGCGGACACGGCGGCCCCCGGTGGGCCACCGGACCCGTCGGTCGCCAGCCCGGCGCGTGCCGGGTCGACGTCCGGAAGTCGGGTCTGACCGCCGTTCGATCCCGCAGACGGACCATCGCTCGCCGAGACGACGAACCGACCGTCGCCGAGGTCCTCGCAGTGGTCCTCGCTTGGGGTCAGCTCCTCTGGCGAGAGGATGCCGTCGGCGCGTTCGTCCGTGTGTTTCGTGCGTTCGTTCATTGGTTGGTGTGTGCCCCGCGTGGGGGCACGGGTCTCTCGCATCAGACGACGACGTACTGCTCGTCGGATATCGACTGCGGGACGTTGACGCCGTAGAGCGTCTTCGCGCCCGACTGGTCGACTATCTGGAGCATCGCCTCTTCGCCCTCTGCGAGGTACGTTCCTTCGACTAGCGAATCTGTGACGTCGATGGAGACGCGGATGCGGTCGGATCGGTCGTTCAGCGTCGTGTTCGAGTCCCCGCTCATGTTGACGAGCGAGACTGCAGAGTCATCGTGCGACAGCGTGACGGCTGCCGAGTCCGAGACCCACTCGAACGACGCCTTGCTCAGGTCGATATCGCCGGCACCGGCTGCCTGCATCAAGGTGATATTTACCTTTTTGATGCCGGTGCCATTGTCGTTCACCTCGCCGGTCGCGCTGACAGCGACGATGTGATTAGAGACCTGTGACTGTGCGTCGGTACTCGTGTCCGACGCCTTCGCTTCCAGCATGCCTGCCGTGTTGATGAGCACGCCAGCTGCGACAGCCGCGACCAGGACCATCGCGATAAAGATGATCAAGGTCCCGATGCCGACCTGCCCGCGGTCACCATCTTGTGGTTCCGTTACGTTCATCGGTGATTCACCCCGTGCGAGCAGCTCACTCGCGTCCTCGCGGACACGACCAGCTACGCGTGGCCCAGCAGGGCCAACCGGGAGTCGGCGCGACGCGATCCAGAGAGAGGCGTCTGCTGCCGACCGCCGCCAACGTCGTTCCCCGTCGTGGGGTGAGCCGATTCCTCGCATCACAGCGTGGGGAGTTTTCCCCGTCGATGACGACGACGGACACGACTATCAAGACCGCTATGCGCTCAACATCTGTTTCGACCGTCGACTCAGTCCTCGATACGCGGGCCGAGTCGGCGAGCGAAGGCGTCCGTACCAATATACCGACATCCGTCCTACGAAGTAGCAGTGACTGCTGGGAGTACAGCGACCGTCGGCGTGTTCGCCCCCGTAACCGGGAGCGACCGCGCCGTGCGTGTACGACTCTACATCGAGAGGGAGATAAATGGGGATTCGGGACGTACTCGCTGACTTCCTCAGCTCGGAGGGACCCCAGGGAGGGGGCACCACCGGGCCGGACACCGACGAGGGCGACGACGAGGAGATGTCGCCCGAACCGGGCTACGACGTCCCGCTCGATGACCTCGACCAGGAGGAACAGGTCGAGAACCTCGAACACCGCATCGACTCGATGCAGGAGGACATAGAGCGCAGCAACTCCCAGATCGAGTCGATACAGAGCTCCCAGGAGGAGGTGGCCGAGCGCGTCGAGGACATCAACGGGACGGTACGACAGCTGCTCGGCATCTACGACCAGCTGACCGCCAGCGCGAACCCGTTCGTCGAGGGCGGAAGCCAGACCCAGATGAACGACGACGTGGACGGGTTCGGCCTCGGCGGCGAGCCCGACCACGACGGCGCGACTGGCGAGATGCCGCCGGCCGACGCGGTCGAGAACGAGGCCGAGGCGGCAGAGCCGGAGCCCGAACCGGAAGACGAGGAGCCCGCGGACGAGCCGGACGAGGACCTCGCGGACAACGAGGTCGTCGTCGAAGCGACCGAACCGGGCGACGAGAACGCCGTCTCCTTCGACGACCTGAAGTCGGAAACCGAAGCGGACGAGGGCGACGCGGAGACGGTCGAGACCGGCGACGGCGGCCAGCAGGCGGTACAAGAACAGGAGGAAAACGATGCAGATGACACCCAACTGGAGGTCGAACCACTCTCCGACGAGGCAGCACAGATGAGCGAAGCAGCCGAGGAGTCGCGCTCGCACGAGCGGGGGTCGAAGGGCTCCCGGACCGGGGCAGTCGAGTCACGGTCGGACGCCACCCTCTCGGCCCTCGCGGACACGTACGCGACCGACATTCTCGTGTTCGAGTGGCTGACCGACCTCGTGGCGAGTGCGGGCCCGGCGGCGACGTTGCGGGCCATCGCGTACTACGAGGAGATCGGGTGGATCTCGCCCGAGGTGAAGGCGTACCTCGAAGACGCCCTCTCCGGACCGGACCTCGACATGGCCGTCGACCCGAGCCGCGACCCGAACGAACTGAACGCGGAGGACCACGCAGAGAGCTACGAGTACATCATGAAACTCGAAGCCATCCAGGAGACGATGGACGAGACCGGACTGTAACGATGGGATTCAGCACGAGTGGCTCGGCCGCGATCCTGTTCGTCGGCGCGCTCGTCTGCCTGAGCACCGTCTACCCCGTGATGGAGACCGCGAACGAACGGGTGACGGAGGCGGGCGAGGCACGCGACGACCGCGCGCTCGCACAGGCGAACACCGCGATGAACCTGACGGACGTCAGCTACAACGCCTCGACCGGCACGCTCGTCGTGAACGTCACCAACACGGGGTCGACGACGCTGTCTGTCGCCGGCACCGACCTGCTGGTGGACGGGAGCTACGCGAGCGGTGCGACGACCCGCGTCGGGGGCGACCCCGGGAGAACGATCTGGGTCCCGGGTGAACAGCTCCAGTTCGAGCTGACCGGGGTCACCGCCGAGCCCGGGCGGGTCAAGCTCGTGACCGAGAACGGCATCGCCGAGACGGAGGTGCTCTGAGATGGCGAGCAGTTCCGTGTCGAGCATGATCCTGTTCATCGCCGCGATGCTCGTCGCCGCGAGCGTCGCGGGCACGCTCGTCACGAGCGTGGGCGACGTGAGCGGCTCCATCGACGCCCGGAGCGCGGACGCCGCCCAGACGATCGACACCGAGATAGACGTCATCTCGGACCCCGGAAGCGACGCGGTGTACGCCGACAGCGGCAGCACGGTGACGCTGCTCGTCAAGAACACCGGGAACGGCCGCCTCTCGACGGACGCGTCCACGCCCGACGTACTGCTGGACGGTCAGTACGTCTCGGGGAGCGACCGGTCGCTGACGGTCCTCGGCGGCTCCGACTGGCGGTCCGGCGACGTCGTCCGGTTCGAGCTGACCGCCAGCCTCGACCCCGGCGAACATCGGGTCGTCATCATCATCAACGGCGACAGGGAGGTGTTCGAGTTCTACGTATGAACGACTACTACTCGCTCGGCCTGACCGACTCGGACCGCGTCAATCACGCCTTCGGCGGCGGCATCCCCGAAGGGAGCGTCGTCCTCATCGAGGGCGTCGACGGCGCGGGCAAGTCGGTCATGAGCCAGCGTATGGCCTACGGTATCGCAAGCGAGGACGCCTACGTCTCGTACATCTCGTCGGAGCTGAACGCCGGCGAGTTCATCACCCAGATGCACTCGCTGTCGTACGACGTGGTCGAGCACCTGCTCGGCGGCCAGCTGCTGTTTCTCAGCGCGGACGTCGACACGCACCGGAACGGCTCCCAGCGCGAACTGCTCGCGCGGCTCACCGAGCCGAGCCTGCTCTGGCAGGGCGACGTCGTCGTCGTCGACGCGTTCAGCGCGTTCCTCCGGAACGACCCGCGGTACGACGCCATCACCGGCGTCGGCGACGAGGACCACGCCATGGAGTCCGTGCTGACGTTCTTCGAGAGCATGACCCGCAAGGGGAAGACGGTCATCCTGACCGCGGACCCCGACGCGGTCACGGAGCGCGGGCTGATGCCCATCCGGAGCGTCGCGGACGTGTTCCTCCAGATCGAGACCGAGACGGTCGGGCAGGACATCCGGCGGACGGCTCGTGTGCGGCGGTTCACCAACATGAAACAGCCCGTCGACGACGGTATCGGCTTCAACGTCCAGCAGGGGCGTGGCATCACCATCGTGAACCGGACGGTGGCCTGAGATGGCGGAGTACGGCACCACCCGGATGACGACGGAGCTCCGGGAGGCGAGCGAGGAGCACTCGCACCTGGCGGACCACCTCGCGGAGTTCAACGCGGAGTTCGGCGAGTACCCGACGCTCGTGCCGGACCCGGGCGACTACGAGACCGACCGGCCGAACGTCTGCTACCAGGTGACCGACGAGGTGTTCGTCCACGTCTACGGCGACATGGGCATCGACACGACGTACTACTGCATCGAACCACAGCTCGACGAGGAGCAACGCGAGGTGTACGCACAGGTCCGCCAGCGCATCCTCGACCGCTCGGTCACGCGACCCGCGCCCTCGGACGACGACGAGTTCGAGGAGCACCTCGACACGCTGCTGAGCGAGGTCGTCAGCGTCGGCGGGGCCATCAGCTCCTCTATCGGCGGCCTGTTCGGCGGCTCCATCACGGTCGACCAGAGCACCTACGAGTCACTGCGCTACCACCTGCAACGCGACATCGTCGGCCTCGGCCCGCTCGACCCGGTGATGCAGGACCCGGAGAACGAGGACATCCACGTCATCGGCCCGCACCAGTGCTACAGCGACCACGGCACGTACGGGATGGTCGGGACGAACGTCGACTTCGGCGGCCTCGAATCGTTCCAGAACTGGATCCGCAACATGGGCGAGCGGATGGACACGCCCGTCAGTGACTCCCACCCCATCATCGACTCGACGCTGCCCGACGGCTCGCGTATCAACATCATCTACTCCGACGACGTCTCGGTCCAGGGGCCGTCGCTCACCATCCGGCAGGGCGAGGATATCCCGCTCTCCATCTTCCAGATCACGAAGTGGGGCACGCTCAGCCCCGAGCTGGGCGCGTACCTCTGGCTCTGCCTGGAGAACGAGCAGACGGTGTTCGTCGTCGGCGAGACGGCGTCCGGCAAGACGACGACGCTCAACGCCTCGCTCTCGTTTATCCCGAACGACTCGAAGATATACACCGCCGAGGACACCGCGGAGGTCAAGCCGCCACAGGAGACGTGGCAGCAGCTCCTCACGCGTGAGGGCTCGGGCGACGGCGACTCGGACGTGGACATGTTCGACCTGGTCGCGGCCGCGTTGCGGTCGCGCCCCGACTACATCATCGTCGGTGAGGTCCGTGGGGCGGAGGGCCAGATGGCGTTCCAGGCCGCCCAGACCGGCCACCCGGTGATGCTCACTTTCCACGCGAGCGACATCGTCTCGATGATCCAGCGGTTCACCGGCGCCCCCATCAACGTCCCCGAGACGTTCATGGACAACTGCGACGTGGCGCTGTTCCAGAACCGTGTCAAGCAGGGCGACGACGTACTCCGTCGGGTCACCTCGGTCCAGGAGATCGAGGGCTACTCCGACTACGAGGACGGCGTCATCACGCGGCAGGCGTTCAACTGGGACCCCCGCGAGGACGAGGTCGAGTTCACCGGCCGGAACAACTCGTACGTGCTCGAGGAGCAGATCGCGACGCTGCTCGGCTACACGGACACCCGGCTCATCTACGACGAGCTGGACAAGCGCGCCGAGCTCATCCGGCGGGCCATCGACGCCGACGTCCTCGGCTACCACGAGGTCAACGACTTCATCGCCGACTACCAGCGCGACGGCATGGAGGGCATCTCCATCGACACCGGAGGCCTCGGCCAGACCATCTGAGATGTCCACCGCGAACCCCTCGGGCGATATCAACGCTCGCACGCTGCTCTCCTCGGTCCGCGAGGCGTACCGCCGCATGGAGATGTCCGCGCGGCGGTACGTCCTGCTCATCGTGCTCCCGTCCGTGCTGTTCATGGTCGGCAGCGCCGTCGCCGTCGTCGTGGTCGGCCTCCCGCTGGTCATCGGCGGCCCGGTCGTGCTGCTCGGGGTGTTCGCGGTGTTCGCCGCGCTAGTCTACCCGAAGGCGGTGCAGGACAGACAGCGCAAGCAGATCCGCCAGCGCTTCCACCTCTTCCTGACCCACATCACGGTGCTCTCGATGACGAACATCAACCGCATCGAGATCTTCCGCACCCTCGCCGAGGAGGAGGAGTACCAGGCGCTCGCCGAGGAGATGGGCTTCCTGGTCGCGCTCGTGGACACGTGGAACCAGAGCCTCGACGACTCCGCTCGGATGCGGGCGCGACAGGTGAACTCGCCGCTCCTGTCGGACTTCCTGGAGCGCCTCGCCTACACCGTCGGTGGCGGCCAGCAGATCAGCGAGTTCCTCATGGACGAGCAGGACTCCATCATCCAGCAGTACGTCATCCGCTACGAGGCGGACCTGAACAAGCTCGACGTGATGAAGGAGCTCTACCTGTCGATGATGCTCTCGACGGCGTTCGTGCTGGTGTTCGCCATCGTCCTCCCCGTGCTCGTCGGCATCAACCCGACGGTCGCCGTCGGGGGCGTCATCTTCATGTTCGTCGTCGTGCAGGCGGGCTTCGTCTACGCTATCCACGCCGTCTCGCCGTACGACCCGGTCTGGTACATCCAGGAGACCGCCGGCGACTACCCGCTCAAACGTGCCCGGCCGGCGCTCGTCGCGGGCGGCGTGCTCTCGCTCGTCGCCCTCGTCGTCGTCGGTGGCATCCTGCTCGGCTACCTCCCCGTGAAGAGCGACGTGCTGCCGCTGCCGGTGATGGCGGCCATCCCGGTGACCCCCCTGCTCATCCCGGGCTGGCTGGTGCGCCGCGAGGAGAAGAAGGTCAAAGAACGCGACAGCGAGTTCCCGAGCTTCATCCGCGCGCTCGGCGCTGTCGAGTCGGTCAAGCAGACCTCGACGGGGAACGTGCTGGAGTCGCTGCGGCGCAAGGACTTCGGCGCGCTCACGCACAACATCGACAACCTGTACAAGCGCCTGGCGATGCGGGTCGACTCCTCGCGCTCGTGGTCGCTCTTCGCGGCCGAGGCCGGCTCCTACCTCATCCAGAAGTTCGGCGACATGTACGTCGAGGGCCGCCGGATGGGTGGCGACCCGAAGATGCTGGGCCAGGTCATCTCGCGCAACCAGAGCGAGGTCCTCAAGCTGCGCGAGCAGCGCCAGCAGGCGACGACGACGCTCATCGGCGTGCTGTACGGGCTGACCGCCGCGTCGGTGTTCTCCTTCTTCGTCGGGCTGGAGGTCGTCGAGATGCTGATGACCATCGTCAGCGACATGGACCTGCAGGCGAGCCAGATGAGCTTCCTGCTGTCGACGGAGCAGTACGACGTGGCGGTGATCGAGTACCTGCTCATCCTCACTATCGTCCTCAACGCGCTGCTGTCATCGATCATGGTCCGGGTCGCCGACCGGGGACACATCCTCTCGGGGTACGTTCATTTCGTCGCGCTGACGTGGACGGGCGCGCTGACCGCCGTCATCACGAAGATCGCCGTCGACGCGCTCATCACGGTGTGAGACGGCCGGTGACCGCCGGCGACCCGACGACTGACCGGCCACGACTTCCGACTGTGAAACTCGCCGGTGTTTTATACGGGGTTCCGACACGTCGGTCCGTGTATGAGCTCCGCGCTCCGCCGCCAGCAGGACGCCTGGACGTACGCCATCATCGGCGGCCTCGTCGCCGCACCGCTCGTCGTCGCACACAATCTCTACACCGGACTGGGGAGCGAGTTGTCGCTGAACGGTGTGTTCGTCGGCGGTCTCGTCGCCGGCTTCCTCGCCGCCCGCGGGTCGGGCGATGCGGACCGCGCTGCCGCCGGAGCCGGCGTCCTCGGTGGCGTCCCGGCGCTCGCCTGGATGCTCCCCGACCTGTTCGTGGTCGCCCTCGACGGCGACGGGACGTGGTGGTTCACCGTCGCCGAGGCGGTCATCGCGGTCGTGTTCGTCGGTCTCGCCCTCACCATCGCCGTGGTTGCCGGCGTGCTCGGCGGCGTGGTCGGCAAGTGGTTCGCGTCGGTCGTCCGTCGCCGGACTGCTACTCACGGCTGACCGTCGCGGTCCGAGATGACGCACCGGGTACGGTTTCCGAGCCCGAATCCACCCGAATCTTATACGTCGACGGGGGTCCTCATTCCGTCCGTGACACCGGCCCTCCACCACCGACGGGCTGCCTGGACGTACGCGCTCGTCGGCGGCCTCGTCGCCGCACCGCTCGTCGTCGTTCACAACCGCTCCACCGGACTCGGGGGCGAACTCTCGCTGCTCCCCGGTCTCGGGACCGGACTCCCGTTGACCGCGGTGTTCGTCGGTGGCCTCGTCGCCGGCTTCCTCGCGGGACGTGCGTCAGCCGACGTCGACACTGCCGCGGCCGGAGCCGGCGTGCTCGGCAGCGTCCCGGCGCTCGGCTGGGCACTCGCGTATCCAACCGAGATCGCGCTCGAAACCGGCGGCGCATGGTGGTTCGGCCTCGTCGAGGGCGTCATGCTGTTCGTGTTCGCGGGGGTCGTCCTCACCCTGGGGGCCGTCGGGAGCCTGGCCGGTGGGTTCGTCGGCAGGTGGCTCGCCTCGCTTGTCGGCTGAGGGGTGGTCGCTCGGCGGCGGTCATCGGGGGACGAGCGTGGCCCACCGCCAGAACCGACCTCGGGCGTCGACTCACGGCTCGAAACGGCGAGCACCTTTATACGGATACCGTCCTTCGATACGGACAAGCGGATGTCACTGCACGCCGAGAAACCGTACCTGCGCTCGCTCTCGCAGGGCACCGAGGGAATGGAGGCCACGATGGAGTGGGCTCGCTACCTCGGGGAGACGTTCGGCACCAGCGGCGCGCTGAACTGTCTGCGCTACTACGAGCGACTCGGCTGGATCTCCGACGACGTGTGTCGCTCCATGACGACGTACATCCGGGGGCTCTCGCTGCAGGAGATCCACAACAAGAAGTACGACGAGCCGGCGACGCTCGAGTACCCACTGGAGACCCTCTCCGGGACGCCCTTCGGCACCCACGCGCGGTCGCTGAAGTACATCGCGGCCATCGCGGGCGACGACCTCGAGGAGCACCTGATGCTGGCCCGGCTCGCCGAGCGCCGCGTCGAGAAACAGATCGGCGACCCGTCCGTCCGCGACGAGGTCGTCGAGGCCATCGGCGACGACTGACACCAGTGAACGTTTTCTGATAATTGCCGCCAAGAGCCACCGGTTTGTCGGCTGATCCCGAATCGGATAATCGCCGCTCAGAAACCCCATTAAAACGTTTTTCGGCCGTTACCCGGGCCGTCGAAAACATCGACCCGAACCGCCCTAATATTTTGTCACAAAACACGGGTTGGCCGATTGACTTATTAGCCATGCTTCCAACGTCTCTAACAGTACCCGAACGGGCCCGACGACCGTTGGTGGCGGTCGGTGGGGTGGGCCGAGTCGGAGAAAGCCAAAAGGTGACGACTGACCGATGCGAAACAACAAGGAACCAAGTTCGGTGTTCAGCGACCTCACAGCCGCTGCCACCGACGACGATAGTGGCACCGACCAGTACGAGCTGACCATCGGATCGGCGGAGAAGGTGAACGACCAGTCCGTCGAGCGCGAGCTCGACGAAATGCTCGAATCCGTCGAGGACGCGCTCCCGACCGACGAGGCGGAGTTCGACGAGGAGATCATCAAGGAGAACCTGGACGAGGTGCTCCTCATGCTCATCTCGCTGCGCGGCGAGACCCACGGCAAGGAGCTCATCTCCGACCTCACCCGACTCTTCGACGCACAGCTCAGCCCGGGGACGGTCTATCCCGGCCTGCACAGCCTCGAAGAGGAGGACGTGCTCCACATGCACAAGAAGGTCCGCACGAAGGAGTACTCGATCAACGACGAGCGCGAGGTCCGCATGAGCGTCGAGCGGACGATGCTCCAGCACCTCGCCTTCGGCTACCTGCTCTACTCCTTCCTCCCTCGACTCTAGTCCTCGAGATCAGAGGCGATAGACGCGAGACTCCCGTCGGGTTGCTCCAGTGCGTCGTACACTGCACGGCCTCCCGGGGCCCGCAACCCGTACTGGAACCCGTCTTCGACAACGTCGACAAGCACCGACCCACCAGCGCCGCGGCCGTTCGCCTCGCACCAGGTCGTAAGGTGGTTCTCGCCCTCGCCGGGGTTCCGCGCCGCCGACGGCGTCTCGAACGCACCTGCGATGAGGAGCTCGTCGCCCGTCAGCGCCGACTCGATCCGCGCGAAGTACCGGTCGCCGTCGAGCACCAGCCGAACGACCTCCTCGGCCGGGAACCGGTCGGTCTCGTCCGCCGGCAACTCCAGCTTCAGACGTCCGGTCGCCCCGTGTTTCGCGAGCGTCGCCCGTACCGTCGGCACTGCGTCAGAAGAAACCCGATCAGCCATGCCCGTTACTCGGGCACCACGCCGCATGTACCTGTCGCTCGCGGCGTGATGGGCGCAGGAAGTGTGTCGCTGTCACCGCCGCGCGCCGAGGGTGTGACCCTCAGGAAACCTACGACGCGGCCGTGACGGGACCCGTTCGGATTACTCTTCGTCGTCTTCGTCGGCGTCCTCCTCGACCAGACCGAGGAGGGACTCGACGGACTCGTCACCGCGACCGACGATCTTCGCGTTGATCTGGCTGGTCTCGTCGGAGACCTGGCGACCACGGATGGTCAGCCGCTTGCGCTCGCCCGGCCGTGCCGGGTTGTAGCCGACGCCCTGCTCGCGCATGAGGACTTCCTCGACGTTTGCGCCCTCGATGTCCTCGCGCATCGGCCGCCCGGCCTCGTCAGAGCCGCCGGTGAGGAGGAGCGTGTAGCCGTCGAGGCCGACGGCACCGCCGTCGACCTCCTCGCCGAGCTCCTTGCCCATGAATCGGTTCGCGTCCTGTTCCTCTGCCTCGAGCTGGTGCGATGCGCCCGAGTCCGGGTCCGCAACGACGACGTTGAAACTCGCCATAGTGGATACGAATCGTCGGTGCGCGTTCAAAACTCCGTCGAAACGGGGGCGGACCGGCAGGGCGATTCGCCGGCGTCAGCCCATCCGGGCGACGTCGACGACGAGGGACTCGTCGACAACCATCCACTCGGTGCCAGCGGGGCGACCGTCGGAGCCGCGTGTCATGAACGTGACCGTCTCGGCGTCGGGGTCGGTCGTGATAGCGATGCGGGAGCCGATGGCCCCGTCGACAGGCTCGCACGACTGGCTGTCGGTTCGGGCGATGCCCCCCTCCCGTTCGCTGGTGTCACTCATCTACCAGGCGGTACGGCTCCCGGGTACATAGGGTAGTGACAGCTGTTTCACGTCTTGAAACCACCCGGGTCCGACGCACGGCTGACGGACGACAGACCGGCCACCCGAAGACCGAAAGCATCCGGGCGCGAACGCCCTCGCATGAAGCCCGGTCGACTGGAGCTCAGGCTCGAACGCGAGTTCGGCGGCGAGGCGCACGTCGTCGTGCGCGAGGCGCTCGACCTGCGTGACTCCGGTCGGTACCACGACGACACGGGCGACGACCTCACCGCCGACGTCATCGTGGACAACCTGCGCGACGCGCCACGGGGTGACGTGGTCGACCGCTGGAACTGGTGGCTCGGCTCGCTGGCACTGGCCTACGGCCCCGAGTACAACCAGTTCACCGTGCGTCGGAACCCCCGGGACCGAGAGAACGGCACGTTCTGAACGGGGTCGAAGTCGAACGAAGCCGACGGACCCAAACCTCTCGCCCGCTTACGCGACTGCAATCGAATGGAGATACGGTTCCTCGGGGGCGCACGCGAGATCGGGCGGAGCGCCATTCTCGTCGACGACTCGCTGCTGCTGGACTACGGAATCGAGTCGGGCAACCCACCGCAGTACCCGGTGGAGCAACCCGACCCGGACGCAGTCGTCGTCTCGCACGGCCACCTCGACCACGTCGGGGCGGTCCCCTCCCTCCTGTCGGGCGACGAGCGGCCACCCATCCACTGGACGCCGCCGACCGCCGAGCTGGCACGGGTGCTCGGCCGCGACACGCTCAAACTCCACGGCGGGAGCTACGACTGCCCGTTCACCGAGGCCGAGCTGAAGCGACTCACGGAGGTCTCACGCACCCACGGCTACCGCCAGCAGTTCGAGGCCGCCGGCTACGAGGTGACGTTCTTCGACGCCGGGCACATCCCGGGGAGTGCGCACGTGCTCGTCGACGACGGCGACACGAGGCTACTGTACACCGCGGACTTCCACACCGAGGACCAGCGGCTGCTCGGTGCCTCCCGCGCCCGCCCCGACGCCGACGTGGTCATCGTGGAGTCGACGTACGCGGACACCGAACGCGAGCCACGCCCGGCCATCGAGCACCGGTTCGTCGAGAGCGTCAAGTCGACGGTCTGGGAGGGTGGCACCGTCGTCGTCCCCGCCTTCGGCATCGGCCGCACGCAGGAGATGCTCTGCATTCTCGGCGCACACGACGTCGACTGCTACGTCGACGGCATGGGCAAGGAGGTGACACGGCTGTTCCAGCGCCACGACGGCTTCGTCCGCGACGCCGACGTCCTCCAGCGCGGCGCGTCGAACGCCCGGTTCGTCACCGGCAAGCCCGGCCAGCGCGAGCGCATCGCGCAGAAGAACACCGTCATCGTCACCACCTCGGGGATGCTCCACGGCGGGCCCGCGATGACGTACGTCCCCGAGATACGGTCGAGTCCGACGAACAAGGTCGCGTTCACCGGCTTCCAGGTGCCCGGGACACCGGGCCACGAACTGCTCGAACGCGGGCGCGCCGACTTCGACGGCCGCATCCTCCCCGTCGCCGCCCAGACCGAACAACACGACTTCTCCGCCCACGCCGACAGCGACGGGATCTGGGAGTTCCTGGGGTCGTACCGCGATTCGCGGGTCCTCGTGAACCACGGCGACGACTGCGAGGACTTCGCGGCCGAGCTCGTGGCCAGTGGCTTCGACGCGGCGGCACCGCGGCTGGACGAGACGGTCGAGGTCTGAAGGGCACCGGCGGGTCGAGAGCGACCGCTCAGGGCTTGACGAGCAGGTCGAACAGGTACCAGTCGCCGTCGTAGGACGCGACGGCGTTGCGGAACGCGACGGGGTCGTCGTAGCTTTCGTGCGACTCCAGGTCGTCGCCGATGCCGAGCCGGTCGAGGACCGTCGCGAGCCCGTCCGAGAGCGGGGGCTCCTCGTGGTAGCGGCTGCCGGGCTCGCTGTCGACGGCGGCGTCCAGCACGTCGCGGACGGCTTCGGAGAACGCGTCGCGGTCGAACCGGGCGTCCGGCACCGTCTCCTCGACGTAGGACTCGAAGGCGTCCCGCGACGACGCGACCTGTTCGACGGCGAACGTCCGCTCGGGCACCGTCACGGTCCGCTGCTCGACCACGACGCGGTAGGTGTCGCCGGCGTGGTCGACGTAGTCGAACGGCGGCTCGGGGACGAGTTCGCTCGCCTCCGGCTCCATGTCCCGGTGGTACTGCACCGGCCGGAGGCCGTCGACCTCCGGCTGGCCGAGGAAGCCGTCGTTGCCCGCGTAGACGGCGTCGAAGGCCGCTTCCAGTGTGTCACGGTCGCGCCACGAGAGGTCGAACGGTTCGCTCGCGACGGTGGCACCGTCGGGTGGTGTCTCGTCGGTGCGCTGGACCGCGAACAGCCAGCGCTCGCGCTCGACGTCCCGGGTCGCCTCGGTCGTCACCTCGTGGTAGCCCCCGTCGCGCTGGAGGAACGTCGGCCGGGGACGCGTTCCTGTCCCCCAGTCGTCGGGGTGGACCAGCGGCCACTGGACCGCGGTGACATCGCCGGTGTCGAACAGCGTGGCGAGCCAGTCGCGCTTCGTCTCCGTGTCGTAGTCGATGCGGGTCTCCGCCTCGACGCTCGTCGGCTGCACGAGGCGGAACTCGTCGGCGAGCGTGGCGTCCATTTCGTGCGGGACGAGCCGGTAGCCGCTCTCGCGGCCGCCGCTCAGGCAGCCGGCACTGACGGTCGTTGCGAGGCCGGCGACGACGCCAGTACGCTGGAGGAGGGAACGACGGGAACAGGGCATCGTGGTCGGGAGTACCGAACCGACCGAGAAACGTCTTGTGTTCGTGCTGCCGGAAACGCGACGACCGGGTGAGCTGCCGAACGGGGCCGGCTACCCGTCGCCGAGTGCGAGCACCCGTCCCCCGTAGCCCGAGAGGAAGATCGCGTTCGGCGTGACGACCGCACGACCGGTCCCGTCGGGGGAGCGCGTCCACCGTTCCTCGCCGGCGTCCCGCGAGAGCCCGACGAGGGAGTCCCGACCCCGCAGGACAACGCTGTCGCCGACGACCGTCGGCACCCCCGGCCGACCGTCGGACGGCGCGTGGGTCCAGACCTGCTCTCCGGCCCGGTCGATGGCGTCGAGTCGCTCGCGACCACGGACGTACAGGTGCCGGTCGTCGACGGCGACGGGGCCGACGCCGGTGTCGGGGACGGACACCGCCCACCGACGGGTCCCGTCGAGGCCGAACGACACCACGAGCCCGTCGGTCCGGGCGAAGACGTGCTCGCCGTGGACCACCGGCCCGGCGGTCACGGCGGGCGTGGACTCGTGCCACAGTTGCTCGCCCGTGTCGGCGTCGAGTGCCGTGACGCCGGTCGTCCCCGCGCGGGACCCGACGTAGAGCACGCCGTCGGCAACGGCGACCGGCTCGGTGAACGTCGGGGCGTGGTCGTCGTCGCCGACTCGCCGCGACCACCTGACGGAGCCGTCGGCGACGGACAGGGCGTGGACCTTGCCGTTCCAGTCGGGGACGTAGACGACGCCCCCAGCGACGGTCGGCGACGCGGTGAGCCTGGCGTCGACGTCGTAGAGCCAGTCCTCGCGACCGTATCGCTCTTCGAAGCACACGACGCGGCCCCGGTGGGTCGACCGACGGGCGGTCACGACGACGCGGTCGCCGTACACCGCGGGCGGCCCGTTCGGTGCCGCCCGGAGCGGGACCTGCCACCGCTCCTCACCGGTCGCGGCCACGAGGGCGTGAATCCGGTGTCGGTGGTGACTGCGCTCGGAGACGGCATCGACCGGGACGTACAGGACATCGTCGACGGCCGCCGGCGTCCTGGCAGCCCGGGCGCCGTCCAGCTGTGTCAGCCAGACCGTCTCGGGGTCGGCCGGGCCGTCGGCGACGCGGCGGCTGTGTCCCTGGTCCCGGCCGGCCATCGACCACGCGCCGTCGACCTCACCGAGGTCACCCGAGGGTGGGGATGAACCACCGGAGAGACAGCCCGAGAGGCCGACGCTCGCTGCACCGAGGCCGGCGAGGAACCGGCGACGTGACGGGGAGGGCATCGTCCGCGCTTCTCGATACAGACGGATGAATCCAGCGCCAGCGTCACTCCGCCAGGAACTCGACGACGGGGTCGAGCTGTTCGGCGACGTTCAGTCCGGGCGGGTGCCCGCAGTCGAGTTCGAGCAGGTCCGTCTCGGGTCGGCGCTCCAGCATCTCCTCGACGGTCGGCTCGGTGAGCACGTCGGACTCGTGGGCCCAGATGACGAACGTCGGCAGGTCGAGCGACTCCCAGTAGCCCCAGGCCTCCTCGGGGTCGGCGTTGCTCGAGAGCAGCGCGGCGACGATGCGCTCGTCGTAGTCGCGGGTGACGCGGCCGTCGTCACGCCGTCGCGCGCTCGTGAGCGTGAATCGCCGCCACTCGGCGTCGGTCTGGGGGTTCATCGTCGCGTAGGTCTCCCGGTACCACGCCTCGAGTTCGGCGTAGGTGTCGAACGCTGGCGGGTCCGTGAGGTAGTCCACGATGCGCTCGATGCCCGCCTCGGCGTTGACGAACACCGGGCCGATGTCGTTGCAGACGAAGTGCGTGAGCTCGACGGCGTCGTCGTCGTTCGCCAGCAGCATCCCGAGCAGGCCGCCCATCGACGTCCCGACGTAGCGCACCGCGTCGCGCTCGAAGGTGTCACAGAACCCACGCAGCGTTGCGAGCAGCCCCTCCCAGGAGTACTCGGTCTCGGGGTCGTCCGCCCACTCGCTCCGGCCCCTGCCCGGCATGTCCGGGCAGACGACGCGGTAGCCCTCTGTCACGAGTCGGCGCGCGAGCGGGTCGAAATCACGCCCGTTGCGCGAGAGCCCGTGGACACAGACCACGAGCGGGTCGTCGGCATCGCCCCAGTCGGTGTAGTGGACCTCGGTACCGTCGACGGTAACGAAGGCGTCTGTTCGAGACATGTGACCATACACCGCGCAACCGAGTATAAACGGTGACGTTAACGACGGCTGGCAGACCACCCACCACTAAGCGGTCGGCTCACCAGGCACGTGTATGACCTCACAGCGCGACGACGGCGACGAGAACGCGTGGTCGGCCGACGATTACGACGGCGGGCACGCGTTCGTCTTCGAGTACGGCGAGGGCGTCGTCGATCTGCTCGACCCCGCCCCCGGTGAACGAGTGCTCGACCTCGGCTGTGGCACGGGCCACCTGACCGCCAGCATCGCCGATTCGGGCGCGAACGTGGTGGGCCTCGACGCCGACCGGGCGATGGTCGCCGAGGCCGCCCGGACCTACCCCGACCTACGGTTCGTGCAGGGGGACGCCCGACAGTTCGCCTTCCGAGAGCCGTTCGACGCGGTCTTCTCGAACGCGGCGCTGCACTGGATCGACGAGCAGGACGCGGTGCTCGACTCGGTCGGCGATGTGCTGCGGCCCGGCGGCCGGTTCGTCGCCGAACTCGGCGGGACTGGCAACGTGGAGTCCATCGTCGGTGCGGTCGAAGCCGCCGCAGCAGAGCGCGGCTACACGGTCGAGAACCCGTGGTACTTCCCGAGCGTCGGCGAGTACGCGAGCCTGCTGGAGGCCCACGGCTTCGAGGTGCGCTACGCGACCCTGTTCGACCGACCGACCGAACTCGACGACGGCGAGGCCGGGCTGGCGTCGTGGCTCGGGATGTTCGGCGACGGGCTGTTGGGTCCGGTCCCGGAAGACGAGCGCGACGCCGTGGTCGCCGACGTGGAGGACCACCTGCGGAAGGAGCTGTTCGCCGACGGGACGTGGACCGCGGACTACCGCAGGCTCAGGGTCGTCGCGCGGGACGGGACGAGTAAGCCCCAGAAATAGTATCCGTACGCGACGACGGTGGTTCACTTACCAGCGGGTTGAAAATTACTGTGTGGGAGATGGTTCACGTGTGTTTCGCAACCAGAAACCCGGATAGGGAATTATAGTCAGCGGCCGAGTCAGTGGGAATATGGACTGGGTGTTCAGAATCCGGAAAGATGTTCCATCTTGGCTCATGAAACTCGTACTGGTCGTCGCTATCTTGCTAATTGCTGGTCTTCAGCATTTCAACATCGTATAAAACCATTCAGATCGCTGATATCGCCGGTGACGAATGTGCAGCCAGACCTACCAGCGGTTCCTCCACGAGAACAGCCGACAGACCGAGTCGTCACGCCACCTCGCCAGCCAGCGCGACCGCCTCTTCCAGTGACAGCTCTCCGTCCAGGTCGTCGAGTCGGTCGAGCAACGCCTTCACGCGCTCCTCGGTCGGCTCACGGTCGGCGCGTTCGAGACGATAACCGGGGCTGCCGGTGGTTTCGCACGGGGCGGTCGTCCGAGTCGTGAACGCGACTGTTCCGGCTTAACACGTCTATAATGAAGCGGCTGGCGGGCGTACCGTCCGACTCCAGATGTTCCAATCGACGACTCACCTCGCGACGGTCGGTAGCATCAGTGACGCGAGCGCGGCACTCGCTGGTATCCCCCTGCAGTCAGGCAGCCTGCTCGGACTCGCCATCGTCTTCTTCGCCCTCGCGCTCGCGGCCGCCGTGGTCGGAGCCCGCGGCATCGCGGGGATGAGTATGGAGATCGCGCGGATACTCGTGCTGGTGTTCCTCGTACTCGCCATCCTCTCGTTGGTGGTGTGACAGCGCTCAGTCCTCCGCGACGGCCGGCTCCTCGAACGCGTAGGTGACGCCCGTCAGCTCCTCGGAGACCGCCCAGAGTCGCTGCGCGCTCTCTTCGTCGCGAGAACGGGCACTCGACTCCTGCACCTCGGGGTAGCCGCGCATGTCCATGAGCCCGCCCGGCCCGACGTACTCGCCACCCTCGATGCTCGGGTGGGTCGCCGCGTACACCATCGGAAGCGCGCCAACGCTCGGGGACTGCCCGACGACGACGTTGGCGACGCGCATCATCACGAGCCGGAGCCAGGAGCCGCTCTCCTCGGGGCCGCGGTACTGGAGGTTCGTCGACGAGTAGCCGGGGTGAGAGCCGACGCTCGTCACGTCGTCGACGCCCGCCGCGTCGAGCTTGCGGTCGAGCTCGTACGCGAAGAGGAGGTTCGCGAGCTTGGACTGCCCGTAGGCGTCCCACTTGTCGTACTCGCGTTCGCTGTGGAGGTCGTCGAAGTCCATCTCGCCGTTCTCGTGGAGCCCACTGGACTGGCTGACGACGCGGGCCTCGCCGTCGCTCGCCCGGAGCGCGTCGAGCAGGTGGCCGGTCAGCGCGAAGTGCCCGAGGTGGTTCACGCCGAACTGCGTCTCGAAGCCGTCGGCGGTCTCCGAGCGCGGGATCGCCATCACGCCGGCGTTGTTGCAGAGGACGTCGACCGCGTCGTACTCGTCCTCGACGCCTGCAGCGAAGGCGGCGACGGAGTCGAGGTCCGCGAGGTCGCACTCGCGCACGTCGAGGTCGGCGTCGGCCACGCTCTGGCGCACCTCGGCGGCGGCCGTCTCGCCCTTGTCGGTGCTCCGGCAGGCCATCACGACCGTCGCCCCGGCGCGGGCGAAGTGCTTCGTCCCCTCGAGGCCGAGGCCGCTGTTGGCCCCTGTCACGACAACCGTTCGTCCCGACTGGTCCGGCACGTCGTCCGCGGTCCACTTGCTCATACTGGACACTGGTTGGGGCGGCAGGCAGTCAAGGCTGTCGGCGAGGGACCCGCCTCCCCGAACTCAACCGAACGGGCTTTGTATCACCGGACTGGACGGCGGTGTATGGATTCCGAGGTGGTTATCGCGCTCGTCGTCGGCGTCCTCCAGGGCATCTTCGAGTGGTTGCCCGTCTCCAGCGAGGGCAACGTCACCGTCGTGCTGACCGCGCTCGGGAGCGAGCCGGAGGCCGCGCTGCAGTACTCGCTGTTCCTCCACGTCGGCACCGCCCTCGCCGCCACGGTCTACTACCGCGACACGCTCGCCGAGGTCGGCTGGACGCTTCCGGAGTTACGGCCGGACGACCCCTTCCGTGACGACACGGCCACGCTCTCTTTCCTCGTGCTGGCGACCCTGGCGTCCGGCGTCGTCGGCATCGCGGCCTACCTCGCCATCGAGGACCTCGTCTCCGAACTCACCGGGGGCGCGGCCGTCGCGCTCATCGGCGTGCTGCTCGTCGCGACCGGCGTGCTCCAGCGCACCGCCGGGACCGGCGACGCGGACCGCGAGGAGACATCAGCGCCCGCCGGTGGAGTCACGGACCACCGCGAGGCCCCGACCGCCGTCGACGCGGTGCTCGTGGGCGCACTCCAGGGACTGGCCATCCTCCCCGGCGTCTCCCGCTCGGGCACGACCGTCAGCGCGCTGTTGCTCCGTGGTTACGAGGGCGAGGCGTCGTTCCGGCTGTCGTTCCTGCTGAGCGTGCCCGCCGCGCTCGGCGCGGGCGTACTCGCCGTCCTCGACGGCGGCGGGCTCCCGACGTTGAACCCGGCCGCCGCCGGCCTCGCGCTCGCGACCGCCGCCGTCGTCGGCTACCTCACCATCGACGTCCTGATGCGCGTGGTCAAGCGGGTGGCCTTCTGGGGCGTCTGCGTCGGGCTCGGACTGCTCGCGATTCTCGGCGGTGCGCTGGCGATTCAGCTGGCGTAGGGCCTTAGTCCCTCCCGCGAGTCACCGTCGACAAGACGATGCTCCCCTCGGGAGCCGACTACTGGCTCGTCCGGTTCGTCTTCCAGCGCGGGCTGGCGGTCATCTACCTCTGTGCGTTCCTCGTCGCGGCCCGGCAGTTCCACCCGCTCGTCGGCGAGGACGGCCTCCTCCCGCTCTCGGAGTACGCAGAGAACGCGTCGTTCCGCGAACGGCCGAGCCTGTTCTACGTCTATCCCGACGACCGGGTCGTCGGCCTCACGGCATGGGCCGGCGTCGCGCTCTCGCTCGTCGCGCTGTTCGCGGGGCCGTACTGGCTCCCCGCGCCGTACGCGCTCCCGGCGTCGATGCTGCTGTGGCTGGCGCTGTGGGCGCTGTACCAGTCGTTCGTCAACGCCGGACGGGTCTTCTACGGCTACGGCTGGGAGTCGATGCTGCTGGAGACGGGCTTCCTGGCCGTCTTCCTCGGAGCCGGGGGGAGCAACCCGCCCGTCGTCGTGATCTGGCTGCTGAAGTGGTTGCTCTTCCGCAACATGTTCGGCGCCGGTCTCATCAAGATCCGCGGCGACGACTGCTGGCGTGACCTGACCTGCATGGACCACCACTACGAGACGCAGCCGATGCCCAACCCCGTGAGCTGGTTCGCCCACCACCTCCCGGAGCGGTTCCACCGCGTCGAGGTGCTCGGGAACCACGTCGTCGAGCTCGCGGTGCCGTTCCTGTACTTCGCGCCGCAGCCCTACGCCACCGCCGCGGGCGTCGCGACTATCGGCTTCCAGGCCTGGCTCGTGTTCACCGGGAACTTCTCGTGGCTGAACGCGCTGACCGTCGTCCAGGCCGTCGCGACGTTCAGCGACGGCGTGCTCACCGCGGTCGCCCCGGTCGCCGCACCCGCTGCCGTGTCGCCGCCGCTGGCCCTGACCGTCCTGGCAGTCCTCGTCGCCGTCCTCGTCGTCGCCATGAGCGTCCGCCCCGTGGTGAACATGCTCTCGCCGACGCAGGTGATGAACACCTCGTTCGACCCGCTCAACCTCGTCAACACCTACGGCGCGTTCGGCTCCATCACCCGGGACCGCTACCAGCTGGTCATCGAGGGGACCGACGCCGAGAACCCCGCGGAGGACGACTGGACAGCGTACGACTGTAAGGGCCAGCCAGTCCGGACGGACGAGCGCCCGTCGCAGTGGGCACCCTACCACCTCCGGCTGGACTGGCAGCTCTGGTTCGCCGCGATGCGCCCCCGGCCCGGCCGTCGCCAACGCTGGCTCCTCGAACTCCTCGAAGCGCTGCTGGACGGCGACGAGGGCGCGCGCTCGCTCATGGGGTCGGACCCGTTCCCCGACGGCCCCGAACGGGTGCGGGTGCTGCGCTACCGCTACCGGTTCACCACACCCGAAGAGCGCGCCGAGACCGGGGACTGGTGGGAGCGCGAGCGCGTCGGGACGTACGTCGCCCCCGTGTCGCTCGCAGACCTCCAGGGAGGCCTCGGTCGTCGGACGGTCGTTCGGTGACGGCTCGGCTGCGAGACGCGCGTCGACGGCGGTACACTCATCTGGCTTCGCGTCGAACGGCCCACCGTATGGCGTTGATCGACTCGCTTCGGCGGTCCCTCGACCGCGCCCGGGACGTAGAGCGGTTCGTCCGGTTCGTCGTCGCCGGCGGGCTCGCGCTCGTGGCCGGGCTCTGGCTCGCGGCGCTGTCGGCGCTCTGGTCGCTCCCGTGGGCGGTCGGCGTCGTGCTCTCGTTCGGTGGCGTCGGTGGGCTCGCCGTCGGGATTCGAAGCGAACTCGTATACTGAGGGCAGCGCCGTCGCCGTGAGCGGGCCTACCGTTTTGCCGCTGGCTGCCCTCGTCCCGCGCATGGGGGACCGCGCCTGCTACCGCTGTCCGGACTGCGACGCGCAGGTGACCATCGTCGACGAGGAGTGTCCCGAATGCGGCCGGTCGCTCGGCGTGGAATGAAGTCGGTTGGAGCGGTCACGAGTGCCGACGTAGTTACTGTACTTCGGAGTATCGTACTCTAAAGTATCGTACTCTGAAGTATGATTACCAGAAGTACTTTCTTGCGGGCGTCAGTAGGTGGGGTATGCCAGCGTTCGTCAACCGGACGGAGGAACTCGCTCGCCTCCACGATCTCTACGACTCGGACGACGCGGAACTCGCGGTGATATACGGACGCCGACGTCTCGGGAAGACCGCACTCGTTCGAGAATCGCTTCGGGCGTACGAAGACGCGGTCGTGTATCAGGCGAGGCAGAAGACGAGCGAGCTACAGCTCGAACAGTTCATCGAGACCGCAGCGGCGTCGTATCCAGGAGTCACACGGATCCGTGAAGACTGGGACGAGGTCCTCGGCTATCTCGCCGAACAGGATGCGATCGTCGTGCTCGACGAGTTCCCGTATCTCGTCGCACAGGACGAGAGTCTCCCCTCCGTGTTCCAGGCGATGTTCGACCACGAACTCGACGAGTCGGCTGCGACCTTCGTCCTCGTGGGGTCGTCGATCAGCATGATGGAAGAAGCGGCGTTGCTCGGGAACAGTCCCCTCTACGGCCGCTCGTCGTTGAAACTGGACATCAGACAACTGCCGTTCGACGCCGCGATGGAGTTCTTCGGAGACGAGTACACTGCGGAGGAACAGGTGCTCACGTGGGGCGTCTTCGGTGGGGTCCCGTACTATCTGGAAGAGGTCTCACCGAACGCGACCCTCGCGGAGAACATTCTGCGGACAATCCTCTCCCGGCACGGCACGCTTCACGACGAGCCCGACTACGTCCTCAGAATGGAGCTCACCGAGCCCACCCGGTACTTCTCGATCCTGGAAGCCATCGCGGGCGGGAACACCAGCCGGAACGAGATCGCCGGGAGAACCGGTATCGACTACAATCAACTGTCGAAGTACCTCGACCGGCTGTCCCGGTTGCGGCTCGTGGCCCGGCACGTCCCGATAACGGAACGAAAGGAACGGAGCAAGCGCAGTCGGTACCGCATCCGTGACCCGTTCTTCCGCTTCTGGTTCCACTTCGTGTACGGGGCAGCTGAACGATACGACGAGATAGGGGACGAGGCCTACGAAGCGCTGATCGAACCGGAGCTGGCCGACTTCGTGAGTCACTCGTTCGAGGAGCTCTGCTGTTCGGCACTTCGGCCGCTCTATCAGGAGCACACGATCACGAACACCGGACAGTGGTGGTACGGTGAGCACGAGATCGACATCGTCGGTCTCACAGCCGGCGAGACGTTGCTCGTCGGTGAGTGCAAGTTCCAGCAGTCGCCGCTCGGATACGACGCCCTTGCGAAGCTCGAGGAGCACGTCAATGAACTTCGCTGGTCGCCCCAGGACGGGGGCGAACGGGTCGTAGAGTACGCACTCTTCTCACGGAGCGGCTTCAAACCGTCCGTCGAAGAGGCGGCCGCGGAACGGGACGACCTCCGGCTGTTCACCGTCGAGGATGTCGTGCGTGCGCTCTCGAAGGACGGACGATAGCGGACAGGCAACGGACGTTCTGGCCCCCTTCGAGCGGCCACCCGTCTCCAGCCCGCTCGTCACCGGAACCTGACGACTGGTCATAGTTTCCCGGTGTACCGCTTTGCCGCTGGCACCTGCCGTTCCGCGCATGGGAGACCGCGCCTGCTACCGCTACCGCTGTCCGGACTGCGACGCGCAGGTGACCATCGTCGACGAAGAGTGCCCCGACTGTGGGCGCTCGCTCGACGTCGAATGAGTGCCGAGGAATCTGAATAATCCGCTAGTGCAAGGGTTTATTCCGCTGCCAGCCGTAGAAGTGGATATGAGGGAACCGAACGACGAACTGAAACCGGGCCCCGACGCGCGTTCGGAACCACCGGACTTCGAGGCGTTGACGCCGCCCGAAGAGCTCGTTCGTGGTGACCGCACCAGAGACGACTTCCTCGATGCGGTGCTGGCGTTGGACACGCCGACGAGGGTCAGCGAGGTCGCCGAACTCGCGGGCCACGGCGTGGACGCAGCGCGGGAGTATCTGGAGTGGTTCGAGCAGCTCGGCATCGTCGTCCGGGTCACCGAGTCACCGGCGACGTACGAGCGGAACCAGGACTACCTGAACTGGCGGCGCGTCCAGCGGCTCCAGCGGGAGTACACCACGGAGGAACTGCTGGAGTACCTGACTTCGGCGTCCGAACGCGACGAGGAGTATACGGAACTGTTCGGCGTCGACGCTCCGGACGAAGTGTCCATCTCGGTACACGCTTCGGAGACCGACCAGTCGGTCGAGGCAGTGTGGCGAGAGCTATCCGAGTGGCAGACCACACGCCGTCGAATCGAACTGCTCGAACGGGCGTTAGCGAACGGCTCCAGCGACTCGGCCGAGGGAAGAACGGCCGTATGAGCGGTCACGGCGACGGGGGCACCAGCTCGGACTCCGAGAGCGGCGCACCGGTCGATTTCGACCGCCTCGACGTGATCGCGGAACGGTTGACGGGGGATGCTCGGTTCTCCCGGGTCGACCGACAGTCCGGGTTCGCACCGGACCGAGTCGTCGCAGTCTACGAGGACGGGTTCTACCCCGAGCCGGTCCACGAGGGTCGACTCGAAGTCGTGTGGTTCGAGAACGGCGATTTCTCGCTCCACTACCACGAGGACCACGACGAAGGGACGTTCGACCATCGGTGGGACCGACACCCGTCCGACCACAACGCCCGGGACCACGTCCATCCCGGTCCCGACGCGCCGACGCCAGGCAACGACGTGGCACATCCGGTCGACTGGCGTGATGTACTGTCGATGGTACTCGCCGAAATCGAAGACCGACAACGTGCGTTCTGGCCCGACTGAAACGGCCACCCGCCTCGTCGCCGGAACCTGACGACTGCTCTCGATTTCGCGCTTACAAGAAGATATATTACTCTCGCAAGGGGTCTTTTCGCCAATGAGTATTACTGCGGCCGTGGTCCTCGCCGCAGGGGAGGGTGAACGGTTGCGGCCGTTGACACGGAACCGGCCGAAGCCCATGCTCCCCGCCGCGAACCGCCCCATCATCGAGTACGTGTTCGACGCGCTCGTCGACGCCGGCATCGAGGAACTGCACGTCGTCGTCGGCTACAAGCGCGACCGGGTGCAGGGCCACGTCGGCTCGACGTACCGTGGCGTTCCCGTCACCTACCACACACAGGAGAAACAGCTCGGTAGCGCCCACGCCGCCCTCCAGGCGCGTGACGCGCTCGACGACGACTTCCTCGTCGTCAACGGCGACCAGATCGCCCAGGGCGACCTCGTGGCCGACGTGATGGCTACCCACGATGCAGAGAGCGCCGTGACCCTCGCCGTCATCGAGAGCGACGACGCCTCCATGTACGGTGCCGTCGAGACGGACGGCGACCGCGTCACCCGCATCGTCGAACGGCCGGGAGGCGACGAGTACCGCCTTCTCAACGCCGGCGTCTACGCCTGCGACGCGTCGCTGTTCTCGGCCGTCGAGGACGCTATCGGTGACGGGGAGTCGCTGACGATGCCCAACGCGATCAGCTCGCTCGTCGAGTCCGGCTTCGAGGTTCGCGCCGCGCGGACCTCGGGCCTGTGGACCGACGCGACCTACCCGTGGGACCTGCTCGCGGTCGGCCAGCAGCTCCTCGACCGCGGCGACATCGACGGGACGGAGGTCCGCGAGGGCGTGTGGTGTGCCGACCGCGTCCGCATTCACGAGGATGCGGTGTTGCGGCCGCCCGTCGTCGTCAGCAGCGACTCCGAGATCGGCGCGAACGCCGTCGTCGGCCCCCACGTCGCACTCGGACAAAACGTCACCGTGGGCTCGAACGCGACCGTCGAACGCTCCGTGCTCGACGCCGACACCCGCGTCGGCGCGGGCTCGACGCTCGTCGACTGCGTCACGGGACAGGGCGTCTCGCTCGGCCCCGGCTGTGTCGCACCGGGCGGCCCGGCCGACGTCGCCGTCGGCACGACCGTCCACGAGGATCGCCGTCTCGGCGCGCTGGTCGCCGACCGCGCGACGGCCCGGGGCGGGGTGACCTTCGTCCCCGGCACGCTCGTCGGACCGAACGCCGAACTGGATGCCGGGACGACGGTCTCCGGCGTTATCGCGGAGAACGGGCGGGTGATGCGCTAATGTGCGGCATCGTCGGCTGTGTGGGCCGTCCTGACGAGACGCTGGACGTGCTCATGACCGGCCTCTCCAACCTCGAGTACCGCGGCTACGACTCCGCGGGCGTCGCGCTCTCGAACGAGGCGCTGTCCGTCGAGAAGCGCGCCGGGGAGCTCGAGGAGCTCGAGAATGCAGTCCGCACCACCTCGCTGCACGGCAACGTCGGGGTCGGTCACACCCGCTGGAGCACCCACGGCGCACCCACCGACGCGAACGCCCACCCGCACACCGACTGCAGCGAGCGCGTCGCCGTCGTCCACAACGGCATCATCGAGAACTACGCCGAGTTGAAGAACGAACTCCAGGCACGCGGCCACACCTTCGAGAGCGAGACCGACACCGAGGTCCTCCCCCACCTCGTCGAGGAGTACCTCGAAGCCGGCACCGACCCCGAGTCGGCAGTGCGGGAGGCCATCGGGCGGATCGAGGGCAGCTACGCCGTCGGCGTCGTCGTCGCGGGCGTCGACGCCATCTTCGCCGCGCGCGAGGACTCCCCGCTCGTCATCGGCGTCGCCGACGACGAGTTCCACCTCGCCAGCGACGTCCCCGCGTTCCTCGACTACACCGACCGCGTCGTCTACCTCGACGACGGCGAGTTCGCCACGCTGCGACCGGGTGGACTCACCGTCATGGACGCTGAAGGGACGCCCATCGAGAAACCCGTCGAGACGGTCGACTGGGACACCGAGGACACCGGCAAGGGCGGCTACGACCACTACATGCTCAAGGAGATCCACGAGCAGCCCCAGGCCATCCGTCAGTGCCTCAGCGGCCGCGTCGACGAGCTGCGCGGTCGGGTCGAGCTGGAGGAGCTTGACAGGCTGGCGCGCCCGCAACGTGTGCAGTTCGTCGCCTGCGGAACGTCGTATCACGCAGGACTCTACGCGGCGCACCTCTTCCGCGAGATGGGCATCCCGGCGCAGACGTTCATCGCGAGCGAGTACGCCACCAGTCCGCCGCCCGTCGACGAGGACGAACTCGTCGTCGCCATCACCCAGAGCGGCGAGACCGCCGACACGCTGTCTGCACTGCGCGAGGCGAAGGCCCGCGGCGCGGAGACGCTCGCGCTCACGAACGTCGTCGGATCCTCGGTGACCCGGGAGTGCGACCACACCATGTACATCCGCGCCGGCCCCGAGATCGGCGTCGCCGCCTCGAAGACGTTCACCTCCCAGCTCGTCGCCGTGAACCTGCTCGTCGAGGCGATGAACGGGAACGACGCCGGCGTGCTGACCGGCCTCCGGGACCTGGCTGGCGACCTCCAGTCCGTGCTCGACCGGGTGGACGTCACTGCTGCCGCGGAGCGGCTGGCCGCTGCTGAACGGTGCTTCTTCGTCGGTCGTGGATTGAATCATCCTGTTGCGCTCGAGGGCGCACTCAAGTTCAAGGAGATCACCTACGTCCACGCCGAGGGCTTCCCCGCCGGCGAGCTGAAACACGGTTCGCTGGCGCTGGTCACGGACGAGACGCCCGTCGTGGCCGTGCTGACGGGCGATGGCGAGGAAACCCAGAAGACCATCGGGAACATCAAGGAGGTCGAGTCGCGCGGCGCGCCCGTGATTGCCGTGACTGATGGCCAGGTCGAGCTCGAAGGGTACGTCGACGAGGTCATCGAGGTCCCCGCGACCCATGCCCACGTCGCGCCGCTGCTCGCGAACGCCGTGTTGCAGTTGATTGCGTACCGGAGCGCGGACCTGCTCGGACGCAGTATCGACAAGCCGCGCAACCTGGCGAAGAGCGTGACCGTCGAGTAGTCAGGATTCGCGGATCTCGCCTGCGAGCTTTCGTGCTCGGACGTATCTGAGCCTGCGTTCCACGACGAACCAGACGCCCACGAGCAACGCACCGAGCGTGTTCGCGAGCAGGTCGCCCCAGCCGAAGTATCGGTAGGACAGGGTTCCTTGCGCGAGTTCGATGAGCACGCCGAAGCCGACTGCGCCGGCGATGACGAGGGCTGCTCTTCGGTACGGCTGGTCGCGTTGTCTGGCTGTCGCGTAGGCGACCGCGAGTGCGAGGCCGGCGTAGGCGACGAAGTGGAGGTGTTTGTCCCAGAACGGTGTTGTGCCGGCTGGTTTCGGCGGGACGGTGACGATCGAGAAGTAGACGATGACCGCGACGACACCGACGACACCGAGCCAGCGAAGCGGTTTCGGGAGCAGGGGGAAACGAAGTCGTGCCATCGGGAGGTTCTCGTCCAGTCCTGCTGGCGGTCGGTAAAAGTATGTTGTCGTTCGTCCGCTGGTCACGTGCGGGATGTGGGTGTCCTGGGGAGCTGTTCGACCCCGAGTTACCGCGAGGCAGCGCAGAATCAGTTCGAGGGTAGCTGTCTCGGTAACGTGTCTCGGGCTACCGGTCAGATGTCCTGCCCTTCGTCGTCGTCGGATTCATCTTCGTCGGGGAGTTCTTCCGACCCGTCAGCTTTGTCCGGCGGTTCGGGTGGCGCTAGCGCGTCCATAACGATTTCCCCGGTTCGTGTCTCTGCCGCCCTGTCGATACCACGGTCCACAGCGACGAGGGCCTGCCTCAATCGCGAACCCTGCCAGTACGGTTCGAGGCGGTCGATGACGCCATCGAGCACTTTGATCAACGGGCCTACGGTGTACGTCTCTCGGAGGTCGATGACGATGACTTCGGGCTCGGGTTCCTTCGTCAGCCATCGATAGAGGAACGAGTTCCGTGTCGTCGTCGCGAGTCTCTCGGCCCTGTTCGAGAGTCCTGAAGAGACTCGTTCGAGCGTTGCGATTGTCCGTGACCCATCTACGAGCTGGCGTAGCTTCACGGGCACCGAACCACTGTCCTCCCCATCGACCACGTCCTCACCCATCGTTCACACGGACACCACGGTTGCGCGGATGATGACTGTTCCGAAATCCAACAAGACTGTCTCGCCCTGTCTGAGCGACGACCCCTTGAACGTGATTCCGGTCGCCGACTCGCGGACCTGGAGTTCAGCCGTGACGGTCACGTCCTTGTTCACCGGGTGGTCCCGCAGGAAGACGTTGCCGTCGTCGCTCGTGAGCACGATGTCCGCAGGTTCGACCTCGACGTTCGTGACGTCGACGACCGTCTCCCCTGCGATCTGTTCGGTCATGCCCGCCTCGACGCTGTTCGCCACGTCGGGCTCGACGTTTTCCATCTCGAGCGTGACCATTCGCGTCGTTTCGGTGCCGCGCTGTTCGAGTGCGTTCTCGCGGACGACACGTCCCTGGAACTCGTACTCCTCGGTCCGGAACGGGAGCTGGGTACCCTCACGGACGCGCTGCCCTGCGAACTGCGGGACCTCGCGCGGCTGGTACGTCTGGTACGTGACGCCAATGTACGCGAGCCGGCGATCGGACGCGCCGGTTCCATACGCATCGATAGTCTGGATGGTCGCGACGGTCTGATCGTTGACCAGGTACTCGTCACCTGGCTCGAGCTGTGCGAGTGTGTCGCTGTCGAGTTCGGTCCGAAGGAGAACATCTGTTTCCGAGACAGGGAGTCCGCTGACCCCTGTCCGGAGGAGCGTGCCCTGCAGGTCGAACTCGCCTGTGGTCAGTTGGACAGTCTGGCCTACTCGGAGCGGCGTCACGCCGAAACGGAGCGTATCTCCGTCCTGATGTGCGAGCAGGTTCGCGACGACGACGGCGCGACGCTGGTTGGGGTCATCGGTTTCGTAGAGACGAAAACTCTCGACCGTGGCTATCGTGCGGTTGTTCCGTGTAATGGTGTCGTCGGTGTCAATCCGGTCTGCTTCCTCGGCCGTGACCGTCGTTTCGAGGAGAATACGCGTGTTCTGTAGGTCGAGGTCCGGGTCGCTGGCGCTGACCTCGGTGATACGCCCCGACGTACTGTACTCCGACGTCGTGATGGCGAGCTCGCGGCCGACCCGTGGTGGGCCGCCGTCGTACGTGAGGGTGTCATCCGCTGGGTCCTCGGTCGGGTTTCCTTCCAGCGCGACCCGAACGAGGACCCGTCTGTTGTCGCCCTGGTCCGTGACGTACACGTCTGTCACCGTGAGTTCCTCCGTCTCGGAGGGTGTGACGTTGTCTCCTTCCTCGATGAGCGTTGCCACGTACGTAGGCTGAGTACCAAGGTCGAGGGTAGCGTAGTGGGTCTCAGTCGTGGGTTCTGGTTCCGGATCATCGGAGAGGACGAACACAGCACCTGTGGCGACCACAGCGAGAACGAGTAGGACGACGAGTGCATCGACGACGTTTACAACACCGAAGAGATAGCCATTGTCGTCGATTAGTTCCATCGCAATCTCACCACTCTCATACTATCCAAGCATCCCAAGTAGGCTGACTAAATCTTTCCGGAACGGAAAGTCAGACGCTGTCGATTACAGTCAGATGATGTCAACCAGACAAGAGCCCACTCAATACGTTTGCGCTCACTCGTTCTGATAGTACGAGATAGTCCGTTTCAGACCGTCAGAAAAGTCAACGGTTGGTTCGTATCCGAGCAGCTCTTTGGCTTTGGAGATTTCTGCATGTGAGTGTCGCACGTCTCCGGGACGTTGGTCGTCGTACCGTGGTTCGAGATCAGTACCCAAGAGGTCGTTCAACGTTTCAACGAGTTCGTTGACTGTCACCCGTCCCCCGCAGGCAGCGTTGAACATCTCGCCACTCACATTACCCTCCGCTGCCAGAATATTCGCTTGAATCACGTTCTCGACGTACGTGAAGTCCCGCGACTGTTCACCGTCGCCGTAGATGACGGGGCGTTCTCCGTCTAACATGAGGTCGATGAACTTTGGAATGACTGCTGCGTACTCGCCTTCCGGGTCTTGATGTGGGCCGAAGATGTTGAAGTATCGGAGGGCGACCGTGTTTATATCGTAGAAGTCACTGGCCTGGAGTGCTAGGTTCTCAGTGTAGTACTTCGAGAGTGCATACGGTGATTCGGGCCGAGAATCCATCGTTTCGACCTTCGGTAGCTGCTCGGTCGACCCATAGACGGAAGAGGAGGACGCAACGACAACGGTATCGACGTCTGCATGGCGTGCGGCGTCCAGTACAGTAGCGGTACCCGTACAGTTCGCGTCGGTGGTCGTCACTGGGTCATCGACGCTCCGTGGAACAGAGGGTACTGCCGCTTGGTGGAAGACGTAGTCGACCCCGGCAGTCATCTCTGCCATGATGTCAGCGTCCCGGATGTCTGCCTCACGAAACAAATAGTCCTCTTCAGATTGGAGTCGTTCGACGTTCGTTGACCGTCCGGTTTCGAGGTTATCGACACCGCGTACGTTGTAGCCACGGTCGAGTAATGACTCGACGAGGTTCGATCCGATAAACCCAGCAGCACCGGTAACGAGCGCAGTAGGCATGTCCACCGATTCTGACGGCGGGGTCCTTAGTGTGTCGAATCGAGACAATCAATGCGTGTTGCGAACCTCCAGGGTTCGTGACGAAGGAGATGGAATGACTCTTGTTCCTTACTCTATATTCCCAGTGGTGTGAACGCGATGTCTGAAGGAGAATCCCCTCACGTCTTCCATCTCATCACGCGTTTGATCAAGGGTGGGGCTGAGGCGAAGACGACCGCCACCGTGCTTGGATTGGATGGGTACGAGTTCACCGTAGGGTATGGGGCATCGTACGACCAAGAGCCAGTTGACCGATTCGAACGGAACGGGATCGAAACGGTGCAATTCCCGTTGATGCGACACTATAATCCCGTGACTGCTGTCCCTGCAACGATCTCGTTGGCGAGGTATCTCCGTCAGAGCGATTTCGATATCGTCCATACCCACAGCACGGAAGCAGGCATCATCGGTCGGTTCGCTGCTGCTCTCGCCGGCGTTCCAAATGTCGTCCACACCGTTCACGGCGTGCCATTCACCGATGACCGGAACGAGGTATTGAACCGGTTCGTTCTCTCATGTGAGCGTGCTGCAGCGAACTATACTGATTGCATCGTCACGAACGCCGATGTCATCACAGACGATTACCTCGGGCGTGGCATTGGAATGCCCGATCAGTATCAGACGGTCTACAGTGGAATCGATATCGACGCATTCGCCGACGCTGAGCCCGTCAAAGACTTGCCTGGGAATCGACCGCGGGTCGTGATGGTCGGTCGGCTTGCGGACGGGAAAGGCCACGGCGTGCTACTGGACGCCATCGAATCGCTGGGCGAGTGGGAGGGCTCGGTATGCATCGTCGGGGACGGCCCGTTATATGACTCTTTGGCACGCGAGGTTACGGAACGTGGACTGTCGGATCAGGTCTTCCTCACTGGGTACCACGACGACGTCCCGCGAATCCTCGCCGCGAGCGACATTCTCGTGTTGCCATCGTTCCGAGAAGGGACACCCAGAGTGATCACGGAAGCGATGGCAAGTGGACTCCCCGTCGTGGCGACCGACATCGCAGGGATTCCAGAGCAAGTCGCTGACGGGGAGAATGGTTATCTGATTTCGACCGGTGATGTCGAGGCATTGGCCGAACATCTGGAAATATTGCTGAAAAATAAGTCTCGGAGAATGGAGATGGGTGAACGGGGACTCGAACGTGTCGAACAGTTCTCGGTCGACACGATGGTCGATAGTCTCGATGAAGTTTACCAAGACCTACTCAATAATCGGCTATGATCCTCTCAAAACTGGGGAAACCCATTCTGATTGACATCACGTGGAGGGGTCGCGCGCTTTACCTGAACTATGGCTTGAGTCTGAGAAGGGCCATACGATTTTCACATGCTCTGAGAACCCGATACCGCCGAAGAGGAAGATGACCCAGAGGAACATCTGCCTGTGACGCATCCCGGTCCCGTAATTAGCCGTTCCCACCCCGTATAGGACGAGAGCAACGCCAAGTCCAACAAGTAAGCCGATAGTTGCAGGCGCATTCTTCCGTCCCAGAGAACGAATCCCCCACACTGCGAAAATCGTGTAACAGATGCTGAACAGTCCCTCAGCTCCGATGAGAAGGTCCGGAATCGTCTCGATCATCCACGGGAACGGCGCATAGAGGAAGTACGCAGCTCCAATCCAACTGAATACACCAAGTTCCAGTACCGTCTGTGGGACGATTTCTGTGAGATATACAGCACGGCCTTTCGCCCGAAGCTCACGGGTACGGGCGAGGAAATCAACACCGTCTCGTACGAATGGGAGGGCCAAAACGAACAAAACGGGTGAAAGGAGGGCACCGACTCCCACCCATTGCTTCGACAGAAACCCAGATTCGAGAGCATACACAACGAATCCTGCACCCATCGCTGCTGCGTAAATGATGACGTTGTCGCTACGCAGTAATAACGCGACGTGCAGCAGCCCTCCAGCCATAGCATAAGTGAGTAGTCGGAATCGTCGATTGGAAGGCATCATCAGAAGTCGGGCTGTGGTCGTGATTACGAACAAGATTACAGCCTCTCGGAGGAGTGTACTGTGAACCGCGACGAAGCTCGGATAGAACATCATCGGGAGCGCAGCGAGAACCCCCGCCTGATGAGAGTGGTAGTATCGGGCGAGAATGTACACGTTGTAGATGGCGAGGGCTCCCAAGAACGCGTTGCCGAGTCGAGCATAGAAGCCACTCGGCCCTGGAAGTAACCAGAATGGTGAAAGGAGTGTTCCCCAGAGTTCGTAGATATTGACTGACGTAAGGGGGAACAAAAATTGGGTTGGTTCTACGGAACTCGGCGTATTTGAGTATGGGTCTCCATTGCGTAGCCCGAGTGCAATCATTTCTGCATAATTCCCAAACTCGACAGCATCTCCAGCCGATTCTGGATTAAAAGCCGTGGCAGTAGTTAAAATTACAGAAATTATCCTCACTGTTAGTGCTAATCCAAAACAATAAATTGCTGATTTAGCAGTTTCGTTGTTCATCAGTCTTCGGATGAATTTTTTCGTACTCCGAGAATGAACGACCAAACCACACCTGCAATATCTTCAACAGATTCAATGCAGGCATTTCTTAGATAATTCACTCCCCGTTTGAACTGACCCTCCCGGAGATACGCTTTTCCAACTACATAATTATGCTTGCAGATGACTCTATATCCCTCGGACTCAAGATCATAGACTGTATTTGAGAACTTGTTCAAAAATTTCTCTTTCTCGTTTTTTATCGTGTCTCCGTCTGTGTAGTTTGACCGATGTATTATCGAAAGCTGTTCATCAAGATATGCTAACTTTCCTTTCTTTAACAATTCTACAATAAAGGCTAAATCCTCATTGATATGTATAGACTCATCGAAACCTCCGATAGATGTAGCGATATCTCTTTTTACCAATAACGTCGATCCAGGATGGATCGATGCTCTCGTTGACAAAACTTCCTTGATCAATTCTGAACCGCCCTCTTTCTTTTTGCCTGAATTGAAAACTGCCCCAGCAATTTGCTCAAGTACGTTTCTCCTTTTTTGTGTGACTCCACAGTATGCTGCTACCCAGGAATCAGGTTTCGAATTGAGATATTGCAGCTGATGTTCAAGTTTCTCGGGAACCCATTGATCATCAGAGTCCAAAAAGGCAATGTAGTCTCCGGTGGCAGCTGTTATTCCTGTGTTGCGGGCAGCACTCCGCCCTCTGTTCACATCATGTTTTATACAACGTAACCTGTCATCGTCGTAGCTCTCCACCCTTTCTACTGTATCATCTTCTGACCCATCATCAACTACAATGCACTCAAGCTCTTCGTATGTCTGTGCTAGCACACTGTCGACCGCCCTCGAAATATTCTTAGATTCATTGTAGGCAGGAATAACAACGCTCACGGACATTTTGTTGGGCAAGTCGGTGTACCTCAATAAGAATTCCTGTTCGCACTGGCTCTAATGGTCTTGATGGGGTGCCCACTTTAGGCTGCGAATGGCTTGAGCAGTACCTTACTGGAACCTCTAAGGGTCCTACAAACTCCTGATGGAGTGATACCAACTGGTGATGTGGTAAACTACACCGTGCGTTTTCTGGGACAATGGGTGGTCCCAACAACTGACCGGGGCTAGTTCGTAAAATAGTATGTGTTTAGCCCGAGCTGATTTCGCCACCATCTCATAGGAGGCGCACAAATCGGGCTGTATGAGCTGGCAGCGGAGGTTCGTGATGATCCACAGGGATGGGCTCCGTCGCGGAGCCCATCCCGT
>NZ_JANJYH010000006.1 GCF_024609245.1 Haloarchaeobius sp. FL176
AAGGCGAGCAACTGTTCACCTGCTGGTGCACCGTCGACCAGGCCCCCGAAGTCAAGGACGCCTTCCGCCGCGCCTACAACAAAATCTCCCCGCCCTGCCGCGTCGTCGTCGAACGAGGCGAGGAGAAGCTCATCGCGTAACCCCGCGGCTCCTTACTCCGACCGTCGCCAGAACGTCCAGCTGCGGGACTGTGTCGGCCCTGTGTCCGCGGTTCCGCCCGTCTCCCCGTCCCGGCGCTCGGTGTGGAGATGGGCCGCCGCGGTGACCGCGAGCGTTCCGGCGAAGAGTCCGCCGTAAACGAGCGCCGGCAGCGACGCGAGCGGCGGGACACCGAGCCAGCCCAGAGCGACGACGGCGGCGAACGACGCGGCGAGTGCGAGGTAGCGCTTGCTCCAGGCGGCACCGGGTACGGCCGTCTCGACCAGTTGCTCGGTCAGGTACGGTGCGAACGCCGCGGTCATGTCGGTCCGGGCGACGGTGCCACGGGACTTGTCGTAGGCCACGACGCCGTTCTTCGCCAGTGCCGGCAGGTGCGTCTGGACGAGCGAGGTGTAGACGCGTTTCCGCTGCTTGTACTCGAGGTCGGACACGGGCACCCCACACTCTCGCGCGGCGACGTGGACCGTCAGCTCGCGAACGGTCAGTTGCTCGGACGTCAGCAGTGCCCGCAGCACCGACCGTCGGCGCTGGTTGCTCAGCGTCTGGTACACCACGTCGGTACTTGGTTCCTGTCTACTCGTCGACGTTCCTGGCGATTCGAGCGTGCCGCTGCTCCCCCCATCGCCTTCGGCTACAGTATTCATCATTCCCCCAATATTACAGTGCTCTTATGTGTCTTAACCGTGCCGGTGGTCCAGACCACCGTAATCACGGGGCGAGAATCGACCGACGAAAGCGAGAGGTCGTCGCAATCTGGGGGCGTAAACGGCGTACTTTTCGGCAATCCGGTCGGCTGGTGGTACCGCCGGTACTGCTGTCATACCTATTACGTTCAGAGGTGTAATAGTGCCGAGGGGTCGGCGCGTGGTGCGACCGATTCAGGAGACTTTACGATGGAAGGTACGACAGCAAGGAGGGGGAGAGAATCGTTCGTCGACCAGCTACGCCACCCGGAGTACACCGGCGAAAACCGGTGCATACCGTGTACCGTGACGAACCTCGGCATCGCAGGCGTGCTCTCTGCGGGAGCGTTCCTGCTCTCGCCGTGGCTCGCCGTCGGGGTCGCCCTGACCTCGGTAACGGCCATCTATCTGCGGGGCTACCTCGTGCCGGGCACGCCGGAACTGACGAAGCGGTACTTCCCGGACTGGTTGCTGGGGCTGTTCGACAGGCGACCGGCCGGGTTCGACGCCGACTCGTTCGGAGTCGAGTCGGCATTGTTGCGGGCCGGGGCGGTGGAGCCGGCCGGTGACGACCTGGACCTCGACTCGGCGTTCGCCGCGGCGTGGCACGCGGAGATGGTGCCGCTGACCGACCAGCCGAGCCAGCGTGCGGCGCTGGCTGCACTGACCGACCTCGACGCCGATGCGATCCGGCTCGACACGCGACCCGGCCGGTTCGTGGCCTGGTACGACGGTGAGTGGCTCGGCCAGTGGGAGTCCCGGGCCGCGTTCGTCGCGGACGTGGCGGCAGCGCCCGTGGTCGCCGCACGGCTCGACGACTGGGAGGCGATGCCGGTCGCGTACCGGAGCGAACTGCTGGCCGGACTCCGGCTGTTTCTCGACCGGTGTCCGACCTGCGACGGCGATGTCGCATTCGGCACCGACGTGGTCGAGTCCTGCTGCCGCTCGTACGACGTGGTCGCCGCCAACTGTGTGGACTGTGACGCGCGTCTGTTCGAGGTGCCACTCGACGAGTCGATGGCCGCGGCGGACTGACTGGCGGAGGGTACTTTTCGAGTTCGAAACTCACAGTAGCGGTTTCGCTCACGGGTTCGACCGGCCAGCTGGTTCGATAGAGACGGGACGGCCGTCTCACACTGCCCCACAATCGTTATGCTGTGGAGCGAGTGAAGTTCGATTACGTACAGTGTCCCCGATCCGCTATCGACGGAGACGTACTCAGCTGGATATCACGGAGGTACTTCGTCAGTGGATACTTCGGGAAGCACAGAAAGAGGCGTATCCCGCCGCAGATCCATCGGGCTGGGATAGAGAGCGACTCGTCTCCGAACTCAGAACGACCTACGACGAGCCAGTGCAGTATGCGACGTTCGGAGCGCCTGATTGGACGACACTCGTGGTCAGGGGCTCCGAACTCGGAAAGTTCGACCCGTACCCGAGCATCGGCTGTAACTGGCTAACCGGTGGCAAAACGCTCGCCGGTGCCATCGATAGACTGCAAGCTGGAGAACTCGACGACGAGGCCTCGGACTTCGTCGCGAAGGTTTCGACGTTACGTCGACAGTTCCCCGACCATGGGTTCGGTGCGGTCATCGTTCGGCAGTACGAGGAGTTCTGGCCACCGGTGACACTCGACGGGAACCATCGGGCCTGGGCGGCGATTCTGGCGGCAAGAGACGGGCTGGACGTTGCACTCGAGGTTCACGTCGGTCACGAGTCGTCACTGGACTGTCTCCCGGTCGAGAAGGACAACACGGGATAGCCAAGAGGAAATCTTCCCACCAGTCGTAGTAGCTTCTGTAGTGCGTTCGCCCCTCTACCTGTTAGCCAGGTTACCGCAAGAACTGGGTTTCGACGAACAGACTCAGAACAGCGTACGCAGCAGGCCACCACGCTGGCCCCAGAGCTGGTAGGCCGAGGAGATGGCGAAGGTCGCGAGGAACGTGGAGGCCCAGGCCAGCGGCGGAATCGCGGCGATGACCGGGAGGTTCGCGAGGGCGGCGACCACGAGAAATAGCCCGACGACGCCGAGGGCACGGTAGTACTCGGCCCAGCTCACGCCGAAGGCGGTCGTCATGGTCATGTACCGCTCCACGTCGCGTGCGGAGTCGAGGAGCGAGACGAGCTTCCGGTCGGCGTCGTACGCCAGGACGCCCGCTTCGTCGAGCATGGGCAGGTGGGTCTGATGGAGCGACACGTACACCGTGTGGCGGACACCGCGTGGTGCCGGATTCTCCCCCGATTCGACCGTCGCGATAGCCTCGGCGAGGTCGCGGAGCGCGACGCGCTCGTCGTGGCGTCGTAGATACTCCAGCGTGTGGCGGCGGCGTGGACTGCTGAGAATGGTGAAAACGTCCGAATCAGGTACTTCGCGTGTCTTGTTGAGTAACATTGTCCCCCCATGACGCGCCGATACACGTCGTCAAGAGTACAGTACATGCGCTGGGGGAATAGGTATGGAGAGCGGACACCGGTGCGTCAGCACGAGCAGGGGGGGCCTTCGAACATACCTTTTCTGGTACTTTGGTTCGTAGAAACCGGCAGGAAGCCCAATCCAGTACCGACCCTGCCAGTACGGTGACCGTGTCGTTCTGTGACCAGTTTCTCGGTGAAACCGACAGAGTACAGTCTCCTAACGCGTCCAACGACCGCCATCAGGCCACCCTACCAGTTCCGGCAAGTTCGGTGGTAGCAGGACCGGACTGGAAGGTAACGAACCACTGAGAGGACGAAAGGAGCGCATAAGTAATACCGTCGGTGGCGGAGGTGGAGGTAGCCCGTCGAAGGGGGATCATCACATCGCAGGGAATCGGGGTGCGGCGGGACCGTCGCTCATCCGGTCCTCGCGTGATGGCATACACAGGCGGGCTGCACTGACCTGAAATGGGACGCAGACGGTTCGACTCCGCCACCAGGTCTTCCCCAGGGGGGAAACATCAATGACAAACGACAGACAACACATCTCTCGGCGTACCGTCCTCACAGGTCTCGGAACCGTCGGCGTCGCCGCCGCGGGCGCAGGTCTCGGCACGACTGCACTGTTCAACGACCGTGAGGGCTTCATCGGCAACAGTCTCGCCGCGGGTTCGCTCGACCTCCTGCTCGACTACAAGGCCACCTACGACGGCCCGAACGGTGTCGAGGTTCTCGGACAGGTCCCGACCCCGGAAGAGGAGCAGGCGTGGGAGGACCAGTTCGGCGGCGAGATCGACTACTGTTCCGAGGACGGCCAGGCGCTTCTCATCAACGGGACCGAGATGCCCGTCTTCGAGCTCGACGACGTCAAGCCCGGTGACTCCGGCGAGGTCACCGTCAGCCTCCACATCTGTGACAACCCCGCGTGGGTTACGATGTCCGGCTCCATCACCGAGAACCTCGAGAACGGCCAGACCGAGCCCGAGCTCGCAGACGAGGGCGAGGACACAGATGGTGTCGGCGAACTCGCCGACAGCATCGAGGTCACCATGTGGTACGACCCGAACTGCAACAACGTCCTCGACGAGGACGAGGTCGTCCTCTTCGAGGGGAGCATGACCGACGCGTTCGCCGCACTCGAGGCCGGCATCGGCCTCGACGGCGACGCAAGCACCCCCGAGTTCGACCCAGTCCCCGGCGCGAGCACGTACTGTATCGGTTTCTACTGGGAACTGCCCGTCGACGTGGGCAACGAGGTCCAGACCGACGCCGTCGGCTTCGACCTGGTCTTCGACGCCGAACAGTCGCGGCACAACCCCGCCGTGACCACCAGCCAAGGCAGCGGCTTCGTGCCTTTCAGCCCGACCGCGATTTCGTTCGCACGGGCCCGCTACGGCGGCACGAACACCTGGGAGCTCGCAGTCGGCCCCGACGTGGGCAGCGCGACCAACGGCGAGTACAGCTGGGCCTCCGGCTCGACGGTCCCGTTCAGCTACGACTACGACGGCGCCGGCAGCGCCTCGTTCACGCTCGACGGCGTGACCATCTCGGACAGTATCCCGGCCCCGACCGGCCGCTTCGCGGTCCAGGGGAAGGCCGACGAGGCCACCGTCGCGGTCGACAACCTCGCACTCAGCGTCGGCGGCGACGCCATCAGCCTGGTCGGCCCCGGCACCGTCACGGCGGCAAACGACGACGACGGCCCGGATCGCGACATCCAGCACCTCGTCGTGAACACCAGCGCGGCACAGGTCTCCGGCCCGTTCAGCGTGAGCGGCGACGTGACCGTGACGCTGCAGGGCGACTACGACACCACGGCGGAGGAGGGCGTCGCGCTCGACCTGATCTTCGAGTAGCCGCGTTGCTCGGACACCACTGACCCGGAGCGGTCTCTGTGCGACGGTTCGACTCCGTCGCCGGGTCGTCCCCTAAGGGGGGGAGTACAAACCAATGACGACCGACAAGCAACACAACATCTCCCGACGGACAGTCCTCGCCGGACTGGGCACCGTCGGCGTCGCCGCTGCGGGCGCGGGTCTCGGCACGACTGCACTGTTCAACGACCGTGAGGGCTTCATCGGCAACAGTCTCGCCGCGGGTTCGCTCGACCTGAAGCTCGACTACAAGGCGACCTACCTCGGCGGCGCCGGCCGCCTCGACGACATCGTCGGCATGGGCTACCCGAACGCCGAGGACCTCGGCGACGGCCGCTACCTGCTCGACCAGGCTCCCAGCCCCGCCAGCATGCAGGCGTGGGAGGACCTCGTCACGGGTGAGCAGTTCGACTTCTGTTCCGACGAGACAGACGAGTTCCTCGTCAACGGAGACGACATCCCCGTCTTCACGCTCTCGGACATCAAGCCCGGTGACTGCGGCGAGGTCACCATCAGCTTCCACATCTGTGACAACCCCGCGTGGCTCGACCTCTCGGGGTCGATCCTGGAGAACCAGGAGAACGGTCAGACCGAGCCCGAACTCGCAGACGAGGGGGAGGACGGCGACGGCGTGGGCGAGCTCGCGGACCTCATCGAGGTCTGCGTCTGGTACGACGAGGACTGCGACAACGTCTACGAGCCCGGCGGCGAGGGCGAGGGACAGGAGCTCGAGGTCGCACTCGTCAGCGATACCTCCGGCTCGATGAGCGGCTCGAAGATCGTCGCGCTGCGCAACGCCGCGAAGGACTTCGTCGACAACCTCGCCGGGACGGACGAGGCGGCAGCGATCTCCTTCTCCGGGGGGGCCAACCTCGACCAGGAGCTGACGACGAACTACCAGGCGGTCAAGGACGCCATCGACCTGTACAGTGATGGCGGCAGCACGAACATGACCGCCGGTATCACGACTGGCGACGACGAACTGATGGGCGGGACGAACGCCACCGCTGGCGCGTCGAAGGTCATGATCGTCCTGACCGACGGTGTCGTCGACAGCCCGTCGGGTGCGGCCCAGGCCGCGACCGACGCGAAGAACAACGGCATCCGTATCTTCACCATCGCACTCGGGTCCGGTGCCGACCAGACGTTCCTCGCGAACAACATCGCAAGCAACCCCGGGGACGCGTTCGTCGCCCCCGACGCGGACGACCTCGACACCATCTACGCCGAGATCGCCCAGATCGTCCTCGAAGGCGAGCAGAAGATCCTCGAGGGCACGCTGGCCGAAGTGTTCGCGGAGCTCGCAGAGGGCGTGCCGCTCGACGGCGACCGTACCTCCGAGGAGCGCGACCCGTACGCGGCCGTGACCACGCAGTGCATCGGCTTCGAATGGTGCCTGCCCGTGGACGTCGGCAACGAGGTCCAGACCGACGCCGTCAGCTTCGACATCGTCGTCGACGCCGAACAGTCGCGCCACAACGACAACCCCGGTAGTGAGGACAACAGCACGGACGGCACCAGCACGCCGCCCACGACCACCCCCGGCGGGAACTGAGCTGGCCGAAGACTGACTGCCTCGACCGTCGTGCCTTGGGGGGCGCGACGGTGGCCCACCGGTCACAGGGACCGACGGCGACGGTTCGACTCCGTCGGTGGGCCGTTCCCCGAAAGGGGGGAGTACACAGACAAATGACCGAAAAGAAGACATACGACCTCACCCGGCGGACGGTCCTCGCGGGCCTGGGCACCGCCGGTATCGCCGCCGCTGGCGCGGGCCTCGGCACCACCGCACTGTTCAACGACCGCGAGGGCTTCGTCGGTAACAGCCTCGCTGCGGGTCGCCTGGACCTCCAGCTCGACTACAAGGCCACCTACGACGGCCCGAACGGTGTCGAACTCATCGGCCAGGCACCGACCGAGCAGCAGCTCATCGACCAGGGGCTCGTCGACATGGCCGAGGGACCGATGACCTGGGAGGAGCGCGCGGACCTCGGGTTCGCCTGTGACACCGAGGGGTTCATCGACGGCGAGGAGATCCCGATCTTCGAGCTCGACGACGTCAAGCCCGGCGACTGCGGTGAGGTCACCGTCAGTCTCCACATCTGTGACAACCCCGCCTACCTCTGGATGCAGGGGACCGTCTACGACGACCTGGAGAACGGCCTGACCGAGCCCGAGGGAGAGGTCGACGACACGCCCGACGTGGGCGAGCTCGCAGAGAGCATCGACGTGACCCTCTGGTACGACGAGGACTGTTCGAACACCATCACCGAGGGTGCCGGCAAGAGCGACATCCTGGTCGTGCAGGACATCTCCGGTTCGATGGAGTACGACCAGTACGGCGGCGAGATCTCCGACGGTCAGGGTGGCACGACCACCAAGCTCGCCGTCGCCAAGGACGCCGCGGGCGACTTCACCACCATCGTCTTCGACGAGACCGCCGACACCGAGATCGGCGTGTTCACCTTCGGCAACGAGAGCTACATCGGCGACGCACAGGGACCCGGCATCGCGTTCGGACCGTCCGGCGTCGAGGCCGACGTCCAGAACGCCATCTCCAGCGTGGGGGCGGTCCCGAACGGCGTGACCGGCACGGCTCTCGGGCGCGCGGTGCAAGAAGGTGACAGCTACCTCAGCGCCAACGCTCGCTCGGGCGCACAGAAGATCATGATCCTGCTGACCGACGGGCAGCAGTTCGAGAGCAACGTCGACGAGCTGCAGGCCGCCAACGACGCGAAGGCCGGCGGCACCCGAATCATCGTCATCGACATCAACGAATCCGGCGATGGCGAACCGCAGTTGCTCAAGGATATGGCCGGCACGACGGTCAACAACTCCGGCGACGGCGACGGCACTGACTACTACAACTCGTCGGCAGACGACCTCGCCATCGTCCTCCCGAACATCTACCAGTCCATCATCGAGTCCGTCGTGGTGGGTGAGGTCGTGTTCTTCGAGGGCACCCTGGCGGAGCTGAACGACGCGGCGTCGAGCGGCTTCAAGCTGGAGGCGCTGCCGCTGCTCGGCGCGGCCAACGAAGACGACGAGTACTGCTTCCTGCCGGGCACCCACTGCGTCGCGATGGAGTGGTGCATCCCGCGCGAGGTCGGCAACGAGATCCAGACGGACTCCGTGAAGTTCGACCTGGACTTCGCCGCCGTCCAGTGTCGCCACAACGGCGAGAACTCGAACCCGTTCGACAACGGCTCGAACGGCTCTCCCGCGTGAACTAAGACCGACTGGCGCTCCGAAGCCGGTCACACACAATCCGTAACACCGACCCGATAGTCAGGACGGCCGGCCCCGCTGCCGCCGTCGACGCTGACCCGGACGGGGACACGACGGTTCGACTCCGTCGCCGGGTCCTCCCCACGGACGGGGATTCCACTCGATGCGCCGACAGACGATGCCGCCAACCAGGTGTCGCCGACGTCGCTTCGGGCGAACGGTTCCAGGGTCGCCGTACCGAACGGCAGGGTCAGCCGACCGCGCTCCGAGCGGCCGGTAGTGGCCCATGTCCGGCCGGCGGGCGACCCATACCTAAGCCCGTTGCTGTCCTTTCGACAGGCGAGAAACGACGACGGGGGCGGCCGACCGGGGGTCGGCCGAACAGACGCCGTCGTCGAGTCCGACACGCCGCCTGGGGGCGGCAGGGGGGGAAATGGTGACATCTACACAGAAACAACTGAATCGACGCGACCTTCTCGCTGGCATCGGCGTTGGCGCGGTCGGGCTCGCCACACTCTCGGGAGTGACTGGTAGGTTCGGCTCCAGCCCTGCGTACACGCACTACACGTACGCAGCACCGAAATCGCTGGTCAGAGTCGCATGGTTCGAGACGTACAACGGTGACGTCCTCGAGGTACAGAACGGGTCGACGGTGACCAACGGGACCATCGTCCTCGACCCGGACGAATCGCCGGCGTACGTCGACGACGTTCCGGGACCAGTCGTGACGCTCGACAACCTGCTCCCGGGCGACGAGGGGACCCTCATCGTCGGGTTCGAGGCAGTGGACACGTCGGCAGAGGTCCGTCTGCGTCCGCGGCTCACTGCGACGGACGAGAACGGCATCGTCGAGCCGGAGGCCGCCGCGGGTGACACGACGGCGACCGACGGCGAGTTACAGGACGCGCTGCTGGTCGAGTGCTGGCGCGACTCCAGCCTGCTCGGCGGCTGTGACGGCCGCCGTGGGCTCGGTGACACCACCATCACCACGGGGACGCTCCGGAGCGTGAGCGACGAGTACGGCGCAGACGGTATCGCCACCGGCTGTCTCGACGGCGGCGAGAACCGCTGTCTGGGACTTTCGTGGCGGTTCGACCCGACCAGCGCCGACACCCAGACCGACAGCGTCACGTTCGACCTCGTCTGCGAGGCGACCAGCTGTGGAGGGACACAATGAGTGGCCTCACGCGGCGTGAGATACTCGTGGGTGCCTCCGCCATCGGCGGTGCCGGTGCGCTCTCGACGGCGAGCACGTACGGCGCGCTGGCCGACCTGGAACGGTTCACCGGAAACTCGGTGCGAGCCGGCCTGCTCGACCTGCTCGTCGAGTGGGAACACGACGGCGAGACCGGAGCCAGCGACGGACAGGTGTCCGTCGACCTCGGGACCCTCTCGCCCGGCGAACAGGGGTCCGTCCGGTTCACCGTCGACCTCCCCGAGTCGGGGGAGGGGATCAACAACCCCGCCTACACATGGCTGCGCACGTTCTGTCCGTCCACGACCGGCCGGCTCGCGGGCGCGCTCGGTATCAGCCTCCGGTACGTCGACGAGACTGGCGCGTACGCGAGTGAAACGCTCTTCGAGGGCACGCTCTGCGATGTCGCCCGGAGGTACCAGACCGGAGTCCCGCTGGACCCGGCGCAGGACCCGGACGCGAGCGTCCCCGGCTGCCTGAACGCCGCCGAGGATGGACCGCTCCACCTGCGGCTCGACTACGAACTCGCCGACGACTACGTCGGCGAGGAGACGGTCGGCCTCGGCTTCGAGTTCGCGGCGGTCGCCTGCCGGCACGCGGACCCGACCGAGGCGGGCCCGTTCTCGGGCGTCGCCCGCGTCGACTGCTACTGCGGCCCCGACAGATACGGCGTCAGCTACGTCGAGGTGTACGTCTGCGAGGACGGCGCACCCGGCTGCCACTGCGTCCCGCTCGGGAAGCTCGCGCTCGACGACAAGCTCCCAGGGGACTGCGGCATCGGCACGCCCGCGACGCTCGGGAACAGCTACGTCGGGCCCGGTCGCTACACCCTCCCGGTCGACGACTGCGAGGACACCGGCTACGACATCGTCGTCACCGAGACGGCCACCAAGCCCGCCGAAGACGGCAGTCGCGACGAAGTCGTCGCGCTCGCCTTCCACGTCGAGCGCGACGGCGACACGCCGGACCCGACGCTCTGTCAGGTCGCCATCAAGGGCAGCTCGGAGGTCGCCTACTACGGCCCCGGGGACCTCGACGGGAACAGTACCCGTGGCGTGCTCGGTGCACCCGAGAAGACCACCGATAACGGGGATAGTCCGGGCGAGGGCAACGGTCACGGAGGTGGTCGCCGATGACCCCCGAACTGACTCGTGGAACCGCACTCCGGGCGGTCGGTGTCCTGCTCGTGCTGGCGCTGGTCGTCCCGTTCGTCGTCTTCGCCGTCCCGCAGGTCGTGGGCGCCGACGCGAGCTTCGTCGTGGTCTCTGGTAGCATGGAGCCCGCTATCGCCGTCGGTGACGCAGTCGTCGTCGCGGAGGTCGACGGCGGCGACGTGCGTGTCGGCGACGTCATCACCTTCGTGACGGCCGACCGCTCGCCCCCGACGACCCATCGAGTCGTCGAGATACAGCAGACCGCCGCCGGGCCCGAGTTCGTCACACAGGGCGACAACAACGAGGACCCCGACGCGAGCACCGTCACGTCCGACCGGCTGGTCGGCCGGGTGCTGCTCACCATCCCGTTCATCGGGTACGTGGTCGAGTTCGTCGGGACGACGGCCGGCTTCGCGCTGCTCGTCGCGATGCCCATCGCACTGCTCGTCGTCACCGAGCTGTGGTCGCTGTACAGGCGCCGCGCCGGAGACGAGGAGTCCGCAAGTAGCGACGGCGAGTCCGTGAGCGACGGCACTGCGAGCGCGGCAGCCGCCACCACGGACGACGAGCCCGCCGGCTGGAGCATCGGCTACGACGACCTGACGGTCACGATGGCGGTCGTCGGCGTCGCTGCCGTCTACTCCGGCGTGGTGGCCTACCTCGTCTACGACGGTTCGGTCACCTACCTGCGGCTGCTCCAGCTGAGCGTCGCGGCGTTCGCGGCGTTCGCCGTCGGGTTTCTGGTGCTGCTCGGGATGCGGGTGTTCGTCAACCCGACGAGCGACGGTCCGGCCGCCGCTGATGGCGGCGTGCTCCGGGGCTCGTTCGACGAGATGACCCACTCGCTTCCCACCGTCACTGTGGCCAGCGTGGCCGAACTTCGGGACATGGCCGCCGCGGCCGGGCGCTGGATCGTCCACGACGAGGAGCACGACCGGCTCAGCTATTCGGACGGTACCATGCTGTACGTCTGCGACGTACCCGACAGCGACGACCAGGCTATCGCGACCGGCGACGAGCCCGTCTCCGAGGAGGCCACCGTCACCGACGACCCGGTGCTCGGTGAGCCCGACGACTCGGCGCTCGACGACGGTGCCACCAGCGACCGACCGGTCGTCGACGACGACGGTACCGAGGATGACGCCTGGGCGGCCCTGTTCGGTGATGCGTTCGAGCCCGAGAACGGGGAGTTCGCCTTCCCGACTCACGACGCGCGACCCGACGGAGGTGAGGACGGTGAGCAGTAGACTCAGTCCGTCACTCGTCGTGTTCGCGGCGATACTCGTCGTCCTCGCCGCGGTGGCTGGCGGCAGCGTCACGGTGGGGCTGTTCGCCGACCGCGAGAACCTCGATGTCGCGGTCGGTGGCTCCGGGGCAGCACCCCCCGAAACCGGCGCTGTCGAAGTCACCGGCTCGACCAACCCCGCCTGGCAGGATGCCATCCGGGTGGTCCACGAGGGCGACGACGTTGCCGTCGTCTCCATCGTGACGGACACCGGCGGCGTGGTCGAGTTCACCGTCTCACGTGTCGTAGACTCGCCCGCCACCGTGATGGTACGCCTCGACACGCTCGCGGCCGTCGGGATGGACATCTCGGCGTTCCAGCTGCTCATCGACGGACAGGAATCTCCGTACCTGCCGGTCGATTCGGACGGCTACACGTGGGTGTCGTTCCACATGGCCTCGTTCTCGACCCACGCGGTTGGGTTCACCACGGCCGTCCCCGCCGCCGACAACGAGACGGTCGACGGTTCGGGCGATAGTAACGTCAGCGTCGACGATTCGAGTGACGGCAACGTCAGCGTCGACGACGGCAACAGCACCATCGGGGATTCGGACGACAGCAACGTCAGCGTCGATGATTCGAGTGACGGCAACGTCAGCGTCGAGGACGGCAACAGCACCATTGGGGATTCGGACGACAGTAACGTCAGCGCCGACGACGGCAACAGCACTATCGGCGATTCGACCGATGACAACGTCAGCGTCGATGATTCGAGCGACGGCAACGTCAGCGTTGATGATAGCAACAGCACCATTGGAGATTCGGACGACAGCAACGTCACCGTCGACGCCGACAACAGCACCGTCAACAATCCAGGCGACAGCAACGGCACTGTCGACGACGCCAACAGCACTGTCGACGGTTCGGGCGACAGCAACGTCACCGTCGATGACAGCAACAGCACCGTGGTCGATTCAGGCGGCAGCAACGTCACCGTCGACGACGACAGCAGCCCCGCCGATGACGGCAACAGCACTGTCGACGACGGCAGCGCCGACGGCGTACCCGCCGGCGACGCTGGTGACAACAGTTCCGACGACGGCGGTGACACGTCGGCCGATGATTCCGGCGACGACGGCACCGGCAATGATGGCACCGACGACAGTACTAATCACAGTCCCGCCGACGGCACTGACACCAGCGCTGACGACTCGGAGCAGCCGTCGGCCTGACGCCACCCGGCCGCGTCACCGTTCTTCGACGACGAAATCGAACCGAGCGCCGCCGCCGTCCTCCTCTGCGAGTTCGACCGTCCAGCCGTGGGCCTTCGCGATGTCGGCGACGATAGCCAGGCCGAGGCCCGTGCCGCCGTCCCGCGAGGTGACGCCGGGTTCGAACACGCTATCTCTGAGCTCGGGTGGGAGCCCGGGACCGTCGTCGGCGACGTAGAACCCCTCCGCGTCCGTGAGCATCCCGACAGTCACGGTGACGTGATTCCCGTCTGCACCGCCGCCACCGGTCCCGCCCCCGTGCTCGATGGCGTTCCGGAAGAGGTTCTCGAGGAGTCGAGCGAACTGATCGCGGTCGGCGTCGATGGGCGTCGAGTCGCCGATGTCGAGGCTCGCATCGTCGGTGTCAACGCTCGACCAGGCGACACGCGCGACGGATTCGAGTTCGACCGGTACCGTCTCGGATAGCTCGCCACCCTCCCGTGCGAGTGCGAGCACGTCGTCGACGATGCGGCCGATTCGGTCGTGACTCGCCCGCACCTCCGTCAGATAGCCACGACACTGCTCGTCCTCGATGTCGTCCTCGAGGAGTTCGACGTAGCCCTCGGCCACGTTCAGGGGGTTGCGGAGGTCGTGGCTGACCACGCTGGCGAAGCGGTCGAGACGCTCGTTGGTTTCCGCGAGTTCGCGCTCGCGTTCGATGCGTTCGGTCACGTCGCGGGTGTTGATGACGATTCCCTCGACGGACGGGTCGTCGAGGAGGTTCCGGGCGACCGACTCGTGGACCCGCCAGGAACCGTCTGCGTGGTGGATGCGGTACTCGACCCGCTTGATCGTGTGGTCGTCCTGAACGCCCTGCGCGAACCTCGTGGCGAGGTCCGCCTGGTCGTCGGGATGGACGTAGTCGAAGGCGTTCCCGCCGACCATCTCCTCGGGGTCGTAGCCGAGCACCTGCTTCGTCGACGGGCTCTGGTACTGGATGGTCCCGTCGGCGTCGAGGACGGCGACGATGTCGGAGGAGTTCTCGATGAGTGTCTGGAACCGCTGTTCGGTCTCACGGGTATCGGTCACGTCCCGTAGCACGAGCAGCCGGCTCGCGTCGCCTCGCCCGACCGAAGAGACGGAGGCGTCGACGAACCGGCGGCCGGGGCCCTCGCCGACGACGAACTCGGTGCGCTCGTCCCCGTCCTCGCCGAGCACGTCGGCGTCGGTGGGCAGCACGTTGGCAACGGGCTGGCCGACCGATAGCGACGTCGAGAGGAGGCGTTCGGCGGCGGGGTTCGCGTCGACGAGCCGGTTCGACTCGTCGAGGACGATGTAGCCGTCGCGCATCTCTTCGATGACCGACTCGCGGGCGACCGGCACCACGTCGAGCAGGTGGTAGCGAGAGATTGCCAGCCAGAACGCGACGCCAGAGACGGTGAACGCCGACCCGGTGAGGTTCAGGTTGGGGCCGACGCCGGAGAAGTATGCGAGGTTCGTGAGCAGGGGGACGAGCGCACCGAATATCAGGAGGGCGGCCTGCCCGCGGAACGTGGTGTCCTGCGTGCGCCCCCGGAACAGGAGGATGTAGGCGCCGAAGAGCACGAGTGCGTACGAGTAGAGGGCGTGAACGATGTACACCGGGCCCGGCTCGCGGTCGAGTATGGGGATGGCTCCGGTCGCCGTTCTCGTCACTTCACCCCCCGCCCAGAGCAGGTCGTGCGACCCAGTCGTCAGCGCCATCAGGAGGAGCACGATGGGTTCCACGGCCAGCACGGCGTAGGTCCGGCGGTTCAGCCACCGGTCGCGGCCGGCGTAGTTGAGCGCGAACAGCACCCACGCAAGCGGCGGGACGACGGTGACGATGCTCAGCGCGCCCTTCAGCGCGGCCTTGCTCCGCTCGTCGACGATGAGGAGCAGGACGCCGTCGCCAGCCGACCAGATGGCTGCGCCGAACATGAGCAGGGCGAACAGCGAGATCAGTCGCCGGTCGCCTGACTGTCCCCGCGCCACGTACAGTGCGTAGAGCGCGAGGCAACCGGAGAGCAGCGCTGAACCCACGAGGAGAACGACGAACGCTGCGTGTACCGACGTGATGCTCTCGACGGCGACGAAGATCGACACTAGTACGCTCGGCAGATTCGTGTGAGTAAACTTATTTTCCATGGCTAGCAGTAGCAGGGCGCAGGCTCCCGCCGGCAGACCGAATGACTATGCCGGGGACGGCCGAATTCGAGCCATGGAACGGTGCTCAGTCGACGGTAGTCCCGCGACCGAGACGGAAGGCGGTGCGCTCCGACGCTCACTCTCCGATGCACTCGACACCGAGAACGTCTCGCTGAACCGGTACCGCGTCCCCACCGGCGAGCGCCTGAGCCGCTCGCGCCACGCCCACACCGACCAGGAGGAGGTGTTCCTCGTTCTCTCGGGCGAGGCGACGTTCGAGACGCGCGACGGCGAGGTGACCGTCGAAGAGCACGAGGCGGTACGGTTCGGTCCGGGCGAGTTCCAGTGCGGCCGGAACGACGCCGACGGCGACCTCGTTGTCCTCGCGGTCGGCGCGCCCAGAGAGGCGGGCGAGACGCGTATCTCGTGGACGCCCGACCTCGGTGACGTGTCGTGTCCGGGCTGCGGACGGGACGCGATGCGGGTCGAAGCCGCCGACGACGGTGCGGTGCTCGTCTGTCCCGACTGCGACACGGAGTGGAAACCGGAGTGACTCTGCCGAACCGACGAGCATGCCGCAAGCGACCGACGGTTTCGATACTACTAACTCCGGGTCGGCGAAACATCCGTTCGAGCTAACAATGAAACTGCACGAGTACCAGGCGAAGCAGGTCTTCGCCGATGCCGGTATCCCGACGCCGCCGTCGACACTCGCGGACAACGTCGACGACGCCGTTGCGGCGGCCGAGGAGATCGGCTACCCGGTCGCGATCAAGGCGCAGGTACAGGTGGGTGGACGTGGGAAGGCGGGCGGCATCAAGCTCGTCGACGACGCCGACGAGGCCCGCGAGGCCGCCGACGCCATCCTCGGGATGGACCTCAAGGGCATCCACGTCGACCGCGTCCTCGTCGAGGGGGCCGTCGACTTCGTGAACGAACTGTACGTCGGGGTCACGATGGACCGCGGCGAGGGCAAGCCCGTCGCGATGGTCTCGACCCGCGGTGGCGTCAACATCGAGGAGGTCGCCGAGGAGGACCCGGACGCCATCGTGCGCGAGCACGTCGACCCCTCGTTCGGGATGCATCCCTATCAGGCGCGCCGAGCCGTCTACGAGGCAGGCGTCGAGCGTGACGTCGCCAACGACGTCGCCAGCGTCCTCCAGACGCTCTACACGCTCTGGGACGACAGGGACGGTGCCGACGCCGAGATCAACCCGCTGATGGTCACGAGCGACCGCGAGGTCATCGCGGCCGACGCCGTCATGAACATCGACGAGGACGCGCTGTTCCGCCAGCCCGAGCTCGCCGAGATGGAGGAGGACGCCGCGGGCGGCGACGACCTCGAAGCCAAGGCCGACGAGTACGGCTTCGACTACGTCCGTCTCGACGGCAACGTCGGCATCATCGGCAACGGTGCCGGCCTCGTCATGACGACGCTGGACCTCGTCGACCACTACGGCGGCAAGCCCGCTAACTTCCTCGACATCGGCGGCGGTGCGAAGGCCGAGCGCGTGACGAACGCGCTGGACATGGTGTTCTCCGACGAGAACGTCGACTCGGTCGTCTTCAACATCTTCGGCGGCATCACCCGCGGCGACGAGGTCGCCCGCGGCATCAACGAGGCCCTCGAGGGCTTCGACGAGATTCCCAAGCCGGTCGTCGTCCGCCTCGCGGGCACGAACTGGGAGGAGGGAATGGAGATTCTGAACGAGGACCTCGTCACGGTCGAGAAGACCCTCGAGGACGCGGTCCAGCGTGCAGTCGCCAACGCGGACGAGGTGGACCAATGAGCGTACTAGTCGACGACGACACCAGAGTGGTTGTACAGGGCATCACCGGCGGCGAGGGCAAGTTCCACGCCGGCCAGATGATCGAGTACGGGACCAACGTGGTCGCGGGTGCGGTGCCGGGCAAGGGTGGACAGGAGGTCCACGGCGTCCCGGTCTACGACACCGTCGACCAGGCTGCGCGCGAGGAGGACGCCGACGCCTCCGTCGTGTTCGTCCCGCCGGCGTTCGCGGCCGACGCCATCTTCGAGGCGCTCGACTCGCCGGTCGACCTCGCCGTGGCCATCACGGAGGGCATCCCGACGCAGGACATGGCCCGCGTGAACAAGCGGCTCTCCGAGGTCGACACGCGACTCATCGGCCCGAACTGTCCGGGTATCATCACGCCGGGCGAGGCCAAGCTGGGCATCCTGCCCGGTAACATCTTCGAGTCCGGCAACGTCGGGCTCGTCTCCCGCTCCGGCACGCTCACGTACCAGGTCGTCTCGAACCTGACCGAGCGCGGCATCGGCCAGACGACGGCCATCGGCATCGGCGGTGACCCCATCATCGGCACCGACTTCGTCGACGCGCTGCGCCTCTTCGAGGACGACTCAGACACCGACGCCATCGTCATGTGCGGTGAGATCGGTGGCGAGGACGAGGAGGAGGCCGCCGCGTTCATCGACGACTACGTCGACACGCCCGTCGCCGGGTTCATCGCGGGTCGCACCGCCCCGCCGGGCAAGCGGATGGGCCACGCTGGCGCCATCGTCTCCGGCTCCGGCACCGGCACCGCCCAGTCGAAGATCGACGCGCTGAACGACGCGGGCGTCCCCGTCGGCGATACCCCCGAGGAGGTCGCCGACCACATCGAGAGCTTCCTGTAGGCTCTCGCCCGATTCCGCTTCTCAGAACAGGTTCCGCAGCCACGCCGCCAGCCTGCCGAGCGGCCCACGCGACGACCCGTCGTCGTCCTCCAGCCGCCCGACGACGACGTCGTCATACTCGTCGTCGTGCTCGACGTCCGCGAGCGCGCTCTCGTCGGGGTCGGCGAGCAGGTCCGCGCCGACGGGGTCGTCGGGTGAGATGTCGGGCTGTTCGGCGGTGTCTCCGACCGGCCCGGTGGGGTCCGGCTCGTCCCCGTCGTCGGACGACGGCGTCGACGATGGCGGACCGACACCGCCGGCCAGCGGGCCAGCAGTGCTCGTCTCCTCGTCGACGTCTACGTCCGGAATATCGCTCTTGTCGACGTCGAGGTCGACCTCGTCGATGCTCGGTGACGCCTCCGGCTCGCCGTCGTCGATGGAGTCGTCCATCTCGCCCGGACCTTCGGTGGTGGGCGTCGTGGGTTCTTCGGTGGGTGACGGCTCGGTCGTCCCTCCTGACGCGAGGTCCGCCAGCGCGTCGGCGTTCGCGTCGGTGTCGTCGTCCGGGATGCTCGCCGGCTCGTCGGCAGTCGGTACGTCGATGTCGTCGTCGGCAGTCGAGTCTACCGTGTCGGGGTCGGCGGCCGGCGCGGTCGGCTCGTCGGGAACGGGTTCGAGGCCATCGTCGTCGCCGACCGACGGCTCGGCTAGGGTGGCTGACTCGTCCTCGACGACGGTCGTCTCCGGTGCGCCTGCCGCGGTGCCGACATCGTCGTCAGCCACCGGCTCCTCGCTCCCGACCTCGGTCGCACCGGGTGCCGCCACCGCATCCCCCGTGTCCTGTTCGGGCGTGGTCAGCTCGTCGGGGTCGAGAACCGGCGTCGAGCTGTCCTCGGTCTCGACTGGGGGGCCGGGCGCCTCCTCGGAGGCGGCGTCCCCGGCAGCGTAAGCACCGTCCGGTTCGGTTGGTCCCTCCTCGGCGGATTCCGGTGCCGCGTCGCCCGGTTCCGTCTCCACGGCGTCGAGCACGTCGTCGGTCGCCATGCGATCGGGTGCCGTCTCCCGGACCGGAGGGTTGGCCTCCTCGAGTCCGGCGAACACGTCGTCCAGCCCGTCCTCGACCACGGTCGTCCTCGGGCTGCCGCCGACCAGTCCAGCGGAGCCGTCCGCCCCCGGTTGCCGGTCGTCTTCGGCCCCTTCGGCCTCGCTCCGGGAGACAGGTTGCTTGTCAACGCTCTCGTCGGGCGAGTGCGTCGGTTCGTCGAGGTCCGACAGCAGCGTCTCGACGTCGTCGTCGACACTCTCGTTCGCCGACGCCGCATCGCTCTGGTCGGCCTCCACATCGGCATCGATAGCCTCGAACACCTCGTCGATGCCCTCTCCGACGGTGGTCTCCGGCCCGGCGTCCACGTCCATCTCGGTGTCCAGGGACCGCGAGGAGCGATGCACCCGCGGGCCGGTGCCCATGGACTCCGCGAAGGCGTCCCCGGCGACGCCTGCCAGCTCGGAGCCGCGGTCGTGCTCATTGTGGTCGGCGGCGGCCGCGGCGAAATCGGCGGGCTGTTCGGCCCGGAGGAGTGGGCGACGGAACACCCTGACGCGCTCGCCGTACCGCTCGCGGAGGGTCGCCAGGCGGTCCGTCTCGACGCAGACGAACCGCCAGCGTCCGTCGCGGTCGGTCAGCAGTGCGAACGTCAGCCCGTCGAGCAGCTCGGCGACAGCGGCGGCGAGCGCCGGGTAGTTGTGCTGCCCGAGGTCGGACGTTGGATAGGTGAACCTGGACTCGTGGGTGTCACCGTCCGGTGCCTCCACGGTGACGGTGAACGGGTCCTCGCCCGAGAGGTCGACGCGCCAGCCGTGGATGCGGCACGCCTCGTCGAGCTGGCGGGCCGGAGCCCGCGCACAGTACTCGCGCTCGGCGTCGATGCCGGCGGGACCGGTCGCGAGCGCGTCGTGCAGTCGCTCGTAGAGCGTCGACTCTTCGGCGTGGTCGAAGCGGCGGTCGAGGAACTCGGGGAGAGAGACTCCGTCAGGGAGCGACGCCCCGTCGTGGGCCGCCAGTATCTCCTCGTCCGAGCGGCCGAACTCGCGCAGGACGGCCACGTACTCGGTCAGCCGCTCGCGTCGGTCGCGGTCGGTCATCCGTTAGATTACGGTTCGCCTCTCACGGATATTAACGTTCGGTACGACCGTGCGACAGGAGTCGCACCGAGCCCGCTCAGAAGAGTCCCTTGATCGCGCCGACGATGCGTCCGACGAGCCCCGGCGAATCATCGCTGTCCGCCGTCGCTGCCCCGTCGTCCGCCGCCGAATCCTCGGTCGCCGTCGTGGATTCGGCCGCCGCCGTCGGGTCGCCTCCGGTCCGTGCCGTCGGTTCGTCTCCGGTCGCCTCGTCAGCGGCCGCCGTGGCGTCGACAGGCTCCGGCTCCGCGGTCGCCGGCTCTGGAGTCACCGTCTCGGACGGCTCGGTGCCGGACTCCGCCGGGGCGGCTGGCGCATCCGCCGGTGTGTCGGCTCCCGCCGCTTCCTCGCTCTCGGCGGACCCGCTGGTCGGTTCCACTGCTGGGTCGGGAGCAGTGTCGGCCGAGCCGGCTGCCGGGTCCGCCGCCACTTCGGCGTCTGCCGCAGGTTGCTCGGGCTCGGCCGCGTCCGCTGGCCCCTCGTCCACCGACTCGTCTGCGGACTCCGCCGGTGGGTCTGCTGCGGCGGTCTCTGCCGTCTCCGCGCGTGCCGGCTCCGGGTCTGCGGTGACGAATCCGCCGTCGTCGTCCGCGTCGACGGAGCCACTCTCCGCCGTTGCCTGCTCGTCAGTCACCGGCGTCGGCTCCGCCTCCGTGGCAGGCTCGGGCTCGGCAGGTGCAGCGGGTTCGGGTTCTGCCTCTGTGGCAGGCTCGGGCTCGGCAGGTGCAGCGGGTTCGGGCTCTGCCTCCGTGGCAGGCTCGGGTTCCGGTTCCGCGGCCGGTTCACCAGTCGTTTCGTCCGTGGCTCCGGTGGTGTCCGCCCCGACCAGGTCCTCGACAGTCTTGCCGGTGGACTCGATCTCGACGCTTCCCTCGCCCCCGGCGTTCGCGTCCTCCTCGATGGTCGAGAAGATGTCCTCGAGCCCGGTCTCGACCGTGGGCTCGTCGGCCGTCTCCGCCGTGTCGTCGCCGCCGGAGCCTTCCAGGTCGACGTTGCTGAGGTCGGAGCCGCCCCTCCCGAGCCAGCCCTCGGTGGATTCGTCGACGCCGATGTCGCCGTCGCTTTCGTCGGCTGCCTCGCTCGATTCGTCCCCGGCGGTGGCCTCGACGGCGGGCTCCTCGACTGCCTGTCCCGAGGCGAACTCGGCGGGGCTGTGCTCGTGGAGGAGCGGTTCGCCGAAGCACTCGATGCCGTCGCCGTAGTGCTCTTCGAGCGCGTCGAGACGGTCGCCTTCGAGCAGGACGAACCGCCAGCGGTCCTCGGCCCAGTCCGACAGCATCACGAAGGTGAGCGGAACACCGTCGAGCAGCTCGTTCTGGACGGCTGCAACGAGCGCGGGGTAGTTCTGCTCGCCGAGGGCGGTCTCCGGGTACTCGAAGGTGGTCGTCCGGACGTTCCCGTTCGGGTCCTCGAGCGCGATACGGAACGGCTGGGAGGGATCGGCTCCGGAGTCCAGCGGCTCGCCGCTGTCGTCCAGGAAGTACATGGAGAACCCGAACGCGCCCATGACCGTGTTGAGCTGCTGGGGAACGACCCGGTTCGAGTAGTCACGCGGGGCGTCGATACCGCGGGTCGCCGTGGCGAGCACGCGATGTGTCTGGTCGTATAGGTTCTTGGGTGTCGGCTCACCGTCCAACGACTCCAGTACGATTCGGCCCACCGACACATCGTCGGGTGGGTCGGTGACACCGTACACCTCGCAGATATCTTCGTCGGAGAGGCCGCACCGCCGGAGTACAGTGACGTGGTGTGAGACGAGATCCTCGGGACTGCCCATGCTCCAAGTGACCAGTCAACCGTTCTTAGGCGTGTCGGCCAACCGGTCGGTCAGCAGGACGACAGATGTGTAAAACGAAATTATATTTTCAGCTGTCCGGTCCGTCGCCCGACTCGTCCGCCACCTCGCCCGGGGCGGCGATGGGCTCTTCGTCGACCTCGCCGCGAGCCACGATGGGGTCCTCCTCGACCTCGCCGCGAGCCACGATGGGCGGCTCGTCCAGGGCCGGACCGGGGGGCTCGCCCGGCGGTGCGTCCAGCGCTGGCCTGTCTGCTGGGGCATCGAGTGCGTTGGTCGGGTGGGGGTCGCCGGTATCCTCGACGTGGCCCGGCGCGACGATTGGGTCCTCTTCCACTTCGCCACGGGCCACGATGGGGTCCTCCTCGACCTCGCCGGGTGCGGCTACCGGTGGCTCGTCGAGCGGTGGCCCCGCCGGCTCCGACGGTGCCGCGTCGAGCGCACGCTGGGAAGTCGCCCCGTCGAGCGGCGTCGGCTCCTCGTCGTCGGTCGCTGCTTGCTCGATGGCGTCGAGCACCTCGTCGACGCTCCGGTCGGCGACCACCCGCTTCGGTCCCCCACCCGGTGGCGCGAGCTCCGTCCCAGTGTCCCGGTACACCGGTGGCAGGTGGTCGGCGGGGTCGAGCGTCCGGTCGGCAGGCTGGTCGGTGTGGAACGTCGCCAGCCCCTCCAGGTCGGCGTACTGGCCGAACTGCTCTTTGACGCCGGCCAGCCGACGAGTCTCGACGACGACGAACCGCCATCGGTCGTCGTCCGCCAGCCTGACGACACGGTAGCTGCCGTCGAGTACGGCGCGTTCGACCGCAGCGATGCGCTCGAACAGGCTGCCCTCCGCGTCCGCGATTGCGGCCGCGGCGTCGCTGCGCCCGAGGCCCCGAAGCACGGCACGGAGTGCCGCCGCCACCGCCGCACCGTCGGCGTCACCGGGGCAGTCCACGCCGCGGTCGGAGCCCGCGAGTGTCGCCAGCAGTCGCGCGTGTCGGGCCCGGGACGACGGCAGCTCGAACAGCGTCTCGACGGGTCCTCCCGTGTCCTCGCCCAGGCGGATCTCTCGCTCGCTCAACCCCAGCCCCCGGCAGATCGCCACGTACCTGGATGCGTCACGGCTCATGTGATACTGCCCCACACGGCCCTCGGGGAGAAAAAGGTAGTCCCGGCCGCCTCAACTGGACAGAATCGACCGGATTCTGCTCGCAATACCGCCCCCGCCGTCACCGTCGTCTTCGTCGTCGTCGTCTTCGACGTCCGTCTCGGTGTCGGACTCCGCCGACGTGGTCGGTTCTGGTGCCGTCGTCTCGTCGTCCTCGTCCGACACGTCTGCCTCGTCGAACGTCGCCGAGAGCGTCGAGTCGCTGTCGATTTCGGGAGCGTCGTCCTCCTCCGGCTCCTCGGGAGAGGCCTCCGTCGCGGGGTCGGTGGTACCCGGTTCGTCGGCCTCGTCCGTCGTCGCCTGCCCCGTGTCGCCCCACGAGGGCGACTGCGACGACGATGCTTCGTCGTCCGATTCGAAGGAGAACCCGTCCTCGTCCAGGTCGGATTCACTCGAACCCTGCTCGGCTGCCGTCGCCGTCTCGGGACTGCTCGTCGACGTCTCGGAGTCCGGTGGCGCGGTATCGTCGGCGGCTGCAGTGTCGTCTTCGGACGCCTCCTCGTCTGCTTCGGTCTGGACCCAGAGGAAGCCGTCCTCCTCCTCGCGCTCGGGGAGCAGGAGCGTGTCGAACAGCTCGTCGTCGGCGGCGATGGCGTCGTCGACCTCGTCGACGTGCTCGACCTCCTCGTCGGCGCTCGCGATGATCTCCTCCGGGGATTCGTCGCTGAGCTCCTCGAACGGGTCCGCTTCGTCCACCGTGTCGTCTTCCTCCTCGGCCACCTCCGCGCTGAGCTGCTGGAACAGCTCGTCGGCGGTCGTGTCCTCGATCTCGTCGCGACCGCCCGTGCCCTCGGGGGTCGCTTTCTCGTCAGTCGGTTCGTCCTCGCCGCCATCGTCGCCTGAGGACGCGAAGAGATCGTCGATGTCGAGGTCGGCCTCGTCACCACCCATGCGAGACGACCCTGAGCCCATCGTCCTGTCGGTCATCTGGAGATGTGGAAACCTCGGACTCCACACAATTAAATTTTTGCTATATGCCAAGACCAATTTGAAAAGTTAAATTGGGGGCCTGATCCTCCAAACTCCTCCGGGTCAGTAGGTGTTAAACCGACGGGAACTGAAGCCCGACGTATGCGTTTCGGCGTACTTTCGACGGCGAACATCGGACGGAAGGCAGTGATTCCGGGGATCAGGACCGCGGGTCACGAGGTGACTGCCATCGCCTCCCGCTCTGCGGAGCGGGCGGATACAGTTGCGGCTGACCTCGACATCGAACGGTCGTACGGCTCCTACCGGGAACTGCTCGGCGACGAGGCGCTCGACGCCGTGTACATCCCGCTCCCGAACGCCCACCACGACGAGTGGACTCGGGCGGCGGCCGACGCGGGGCTCGACGTGCTCTGCGAGAAGCCACTGGCGGTCGACGCCGACGAGGCACGGGCCCTCGGTGACTACTGCGACGACGCCGGCATCACGCTGATGGAGGCGTTCATGTACCGCTATCACCCGAAGACCGAGCGCGCGGCGGAGGTCGTCGCCGACGAGCTCGAGAACGTCCGCGGCGCGTTCGCGACCTTCCAGTTCCCGTTGCGCGGTCGACCGGACGACATCCGGCTCGACGCCGACCTCGCCGGCGGCTCGCTGATGGACGTCGGCTGCTACGCCGTCAGCGTGCTCCGGACGCTGCTCGGCGAACCCGACAGGGTACGCGCTCGAACGCTCGACACCCGGGACTGCGGTGTCGACACACATCTCGCTGGCACGTTCGAGTACGGGGGCGCGACCGCTCAGCTCTCCTGTAGCTTCGACACCTGCGCCGAGCAGCGCTACCGCGTCGAGGCCGAGAACGGCTGGCTCGAGGTCGACGGCGCGTTCAACCCCAGCGACGCCGGCGAGCCACAGTCCATCACCTACCAGGTCGACGGCCGGCAGGTCACCGAGACGTTCGACCCGGTGGACCAGTACGCGGAGCAGGTGCGCCACTTCGTCGACTGCGTCGAATCCGGTCGACGACCCCGGACCGACGCCGACGAAGCTGTCGCCAACATGGCGGCCATCGACGCACTGTACGAGAGCGCCGACACCGGCGAGGCCGTCGACCTGGCGACCACTCAATAGCCTCCGGCCCCCAGTTTCGGCTGATGACCAGCTTCGACGGCGTCGTCCTCGACGTCGACGGTACGGTGCTCCGCGGCGACCGAGCCCTCCCGGACGCCCCAGGCGCGGTCCGGTCGCTCCGGGACGCCGGTCTCGACCCGCTGTTCGTCACGAACAACCCGACGCGTACCGCCGGCGCGTACGCCGAGCGACTCGTCCGTGCGGGCGTCGACACGACCGCCGCACAGGTGCTGACCGCCGGCGAAGTGACTGCGGGCTATCTCGTCGAATGCCACCCCGACGCGGACCTGTTCGTCGTCGGCGAGGACGGCCTCCGGGAGCAGTTGCGCGAGCGGGACCTCCGCTTGACCGCGGACCCGGACGCGGCTGACGTCGTCGTTGCTTCGGTCGACCGTGAGTTCCACTACGACGACCTGCGGGACGCCTTCTGGGCGCTCTCAGACGGTGACGTGCCGCTCGTCGGCACCGACCCGGACCGGGTCGTGCCCGCAGCCGAGCGCGACGTGCCTGGGTCGGGTGCCATCGTCAACGCCGTCGCGGACGTGGCCGGCTGCGACCCCGAGGCCGTGCTCGGGAAACCGCACCCCGCCACCCGGGCGACGGCGCTCGACCGGCTCGGCGTGCCTGCCGAGCGGTGCCTGGTCGTAGGCGACCGACTCGACACAGACATCGCGTTCGGTGCCAACGCCGGGATGACGACCGTCCTCGTGCTCTCCGGGGTCACGGACCGCGCAGCGCTCGCCAGCAGCGACGTGGAGCCGGACCACGTCGTCGAGTCGCTGGCGGCCGTCCCCGAGCTGCTCTGACGGCACGGGCGAGGGGATGACCGCCCGCAGCCGTGTGACACTAACCCACACACAGCAAGTTCCAAATAGCTGGCAGGGAAACAGTACGGATTCCCATGACTGGAATCGAGTACGACGACTTCCTGGACCTCGACTACGAACCGACCGACACCGACCTTGTCTGCGAGTTCACCATCGCACCCGCCAGCGACATGTCGATGGAGGCCGCCGCCTCGCGGGTCGCCTCCGAGTCCTCGAACGGAACGTGGGCCGCACTCCACGTCGACGAAGCCGAACTCACCGACCTCTCCGCGGTGGCCTGCGACATCCGCGAGAACGCCGGGGCCGGCGGCAACGTCACCGTCGCCTACCCCGCCGACCTGTTCGAGGACGGCTCGATGGCCCAGATCCTCTCCTGCATCGCGGGCAACATCATGGGCATGAAGGCCGTCGACAGCATCCGGCTGGAGGACTGCAAGTGGCCGGAGACGCTCGTCGACGGCTTCCCCGGCCCACAGTTCGGCACGGCCGTGGCTCGCGAGAAGCTGGACGCGGGCGACCGACCGGTCCTCGCGACGGTTCCGAAGCCGAAGGTCGGCCTCTCCACCGACGCCCACGTCGACATCGCCGAGCAGGCCTGGCGCGGCGGGGTCGACCTCCTGAAGGACGACGAGAACCTCACCGACCAGTACTTCAACCCGTTCGAGGACCGCGTCGAGCGCTCGCTCTCGGTCGCCCGCGAACTCACCGAGGAGACCGGCGAGAAGAAGGACTACCTCGTCAACATCACCGCCGAGACGGACGAGATGGTCCGCCGCGCCGAGTTCGTCGCCGACCAGGGCGGCGGCTTCATCATGGTCGACGTGGTGACGGCGGGCTGGTCGGCCGTTCAGACGGTGCGGGACGTCGCCGAGAAGCACGACCTCGCTATCCACGCCCACCGCGCGATGCACGCCGCCTTCGACCGGATGGACCACCACGGCGTCTCGATGCGCACCCTCGCACAGGTCGCCCGCCTCTGCGGCGTCGACCACATCCACACCGGCACGGCCGGTCTCGGCAAGCTGGAGAACGAGGACACGCCCGGCATCAACGCCTGGCTGAAGTCCGACCTCTACGACACGAACGACGTGCTGCCGGTCGCCTCCGGCGGGCTCCATCCGGGTGTCATCGACGCTCTCATCGACGCGCTCGGGACCGACATCGCCATCCAGGCGGGCGGCGGCATCCACGGGCACCCCGACGGTACGGAGGCCGGTGCCCGTGCGCTCCGACAGTCCGTCGAGGCGTCGATGCAGGGACTCTCGCTGCGGGACCACGCCGACGCCGGCAACCCGGAGCTGGCAGCCGCGCTCGACAAGTGGGGCGCGGAGACGCCGCGGTGAGGCCCCGCGAACACCTCACGGCTCCAGCCGGGCGAAGATGAACAGCTTCTCCGCGTCGTCGGAGTCCGCGGCGACGAGGCGGCTCGTCTTCTCGTCGTCGCCGAGGCCGTCGACGACGCCGACGGTCTCGTACACGGTGAAGCCGGCGTCCTCGAGGTGCGCGGTGCTGCGGTCGAGACCGAAGATGTCCCACTCCATCGGCGCGCCACCCGCCAGCCAGTCGTCGTTCCGGCCGGCCCAGTCTTCCGTGCCGGTGGTGACCATCGCGATACCTCCCGGACACAGCACCCTGGCGAACTCCTCGTACACGGCGGGTGTCTCTTCTGCGGGCACGTGGATGACGGAGTAGAACGCTCCGACGGCCGCGAACGCGCCGTCAGCGAACGGCAGTGCGGTCATATCACCCTGGACGACCCGCCCGGGCGCGACCTCGTTAGCCAGGGTCGCCTGCGACCGCGAGAAGTCGAGCCCCGCCACCGGGCGTTCGTCAACCAGGGGTTCCAGGGCGCTCGCACCGTCGCCGCAGCCGGCGTCGAGGACTCGCCCCGGCGGGGCGTCGCTCCGAAGTCGGTCGAGCAGTGCGTCGTTCTCGTTCCCCTCGCGCTCGGCAGCGTAGGTGTCGGCGAGTTCGTCGTAGCCGCGTCGGACCAGCTCGCGCCCCGCGAGTCCGTCCGGCGCTTCGTCGTCTGTGGTCACGTTCGTTCGACCGTGCGGCGGCCTCAAGGACGTTTCCCACCCAGGACACACGAACTCGTGTGCGAACGGGCCGCACGTCCGGGGTGGGTACTTCTCCGTCGTCGCCGTCGGTCACGGTATGCGAATCGAGTCGGACCCACTGACCTGCGAGAACTGCGGCGAGCTCGACCACGGCGACGTGGAGACGGTGGCCGACGTACCGAAACTGGACCCCGACAGCTACGCCGTCGAGGGCGAAGGCACCGACGTGTACGTCTGTGGCGGTTGCGGGACGGTCGTCGGGGTGCAGTGATCAGGCCCGTCCTAGGCGGACGGCCATCGCCGCGACGAGTGCCAGGAGGGCTGCACCCACGGTGAAGCCGGGGGTGGACCCCCCGTCCGACCGGTTAGCCGTGGTGTCCGTCGGGGCGTCACCCGCGGTCACCGTGTCGGTTCCATCGTCGTGCTCAGAGCCATCAACCGTGTCTGCTTCGTCCGCGAGCGTCGCTGCGATGCGCTCGGCCCGGGTCTCGTTTTGTGCGCTGAACACGAACCGCGGGTCCTCCTCGAACTCGCCGCTCTCGATGGAGTCAGCCAGCGCCGGACCGAGTGCGTGCCAGGCGGTCACGTTCCCGTCGACGACGGTCAGCAGACAATACCCCGGGTCGTCGGGCGACCCCTCCCACTCGCAGTTCGTGACTCCGGTGGTCGTGAAACCGTTCTCGACGAGCGTCGTGGTGAACGACTCGGCTCCCGTCTGGGTCAGGGTCACCGGTATCTCGTACGGGCTAGCAGTGCCGTATTCGGGTTCGCCGACGGTTTCGAGGTCCTCGGCTGTCAGGAGCGTCTCGTTCTCGTACCCGTCGTCGGTCGGGTAGTGTGCGAGAATCGTGGCGTTCGTCTCGGCGGACTGACTCGTGGTCGAGACGCCAGCGACCACGCCCAGGCTGGCGGCTAACAGCAGGACTGCGACCGCTAGAGGGACCATGTGGTGGAGGCGGATTCGCGTCACAGGCCGGTATTTGTCATCAGTACGTTATAAGAAACACGGTTCGACACCACTGGCGAGACCGAACACTGCTCACCGACGCTCGCACATGACGAACGTCACGGACTCGCCGAGGCCGTCGGTGACGGTGCGCTCCCAGGCGACGTCGAACCCGGCGTCGTCGAGCAGCGAGAGCGTCCTGGCACGGCCCGGCGCGCTCCAGTACATGTCGACGCCGTCGCGGAGCCAGTTCGAACGCGTCCCGTCCATCGGCCGCTGAGAGACGTTCGTCAGGAGGCGACCGCCGGATTTCGTCGCCCGGGCGAACTCCTGGTACACCTCGCCGTGGCGGGTCCGGTCGACGTGGAAAACTGCGTAGTAGGCCACGACGCCCGCCACGCTATCGTCGGCGAGCGGGAGTGCCGTCATGTCACCCTGCACGCGCTCGACGGCGGGAACGCGCTCGCCCGCAAGCTGGAGCTGTGCCGCCGAGATGTCGAGCCCGACGACGCGCCGGGTGTCGACGATGTGCGCGGCCGTCCGCCGAGCGTCCCCACAGCCGGCGTCGAGTATCGGCCCCCGGACCGAGAGCCCGTCGAGCAGGTCGTCGAAGAGGTCGGTCTCCGGGCCGTCGGTCCGCCGGAACTCGCCGTACGCCTCTCCGACGGCGTCGTAGGCCTCCCTGACCGCGTCTGGGTCCATACTCGTCGTAGGTGTCGAACCGACTAAACCGGCGTGCCAACGTGGTCGCCACTCGGCGACGGACGGTGGAGTCACCGCGAGCGTCGCGACTGTCGAGTGTAGCGTCGAAAGAAGTGTCGCAGACTCAACTGCGAGAGTTTACGAAATTACGAGCGGACGACGTTCTTGGCCCGGGGGCCCTTCGGCGCGTCTTCGATGTCGAATTCGATCTCCTGTCCCTCCTCGAGGTCCGGTCCGCCAACGTCCTCCATGTGGAAGAAAACGTCCTCGTCCGCATCCTCAGTCTCGATGAAACCGTAGCCGCCTGTGTCGTTGAAGAAGTCAACCTTGCCGTTTGCCATTGCGAATAAAGAAATGCCGGGTATACGTATAAGGGTTCCGTGTTGTCTGTCCCGTGACAACCCGTTGTCGTGGGGTGAGCGGCCCGAAAACGTGTATTTCGTGCGATTTCGTGAATTTCTCGACGACGTGAGAAGTTCCCGATAAGGTGTTACCGCCGGTTCAGGTCGTCTCAGTCGTCCTCCAGCAGCCGTCTCCGGAGCAGGTAGCTCGCGCCCCCGAGCGCGGCGATCGTTCCAACGACGCCCGGCCCGGGACTCCCGCTGCTGCCCGATTCTCCGTCCGTGGCTGGTCCGTCGTCCATCCCGTCGTTGTCGTCGCCGGTGGTTGTTCCTGCCCGGGTGGCCGTGGCGGGAGCGAGGAGTTCGTCGTCGACAGTCTCGACGGCGACTGCCCCCTTCATCCCCGACGGCCGGTGTGGACGGCAGAAGTACCGCAGTACACCGGGGTCCGAGAGCGACGCAGAGACTGTGTGACCGGACTCGCTGGTGATTCGGCTGCTGACCGTCCCGTCCGTCGAGACCACGTTATGGTCGCCGCCACGGCCGGTCCACTCCCAGACGACGGTCGTGCCGGGGTCGACCAGTGCGGCGGCCGGCGAGAAGAGCATCCCGTCCTCGCCCGCACCGACCGCGATAGTCACCTCACTCCGCCCGCGCAGGTCGACGGTGCCGTCGTAGTTCCCGACGTTCGCGAACCAGTCGCCGTACCCGTCCGTCGGTCGGCTGGTCGTCTCCGTCGGCGTCGCCGTGGCGGTGGCCTCCTGGGGCTCGATGTCGAGCGTCTGCGGACCGGTCCCGGCCCACGTGTGATGGTGGTTGAGCACGCCGTCCGTCACGCGCTTCCCGTCGCTGGAGCCGTCCACGCCCGTCTCGACAGCGCGAACGCGGTCGTCCTCACCGCCGGTGAAGAGGATTCCGTCGACGACGATGGCCGAACCCTGCGTCGCGTTCTCGATGGGAGCCTCGTGAAGTCGCTCACGCCAGTTCACCGACCCGTCACTGCGGGCAACCGAGACCAGCTCCGCGTTCTGGTTGACGATGAAGACGGTGTCGCCGACCACGGTCGGGGACTGGTGACCGGCGGAGTACGTCGGGGCGTGCCACTCCTCTTCTCCCGTCCCAGCGTCGAGTGCACGCAGCCCCGTCTCGCGACTCCAACCCGTGATGTACACCGTCCCGTCCTTCGCCGTTGGCATCGCGAAGTCCTGGGCTCCCGGGAGTTCGGTCCGCCAGACCTGCTCCCCGGTCTCAGCGTCGAGCCCGTAGACGTACTCGTCGAGGGCACCGATGACGACGGTCCCGTCCACCACGATCGGCGAGGAGCAGGTGTCGATGCCGTCGACCCGCCACTCCTCCTCGCCGGTCGCGGCGTCGAACGAGGCGACCTTCCCACTCTCTGCCCCGCCGGTGGTGTAGGACCCGCTGTACACGCTCCCGTCGACGACGGCTGGGGACGCGCCCGAAATGCCAATCTCGTCGGCCCAGACCTCCTCGCCGGTCTCGGCGTCCAGTGCGTACATGCCGAGGTCGCGGCCGCTGACATAGACGGTCCCCTCGACGACCGTCGGGGACGACTGGACGTGTTTGTCCGTCTCGTAGCGCCAGAGTTCGGCACCCGTCTCGGCGTCCAGCGCGTAGAGGTTGTAGTCGTTCGCGCCGACGAACAGCCGACCGTCTTTCACCTGCGGCGAGGACCAGATTCCCTCGGCCTTGTTCGTCTGGGCTGGTTCCGGGCCGACCTCGAAGCGCCACCGCTCCTCGCCCGTCTCGGCGTCGACGGCGTACAGCAACCGGTTCGTCGACCCCACGTAGACGGTGCCCTCGACGACGGTCGGAGACGACCGGAACGAGCCGTTGCCCTCGAACGTCCAGAGTGTCTCGCCCCGGTAGGTGTCGCTGTGGCCGGGGGAGGACGATGTCGACGCAGGGTCGCCGGTTCGGTCGTGACTCCCGGTCACCGGTGCCCCGAGGGCCGCCGACCCCACGAGCACGCCCGCCGTCCGTAGCAGTTGTCTACGTCCTCTCATGTATACGAGACGAAGGGGGAAGTGCAGGCAAAAGACTTGTTGCCAATCTGGTACTCGAAGACGACCGAGACGTCAGATCAGTCGTCAGCCGGCGCGACGTCGACCAGGCTCGCGGGGTCGACCGATTCGTACCGGACGACGCTGTCGAAGTGCGCCAGTGCGAAGCGGTCGCCGTCGCCGATGCCGCGGTCGCCCCCCGACTCGCGGAGGTGCCGGTCCACGAACCGCTCGGCGACGAGTGCGGTCCGGGCGTCGTCCGATTCGTCGATTTCGGCCTGGCCCTCCCGGCAGAGCAGCGCGGCGGTGTAGACGTCGAACACGAGGTCCGCGAGCTCCTTCGCCTGGAGCTGGGCGTACTCGCCGTCCTCGGTCGCGAGCGCGGCCATCGCGGCACCGAGGTCCCCGTTGGCCGACTCGACTACTGACTTCGTCTCCGCGAGCGCGGGATGTTCGACGGCGTCGAGGTTCGCGCGGATCTCTGCGAGCAGCGGCTCGTGGGCGTCCTCGGACTCCAGCGCGCGGAGCAGGTCGAGCGAGAGGATGTTCGACGTGCCCTCCCAGATGGGGAGCACCTGTGCGTCCCGGAGCATCCGGTGGGTGACGAAGTCGTTCACGTAGCCGTTCCCGCCGAGTATCTCCATCGCGTACGAGGCGGTGTCGACGGACATCCGGGCGGTGCGGTATTTCGCGACCGGGACGAGTGCGCGCATCAACCGGTAGGCTTCGTCGTCGCCGGCCTCACGCTCTGCGAGCACACGGCCGGCGTCGAACGTGTACGCCGTCGCGGCCTCGTGGTCGACGGCCATGTCGACGAGGTCCCGTTTCATCAGCGGGTACTCCTGGATTGGCGAGCCGAACGCCTCCCGGTTTGCGGCGTGGACCTTCGCCTCCAGCAGACAGCGACCCATGATGGCGACCGACGCGGTCGCGTTCGAGAGGCGTTCGAGGTTCAACATGTCGGTCATGTACTTGAACCCGCGCTCCTCCTCGCCGACGAGGTAGCCCGTCGCGCCCTGTAGTTCGACCTCGCCCGTCGGGACCGAGATGGTTCCAAGCTTGTCCTTCAGCCGACGGTAGAGCTGGTCGTTCAGCTCGTCGGTCTCCCAGGCGTCGCCTTTCGTGTGTGGGACGAGGAACAGCGAGAGCCCCTTCGTGCCGTCGGGCGCGTCGGGTGTCCGGGCGAGTGCGAGCGTCCCTTCGGCATCGATGTTCGAGCAGAACCACTTCTCGCCGGTGAGCTCGTACTCGCGGCCCTCGACGTGCTCCGCGATGGTCTCGTTCGCGCCGACGTCGCTACCGCCCTGCTCCTCGGTGAGGAACATCGCTCCCTCGACGCAGTCGCCGTCGCGAGCGACGAGCCGCTCGTAGTACGAGTCGAGGACGTCGCCCTCGCCGTACTTGTCGAGCACGAGTGCGACCCCGCCGGTCATCGAGACGGGACAGGTAAAGCCGGGGTCGGCGTACGAGAGCAGGTACTCCATCGCGAGGTGGTGTGTCAGCGGCATCGGCCCCTCGCGGCCCGGCGGTGCCTCGAAGGCGTCCGCGACGATGCCCGCGCCGTAGGCGATGCGCTCGTTCTCGTACTGCTTCGGGTGGTACTCGACCTCGTTCTGGACGTTCCCGTGGGCGTCGTAGGTGTGGAGTTCGGGGCCGTGGTCGTCGACCGTGTCGGCGTTGTCGGCGACCGTCTGGCCGACGACCTCGCCGAACTCGTGGAGGCGTGGCTCGGCCCAGTCGTGCTCGTCGTCGTCGAGCACTCGGGCGACCTCCCGGCGGAACGTGTGGTCGAGGTCGAAGTAGTTCACGTGTCGGCCCGCCTCGAACGAGCCGTAGTCGATGGGGCCCATGGGTACATTTCCCACGGCAGCGGGCAAAAAACCGGGCAGAATAAACGGTGGGAAACCACACGCCAGTTCGCCTCACCCGACTCGACCGCCCACGACTGCCGCGACGACGGTGAGGAAGACACCGAGGGCGAGCAAGGCGGTGTTCGCGACCGTGCTGTCGGCGCGAGTCACCGAGAGCGAGTAGTTCCGGGAAGAGACCGGCCAGAACGGTGCGATGCCGGCGGGCGTCAGCACGTCTCCGACGAGGTGGGCGACGATGCCGTAGGTGCCGACGAACACGCCTGTCGCCCCGGCGACCCGCGGGTCGAGGCCGAGTGTCGGAGCCGAGACGTAGCTCGCGCCACCGAGGACGGTGCCGACGAGGAGGGCGAACGCCAGTGTGTGGGTCGGCCCCCGGTGTTCGACGAACGGGACGCGCAGGTCGTAGTCCGGCAGCGGCGCGAGCGCGAGCATCGCCGCGCCACCCAGCAGACAGACGGCGGGGTAGCCCGCGACCAACAGCGCGAACCCGACGGGTGCATAGAGCAGCAGCGAGACGCCGTAGTGTCCGGTCCGGTACATCTGTCGACTGGTTCGGCGTCCGGCCTCTCCAACGTTTCGTTGCTCCGTCGGGCGAGCGCAACCTAAATGCACGGTTCCGTCGTACGGGGTGTATGCTCGACCAGATTACGGACCTCCTCGCGGGGTACCCGCCGCTCCAGCGGACCGCGCTCGTCCTCGGCCTCTCGCTGGTGTGTGCCATCGTGTTGGAGTTCGTGGTGCTCAAGGCAGCCATGCGGTTCGTCAGCGGGACCGAGAGCACCGTTGACAACATCGTCGTGAGGGAGCTCCGCGTGCCGATCGTCGTCTCGGCGGTTCTGGGCGGGGTCTGGTTGCTGACGGGGCCAGGTGCGGTCGATACCGGCACCTTCGAGCCACAGCAGCTCAAGGACTTCTTCGGCCAGCCGGCCGCTTCCATCATCGTCCTCGTCTGGGCCCGGGCGCTGAACAACATCGTCAACCGCGCCGTCGAGGAGGTGAAAGACGAGGGCGGGCACTACGACTTCGCGCCCGTCTTCTCGAACGTCTGGACGCTGGTCGTCCTCGTCGGGTCGGCGTTCCTGCTGCTCACCATCTGGAACATCGAGATCACCCCGCTGCTCGGCGCGGCCGGGGTCGCCGGCATCGCCGTCGGCTTCGCTGCGAAGGACACCGTGGCGAACTTCTTCGGCGGCCTCGCGCTCTACTTCGACGACACGTACAAGATCGGCGACTACGTGGTGCTTGACACCGGCGACGCCGGCACCGTCGTCCGCGTCGGCATCCGGTCGACCACGCTGCTCACCCGCGACGAGGTGATGGTGACGGTGCCCAACTCCGTCCTGAACTCGGCGCGCATCATCAACGAGTCCGCGCCGCAGCGACGGAAACGCATCCGCATCCCGCTCAGTGTGGGCTACGGCACCGACCTCGACGAGTTCGAGGAGCTGGTCGTCGCGGTGTCCGAGGAAGAGTCGCTCGTGAAGGACTCCCCGAAGCCCCGGATGCGCTTCCGCGAGTTCGGCGACTCGGGGCTGGAGTACGAGCTGCTCTGCTGGGTGTCGAGCCCGAGCCGCGAGCAGAAGACACGTCACAGGCTCAACCGGACCATCTACAAGCGACTGCTGGAGGCGGACATCGAGATGCCGTTCCCGAAGCGCGACGTGACGCTCTCGCTCGCCGAGTCGGACCGGCGTGTCATCGCGGACGCGGACGGCCTCGCGACCGCCGAACCCGACGACGACTGACCGGACTGGCGAACCTGGAAGGGACAGCGTAGAAGTGGGTCCGGGGCGTCGGGATGGACATGTCGAGTTTCGTCGGCGTCCTCTACGACACGTTCGGCGCGTTCCTCATCCCGGCGACCGTGTTCGCCGTCGGCATCCTGTTCTACGGCGTGCTGGTCTGGCTGAACCGAATCGACCTCTGACTACTCCTCGACGATGATCTCGCCGGTCATCCCCTGCGCACGGTGCGGTGAGCAGTAGTACTCGTACGTACCGGGGGTCTCGAAGGTGTAGCTGTAGGAGTAGCCGGTGTCGTAGAACTGATTCTCACCGCCCTCGGTGCCGGGCCAGTCCGCGTCCTCCGGCTGGTTCTCGACGACGACGTTGTGGGTGTCGCTCTCCCACTCCCAGGTGACCTCCGTGCCGGGGGAGACGGTGAGGCTGTCCGGCTCGAAGACGAAGTTGTTGTCCGGACCGACCAGCACCGTGTTCTCGGGGACTTCGTCGCCCCCGTCGTCGTCGCCACCGCCCATACAGCCCGCAAGGGAGACAGCGAGGGTCGATGCACCGACACCAAGTAGTCTCCGTCGAGAGACTCGACTAGGTTCCATAGCAGTTTGGAGTTACCACCTCAGGACGAAAAAGGCTGGTAATTCGGCTCACTGCGCGGGTGTTCCGACCCTGTATTTTCTTGCCAGTGGCCAGTGAACTGGTCGGTATGCCAGACGGTGGTCCGCGACCGTTCCGGTTCGATGCCGAGGTCTCGCCCGGGGAGAAACGGCACTTCAAGCACGAGGTCGGGGAGACGTACCTCGGCGACCCTGTCGAGATACCTGTCACCATCGTCAACGGTACCCGGGACGGGCCGCGAGTGTTCTTCTCGGCGGCCATCCACGGTGACGAACTCAACGGCGTGAAGGTGGTTCAGGAGATCGCCGACCGGTACGAGCCCGCGGATATCCACGGCACGCTCGTCTGTCTCCACGTGCTCAACGTCCCCGGGTTCCTCGCCCAGCAACGCTACATTCCTATCTACGACCAGGACCTGAACCGGTCGTTCCCCGGCAAGAGCCACTCCAACACGGCGGAACGGATGGCCAGTGCCATCTATCGGACGTTCGTCTCGCAGTGCGACCTCGGCGTCGACTTCCACACCTCGACGCGCAACCGGACGACGATGTACCACGTCCGCGCCGACATGGGCAACGAAGCCGTCTCGCGGCTGGCCCACGCTTTCGGTGCGAACGTCGTCCTCTCGGGGGAATCAGAGCCGGGGATGCTCCGCTCCGTCGCCACCGCCGAGGGGACGCCCACGATCACCGTCGAGATGGGGAAGGCCCACCGCTTCCAGCGGCCGCTCATCGACCGGGCGCTGGAGGGCGTCGAGAGCGTCCTCGCGGAGTACGGCGTTCGCTCGGACCAGCCCGTCACCTGGCCGGGCTGGCGGAAGGTGATCGACTCCGCGAAGGAGAAGACGTGGCTACGGGCGGACTCGGGTGGTCTCGTGGACATGGAGTGGGGACCGTACCCCCTCGTTCACGAGGGCGACACCATCTGTACCGTCTCGGACCACTTCCGAACCGAGGAGCGCGTCGTCACGGCTCCCTTCACCGGTCTCATCGTCGGCATCCTGGAGAACCCGCTCGCACAGCCGGGCCACCCGCTCTGTCATCTGGTGCGTCTCGACGAGGAGACGACACGAGCCGTCGAGAACGAGATCGAACGGGGCGACGCCGGCGGCTATAGAGCGGATGGGTTGCGGTGGTCGGAGGACGGCGAGGCCGAGTGAGCGATTGCGAGGGAGGCCTCGTGGCGGAGCGGGGAGCGGAGAGACCCGCGGAGCAGGGTTGCAAGTGAGCGATAGCGAGGGAGGCCTCGTGGTGGAGCGGGGAGTGGAGCGACCTGCGGAGCAGGGTTGCAAGTGAGCGATAGCGAGGGCGCCCCGAGACGCGAGCGTCTCTGGAGCCGAACGTCTTCGACTTTCGGAAAACTCCGACAAGGACAGCACACGTTCGATCAGGAAACGGGGCGTGGCCGCCCCGCGCAGTCGCTCGACACGAGCGGTGAGCCCGGAACGAGGACTCGCCTCAGAGTGGTTCCGCGTCGTATCCCGCCATCTCTATCTTCTCGACGAGTTCGTCGACGGCGGTGTCGCCCTCGACCGTCGCGGTGGACTCGTCGACGTCCATCTCGACGCCGTCCACACCATCGGCCATCCGAATCGCCTTTTCGACGACTTCAGCGTGGGTCTCGTACGTCATTCCACGAACGCGGATTCGCGTCGCCATAGCGGTGTGTCGTCACCCGGGCATAGAACAGTTTTGGTCGACCCCCCGTCGCTGGCGGTACGTCGGCCCTGTGGACCGGCCGGTCACTGCCGGACGCTCTGTTCGAGTTCGGCGTCGGCGCTGTCGCTGTCTTTGATCTTCGGTCGCCACTCCGACTGGACGAGCAGGCTCACGTCGAAACGCTCGACGAGATCGAGGTCGACTCCGCCCGCGAGGAGTTCGCGAACGTCTCCCTTGGGGACGTTCGCGTTGAGGAACACTCGCGAGTCGGCGGTGAGGAACGCGTGTTCCACGTCTTCGAGCGCGGCGAAGCGGTCGGCGACGTCGGCGTCGACGGTCGGCGAGAGTTCGGCCTCGACGAGCACGGAGACGCCGTCGTTCAGCTTCGAACTATCAATGTCGATGGTGAACCGGCGGATGACGCCCATCTCGCGCAGGCTGTCGATTCTGTCGGAGACCGTCGGCGGGGACACGTCGACGATCTCCGCGATGTCGCTGTACGTCCTGCTCGCGTCCTCGAGGAGCAGGCGGAGGATCTGTAGGTCGGTGTCGTCCAGCTGGCGCATGTCAGACTGTGGTCTATTATCCACCATACACTTTTCGACATAGTTTGAGATTTTTACCTTAGTAAATTTAACCGAACGTGAGACAGGACGGCACTCGGTCCGGAAACCATGTCTGAGATGTCTCTTGGGTTCGGTTGTCCGTCCGGCAACGGGCGCGGAAGTGTGGGTGGACTACCTGCCCATCGTGTGGAACTCCGCGTTCGGCCGCATGTCGGCGAGATGTGCCATCCTGTTCGAGAGGTTGAAGAACGCGGCGACGCTCCCGATGTCCCAGATGGCCTCCCGGGAGAACCCGTGGTCGCGGAGCCGCTCGAAGTCGGTCTCGTCCACCTCGGCCGGCCGTTCGGTGAGCTTCACGGCGAGGTCGAGCATGGCGCGGTGGGCGTCGTTGAGGTCCGCGATGCGGTGGTTTGAGACGAGCTGGTCCGCGAGGTGCGGGTCGTCCGCGTAGATGCGGACGAGCGCGCCGTGGGCGACGTTGCAGTAGTAGCAGTCGTTCGCGCCGCTGACCGCGACGACGATCATCTCGACCTCCTCGCGCTCGAGCGCGGTGTCCTCGACGAGCGCGTCGTAGTAGTCGAAGAAGGCCCGGAAGTGCGATGGCTTGTAGCCGTACGCGAGGAACACGTTCGGGACGAAGCCGGAGCGTTCCTCCTCCGCGTCGATGCGCTCGCGCAGGTCATCGGGGAGTTCGTCGACCTCGGGAACGGGGAATCGCGTCATCGCGGGGATGTCGTCGCTCATACGCGCGACGACGGCGACCGGGACAATCAAACCATCGTCGTTCGGGATACCATGCTACATCTTGTCGCGGGCCGCGTCGCGTACCGTATGGCCCGATACTCGCGACGCGCACTGCTGGGGACCGTCCCGCTCGCGGCCGGTCTCGCTGGCTGTCTCGGCGGGGGGTAGCGGTGACGACGGCGGGTCGCTCTCGTTCTCACCGGCAAACATCGCGGTCCCGGCAGGGACGGTGGTCACGTTCGAGTGGGGCTCCGGCGGCCACACCGTCACGCCAGAGAATCAGCCCGACGGTGCCGAGTGGGGTGGAGTCCCGTCGACGGAGTCCGCTGGCTCCGTCCACGAGTTCACTTCGAGGTAGCCGGGACGTACCGTTACTACTGCGAACCGTACCGGGGCGCGGGGATGACGGGACAGGTCACCGTGGAGTGAGCGGCCACGGCGGTCGAGCCGCCACGGCTGGACGGCCGACCCTGTCCGAGCCGAGAACTTGATACCATCCCCTCGACTACCGGTTGGCGTGGAGAACGTAACGGACCGGGTGTCGAACCCGTTCGACATGCACCCGCCGCGGGAGTACCCGCCTGTCGACGACGGGCCGGACGGTGTCCCCGGGTACGGCGACGCGAACGCCGACTTCCACGTCGTCGGTGCGTCGCCCACCCAGCACGGCGGAGAGACGACGGGTGTCCCGTTCACGGAGACTGAGGGTGCGCGCCGACTGCAGGGTGTGCTGTACGACGTGGGGTTCCTCGCCGAACCGTACAGCGACGCGCCGGAGCCGACGAACCTCTTTGCGAGCTACCTGTTCATGCCGCGGTTGCCCGAGGGGCGCGAGCCGACCGACGCGGACTACGAGTTCATGGAGCGGTTCTTCGACGCGGAGTTCCGCGCCATCAACGCCCACATCATCCTCCCCGTGGGCGCGACTGCCATCGACCGGGTGCTGCGGGAGTACACCACGCTCAGGCGCCGGTTCCCGGACACCATCGACGACCGGGCGATACACGCGACCGAGGTCCGGGGACGCGGGTTCCTCGTTGTGCCGGTCGCCGACCCCGAGACGTGGGACGACGAGGAGGCGGAAGCGCTCCGGGAACGGCTGCGGGCCATCCTCGACTCGGACTACCGCCAGACGAAAGGCGTCGCGACGCTGGTCGGCTGAGACGGCCACTGACAGTGGCCAGGCGTCAGAAGCGGGCCGCGACCTTCGGCCGCACGAACGCGCTCAACAGCAGTATCACGACCGAAAGCAGCGGCAGGAGTACCGCGACCAGGTCCACCGCGAGCATTGGCGCAGTCTCCGCGGCGTCGAGCGCGAGCCCGACCAGCGGCGCGGAGACGCCGACGACGTAGAGGTACGTCGGCTTGAACTGCTGTGCCATCCGGGTGTGCCGGATGATGACCAGGTAGACCAGCGGCAGGACGAGGGCGCCGGCCAGCAGCAGACCGCCGTACGCGCCTGCCGCGATAGCGACGGCCAGTGAGATTCCGACGGTCTCGTTGACCGTCACCCACTTGTACGGCCGCTGGGCGCGGAACGCCCGGTTGAGGACGAACCCGAGCACGGTGACGCCGACGAGGCCGGCGAGCGCACCGTACCACTGCTGTGTCGGGAGCGGTGGCTCTGTCACCAGCGCACCCTCCTCGACGATGAACGTGGCTGGCTGGGTGAGTCCGTGTCGCGAGTCGACGAGGGCGGCCTGCAGGGCCGCGGTGTCGGTGCCGGCGTCGCGCAGTCGGTCCGCGAGCGTGGACAGGGCGCTCTCGTGAGCCAACCCGTACTGGACGAGTCCAGCGATGTAGAGGAGCACCGCCGAGAGCATGAGCGGCCAGCCGAGGCTCAGGCTGTTCCACCAGTTGAACAGCGCGTTGTCCGTCCAGCCGCCCGTGCTGGTCCCCGTTGCGGTCGAGGTTCGCGTGCCGGTGGTCGAGTGCCCGCCGTTGGTCGACGTACTCCGTGCCGACCCGCCGGTGCTCCGGGACGACGAGCTGCCCCCGGTCGAACTGCTGCCGGTCCGGCTCGTCCGCTGTGACGTGTTCGAGGCCGTGGACTGGCTGGCGGAGCTCCCCGAGCTGCTGGAGCTGGCGCTCGACCCGCTGCTCCCCGAGGTGCTACTGCTGGACCGGTTGCTGGCCGAACTGCTGCTGGATCGCTTTCGGCCGGTGCGCGAGGAGTCCGTCGAGCGGCTCGTGGACCGCGAGCTGGTCGTAGCGCCGCTCGACGGACTCGTCGAGCTGCCGGAGTCACCGCTGTCGCTGGAGCCGTTCCCCCAGATATCGCCGGAGGGGAAGCCACCGATGCGCTTTGCGACGTAGTCCCTGTGGCCGAGTCGGTCGTAGGCGTTCCGCTCCGAGGAGTCGTTGAGGGTCTCGTAGGCTTTCTTGAGGGCGTTGAACTGGGCGGGGGCGTCGGGGTCGTCGTTGAGGTCCGGATGATACTCCCGGACCTTGGACCGGAACGCCTCCTTCACCTCGGCCTGGGAGGCGTCCTCGTCTATCTCCAGAAGTTCGTAGAAGTCCATATCGTCGTCAGGCATGCTGATGAGAGTGCGTCTATCCCATCTCGGGTGCCGGGACATATAAGTTCCATTGGCCGTGGCGGCTACTGGAAATCGGTCAGCGTGGACTGGCCGCCGGAGCCATCCGCCTCACTGCGTCGCGAGCGGTCCTGTGACCCCCCAGTTGCGGTCTCACGGCCGCCTCCGGAGTCCCAGGAGTCGAGGCTCGCCTGGTTGCGCTCGGTGAAGGAGAGGTTCGAGACCCGGACGCCGACTTTCCGCACGGCCACGGCCTCGAACTCCGCGAGGAGCTCCAGGGCGGTCTCGACGACCAGCTGTCCGTCGGCGACCGGCCCCGGCAACGACCGTTCGCGAGTGTTCACGTCGAACGGCGGCTCGACGGCCTTGATGCCGATGGTCCGGTAGAGCGCACCCTCGCGCTCGGCGCGGTCCGCCACGGCCTCGGCGAGCGTCCGCACCTGCTCGCGCTTCGGCTCGGGGTCCGTGACGGCCTCCCCGAACGCCGACTCGCGCGAGAAGCTCTTGGGGAGCCCGCGCGGAGTCACCGCCCGGTCGTCGTTCCCCCGCGCCCGGTCGCGGAGTTCCGGGCCACGGTCGCCGAAGCGCTCCGCCAGCGCCCGGCGGTCTGCGGCAGCGAGGTCGCCAGCGGTCTCCACGTCGAACTCGTCCCGCAACTCGCGTGCAGTCACCGGGCCGACGCCGTGGATCTCCTCGACTGGGAGGGGTTCGAGGAACCCCCGCAGCTCCGCCGGCGGCACCACGACGAGCCCGTCCGGCTTGTCGTGGTCGCTCGCGACCTTCGCCGCGCTCATGTTCGGTGCGACGCCGACGCTGGCGACGACGCCGACCTCGCGCTCGATGCGCTGTTTGACGTGCCTCGCGAACCCCTCGGCGACGCTCCAGTCCGTCCGGTCGGTCACGTCCAGGTACGCCTCGTCGATGCTCACCTCGCGGACCGTGTCCGCGCAGTCGTGGAGGATATCCTTCACGTCGCTCGCCACGGCGTCGTAGTAGTCCAGGTCGACGGGCCGGTACAGCCCCGTTCCCGCGGAGTCGTCCGCGTCGGCCCGGCGCGGGAGGCGCTCCAGCGCGGTCGTGATGGCCTGCGCGCTCTCGACGCCGTACTCGCGGGCCTCGTAGCTCGCCGTCGCCACCGCGCCGCCGTCGTCGCCCGGCTCGTAGCCCATCCCGACGACGACCGGCTCGTCACGGAGCTCGGGCTCGCGAAGCCGTTCACAGGCCGCGTAGAAGCAGTCCATGTCGACGTGCAGGACGATGCGGTCCTGCGCGTCCTGCGCCGGCGAGACGCCTGGCAGACGTTCGCCGGGTCGGGTCGGGTCCTCCGGGTCGACCATCGCGTGTTCGACCGTCGGTTGGGTAGCGGGGTGAATGAGTGTTCCGTCCAGCCCGTCGGGGCCGTCTACCGTGCACGGTTCCATTCTCTGACGATGCACACCCGAACAGTGCCCCCGCGGTCACCGCCGGCCGGTCCGGGACGAATGAGGCGAAGGCGGTCCGCGGTGCCGTTCCCCGCCCCGGGTCGAAGTACGGCATCGCTATCGGGAGCGTGTCGGCGGGCTGGAAAGCTACCGGTGCCGGAACAGTGGCTCGTGGACGGTTCAGAGACCGATCGTTCCCTTCGCGAACGCCAGGCCGTTCTTGACGGGGTCGGGGCGGGCGATGCGGTCCAGCTCGTCCCGGTCGAGCTTGAAGTCGAAGATATCGATGTTCTGCTCGATGTGGTCCGTGCTGGTTGATTTGGGGATGGCGACGAGGTTCTGGTGCTGGGTCGCCCAGCGGAGCGCGACCTGCGCGGGGGTCTTGTCGTAGCGCGTGCCGATGGACCGGAGGAGGTCGTCGTCGAGGACCCCGCCGGTGCCGAGCGGTGAGTAGGCGGTGAGCAGCACGTTCGAGTCCTGGCAGTAGCGCAGGAGCTCGCGCTGGGGCTTGAACGGGTGGAACTTCACCTGGTTGGTGAAGATGGGTTCCGGGGAGACGCGCTGGGCCTTCATCAGCCGCTTCTTCGAGAAGTTCGAGACGCCGACGTGGCGCACGTCGCCGCGCTCGACGAGGTCGGCCATGGCCTCCATCGTCTCCCGGAGGTCGGCGAGCGGGTTCGGCCAGTGCAGCAGCAGCAGGTCGACGTAGGAGGTGTCGAGGCGGCGGATGCTGTTGGCGACGGAGCGCTTGAGACGACCGGGGCGGAACCGGTCCGGACGGACTTTCGTGGTGAGGAAGATGTCTTCGCGGTCCACGTCGGCGTCGTGGATGGCGTTGCCGACGTAGCGCTCGTTGTCGTACGCCTGGGCGGTGTCGATGTGACGGTATCCCGCGGCCAGCGCGGTACGGACTGCGCCGTAGGTCTCCTGGCCGTCGGTCTGCCAGGTGCCGAGGCCGATTTTCGGGACGGAGGTCCCCTGAATCGTTTCGTACTCCATGCGACGCCGTTGGGCTCCGGTCGTCATAGGCCTTGACACTTCGGACTGTGCTGTCGCCTGCGGCGCCCCTCGATATTAGGTGTTAATATGCTACTAATTCTTATAATGGGTTGCCAGAAAGCCTTTTATGCGAGTCTCGTGCTACGAGCTACCACGATGACGAACGACAACCGCACCATGAAAGAGGTCAGCCACACACCACCGAACGGGGAGTCCGTCACGAACGTCTGGGAGCGAGGAGACGAGTCCCCCGACGAGCTGCGAGACGACTGAGTCCCGATATTCCGGACAGTGGCGGGACGACCGTCGCACCCTGACCGGCCGTCGAGAACGCCAAGTGGGCCGCTCGGTAGGCTAATTGTGTTACTTTTTCACAATCGTAGGAACGCTTTAGCGGCTCCCTGCCGATTCATCCCCTGTGCCTTCGATACTCCACGACACCGGCGAGGAGCGGCCCGAAGCGCCCGACGCAAGCGACCGCGGAACCGGCCACACGGAGGGGAACTGATGTCGACGTACGTCGGCTCGAACGGCGAGTACTACACCGCGAGCGAGGTCGTCGAGAACGTCGAGTCCGGACGCTGGACGGCCCACCTCTGGGAGACCGACACCGACCGCCAGCTCGTCGAGACGCCGCGGGAGGAGATACTGCTGCTCGTGCCAGCGACGGAGGTCGACTTCGCGCCGGCGTTCGAGCCGGCGCAGTAGGCGACAGCAGCCGTTACTCGCAGCCGACCGAGCGGGCGATGGCGACGATTTCGGACCGTGACAGCGACCCCTCCACCGAGACGACGGCGTACTGCGGGCCGTCCCCGCACGACCAGACGACCGAGCCCAGCGAGTCCGTCGCGACGTAACGGCCCTCGGTGCCGCCGACGCCGACGGTGTCACCCTCCGCCGAGCCGGTCGAGCGCGGTTCCGAGTGCCTACTCACGTAGAGAACGTCGCCGGCGTCGTTCCGGTAGAACACCGTCACGGTCGTGATCTCACCGCGGAGCACGCCGATCCGGGACAGCTCGTACCAGTCGGGCACGTCCGGCTCCGGAAGCGTCACCGAGACGTTCGCCGACGCCGCGGCGCGCGTCTCGAACGTCTCCTGGCTCTCGTCTAGGTCGACCACGCTCGCATCTTCGGGTGGGTCGAAGCGGAACCGCGAGTCGGGGATGCCCGGGCCGAACTCCACGTTCGTGTACTCCGAGACGATGCGGAACTCCTTCCCGTTGACCGTCATCGACTGGGTCACCTTCACCGGGAAGTAGTGCTCGGTGTCGAGGTGGTACCGGATCCGCAGGTCCGAGGCCACCGTCGGAACGTCGCCGCTCGGGGCCAGTTCGACGACGTGGGTCTCGCGGCCGGCGACGGTCTCCGTGCCCTCGTACGACGCGGTGTAGTTCTCGACTCGCGTCGTCGCGTTCCTGACCGCCGCGCCTGCTTCGTCTTCGACGGGCACCGACGGCGCGGGGCCCATACCGACTGTCGGCGGGGACTGGACAGTCTTGTTGTCGCTCGCCGCGACCGCGTCGAAGACCTGCCGGAGGAACGTGTTCATCCTGATCGCGTCCCCCTGGCCGCGTTCGTAGGACTGCGTCCGGACGACGTCCCGGCTCTCGTTGTACACCCAGAGCTGCGAACCGTTGCCGACGACGACGTTGCCCCGCCGGGAGTCCGGTTCACGGATTACCTCTCGAACCGCGCCGCTGGCGGGCCGGAGCCATACCGCCGACTCGCTGTGTTCGGTGTTGTCCCCGTGGGTGATGGTCGTCTCGACGACGGCGTGGACGCCGTCGATGGACTCGTAGGCTTCGACGGCCGCCTCGCCGTCGACAGCCGGGGTCGCCGGTTCGCCGTCGTCGACGAGACCCAGACAGCCCGTAGTGACGACGAGCAGGAGCCCAATCGCGACGAGGGAGCGAGGGAGGGCCGACATTTTCGCGAGTGTTCCGCCCGATGACAATTAGGCGTTTCCGTCCGCGCGAGTCACGCGAGCCGGCCGACTCGGGGTGCCGCAGACGAAGTTCCTAAGGACGTGCCAGCCTGAGCGATGCGTATGCAAGCGCTGGTCATCGTGGCACACGGGTCGCACCTCAACCCGGAGTCGAGCACACCGACCTACGCCCACGCGGACACGATCCGCGAGTCGGGCGCGTTCGACGAGGTGCGCGAGGCGTTCTGGAAGGAGGAACCGAGTTTCCGCGACGCGCTCCGAACCGTGGAGTCCGACGAGGTGTTCGTCGTCCCCCTGTTCATCAGCGAGGGCTACTTCACCGAGGAGGTCATCCCCCGCGAGCTCCGGCTCGACGACTGGGAGCCCGACCTGTGGGAGTCCGACGGCACGAGCGCCTCGCAGGCGACGCTGTACGCCGAGGACGTCGACAAGACCATCCACTACTGCGGCCCCGTCGGGACCCACGACGCGATGTCCGACGTCATCGTCAAGCGCGCCGAGTCGGTCACCGGGAATCACGACGTCGGTGATGGGTTCGGCCTCTCGGTCGTCGGCCACGGCACCGAGCGCAACGAGAACTCCGCGAAGGCCATCGAGTACCACGCCGACCGCATCCGGAACATGGGTCGGTTCGACGAGGTGAAGGCCCTGTACATGGACGAGGAGCCGGAGGTCGACGACGTGACCGACTACTTCGAGAGCGAGGACGTCGTCGTCGTCCCCCTGTTCGTCGCCGACGGCTACCACACCCAGGAGGACATCCCCGAGGACATGGGCCTCACCGACGACTATCGGAAGGGCTGGGACACCCCCGCAGAGGTCGACGGGCACCGCATCTGGTACGCGGGGGCTGTCGGCACCGAGGACTTCATGGCCGACGTCATCCTCGAGCGCGCCGCCGAGGCCGGAGCCGACGTCCGTGACGCGCTCGAGAAGGTCCGCGAGGCGACCGGCGGCGTCCCCGCCTCGGGTGACTGACGATGGCGGCCACCGACGCCGAGCTCGCACCCGACCAGTTCGAGGATCTCGTCGACGCCGTGACGGGCGGTCCGGTCGAACTCGACGGCCTCGTGGTGCAGTACGAGGACGACGGCTACGTGTTCGAGGTGCCGGACCTCCACCGCGAGCACCTCTCCGTCGAGGAGCTGGAACGGGTCGCCGCGGCCAACGCCGAGTGGGTCTCCAACTGGCACTTCTGGAACGTCGTCGTCGGCGGCGAGGGAACCGCTCGGCGTGCGTTCCTGCGCTGGCTGGAGGCCACCGACGAGCACTCCGTCCGTGCCCGCTACGACGCGATGCGCGACGGCGGCATCCACCACGAGTGGGGGCAGCTGCACGTCACCGTCGAGCTCGGCGAGGTCGGCTACCGTCGGTACGAGCTCCGACACGTCGACGACAGCGAGGCCGACCCGGACGAGCTCACCGTACACGACGAACCGCGCGACCTCCGTGACCTCTCGAAGTACGACGACCGTGGCCGCTACCGGCCGCTGAAGACCGCGCCGTCGCTCGTCGACGGCTGGGTGCTTCCGGAGCTCACGAGCGGCGAGCTGAAGGAGGCCCTGGGCGTCGTCTACCCCGCGACCGTCGAGAACTGGCACCGCGAACACGAGGGGAACCTCGACGTGAGCCACTGGCGCGAGACCGCCGAACGTCAGACCGGTATCTACGGCGTCGTCGAGGAGCTCCCCCGAGAGGCAGTGGAGTGGGTCACCGAGGCCGCCTGCGTCGACTCGCAGTGTCTCAAACGGCGCGAGTGGGAGTACGACGAGGACGACGACCTCGAGACGCCCGGTGGCGACGGCCCGTTCCCCTGCCGGGAGCCCTGCTCGCTGGTCGTGGCGGCCGCCCGGAAGTGGACGAAGCTCGAGGAGGAAGAGGAACACACCTACGAGTTCGACCTCACGCCGAGCGAGAAGGAGCAGCTCGAGGCCATCGTCGACACCGTCTCCGAGGGCCGCACCGACGAGATCCGCGAGGCCGACGTGTACGAGGGCGCGAACCGCTACCGGGCGCGCTACCTGCGGGCCAAGCGGTTCGACGAGGACGGCAACCTCTGTGGCGTGCCGACCGAGGAGTGACGGAGCCGCGGTCGAGGCCGCGCCTCAACGCAACAGGACGACGACGGCGACGAGAATCCCGATCAGCACCGCGCCGACCCCGAGCAGCACGACGGCACTGTTCGCGAGCACCATCGCGAGCACCGCCACCAGCAATGCGACGCCAGCCAGCGCGAGCAACGGCGCGTCGTCGCGCCCGGGAGCGAACGCAGAGGGGTCGATATCGCCCGACCGTTCCACCGTCGTCTCGGTTCCGCTCTCCCCGGTGGCCGCGGCACCGGCCTGTTCGACAGCGGGTGTCGCCGCCGGGTCCCGAACCGTCACCGGAACCCCGGCCTCCGCTGCACCGTAGGCCGCCACGAACCGGAGCGCTCCCGAGACCGGGCGTGGGCCGTCGGCGACCTCCACCCGGAACGTCGTACTCGATTCCGTCTCGACGAAGTGATTCGTCTCGGTGAGGGTTGCGACACGCGAGAGCGCGTCGTCGACGTTGCAGTGGACGTGGACGGCTCGCCCGTGGTTCCGGATCTCCACGTCGAACGGGCCGCGAGCCTCGAACGCCTCGACGGCTGGCTCCACGCTGTGGAGTTCCTCGCGGCTGATGTCGACGACGAGAGTCTCGGGTGCCATTGGCGGTGAGTAGGACGGGTCGTCGGTCGTCTCCGAGTTCGGTGCTGCGGCGGTGCCGGATTACGCCGGCACGTCGTCCCGCATGTCCGGCGGCAGCATGTTCGGCACGCCCTCCTCGATGGGGTAGCTCTCGCCACACTCGGTGCAGGTGAGTGTGCCGGAGACGATCTCGTCTTCGTCCTCGCGGCCCACCTCGAGTTCGAGGTCCGCCTTGTCCATCGGACAGCAGAGGATGTCCATCATGGATTCTTTCATACCCGCACCCTCGGACACCGAGAGCAAAAGGCTTCGGGAACGACGTGCGTGATTGCCTGGATTCGAGTGGGGGCACGACGCCGAGCTACCGATGACCGTTTTGGACCTCCCAGCGTGGCTCTGGGGTAGCTGCCTAGAAAGATGGAATCACCGTACTGCGGGTCGACCCTCTACGAGTCGTACGGGTCCTGCAGGATGACGGTGTCCTCGCGGTCGGGCCCGGTGCCGACGGCGTAGATGTCGGTGTCGAGCTCGTCCGAGAGGTAGCTCAGGTAGGTGCGTGCGTTCTCGGGGATGTCCTCCCAGTCGTCGACGTCGTCCCAGTCCACGTCGGGCCAGCCGTCGAACGTGCGGAAGTTCGCCTCACAGCGCGCCCACTTCTCGGTCGTCGACGGCATCGTCGACAGCTCGTCGCCGTCGAGCGTGTAGCTGTGGCCGACCTTCACCTCGTCCATCCCGGCGAGGACGTCGACGTGGTTGACCGCGAGCCCGGTGAACCCGCTGGCGCGGGTCGCGTGGCGGAGCATCGGCACGTCGAGCCAGCCGACTCGGCGTGGGCGGCCGGTGACGGTGCCGTACTCCCCACCCTCGTCGCGGATGTAGGTGGCGAGTTCTTCCTCCTCCTCGCCGGCGTCGCCGTCGTACCCCGTGGTCTGTCCCTCGACTCCGGCCAGCTCGGTCGGCATCGGGCCGCTCCCGACGCGGGAGAGGTAGCCCTTGACGATGCCGATTATCTCGCCGCCGCCGATGATACCCGGACCGAGGCCGGTGCCGGTAGTCGCGCCGCCGGCGGTCGGATTCGACGACGTGACGTACGGGTAGCTACCGTGGTCGATGTCGATGAGCGTGCCCTGTGCACCCTCGAACATGACCTGCTCGCCGTCGTCGATGGCGTCGGCGAGGAAGTCGCCGCAGGAGACGGGCATCCCCTGTTCGGCCAGCCGCTCGCCGTACTCGCGGTACTCCTCGAACAGCGCGTCGACGTCGAACGCCGCCGGATTCTCCAGGTCGTCCACGGAGAGTCCGTACACGTCCTCGACGAGGGCCCGCTTCTGGGGCACGACGTACTCAAGGCGCTCGCGCAGCACCGCTGGGTCAAGCAGGTCGCCGACGCGGACGCCGCGGCGGCCTGCCTTGTCCTCGTAGGTCGGTCCGATGCCGCGCCCGGTGGTGCCGACCTTCTGGTCAGATTCGCTCTTTACCTCCTCCTCGATGCCGTCGAGCACACGGTGGTACGGCAGGATGACGTGTGCTCGCTCGGCGACACGCACGTCGGGGTCGAGGCCCCGCTCGCGCAGGTCTGCGATCTCGTCGAACAGCGTCGCCGGGTTCACGACGCAGCCGTTGCCGAGGACGCCCACCTTGCCGCGGACGACTCCGCTGGGAACGAGCGAGAGCTTGTACTCGGTGCCACCGTAGACGACGGTGTGGCCCGCGTTGTCGCCGCCCTGGTAGCGGACGACGACGTCGGCCCCGTCGCCATAGATGTCGACGACACCGCCCTTGCCCTCGTCGCCGAGCTGCGACCCGACAATGGTTACGGTCATTTACACGCGCCGATTCTCCAGCGGTCGGTAAACCGATTTCGATACGGCGGGTCGCGCTCGGCCGTTGAGTCGTGGTTGCACGGACCAGAAGACATATACAGGAACCACGGCTAGGTCCGTTTTGCTGCGTTTCTCGCCGGGTCCGCACGATAAGGTTTAAAACCCCGTACGACAAGTTAACAAATGCCATGATAGACCGACTTGAGAAAGAAGTCGATATGCTGGAACGACATCTGCAGGTGCTGAAGATGGTCATCGAGAACGAACCGATCGGTATCGTGAAGATGTCCAACGAGACGGGGTACCCCCACCACAAAGTCCGCTACTCCCTCCGCGTCCTCGAGGAGGAGAACCTCATCGAGCCGTCGAGCCAGGGCGCCATCACGACCGAGCGCACGCTCGAGTTCGTCGAGGAACTCGACGGCAAGATCGACGAGATCGTCGAGAAGATGAACGGGATGAAGATCGACGACGCCGCCGAAATCGAGAACTGAACGGTTTTCGTCTTCCTACAGCTCCGGCACGTTGATGTGGAACTCCCCGCCGCGGGACTCCACCAGACACAGGTGGTAGCCCGATTTCCGGGACAGTTTCACGAAGCTCTTCTTCGAGTCCCGGCTCAGGAAGCTCCCGCTCGTCGCCTCGGAGGCCGTCTCCAGCGCCCCCGGGTCGAAGAAGGAGGCCGTGACGACGACCGCCCCGGCGAGGCTCTCGCTGGTCCGCTTGACCCGCGAGGCGCGCTCCTGGATATCGACCATCATCTCCTCGGTCGTCGGGTCGCGCGAGTCGTTCAGGTTCGCGACGACGAGCGGGTTGCCCATCCGGTCGCGGACGACCACGTCGAACGTGGTCTGGTCGCGCTGCTCGTTGCCGTCCTCGTCGTAGCGTAGCGACACCGAACCGTTGAGCTCGGCGCGGTCTGCCTCCGGGATGGCGTCGTAGAGGTCCCGCATCGCGCTCGCGTTTCCGGTGTCGCGGATCTCGTAGAGCAGGTCGCGGACGAACCACTCCACGAAGCTGAACTCGATGCTGTCGTGGAGGAAGTCGGCGTACGGCCGGCCGTCGACCGCCGCGTCGTCCGCGTCGAACTGCGTGTGGTGCTCGATGCGGAGGTTCGCGTTGACCGCCTCGGCGTCGGCCTCGCCCTCGTGTGCGGTGTCGAGCGTCGCCTCACCCTTCGAGCCGTAGCGGACGAAGAGGTTCGTCCCTTCGAGCGCCTGCTGTGGCGTCAACTGCGTGTCGGCGTCGGCGGCCGGGCCACGCTGTGCGGCGAGTTCGGCCTCGAGGTCGGTCAGCTCGGCCTCCAGGTCGGATATTTCGGCCTCGAGGGCCTCGAGTTCGTCGCGCAGCTCGGCGTTCTCGTCGGCCAGCTGGTCGCGTTCCTCGCGGAGCTCCGTACGCTCCTCCTCGACGTTCGAGAGCTGCTGCTGGAGCCGGTCGATCTTGTCCTCGCGCTGGAGCATCTCCCGCTCGAGCGGCTCGTCGTGGCTCCTGCCGTCGGCGGTGTTCGTGGACTGTTGCTCCGTGCGTCCGGCCTGCTGGCCGGGGCTCGACTGTCGGTTCGTGCTGCCGGTTGCCTGCTGCTGACCGTTCGTGCCCTGCGGGTTCGACTGCTGGCTGTCGGCGGCGCCCTGGCGCTGCCGTCGGCTCTGTCGGTTCGGCGTCGTGCTCTGGCTCGTCGTGGACTGCGCTGTCGAACTCTGGGGCGTCGGCTCCCCGCTCGTCGATTCGGACCGGTCGGGATTGATGGAGGGAATCGAGCGCGTCTCTCGCCACTCGGCTTCCTCCTCCAACACGGGGTCCTCGTCCTCGTCCGCGGCCTCTTGCTCGACCTCAGCCAGCACCTCGTCGGGGATCTGGACGGGGTCGTGGTCGTCCTCGACCGTCTTCGTGGCCGTGCTGTCCGGTGTCGCGTCCGCGTCGGTCCGCGTGTCTGTCGCGCCGGACTGAGCCTCGGGCTCCGTGGACGGCTCCCGTCGCGGGGTCGGACGGCTACCGTCAGCCTGCGTGTCCTCTGGCGTGCCGTCCGCCCGGTCAGTCCCGCCCGTTCGTGGCTGGTCCTGGCCCTGGGATGGGTCGGTCTGTGTAGGCGGTGCCTGCTCGCTCGACGCCTCCCTGACGACGGGTTCCGCGGGCGCGGTTGCCTCGGTGACGGACGACTCGTCGGCGTGCTCTCGCTGGTCGCGTGGACTGGCCGCCTCCGTGGTGGCGTCGGCAGTGTCCGACGGTGCGGGGTCGGCGACGACCGCTTCGTCGCTGGCCGCGTCGTCCGTTCCGGTGGGGTCTGTCCCTGCGTCCGTGGTGCCGGCGGCCGCACCACCCGCCGCAGTCCCGGTCGCCGCCTCGTCGGGAGCGGTCGCTGGTTCGGGGTCCGGCTCGCCACCGGGGATCTCTGTCACCTGGATGTCGACGTCCATCACGGTGTAGATGCCGACCTCGTCGTCTGCGCGTTCGAACGCCTCGTCGCCCGTGTGCAGGCGCTCCCGGTTGCCGATGAACGCACAGCTCATCGAACGGCCGCCGTAGTAGACGACGTAGTAATCGCCGCTGAGGACGTTCTCGGAGAGCTCGATGTAGCCCGTGAACTTGCCCGACGTGAGCGTCGAGTCGGCCTCCGAAATCGGTGTGTCGTTGGTGTAGTAGTTCGCCCGTTCATCGCCGCCCGTCTCCTGCATCGCGAAGAGGAGCGGCACCGACGGATGGGGTGCATCGTACGTCGTGCCCGAAGCGCCGTCGAAGTCGTCGATAGTCCCGTCGAAGACCCCGATGATGCGGCCGTTCAGCATGAACAGCCACGTCGTCCCGGCCGTCACGGCCCCGGTGAACTCCGTGTCCGCGAGCGAACGGAGCTCCTCGAAGCCGCCCGAGAAGGGACGGGAGTCCCAGTCTTCGACGCGCTCTACTCTGCGCGAATCCATATACGGTTACAACCGGATGCGGGACAAATAGTTTCCGGGGATTAGCCGTTGCAGGCTGGCATCCGAGACGGCGAGCGCCCGAAGCGCGGCCTCAGATCTTCGATTCGGCGTCGTCCGCGAGCTCCTCCATGCGCTTCTGGATGCGGCCGGCGCTGGAGAACTCGTCCTCGCTCATGACGCTGGCGAGGGCGTTACCCAGCACGAACACGGCGTGTTTGTGCTCGCTCTTCGATTTGTGTACGTCCGACGGGTCGACGTCGAGGTCGTGGTACTGCTGGAACAGCGCGTCCTTGCCGTCGCCCGCTTCCTCGAAGTGAGTCATGATGTCGACCATCTGCTCGTGGAGTTCGAGGAGCTCGTCCTTGTGCATGAATCCGTGTAAGGTTCTGGCCGATTTAAGGATTGTGTGCCGCTCAGCGGGTCGAGGGCGTCAGCGAGGGGCGTAGGCCACAATTTTTATAACCGACTGACGTACCGGGGAACAAATGCCGACAATCCGCCTCGACGTCCCCGAGGAGACCGTCGAGAAGCTCGACATGGAGACGGACCTGCTCGGGTTCGAGGACATCCCGACGTATCTGGACTGGATCATCGGGAACCGCGCGGCCATCGAGCAGGGGACCGAGCGGGACCAGTTGTTGTCGGAGTACGCCGCCCGTGTGGCCGAGCTGGAGGAGCAGGTCGCCCAGAGCACGACCGGTGACGAGCCGGCGGCGACCCCGGCCGACGGGGACGCGACGGCCGAGGCCACGGACGGATCGGCGACCCCCGAGAGCCCCGGAGCGACGGACGGGACGGATTCGACAGACGAGCAACCGGCGACGGCCGATGGCGGCGGGACGGCGAACCAGACGGTCGAGACGGGCGGGACCGGTGAGCGGATGGTGCCGAAGTCGGGGCCGAACGCCGAGCCCGACGACCTCGGCGGGAACTTCACGCCGGAGCGGGTCAAGCGGTTCACGGACGAACGACTGAACGAGGAGGCCGACGTCCTCGCCGGTGTCGAGGGCGAGCGTCTCGACGAGTTCGCCCGGCGCGCGGTCGCACAGACCCGCAAACGCCTCGGTCGCGACCCGGCGACCGGGCTGAGCTACCAGTCGAACACGAGCATCGCCGTCAGCAGCGACGACGTCTCGCCCGGCGAGGACATCACCGACCTCGAAGCGCTCGACGTCCCCGGTCGCTCGCCGGAGAAGGTCGAGCCCCGCCGGCGAGCCGTGGGCGCGGCGCTCGCGTACCTCAAGGACGAAGACAGAGCACGGCGGTCGGACTTCGTCGAGGCGCTGTACGAGGAGTACCCGGCGGGGTACGGCTCCGAGTCCGGCTGGTGGAACTGCATCAAGACGGGCCTGAAACAGGTCGACGTGGTCGAGGGCGGCGACGGTGCGCGCGTCTGGCGGTTCCGGCGGACGGAGATATCGAACGAGGCCGGGACGCTCCGGGGGCGCGGGCCGAAACGCGTCGTCGACTCCAAGTAGGGATGGGGGTCAGATGAGTCAACAGCAGAGTTCCCTGAAGCGGTTCGTCCCCTGGTCAGTGCCGGCGACGATGAGCTGATCGCCCCGTTCGATGCGGAACGAGGGGCCGACATCCGTGATGACCTCGCCGTCGCGCTCGACGCCGACGACCGTACAGCCGGTGCGCTTGCGCACCTGTGCCTCCTCGAGGGTCTGTCCGACCAACAGCGTTGCCTCCGTGCGGATGACGTCGACCTGCTGGTCGATGGAGAGCACCTCTTCGTCCTCGAGGATGGTCGAAGCGATCATCCGGCCGCTGACGGACGCGAGCGAGAGCACGTAGTCCGCGCCGGCGCGGTACATCTTCTGGACGCTCTCGCTCTCGGTGACGCGGGCGACGACCTCCGTCTCGGGGCTCTCGTCGCGGATGACGAGGGTCGCGAACTCGGTCGTCGTGTCGTCGGGAAGCGCGAGCACGACCGTCCGGGCGTCCCCCAGTTCGGCGGCGTGGAGGACATCGGGGTCGAGCGCGTCGCCGACCACGTCGACGCCGGGCTTCTGCTCACGGTCGATGACCCGGTAGGGGACGCCGGCCTCGTCGAGCTGTTCCGCGACGGCCGACCCGACCTGTCCGTAGCCGACGACGATGGTCTCGCCGCGGCGGAACTCACGAACACGGGAGAGCGTCAGCTCCTTCAGCGCCTGGAGCTGGTCCTCGCGGCCGGTCACGAGCAGCACGGTGCCGTTGTCGAGCTCGGCGTCGGGGTCCGGCGGGCTCCGGAACTCCCCGCTGAACCACGCGCCGATGACGTTGACGCCGGCACGCTCCCGGATACCGCTGTCGGAGAGCGTCTTGCCGACGAGCTCGCTCGTCCTGTGGATTGGCAGTTCGGCGATGTCGAAGTCGTCGCCGATCTCGATGGCGTCGCCGAGTTCGGTCGAGATACCCGTCGTGACCTTCGAGGCGAGCCCGCGGCCGAGCAAGGGGCGTGGGGAGAGCACCTCGTCCGCGCCGGCGAGCCGGTGGTAGGAGACGCTCTCGGGGTCCTCGACGACGCTGACGACCTGGAGGTCCTCGTCGCCGACCTCGCCCGCGGCGAGGACGATGCTCGCGTCCACCTCGTCGGAGACGTCCGCGACGAGGGCGCGGGCGCGGACGATGCCGGCGTCCTCCAGTCCCTCGGTGCTCTCGGGGTCGGCGTTGATCACGTCGTAGCCGGCCTCGTGAAGCTGGACGGCGGTGTCGCGGTCGGGTTCGAGGATGACGGAGTCGACGCCCCAGGCATCGAGCTCGTCGATGAGTGCGTCCGCACGGGCGGTGTACGTGCAGACGAGCACGTGGTCGGTGAGGCTCTCGCTGACGCTGGTCGGGACGGTCGTCGAGAGGAGCTCCTCCATGGCCGGGAACACGAGCACGGGCAGTGCGAGGAAGATGAGGAACACACCTGTCGTGTCCATGATGATGATGAGCAGGTTCATCTCGGGGGTGTGCCACGGCGCGTCGGAGCCGAAGCCGGTCGTCGTGAACGTCTCGACGACGACCTGCAGCGAGTGGAGGAACGTCTCCGGTTCGGACTCGTAGGCGCTCATCCCGTGGTCGTAGATGACCGCGTAGACCAGCATGACGCCGGTCAGCATGAGGAGATAGTAGGCGGTCCGACGCTGCCACTTGTCCATGTCCGGGCGTGACGCTCTACGGGGATAACTGTTGTACGTCGCGGCAGTCGAGACGGGTCGAGAGCGAGTTAGGCGGGTAGCGAGCCGTCGCGAAGCAGCGTCCGAGCGGTCCAGATGACCCAGCCGCCGAACACCGCCGCGCCCACGGCCTCGGGCACGGCGAAGTAGGTCCAGGTGTCGCCGTCGCCGGTCCAGACCGCCGCCTCCAGCAGCACCCAGAACAGCCAGGCGAACAGGTGGAAGATGCCGAGCCACATCGTTCCGACGCCCACGGCCGGGTTCCGGTCCAGCGCGAAGCCGGTGCCGAAGACGAGCAGCGCCACGGTGAGCAGCAGGAAGAAGCCCGCCGCGAACGGGAAGTGGAGCGCGTTCGCCGGGCCGTCGACGTAGGCGAAGCCGACCCCGGTCATGCACGTCAGCGCGAGCGCGAAGACGACGACCCCGGCCTTCTCGATGCCGTTGACGGTCTCGGTCCAGAGACGGGCGGCGTACGGGAGGCCGAGGATGCCGCCGAAGAGCAGGCCGCCGTTGAACAGGAGGAAGGCGAGCTGGTCCGCGGTGTCGATGGCGAGCAGAGCCTTCCCGTTCGCCTCGCCCATGCTCGACAGGGAGCGCGACCGCCAGCTGAACAGCGGGTCGACGAGCGTCGCCAGCAACAGGGTCACGAGCGCGACCGTCGAGGCGACCAGTCCGAAGTACGTCAGGGTCCGACGCGTATCAGCCATGCACCCAGGCTCCCGTTCCAGCGACAAATACCTGTGTGAACTAGCCCCAAACGTACGAACCGTTTTACAGGGGGCGCTCCCACGTTGCCACATGTCAGGACTCGTGTTCTTCGGGAGTAAATCGTACGAGGAGACGGCCGCCTTCTACGTCGAGGAGGTAGGCGCGGACGTCTGGCTCGAACAGTCGGCGTGCACAATCCTGCAGTACGACAACCTGCTGTTCGGCTTCTGTGAGGCCGCCGAGACGGAGACCGAAGGGGTGCTCACGTTCGTGACCGAGGACCGCGACGGGGTCGACGCGTTCTACGACCGGTTCGCCGACCGAGCCCGCGACGAGCCCTCGGTGAACGAGGCCTTCGACATCTACAACTTCTTCGCGACGGACCCGGACGGCCGGACGATGGAGTTCCAGACGTTCCTCCACGAGACGGAGTCTGTCTAACCCAGATATTTTTTGGCAAGCCTAAAGTACGGCCGTCGGTAAGCCAGAGCCAATGAGCGAGCACTCTCCGGCGGAATCCTCCGACGTGGACGGGGGCGATTCGACCAGGGCGGACGGCCCGCCGTTCACCTTCGACGACGTGGCGGTCGTGATGGGAACGTACAACGAGGAAGCGGCCATCGAGCACGTGCTGACCGACATCGACGAGGTCACGGACGGTCGAGCCGAGGTCGTCTGCGTGGACGGCTCCGACGACGCCACCGCCGCGGTCGCCCGCGAACACGGCGCGACCGTCATCGAGCAGGAACCACAGGGCTACGGCGTCGCCGTCCGGGAGGCCGTCCTCACGCCGGACCGGCCCATCGTCGTCACGACGGACTGCGACGACACCTACCCGATGGAGGCGCTCCCACGCTTCCTCGACCTCGTCAACGAGGGCTACGACGTGGTCTCGGGCGACCGGCTCCACCATGGCGCGGAGGCGATGCCCGCGTTCAACCGCTTCGGCAACCACGCCTTCGCGGCGCTCGCGTCGGTGCTCATGGGCGAGCGCGTCCACGACACCACCACGGGGATGCGTGCCTACCGGCGCGAGGTCGTCGCGGACATCACGTGGACCGAGAACACCGGCCTCTCCGCGGAACTGCTCATCCGCCCGGCGATGCGTGGCTACGACGTGGTCGAGACGCCCATCGAGTACGACGAGCGCCGCGGCGAGACGAAGCTCGACCCCATCGGGGGCGGCGCTGCCATCGGCAAATCCATTCTGACGGTCTCACTGGCCGAGCGGTTCCGTCGCTGAGACGGCGGCTCTCCCGGCGTCAGTTCCTTTCGAGGACCAGCCCGCCGGCACCGACCGCGATGTTCGGGGCGCCCCGCGCCACGGCGGCCAGGTTCGCACCGGCGGGCGTCTGGTCGGTGGTCCAGGCGTTGTCGGTGATGTTGACGCCCTCCAGCGACATCTCGACGAGGGTCCCGTTCAGCCAGACGCCGTCGAAGTGCTCGTTCGGGTGGTCGGGGAGGTACGTCCCCTCCAGCCCGCAGTCGACCACGAGCCGGCAGACCGACGACGCGGGCGGCCAGACGACTGCGACGCCGTCGTCGGTCCGGCGGGCGTCGAACTCCTGCCGGTAGGTCAGCGTCGCGCCGCCCTCGTAGGTCAGCACCACGACGACGGCGAACTCCGTCGTGCCGTTCAGCGGCACCGAGCCGTTCTCGCCGAGGGGCTGGACGTCGTCGTCGGTCAGCCGGAGCCCGTCCGGGCCGACCGTCCAGTTCGCGGCGAGGCGGTCGCCGAGGCCGTCCTCGACGGCGAACTCGCGGACCTCGCCGTCGCCCTCCAGCCGGACGATAGCGTTGCTCGCACCGGACGGGACGCCGACGCGGGTCGTTCCCGAGAGCTGCTCGCCGGACCGACGTTCGAGCCGTTCGAGCTTTCCGATGGGGCGGTCGGTGGCGTCGGGCACCCACTCGCCGTGGTAGCTGAACCGGTACGGCGTTCGGTTCCCGGTCGCTTCGAGCACCGCGAAATCACTCGCCGGGCCACGGTCGAGCGCGTACAGCACGTCGCCGCCGTAGCCGGCGTCGTTCCGGAGCGTCTGGAAGGGATGGGCGAGCCAGTCGCCGTACGGCGTCGGGACGAACACGACGGCGTCGTCGAACTCCTGTGCGAGCACCGGCTCGTAGACGGTCCCGTACTTCTCGGTGGTCTCGGCGTGCTCGGTGACCGGTCCGTCGAGCGCGTCACGCTCCGCGACGCCGACGGCCGGGAGCGAGACGACGAGCAACGCGGCGAGGACGACCCGTGCGGCCCTCTTCGAGCGGCGTGCGGTGACGGCCGCTCGGAGCCGGTCCGCGGCGGCGACGATGCCGAACGCGCCGAATATCGCCAGCGGGACGACGAGGTCGAAGTGGTAGAGCGGCCCGAACAGCGAGAGCAGCCCGTCGCCCAGCTCGGCCGGGCCCGAGCTGACGTTGTAGGTCCCCCAGAACGCGAGGTTGCCGATGCAGACCGAGGGCACGACAGCGAGCAGGAGCACGGCGAGACAGTCGTCAGAGCAGTGCGGCCGGTCGAGCGTCGGCGAGCTGTCGGGGGCGACCCACGGAGCGATGCCGGCCCGGCGGCGCAGCCACGCGCTCGCACCGCCGAGGAACGCGGCTGTCCCGAGCCAGCCGCCGACGGTCCACCGGGTCGCCGACTCCCAGAGGAGGACGAGGTTCGTCCGGACCGCCAGCGCGGGCGTGTAGACGAGGTCGTGGTCGAGGATGCGGCGCTCCCCGAACCCGAGGCCGTCAAGCGGTGCGAAGGCCGCGTACGGGAACACCAGCGGGTCGCCGGTCAGCAGCCAGTTGTAGCCGAGCGTGGTGAGGACGCCGACGAGACCGAGTGCCGCGACGACGAGGTTTCGGGCGACGAAGCCGTGCTGGAGGTACTGCCCCGTCGAGCCGTCGTGACGGTAGTAGGCCGTCTCCAGCGTCCAGCAGGCGTGGCCGACGAACGGGGCCGCGAACAGTACGGCGGTGTACGGCCGAGCGAAGAACGCGAGCGCGACGGCGACGCCTGCCAGCACCGCGTACCGACGCGAGCCACGGCGGTGGGCCCGGACGTAGGCGAGTGCGAACGCGAGGTTCAGCAGCGTCGCCGGCGCGTACGGCAGGAACACCGAGGTGGTCAGCAGGAACGTCGGCGTCAGTAGCACGAGCACAGCGGCGAGGAGGCCAACGCGCCGGTCGAACGCTTCCGTCCCGAGCGCGGCGGTGAGTGCGATGATGCCCGCCGCGACCGCGGCGAGGGACAGGCGGGGCTCGCCGAACGCGAGCCCGAGGGCGAAGATCGCCGACGGTACGGGTGCGTACTTCGGGTACATCGACTCGCCCTCGGTGACGAAGAACCACGGTCGGAACGCCTCGGTCAGCCCGTCGGGCGGGTACGCGTGGAGCTGGCCGTCGAGCAGCAGCGACGCCTGGTGGAGGTAGACTCCCTCGTCGTGGTTCGCCGAGTGGAACGGGAACAGCTCGGTGGCGACGAGGAACACGACCGCCGCCGCGAGGGCGGCGAGCAGGAGGGATGACACGCGATTTCGCGTGAGAACGTCGGGGACGGAGCCGGCCATCGATTCAGCTGAAGGAGCCGTCTTCGTCGGTGGCGGGGAACCAGGCGAGGTCGTGGTCCGCTGTCAGGTCGACCCGGACGGACTCGTCGAGGTCGACCTGGTCGGTGTGGTTGTGCATGCACTCGAGGATGTCCCCGTTGTCGAGCTCGACCCGGTAGAGGATGGTCGGGCCGAGGTAGCGCCGGTAGACGACGCGGCCGTTGGCCACCTCGTCGGGAGCGAGCGGGCGGGCCTGGATGTCGTCCGGCCGCACCAGCACGTCGATGCGGCTCCCCTCGTACTCGCCGGCGAGGCCGTGAATCATGCTGCGGTCGACCGCGCCGACGCCCGTCTCGACCTCGTCGCCGTGGACGTAGCCCGAGAGGAACGAGGCGTGGCCCAGGAAGCCCGCGACGAAGCGGGACTCGGGGTGCTGGAACACCTGCTCGGGGCGGCCGACCTGCTCGATCTGGCCCTCGGACATCACGGCGACCCGGTCGGAGATGCTCATCGCCTCCTCCTGGTCGTGCGTGACGGAGACGGCGGTGACGCCGGCCTCCTTCAGGATGCGGCGGACCTCCTCGCGCATCTCGACGCGGAGGTCCACGTCGAGGTTCGAGAACGGCTCGTCGAGCAGGAGGATCTTCGGCTCCGGCGCGAGCGACCGAGCGAGGGCGATGCGCTGCTGCTGGCCGCCGGAGAGCTCGTCCGGATGGGCGTCGCGGTGGGACTGCAGGCCGACGAGGTCGAGCATCTCGTCGACGCGCTCGGCGGTCGTCTCGTCGTCGATGTCCGTCAGGCCGAACGCCACGTTCTCCGCAGCGGTCATGTGCGGGAACAGCGCGAACTCCTGGAAGACGACGCCGACGCCGCGCTGCTCGGGCACGACGAAGCTCTCGCCGCCGGAGACGCGCTCGCCGCTGACCCGGATACCGCCCCCGTCGGGGCGTTCGAGCCCGGCGACGAGCCGGAGCGTCGTCGTCTTGCCACAGCCCGATGGGCCGAGCAGCGTCAGTATCTCGCCCTCGCGGACCGAGAGCGAGAGGCCGTCGATGACCGTCTCGCTCCCGTACGACTTCGACACGCCGTCGAGTTCGAGGACGGTTTCGCTCTCCTCGACGGACGGGCGTTCGTACACTGTCTCTACGTCTGCCGTGATGGTTGCGTCACTTGACATCGTATCCCTCCTGTGAGAGGATGACGAAGATGGAGACGGCGGAGACGCCCAGCAGGATGAGCGCGGGCACCGCGGCGTCGTAGAACGCCTGGGAGCCGTGGGCCTGCCAGACCGCCATCACCAGCGTCTCGTACCTCGTCGGGCGGAGCAGCAGCGTCACCGGTAGTTCTTTCATCGTCGTCAGGAACACCAGCGCCGCGCCGCCGAGCAGCCCCGGTGCTGCCAGCGGTAATGTGACCGAACGGAACGCGCCGACCGAGGTGCGCCCCAGGGTCCGGGCGGCCTCGGGGAGCGCCGGGTTGACCTGCAGGAACGAGGCCCGGGTCGAGCCGATCGACTGCGGCAGGAACCGGACCACGTAGGCGAAGATGAGCAGCGGGAGCGCCTGGTTCAGGCTCGGGAACGTCCGCGTCGACAGGTAGATGAGCGCGAACGCGACGACGACGCCCGGGGCGGCGTAGCCGAAGTAGCTGACGCGCTCGGTGAGCTTGCCGACGCGGGTGTCGTGGCGGGCCGAGAGGTAGGCGATGGGCAGGCCCGCGACCGTCGCGACGACCGCCGCCGCGATGGAGAGCTTGAGCGAGTCGGTCAGGTTCGATAGCTCGAACGGGACGCGCCAGCCGGGTTCCGGGCCGGCGAGCAGCCAGCTGAACAGGATGGCGACCGGGAGGACGATGGCGACGAGTACGACGAGCGAGCAGAGCGCGAGCGCGGGCCACTTCCAGACCCCGAGACGGGCCAGCGATGCCTGCCCGCCCTGTCTGCCGCTCGCGAACTTCTCGTTGTTCCGGGTTCGACTCTCGACGGCCAGGATGACGGCGGTCACCGTCAGGAGCTGGAGCGAGAGGAGCGCGGCCCGGTCGAGGCCGCTACCCCCTGTCGACGTGCCGCGTTGCGTCGCAGACTCGATGACCGTCGTGAACACGTTGTACCCCATGATGGCGGGGGTCCCGAAGTCCGAGAGCGCGTACAGCGCCGTCAGCAGCGCGCCGGCCGCGATGGCGGGCTGGAGCTGCGGGAGAACCACCCGGCGAACCGCCTGCAGCCGACTGTGTCGGAGGGTGCGTGCCGCGTCGACGAGCGTCGTGTCGACGGTCTTCAGCCCGGCGCGGGCGGTGATGTAGACGTACGGGTACGTGTAGAGCGTGATGACGAGGACCGCGCCTTCGAGGCCGGTGATGTCCGGAATCTGAGGGACGCCGAAGGGCGCGAGGAACTCGTTCACGTCGCCGCCCTCGCCGAACGCGCTCGTGAACACGAACGCGCCGATGTAGCTCGGGATGACGAGCGGCAGGGTGACGAGGACGGTCCAGATGCGTCGGCCGGGGAGGTTCGTCCGGACCGTCAGGTACGCGAGCGGGACGCCGAGCAGGATGGAGAAGACGGTGACACCCGTGACCATGATGGTACTGTTGACGAACATGTCGACCGTCGTGTCGCGGGTGACGATCTCCAGCGCCCGGGAGAACGGAACGTTCGAGGCAGCGAGCAGCACCCAGATGAACGGGCTGGCGACGGCGGCGGCGACGGCCGCACTGGCCAGCGAGAGGCCGAGCGGATACGCGCCGCTTTCGGTGCTATCGCCGTCGTCCGTCGTCGTCTCTGAGTCGTGCTGCTCGACTGCCATCAGCTAAACCTGTATCCCCACCTCACGCATCAGATCGATAGTCGGCCCGATGTCGGAGAGCTGTGCGAGGTCGAAGTCGGGCGTCGCCAGTTCGTCGACGGGTGGGAGGTCGCCGACTGGTTCTACTTCGGGGATGAGTGGGTACTCGAATGTACGTGTTGCGAAGTACTCCTGGGCCTCGGCCGAGAGGAGGTGCCGGACGAAGTTCGCCGACATCGACTCGTCGCCCGTGCTGTCGACGACGGCCGCGCCGGCGACGTTGAAGATCGAACCGGCGTCGTTCTGCGTAAACGCCGTCCCGATGGGTGCGTCGTCGTCGTTCGCGAGGACGCGCTGGATGTAGTAGTGGTTCGCGAAGCCGGCGGTGAGCTCGCCGTTCGCGACCGCCCGAGCGACGATGAACTCGTCGCTGTACCGTCTCACGCCGGCCTCGAGCATCCCTTCGAGCCACGCCTTCGTCTCCTCGCGGCCGTTCATCACGCGCATCGCGGTGAGGAAGCCCTGGAAGGAGCCGTAGCTCGGCGCCCAGCCCATGTCGCCGGCGAAGTCGGTGTCGGGGACGGCGAAGATGTCGTCGGGCACGTCGCCGTCGGACAGGTCGTCCGTGTTGTACGGGATGGTGCGTGCGCGGCCGGAGGTGCCGATCCACGCGCCGCCGTCGGCGCGGTACTGCGTCGGGACGAGGTTCTGCACGTCGTCGGGGAGCGTGACCGTTCGGCCGGCGTCGGCGAGCAGGCCGAGCGCACCGGCGTTGACGGAGAAGAACACGTCGGCTTCGCTGGCGGTCCCGGCGGTCTCGATCTGGTTGGCGAGGGTGGTCGACGCCTCGTAGCGCGTGTCGACCTTGAAGTCGTCGTACTGGTCCTCGATGTACGAGAGCAGCGGGTTGACGAGCGGTTCGCCACGCCCGGAGTAGAGCGTGAGCGTGCCGGAGAGGTCGGGCATGTCGGCCATCGGCGTTCCGCCGGGTGCCGGTCGACCGTTCATCCCGGAGCCGATGAGCCCGAGGTCGCCGTCGCTGCCGTCGTTGTTGCCGGTCAGGGTGTCGATGCAGCCCGCAGTCGCCGCGACACCCGCCGCCGATGCCGCCGCGAGGAAGCGGCGACGCCCGACGGGAGTGTCGGTCGTGTCGTGGTCGTTCTGGTTCATAGTTGGTTTAGGCCCACCTAAATGATTTATAACTGCCGATACTGCTCAGTCGTCCGCCGTCGCCGTGACCGGTTCGTGGCCCGCCACGGGTGCGAGTTCGTCGAGGCAGTCGAGCCAGTCGAGGCAGTACTCGCCGACGTAGTTGAGGAACTCACCGTTCTGGTAGTCGTCGAACTCGCCCTCGACGAGGGCGTCGGCCATAGCGGCCATGACGCCGGCGTAGGTGTCCGCGTCCGCGCCCTCGCCGTCGACGACCTCCCAGAAGTGCTCGTTGCACTCCAGCCCGGCGACCTCGTTCGTGAGGTCGTCGAACGTCGAGCGCGGGGCCTTGTTGTGCTCGCAGAGCGGGTCCCCGTTCAGGACTTGCCCGCCGAGCACGTCGGCCGCGCGCTTGAGGAACACGCCCGACCAGATGTCGTCGAACCGGCCGACGTTCCACGGATTGTCGTCCATCGGGCACTGGTAGAACGCCGGAACGACCTCGCGGCGGAACGCGAGGTTCATCGAACAGACAGTGAGGTAGTTGTCCTCGGCGGCGACGAACTGCTCGCCGAAGTCGTCCGCGCCGGTCCGGGTCTGAGCCTGGCCCTGCAGGTCGCCATCCATCAGGATTCGAACCGCGTCGAGGTCCGGAACGTTCGTCCAGAGGCCCTGCGAGGCGACGACGTGGTCGACGGTCGTCGTGTCGGTCTCGACGGTTTCGTCCATCGCGGCGTAGGGGTAGCCACGCGGGTAGAGCCCGTGCTCGTCGGCGTTCTCGTACAGGACGTTTACCCACTGCTCGTCGGAGGCGACGCGCTCGACCTCGCCCTCGTAGGCGAGGTTGGCCATGTGCTGGCCGAAGAAGTCGTGGTCCTCGTGGGGCAGCGTGTCGTCGTCGATGAAGAAGCCGTACTCGAACTCGTTGTTCCAGAGGTAGAGCAGACCGAAGGAGGTCTGGGCATGACTCGCCGCCGGGACGAGGTGGCTGTACTCGCTGACGCCCTGTTCGTCGTACCACGCCTCGCGGTCGGATTCGTCGAACACGCGGCCCGAGACGTCGAGGTCGTCGAGCATCCCGCGCATGGCGTCCGCATCACAGAAGTCCTCGGTGACGAGGACGAAGTGGAGCCGGTCCGTCCCGAAGCCGTGGTCCCGTGCGTTCGCGACGTACGCGCGGATGCACTCGTACTCGCGGATGGTCGGGACGACGACGCAGATGTCCGCTGTTGTCATCGCTTACTACGAACCTGTTTAGGGCAGCCTAAAAGGCTGTCTATCTTAGGGCGGCCTAAGAACGCGGCGACGGCACTGCCGATGGGAAGGTGTGTTCGGCTCCGGTACCGAAAAACCCGCAGGTGGCTCCGCTTCCGTTCGTCTCTCGGGGTCTACCACTCCGAAACTACTTCGCTCACACAGCCATCGTCGGGGTAGTAGTACGAGAAGTGATCGGGGACGTAGTCGACGTTGTGGTCCTGGTAGTTACCCGGCTGGGTGCCCTCACACCCCTCCTCACCGACCGCGGAGTCGAACTCGGCGGTCGTGTACGCCCAGTTGAGTACGTCGTCGCCGTCCTTCCAGTAGTTGTCGACCTGCCCGACTGCGTCCGCGAGGTCCGGCCCGTAGCGGCCGCCGGTCGAGACAGCGTCGTTGTCGGCCGCCCCGCCGAGTAGCGAGACGGACTGGACGGCGTCGGTGATACCGTTCGCGTTCAGCAGTTCGATACATCGCAGCGTGACCCGCGCGCCGAGCGAGTGACAGACCAGCCGGATGGTCGTGTCTGGGTTGGCCTGCCGGTAGTCGTCGACGAAGTTCGCGAGCTTCTTGCCGTTCTCCTCGGCGATCTCGGTGGAGTCCCACCAGCCGAACACACTGGAGTCCGAGTCCCAGCTGAACCCGATGACTGCGCCGTCGTAGCCGTTGTCGCGGTAGGATGACTCGGCCGTCTGGAACCCCTCGATGGCGCTGTCCGGCTCGTTCATCCAGCCGTGGACGTGGACCAGAAGCTCGTCCGGCGCTACCGAGTCGAGACCCGGGATGTCCCCGACGGTGTCGTAGTCCCACTCGGTGTGGCCGTCGGCCAGATACACCGAGCCGTACCAGGTTATGTCGTAGTGTCCTCGCGTGGTCACCCGCGGATACGCGTCTGCTGACGCCGCTGCCTCGTCCGTCGCGGCGACCGCGAGTCCGGTCCCGGCTGCTGCGGTGGCTGCGGTACCGAGGAACCGTCGTCGGCTGACGTTCCGTGCGCCATGCTGTCTACTGTCATGCCCGTGTGACATTACCAACCGCAACTGGTGGATGGGATTTAAAACCCGACGGAATTCCGGAGAATAAAATTTGACTCTGTTCTCGAGTAATACAGCACTCCCTGCTGGCGGGTCCGTGGAACGGCGACCCTGCTGCCCACGCAGTTACTGCCGGTCGGTTACCGCCGACCGGTAACAGTACCACCGAACGCCGACGCGACCACGAGCCGGCGATGCCCGGCCGGACCGAGGCCGCTTATTCAGGGAGGTCGTCGATGAGGACGACCGCCTCGCCGTCGACGACGACCTGTTCGTCGTCCTCGATGACCGTCGAGAGCCGGTACTGGCCGTTGCCGAGGTCCTCCAGAATCTCGACCGTCGCGGTCACCCGGTCGCCGATGCCGACAGGGCCCTCGAAGGTCAGCTCCTGCGAGAGGTAGATCGTGAGACCGGGGAGTCGGGCCAGCGCCGCGCTCACGAGCCCCGAGACGAGCGTCCCGTGGGCGATTCGCCCGCCGAAGCGCGTGGTGGCGGCGAACTCGTCGTCGAGGTGGAGTCTGTTCGTGTCACCGCTGGCGGCCGCGAACGCGCGGACGTCGTCCTCGCTGAGCTGCTTGGAGAACACGACCGTGTCGCCGACGGTGATGTCGGCAGCGTGCTCGACGGTCCGCTCGAAGGTCCAGTCGGCGTGTTCGTACGCCACGGACGGCACTGACGGCTCGACTATCTCGTTCTCGTCCGTCGTTGTCGTCTCCTCCGTGTCCGCCGACGACGATTCCGCACCTGGTGCGAAGGCCGCGAAGGCCGCTCGGTTCGCCGCCGTCGCCCCCTTGACGGCGTTCTCCGCGAAACTGGTCCACGCCGTCGCCATCGCTGCAAATGGCGATGCTACGCGAGTCTCCTCTTCACTCATACCCGCCTGCTAAGACAGGCGTGCGTATCACTCCTTTGGCTCTGCCAAGGCCTGCAGACTCTCCGTCCGTTCCCGTCTGATACGACTGTGCGGTACGTCGCCCACCGGAGGTTTCAGGCCGTCACCGGACGGCCTGTTTCCACTCAATACCATTCAATGGTTCTCGTTGGTTCTCAGCGGAATCTTTATGCTCCCTGGCGGTGTACTACCTGTTGATGACGGACGATTCGCCGACGATGCCGTGGTCCCCGTTCATGCTCCAGCAGATGCAGGAGCAGATGCAGGAGGCGAGCGAGCAGATGATGGGGTCCCAGTCGGAGCTGTGGGAACAGTTCCTCAAGAGTGGGGCCGGTGGGTCGGACACGATGTCCGACCTGACCGCGATGAGCCGCGGCGCGGCGATGTTCAAGACCCGCGTCCAGAGCAGTGGTCGCATCAGCATTCCCGACGCCGAGCGCGAGGCGCTCGACATCGGTGAAGGCGACATCGTCCAGACGATAGTCATCCCAGTCAAACGCAACAACAGTGATTCCAATGAGTGAAACTACCCAGAACCCGATGAAGCCCGTCTTCCAGATGCAGCGCACGATGCTCGAGAGCAGCCAGCAGGCGACGCACGACGTCGTCGAGGCGCAGAAGGAAGCGGTCACCCAGATGACCGAGTCCGTCGAGCAGTACCAGACGCTCAGCGAGCAGAACGCCGAGATGTCGAAGAAGGCGCTCCACGCCTACTTCGACGCCGTCGAGTCCATGATGCCCGAGGACTCCGTCGAGTTCGACGAGTTCGAGCAGATGCTCGACGAGCAGTACGACGCGCTCACCGAGAACCAGGCCCAGATGATGGAGGCGGCCCTCGAGACGATGGAGGAGAACGCCGACGCCTTCGACCAGTACGCGGACAGCTACACCGAGGTCGTCGACAGCTCCTTCGACTCCTTCCTCGAGACGCACGAGCGCATGGAGGCCAGCTTCGAGGACGCGAGCGAGCAGCTCGAGGACGCAGCAGAGGAGCTCTCGGCCTGAGCCCCCGACGAGACCTTTTATAATCAGCGACACCCATCTTTAGACAATGACAGACTCATACCCCCAATCGACGGTGCCGACCGAGTGGAACGACTTCGTCTCGCGAATGAACGAGCAGTTCTTCGAGGCGATGGAGAAGAACATGGAAGCGCAGGCGCAGTTCGTCGAACAGTGGTCCGAAACGGTCGAAGGAACCGGAGCAGAGATGGGCGACCTCGACGAGAGCGTCGAGGGCTACAAGCGCGCCTACGAGGCCTGGATGGACGCCGCCGAGCAGATGGTCGAGCGGACCGAGGACGGCATGCAGGGCGAGGAAGTCGAGGCAGAGGAGTTCCGCGACATCTGGCTCAACACGGCGAACCAGGCGTTCAAGGAGGTCATGTCCACGAGCGCCTTCGCCGCCTGGACCGGCTCCAGCGTCGGCCAGATGCTCGAGATGCAACAGCAGGCCGACGAAGCCGCCGAGGACACGCTCCACACGCTCGGCTTCGCCACGGAGGGCGACGTCGTCGAGATCGGCGACCGCCTCGTCGAACTCGAACGCCGCCAGCACGCGGTCGAACAGAAGCTCGACCGTGTCCTCGAACACCTGGAGGAGTAAGATGCAGAACCCGTTCGCAGCAACACTCGACATGCAGCGCCAGGCCTGGGAGAACGCCGCCGAGGCGTTCGAGAAGGCCACAGTCGCACCCGACCGCGCCGACACCATTCAGGACGTCGATGTCGGCGAGACGCCCAGCGAGGTCGTCTACGAGGAGAACAAGCTCCGGCTGCTCCACTACGAGTCCCGCACGGACGAGCAGGAGCCGGTGCCCATCCTCATCGTCTACGCCCTCATCAACCGGCCGTACATCCTCGACCTGCAGCCCGACCGGTCGGTCATCCGGACGCTGCTCGACAACGGCTACGACGTGTACATGATCGACTGGGGCGAGCCGTCGAACCTCGACCGCTCGCTCACGCTCGACGACTACGTCAACCGGTACATCGACAACTGCGTCGACGAGGTGCGCCACCGCTCCGGGCAGGACGCGATCAACATCCTCGGCTACTGCATGGGCGGCACGATGTCGACCATGTACGCCGCACTCGAGCCGGAGAAGGTCCACACCCTCGCGCTGATGGCCGCCGGCCTCTGTTTCGCCGGCGACTCCGGCGTGCTCGAACTCTGGGGCGCCGAGGACTACTACGACCCCGAGAAGGTGACCGACACCTTCGGGAACGTGCCCGCGGAGTTCCTCGACGTCGGCTTCGCACTGATGGACCCCGTCCAGAACTACGTCACGAAGTACGTCCGGTTCTACGAGAACATGGAGGACGAGGACTTCGTGGAGAACTTCGCACGGATGGAGGAGTGGCTCGGCGACGGAATCGACGTCGCGGGCGAGACGTACAACGAGTTCATCCGGGACATTTACCAGGAGAACAAGCTCATGAACAACGAGCTGTACCTGGGTGGCGAACACGTCGACATCGACAACATCCAGATGCCGGTGCTCCAGATCGTCGCCGAGTACGACCACCTCATCCCGCCGGAGGCGTCGAAGCCGTTCAACGACGTGCTCGCGACGGACGACAAGACCATCATGGAGTTCCCCACGGGCCACATCGGGATGTCCGTCTCCTCGCGCAGCCACGCCGAACTCTGGCCCGACGTCTGCGACTGGTTCGGCGAGCGCATGGTCGAGGACACCGGCGACGTATCGACGACCGCCGTCGAGTCCGAGGCCGACGCGGCCGCGACCGAGGAGAGCGAGGATTCGAGCGTCGAGATCGAGGTCGAGGGCACGGAAAAGCCCGACCTCGAGGACATCGACGGCATCGGCCCGGCGTACGCAGAGCGTCTGCGCGACGCCGGCGTCGACTCCGTCGATGCGCTCGCGGCGGCCGACGCGGTCGAACTCGCCGAGTCGAGCGAGCTGCCGGTCTCCCGCGTCGAGGACTGGATCGACGCGGCGGCCGACCACACCGCGTAAGGACGGTCGAACACACTGCGGAAGCGGGCCGGCAAGCGACACCGTCGAGCCGACTATCTCCGGCGGAGCGGTGGCCGCTGCCGACTGGGTTTCTATCGTCTCACCGCCTGTCTGCGCTGAGGAATGTTTAAGTCTGTTTTTCGTGAACTACCTACATGGACGGGCGACCGGAGGGGAGCAGCTGCCCCGCCACCTGAGTCGCCCGCGCCCTGGAACTCATCATGCACATGGACGGACGCACATGCGTCATCACAGGCGCAGGACGCGGTATCGGACGCGGCATCGCTGAACACCTCGGCCGAGAGGGAGCGAACGTCGTGGTCAACTACCGGACGTCGGGCGAGTCGGCGGAGGCGGCCTGCGAGACGATTCGGCGCGAGGGCGGCGACGCCATCGCGTCGCAGGCGGACGTGACCGACATCGTCGAGGTCGAAGCCATGCGGGAGGAGGCCCACGACACCTTCGGCGACGTCGACGTCCTCGTCAACAACGCCGGCATCACGAAAGACACCCGGTTCGTGAAGATGTCCCGCGAGGACTGGGACACGGTGATGGACGTGAACCTCGGAGGGATGTTCAACTGCACCAAGACGTTCTACGACGACATCTGGGAGGCCGAGGAGGGCCGTCTCATCAACATCTCGTCCATCGTCGGCAAGCAGGGCAACTTCGGGCAGGCGAACTACGCCGCCGCAAAGGCCGGGATGTTCGGCTTCACCCGGACCATCGCAGTCGAACTCGCGAGCGGCGGTTCGACCGCGAACTGTGTCGCCCCCGGCTTCACCCGGACCGACATGCTCGAGAGCGTCCCCGAGGACGTCAAAGAGCGCATCGTCTCGCAGATCCCGCTCGGACGGTTCGCGGAGATCGAAGACATCGCCGCAATCGTCCGGTTCCTGGCGAGCGAGGAGTCCTCGTACATCACCGGCGAGGTCATCGACGCCAACGGCGGGATGGACCTGTAGTCGGTCACCGGCGTCGTCCATCTCCCGCGGCCGGCCGCACGTTCCGGAGCCGATGGCCTCACTCCGGTTCGTAGATGTACGACGTGTAGGCGTCGACGTCGTAGAACAGCGTGCCCGGCGGGAGCCCTCGCAGCCGCCAGACGACGAACAGATCGCCGACCGCGCCGCCGGTGTTCAGGACGAGCCCGAACCAGACGTACGGGACGTGTGGCCCCGGGATCAGGAGCAAGGCGACACCGAGTGGCGTGAGAACCACGAGCGGCGCGATCACGGCGACCGCGAGTTGACGCCGCGTCTGGAACTGCTCGAAGATTGCAGTGTAGAACGCGCCGAGCCGCGGGGCGACACCGAAGGAGACGCGGAACCCGAGCGTCCGGAACGCGAGCCCGTGGACGAACTCGTGGAGGGCGACCGTGCCGACGAGCGAGACGACCAACACCGTGCCGAACTCGATCCCGTCCACGCCGAGCGTGAACCCCTCGGCGGTCTCCTCGAAGACGACGAACGGGAGCGCGGTCTCGACGCCGCTCGTCGTGGTGGCCAGCCAGGCGAAGACGGCGAGTGCGACCGGGGCGACGACGACCGAGAGCAACGTGAGTGTCAGGGCGGAGTACCGGAACGGTGTCCCGGCACGGTAGCCGGCCCGTTTCGGGGGTTCGTACTCGTCGCTGTCCGGTGGTGTCGGTGGGCCATCGGCGGCTGTGGTGGCGTCGGCTGTGGCGGCGTCGGCGGCTGTCGCGGTGTCGGCGGACGCCGAGCCGTCCTGTGACGACGACATGAAACGGTGGTCTGTCTCCGGGAACAAATCTCTATGGGGCCGGTGTGGTCGGCGACTCGCGCGCCCCCGCAGATCAGCGGACCTCGTTCATGGTCGCGACCGTCCGCAGGTCGGAAAAGCGCTGCTGCATGTCGAGTTCGTCCTCCAGGGCGGTGAGCGCCGATTCGAGGGGCACGTCGAGCTCGTAGGAGTAGAAGTTCCCGCGCGAGCCGGAGCGGTTCTCCCGGGCGGTGAGGATACCGAGCATCCGCAGGTCCGAGAGGTGGTTGTGGACCGAGCGCTGGGCGAGGCTATCGACGCCGTACCCGTCGCAGATGTCCAGGTAGCGGTCGTAGATGGCCCGGCTCCGGCCGGGGGTGTCGCCCTCGGCGGCGATGGAGACGACCGCCAGCAACGCGAGGTGGCCGTGCTGGGTGAGCTGGCGGATGCCCTCCTCGACGCGCTCGCGTTCGAGTTCGTGCCGTGCCGCCTCGACGTGGCGCTCCGAGACGCGGTCGTCGTCGCCGTTCTCGGCCTGCTCGGCCGCGAGCAGGAGGAGGTCGAGCGCCTGCCGTGCGGAGCCACGGTCCTTCGCGGCGAGTGCCGCACAGAGTCTGACGACGGCCTCGTCGTAGGTGTCCTCGCGCAGCGCGATCTCCGCACGCGAGGAGAGGATGTTCGTCAGCTCCTGGGCGTTGTACGGCGGGAACTGGAGTTCGCGCTCACAGAGCGTGTCCTGGACGCGGGGGTCGAGCTGGTCGCGGAACTTGAAGTCGTTCGAGATGCCGATGATGCCGACCTTCGCGTCCTCGAGGTCGCCCTTCGACCGGGCCCGAGGGAGCTCGTACAGCAGCTCGTCGCGGTCGCCGATGGCGTCGATCTCGTCGAGGACGAGGAGGATGGTGCCGCCGACCTCGTCGAGCTCCTCGTAGAGCTTGTTGAAGACGGTCTGCTGGGGGTAGCCCGTGGTGGATATCCCCCCGCCGTCGGGCCGCAGCTCGTTGACGAGTTCGACCGCGACCTGGTACGACGACGAGAGCGGCTTGCAGTTGAGCGAGACGACGGAGAGGTCCACGTCGTCGTACTCCTCGACGTCGTCCTGTAGTAGCGACAGCAGGTACTCGGTGACGGCGGTCTTCCCCACGCCGGTGTTGCCGTAGAGGAAGACGTTGTTCGGTTCCCAGCCGTCGACGACCGGCTGGAGCGCGTCCATGTACGCCTCTATCTCTTCGTCCCGCTCTTCGATGCTGTCGGGCTGGTAGCTCTCCCGAAGAGCGTCCTTGTTTGCGAAGATGGCGCGCTTGCGCTCGAACCGGCGCATACCCTTCTGGTGTGACTCCGGGTATAAAAGAACCTCCTTTGCAAGTGATTCAAGTGTTTCGTGTGAACCGTCACGGTCGTTCACGTCCACAGTCGAGGTGGTTGGTGAGAGGTCACACGAGACACACCCCTCACAGACACCACTGTTGCAAGTGAAGCTAGGAAGGAAGGGGTACCTAGTAAGACAACACACCATCATTTCTGGTGAAACACTGACATTTCGTGGGCGGGTCGAGATGACCGACTGGCGCGGAGACGCACACCCACCGCCGATGCAAGTGAAATATTGACGCAGAGTGTCTGAGGACGGTAAATACGTGAGTAGCTGAATCTATCTCGAGAACTCGTCGATCTACCCCCACCCCCACCCGAATCCGGTTTCACTCGCAACGGTGGTGTCTCTGTGTCACGTCCCATCCCCGCCCTCGACGGCTTCACTTGCAACAGTGGTGTCTCTCTCCCCCTGCATCCGCGGAGAACCCTCGCTGGAGCAGTGTGGGTGTTCACTCGCAACGGTGGTGGGGGTGTATGGGCCGACTGACCTGCTTCACTTGCAAGGGTGGGGGGGCCGTGCGACTGCGCTGCGGTAGTGGGCCGGTCCGTCGATGCGGCTCCCCCTCGCTACCGCCGTCATCGAGCACGCGGCGGCGCAAGACGTGGTAGTGACGGGAATAACTAAACCAATGCCACGAGTGGAACCGGCTATGGACCGTGTAGCAGTCATCGGTGCCTCGATGACCGAGTTCGGACAACGGGACTCGTGGGTGATGGACCTGCTCGCCGAGGCGGGGGAGGCCTGTCTCGACGACGCCGGGGTCGCACCCCACGAGGTCGAGCACCTGTACGTCTCGAACATGGCAAGTGGGGAGTTCGAGGGACAGACGGGAGTGATGAACGCGTTGGCGCACGACCTCGACGTGCTGCCGGCGTACAGCCAGCGGGTCGACCAGACTTCCTCCTCCGGTGGGGCGGGCATCTACGCGGCGTGGCAGTCCATCGCCTCCGGCGCGTCCGACATGACGTTGCTTGTCGGCGGCGAGAAGATGACTCACCGGACGACCGGCGAGGCCACGGACGTCATCGCCTCCATCACGCATCCGGTCGAGTACAAACACGGCGTCACGCTGCCGAGCTTCGCCGGCCTCACCGCGCGGCACTACCTCGAACGGTACGACGCCCCGCGAGAGTCGCTCGCGAAGGTCGCCGTGAAGAACCACAGGAACGGCCTGGACAACCCGCACGCGCAGTTCCAGAAGGAGGTCGACCTGGAGACGGTGATGGAGTCGCCAATCGTCGCCGACCCCCTCCGGCTGTACGACTTCTGTCCCATCACGGACGGCAGTGCGGCGCTCATGTTCTGCCCGGAGTCAGTGGCCGAGCAGTACACCGACGACTACGCCATCGTGACCGGCGTCGCGGGCGCGACGGACACGCACGTCGTCCACGAGCGCGAGGACCCGACCGTGATGGGTGGCGTCGTCGAGTCCGGGAAACAGGCCTACGAGATGGCCGACCTCGAACCCGAGGACGTGGACGTGGCGGAGCTCCACGACATGTTCACCATCCTCGAGTTCCTCCAGATGGAGGGTCTCGGCTTCGCGGAGCCGGGCAGCGCGTGGGAGCGCGTCGAAGCCGGCGAGACGGAGATCGACGGCGAACTCCCCATCAACACCTCGGGCGGCCTCAAATCGAAAGGCCACCCGCTCGGCGCGAGCGGCGTCGCACAGGGCTACGAGATCTACGCGCAGCTCGTCGGCGAGGCTGGCGACCGGCAGGTCGACGCGGACGTCGGCCTCGCCTGCAACGTCGGCGGGTTCGGGAACTGCGTCATCACCACCATCATGGAGGCAGCAGAATGACGATGGAAGCCTACCGGTACGAAGACGGCAGCATCACCTACCCGGGCCACACTATCGGCCCGAACGGCAGCGAGCCGGTCGGGACGGTCGACCTCAGCGAGTACGAGGCCGAGGTCATCACCTGGACGAACTCGACGGCGACCCCGCCGGGGGTTCGCCAGCCCAACGCGCTCGCAATCGTCGAGTTCGACGTCGACGGCGAGTCCGTCCGGGCCATCGGGCAGCTGACGACCGACGACGTGGAGACCGGTGAGACGGTCCGTCCCGTCTACGTCGAGGAGCTTCGCGACCCCGAGGCCGGTATCAAGGAACCGGAGAGCCAGGACTGGGACGGCTACCGGTTCGAACCGGTCTAGGTCGTCGGGGCGGTCGCAGAACACTCCTCGTCGTCCCCGCCCGGGCCTCACGGCTACTCGTCGGCACCGACTGGGCCGCGACCGTCGTCCCTGCCCGCTTCGTCCGTCCCAGTACTCCTGTCGCCCCTGCCGTCTCCGTCTACTCCGCCCGCACTCGCATCCTTCGGGTCGTCACTCGCGTCGTCGCTGTCGTCACTCGCGTCCTCCTCACTGTCAGTCCCGGCTGCATCGCCGCCGCTCGACCCGTCCTCGTACTGCTGTTTCAGCGTCTCCAGCTCGGCGTCGACGTCGATGGTCACCGGTTCGTCGTCCGCCTCGGCGTTCTCTGCGTCGCCGTCGGTCACGTCGATATCGGTGCTGTCGCCGCCGGCCGCCTCCTCGGCCTCCTCGAACTCGTCGAGCGTCCGGTCCTGTGTCCGGCTCGCCGTGAGCTGTTCCTGTATCTCCCGCCGGAGGTCCTGTGCCTCGGTCAGGATGCTCCGGGCCGATTCGTTCTCCGGGAGATCCGTTCCCTCCAGAACCGACTGGAGGTCCGCGAGCGCGTCCGAAGCGCGGGATAGCGTCTCGCGGCTGACGGACTCGGCAGTCGAGCGAGCACGGCCGCCGGCGTCGCGTCCACGTTCGCCCGCCCGGCGACCCCCCTCGGCGAGACGGATCGCTCGCTGGAGCGCCTCGAGCAGTCGGATATTCGTCTCGAGGATGGCGATGGTCGCGGGGATGGCGACCTCATCGGCGAACTCCATGAACTCGCGCGGCGTGGGCGGTCGCGGGATGCCAAGCGGTCCCGTCGGCGGCCGACGGCGCTGCTCGTCGAGCTGTTCCCTGAGAGCACGGAGCTCTGTCGCCAGCTCCTGGGCGTCGGCGGCGATGTCGTCGTCCCTGGAATCGCTCATACCGTCTCCTTATCGCGTAGCCGACAAAAACCATGCGCCGCCCCTCGCGCAGTCTCGTTCCCCGACTGACTCGTTTTCATCGGGTGTAACACGTTATTATAGTAAACCAATAGCCACAATATTTATTGCATCCTGTTTCTAATTCGACGAAAGAATGCGTACCGACCACGGTGGGGGGGTGCCCGGGAGCACTACGTTCGCACAGACGCTCTCGGCACTCAAACGCGAGGGCAGCAGCATTCTCCTGGTCGGGCGGACGAGTGCGACGGCACACCGTGCGGCCTGTCGCAGACTCATGGGCGACAGCGAGGAGCCCAGACAGCGTCTCTACGTCTTCACGACGGGGACCGAGACGTGCGGCCATGGGCCGTCCACGGAACAGCGCGGCGAGACGCGCGTCCTCAGCCAGGAGAACGAGGCCGGGGTCGCTGCGAGCCCCAAGGGCCTCCCGGACGACGTCACGGAGGCCGTTGTCGGCCCACAGCTCCTGAGCACGCTCGGGACGGCGATCATCGACGACCTCGACGACATGGAGAGCGAGCATGAGCTCGACCCGGGTGAACTACGGCTCTGCTTCGACTCGGTCACGCCGCTTCTCCGGGAGCACAAGTCACAGAACGTGTTCCGCCTGCTCCACATGGTCACGTCACGGACCAGGCAGGCCGACGGGATGGGGCACTTCCACCTGCCGCTCGACCGCGACAGCGACTACGTGCGGCTGCTCGAACCGCTGTTCGACGCCGTCGTGGAGGTCAGACGGACCGAGGAAGACGACGAAGTGCGCCTCGAACAGCGGTGGCATCTCCGCGACCGCGACGCGGAGAGCGGCTGGATCGAGATCTGACCGCTCAGCCGTGCTGTTCGATGAGACCGACGAGCGAGGATTTCTCCTGCACGCCGACCATCCGCTCGACGAGTTCGCCGTCCGCGTACAGCAGCAGGGTCGGAACGCCGCGGACGCCGTTCTCCTGTGCGAGCGCCTGTAGTTCGTCGATGTCGACCTTCGCGACGGTGGCGTTCGTCTCGGCCGCGATCTCCGCGACGACGGGTTCGAGCATCTTGCAGGGGCCACACCAGTCGGCGTAGAAGTCGACCAGAACGACGTCCTCGTCGGCGACCAGCGTCTGCAGGTGCGACTGGCTCTCGACGTGGACCGGCTCGGCCGTGTTCGTCGCGCTTGTGTCGGTGACGTCGTCGCTCGACTCTTCTACATCACTCATATCCGTCGCTACGGTCGGCCGACGTTTAACCGTTCGTCGGGTTGTCGGGGGCCTCGCACGACCGGCCCGGAGGCGTCGTGAGGGAGGGAACGCCGGCAACGGAACCCGAGAATACAGCCTCCTGGCGGCGCAGTCGCACGTATCGGGCCACGACTCACCGTTCGATATCGAACGAACCCTGATACCCCGACTGTGCGTACGCGTACAGGAGAGTCACCCATGGTCCAAGTAGGCATCGAGATACTCGCCGGCGTCGCAGTGACGATCCTCCTGATGCTCGTCTTCCTCGGCGTGGTCGTCATGTGGGACGTCGCGCTCGCGCTGCGAGACGTCGCGGAGAAGGTCGATTCGCTCGAGGACGACGTGGATTCGGATCTGGAAACGATAAACGGCACGTTGACCCGGATCCACGACAGCATGCGCGGTGAGGGACAGGCCCCGACCGCCGGCCAGGCCGCCGCCACCGCCGACGGACGCGGCGCCGCGGCAGACCGTCAGCCGCGGTCCCCGCCGGCACGCAGGGCGACCCGGAACGTCGCCGTTCCCGGGGTCGGCACGCCGACCGCGTCGAGCGGGCAGTCGACGGTGGGTGGTCTGCAGGCGGCACAGCCCTCGCCGGAGGGAGTCGTCGGCCGGGTGCAGCTGGCCGACGATCGGACCGGGCGGAACGGATCCGACGCGGCAGCACCTGCGGGCGCTTCGTCGGCCGCGGGTACGTCGGCCGACCCGGGAGCCAATCCGACCGAGGGTGTGGATGCGCGCAGTGCCGACATCGACGAGTCCGGCCCGGACGGGGACGGCGAGCAGTCGATGGACGAGACAGATGCGGATTCGACCACGGGTGAGAGAGAGACGGCGGCCGAGCCGGGTGACACGGCCGCAGACAGCGCTCGGGAGGACGACGGGGCAGCTGACGAAGAGCCCGTCGACGAGGCTGTCGAGGGTGACGCCCACGCGTCGGACGTCACGGACGAGCTGGGCGGCGAAGACGAAGCTGCCGGCGCGAGCGAGGCGAGCGTAGAGGGCGACACCGACGGGGAAGACGACGAGGTGGATGCCGAGCAGACGGACGGGGACGCCCATGCGAGCGACGCCGAGGACGGCCGCGGCGCAGACATCGGCCACACGGAGGACGGAGCTCCCGATACGGTCGACGGCGCGACCGACGAGACCGAACCGGACGACGACCAGGATACCGCGAGCACCGACGGCTCCGATACAGACGCCGACGAAGCCGACGGCTCTGACGACGCGGCTGCCGAGGCTGGCGCGACGGCCGACCCCGAGCTGGACGGCTCCATCGTGCAGCTGCTCGACGACGAGAACGAGCAGACGGCGGAGGGATTCGAACCGGACGACTCCGCGACCGAGGCGGTTCGAACCTTCGGCCAGGACGCCCAGACGAACCGGGGGATGGGCGCGTCTCCCGACCTGTTCACGGACGCGGACACTGACGGAGACGGTGGTGCGGGCCGATTCGAGACGTCCGCCGACGAACCGTGGTACGCGACTCAGTTCGAATCCCACCCACGCTCGACCGGTGCGATCGCGGAGACGAGCGAGCACGCTCCGGAGGTGGGGCCAGACGACGCGGACGCTGCTGCGGGGACCGCACCGCCGCTCTCCGACTTCGACGACGAGCCGGTCGGGACGGCAGACACGGAGCCTGCGGGCACGGGCGACTCGAACGGTCTCACGGACCCAGCCAGTTTCGAGGACACTGTGGATACCGATACCTCGGTCGCGGGAGGGTCCGCGCAGGACGAGACGAACGCAGCAGCAGCCGGTCGCGCCGACCCGGAGCCTCACGCCGACCCCGAGACGGTCACAGCCGCAGTCGTGCAGGGCTCCGACGGTCCGGAGGGCGAGGACGGCGACCACGAGAACGATGACACGGCGCCCGATGCCGAGAGCGGCGACGCCCCGAGCGCCACGGCCTTCGGTATCGAGCACGACACTGTCGGCTCGGTCGACAGCGATGGCGGCGTGGACGCAGCTGAGCCGGCCGACCCCGGAACCGACGAGCCGGCGGGCGTCGGTGACCTCGTCGAGCAGGAGCTGACGACGCTCACTCAGGAGGTCGGTGGGACGAGCATCTCCCCGGACGTGAGTTCGCTGCCGCTGCCCCAGGGGGCCGAAGAGCTCGACGACACCGAGTACACGTTCCCGCTGTCGGGCGAGGCGTACGGGCTCACCGCCAGCGCCGAGAACGAGGTCGCGCGGCTGAAGCTGGTACCCGACGGTGGGTCCGAGTTCTCCGGGTCGAGCGAGCAACTGCTCCGGTACCAGTTCCGGAACTACCTGGGACGGGAGGAGAGCGAACACGCCGAGTTGCAGGTCGACGACGATGGCGTCGTCGTGGTCGAGATTCCGGGCGCGACGGGCGAGGCACTCGACAGCTGGGCCGATGCGCTCATCCAGATCACCGACCGGACGCTGTACCTCGCCAGAAGCGAGGACTGAACGACCGGACGGTCGGCTTCACCCCGTCTGCCTGCACACCGAAGCCTGGCCGCTACCGCAAGACGCAGGTGCCTCGGGTGGCGACGGTGGGTATGCGCGAACACCCGTTCACCGTCGATATCGACGTCCGATACAACGACGTCGACCTGCTTGGCCACGTGAACAACGCCATCTACTCCTCCTACCTCGAGGCGGCACGCGTCGAGTACCTCCCCGAGGTGCTCGGGACGCCGGAGTCCCTGGAGAGCGTCCTCGCCCACCTCGAGATCGACTTCCAGCGACCGATCACCCTGGAGGACGAGGTGACGGTCGCCATCTGGGTCACCGACATCGGCACCTCGACCATCCACTTCGCGTACGAGGTCCGCGCGTCGGGCGAGGTCGCGGCGACGGCCGAGACGGTCCAGGTCGCCTACGACCCCGAGGCGAAGGAGTCCAGACCGGTCCCCGAGGAGTGGCGCGAGCGTATCGAGGCGTTCGAGGACCTCTGACGGGGCGAATCCGGGCCGGCGGAACGACAGCTTTTCTATCCGCGTGACCGAGGTACGACCGTGCGAATCGAGAACAGCTTCATTCCGGTCCGGGGCGTCGGTGAGCAGACCGAACGCGAGCTCTGGCGCGCCGGCATCACCCACTGGAACGACTTCGACGGCTCGGTCGTCGGGGCGACGACGGCCGACCGCATCGAGACGTTCATCGAGACGGCCACCGACCGGCTGGACGCGGGCGACAGCCGCTTCTTCGACGAGCAGTTCCCCAGCAGCGAGCGCTGGCGGTTCTACGAGAACTTCCGGGGCGACACCTGCTTCTTCGACATCGAGACGACCGGGCTCTCGCAGGAGCGCGACGACGTGACGACCGTCTCGTTCCACCAGGACGGCGAGACGACGACGCTCGTCCAGGGCGACAACCTGACCGCGGGCGCGCTCCGCGAGCAGTTCGACGACGCGGCGCTCGTCGCCACCTTCAACGGGGCACGCTTCGACGTGCCGTTCCTCGAGACCTCGTTCGACGTCGACGTCGACGTGCCACACGTCGACCTGATGTACCCCTGCAAACGGCTGGGGCTGACTGGTGGCCTCAAGAGCATCGAACAGGAGGTCGGCATCGGACGGGACGAGCCAGACATCACCGGCCAGGACGCGGTCCGACTCTGGCACGAGTACGAGCGCGGGAGCGAGGAGGCACTCGACACGCTCGTCCGCTACAACCGCGACGACGCGAAGAACCTCCAGACGCTGATGGACGTGGTGGCCGACGGGCTGCACGCGCGAGTGTTCGAGGAGTGAGTCGCCGTCCGAAAACTGTCGGCAGTGGGGTCAGGAGGCGTCGGGCAACACCTCCGTCGGGTTTCGGTCAGAGTGGGCGGGTCCAGTGCCGACACCGCACCCTACAGCCGGACTGTCAATAAACGCACCTATAACTACAACAGTCGCTTTCGTCACCGAGTAGCATCACGCGTGGGCTTCGACGTGGTCGACCGCGGCGACCGGTGTGTCGACTTGTCTCACGCCCTGCACGTCGTGTGTCCCCAACCCCGCGATCGGTCGGTCGTAGACGGCCGCGAGGCCGAGTTCCGAGAGCGTCCCCGGGCCACCGTCGATGGCGACGACCGCGTCACCGTTCATCACCACCAGCGCGTTCCGGGCGTGGCCGAGGCCCGTCGCGATGGGCACGTCGACGAACTCGTTCGCCGCCGCGATCTCATCGCCGGGGAGGATGCCGACGGTCCGGCCACCGGCCCCGCTCGCGCCCTCACAGACACCGCGCATCACACCACCGAGCCCACCACAGACGACTGTATGGTCGCGCTCCGCGAGCAGCCGGCCGACCGTCACGGCCTGTTCGTACGCGGCCGCCGAGACGCTACTCCCACCGATGACACTCACTCGCATGGCTACTTCGACGGCCGGCGCGTGTACGTCGGTTTCGGTCCGTTTTCCTCACGCAAGCATGACAATTTATACGCTCGCACCGCGGCGGAACGCGTATGGGTGCAATCTCCGCGGCGAAACACGCCGGCTCGGCGCTGGCACGGAACCCCATCCTGTTCCTCGTCGCCACCGCGTTCGCCATCGTACAGCTGCCCCAGATACTCCTCCAGTGGAGCGGTTTCCCCCTCGTCGCGTCGCTGCTCAACCTCGCGACGGTCGTCGTCGTCCCGTTCCTCATCGGCGGTATCTACGGGATGGCCGAGGAGGGCCTCGACGGGACCACGTCACTGACGACGTTCGTGCGCGCGGGCCGCGAGAACTTCGTCTCGCTGCTCGTCGCCGCCATCTTCTTCGCGCTGGCCGTCTTCGTGGTGGCCTTCGTCGCCATCATCGTGGTGGGGTTCGTCACCCTCCTGACGGTCGGCATCTCCGGCATCGAGGGCGGCGTCAGCCCGACTGCACTCGTCGTCCCGGCACTCGTCGGGTTCGCCTTCTTCCTCCTCTACCTCGCGACCGTCGTGTTCCTCCAGTTCTACGAGGCCGCAATCGTCGTCGACGATGCCGACGTACTCGACAGCCTCAAGCGGAGCTATCGGTTTGTCCGCGGCAACCTCCTCAGCACCATCGGGTTCACGGTCGTCCGGTGGGTGCCGGGCTTGCTGACCTCCCTCCTCACGGCCTACCTCGTGTTCACCAGCCTCGACATCGACCCCGACAACCTCGACTCGGTCGAACCCGGGACCGTCCAGAACGTCTACGCACAGCTCTCCGCCACCGATATCGGCATCATCGTGGCCACGACCCTCCTCACCGCCGGCATCGTCGGCGCGTTCACCCGGACCTACCTCATCGCGTTCTACGTCGACCACCGCGAGGCGACCGGGACAGTCGAGCAGTCCACCGACGAGCCCGACGACGACCTCTTCGACGACGAGTACGACACCATCGGGTAGCTCGACGGCTCGATTCCGCTGGCTGCTGTCGCCCGGTCTTGGCGTCGGCGTTGTCGGGTGGGATTTGAACCACGGCCGCTCCACTACGTTCCGCTCCCTGCTTCGAATCCACACCTGTGGCTTCCGCTGCTCACTTCCGCTCACGGGTCGCTCCGCTCCCCGTTCGCCATCGAGGCGACTCTGTCGCCTCGCTCTCGCTGCAGGAAGCCAAGGGTGGGATTTGAACCCACGAAGTCTCGATTACAAGTCGAGTGCATGCACCGCCCATGCTCCCTTGGCACGGTCCGCAACTCAGTCGTGGTCGTTGGCCTTAGTATGGCTTTCGACTCCGACGCGTTTTTCGAGGACGTAGCGATGGTCCGCGTAGCCCTGTTCGGAGTAGAACGACAGCGCGCGTGCGTTGTCCGCCATGACCTCGAGCTGCACGACGTCGGCGCCTCGCTCGCGGAGCGCCGCCTCGGCGGCCGACAGCAATGCAGCACCGCGGCCCGCCCCGCGGTACCCGGGCACGACGTAGAGGTTGCTCACGAGCCCGCGGACGGCGTCGACGCTCAGATCGGTGTCGGTGCGCTCGAAGGAGACGAAGCCGACGATGTCGTCGTCGGTACGGTCGACGAGCACCGAGCCGTCGACCACGTGACGTGCGAGCCGCTCGCGCATCGTGGTCCGGTTCTCCGTCGGTCTGACGTGGGTGCCGTGGGGTCGTTGCTCGCTCGCGAGGTCGACCCACAGGTCGACGAGGGTGTCGAGTTCGTCCAGCGCGGCCGGTTCAATCGCCATCGTAGCCGTCGCGCAGCGCCTCGACGGCCGGGAGCGTCTGTCCCGTGAGCAGTCGGAGGCAGGCCCCGCCGCCAGTCGAGATGTGGCTGAACCCGTCGATACCGAGCTGTCGGATGGCAGCGGCCGTGTCGCCCCCGCCGACGATGCTGTACGGCACATCCGCAGCGGCCCGGTACAGCTCCTTCGTCCCGGTTGCGAACGTCGGGTCCTCGAACACGCCCGCGGGCCCGTTGAGGATGACCGTCTCGGCGCCGGCGAGCACGGACTTGTACATCCGCAGGGTCTCCGAGCCGATGTCCATCGCGGCTTCACCCTCGTTCCCGGGCAGTGCGTTGAGTCCGATCTCGTGTCGCTCGCCGTCGCGCTCGACAGCTACGTCCTGCGGGAAGCGGATGCGGTCGCCGTGGGCGTCCAGCAGGTCCGCGGCGCGGTCGATCTCGTCCCAGTACCCCTCGTCGTAGATGAAGTCGGCGCTGGCGTCGCCGATGTCGACGCCGTCGGCGAGCAGGAACACGTTGCCGACGACGCCCGCGGTCAGCACCTGGTCGGCGAGTCCGGATTCGAGCACGTTCCAGGCCACGTCGATGGAGTCGGAGACCTTCGCACCACCGAGGGCGTACACGCGGGGGCGCTCGGTGGCCTCGACGTCGGCGAGCACGTCGAGCTCCGACTCCATGACGCGCCCGGCGTAGCTGGGGAGGTGCTGCGGGAACCCGACGAGTGAGGGTTGCGAGCGGTGGGCCGCGGCGAAGGCGTCGTTGACGAAGGCATCGAGCGCGGGGGCGAGACCCGCGACGAGGTGGGTCTCGCCCGCCTCCTCGGGGTCGAACTCCATGTACTCCTCGGCGTAGAAACGGGTGTTCTCGAGGACCACGGCGGTGCCCGGTTCGAGGGACTCGACGGCCTCCCGGGCAGCAGTTCCGAAGTTGGCGTCGGCGTAGCTGACCGGGGCGTCGAGCAGTTCGTCGAGTCGCTCGGCGTGGGTCGCGAGCGTCTCGAACTCGTCACCGCCGGGGCGGCCCTGGTGTGCGAGCACGGCGACGCGGGCGTCCTTCTCGAGCAACTCGGAGAGCGTCTGCTCGTGGGCGCGGAGCCTGGCGTCGTCGGCGAGGCCCCCGTCGTCGAGCGGGCTGTTGATGTCGACGCGTACCCCGACTCGACGCCCGGCGACCGAGAGGTCGTCAAGGGTCCCTACCGGCATGGTTCGAGGTGTGGGGGGCCCGGTGAAAGAGTTTTCTTTGTGGGTCCATCCGGGGGGTCGGTCCACGGTGAACCGTATGGGACAGCGGCTGGTCGCGTGTGCGGCCGGATCGACCGTGCACTGAAATACGAGGACGGGAAGGTGGCATTGGGTAACAATCGCACGCAGCCGCGGAGATGAAACTGGTGTGTTGTCGGGCAAGATTTATCTATCTCCTTGTTCCGCTATGTGTGTAAGGGACATCCATGGGTGCATCAAGCACGTACGATAGGGCCCGCAGCCAGATAGTCGAGAAGCCGATGACGGCAGTACTGGGAATAATCGCAGTGCTGCTCGTCGTCGACCTCGTCAGACAGCTCACGATGGGGAACCTCACCATCGCACGAGTGATGAGTCTGGTTCTCGACGGAGTGCTGCGGGGCCTCGTCATAGGGTTGGCGGGCATCGGGCTCTCGATGACGTACAGTATTCTGAACTTCGCGAACTTCGCCCACGGTGATTACATCACGGCTGGGGCGTTCTCGGGGTGGGCCACTACGTACATCATCGCTGGTGGCTTCGGCTCCGCGGCCAACATCGGTTCGCTGGCGCTGGTGGGTGCCGGCGGTTCGGTGTTCGGTGGTGCACTCGGCATCAACGCCATCCAGACGCCGCTGGCCGTGTTCGCCGGGCTGGTGGTCTCCGGCGTGTTCACCATCGCGCTCGCACTCGCCATCGACAAGTTCATCTACAAACCGATTCGCGGCTCGGGTGGCATTCCGCTGCTCATCACGAGCGTGGGCGTGGCGTTCGCGCTCCGGTACGTCATCCAGTTCATGTTCGACTCGGGCACGCGCGGGACGACCAACACCGGGTCGCTCCCCGGTATTCGGCCCAACGTCATCGACGGGACGGTGGCGATCACTGCACACGACGTGCTGCTGATCGTCGTCGCCGGCGGCCTGATGCTCGGCGTCCACATCCTGCTCCAGCGGACGAAGCTGGGGAAGGCGATGCGTGCGATGTCGGACGACGAGGCGCTGGCGCGCATTACCGGTATCGCGACCGAGCGCGTCATCCGCTCGACGTGGATTATCGGCGGCGGCCTGACGGGCGTCTCCGGGTTCATGTTCGTGCTCTGGAAGGGCACGCTCAGCTGGAACGACGGCTGGCTGCTGCTGCTGCTCATCTTCGCGGCAGTCATCCTCGGCGGCATCGGTTCGGTGTACGGCGCCATCGCGGGCGGCCTGGTGATCGGGCTCACCGCCTCGACGGCGGTGATCTGGATCCCGTCCGGCTTCGCCCGTGCGGCGGCGTTCGGCGTGATGATACTCGTCCTGGTGGTGCGTCCGCAGGGCATCTTCGCAGGGAGGTCTACAGCATGAGCGACGACGAATCAGGGGGTGAGTACGGGCAGAGCGCGGACGACCAGCGCGCGGTAGTGATGGGTATCGACTTCCGGAACGACGGGTTGATGCTGCTGACGTTGCTTCTGGGCATCTACATCATCTACCTGCTCGCCGGACTGGTCATCGGGTTCCCGTTCCGGGGGCTGATGAACCAGATCGGCCAGCTGACGTTCTGGATCGCAGTCTTCGCAATGGCCTCGCTCGCGTTGAACCTGCACTGGGGGTACACGGGGCTGTTCAACATCGGTATCGTCGGGTTCATGGCAACCGGCGTCTACGTGACCGGCATCCTCTCGAAGCCGGTGTTCGGCTCCGGGACCAGTGCAGCAGAGGTCGGTGGCTTCGGCCTGCCGCTGTGGATCGGCATCATCGGCGGGATGGTCGCGGCCGGGCTGCTCGGACTGCTCGCCGCGTTGCCGGCACTCCGGTTGCGTGCGGACTACCTCGCGATCGTCACCATCGCGCTCTCCGAGATCGTCCGGTTCTCGTTGCTGTCGGACACGCTGAGCGGTCACAATATCGCCGGCTACCGCGTCGGCCTCGGTGGCGGTGACGGGGTCATTCTGGACTACCCGGACCCCCTCGAGAGCCTGATTCGCGCGCTCAGCGCGCCGTTCGACCTCGTGTTCGGAGAACAGGGGTGGTTGTGGAACGAGGTGTACCTCGGCGTCGTCGTCGATTTCGTGGGGAACTACATCCCGAACAACCCCAAACCCGTCGTCGACAACTTCGCCTACGCGGCGGTCCTGCTGCTCATCCTGGGAGGCTTCTACGTCCTCATCCAGCGCATGGGGAACTCCCCGTTCGGGCGGGTGCTCAAGGCCATCCGCGAGGACGAGGACGTGACGAACGCGCTCGGGAAGAACACGAACATGTTCAAGATCAAGTCGTTCGTGGTCGGCTGTGCCCTGATGGGGCTGGTCGGCATCCTCTGGTTCGGCACGCAGGGCTCGGTCACGCCGAACACGTTCCGCCCGCGTATCACGTTCTACATCTGGATCGCGCTCATCATCGGCGGTGCCGGTTCGAACTCCGGCAGCGTCATGGGCGGTGCAGTGTTCGCGGCGTTCCTGTTCCAGGGGCCGCGGTACTTCAAGAACGTCATCGAGACGGCGCTCGGGAACCCCGAGGCACCGTCGAGCTTCGGTCAGGCGATGCTGCCGATCTCGAACGGTGACGTCGTACCGTTCCTGCTCTACACGCTCGACAGCATCAGGCAGCTCCAGCTGTTCATGATGGGCGTGGTGCTCATCGTGCTGATGCACCGGCGTCCCGACGGGATGCTCGGGCACCGGAAGGAGCCGGCGTCCAGCATCCCGCTGACCCGGCCGATCAAGCGCTCGGGCGGCGGTGACACCGTCGCGACCGACGGAGGTGAGACCGATGAGTAGCGAACCTGAGACCTCCGGGACCACGAGCGGTGTCGACGACGCCGAGGACCGGACGCTGACCACGCTCTCCGGAGCCGGGGACACCGCCGAGGTGCCGCTGAAGGTCAGCGGGCTCGAGAAGCACTTCGGCGGTATCACCGCCGTCGACGGTGTCGGGTTCGAGATCGACAAGGGGAGCATGACCGGCCTCATCGGCCCGAACGGGGCCGGCAAGTCCACCACGTTCAACTGCATCACCGGCACCCACAAACCCGACGCCGGTCGCGTCGAGTTCAACGGCCAGGACATCACCGGACTCGAACCGTACCAGATTGCGGACCGCGGTCTCGTCCGGACCTTCCAGATCGCCCGCGAGCTCGGCGAGATGACCGTCCTGGAGAACATGATGGTCGCGCCGAAGCACCAGCGCGGCGAGGCACTCTGGCGGTCGGTCCTGCCGTTCGCCCGGAACAGCGTGAACCAGCAGGAACAGGAGATACTCGAACGCGCGTGGGAGACGCTCGAGTTCTTCGACATCGACCACCTCGCGAACGAGTACGCGGAGAACCTCTCGGGCGGCCAGCGGAAGCTGCTGGAGCTGGCCCGTGCGCTCTTGACCGACCCGCAGATGCTTCTGCTGGACGAGCCGTTCGCCGGCGTCAACCCGTCGCTGGAGGAACGTCTCCTCGAACACATCCACGAGCTGCGCGACCAGGGCTACACGTTCCTCATCGTCGAACACGACATGGACCTCATCATGAAGAACTGCGAGAAAGTCATCGTCATGCACCAGGGTCGCATCCTCACCGAGGGGACCCCGGAGGACGTACGAAACAACGAGGACGTCATCGAGGCCTACCTCGGGGGTGAGGTATGAGCCTCGACGACGTGGCCACGGACGGCGGGGCGGCCACGAGCGCCGCCCAGAACGTCACCCTCTTCGAGGACAGCCTGCTCTCGGTGCGGAACCTGGACGCCGGCTACGGTGACCTCCAGATCCTGACCGACGTGGACCTCGACGTCACCGACGAGGAGTACGTCACCATCGTCGGCCCGAACGGGGCCGGCAAGTCGACGGTCATGAAATCGGTGTTCGGCCTGACGAGCCACATGGGCGGGACGGTGACGTTCGGGAGCGAGGACATCACGGCGATGCGCCCGGAGGACATCATCCACCTCGGCCTCGGCTACGTCCCGCAGAACGACAACGTGTTCAGCTCGCTGTCGGTCCGGGAGAACCTCGAGATGGGTGCGTACATCCTCGACGAGGTCCCCCAGGACGCCCTGAACGAGGTGTTCGAGCGCTTCCCCATCCTGGAGGAGCGCCAGACGCAGAAGGCCGGGACGCTCTCGGGCGGCCAGCAGCAGATGCTCGCGATGGGTCGCGCGCTGATGCTCGACCCCGACCTGCTGCTGCTTGACGAGCCCTCCGCCGGGCTCGCACCCGACCTCGTCGCGGACATGTTCGACCGCATCGACGCGATCAACGACGCCGGGACGGCCGTGCTGATGGTCGAGCAGAACGCGAAGGAGGCCCTGCGCCGCTGTGACCGTGGCTACGTCCTCGTCGACGGGAAGAACCGCTACGAGGACGAGGGGACGACCCTGCTGAACGACCCGCAGGTGCGCCAGGACTTCCTGGGCGGCTGAGGGGACCTGCCGTTTTTTCGGTGCCGCAGTAGTCGCCAGCGGTGGCGCCGGCGTCCGTTCGCCGGTTGTTGCCTCCGACAGCCGCAACCCGAGTTCGCGCGCGGAGCGCGGCCGCTCGTCGTCGAGGTCGAAAGAAAAGTGAGTCTGGTCGTCGCTTACTCGGCCGACATCGCGTCGCTGACGACGGAGGAGTACGAGGACTCGCCCTGGTTGAACGCGACCTGCCGCCAGACGGAGCCGTCGAACTCGTCCTCGAACACGGACGAGAACCGCTCTGAGAGCTGCTGGCCGTAGTCGTTGTTGATGTACAGCGTCGCACAGGTCTCGGCCTCGAGCTCCTCGGAGGCGACCTGCGCCATGACGCGGCCCTGCAGCCGGTCGGACGGCGCCGTCCGGAAGACGTAGTCGTTGTCGTCGAGGTTCGTCACGGACAGCGCGGTACTCGACGGGGAGCAGCCGACGACCTCGTTCGGGATGAGGACCTCCTGACAGACTGGGACGTTCACACCGGAGGAGGCGGTCCCACAGATGTACGGGTAGCCGCTGTTAATCAGCGAGTTAGCTGCGCTGACACCCGACTGGGAGTTCGTCTCGGTGTCCTCGAGCTGGGTGTCGACCGTGAGGTCGATGTCGGCCTCGTTGACCTGCTGGGGCGGGATCTGCGAGGCGTTGATCATCGACTCACCGGTCGATGCGAGCGCGCCGGTCTCCGGCAGGAGGATTCCGAGCATGATCTCGCGACCCATGCCGCCGGGCATCTCGTCGGCCGACGGACCGGCTCCGTCGGGGTTCGCACCCGAGAAATTCTCGGTCCGGATAGTCGAGGTTCCGCCGTCGCTGAACTCCCACAGGGCGTACGCCGCGGATGCAGGGTCGCCGTTCTGGTCGAAGTTGACCGAGCTCGACGCCCCCTGATAGTTCACGGGCTCGCCGTTCGCGGCCGCCTCGACACCTTCGACGAAGTTGTCGGGCGTCACCTCCATCCCGTCCGGGTTGGCGATGTTGCGCATCTGGTCGCGGATAGCCGTCCCGGAGTTCTCACCGGCGGCGGCGTTCGCGAGGATACCGACTGCCGCCGAGTCGTAGGACTGCGACGAGAAGACACCCGGAGACTCACCGTAGACGTCCTGATACAGGGACTCGTAGGCGGACTGGGCGGGACCCCCCGCGGCAGGTGCGGTTCCGGTTATGTTCTCCATGTCGTTGCCGACCTGTCCCGGGAGGTCGGGGTCGCGGAGACCGTCCGGAATGAGAATGTCCGTGTCGTTCCCGTAGCTGCTGTAGTAATCACGGAACAGCTGGATACCGTCCTCCGGGTATCCGACAATAGTGAGCATATCGGGACTGCTACTACCACTGTCGCCCCCACCAATGCACCCTGCCAGACCTGCCAACCCAGCAGTTCCAGCGATTCCAGTAGTCTTCAGCACTTCGCGCCGTTGCAGTTTCCGTGCCATGCTACCGTCATACTTACCCCTGCGTTATAAATTTGCCTCCCGAACTGGTCGTGCGACCCGGAGAGGAGATGGAGATGCGCGTCAGACCTGTCGGCAGTCGGAACAGACTAACTGGCCATTCGAATCGTGTAACGCGTCGGTTAATGCTCCGCACAGTTCACAGACGCCCTGTGACCCGTACTCGTCTTCGGGGAGGGTGGCCTCGCTCTCGACGGCAGTCGCCGCTGTCGCGACACCCTCGATCGACGCATCGGCGTCGAGCGACCGCGAGGCCTGGAGGGTGCTCGCGGCTTCGATGACGTCCCGTTCGGTGAGCAGGCCGACGGTCTCCTCGTCATCGGTGTCGTCCGTGACGACCACGTTCCGGATCTCCTCCCGCGACATCGTCTCCGCTGCGTCCGCGAGCGGGCGGCTCGCGGCCATCGTGATTACCGGCTGGGACATCACCTCCTCGACCGAGGCCGATTCCGGGTCCGTGCCGGTCGCCACCATCTCGAGTACGTCCCGTTCGGTCATGATGCCGACCGGGGTCGACCCTCGCAGGACGAGGACGCTCCCGACGCCCTCCTCGTGCATGAGCCGGACGGTGCTGAGCACCGAATCTGATTCACTGACGCCGACGAACTCTCGCGCGGCCACATCACGAATCGACACATCGCGTTCCATATGTGATGATTTTACACGGCCGCTCTAAAATCTACCTGCAGCAGCTTTATCGGGCTTCCAGACGAAGTTTTGCGGTTGCGATGCGTAGCTCGCCGGTCGGTCAGTGGAACTCGACGAGTGACTCGTCCGCGCGCCCGACTTCGAGTGCGTGCTTCGCCGCGTAGCCCGCGTCGTGCGGCGTCGACCCTTCACCGACCCCGACCCGGACCTGGATACCGGTCTCCTCGAGGACGTGTTCGATGGCGTCGTCGTACGCCGCGGCGTCCAAGTCCGGACAGACGGAGATGATGTTGTCGCCGCCGACGAAGAAGGAGAGCGAGTCGTGGGCCTCGTACATGTACCGCATCAGGGAGGCGTACGCCTGCTCGATCTCGATGAACGCGCCGAAGGCGTCGAGTTCGTCGGTGTACTTGCCGGTGGCGTCGACGACGTCGAAGTGAGCGATCTGCACGTCGTCGGCGCTTCGGAACTCCTCCTTGATGACGCGCCCGTCGAGGATCTCCCGACGAGACTTGTCCTGTGCGCTTCCGGCGTCCTGGATGAGATTCGTGGCATCGGAGAGGGCGTGCACCGGCGACGTGCCCGTCGCCACGCCGAAGCTCACGGTCACCGGGTAGCGGTTCCGTACAGACTCCTGGATGAGCGCGTGGTCGTCCATATCGAGGCCGTTCGTCACCGCCACCATGTTGTCGAACCGCGTGAAGAAGACGTAGCCGTCGCGGTTCCCGACGAGCTGGGAGAGGTCGGCGTACAGACGCGACTGCAGGGTCTGCAGGTCGACCTCTCGACGTGGTCCCGGGGTGACAGTCCACGGCCCGTAGTTGTCGATCTGGATCAGCGTGATCTGCGTGTTCGTCACTGTTGCGCGCAGCTTGCGATTGCATCCCTATAAGTAGAACTACATCCAGATTTGAGATGCTACCCTGCCGGGGCCACGCGACTTAATTATCTCCACGCCAACGGGTTCTCGAAGACACCCATGTCCACCCACGTTGTGCTCGTCGTCGACGCGGACACGGAGATCGTCGACGACCTCGCCGCGCGTCTGACTGCAACAGACCGGTCGGTGGCCGTCAGACGCGCAGCAACGGCCGCGGCGGCCGAGGAAGCGGTCGCCGACGGCTCCGTCGACTGCATCGTGAGCGAGCACGGCCTCGAAGATGGCGACGGTGTTGGCCTGCTCTGCCGGCTCGGTGACGGCTATCCGGACCTCACCAGGGTCCTGTTCACCGACACTGGGTCAGAGACCGTCGCGAGCGACGCAATCGACGCAGGGGTAGACGCGTACGTGCCGAAGCAGCTCGGGGCGGTCGGAGCGGTCGATGCGCCCGCCACGGCGGCCGCGTACGACCGGGTCGTGTCCGCCGTCGAAACGGGACTCGAGGCCGGCGTCCGTCCGACCGCGACCCCCGAGGAGACCGCGGCGAAAATCGACACACTCCACGACGTGGCCATGGACCTGGAGGCCTGCACCGTCGAGGCCGACATCTATCAGGTCGCCGTCGACGCGGCGGACATGGTGCTCGAGTTCGACATGTCCAGCATCGATATCGTGGAGGACGGTCGGCTGAAACCGGTCCAGACCTCGGCAGAGATGCCCCGGGACGGCGTGGAGTCGGTGCCACTCGACGAGGAGAGCGTCGCCGCTCGCGTCGCGAGGACCGGCGAGGCGATGTACACTGAGGACCTCCGTCAGGTGCTCGACGCGGATCCGACACAGATGACCTACCGGTCGGGCGTGACAGTCCCCATCTCCGATATCGGTGTGTTTCAGGCCATCTCCGAGGAGGTCGCGGCGTTCGACCAGGCGGACCTCGAGCTCGCTGAGACGCTCATGCAGCACGTCGCCGAGAGCGTGAAGCGGATCCGATTCCAGCGGACCCTCCGCGAAGAGCGCGACCGCTTCGCCGCGCTGTTCGAGAACGTTCCCGACCCGGTCGTCAGGCTCCGAACGACGGGCACACCCACCATCGCTGCGGTCAACGAGGCGTTCGCCGAGACGTTCGACTTCGACGCCGGGACGGTCGTCGGACAGCCGCTCGAGGAGGTACTGACCGCCCCGGAGACAGCGGGCCGCGACAGCGTGTTCCCGGGTATCGAAGCTGCCGACAACACGGCCCCGACGGAGCTCCGACTGGTGGCCGGCGACGGGCCGCGGGACTTTCTCGTCCACGTCGTCCCGGTCGACCTGACAGCGTCGGAATCCGACGACTCTGACGAGGTGTACGGCTTCTACGCGGATATCACGCCGACCAAGGAGCGCAAACGAGCGCTCTCCCGGCAGAACGAGCGCCTCGACGAGTTCGCGAGCATCGTCAGCCACGACCTCCGCAACCCGTTGAACATCGCCGAGGGGCACCTCCAGCTGGCGGCCGACCGCATCGGGCCGGACGATGACCTCGACGAGGTCGAGCGGGCGCACGGGCGGATGCGCGATCTCATCGAGAACCTGCTCTCCCTGGCGCGGTCCGGCTCGGTCGTCCACGAACCGGACGAGCTGTCGCTGACGGCCACCGCGGACCAGGCGTGGTCGTCGGTCCACCTCCCGAACGCACGGCTCGAAACCACGGGTGACGTGCGGGTGCGTGCGGACCCCAACCGACTCGTGGACCTCCTCGTGAACCTGTTCCGGAACGCCGTCGAACACGGCCGCCCGGACGTGACCGTCCGTGTCGGGCCGCTCGACGACCGCGCCGGGTTCTACGTCGCGGACGACGGGCCCGGAATCTCCGTCGACGACCGTGACGAGGTCTTCGACTCCGACTACACGACGACCGACGAGGGCACCGGGTTTGGCCTCGCCATCGTCCACCAGGTGGCGACAGCGCACGACTGGACTGCCACGGTGACGGAGAGCGAGCACGGCGGCGCTCGCTTCGAGTTCCACACCGCCGACGGGTCGGAACCAATCGCGGCGGAGCGTGCAATATCGGCCGAATCGAGCGACAGGAACTGAGCAGCCGCTCGCGAACGGCGCTGACCGAGACGGAAGCCGCAAGAACTCAGGCGTGTTTGATGTTCGACTCGCCGGCCTTCGGGTGGAACTCCCAGAAGCCACCCGAACGCATCGCGTTGCCGACGGCCTTGTGGAACGAGACGATGTCCTCGAACTCGCCCTCGCCGACGTGCTCGAAGATGTCCGCGACGCTGACGACGCGCTTCGAGTTCAGACGGATGGGTTCGTCGCCGTGCTCCTCGACGAACTCCGCCGCCTTCAGCGGGAAGCCCTCGTCCTCGTCCAGCTTCTTCGCGAGGACCGCCATCCCGTACTTGCGCATCCCCTCGCTGCCCTGCTCACCGTCCGGGTCGTGGGGCCACTGGTTGCTCATACGCTCTCTGAGAACGGTACCCCCAAAAGGGTTTGCGAAACCCGACCATCTTTTTCCCGCTCGGGTGCGCCTCCGGCGCACCGCTCGCGGCAAAAACATGGATGAAAAAGACCGCCTGCTCGGCCTCCGGCCTCGCAGGCGGTGAATCGCCGCTCACTGCGTTCGCGCGAACGTCACGGAAACCAGCCCCTCGGCCAGAGCGATGTGGGCGCTCAGTCGTCGCCGGTCGCCCGCTCTGCGCCCTCGTCGGTTCGGTCGCCGAGGAGTTCGTCGCGGTGCTCGTCGAGCAGCGGCGCGCGACCCTGCGGCCCGGTCGGGGTCTCGGAGAACTTGATGGGGCAGCCAGCGACGGTGACGTCACGGTCGACACCGGGCTGTTCGACGTCGGCGAGCATCCCGCGCTCGTGGACGTGCGGGTCGTCGAAGATGTCCGCGGTGTCCTGCACGGGAGCGACCGGAACCTCGCCCTCCAGTGCGTCGACGACGGCCTGCTCGGTGTGCTCGCGGGTCCAGTCGGCGATCTCCTCGCGCAGGCTGTCGCGGTTGCGCAGGCGCGAGCCGGCGTCCGGGTAGTCCGCGACGAGGTCCGGGCGGTCCATCGCCTCGCAGAGGGCGCGCCAGTGACCGTCGGAGAAGGCGGCGACAACGACGTGGCCGTCGCTGGTCTCGAAGGAGTTGTACGGGAACAGCGTCGGGTGCGAGTTGCCCTGTCTCGTCAGGACCTCGTCGGTGTAGGAGTAGTAGTAGACGGTGCGTTCACACATCGACACCATCGCGTCGTACATCGCGGTGTCGACGTACTGGCCCTCGCCGGTGCGGTCGCGGTGGTGGAGCGCACCGAGGATGCCGACCGCGTTGAGGACGGCGGTGAACAGGTCGCCGATGCCGGGGCCGACCTTCGTCGGCGGGCCGTCCTCCTCGCCGGTTATCTCCATGACGCCGCCGAGCGCCTGCGCGATGAGGTCGAAGCTCGGCTGGCCCTGTCGATGGGTCTCGCCGGTGCGCGGGTCGCCGAAGCCGCGGATGGAGGAGTAGACGAGCTCCGGGTTGTGCTCCCGCAGGGTCTCGTAGCCGAGGTCGAACCGCTCCATCGTGCCCGCGCGGTAGTTCTCGACGACCACGTCCGCCTTCTCGACGAGCCGGAGGAAGTCCTCGCGGTCGCGGTCGTCGCCGAGGTCCAGCTCTATCGAGCGCTTGCCGCGGTTGACCGACTGGAAGTAGCCGCCGTAGGGTTCGTCGTCCCCGTCCCCCGCGAAGGGTGGGTTCGGCCGGATGAGGTCGCCGCCCGGCCGCTCGACCTTCACTACGTCCGCGCCCATATCCGCGAGCAGCATCGTACAGTACGGGCCTGCGAGGACCTGTGTGAGGTCGACGACGGTGACGTCTTCGAGCGCTCCCATGGCGTGGACGAACCGTCCCCCGCGCTAAAACCTTCCGGATAAATCATTACATTGTGGTTGTTTCACATTGGCGGCGTTTAGGCTGTTTAAGGTGTATTATCATGAAAAACCATTAACTTTAAGGATTGTTCATGCAACTTGGCGAGTACTGCATGCCCACGACAGTCATACTCGGTGTCATCGGCTCCGACGCACACGTCGTCGGAATCACGATCCTCGACCAGGCCCTCTCCGCAGCGGGCTTCGATGTCGAGAACCTCGGCGTCCAGACCTCTCAGGAGGAGTTCGCAGCAGCCGCGAGCGAGCACGACGCCGACGCTGTACTCGTCTCTTCGCTGTACGGGCACGCCGAGCAGGACTGTCAGGGGTTCCACGAGCTCCTGGCCCGCGAGGACATCGACGCAACCACCTACATCGGTGGCAACCTCGCGGTCGGTCAGGACGACTTCGAGCAGACCCGGGCCACGTTCCGGAAGCTCGGCTTCAACAAGGTCTTCGACTCGGAGACAACACCGGAAGAGGTCATCCGGTCCCTCGAACGGGACCTGGGGATCTCCACCCGAGAGGCCGAGAGGGATCGGGTTCAGGCCTGATGATACGCGACGAACGCCTCACCGCCGACGAGTTACAACGCATCGACGAACGCATCCGCGACGACTGGCCGACCGGTGCGGCGGTCGACTTCGAGGAGGCCATCGCCTACCACGAGTCGCTGCCCGCGCACAAGCAGTTCGCGGACGTGCTCGAGTCGGCGGACCGACCGCTGCTCCAGCCCCGCGCCGGCGTGCCCTGTCTCGACGACCAGGTCAGCCTGCTCGAGCATCTCCACGGTGAGGGTGCGGCCGACCTCCTCCCGACGACCATCGACTCGTACACGCGCGACAACGAGTATGGAAAGGCCCAGGAGGGGCTGGAGAACGCCCGCGAGTCCGGCGACGCGACGCTAAACGGCTTCCCGGCCGTCAACCACGGCGTCGACGGCTGCCGCGAGCTCATAGAGCGCGTCGACGCGCCCATCGAGGTCCGACACGGGACACCCGACGCGCGACTGCTGGCCGCCGTCACGTTCGCCGGCGGCTTCCAGAGCTTCGAGGGCGGGCCGATCTCGTACAACATCCCTTACACCAAGGAGGGGAGCCTCGCCCAGACCATCGAGCACTGGCAGTACGTCGACCGGCTCGCCGGCGCGTACACGGAACGCGGCGTCACCATCAACCGCGAGCCGTTCGGTCCGCTCACCGGGACGCTGGTCCCACCGAGCATCGCCATCGCCATCATGCTCGTCGAAGGCAAGCTCGCCGCCACGCAGGGCGTCCGGAGCCTCACGCTGGGGTACGGACAGGTCGGCAACGTCGTCCAGGACGTGGCCGCCCTCCGCGCGCTCCGCAAGCTCGGCAACGAGTACCTGCGCGACGAGGTCTGCGTCACGACCGTCTTCCACGAGTGGATGGGTGGCTTCCCGCCGGACGAGGCCCGCGCCAACGGCGTCATCGGCCTCGGCGGGACGACCGCCGCCATCGCGCGGCCGGACAAGGTCATCACGAAGTCGCCACAGGAGTTCCAGGGCGTCCCGACGAAGGAGGCCAACGCGGCCGGCCTCCGGACCACGCGCCAGCTCATCGACATGGTCGTCGAGCAGGACATCGTCCTCGACGGCGTCGACGAGGAGCAGGCGCTCATCGAGCGCGAGACGCGCTGTCTCATGGACGCTATCGAGGCCCACGGCGACGGCGACATCGCACAGGGCACTATCAAGGCGTTCGAGTCCGGTGCGCTCGACGTGCCGTTCGCCCCGAGCGACGCCGCCGAGGGCGCGGTGCTCCCGGCTCGCGACGACGACGGGCGCGTCCGCATCTTCGAGTGGGGCGAGCTGGCGATAGACGAGGACATCAGGGAGATCCACCAGGCTCGCCTCGCCGACCGCGCCGAGACCGAGGGCCGCAAGCAGTCGTTCCGGATGGTCGCCGACGACGTCGACGCCATCAGCGACGGCAAGCTCATCGGTCGGCCGACGGGCAGTCCCGACACCGGCCGCGACGGGGGTGAGACCCGTGCGGATTGAGCAGATTCGGGCCGTCCCGACGGTCTCGGGGTTCTTCTTCGACGATCAGCGCGCCATCAAGGCGGGCGCGACACAGGACGGCTTCGCCTACGACGGCGACCCCGTGACGCCCGGTTTCGACGAGATACGCGAGGCCGGCGAGGCGCTCACCGTCGAGCTCGAACTGGCGGACGGCAGCGTCGCCACCGGCGACTGCTGTGCCGTGCAGTACTCCGGTGCCGGCGGTCGCGACCCGCTCTTCCGCGCCGAGACGTACCGCCCGGTCGTCGAGGGCGCGGTCGCCTCGGCACTCAGGGGCCGGGACGCCACCGAGTTCGCCGAGAACGCCGCCATCGTCGAGGAGCTGCCCGCCGAGCGACCGACCGACTACGGCGAGGCTGACGACGGCGACGACCGAGGCCAGCTCCACACCGCGGTCCGCTACGGCGTCTCGCAGGCGCTGCTCGACGCTGCCGCGCTCGCCGAGCGCCGGACGATGACGGAGACCCTCGCCGACGCGCTCGGGACGACACCGGCGACCGAGCCGGTCCCGGTCTTCGGGCAGTCCGGCGACGACCGTTACGGCAACGCCGAGAAGATGATGACCAAGGGGGTCCCCGTTCTCCCGCACGGGCTGTTCAACAGCGTCGAGAAGCTGGGCGAGGACGGTGAGGGCCTGCGCGAGTACGTCGACTGGCTCGCCACGCGGGCGGTCGAACTCGGCCCCGACGGCTACGAGCCGACCATCCACGTCGACGTCTACGGGGTGCTGGGCGACGTGCTCGGCGCGCCGTACGACAGAGCCGCGGTGACGGACTACTTCGCGACGCTCGCCGAGGCCGCTGGCCCGTTCGACGTGCAGGTCGAGGGACCGATGGACGCCGGCGGTCGCGAGGAGCAGATCCACGACATGGCCGAGCTGCGCGACGGGCTCGCGTCCGCCGGCGTCGACGTGGACATCGTCGCCGACGAGTGGTGCAACACCTTCGAGGACGTGCGGGCGTTCGTCGACGCCGGCGCGGCCGACCTCGTGCAGGTGAAGACGCCGGACCTCGGCGGCGTCCAGCGCTCCGCCGAAGCGGTGCGCTACTGCGAGGGCACCGACACCCGGGCCTACCTCGGTGGCACCTGCAACGAGACGGTCACCTCCGCGCGGACCTGCGCCCACGTCGCCCTCGCGACCGACGCGGCCCAGACCCTCGCCAAGCCAGGCATGGGGTTCGACGAGGGCTTCATGGTCGTGACCAACGAGATGCGACGTGCGCTCGCCCGGATGCGACCGACGCCCGAGGCCACGGCAGACGACTGAGGACTGCGATACGTCACCGACGACACATGGACTACACGGACACAGAGACGTTCACGACGATACTGGACAGGACGGAGACGCGCGAGAAGGGTAACTGCTTCGAGGACTTCACGGAGGGTGACCGCATCGAGCACGCCCCGGGCCTCACCCTCTCGAACTACGCCAACGAGCTCTGGGCGAGCCAGACGCTCAACCACGACCCGATGTACTGGCGGACGGACGCGGCCCGCGCGGCCGACTTCGACGAACCGCCGGTCCACCCGGACTACCTGCTCGCGGCGGTGATGGGGCCGACCGTGGAGGACCTCTCCGAGAAGGGCGGCTACTTCCTCGGCCGGACGAACGTCCGGTACCACGACCAGACCGTGACGCCGGAGACCGAGCTCCGGGTCAACTCGACGGTGCAGTCGACCGCCACCTCCTCCTCGCGCCCCGAGTACGGCATCGTCACCTGGGAGACCGAGGGCGTGGACGCCGAGACGGGCGAGGCTCTGGTCAGCTACGAGCGGACGAACATGATTCCACGGCGTGAGCCCGTGGCCACCGACGGCGGCGAGTCCGCAACCGCGGCCGACGGCGGCGACGCCGAGGACGGTGGCCTGAACGACGACCCGCCCGCCGAGTTCGTCACGCCCGACGGCGACCGCTTCGGCGACTTCGCTGAAGCGCTCGACGAGGCCGACGGCCGCGACGCGGCCGTCGCCTACCGCCACGAGCGCGGCCGGACCATGGACGACGTGCTGGTCGCGACGCTGCCGCTGATGACGCTCAACACGGCGAAGCAGCACCACAACGTCGACGTGATGGCCGACTCGCCCTCGAGCGACATCGTGGCCTACGGCGACGTGACGCGCTCGGTCGCGCTCGGCCATGCACGCTCGGACGAGGCCACGTACCGCGAACTCGGCTGCGACGACGAGCGCTTCCACACGTTCGTCACGCCCGGGGACACCGTCTACGGCTTCACCCGGGTTCTCGATGCCGAGAGCACCCACGACCACGCCGGCACCGTCACCTTCGAGCACATCGCGTTCAACCAGCACGACGAACCCGTCTACTCGGGCACCCGTCGCGCACTCATCGAGCAATGACAGACATCGCACGCACCTTCCAGACCGCACCGGCCGCCGTCCCGCGCGACAACACGGCGAAGTACCTCGACAGCGCCCTCGACAGCGACGGGTTCGCCTGCCCGGACTGGCTCGTCCCCGACCTGGAGGACGGCACCGCGCCCGACATGAAGGCCGAGGCACTCGAGAACGTCGTCGGCCGGCTCCCCGAGCACGCCGATGCGTTCCCCGGCGAGATATGGCCCCGTGTGCAGTGGGCCTACGACGACGAGGCCGCCCGCGAGCAGGGCCGCGAAGAGATCCGCCGGCTCGTCGACGAGGTCGGCGAGTACATCGACGGCGTCGTCGTCCCGAAAGTGGGCCGACTGGCGGACGTGAAAGACGCCGCCGGCGTCGTGGCGGACGCCGAGCGCGAGTCCGGGTTCGCCGACGACGCCATCGGGATGGCCGTCATCGTCGAGACGGCCGCCGCGAAGTCCGACCTCCGCGAGATATCGCTGTTCGGTGCGAACTCCCGGCTCGACGCGCTCGTCTTCGGCCCGGTCGACTACACCGCCGAACTCGGCGGGCGCGAACTCGACGGCGAACGGCCGGCGTGGGGCGGTCTGCTCGAGGACCTGTCGAACGAGGCCAGCGCGAACGACCTCGTCGCCATCGGCGGCCCCTACGACCGGCTGTTCACCGAGCGCGCCGGCGTCACCTTCTACAACGGCGACGGCTACGCGGACCACGTCGAGCGCGAGGCCCGCGTCGGCCTCGACGGCTCGTGGTCGCTCTACCCCAAGCAGACCATCCAGGCCAACCGCATCCACATGCCCACCGCCGAAGAGCTGGCCCGCGACGTCCGGAAGATAGAGGCGTTTCAGGAGGCCAAATCCGAGGGCACCGGTGCGGTCACGGTCGAGGGCCAGATGGTCGACGAGGCGACGTTCAAGAACTTCGTCAACACCGTCGAGACGGTTCGGACCATCGACGAGCGCCACCCCGACCAGACCGGCGAGGCCTACGACGACGAGCTGCTCGACCGCGCGCTCACCGTCGACACCACCTGGAAGTGACTACGACGAAAGCGACCGCTCGAGCAGCTCACGGTTCTTGACGTTCGCCTTCCACGTCGCGTCGAAGATGTCGCCGATGATGGGGACACTCCCCAGCACGACGTCGAGCCCGATGTTGACGAGCATCCGGACGACGGTCCGTTTCTTCGCGCCTGCGAGGATGGCCTCGACGACGATGTACAGCGAGAAGAACGCCGTGACGAAGTCACCGATGAACGGCAGCAGGCCGAGGATGGGGTCCAGTCCGACCCGTCGGTTCGTGCCGGGGATTCTGACGGCCTCGTCGAGCAGCCACGCGACGCGTTTCGTCCGCCGGACCGCCGGATGTGTCGTCTCAGCTTCCATAGCCGATACGTCGACGGCAGCGAGCAAAAGTTCGTGGGTCGGGAGGGGGCAGTCGTCAGTCGGCCGATTCCCGCCGGCACCGTACTTCCGGAACGGGGTTCACGACCCCGAACAGGAACCGGTTCAGCCCGAAGCCGACTGCCATCCCGAGTATCGACGGTCCGAGCAGGTCGGCCGGCACCGAGTTCGTCACCATCGAGACCACCAGCGCGACCATGGCGGTGACCCCAGTCCCGATCAGTGCCCACAGGCCGGCCTCGCTCCGGTCCGCGGCGGCTCCGAGCAGGAACGCCACGGCAGTGACTGTGGCGCCGACTACCAGCCAGTCCGGAGTCCACGCGACGGTGGAGACGCTCCATCCGACGCCGACGAACACCAGGGACATGAGCAGCTCGCGGCGAACGATAGCCTCTTCGACTGCACCCGACATATCAGCAAAGCGGTTGTTCCAGGCGATAAATCTTCGGTTCCGTCCCCCAGCAGCCGGCGAAGTCAGCCAGTCTCGGCTACCTCGACCGCGACCTCGTTCCGGCGCATGAACGGCGGCGTCCACGGGTCGTCGTACCGCAGCAGGTACGGCTCGCCGGTCGGTTCGAGCCCCTCGTCGGCGAGTGTCGAGAGCAACTGCTCCTCCAGTCGCTCAACCCGCCAGTCCGGTGCGTACCACGAGAACCCGACGACGGCGACCTCCTTCGACGGCTCGACCACCAGCCGGACCGTCGACTCCGTCGGCACCGGGGCCGACTCCGGCCCGTACTCCTCGGGCAGGTAGAACGCCATGCGCGTCCCGCCGGCGCTGGCGTCGTCCGAGCGGACCGGCGCGGTCATCGACACGGACTCGCCATCCCGGGTCTCGACGGGCGCGGTCATCTCGATCTCGTCCTGTCGCTCGTTCTCGCCGGAGATGTATCGGAACAGCCGCTGGAACGCGGTCTGCTGGTCCGGAGCCGTCGTCTCGACGAGCACGGTCCGCGGGTACCGCCGTATCTCGACGCCGTCTACCTCGCGGACCTGTTCGTAGGGTACCGCCTCGGCCGACCGCGACGAGTACGCGCCCCAGGCGACCCAGGCTCCGAGTGCCAGCGTGCCGCCCGCGAGTGCCGTCTTCGTGAGTCTGTTCATACCGGTACGTACGCGGGCGAGACGGATGAATCAGACGCCTGGCCGGTCGGCGGTGAGCGCCGCGGCCACACGGGCCCTGAGCTCGTCGTCGGACGGTGGGGCTGGGATTCGAACCACGGTCGCTCCGCTGCGTTCCGCTCCCTGATTCGAATCCCCGCGTACCCCGCATCTCACTCACGGTGCTCGTCGCTGGCGCTCCTCGCACGTGTTCGTGAGAATGCGGTGGGGCTGGGATTCGAACCCAGGAGGCATGACGCCACCTGCTTTCAAGGCAGGCGCAATAGGCCGCTCTGCCACCCCACCTCGTGCGGTGATTCTGCGTTCGGCTCCTAAGAGTTGTCGGTTGCTCGCGTTCCGGCGTCCCAGCACACAACTCGCTCCAGCACCGATGGTCAACCATGCCGACCGTCGAGTTCCAGGGTGAGACCGTCGAGTGCGAGACCGGTGAGACACTCCGCGACGTGCTGCTCGATGCTGATCTCTCACCGCACAACGGGCCGACGGCCGTCTCCTGTCACGGCCTGTCGACCTGCGGGACCTGCGCCGTGGCCATCGAGGGCACGGTCGAGCCGTCGTCACCCGGGGCGCGAGAACGCGCGCGGCTGAAGTTCCCTCCACACTCGCTGGAGTCGGGGCTGCGGCTCGCGTGTCAGGTGCGGGTGACCGACGACATCGTCGTCCGGACGGGCGAGGGCTTCTGGGGCCAGAAGTAGCGTCAGTCGCGCACGAGCTCCGGGCCATCATCGCCGTCGACGACGTGGAGGCCGTGGTCCCGGACGAACTCGGTGGTGAACTTCGGGACGATGCGGCCGGCCTTCGCGCGAGCCCGGACGAGAGAGACCACGTCGGCGAGGTCGGAGCCGGTCTCGACGGTCCGATAGCTCGGGAGGAAGTCCACGTCGAGGTCGGCGTCGGTCCCGCGGTCGACGAGGGTCTCGACGGTGGGGCTGGCGAACGCGCCGTCGAAGTCGATGGCCTCGCAGAAGGCCGCGGTCCAGACCCTGCCGTCGGTGGCGGGTCCGACGACGACGTCCGAGGTGCGGAGCTTCATCGCCGCGCTGTCGATGTCTTTCCGGCCGACCAGGGGGGCGTTGCCGTCGAGGGTCAGCACCGATTTCTCGCCCTCGTTCCGGAGCAGGTGCGTGACGGTGTTGCCCACGCGGCCGCCGCGGGTCGACCCGACCTGTACTTCGAAGCGTACGTCAGAGGGGTCCTCGGCTGCGCGGTCGACGACGGCCCGGACGGCTTCCTCGGCGGACTCGTCGGCGTCGACGAACTCGTCCGGGAGTTCGTCGTCGCTGCGGTAGTTCACCAGCACGTCGCCGCCGGAGTTGTCGGCGGCGAAGACGGCGTCGGCGAGCATCGCCGCGTAACAGTCCGCCGCCTCGGCGTCCGACAGCGGCGAGGTGTCAGCGAGTCGGGACAGGACGAGTCCCTCGCGCGGGGGCTCGGCGAAAACGACCACGAGTGTCATATCCGAACCTGTCGGCCGCGGGGCCTTCAAGCCGCCGTTCCTGTGCGATGGGTGGGAATTAAGTCGCGGCCGACCCCGTGTTGGGGTATGAACTGGCTGAAGGCGCTCGGGTTCCTCGTTCCGTTCGGTATCGTCCTCTCGGCGGTTACCTCGGTCGTCCTCCTCGGGAACGGCCTCGCCGCACCGCCGGAATCGGTGTCGGTCGCGCCCGCCGCGGCGACGCTCGCGCTCGTCGGCCTCGTCGTCGTCGGGCTGCTCGCCGTGGGTGGCCGGTCCCGCCGCTGGCTGTCGGGGCAGTACTGGTAGCTGGGCGCCCGCGTCAGCGTTCTCGTCGTCCTTTCGTCTGCCTGTAGTCCGACGCCATGAGCGCCGCGAACCGCTCGACGAACGTCTGGACCTGCTCGTCGGTCGCCTCCCGGGGCGGAATCATCGGCACGAGTTCGAAGCCACGTCCACGGATGGCCTCGCCGTGCTGGGCGTAGAGGTCGAGGTCCGCGGCGGGCGTCGTCGTGTACTCCGTGCCGATCTCCGCGAGCGCCCGCTCACCCACCGGGACGATGATCTCGGGGTTTATCATGCGTATCTCGGCGTTGAGGTACGGCTCGCAGGTACCGATTTCGTCGTCGGTGGCCGCGCGGTCGGGGTGGTGACACCGGGTCAGGGTGGTCAGGAACACGTTCCCGAGTTCGGGCTCGTCGGGGTCGTCGTCGACGCGACGGAGGCCGAGGCGTTGCAGTACCCGACCGAACGCGTCGTCGCGGCCGAACGGCACGCCGGCAGCTTCCGCGGCCCCGTCCGGCCCTTCGCCGACGAAGAGGAAGTCCGCGCCCACGTCGCCGTAGCCGTGGACGACGCGCTCGCGTCGCTCGCAGAGGTCGCAGTTCGTGCAGTCCTCGTCCATGCCGAACGGGTTCGCAGGCTCGTCCTGATTGGCGTCCACGCCGGAAACGTGGGCGGGCACGGACAAAAGTCGTCTGGAGTTACCGACCGAGCCCGCCGCGTTCTTTCACTTCGAGGATGAACTTCACGTTCTTCACGACGTCCTCGGGCGTCGTCTCCTCGTCGGCGTCGTAGATGTCGCTGGTGCGGTAGAGGATATTCGCGAGCTGTTCGGACTCGGAGCTCTCGCCGCGTATCTCCTCGGCGACCTCACGGAGGACGGCGACGGTCTCCGGGTCCGGGTCGGGGAGCGGGTCGGTGCCGTCGGCCGCGGTGCTGTCCTCGCCCATCGTTCGTCACCGGGTGTTCGCCTGCTTCTGACGGCGGACGAAACCGATGTTGTTCGCGACGTTCTCCGTTATCTCGCGGAACGCCGCGCCGGTGTCGCTGCCCTCGTCGAGGACGACGGGCTTCCCCTCGTCGCCGCCGGTGCGGACGGCCGGGTCGAGGGGAACCGAGCCGAGGAACGGCATGTCGTGCACGTCGGCGAAGCGCTCGCCGCCGCCCTCGCCGAAGATGGCGTGCTCGCCGCCGCAGTCGGGACACTTGAACGTCCCCATGTTCTCGGCGATGCCGAGGACGACGGTGTCGTGCTTGCCGAACATCTCGAGGCCCTTGCGGGCGTCGTCGAGGGCGACCTCCTGGGGCGTCGTGACGATGACGGAGCCGGTGACGGGCACAGTCTGGAGCAGGGTGAGCTGCGTGTCGCCCGTGCCCGGCGGGAGGTCGATGACCATGTAGTCGAGGTGGCCCCACTCCACGTCCTCCCAGAGCTGGGTGAGGACCTTGTGGACCATCGGGCCGCGCCAGATGACGGGGTCGTCGTCCCCGACGAGGAATGCCATCGACATGAGCTTCATCCCGAACTGCTCGGGCGGGACGAGCTGTTCGTCCTCGGTCGCCCCCGGCGGCTCGTCGGCGTCGACCATCCGGGGGACGTTCGGGCCGTAGACGTCGGCGTCGAACAGCCCCACGCTGGCACCCATGTCGGCCAGTCCGGCCGCGATATTCACGGCCATGGTCGACTTGCCGACGCCGCCCTTGCCGGAGGCGACGGCGATGACGTTCTCGACGTTGGGGAACACCTCGTCCCCGGCCGAGAGGTCGTCGACGATGCGCGCCGAGAGGTCGAGGTCGACGTCCGTGTCGGCGAACGCCTCGCGCACCGCGTTCGCGATGTCTGTCTCCTTCGGCGAGTACGGCGCGCCGAGGGCGAGCGAGATGGCGACGGTGTCGCCGTCGACCGACACGTCGTTCACCAGGCCGAGCGAGACGATATCGTCACCGAGGTCGGGGTCCTCGACGGTGCCGAGACGGTCGAGGACGGCGTCTTCGTCCATGTGGCCTACTCCGGGCGAACGGATGGTAAGGGCTTCGAAGGCGGGACCCTTCGAGCACGGGCACCCGGCTAAAATATTCTTTAGCTAATATTTTTCCAGCGGTGGCCACTGGCGTCTCCCATGGGCGACCAGGCATCCGGACCGACAGGCGACTGAGTTCGAGGTATCGCACACCGAGACCGACCCGTCTGGGACGCCCTCCGCGTGGCGGCGGAAGGCGCATCCGTTTTGTCCCCTCGGGCCCGACTGTCCCCATGGAATCGACGGTACGCTCCGCGCGGCTCCGCCTTGCACTCGTGGTCTGGGGCGTGCTCGTCTCGCAGGTGTTCCTCTACCCCGGCCTCTCGGACCTCGTCGTCGCGCTCGGTGCCCCTGGGGGGATCCAGGCCGGGATGTGGTTCCTCGTCGCGGAGTTCGCCGCCTTCGTCACGTTCGCGGGCATCTGGGGCGTCGTCAGCGACGTGACCGGCAAGCGGGTCCCCTGGGTCGTCGCCGGGGCGGTCGGCGGGGTGGCCTGCTACCTCCTGCTGACACAGCTCCCCTCTCTCGGGCTCGGCTGGGGGGCCGTCCTCGTGGTCCGACTCGTCGGCGGCGCGTTGACCATCGGGGCGTTCTCGCTCGCCATCACGATGCTGATGGACCTCTCGGGCGGTCACGGGCGGAACATGGGCGCGGCGGGCATCGCCATCGGCCTCGGCGCCGCGCTCGGCTCGGTCGTGGGCGGGCAGCTATCCACGCTGGGACCGCTGACACCGCTGTACGCGAGCGCGGCGGTGCTCCTCTCGGCGGGGCTGCTCGCCGCCACGGTGCCCGACCGCACGCCGACGAAGAGCCCCGGTGTCGGTACTATCCTCGACCGACTCCGCGAGCGTCCCTCGCTCGGGGTGCCGTACGCTTTCGGCTTCATCGACCGCTCGACGGCCGGGTTCTTCTCCCTCGTCGGCGTCTACTACTTCCGCGACGTGTTCGACCTCGACGCGGCGATGGCGGGGCTGACGCTCGCGTGCTTCTTCCTGCCGTTCGCGCTGCTCCAGTACCCGTTCGGCTCGCTCTCTGACAGGATCGGCCGGTTCCTGCCGGTCGTCGGCGGCTCGGTCGTCTACGGCCTGACCATCGTCGCGGTCGGCCTCGCACCGGTCCACCTCCTCGCAGCCGCCGCGATGGCCGCCGCCGGCGTCTGCGGCGCGCTGATGGCCCCAGCGACGATGGCTCTCGTCACCGACATCGCGGCGACGGACCAGCGCGGGGCCGCCATGGGTGGGTTCAACGTGTTCGGGAGTCTCGGCTTCCTGACGGGGTTCCTCGTCGGCGGGCTCGTCGTCGAGTCGGCCGACTACCTGTCGGCGTTCCTCGTCGTCGGTGGGCTGGAGCTCGCCATCGCGCTGCTCGCGCTGCCGGCCGTGCGGCGGGTCGCGCCGCGGGCCGGCGAGCAGCCGTCCTGACCGCGCTCTCGGATGGACTCCGCCTCGGCGGCCTCCACGTCTGCCGCGTCCCTGGCGTCCGGCGTCGCGCCCTCGACACTCCGGTGCTGTGTTTCGACGACGGAGCCGTCGCGGGCGACGTACAGCGCCAGCGTATCGGCATCGCCCGGGTGCTACTCCGTGACCCCGACATCCTCCTGCTCGCCGAGAACGGCACCTACGCCGACCTCTGGGGCGTGCAGGCCGGCGAGCTGGAGATGATGCCGGACATGTGACCTGCAGGGGCCGGCGCGATAGCGGTCAGTTCCGCCGCAACTGGACGGCGGATTTAAGCACGTTCGAACCCACCGTGTGACACATGCTCGCAGACGAGTTCGGTCGGGAGGTCTCCGGGGTGCGCGTCTCGCTGACCGACCGGTGCAACTTCGACTGCGTCTACTGCCACAACGAGGGGCTGGGCGACACGCGCGGCCCGATGGCACCCCAGGACCACGAGATGAGCGCCGACGACGTGGTCCGTTTCCTCGAGGTCGCCGCCGAGTTCGACGTCGACAGCGTGAAGTTCACCGGCGGCGAGCCGATGCTCCGGCAGGACCTGGAGGAGATCATCCGGCGTACCCCGGACTCGATGGAGGCCTCGATGACGACGAACGGGACGTTCCTCCCGGGTCGTGCCGAGGCTCTCGTCGACGCCGGGCTCTCGCGGGTGAACGTCTCGCAGGACGCGCTCGACCCCGAGCAGTTCGCCGCCGTCACGCAGTCCGGTGCGTACGACCGCGTGCTCGAAGGTGTAGAGGCCGCCCTCGACGCCGGGCTCTCGCCGGTGAAGCTCAACATGGTCGTCTTCGAGAAGACCGCCGGTTACGTCCCCCAGATGGTCGACCACGTCGCGGAGAACGACGGGCTCCGGCTCCAGCTCATCGAGTACATGCCCGAGCTGGTCGGGAAACCCGAGTGGGCCATCGACATCGACCGGGTCCACGACTGGCTGGGCGAGCGCGCCGACCGGGTCGAACACCGCGAGATGCACGACCGCAGACGGTACTGGATTCGGGACGAGGACGCTCCGGACGACGGCGACGTGGACGGAACGACCGGCGGGATGGTCGAGATCGTCGACCCCGTCGAGAACCCGACGTTCTGTGCGAACTGCCACCGGATCCGGGTCACCCACGACGGCTACCTGAAGGGCTGTCTCAACCGGAACGACGACCTGCGCTCGATGGGCGAGATGACCAGAGACGAGATACGGGAGACGTTCCGGGAGACCGTCGCGAACCGGGTCCCGTTCTACGGCGAGTACATGGTCCGCAACGGCGACGGCGGGTGGGAGGTGAACGACGAGTACGTCGACGCGCCCGACGAGGCTGACGACGGAGGCGTCGACGACACGTCCGCCGAGCCACAACCCGCGTACGACGGCGGGGTCGAGGACGGCTACAGCTCGACGGATTGAGCTCGACGACGACCGTTCGCGGCCGAGAATCGCCTGCATGAGACGGGTTCGCAGCAGCGGGACGTTCCGTTGGGCTTAAGTAGTGTACCGGAATACGTTGAGACGCACTACGCTGTAGGGGCATCGGTCCCGAGTCCGAGAGGGCGAAGATAACACACGCGAGTCGTGGTAGCCAAGCCTGGCCCAAGGCGCAGGGTTGCTAACTCTGTGGCGTCAAGCCTCCTGGGTTCGAATCCCAGCCACGACGTCGGAACTTCACACCGGCTTTTGGGCACGGTGTGACCATCCAACCAGAAGTGCAGCGGGCACTTCGCACACCACCACACATGAGTGCAGAAGAACCACAGGACGAGCAAGACGACGAAGACCTTCAGTACTTCGTCCGCATCGGGCAGACAGACCTCGATGGGACGAAGTCCGTCGAACGCTCGCTCATCGAGATGAACGGCATCGGCCGACGCACGGCGCGTATCATCGCCGACAAGGCGGGCGTCGACCGGACGGCCACGTTCGGCCGTCTGGACGACGACGCGATCGACGCCGTCGTCGAGAAAGTAGACGAGTACGCCGACGAAGTTCCGGACTGGCTCACCAACCGCCAGAACGACTTCTACACCGGCGAGACCACCCACGAGGTCGGCAACGAGCTCCAGATGTCGCGACGCTACGACATCAACCGGATGAAGATGATCAGCTCCTACCGGGGCGTCCGGCACAAGAAGGGACAGAAGGTGCGCGGCCAGCGCACGAAGTCCACCGGTCGTACCGAGGGGACCATCGGCGTCAACGTCGAGGAGATCCGGGAGCAGGAAGCCGAGGAAGCTGCGGAGGGTGACGAATAATGGCGCTCGGTAGCAACACGAAGTCCTACGAGACGCCGAACCACCCGTGGCAGGGCGAGCGCATCAGCGAGGAACACAGCCTCGTCGAGCGCTATGGCCTGAAGAACAAGGAGGAGCTCTGGCGGGCACAGTCCGAGCTGCGCGACTACCGTCGCGAGGCTCGTGACCTGCTCGGTCAGACCCAGTCCGAGGACGAGGTCGCCACGGCAGGCGGCGAGTTCCTCACACGACTCAAGCGAATCGGCATCCTCGACGAGGCGGACCAGCTCGACCAGGTCCTGTCGCTCGAGATCTCGGACATCCTCGAACGCCGCCTCCAGACGGTGGCCTACCGCAAGGGGCTGGCCAACACGACCAGCCAGGCGCGGCAGTTCATCGTCCACGGCCACATCACCGTCGAGGGCGCACGCGTCCGCGTGCCCTCGTACACGGTCGAGGTGTCCGAGGAGGACAGCATCGCGTTCGACGAGAACAGTCCGCTCGCGGACGACCTGCACCCCGAGCGTGCGGAGGGTCAGTAACATGGCAGAACAAGAAGACGACAAGTGGGGCGTCGCCCACGTACACGCATCGTTCAACAACACCGTCATGACGGTCACGGACCTGACCGGCGCGGAGACCATCGCGAAGTCCTCCGGCGGAACTGCTGTCAAGCAGAACCGCGACGAGGCCTCGCCGTACGCGGCGATGCAGATGGTCGAGTCCATCGCGGACGAGATCCGTGCGGCTGGCATCGAGGGCCTGCACGTTCGCGTGCGAGGTCCCGGTGGCAACCTGCAGAAGTCCCCCGGCCCGGGTGCGCAGGCAGCGATTCGCGCACTCGCCCGTGAGGACTTCGAGATCGGCCGCATCGAGGACGTCACGCCGATTCCACACGACGGGTCCCGAGCACCGAAAGGCAAGGGCGGGTTCTGAGCCATGGACGAGGACTACGAGGTCGAGTTCGTCGAACGCGGCGACCGGAAAGCGCTGTTCCTCGTGCGCGGGGTCACCCCCGCGTTCGCGAACGGCATCCGCCGGACGATGATCGCAGACGTGCCCACCCTCGCAATCGACGAGGTGCGCGTCATCGAGAACTCGTCGGTGATGTTCGACGAGCAGATCGCGCTCCGTCTGGGGCTCGTGCCGCTCACGACCCCGCCGGCCGAGTTCGACGAGGACGATGTCGTCACGCTCTCCATCGACGTGGAGGGGCCGGCGACGGCGTACTCTGGCGATCTCGTCAGCGCGGACGACATGGTCCAGCCCGCGGACCAGAACGTCCCCATTATCGAGCTGAAGGACGGCCAGCGTCTCGAACTCGAAGCCGACGCGGTCCTCGAAACCGGCAAGGCTCACGCCAAGCATCAGGGCGGCGTCTCCGTCGGCTACCGGCACCTCCAGCGCGTGGAGGTCGTCGGCGACGCCGACGAGTTCGAGGAGAGCGAACCCAACATCGTGCGAGGCGTCGTCGAGATCGACGGCGAACTCGTCGACACGGCCGAATTCGACAACGACCTCACCCAGAAGTTCCCGGGTAAGGAGGTCGCGGTGCACGACGTCGAGAAGGCGTTCGTGTTCCACGTCGAGACCGACGGGTCGATGACGGTCGAGGAGCTCGTCAACCGCGCAACCGACTCCATCGAGTCGCGCGCGCTCGAGCTCGAAGACGCAGTATCGTTGTAAGAATATGACCCCTTCCAACCACACCCTGACGGCCGCTCGCGGGGGCGAGACCACCTGGTCTCGCACGCGGAGCGACGACGCTCCCGTCCCCGACTCGCGGCCGGCAATCGAAAGTGGTTTGAAGGGGGGCACAGAAGGGATGTGTACCCGCAAGGGTGCGAGCAGGGATAGCCAAGTCTGGCCAACGGCGCAGCGTTCAGGGCGCTGTCCCATAGGGGTCCGCAGGTTCAAATCCTGCTCCCTGCATCCACTTCTACCGAAACTAGCAGGAGGAAAGTCATGAGTAAGACAAACCCACGGCTCAGCAGTCTCATCGCCGAGCTGAAGTCGGTGTCCAGAGAAACGGACGCTGACGTCTGGAGCGACGTAGCAACCCGACTCGAGAAACCCCGCCGCACGCACGCGGAGGTCAATCTCGGTCGGATCGAGCGATACGCACAGGAAGACGAGACGGTCATCGTCCCGGGCAAGGTGCTCGGTTCGGGTGCCCTCTCGAAGTCGGTCACGGTCGCGGCGGTCGACTTCTCGTCGTCCGCGGAGACCAAGATCGACCAGGTCGGCGAATCGCTCGAACTGGAACAGGCAATCGAACAGAACCCCGAAGGCTCGAACGTCCGGGTGATCCGATGAGTCTCGCAGAGTTCGACGCAGACGTCATCGTGGACGCCAGCGACTGTATCCTCGGTCGCGTCGCGTCTCTGGTCGCAGAGCGCGCACTCGACGGCGAGACCATCGCGGTCGTCAACGCCGAGGAGGCGATCATCACGGGTTCGGAGGACGACATCATGTCGACCTACCGGAAGCGTGTCGACGTCGGGTCCGACAGTGGCCCGTACTACCCGAAGCGCCCGGACCGCATCTTCAAGCGGTCCATCCGCGGCATGATGCCGTACAAGACGACGGCAGGCCGCGAGGCATTCGAGGGCGTCCGCGTCTACGTCGGCAACCCGTACGACGACGACGGCGAGGTGCTCGACGGCACGTCGCTGGATCGACTCTCGAACATCAAGTTCGTCCAGCTGGGTGAGGTCTCGGCTGAACTGGGTGCTAACGTCACATGGTAACGAACACATCAGGCAAGAAGAAGACGGCCATCGCCCGCGCGACCGTCAAAGAAGGCGAGGGTCGCGTCCGAATCAACTCCAAGCCGGTCGAGCTCGTCGAACCCGAGATCTCCCGGCTCAAGATGCTGGAGCCGTTCCGCATCGTCGACGACGTCCGCGACGACGTGGACGTCGACATCGAGGTCTCCGGTGGCGGCATCAGCGGCCAGGCCGACGCGGTGCGCACCGCGATCGCCCGTGGCCTCGTCCAGCACTCCGGCGACGCCGAACTCCGCGACGCGTACATGGAGTTCGACCGCTCGCTGCTGGTCAACGACGTCCGCCAGTCCGAACCCAAGAAGTGGGGCGGCCCCGGCGCTCGGGCCCGCTACCAGAAGTCCTACCGCTAAGGTGATCAGTCCATGATGGTACCAGTCCGGTGTTTCACGTGCGGCAACGTCGTCGGCGAGCACTGGGAGGAGTTCAAAGCACGGACCCGAGAGGGTGACGAGGACCCCGAAGAGGTGCTCGACGAGCTCGGCGTCGACCGTTACTGCTGTCGCCGGATGCTCGTCTCGCACAAGGACCTCGTCGACATCGTGAGCCCCTACCAGTAATGCCCCGACAACGATACAACCGGTACGAGAAGGCACGCATCCTCGGCGCGCGAGCGCTGCAGGTGTCCTACGGTGCGCCGGTCCTCATCGAGACGGACCAGACGGAGCCGATCCTCGTCGCTGCCGAGGAGTACGACGCGAACGCGCTCCCGTTCACGGTCAAACGAGGGAAGGAATGACGCTCGTCAGCGACGTCCGACTCCGTCGTGTGCTCGACTCCCGTGGGAATCCCACGGTCGAGGCCGACGTGCTCACCGAGAGCGGTGGCTTCGGTCGTGCGGCCGCACCCTCGGGTGCGAGCACGGGCGAGTACGAGGCGGTCGAACTCCCACCGGGCGAGGCCATCGCGAACGCACGCGAGGACGCGATCCCGCGTCTCGTCGGCCAGGTGTACGCCGGGAACCAGCGCGAGGTCGACGCCGCACTCCACGCGGCGGACGGCACCGAAGACTTCTCCGGCATCGGCGCCAACAGCGCGGTCGCCATCTCGATGGCGGCGGCGAAGGCCGGTGCGGACGTCCTCGGCGCGCCGCTGTTCCAGCACCTCGGCGGTGCGTTCCGCGGCGGGAACTTCCCGGTTCCGCTGGGCAACGTGGTCGGTGGTGGCGAACACGCCGCCGACGCGACCCACATCCAAGAGTTCCTCGCCGCGCCGGTCGGCGCGCCGAACGTCGCGGACGCGGTGTTCGCGAACGCGGCCGTCCACGAGGCCGTCGCTGACCTGCTCGACGAGCGTGACGTCCCCTGCGGCAAGGGTGACGAGGGTGCCTGGGCGCCGTCTATCGACGACGCCGAGGCGTTCGAGATCGTCGAGGAGGCGGTGGAGCGCGTCGAGGACGAGGTCGGCTTCGAGGTCGGCTTCGGCCTCGACGTGGCCGCCGCGGAGCTGTACGACGCCGACGAGGAGGTCTACCGGTACGGCGACGAGACGCGGACCACGCAGGAGCAGATCGACTACGTCGCCGAACTCGTCGACGAGTACGACCTCGTCTACGTCGAGGACCCCCTCGACGAGGACGACTACGAGAGCTACGCGACGCTTACGGACCGCGTGGGCCACCGCACGCTCGTCTGTGGTGACGACCTGTTCGTCACCAACACGGAGCGGCTCTCGACCGGCATCGAGCTCGGCGCCGGCAACAGCATCCTCATCAAGCCGAACCAGATCGGGACGCTGACCGACGCGTTCGACGCGGTCGAGCTCGCGGTCCGGAACGGCTACGACCCGGTCATCTCCCATCGCTCGGGGGAGACCGAGGACACGACGATCGCACACCTCGCCGTCGCGACCGACGCACCGTTCATCAAGACGGGCGCGGTCGGTGGCGAGCGAACCGCCAAGCTGAACGAACTCATCCGAATCGCAGACGACGCACTATGACAGACCAGGAACCCGATCAGGAGGGGCTCGACGCGTCCGACTCCGACGTGGACCTCGACGCCGCCGACGAGGCGGTCGACGAGGAGCCAGTCGAGGACGCCGCGCCCGCCGAGGAACAGGACGCCGAGGCCGTCGAGGCCGAGGCCGAACCAGAGGAGGAGTCCGCGTTCGACGAGGACGTCATGGCCGACGACGAGGCCGACCTGCTCATCCCCGTCGAGGACTACCTCGGTGCCGGTGTCCACATCGGTACCCAGCAGAATACCAAGGACATGGAGCGGTTCATCCACCGTGTCCGGACCGACGGGCTGTACGTCCTCGACGTCGGGATGACCGACAGCCGCATCCGGACGGCTGCGGACTTCCTCTCGAACTACAATCCCGAGCAGATCCTCGTCACGTCCTCGCGCCAGTACGGTCGGTTCCCGGCCGAGAAGTTCGCCGACGCGGTCGGCGCACGCGCCCGGACGGGCCGCTTCATCCCCGGGACGCTGACGAACCCGAAGTACGACGGCTACATCGAGCCGGACGTGCTGGTCGTCACCGACCCCATCGGCGACGCCCAGGCCGTCAAGGAGGCGATTACGGTCGGCATCCCCGTCATCGCGATGTGTGACTCGAACAACCAGACGAGCAACGTCGACCTCGTCGTCCCGACGAACAACAAGGGGCGCAAGGCGCTGTCGGTCGTCTACTGGCTGCTGGCCAACGAGACGCTCGACCGCCGCGGTGCCGAGCCCACGTACTCCCTCGACGACTTCGAGAGCGGTATCTGAACTGGCTGACTTTTTCCGTTCTCCACCGGCACGGAGCGACGGCTGTTCTCACACGGTGGCCCCGGCGGCGACGAACGCGACGTCCCGGACCTCGAAGCGAGCCCCGTCGGTCTCGGAGTCGGTGACTGCGAGTGTCCAGCCGTGGGCGCGGACGACGGTATCGACGATGGCGAGTCCGAGTCCGGTGCCGTCGGTGCCCGAGTAGCCGGAGTCGACGATGGCCTCGCGCTCGGCGTCGGGGATGCCGGGGCCGTCGTCGGCGACGAAGAAGCCACTGCCGTCGTCGAGTTCGCCGACAGTGACGGTCACGGTCCGGCCGCCGTGCTCGACCGCGTTCCGGAACAGGTTCTCGAAGCTGCGCTGGAGCTGGCTGCCGTCGCCCTGAACCGTTCGGTCGAGCTCGCAGGCGAGCGTGGCGTCGGCCGTCTCGACCTGCGCCCAGGCGTTCGCGACGACGTCCGCGAGCGGGACGGGCTCCGGCTGTTCGACGGCGTCACCGTCGCGGGCGAGCGCGAGCACGTCGTCGACGATACGGGCCATGCGGTCGTGGCTGGTCTCGACCTCCTCAAGGTAGGCTGTGGGCTCCTGTCCGTCGACGTGTTCGTCGAGCAGGTCGACGTAGCCCTCGGCGACGTTCAGTGGGTTCCGGAGGTCGTGGCTGACGACGCTAGCGAACTGGTCGAGGCGCTCGTTCTGGCGTTCGAGCTCGCGTTCGTGCCGGATGCGTTCGGTGACGTCCTGGAGGAGGAACACCTCGCCGGCGTGCTCGCCGAGAGTGGTGCGTTCGACCTCCAGGTACCGTTCGCCGGTCGGGGCGTCGATGTGGACGGGGGCGGCCGCACGCGCCGTCGAGTCGGTGACGACGGCACGCAGTGGGGGGTGTGTAGCGAGTACATCCGAGGCCGGGTTGCCGACGGCGGACTCGTCGAGGTCGAGCAGCGACGCGGCGACCGTGTTGACGTCGACCACCCTCCCGCGGCCGTTCACGACGAGCACGCCCTCGGAGAGGGTCTCGAGGACCCGTGCCCTGGCGACGGGTGGGACCTCGACGAGGTCGTACCAGAAGAGGCCGACCCAGAGCAAGACCACGCTGACGGTGAACGTGGGTTCGGTGACGTTCATCGGTGGCGCGACGATACCGTCGACGATGGTCCCGGCCCACGGGAGCCCGAGCGCTACGAGGATGGCGATCGACTGCCCCCTGTAGAGGTCCCGGGCACGGAAGCAGAGCTGCAACAGCAGCGCGGTGGTGAGCGCGAGCAGGATCGACATGTACGCGAGGTGCACGAGGTACGTCGAGGCGTATTCGACGGCCAGGAGCTGACCGGTCTCCGGGTGGAGCCGGAGGGACCTGAAGATGAGGTCGTGGCGCTCGGAGGTGAAGACGAGCGTGAGGGTGAGCAGCGGCTCCGCGGAGAGCAGTGCGACGAGTCGCGGCGTCACGAGATGTCCGCGACCGGTGTACACCAGCGCGAACAGCAGGAGGCCGATGCCGGCGGCCCCAGACCCGAGAAACGTGAACTTCAGCCAGAGTATCGACGTGGCACGGGTGGTGGCGAGCACCGACAGGGACTGGAACCCCGTCCAGAGAGCGATTCCACAGAGCGAGAGTGCGAACCAGCGACCGCCACGACCGTCGTCGCGCCGCCAGACCAGCACAGCAAGGCTGGTTGCGACGATAGTCGAGAACAGCATCGAAGCGACGTAGAGGCGGAGAAACGGTTGCACGTACCTGACATGTAGAATGGTTGCTAGACTTAGGAGTGTTCTGGCTCCCGCGGAATCGACAACACTCATACGAGTGGCGGGGGAGAGAGTCGGTATGGTCACGGCAAGCGCCCCAGGGAAAGTGTACCTGTTCGGGGAGCACGCGGTCGTCTACGGCGAGCCGGCGGTCCCGTGTGCAGTCGAGCGGCGGGCGACCGTCACGGTCGAGGAGCGTACCGACGGGAGACTCCGTGTCGACGCCCGAGACCTCGAGATAGAGGGGTTCACCGTCGAGTACGGCGCGGCGACGGACGAGCTCGGCGTGGAGGTCCCGACCGAGCTGCTCGAGGCGGCGACGGAGTACGTCGACGGTGCGGTCGAGCAGGCCAGGGACGCCTGCGACGTGCCGGACGCGGGCTTCGATGTCACCGTCGAGAGCGAGATCCCGCTCGGCGCGGGGCTCGGCTCCTCGGCGGCGGTCGTCGTCGCGACCATCGCGGCGACCGCGGCGGAGCTCGGCGTCGAGCTGGACCCGCGCGAGATCGCGGACCGCGCCTACCAGGTCGAAGCCGACGTGCAGGATGGGCAGGCGTCGCGGGCGGATACGTTCTGTTCCGCCATGGGTGGTGCGGTCCGCGTCGAGGGTGACGACTGCCGGACGCTCGACGCGCCCGACCTCCCGTTCGTCATCGGATTCGACGGCGGGTCCGGCAACACCGGCGAGCTGGTCGCGGGGGTCCGCGACCTGCGGGAGCGCTACGACTTCGCGGCGGACACGGTCACTGCTATCGGCGACATCGTCCGCCGTGGCGAGGCCGTCCTGACCGAGGCCGACCCCTCGCTCGACGAACTCGGACGGCTGATGGACTTCGACCACGGGTTGCTGGAGGCGCTGGGCGTCTCCTCGCGTTCGCTCGACGAGATGGTGTGGACCGCCCGCGAAGCAGGTGCGTATGGCGCGAAGCTGACGGGCGCGGGGGGTGGGGGCTGCATCGTCGCGCTCGACGACTCGGCGGCGACGGAGACGGCGCTCTCGTACTCGCAGTCCTGCGAAGTGGCGTTCCGTGCCGAGCTCGCCCGCGACGGGGTGGTCGTCTCGTGACGACCGTCCTCAAGCTCGGGGGCTCGGTCATCACAGACAAGGACCGGGCCGAGACCGTCGACGGCGAGGCACTCGACCGGGCGGCGGACGCGGTCGCGCGTGCGAGCGACGACCTCGTAGTGGTCCACGGTGGCGGCAGCTTCGGTCACCACAACGCCGAGGCCCACGGCGTGAGCACGACTGCTGGGACCCACGAAATCGAGGGTCTGACCGAGATTCATTCGGCGATGAAGGCGCTGAACGGGCTCGTGCTGCGGCGGCTCCACGACCGTGACGTGCCGGCGGTGCCGGTGCATCCGTTCTCGGCCGCGAGCCGGGACTCCGGCGGCGAACTCACCCTGCCGGCCGAGCAGGTCGCGACGCTCCGGGCCGAAGGGTTCGTCCCGGTGCTCCACGGTGACGTCATCGCCCATCGTGGCGAGGGTGTGACGGTGCTATCGGGGGACGAGATAGTCACGTCGCTCGCACGGAGCCTCGACGCGGACAGAGTGGGCCTCTGCTCGACGGTCCCCGGCGTCCTCGACACGGACGGCGAGGTGATTCCCAGAATCGAGCGGTTCGACGACGCCGCCGATGCGCTCGGCGGGGCCGAGTCGACGGACGTCTCCGGCGGGATGGCCGGGAAGGTGCGGACGCTGCTGGACCTGCCCACGCCGGCGAGCGTGTTCGGGCTTGACGACCTGTCCGCGTTCCTCGACGGCGAGGCGCCGGGGACGACGGTCGGGTGAACCGCGGCCGCGAGGAGCGGGCCGCTACCGCCGAAGACGGCGGAGTGGTGCCAGCACTGCGTGGAAGGCTCGGGCGATGACGCCGCTCTCCTGTCTGTCCTGCTCCTCGGTCCGACCGATGAAGGCCGAGTCCTCGTCGGCCCTGTCCGAGACACGTGCCAGCCCCCGACACTCGTGTCGCTCGGGGAGGCGATGGCGGGCACAGTGGGTCTCGCCGCACTCGTTGCAGGAGTACGGAAACCCCTCGACGGACCGCCCACAGAACGAGCACGACGCCATACCTCGGGTACGACACAGTGAAAGTTAAACCTGTGGAACGTTCACACGGGCCGGTCCGGGGAGTCGTGCCTCAGCCTCAGCAGCGAACTCTCATCGTACAGTCCCATTCGTATCCGGTGGTCGCCGCCGCGTAACCCACGTGCTTTTAACCTCGGACCGAGAATGGTCGGTTAACAGACCCCGCGGGTAAGTGTGGTCGCGACGCTGCCGGCGAATCCAGCAGCGCTCGCGCCCACATAGCGGGATGTGCGCCGACGCGCTGTAAGACGCCGGGGCGTAGCGTTCCGTTCTCCGGGGGAGTTTGCATATACCGAGACGCGGCATTTCGGTGCTACACAACCATGGAAATCGAAATCGCAACCATTGGCGGATACGAGGAAGTCGGCCGGCAGATGACTGCCGTCCGAGCCGGTGACGACGTCGTCGTCTTCGACATGGGTCTGAACCTCTCGCAGGTTCTCATCCACGACAACGTCGAGACCGAGAAGATGCACAGCCTGGACCTCATCGACATGGGGGCCATTCCGGACGACCGGATCATGAGCGAACTCGAGGGCGACGTGAAGGCCATCGTGCCGACGCACGGCCACCTCGACCACATCGGGGCCATCTCGAAGCTGGCCCACCGCTACGACGCGCCCGTCGTGGCCACACCCTTCACGATCGAGCTCGTCAAACAGCAGGTCGAGAGCGAGCAGAAGTTCGGGGTCGAGAACGACCTCGTGAAGATGGACGCCGGCGAGACGATGACCATCGGCGACTCCGGGCAGGTCGAGCTCGAGTTCGTCAACGTCACGCACTCCATCATCGACGCCATCAACCCGGTCCTGCACACGCCCGAGGGCGCGGTCGTCTACGGCCTCGACAAGCGCATGGACCACACGCCGGTCATCGGTGACCCCATCGACATGAAGCGGTTCCGCGAGATCGGCCGCGAGGGCGAGGGCGTCCTCTGTTACATCGAGGACTGTACCAACGCGAACAAGAAGGGTCGCACGCCCAGCGAGTCCGTCGCGCGACGGCACCTCAAGGACGTGATGTACTCGATGGAGGACTACTCGGGCGGCATCGTCGCCACCACGTTCTCCAGCCACATCGCCCGCGTGAAGTCCCTCGTCGAGTTCGCGCGCGACATCGGCCGCCAGCCGGTGCTGCTCGGGCGCTCGATGGAGAAGTACTCCGGCACCGCCGAGCGACTCGGCTTCGTCGACTTCCCGGGCGACCTCGGGATGTTCGGCCACCGGAAGTCCGTCGACCGCACGTTCAAGCGGGTCATGAAGGAGGGGAAGGGCAACTTCCTGCCCATCGTCACGGGCCACCAGGGCGAGCCGCGCGCGATGCTCACCCGGATGGGTCGCGGCGAGACTCCCTACGAGTTAGAGGACGGCGACAAGGTCATCTTCTCGGCACGGGTCATCCCGGAGCCGACGAACGAGGGCCAGCGCTACCAGTCCGAGCGCCTGCTCGGGATGCAGGGCGCACGCATCTACGACGACATCCACGTCTCCGGCCACCTGAACCAGGAGGGCCACTACGAGATGCTGCAGGCGCTCCAGCCCCAGAACATCATCCCGGCCCACCAGGACATGAGCGGCTTCAGCAGCTACGTCAACCTCTGCGAGAGCGAGGGCTACAAGATGGGCCGCGACCTCCACGTCACCCGTAACGGTAACCTCATCCAGCTGACCGAGTGACAGCATGACGGACCCGCAGACGCGAGAACAGGCGGTGCTCGACGCGGTGGGCCAGCGACGCGAGCTCGTCAACGAGGCCATCACCGAGGAGCTGCCCATCAAGTCGCCCGAGCGGCTCTACGAGGCGTCTCGCTACTTGCTGGACGCGGGTGGGAAGCGGCTCCGTCCCACGGTGCTGCTCGTCGTCGGCGAGGCGCTGACCGACGTGGAGCCGATGTCGGCGGACTACCGCGAGTTCCGGTCCCTGACCGACGAGTCGGTGGACCTCATGGCCGCCGCCGTCAGCGTCGAGGTCATCCAGTCGTTCACACTCATCCACGACGACATCATGGACGACGACGACCTCCGGCGGGGCGTGCCGGCGGTCCACAAGGAGTACGACCTCGAAACGGCGATTCTCGCGGGCGACACGCTGTACTCGAAGGCGTTCGAGATAATGGTCGAGACGGCCGCCCCGCCGGAGCGGGTCGTCGCAGCTACCGACACGCTGGCGTCGACCTGCACGAAGATATGCGAGGGCCAGAGCCTCGACGTCTCCTTCGAGACCCGCCGGGATGTGGACCCGGACGAGTACCTCGAGATGATCGAGCAGAAGACGGCGGTGCTGTACGCGGCCTCGGCCGCCATCGCCGGCGAACTGCTCTCGGCGGACGAGGAAGTCGTCGACGCGCTGTACGGCTACGGTCTCGACGTCGGGCGGGCGTTCCAGATACAGGACGACGTGCTCGACCTCACCGTGCCCTCGGACAAGCTCGGCAAGCAGCGCGGCTCTGACCTCGTCGAGAACAAGCAGACGCTCATCACGGTCCACGCCCGCGAGCAGGGCGTCGACGTCGGCGGTCTGGTCGACACCGACAGCGTCGAGGCGGTCACCGAACCCGAGATCGACGACGCGGTGGCGACGCTCGAGGAGGCAGGCAGTATCGAGTACGCCAACCAGACCGCACGAGACCTCGTCGAGCGCGGCAAGTCACGGCTCGAAGTCCTTCCGGACAACGATGCTCGCGACCTGCTGTGCGACATCGCTGACTACCTGATAGAGCGCGGCTACTAGCTTCTCGCGGGCGACTCAGTTCCTGAGTCGAGCGCCGTATCGCGGGGCGAAACCCTCCGCGGTTTTAGTGGGTCTCCCTCGCAACCAGTAGATATGCCACAGGACAGCATCACGACGCGGCGGAGCGTCCTCGCGGGTGGGGCTGCGGCCCTGGCGGGACTCGCCGGGTGCCTCGGCGGCAACCAGGTACAGAAGTCGGAACCGGACCAGGACGGCGAGGGCACCCTCGGCGAACTGCGCTGGATTCTCGAGGAGACACACGGTATGTCGGTGACGAGCATGACGTACAGCGACGAAGTCGTCGACCTCGAGTACGAGTCCCAGGCGTCGGACAGCGCAGAGTCCCGCGATGAGATCGGTCAGGTCATCTCCTCGTACGGGCTCATCATCGAGAGCGACGGCCCCTCGGCCCGGCTCGAGGCGAGCATCGCCGACCGGTTCGAGAGCCAGGCCGAGGAGTACCACGTCGAGGCGACGTGGGTCGAGCAGTGGCGTGCGGGCGAGATGTCCGACGCCCTCGTCGCCCAGCGCGTGTTCAACACGCGCCGTTTCCCCGAATCCGCGACCGAGTGAGAGGACCCGACGACGCAGACTGTGTCCGTGGCTGTGCCGGCTTCCCGACCGGCACTCCGAATCTAGGTGGTCGACCGACGCGCTGTCGGTCACTACGTGCGAACGACGGTGCGGTTGCGGTACGGAGGCAACGACTGCGGTGCGTGCGACGACGACTGCGGTACGATAGTGGCGCTTTGCAGTCCTGTCGGTGACAACTGCGGTGCGACCGGTGAATCCGGTACGGTGAGTGGCTCCGCGGTGGATGGAGTACGCGGGGTCTGCTGTCTTCTCGAACCGTCGTTGGCGGCTCTCTGAACAGTTCGATAGCTCCTGATGGGTCTCTCCCGGGTGACTTACCTATGGTCGACACAGCTAGAAAACTTCGAGGCTCTCGTCCGTTTCAGTGCTCTCCCCGCACAGGCACGGGACCGCCCTCGACCCTTCCCAGCCTCCTGCATCCGCCGGAAATCAGCGAGCTCCGGTGTCTCGGAAACCGGAGGGTCCCGACGAGTCCGCAGAGTCCTCGATTCTGCGAGATGCTCACGAAACGCTCGCGTTTCGTGACCGATGTTCGCTGGCGCTGTGTTTCTCGTCCCTCGCGCGGCCGGTTGCATGGGGGCTGTCGCCCAACGAGCGGGGCCGTCGAACATCACGACTGTTTTGACGGTTCCGGCTGTACGCCACGCCAATGGACGATTCGCTACGCGAGCAGGTCGAGCGAGAGGCCGAGAAGCACGCCCTGTTCAACGCCATCAAACACGAGAGCGACGCCGCCGTCGGCGCGGTGATGGGCCCACTGATGGGCGAGAACCCGGCCTTCCGCGAGCACGGCGACGAGGTGCCCGGCGTGGTCGGGGGCGTCTGCGGCCGCGTCAACCAGATGGACCACGCCGAGAAGCGCGAGCGGCTGGGCGAGCTCGCGCCGGAGCTGCTGGAGGAGCTCGACAGCGAGGACGAGGGCGAGCAGCACACGCTGCCGGACCTGGACAACGCCGAGGAGTACGACCAGGTCCGGATGCGCTGTGCACCGAACCCGAACGGGCCGTGGCACGTCGGCCACGCGCGGATGCCCGCCGTCATCGGGACGTACAAGGAGCGCTACGACGGCTGGTTCTGCGTCCGCTTCGACGACACGGACCCCGAAACGAAGCGCCCGGACCTCGACGCCTACGACGACATCCTCGAGGATATCGAGTACCTCGGCTTCGAGCCCGACGAAGTGCTGAAGGCCAGCGACCGGATGGAGACGTACTACGAGCACGCCCGGGAGCTCATCGAGATGGGCGGGGCGTACACCTGCTCGTGCCCGCAGGGCGAGTTCTCCGATATGAAGAACAGCGGCGAGGCCTGTCCGCACCGTGAGAAGGACGCCGAGACCACCATGGCGGAGTTCGAGGACATGGTCGCCGGCGAGTACAGCTCCGGCGAGATGGTGCTCCGCGTGAAGACCGACATCGAGCACAAGAACCCCGCGCTCCGTGACTGGGTCGCGTTCCGGATGATCGACACCCCCCACCCGCGGGAGGAGGCGGAAGGGTACCGTTGCTGGCCGATGCTCGACTTCCAGTCCGGCATCGACGACCACCTCGTCGGCATCACGCACATCATCCGCGGCATCGACCTGCAGGACTCCGCGAAGCGCCAGCGGTTCGTCTACGACTACTTCGACTGGGAGTACCCCGAAGTCGTCCACTGGGGCCACGTCCAGGTCGAGGCGTACGACGTGAAGATGTCCACCTCGACGCTCAAGGAGCTCGTCGACGCCGGCGAGCTGGACGGCTGGGACGACCCGCGCGCGCCGATCATCAAGAGCCTCCGCCGGCGGGGCATCCGCGGCGAGGCCATCGTCGAGTCGATGATCGAACTCGGCACGTCGACCTCGAACGTCGACCTCGCGATGTCGTCGGTCTACTCGAAGAACCGCGATCTGATCGACGGCGGTGCGGACCGACAGTTCCTCGTGCGTGACGGCACCGAACTCGGTATCGTCGGCGGCGCGCCGGAGGCGGGCGAGCCGCCGGTTCACCCCGACCACGAGGACCGCGGAACCCGCGAGATTCCGGTCGGCGCGGCCGTGCTACTCGAGCCGGCGGACCTGCCCGAGCGCGAGGAGCGCGTCTGGCTGAAGGGGCTGGGCTGTTTCAGGTTCACCCGTGACGCGCTCCAGTACACCGGCGACGACATCTCGGCGGTCCGCGAGGAGGGCGTCGACGTGGTGCACTGGGTGCCCGCGGACGACAACGAGCCCGTCGAGCTCTGGACGATGGACGGCGTCGTCGAGGGGCACGCAGAGCCCGGCTTCCGCGACCAGCCGGTCGACACGATGGTGCAGTTCGAGCGCGTGGGCTTCGCCCGCGTCGACGCCCACGACGACGACGGCTCCGTAGCGTACTTCGCCCACGAGTAGCTGCCGAGTCGAGGACGCCGCCGCTCTTTCTCACCAGACGAAGACGAACAGGGCGAACCCGAGCAGCATCGACAGCGTCAGGAGCGCCTGTACGACCGCGCTCGCGAGGATGCCGAGGCTGGTCGTCGCGGCGGCCCGGGCCGCGTGCCGGCGGTCCTCCGTCTCAACGTACTCGAGGGCGAAGACGGTGCCGACGACGCCGACGATGATACCCAGTGGCCCGGTGACGAACAGCAGCGCGAGGCCGACCGCGCTCGCCAGCAGCGTCGTGCGCCAGGACGCACCGCCGACGCGCGCGGAGACGGCGTCGGCGAGCAGGTCTGCCGCGACGGCGAACAGCCCGACTGCGACGAGGCCGACCGCGACGAACGCGCCGAGTCCGTCGCCCCAGAGCCAGAAGATGAGCACGCCTGCGACCGAGAGCAGGGGTCCGGGCATCGATGGGACGAGGCTGCCGACGATGCCGGCGACGAGGAAGACGAGGGCGACGACGAGGACGGGGTCGACGCCACCGGGGAGGGTACTGAACGCCATGTCACCCGATAGTTTCGTCGCCATCAAGGATGTTGTGCCGGCGAGGAGCGTGCTGGTGCACTCCGAGCAGGTCTCGTGGCGGCCAGCGGCGACTGCCGACCGCGCCGCCCTCCCGACGTTCACGAACGTAAATTTAAGACCCGGGCAGCCTTCGTCCCTAGGTGACAATGCCCATTGACCCGAACTTCGAGGAGAACCGAGAGCTCGCCGACGAGCACAACGGCCACGACGTCTGGGGGCCGGTAGAGGAGCCCGACACGCTCGGCATCCACGGCACCCACGTCGCGGTCGACTTCGATATCTGCCTCGCCGACGGCGCGTGTCTGGAGGACTGCCCGGTGGACGTGTTCGAGTGGTTGGACACGCCAGGCCACCCGGAATCGGAGATCAAGGCCGACCCGGCGAACGAGGCCCAGTGTATCGACTGTATGCTCTGTGTCGACGTCTGTCCGGTCGACGCCATCGACGTGGACGCAGGACGGCAGGGGCGTGCATAGGAACCGATGGAGATAGCAGTACTCACGAAGGGGGTTCCCGACTTCCGGGAGGGCCAGGTGTCCTTCGACGAGGACGGCCACCTCGAGCGCGGGAAGACCCCGACGGTCATGAACCCGAACGACAAGTTCGCGTTGCGAGCAGCCCTGCAGACGAAGGTACGACACGGTGGGAACGTCACGCTCTGTAGCATGGGCCCGCCCGGCTACGAGAACATCCTCGAGGAGGGGATGCGCGACGTGTACGCCGACGACCTCGTGCTGGTGTCCGACCGGGAGTTCGCCGCCGCGGACACCTGGGCGACCGCCATCACGCTGACGACCGCGCTCGAACACATGGACAAAGAGCCCGACGTGGTGTTTGCGGGCTTCAAGACGGCCGACGGCGAGACTGGCCACACCGGCCCGCAGACGTGCTGGGGGCTGGACCGGCCGGTCCTCACGCACGTCATCTCGCTCGACATCGAGCCCGAGAACGACGTGGTGCGCGCGAAGCGCCTCGTCGAGGGCGACGTCGACGAGATAGAGACAGTGGAGGCACCGCTGCCGTGTTTCGTCGTCACCGACCCCGAGTTCGAGCCGACGTACCGCCGCGCGGAGCACCGCCTCGAACTGAAGGACCTGCGCGAGCAGACGAAGCGACGCGCCGAGAACTACGATGACCACCTCACGATGTGGAACCACGAGGAGCTGAATCTCGACCCGGACTTCGTCGGACTGGACGGCTCGCCGACCATCGTCTCGTCGGTGGACCCCATCCCGAAGGCACCGTCGGAGCGCGAGGCGACGATGGTGACACCCGACGACGAGGAGGGGATGGAACAGGTGTTAGAGGAGATGACGCCGTTCGCGGGGGGTGACTGACAGTGCCACCACTCGACCCCGGCGAGTACAGCATCGCCGAGCTCGGCCCCGAGCTGAAGGACGTCGAGGACGTCGACGAGCTGGAGGCCATCCTCGAAGCCGAGAAGGAGGGCGAGGACCGCACCGGCGCGGTGACGCTCATCGAGAGCCGCATCGAGAAGTTCAGCGAGGACGGCGAGGATGGCGACACCGGCGACCTCGACCCGGGCGACATGAGCGTCGCCGACATCGGCAACGCCGTCAGGGACATAGAGGAGGTCGAGGACCTCGAAGCCCTGCTCGAAGCCGAGGAGGGGGCCGAGGACAGGGACAGCGCGAAACGGCTCATCCAGAAGCGCATCGACGACCTCAGCGAGAGCGAAGACGACGGCGAGGAGGAGGAAGTCGAGGCCGAGAGTCCCGATGAGCGCCACCCCGAACTGGACCACCCGACCAACGACAAGCGCCACGTCCGGGCCATCGACGACGGCACCTACGAGGACATGTGGGTGTACTGCGAGACCCAGCAGGGCGACATGCTGGACGTCTCCCGCGAGATGCTCGGGAAGGCCCGCGAGCTGATCGACCAGTACAACGAGGACTACGGCGAGGCGGAGCAGGTCGTCGCCGTGCTCGTCGGCGACGACGTCGAGAAGCACACCGAGGAGTGCATCGAGCTCGGGGCGGACGTCGTCGTCACGGCCGAGGACGACCGGCTCGGGCGCTTCCGGCACAAGCCGTACACGCGCATCTTCTGTGACATGGCGCGCTGGGGCGGCGACCCCGGCGAGGGCAACCCCGACCCGGCGGAGTGGCGCGACTACGACGAGCCACGCTACGTGCTGTTCCCGGCGACGAACAACGGCCGTGACCTCTCCGCGCTCGTGCAGGCGGAGCTCGACTCCGGCCTCGCCTCGGACTGTTCCGGGCTGTACATCGAGGACGCGGAGATCTCGAACCCGGTCAAGACCGGCGAGCCGGGCACGACGAAGACGTTCGAGCGCATCCTGCACATGAAGCGCCCGGACTTCTCCGGCTTCGAGTACTCGACCATCCTCTGCATCGACAACCCGCACCGGGACTTCCACCCGCAGGGCGGCTCTGTCATTCCGGGGAGCTTCGAGGTACCCGACCCGGACCCCGACCGCGAGGGCGAGGTCGTCGAGTGGGACGGCGACATCGACGACGGCTGGTTCCGTGTCGAGGTCACCGACCACGACGTGCTCGACGAGGGCGTCGACCTCACCGGCAACGAGGTCGTCGTCGCGATGGGTCGTGGCATCGGCGACAACCCGACGAAGGGGATGGAGCTCGGCATCGAGCTCGCCGACTGCTTCGAGGAGGCCGACGTGGGCGTCACCCGTGGCATCGTCACTGGGTCGTACCAGTTCGACGCGAACGTCGAGCAGTACACCCACGAGGAGCGCCAGATCGGCGAGACGGGCCAGGTCATCGCGCCAGACCTCTACATCGCCGCTGGCATCTCCGGCGCGGTCCAGCACAAGGTCGGCATGGACGACTCGGACGTCATCGTCGCCATCAACACCGACCCGGACGCCCGCATCAGGGACTTCTCCGACTACTTCATCGAGGGCGACCTGTTCGAGGTGCTCCCGGGACTCATCGACGCAGTCGAGAGCGGCGACGTGAGCGAGGCGCTTGCGGCGGTTGCGGCACCCGGAGGTGGTGGCGATGACTGACCGCGAGCGCTACGAGGCGGTCGTCGTCGGCGCCGGCCCCGGTGGCGCGGCAGCCGCGGCCCGGCTCGCCGACCACGGCGTCGAGACGCTCGTGCTCGAACGTGGCGTCGACGCCGGTGCAAAGAACGTCTCCGGCGGGCTCATCTACGCGGAGCAGTCCGCCCCGTACACCGTCGACGACCTGTTCCCCGGCTTCCGCGAGGAGGCGAGCGAGCGCCCCATCACGGACTACAAGATGGACAACATCGCGGGGAACCGCGTGAAGACGTACGACCTGACGCCGCTGCACGAGAACGATACGCTCTGGTGCGACTCCGTACTGCGCCGGAAGATGGACTCGTGGATGGCCGAACGGGTCCACGAGAAGTGCCGCGAGAGCGGCGGCGGCCTGCTGACCGACGTGCGCGTCAACGGGCTGCTCCGGGAAGACGGCGAGATCGTCGGCGTCACCTGCGACGAGCTGGACGACATCGAGGCGGACGTGGTCATCGCGGCCGACGGCGTCAACTCCGAGCTCGCCCGCGAGGCCGGCCTGATGGACTGGGACGACCCCGAGGAGTGGTTCCAGGGGGTCAAGGCCGTCGTCGACGTGCCCGACGGCTTCGTCCAGGAGACCTTCGGCGTCGACGAGGACGAGGGCGTGGCCCGGCTGTTCTCGGGTGACCTGTTCCAGGACGCCCGGGGCGGCGGGTTCATGTACACGAACCAGGACACGCTCTCCATCGGGACCGTGTTCCACCTCGACAGCATCGTCGAGGAGCGCGCCGAGAGCCACGAGCTCCTGAACGCGCTGCTGACTCACCCGCACCTCTCGAACTGGCTGCCGGACGAGTACGACGAGATAGAGTACTCCGCGAAGCTGGTGCCCGACTCGAAGAAGGTGGCTCTGAAGGAGCCCCACCGCGACCGCCTGCTGCTCGTCGGCGACGCCGCCGGCCAGATGCAGGCCCAGGGGCCCATCATCAAGGGCATGAACCACGCCGTGACGGCCGGCGCGCTCGCGGCGGACGCGTACGTGACCGCACGCGGCCGCTCGGGCGAGACCGCCGGCCAGCGTTACGCCACCCTGCTCGACCGGGAGGGCGTGATGGACAAGCTCCGGCCGAAGAGCTACGACTGGACGAGCGGCATCAGCGAACATCCCGCGACGGCGAACGTCATGGAGACGGTCGCCAAATCGCCGGTCGGCCGCGCGGTGCTGCGGACCGGCGCCGCGGAGTCGCTGGTCGAGCGGGCGTTCAACTCGCCGCGCCTGCTGTCGATGCTGCCGGACATCAAGCCGGCATACGTGACTGTGCCCTCCCTCATCGGGGCGGAGCAGGGCGCGCCGGTCAGTGGCGAGAGCACCGTCGAGCCGCCGACGCTGGAGGAACGCATCGGCGACCTGAGCTACAACACCGACATCGGCAACCCTCACATCGAGGTGCGCGACAACTCCTGGGCCGCCAGCGGCACGGCGGTCACGGCCTGCCCGGTCAGCGCGGAGGACTTCGGCGGCGGCTGCTACCGCTCGGAGACCGTCGGCACGAACGGCAGCGAGGAGCGCGTCGTGAGCCTCGACACCCAGCCCTGCGTCGAGTGTGGCACCTGCGCGGTCGTCGCCGACACCGAGTGGGAGCACCCACGTGGCGGCAAGGGTGTGGAGTACGAGCAGGGCTGAGCCATGTCGGTCGCCGCGCGTATCGACGAACTCGAACGGGCGGTCGCCCGCGAGCGTGACGGGTTCCAGCAGCCAGCCGACCCCGACGCGCGGGCGACCGAGTACGTCCGCGAGGGCGTCGGTCCGGCGGTCGTGCTGTTCGCCGACTGTCGGACCGGCGGCCCCGAGCTGCCGTCGGCCGAGCGCGAGCGACTCGAGGCGGTGTTCAACGAGTGGCTCGAGCTGTACGCGCTGTGCTACGGCGTCGAGATGGACTGCTCGTTCGCCATCCGGACCGGAGCCGAGGTGCTCGTCGATACCCACAGCGCCCGGGACGTGGCACAGCTGCTGACGACGGTGCCCGACCGTCGGTGAGCGCCGGGGTCCAGCTCCCAGATGTGTGGAATCTTCCCAAACAATCATTACGGCCCCATGCGTGGTAACAACCATCATGAAACTCACTGACAAGCTGAGCTTCGACCACGACGACAGGGAGCGCATCTACGAGTACGTCGAGAGCCACGGCACGGTCGAACGCGACTCGCTCCACCGGGCGTTGAATCTGGACCCGCGAGCCGTCCGACACCACGTCGCCATCCTGAAGCGCGACGGCTACCTCACCGACCTGGACGGCGAGCTGAAGGTCGCGTTCGAGGACGAGACCGCCGCCGAGGAGCACAGTTCGGAGGACGTCGACTTCGTCATCCGACAGGCCCGGCAGGAGGACCTCGCCGGCCTCGTCGGTGCCATCCGGGCCGTCGCCAGCAGCGGCGACTACATCGTCGCCGAGTCGGTCGCCGACGTGCTGGACCACGAGGAGGTACTGCTCAGGCACAACGAGCTGGAGTCACGCATGTTCTTCGTCGCAACCGTCGGCGACGACGTCGTCGGCTGGGTTCACATCCGTGCCCCGGAGCTGCAGAAGCTGTCCCACACCGCCGAGCTGACGGTCGGCGTGCTGGAGGAGTACCGCCGGCACGACATCGGCTCGCACCTGCTCGAGCGCGGCGTCGGGTGGGCCGCCTCGAACGAGTACGAGAAGATCTACAACTCCGTCCCGGCGACGAACGAGGCGGCCGTCTCGTTCCTGGAACGGCACGGCTGGGAGACGGAGGCGGTCCGCGAGAACCACTACAAGATCGACGACGACTACGTCGACGAAGTGATGCTGGCGACGACGGTCTGAGCCGGCGTCACACTCACTCTCCGTACTCCTCCATCGCCCCGAGCAACTGCTCCAGGCCGGTCGCGCCGAGCGTTCGGGTCTCGGGGTCGCCCGTCTCGGGGTGGGCGTCCAGCTCTATCCGCGTCCAGAACCGCGCGTCCGCGGCGTCGTCGCCGGGGTCGACGGTGCCGGTGACCGCCGACCGTGGCGCGACGAAGTTCACGAACAGCTGTGCGTTGCCGTCCGAGAACGCGATACGGCCGGTTCCCATGAGTTCCAGATCGTCGGGGTCGACACGCAGGCTCGTCTCCTCGTGGAGTTCGCGGGCGGCGGCCGCGGGCAGCGTCTCGCCCGGTTCCACGAAGCCACCCGGTGTCGCCAAGACGCCGACGTCGGCCCCGCGACCGCGTTCGATGAGCAGGACCGAGTCGCCGTCGACGACAGTCGCCCGCGCCGAGACCAGCTGCTCCTCGAAGAACGTCGCGTCACAGCCCGGACAGTACGGCGTCACGACACCGTCGACGTCGCGCTCGTCGACGCCGTCACCGCAGTAGGGGCAGTACGTCGGCGGCTCGGTTCCCACGACGTACGTCACGGCCACTCCTCCTCCTTGCCGTCGAGTGGGAGGGCGACGACGCCGTCCTGCTGGCCGAGGACGCGGGCGTGAGCGGGACACACCGCCCGGTTCTCGTCCCATGGGATGTCCAGTTCGACCGCGGCCTCCCGGTCGCAGTCGGGTTCCGAACACTGCATGCGCGAGCCAACGCGGGGCCGACGTACAAAGCTGTCCCCGACGCTACGCGCCGTGGACGGAGCCGGCCGCGTCCTCCGGCCGCGGGCGCTCGGCGCGCTCGTAGCGGAGTTCGACGCAGGTCCCGCCGAGGTCGCTGTCGGCGAAGGCGAGCTCGCCACCACCGAGCGTGACCGTCCAGTACGCGAGCCAGAGGCTCAGTCCACTGGCGTGTTCGAGCGGCGACTCGGAGCCGGATTCGAGCGCCCGGCGCTCCGCGGTCGAGAGCGACTTTCCGTCGTCGTCCACGCGGATGACAACCTGGTCGGCCGTGGCCTCGACCGAGACGACGACGGAGAGCTCGTCCTTCTCCGAGTTCCGCTCGACGGCGTCCCCGACCAGCTCGCTGACGGCGTTGGAGAGGTCCGGGGTCGCCCGTGCCCAGACCCCGTCGGGGAACGCCGTCGTGAGTGAGAGCTGCGGTATGGACTCGTTCGTGGGCTCGACGGCGTCCGCGAGGAGCTCGTCGACGAGAACCGGCTTCGTCTTCGTCTCGACGACCGCCTGTGTCCTGCGGGCCTTCTCGCTCAGATGCAGGATGCGTCGGGCCTCGGCGGCGACGATGCGTGCGGCCTCTGCGTCCGTCTCGTCGTCCGTGCGCTCTGCGATAGCCTCCGCGTGCCCGAGGATGACGTTGAGCCGGTTGCGGATGTCGTGTCTGAGGATGCGGTTGAGAACCTCGATGCGCTGGCGTCGCGTGCGTCGCTCGGTGATGTCGTGTGCCACGACGAGCACCTGTTCGACTTCCTCGCCGACGGGGTTGAACCGGACGTCGTATGTCCGTCCCCGTGCTTCCGCTGTGGTCTCGACTGCCTCGCCGGCGAGAGCGGTACGACAGCTCTCCAGCAGCTCCGGCCGGTCCTCGAGCAGCTCGAACACAGTGCGGCCGACAGCCTCGTCCTCGAACAGGTCGTCCGCCCGTCGGCCCTCCTCGACGGTGACCACGCCGTCCGCGTCGAACGCGAGCAGCGTCGTCGGGACGTTGTTAACGATGGTCCTGAGCTGTCGTTCGGCCTCACGCGTCGCGTCGAGCCGGGCGACGAGCTCGTCGCGCATCTCTCCGAGCGAGCGGCCGAGGGTACCGAACTCGTCGGTCCGCTCGACCGTCGTGTCGGTGTCGTAGTCGCCGCCGGCGATCGACTCGGCAGCGGTGGCGAGCCGTCTCACCGTCCGCCCGGTCTGCCAGCCGAAGAACCCGACGACGAGGACCGACGCGAGGACGGCGACCACGACGACGCCGACGACGCCCCGGCGTACCTGGTCGACGACCGCGTAGGCGCTGTCGGTCGGGGCGTGCTTGACGAGCACCCAGTCGGTCCCGGCGACGGGTGCGTACGCTCGAACGTAGTCGTCGGACATCTCGTCCTCCCGACGGAACGAGTCGTCGAAGCCGGTCTTGCCGGCGGTCCCCTGCGCCACGACCGCCGACGTGGCGGTTCCGTTCTCGAGGTATGGCGCGCCCGTGGCTCGCTCGTCGTCCGAGAACTGGACGACGCCGCCGGAGTCCACGACGGTCGTGACCCCGTCCCCGTACGGGTTCTGGAACAGCTCGCTCACCGCGTCGGTCGCGACGACCACGACCAGGACGCGGCCGACGGTCTCCGGAACCGGCGAGGCGAACGCGACCACCCGACGGCCGTCGCGCTCGTAGGGGTCCGTCACAGTGGTTGCGTCGTACCGGCTGAAGAAGCCGAGTTCGGACACCGGCGGGGGCCTGACGGTCGAGTTGCCGCCGCTGGCGAACACGGCGCCGCCGCTGCTCTCGACCACGTAGATGCCGACGATCTCGGTCGACACGTCGTCGTTGGAGATGTCGTCGAGGTACCCAGCTGCCTCCGATGGATCGTCGCTGGCGAGCGCGGGGTGTTCGGAGACGATTCGGGCGAACTGGTGGTTCGTGTCCAGCCACCGGGCGAGGTTCTCCGACTCCACGACCGTCTGTGAGACCATCGTGTTCTCGACGCCCGACTCGACCACGCCACCGGTCGTGCCGACGGTCAGCCAGCCGACGCCGGCGAACACGCAGACGACGAGACCGAGCGTGATCGCGAGCTGTACGGAGTACGAGCCGCGGAGTCTACCGAGGAGCCCGTCGCCGTCGCCGTCGTCGTCGTGCGTCATCCACTCCCGGACTGCCGCAGATACTCCTGTGCAACGGTGCGAGGGGCGTCACCGTCGAACACTATACGTGCCGCCAGCCGGCGAACGGTCTCGACGGTGTCGATGCTCCTCGTGGCTGCGTCGAGACTCTCCAGGATGGCCGTGGCGTCGGCGTGTTCACTCCGGACGAGCGCGACGGGTTCGTAGAAGCTGAAGAAGCCGCGGTCGTCCTCGAGCTGGGTGAACGTCCAGCGTTCGAGTTGCGGGTTCGTCGCATAGCCGACGGCGACGTCGAAGAGTCCGGCCCGCAGGTGGTCGTAGACGAGGAGGGGGTCGACCTCGGTCGTGGCCGGCCTGATGGAGGCCCGTCTGGCTGCATCGAGGCCGTAGTGGCGTAACAGCGCGTTCCAGCCGTCGGGACGGGTCCGGAAGTCGGGCCCGAAGGCGACGCTCGTGCTGTCGGGCTGCTCCCGGAGCCGGTCGAGCAGGCCGCCGATGGTTTCGACGCCGGTCCGTTCGGCCCAGTCTGGCCGGGCCAACAGGACGTACCGGTTGTCGAGTGGCGCAGGCTCCTGGAGACGGATGTCGGTCTCGGACGCCACCGCCGCCGCGGCCGCCTCGTACAGCGCCGTCGCGCTATCGAACTCCTGACTCGGCGCGATGTCGACGAAGTTGCGGAGGGTACCGGTGTACTCCCAGTAGCAGTCTATCTCGCCCCGGCGGAGCGCGCGCCAGTTCTCGCCGAACTGGCCCATTCCGAGCCGGTGGACCGGCTGGACGTCGGTCCGGGACTGGAGCGACTCGAACCCGAGCCAGGCGAACAGCTGGTTCTCGGCGAACAGCTTCGACCCCAGCCGTAGTTCGCGGCCTCGCCCGGGGCTGTCGTCGGTGTCACTGCTCAGACAGCCTGCGAGCACTCCAGAGGCCCCACCACTGGCCATCGAGAGGATGTCGCGCCGGCCCATCCGCCGCGTCATACGTTGTCAATGAGACACGACCGTGTAAATGTACCGGGGGTTTCTCAGGCGTGTCGGTCGCGCTCCTCGTCCGCCACGTCGCCGCCGTAGGCGTCACAGAGCGGAACGAGCGCGTCGCCGAGCGCGCGCATGCATTGGCCCGGAGAGTGGAAGCCGCAGTCGTCGGCGACGGTCGACCAGTCCCGTGCCTGGAGCGCACGCTCCACCAGGACGCGCTCCTGGCGGTCGGTCAGGCCGACGTCCTGGTCGGGGGCGACGAGGTGTTTGACAACCAGCTCGCGGAAGGGGGTCGGGTCCACGTCGAACAGGCCGGTGCCGTAAGCTGCACCCGCGACCGTCCGCCACTCGTGCTCGGTCAGGGCGAGGTCGAGGGTACCGTCGCAGGCCGCCAGCGCGGCGCGCACCTCGTCCGGGTCGGCGTCGTCGAGCGCGTCGGTGAGCTGGCCGCCGGCGCGGCGGGCGAACCAGTCGCCGTGGCGGGACGCGAGGGCCGCCCCAGCGTCGGAGCAGGGGTCGAGCATGACGACCGAGTACTGGCCGCTCACGTCGTTCCGGGTGGTGGAGTAGTGTACGGCGGCGTAGTCGTTGCGCGCCCAGAACCGGACGAGGCGGGCGGTCGCGCCGTAGGCGACGCCGAGCCAGTCCACGTCGTCGGCGAACTCGGCGCGGACCTCGTCGAGCAGGTGCGAGCCCAGCCCGGACGAGCGGACGGCGTGGTGCGTGGCGATGCGGACGACCCGGTAGCCGACCGGGGCAGCGGCGGCCTCGTCGCGCACCTGGCTCACCAGCACGTCCGGGATCATGTTCCCCCGGATGCGGTCGCCCTCGTACATCCCGGCCGCCGTCTCGGCGTCGAGGTCGCCCTCGCGGGCGAGCAGGGCCACGCTGACGACGTGGCCCCCGTGGGTCAGCGCGCGCACCGTCAGGTTCGGCGCGTCGAGCAGCCGTGCGAGGTCGTCCGGTTCGGTGCGGTAGTGGGCGAGCACCAGCAGGCCGAACGTCTCCCGCAGGAGCGTCGGGTCTGCGAGTAGGTCGTCGCCGTCGATGCGCTCGTAGCTGACCGAGTCGGGAGTCGCGTCGGTGACGAGCTGTTCGACCGGCGGGCGCGCGTCCAGCCCGAGCGCGTCGAACGACCAGACCTCGACCGGGTCGCCCGCCGCGTACCGGATCGGCGCTGCGAGCCGGCACTCCCGGATGTCGTGGTCGCTCTCGTCGAGGTGCTCGCGGAAGCGCACGGAGAAGCCACGACCCGCTCCCTCGTAGCCGTGAACCGTGGAGGCGTAGGCGACGCGGTCCGCGTCGAGCGTCGCGTCGAGCAGCCGCACCGAGAGCGCGGCCGCCTCGTCCACGACGAGCAGGTCCGGCTCGGCGGCCGACTCGGCGGCGACGCGCGGCGGTTCGTACCGGACAGCGCCCCCGCTCGCCGCGGCGAGATGCCCGTCCTCGTCGGGGTGGTCGCCCGCTGCGTCGAGCGTGGCGAGCAGTTCGCGGGCGCGGTCGAACACCTCTGCGGCGTTCCGGCGGTTCGGTGCGGTGACGAGCACGTCCAGCCCGTCCGCGGCCGCTGCGCCGGCGGCCAGGCCCGCCGCACTGGACTTGCCGCGCCCGCGGTCGGACTCGACGACGAGGGCGCACCGGTCGCTGCCGCCGTCGGTCCCCGCAGCGGTCGCGCGGTCCCCCGCGAGGAACTCGAAGTCGTGGACGGCCTCGACCTGGTCGGCTGTCAGGCACGCCTCGTACGTCTCGTCGGGGAACCTGTGCTCGACCGGGGTGGTGAGCCCGTCGTCTGGCTCGCGGCTGTCGACCAGCCGCGGCGCCGGGTTCGTCAGGCCATCGTCCACGACTCGCGTGCCGTCCGTCGCGCCGTCCGCGCCGACCGCGACGATACCGATGCCCGGGTGTGCGCGCAGGCGCTCGACGAACCGTCGGCGGAACCGCCCCGACACGTCTTCGACGCCGAACGGGGGTACGGCGAGCCCCTCGTCGAAGCCGTCGCGCCGGTCCGGCCAGTCGTCGAGAGCCGGAGCGAGCAGCACGAGCAGGCCGCCGCCGTCGACCGCGCCGACGACCTGCCCGAGCGCGTTCGGGCGGAGCGTGTTGTGGGCGTCGTAGACGACCGCCGAGAGGGTCGTGCCGAGCAGCGACGATGCGCGGCTCGGCTCGACCTGTTGGCACGCGAGGGCGTCCCGGTCGCTCACGAGGGCGGTGTCGGAGAGGCCGACCGTGACCGCGTCGAGCACGGCGTCGGCGGTTCGATAGCAGTCCGCGCGCGAGCCGGTCAGCACGAGCAGGCGGCGCTCGTTCGTCGCGTCGGCCTCGGCGAGCAGCGCACGCGCGACCTCGACTGCGTCCATACAGCCGCGTGGGACCCCGAAGAACAGGGGCGTTTCGGTCCCGCGACGGCCCGACGTCTCGGCCGACCGAACTGTGGGCTGGTTTCTCACGCGCCCGGCGCTTTGGACACCCTTATAAGGCGGGCCGGGCTACGGTTGTATTACACCCTACGCGGGGTTGATGATGCTCCTAGCCCCACAGGATTCCGACCGTCGGACCCAGCTGACGGTCATGCGGGCGCGGCCCGCGACGGCAGGGGAGCGCGAGCCCACGTGTAGGAGAGGTGAACAACCATGGCAGTCTACGTAACCAAAGAAATCCCAGCCGACCTCCAAGAGGACGCCCTCGAGGCCCTCGAGGTCGCACGAGACACAGGCAGCGTAAAGAAAGGAACGAACGAGACGACGAAGGCCGTCGAGCGCGGCAACGCCGAGCTCATCTTCGTCGCGGAAGACGTCCAGCCCGAGGAGATCGTCATGCACCTCCCCGAGCTGGCCGACGAGAAGGGCATCCCGGTCGTCTTCATCGAGACTCAGGACGACGTCGGCCACGCGGCTGGCCTCGAAGTCGGGAGCGCCGCGGCCGCCGTCGTCGACGCCGGCGAGGCCTCGACGGACGTCGAGGACATCGCAGGCAAGCTCGAGGACCTTTAGAGGTAATCCATGAGTGCCGAAGAGTCCGAAGACGGCGCGACCCCCGCGGAAGTCATCGAGATAGTCGGCAAGACCGGCATGCACGGTGAAGCCATGCAGGTCAAGTGCCGCATCCGCGAAGGGGAGAATCAGGGTCGAATCATCACGCGCAACTGCCTCGGCCCGGTCCGCGAGGGCGACATCCTGCAGCTGCGGGAGACCGCTCGCGAGGCCGACTCCATCGGAGGACAATAATGGTGACGACGCGCGACTGTGAGTACTGTGGCGACGAGATCACGCCCGGAACGGGGACCCTGTTCGTCCACACGGACGGCACCACGGTCTACTACTGTTCCGCGAAGTGTGAGAAGAACGCCAACCTCGGCCGCGAGCCCCGCGACCTCGAGTGGACAGAGGCCGGTGCGCGTGTCTCCGGGGGCGAAGAGGACAGCGAGGAATGAGCGAGCGCGAGCGCACCTTCGTCATGGTCAAGCCCGACGGCGTCCAGCGCGGCCTCACCGGGGAGATCGTCTCCCGCTTCGAGGACCGCGGTCTGAAGCTGGTCGGCGCGAAGTTCATGCAGATCGACCAGGACCTCGCCGAGGAGCACTACGGCGAGCACGAGGGCAAGCCGTTCTTCGACGGCCTCGTCGAGTTCATCACCTCCGGTCCCGTCATGGCGATGGTCTGGGAGGGCGACGACGCCATCCGTCAGGTCCGTCACATGATGGGCGAGACCGACCCCGCCGAGTCAGCTCCGGGCACCATCCGCGGTGACTTCGGGCTGGACCTCGGTCGCAACGTCATCCACGGCTCGGACCACGAGGACCCCGGGTCGAACGAGCGCGAGATCGACCTGTTCTTCGACGAGGACGAGCTCGTCGACTACGAGAAGGTCGACGAAGGCTGGCTGTACGAGTAACGCCTTCGACTTCTTTCGCGATTTTATCCCTGAAGAGCGACAGCGCTCCTGGCGGCCTTCCGAATAGACTCCTGGGAGCGCCAGCCACGACGGAAAGAAACTTTACCCGTTCCGTCCGTTTGTGTGCCCATCGTGAACAAGGAAACGACGAGACGCGCAGTCCTCTCGGCGGTCCTCGGTGCTGGGGTCGGAGGGATGGCGCTGACGGAGGCCCGGTCGTACCTGGAACGGTTCGCTCCGGGCTCGGGAACGGTGTGGGGAGCGGCGAACCGGAACGCAGCCGGGCAGGTCGAGAGCCCGTACGGCGCGGCGACTGTCAGCTACGACGACCACCACGTCCCGCACGTCGAGGCGGACGACGAGCGTGCGGCGTACTTCGCGGTCGGCTACTGCCACGGCGCGGACCGCTTCTTCCAGATGGACCTCTTCCGACGGCTGATGGCTGGCGAGCTCTCGGCGGTCGTCGGGGACGTGGCGGTCGAGTCGGACGTGTTCCACCGCCAGCTCGACTTCGAGGGCGCGGCGGCGGCGACGTGGGAGCGCGCCGAGGGTACCCCGACCGGTGACGCGGTCGAGGCGTACGTCGACGGGGCGAACCGGGCGCTCGAACGGGAGTCGAAGCCGCTGGAGTACCGCCTGCTGTCGTTCGAGCCGCGCGAGTGGACGCCCACGGCGAGCCTGCTCATCTCGAAGCAGATCTCGTGGGGGCTCACGGGCTCGTTCCGCACCCTCCGGAAGGCGCTGGCGCGGGAGCGGCTCGGAAGCGAGGCGGCCGACGACCTGTACCCCCGACTCATGGACCACGATGTCCCCATCATCCGCGAGTCCGGTGGTGGGGGGTCCGTCGGGACGGGTGAGGCCGACGCCGCGACGCCCGAACCGGGGCTCGTCTCCTGGCTCGAGTCGTTCGGGACCGACCCTGGAATCGGCTCGAACTCGTGGGTGGTCTCCGGGGAGCAGACCGCATCGGGCGACCCCATCGTCGCCAACGACCCGCATCTGAACCTGACCGTGCCGCCGGTCTGGTACGAACAGCACGTCGTCGGCCCGGACCCGCTCGACGTGCGCGGCGTCTGCTTCCCCGGGGTCCCGTTCGTCATCATCGGCCAGAACCACGCCGGGGCGTGGGGATTCACCAACGTCGGCGGGGACGTCATGGACTTCTACACGTACGAGACGACGGGCGACGGGAGCTACCGGTACGGCGAGGAGACCCGGGAGTTCGACACGCGGACCGAGACCATCGAGGTGGCCGACGGCGAGGACGTCGCGGTGACGGTGAAGCGGTCGGTCCACGGCTCGGTGCTGACGCAGTACCCCGACGGCGACGGGTTCGAGCAGGCCGACGAGCTCGGCGTCGCGTGGACCGGGCTCTCCGCAACCCGGACCGTCGAGGCGGTCCGCGAACTCAACGTCGCCGACGGACTCGACGAGGCGGCGGCTGCCATCAGGAAGTTCGACGAGCCGACGCAGAACTTCGTCTACGCCGACGATTCGGGCAACACCTACTACTGGGCGACTGGCCAGTTTCCCATCCGGACGACCGACGGCGAGCCGGTGCAGGGGACCCGCATCTTCGACGGCTCGGCCCGGGAGGGCGAGTGGGGGCCGGGCTACACGCCCTTCGGCGAGTCCTCCTGGGAGGGGTTCGTTCCCTTCGAGGAGAAGCCGGGCGTCAGGAACCCCGACTACCTCGCGACGGGGAACCAGCGGCTCACGGACGACCCGGAGCACTACATCTCCGAAGGGTACGCGCCGCCGTTCCGTGGCGGCCGCATCTACGACCGGCTCGACGAGCGTGCGGCGAGCGACGAGCCGATGGACGCCGAGTTCGCCCGCGACGTACAGCTCGACGTCGTGGACGGCAGGTACGAGCTGTTCAGGCCGATACTCGCGGCGGTGGTCGAGCGCGGCCTCCCAGTGATGGTCGGGGTCGACCCGCCCGTATCGCCGGGCGCGCTGCTCGACTGGGACGGCGGGATGCGGCCCGACGAGCCCGAGCCGCTCCTGTTCGAGCACTGGCTCCGGGCCTTCCGCGACCGGACGTTCGAGGGCGCGTTCGCGGAGGCGGGCCTTCCGGACGACTTCTCGAAGCCGAACGACTGGATACTCGGGACGTTACCGGCGGACAGCGACTGGTTCGACGGCGACCGTGCCGCCGTCGCGGCCAACGCGATGCGTGACGCGCTCGAGACACTGTCGGACGAGGGCTGGGAGGACTACGGCGACTGGAACCACGTCCGGTTCGAGCACCCGTTCGACCAGCCGTTCCTGAACTACGACCAGCTCCGAACGTCGGGCTCGCCCGGCACGGTTCGGAACTTCCGGAGCGAGTCCTCGCGGGGGGCGAGCTGGCGGATGGTGGCCACGTTCGACGGGGAGTCCCGCGCCATCCTGCCCGGCGGGAACTCGGGCGACTACTTCTCGGAGCACTACGACGACCAGCTCCGGGCGTGGGCGGACGGCGAGTACAAGTCGATGCGGAGAACGGTCCCCGACGACGTCGACGTCGCCTTCGAGGAGGGAGACGGATGACCCCGGAGTTCCTCGAGGACCTGCGCGCCGACGACAGACGCCGCGTCGCCGTGACGAACGGCGCGGTCCTGCTCGGCCTCGGCCTCTCGCTGTTCCACTGGTTCGGGCTCTTCCTCGCGGGTGCCATTGCGGCACTCCCCCAGCGGACGGTTCCCCGCGGCATCGGCGCCGGTCTCGGCGTCGGTGTCCTCGCGGTCGTCGTGTTCCTCGGGCAGTTCTGGCTCGCCGGCACGCTCGGACCCGTGCTCGGGATGGGCCAGCCGGCCTGGCTGGCGCTGGCTATCGGGCTGGGCCTGCCGACGTTCGGCGCATTCGTCAGGGGCGTCGTCTGAGAAGGGAATCGCGACCGCTCAGTCGTCGGCGGGCGAGCGCTGCGAGGTGGCGGGCACCTCTATCTCGCCGGCGTCGAGTTCGGCCTCCACCTCGCGGACCGCCTGGACCATGTTCTCCATCTTGCCGAAGGCGACCTCCCGCGGGAGTAGCTTCACACCACAGTCGGGGGAGATGACGAGGCGCTCCGGTGGGACGACCTCCAGCCCCTTCCGGACGTTCTCCTTGATCTCCTCGACGGGCTCGACTTCGGCGACGTGGGCGTCGACGACGCCGAGCGCGAGGTCCTTCGTGAACTCGTCGGCGGTGAACACGTCGAGCTGCTCGTAGTCGCCGTTGGCGAGCTCGAGGTCGAACTCGTCGACCGGGTAGTCGAGGATCTCGGGGTAGATGCGCGAGTAGTCGCCGTAGCAGACGTGCAGGCCGATGCGCACGTCCTCGTCGATATTGTCGGCGATACGCTCCAGACATTCGCCGACGATGGCGTGGTCGTCCGGCGTCGTCGCGAGCGCGGGCTCGTCGATCTGGATGTAGCGCGCGCCGGCGTCGACCAGCTTCTCGATCTCCTCGTTGACGAGGTCGGCGAGGTCGTACGCGAGCGCCTCGTCGTCCTCGTAGGCCTCGTTGAACGACCAGTTCGCGAGCGTGTACGGGCCGGTGATGGGGACCTTGACGGGGCGCTCGGCGGCGTCGGCGGTGAACTCGTACTCGTCGACGAGCCAGCTCTCGTCGTAGGCGACGTCGTCGACGACGCTGGGCTTGTCGAAGTAGTTGTGTCCCCAGACCTTCACGGGCCCGTTGAACTCGTAGCCCTCGATGCGGTGGGCGAAGAACTCGACCATCTCGTTGCGGCGCATCTCACCGTCGACGACCACGTCGAGACCGGCGCGCTCGTGCTCGTCGGTGATGAGCCGACAGGCGTCGTCCTTCGCTTCGGCCCAGTCGTCCGCGTCGAACTCGTGGTCGGGGTCCTCGTACAGCTCCTTCGCGCGGTTCAGCCACTTGGGCTTCGGGTAGCTCCCGACGACGGTCGTCAGGAGGAAGTGGTCGTTCGGGTGGTCCTCGGGCCGGAACTGGTCGCGGTTTGCGTTGGTCGTCATGCTTGCACCTCCGTCTCGGCGAGGGCGACGGCGTCGGCGGCCGCCTCGACCTTCGCCTCGAACTTGCTGTAGGGGAGATAGAACGTCTCGGTGTTCGTCGTCACGTACGTCGTGTCGAACTCGGCGACCGGGAGGTTGTCGAACACCCAGTCGACGCGCTCGTTGATGGCCTCGGGCTCCTCGACGAGCGTGTTCTGTCCGTCGAGCAGGCCGAGCGCGATGTCGTCGGTCGCGCCGTACTCCTGCAGGTTGTACAGGTTCGCCTCGTGGTCGGCGACGAAGTCGAAGCCGACGGCGTCCACGTCGGCGTCGAGCAGGTGCGCGTACACCTTCTCGTCGAGGGCGCCCCAGTACGGGTGGACGACGACCTCGCAATCGACGGCGTCCGCGACGGCCGTGACGGCTTCGGGAACCTCCGCGTCGAGGCCCTCGCTGGGCGCGTTCTCGACGAGGGAGGGTTCGAGCAGGAACAGCGTCTCGACGTCGGGGAAGGCGTCGGCCTCACCGGCGAGGAAGTCGGCGACGGCGTGGAGGAACTCGGTCTCGTCGCCGTAGTGCTCGTCGGTGGCGAGGTCGGCCAGCGAGTACGGCCCCGGGAGCACGGCCTGCAGCCCGTCGTCGACCTGCTCCGCGGCGGCGTCGAGTTCGGCGGCCACGTCGCCGTCGAACGTCAGGTCGTCCTGCACGACCGGCTCGCGGTAGAAGTTGTTGTTGTCGTAGTAGCGCACGATGCCGCGGGTCTCGACGTTGTCGTGAACCGCCAGCGGGTGCGCGAGCATGTCGTCCCAGCGGAGCTGGCCCTCGACGACGCGGTCGAGCCCGGCGTCGGTCTGCGCGTCGACGACTTCGGTTCGAGCACGGTCGTAGGCGTCCTGCAGTTCCGGCCCTTCGTCGCCCGAGATGAGGTCGCCCTTCTGGTGGCCTTTCAGGTCCGAGAGCTCCGCTTTCGCCCAGTCTGGGAGGGGGAACAGTCCTGGTGTCGTCGCGACGAGGTCTGTCATCTTACTCCCGGCTTGGCTATGCGGGTGTTTAATATTTTCGAACCTTCGGAATGCGTGTAGGTTATCTACCGCAGGAGCTTCAGCACGGTCAACGTCTCGAACGGGAACGACTCGTCGCGGAGCGCGACGGCGCTGAACCCGTTGCTGGCAGCGCGGTCGACGACCGCGTCGACGCCGGTGAGGGAGGAGACGAGCAGGTACACCGCGCCGTCAGGCGCGAGGACGCGCCCCACGTCGTCGAGGAACGGGTCGATGACGGCCCGGCCGTCCTCGCCGCCGGTCAGGGCGACCTCCATCCAGTCGTTCCGGGCTGCGGCCTCGTCGCCCGGCAGGTACGGCGGGTTGAACACCACCGCGTCGAGGCGGCCCTCCCGGAACGGCTCCACGAGGTCCGCGCGCGCGACCTGCACGCCGTGCTCGCTCCGCTCGCGTGCCTGCTCGCAGGCGTGAGGGTTCAGGTCGGTCGCGACGACCGACGCGTCGGTCTCGGCGGCGACTCGCTCCGCCACGTAGCCCGAGCCGGTGCCGACCTCGACGACCGTTCCGGCGACACCGTCGGCGACGACCGCCTCGGCGAGCAGGTGTGAGTCCTCGGCCGGCTGGTACACCTCGGCCTCGACGCCGCGGCGCTCGGCCAGGTCGTCGGCCATCTACTCCTCACCCCCGTCGGGCGTGGGTTCTGCGGCCTGTGCGACCTCGTCGGGGGTCTCCTCGCGCGTGCCGAGAGTCCGCTGCGGGAACGGGATCTCGACGCCCGCCTCGTCGAAGGCCTCTTTCACCGCCGTGACGACCGCGGTGTGGGCCCGCCACTTCCGGCGCGCGCTCGGGTTGTCGATCCAGAACCGGACGCCGAGGACGACCGCCGAGTCGCCAAAGCGCTTCACGACGACCTGCGGCGTCGGCACGGTCAGGATGGTGTCGAGGTCCTCGATGGCCTCGGCGGCGGTCTCGACCGCGGCGTCGACGTCGGTGTCGTAGTCGACGCCGACCTCGACCTCCAGCCTGAGCCGCCCCTTCCGGGAGCGGTTGGTGATCTGCTGGCCACTGACCACGTCGTTGGGGAACATGACGTACTCGCCGTCGAACGTCTGGATGTGCGTGTTGAAGATGGAGATGTCGGTGACGATGCCCTCCACGTCGGCGACCTTGATCCAGTCGCCGATCTCGAACGGCCGCGAGAACATCAGCACGAACCCCGCGATCACCGCACCGAGGGTCTGTCTGGCCGCCATCCCGACGACGATGCCGGCGAACCCGGCCCCGACGAGCAGCCCGGTCAGTTCGACGTTCCAGACGCCCAGCGTGACGATGGTCGCGCCCGTCCAGAGGAAGACCTGCGAGACTCGGTAGGTGAGCCGTCGCTGGTGGTCGGAGAACGCCTCGGTCGTCGCCAGGTAGTCCTCGAGGACGCGCTTGACCAGTCGCGAGAGGATATGCGTTACCAGGACGAGCACGACGGTGACGAGTATCTTGTCCGAGTCGCCGGCCGACACCGGCAGGTTCTGCATCGCGGTCGCAACCTCGTCGGCGCTCGACCAGACGCCGACGACGACTGCGGCCGACACGAACACCGTCACACCGATGAACAGCAGCGTCAAGAGGTCCGCGATGGTGTTGCCGAACCGGTCGCGCAAGTTCCCCTGCACGCGGTTGGTGACGTAGCCGATAGCCCCGAGGAACGCGACCGCGGCGACTGTCGCAACTACCCGGAGCACCGGACTCTCGACCACGTCAGAGAGCCCGTTCACCGCCCCGACGAGGTCGCTGACCCAGCTCCCCCCGCCCGACTGGAGGCTCACGGCGGCGTCGGCGAGTCCCGAACGGACGCCGGACTCAGTCATCCGACGGACCACGGCCGACGTCGGCCGCGAGCGTCGCCAGTTCGGCGAACGTCTCCGGTGGGAGCTTCCCCGCCCGCTTGCTCATCAGTTCCTCGTCCGCTGCCTCGACGACGGCGTCGGCGTCGTCCAGGCCGGAGATGTGCGCCGTGTTCCGGATCGCGTTCCGCATCGTCTTCCGGCGCTGGGTGAACACCGCCTTCACGAAGCCGAGGAAGAACTCCTCGTCGTCGACCTCGTAGTCGGGGGCTCTCGGCGTACAGCGGACCACCGCACTGTCGACCTGTGGCGGCGGCGAGAACGCCTCGGCGGGGATGGTCTCGACCAGCTCCACGTCGGCGTAATGCTGCGTGCTCACCGAGAGCCGGCCGTAGTCGTCGGTCCCCGGCTCGGCGACCATCCGCTCGGCGAACTCCTGCTGGAACATCAGCACGAGCGGCCGGTTCCTGGGGAGGAGGCGGAACGTGATCGGGCTCGAAACGCCGTACGGCAGGTTCGACACCGACGCCGTGAACTCGGGCAGGTCGACCTCGAGTGCGTCCCCCTCGACGACGGTCAGCCGTCCAGCTTCGCGCTCCTCGGCGAACTCCTCGCGGAGGAAGGCGGCGAGGTTCGGGTCCCGCTCGATGGCGGTGACGTGGTCGGCCGTCGCGAGCAGACGGTCGGTCAGCGCGCCGTTGCCAGCACCGATCTCCAGCAGGTGCTCGCGGTCGGCCGTCTCGGGGAGGTACTCTGGAAGCCGGTCGAGGACGCGGTCGTCAACGAGGAAGTGCTGGTCGCGGTCGGGGTCGCCGCGGACCCCCGCCCGGGCCAGCAGTCCGTCGGGGTCTCTCATCGATTGCCCCCGGCTACGAGACCGGGAGGGAAAAAGCCGCCTACTCGTCGCTGCGGCCGACGAACGCCCTGTACTTCAGGTCGTCGTCGCGGAGCTCCTCGAGGATGCGCTCGACGAGCACGCCGGCGGGGTCGTGCAGGCCTGCGACGCGCTCTTCGAGGTCCTCGAAGCTCTCGAACGGCTTGCGCTTGCGCTGGTCGAGGATGCTGTTGCGCAGTTTCTTGCCGATGCCGGGCAGCAGGTTCAGCTGATGGAGCCGGAGGGTGATAGGCTGGGCGTCGTTGTAGAACGCGATGAAGCGGTCCTCATCGGCCTCTACCATCTCGTCGACGACGTACTCGACCTCCGACTGCGCGCCCGAGGAGAGGTCGTCGAACTCGACCTCGCGGACCCGCTTGACCGTGTCGCCCTGGGGTTCGATGGGTACCTCGTCGTCGATGGCCACGTTCGGCGTCTCCGAGAACACGACCTCGAACAGGCGGAAGTCGCGGGTGCCCAGCGCGTACGCGAGGGGCTCCCTGTCGTAGCCGGCTCGCCCGTCACTCGAACGGCCGTTGGGAAATATATCGAGGACGATGGCGTGGACCGACGCCTCCGCCTCACGTTCGGAATCGCTCATTCTATGTACGAGATAGGGGAGGCCCGTATTTAAAAGATGGCGACGGGGTGCCCGTTCAGGCGTACTTCGCGACGACGTTGAGTATCTCGTCGAGTTCGTCGCCGTCGAGCGTGTAGCGCTCCTTGGCGTACACCGAGCGCAGTTCCGTGCGGTCCTGCGGGAGCAGGTTCGCGATCTTGTACGCCGTCGCCTCGTCGACCTTCTCGAGCTCCTGCAGCTCGTCGACCAGCTCCTGTGCTTCCTCGACGTCGAGCACGGTGAAGCGGTTGACGTGCTCGATGGCCCGCGCCAGTTCGTACTGCATCTCGCGTTCCTCGTCGAGGGCCCTCTCCTCCTCGATATCGGCGAGGAGCTCCTTGACCTTCGGCACGGTCACGTACTCCTCGTCGAGCTTTTCTTTGAATATCGTCATGCGTTACTGCTGGGCCTTGAGGTGTGCTGCCGCGACGATGAGCGTCTTCTCCTTGCCGCCGTCCGTGATCTGGACCTTGAACGCGGCGCCCTGTTTCCCGACGACCTCGCCGGTCTGGCCGTCGAAGCGCGGGTGGTAGCGACCCTTCTGGACCGAGGGGTCGATCTTCAGGTGGACCTTCTGGCCCTCGTCGTACTCCTGAATCGCGCGCTGCGGCGGCGATGTACCCCGCTCGCGGGGGTGGTTCTTGAGCTTGTTCCGCGTGTTCTTCATGGGTCCGTTGGAGTTGGGCATAGTCGTACACCTCCCTTGTCTCGTCGCCGTTATAAATCGCACGTTGTTCGACTGCCGAAACGCCCGGATTCGGCTCGCAGACGCGGCCGGTCGGTCATCGGGCGACGGGGACGCAGCTAGCCCGACGGACGGTCTCCGCCCGATTCCCGGCACCGCTGCAGTCTCGGTCGAGCGCCGCAGCCGCCTGCTGCTCCCCGGTAGGGTCACTGACGGCGGCGGCGAGCGCGGCATCGAGTTCGGCGTTCGCCTCGTCCAGGTGGTCGGCGGTCGAGGCGCTGGATGTCGCCGTCGCGGTCGGGGTCGGTTCTGTCGGCGTGTCCGTTGCGGTCGTTCCGCCGCCACCGGACGAACAGCCGGCCAGCCCGAAGAGGGCAAGCGACCCGGCTGCCCGAAGCAAGCTTCGTCGGCGTATACACGAACCCGACCACCGACGCGCAAAAGAGACGTGGCCGTCGTGGCGCCGTGGTTTACGTCCTTAAACAGGGGGAGGACGTTTCCCCACTCCAATCACTTACGACATATAGCAAGAAAAAGGTATTAAACGCGGCTGAATATCGACTATCGAGTAAAAGAAATGTACGAAATTGAATCGAATGCTCCAAACTCTGGACGGTCGGGCGAGTGGCACTCCCCCGCTCCCTCCAGAGCGTCCGACCGCCCGCCCAGGTCGTTCCTCGATGCCCGTGGCCGCTACCTCCAGCTGTCCGTCGGCCAGGGGCTCTCGACGGAGACGTACGAGGCACTCGTCGAGATGTACGACACGTTCGACCCCGCTGACCGGGTCCACGGCCTGCCGCCGCTCGCGACGGACACCGTCCGCGACTGGCTCGACAACCTCCGCCCCGGACTCCACGCCGTCGCCCGCCACGACGGTCGTGTCGCGGGCCACGCGGTCCTCATGGAAGTCAGCGACGAGGACGCGCACGAACTCGCCATCTTCGTCCGTGCGGGCTACCAGCACGCACGCATCGGGACCCGCGTTCTGGAGCGCTTCTGCTGGGAGGCCGACCGGTACGGTATCCCCGCCATCACGCTCTTCGTCCAGTCCGACAACCGGCCCGCGCTCAACCTCTACCGGTCGATGGGCTTCGAGGGAGAGTACGTCGGCCACGGCGAACTGGAGATGCGTCTCGACCTGTAGTCGCTCAACGCAAGAGTAACCAGTCCGGGGGGCGATGCCCGCGTATGGACGAAGCAGACGAGGACTTCCGCATCGAGACGCGCTCCATCCACGCCGGGCAGGAGTCCGACGAGGAGACCGGCGCGCTCATGACACCGATCTACGCGAACTCCACGTACGAGCAGGACGGCCCGGGCGACCACCGCGGCTACGAGTACTCTCGCACGGCGAACCCGACACGCACCGACTTGGAGGCGAACCTCGCCAGCCTCGAGGGCGGCGAGTTCGGCCGTTGCTTCTCCTCCGGGATGGGTGCCATCAACACCGTCCTGAACCTGCTCGAAGCCGGCGACCACGTCGTCACCGGTGAGGACGTCTACGGCGGCACCCACCGCATCTTCACGCAGGTGTACGAGGACTACGACCTGGAGTTCTCGTTCGTGGATATGACCGACCTCGACGCCATCGAGGCTGCGATGCAGGAGAACACGGAGCTCCTCTGGCTGGAGACGCCGACGAACCCGCTCATGTCCGTCGTCGACATCCAGGGCGCGTCCGACATCGCACACGAGTACGACGCCCTCTGTGCCATCGACAACACGTTCGCCACGCCGTACCTCCAGCGGCCACTCGAACACGGCGCGGACATCGTGAGCCACTCCCTGACGAAGTACCTCGGCGGCCACTCCGACGTGGTCGGCGGCGCGCTCGTCACCGACGACGAGGCACTCGACGAACGGATCGGCTTCTACCAGAACTCCGTCGGCGCGACGCCCGGGCCACACGACTGCTTCCTCGTCCTCCGCGGGACGAAGACCCTGCCCGTGCGGATGGACCGGCACTGCGAGAACGCCCGGGCTATCGCTGACTGGCTGGCAGACCACGACGCCGTCTCGGCGGTGTTCTACCCCGGTCTCGACGACCACCCCGGTCACGAGACCGCGGCCGAGCAGATGGACGACTTCGGCGGGATGCTCAGCTTCGAGGTCGACGGCACGCTCGAACAGGCCAGCACCGTCGTCAGCGAGACCGAGGTGTTCACGCTCGCCGAGTCGCTCGGCGGCGTCGAGAGCCTCATCGAGCAGCCCGCGGCGATGACCCACGCGGCCATCCCGAAGGAGGAACGCATCGAAGCGGGCCTCACCGACGGCCTCATCCGCGTCAGCGTCGGCATCGAGCACGTCGACGACCTCACCGCGGACCTCCAGCAGGCGTTCGACGTGGCCGGGCTCTGAGTCGGGCTCCCGCCGCGCCCGCGGTCCCGCTGTCGGCACAACGGCTTTCCTCCTCGCAGTCGCAGTTCGGTACATGACACCCGAGGGCGTCCACACGCTCACCGTCGAGTTCGAGTTCGGCGGCCACGAACTCACGATCCACCCGACCGCCGTCGAGACGGACCACGGCCTCGTGCTACTGGACGTGGGGCTGCCCGGTGCGGCGGACCAGCTCCGCGACGCCCTCGCCGATGTCGGCTTCGATCTCGTGGACGTGTCGATGGTGGTGCTCACCCACCACGACGGCGACCACGCCGCTGGCCTCCCCGAGCTGGAGCGTGAGACTCCGCTCATCGTCGCTACGCATCGGGACGAGGCACCCTACGTCGACGGCCGCCGGCAGCCCGTCAAGGCCGACCCCGACGACGAGCGGTTCCCGCCGGTCACCGTCGACCTCGAACTCACCGGGGGCGAGACGTTCCACACCGACGCCGGGCCGATGCGGGTCGTCGAGACGCCCGGCCACTCGCCCGGGCACGTCTCCCTGTACTTCCCCGACCATCGGTTCCTCGTCGCCGGCGACGCGATGACGAACGACAACGAGGGCGCTGACTCCTTCGGCGGCCCCAAACCGCAGTTCACGCCGGAACTGGACGAGGCCGTCGAGTCGGTCGGCCGCCTCGCCGAACTCGCAATCGAGACGACACACTGCTATCACGGCGGCACCGCCGACGCCGGGACTGACGCAATCGCCGGCATCTACGAGGAGCAACGGAGCTGACTGTGTCAGACCCACACGAACCCGAACCGGGGAGCCTCGTCGACGAGGTTGTGGACCCGCGCCTGTTCCTGGTCGTCGTCAGCATCGCCGCCGTCTCGGTCACGGCGGACTACCTCGGTGTCGGCGTCCTCGGCGTCGAGACGGTCGCGGACGCGATAGAGACCGTCCTCGTCATGACCGTCGGTTCCTACGTGGGCGTCGTCGTCATCGACGTCGCCTGGAACCGCCTCCTCTGGAGCTGACGCTCGGCAGCACAGTCGCTACGGGGACGAACGAACGGTCACCGTGTGGTGACCAGAAATCGCGGTCGGACCGGACTCAGATGCGGCCGACGTTCTCGACGGAGACGGACTCGACGCCCTCGACCTCTCCGAAGGCCTCCTCGACGGCCTCGGTGCCACCGGCGTCGTCGGGCACGATGACGGTCGGGAACAGTGCGACGAGACCGAACGCGACGTCGTTGCGCTCGACGCCGTTGATCTTCGCGCCCTCGGGCAGGGAGTTCTCGAGACGCTCCTGGAGCTCGTCCAGGTCGATGTCCGGGCTGTTCGGCATGACCTTGATCTTGGCTGCTACCTTCCCCATGATTACGGCCCCTCGAACCCGCAGTCGGGACAGTTGTACAGGTTGCTCTGCTTGCGGCACTTCGCGCAGCGGTAGATCTGCGCACCACAGTCCGGGCACTTGAACGCGGCTGCGTTCGTCCCGGAGATGTTGATCCCACAGGAGACGCAGGTGCGCCGGGCGCGTTGGTTCGACTCGCTCATACCGCTGGTTTCCCGCCCGTCGGTTTTAACGGTTGTCTTTCGACCCTACAGCGCGAGCGGCACGAGGAGCACGCCCATGCAGTAGACCCGCCGCGTCCGAAGGCGGACCGGGACCAGTCCGACGAGCGTCGCCGTCGCGAACAACACCACCCCGACCGGACCCGCGAACGCCAGGGAGAGCACCACCAGCAGGCCGAGCGCAGCACCGGAGAGCCGGCGCGAGTCCACACGCCCGACGAACCTCAGGTAGTGGTCGCCCACGGTGACCACCAGCACCGTCCCGGCCGCGCCTGCGACGACGACCGCAACCAGCGCGACCGGGAGCGAGGGCACACCACCGACGCGGTCGACCGCGACCAGCACGCCCGTTCGCGGCGAGCCGAGGGAGACGAGCGCGAACAGCGCGAAGACCCCGTTGGCCGTGTTGACGCCGCTCGTCGCGACGACGTACCCCCGGTCGCCCGTCTCCGAGGGGAGCCCCGCCAGCGCGGCCGTCGCTGCCACGGCACTCGACACGCCCGGCAGGTACCCCACGGCCCCGCCGGCCAGCGCACCGGTCCCGGCGGCCACGCCGACCGAGCGCCGGTCGACCAGCAGCCGGGCGTCGGCCTGCGGCGGGACACCCCCGCCGTCCATCGCGTCCAGCAGTACCGGTGCGCCGAACAGCCCGGCGAACAGCGGCGTCAGCACGCTCGCGGGGAGCGGTGCCGCGGGCTCCATCGGGAGTGCAACGGCTCCGAGCGCGCCGGAGAGGGCGAGGACGACCAGCCCCGCGAGCCGCGGCCACCACGACGGTTCGACGGCGAGCGTCAGGACCACGACCGCAGCGAGCACCAGCGACAGGTGGGCGAGCAGTGTCGGGTACGCGGCCGTCATGAGTTCTGTCACCGGGACCGCGAGGAGCGCGGCGAGTACGAGGGCCACGCCACTGCCGAGGGCGGACAGCCGAAGTGCCTCTTGCCCCCGACCACCGAGTACGAGCCGATGGCCGGGGAGCGCCGACGCTGCCATCGCCGCATCGGGGACCCCGAGCGCCAGCGCCGGCACCACGTCGAGGAACGTGTGGACGACACCGGCGGACAGCATCGCCGCGACGACGCAGGACTGCGGTGCCGGGGCCGACGGCGCCACCGCCGCCAGCAGCAACGCGAAGTTGTTGGCGTGCAGCCCCGGCGTCAGCCCGCTCGCCGTGCCGAGACAGACCCCCGCGAACACGGACACGAGCAGCCACAGATCGGTGACGACGCCGGGGGTGGCGAACGGTGCGACCGGCGCACTCGCACCGGTGACGAGGGACGGGTCCATCGCCGACTCTGGTGGCGTGCTAGTATAAGAACGTCAGCGTGGGTCGGCGGCGACAGCCGCGGCTCGTGGTCCGCTGTGCCGAAAGAAAGCTCGATTGCTGTGGCGTGACGTTCAGCCGAAGAGGCCGCCGAGGCCCTCGGCGCCCTCGTCGGAGACGTCCTCGTCGTCGTCGTCATCGTCGTCGTCCGTCGTGTCCGGCACGTCGGAGACTTCCTCCTCGTCCTCGTCGTCGCCACCTTCGTCGCCACCCTCGTCAGCCGGGGCAGCGCCGCCTGCGGCTGCGCCGCCGGCGGGGACAGCGGCCGCCTCCGAGACGGCCTCCTCGATGTCGACGTCCTCGAGCGCTGCGACGAGCGCCTTGACGCGCGACTCCTCGACGTCGACGCCCGCTGCGTCGAGTACTGCGGTGAGGTTCTCTTCGTTGATCTCTTCGCCCGATTCGTTCAGGATGAGTGCTGCGTAAACGTACTCCATTGTAATTATCCAAACATGTTGCCGAGTCCAGCTGCGCCCTCCTCGTCGTCGTCGTCGCCGTCGTCTTCGTCGGCGGCGTCGGCGTCGGCGTCAGCTTCCTCGGTCGTGTCTTGGTCGTCGTCCGATTCGTCTTCGGCTTCGGTGGTCTCCGCCTCCTCGGGAGCTGCAGGCTCGATGTCCTGCAGTTCCTCCGGAAGCGCCTCGGGGTCGTCGAACGCTGCCGCGAGCGCGCGGACCTGCCCGTCCGCCTTCCGGACGAGGTCGTCCACGAGCTCCGGGCTCTCGACGGAGGCGTGCAGGCCGAGGCTCTTGGCCTCGCCCGTCGCCTTCGCGATGAGCGTCGACACGGTGGCTGCCGTCGGGTAGGTCGCGTTGACGGAGAGGTTCCGTGCGCGAGCGGCCGCCGCGGCCACGTCGCTGCGGTAGGCCTCGATGTCGATGTCGAGGTCCTCGGGGTCGAACATGACGCCGTCAGAGTAGACGGCGCGCAGGTCGAGCCCGACCTCTTTCGGCTCGATGCCGAGTTCGCTCAGCACGTTCGCGAGCCCGTCAGAAACCTCCTCGCCCGCGCTCAGAACGTTCGAGTCCTCCGTGACGTGGATGGACCCGTCCTGGATGCGTGCCGCGGCACCGACCTGCTGGAGTTCGCCGACGAACGGTCCCGGGTCGACACCGGTGTCGCCCTCGGGGATGAGGATGTCGTTCGGCGCGACTTCGCCAGCGTTGATCGGCGCGGGGGTCTTCGAGGCTTCGAGCACCTTGTACAGCGCGAACGGGTTGTCGTCCGTGCCGATGAGGCCGACCTGGCCCTCGATGTGCTCGGCGAGGCCTTCGATGCCCTCGTCAACCTCGTCGAGCGCACGCTCGAGCAGCGTGTTCCGACTCATCCGGAGCTTCGTGTCCGGGTAGAGGTCGGCGCGCATCGCCTGGAGCTGTCGGCTCGGGATGCCTGCGACGTTGACGATGCCGACGCTCTGGAAGGACTCGATCATCTCGACCAGCTCGTCGACCTCCTCGACCTTCCACTGCGGAAGGTTCTCGGTCTTGCGCTCGGCTCCGGCGCTCATCAGGCGCTCACCTCCACGGACGGCCCCATCGTGGTCTTCACGTAGATGGAGTCGATGTTGAGGGGGCCCTTCTCGAGGTTGGCCTCCAGCCGCCGGATGATGACGTCGATGTTGTCGGCGATGTCGTCCGCATCCATGTCTTCTGCACCGACACGGGTGTGGAACGTCCGCCGGTCACGGCTCCGGAGCTGGACGGTGTTCTTCATGCGGTTGACGGTCTCCACGACGTCCTCGTCGAGGCCGAGCGGTGTCGGCATCTTCCCTCGCGGACCGAGGATGGTCCCGAGGTGACGAGCGACGTCCTGCATCATGTCTTCCTCCGCGATGAAGAAGTCTATCTTGTCGGCGAGGTCCTTCGCGTCGTCGTCGTCACCGCCCAGTTCCGCCAGACCGTCTCCGCCGAACACTTCGTCGGCGACGTCCTCGGCTCGGAGGGCGGTTTCGCCCTCGGCGAAGACTACGATCTTGGTTTCCTGGCCGGTGCCCGACGGCAACACGACGGACTCGTCGATACGTTTCGACGGGTCGTTGAGGTCAAGGTCGCGCAGGTTGATCGCGAGATCGACCGTTTCGCGGAAGTTCCGCTCCTGGCCGTCCTCGAGTGCGCGAGAGACTGCTGTGACTATATCCTGGTCTGCCATCGTTCACCTCCGTAGTACGCGTAGTGCTCCTACGGGTCAGTGAAACAGGCGAAGCCTGTCTCACGTAGGCCGTGACGGAGTGCAAACTTAAAGCCGTCGAACCCGACCAGCCGGCAACACGGCAGTTTGCGTCGGGTAGCCGCCTGCAAGCAACCTGTCCGGTCCGTCCGTTCGACTTCCCCGTTGCACCAACACCGGGGCCGACTTCGAACCGGCCGTCGTCGTCCGCGAGGTGATTGCCGGGCTCCGGTCTGGGACGTTCCAGAGGGCGAGCGTTGCTCGACTGATATAACTGCGCGCGAGCCAGAGAGTTTTTCCGCTTCCACTGCTTCGGAACCACCGAAACGGATGGAAGACACGAGCGACAGACTGGACGACCACATCTCCCACGCCATCGTCGATGGCACGCCGTACGAACGACTGCGCGCGCGACGTTACAGCCTCTTCTCCGGGACGATCCCGACGAAGCTCCGACGACAGGGCGGACTCCTGCTCCTGCTCACCGCGGTGGTCCCGGTTCTCGGTGCCGCGACCGCGACGACGGAGGGCGGGACCGCGTGGTCGGCCCTGTTCACCTCGCCGAAGATCGCGCTGCTCGCCTTCTTCGCCGTCGGCGTCGAGACGCTCGCGGCCGTCGCGCTGTTCGCCATCGCGGCGCTCCGGCTGAAACACGAGATACTGGACGAACGGACCGCTCACCGACTGTTGAACCTCGAGGACATGGCGTCCATGGTTGGCCTCGGGACCGGGGGGCTCGCCGTCGTGCTCGTCGCCACCTACGCTGTCGTCGGTGTGCTCGCGCCGGACGCACTGGTCGGCCTGCAGCCTGCTCACTCCGCCGGACCCTTCTCGGGCTCCGGGGCGGGCGTGCCCCTGGCAGCCATCGCCGGGCTGTCGTCGGTGCTCGCCGTCGCCACGGTCGTCGGTGGCAGTCTGCTGCGCGAGCGCCTGTCGTAGCCGGCGCTCGTCGGGTGTCGTCGATTCGAAGGACGGCCGCTGTCGATATACCCGTGACTCTCCGGTAGTCTGGACGAGCGTCGGAAACTCGTGGTCCGCTCGAGAGACGAGCGTTCGCGGATTACGCTGCCGCTTCGTCCGCGAAAACGTCGTCGTACTCGCCGTCGTCGATTCGCTGCTTGAACTCGCGGGGGTTCTCGCCCTCGATGGTGACACCGAGCGACGTGCAGGTGCCGACGACCTCTTTCGCGGCGTTCTTCAGGTCGTAGGAGAGCAGGTCCGAGTGCTTCTGGTCGGCGATCTGCTTGACCTGATCGACGGAGAGGTCCGCGACGAAGTTCTCCTGGGGCTCGCCGCTACCGGTGTCGAAGCCGGCTTCGTCCTTGATGAGCTCCGCCGTCGGCGGGACGCCGACCTCGATGGAGAAGGAGCCGTCGTCGTCGTAATCGACGGTGACGGGCACTTCCGTGCCGTCGAACGCGGCGGTCTCCTCGTTGATCTGACTTACGACTGCCTGCACGTCGACGGGTGTCGGACCGAGCTCGGGACCGAGCGGCGGGCCAGGGTTGGCCTGGCCACCCGGAACGAGCACTTCGATGGTTCCAGCCATGCGTGAACGAATCCGTGCGCGAGTTTTAAGGATTGTCTTTCGGCGGCGGGTGCGTGTCGCTGTCACGGCACACTATCCCGGTTTCGGGATTGGTAAGAGTTATGTGAACTGCGGCCTTGAGAGAGTGGAAACTGGTACTCTCACATGAAACTGGCAACCGACCCCACTCCGAACGAACGAGACGCAGCGATCAGTACACAGTCCGGCCAGACCGTCCGTCCCTTCGACCCGGACCCCGCGGCCGTCGACCTCGCGGACCTCGCCCACGGGACGGCCAACGTCTGCCGTGCGGCCGGGCAGTCCCGGTTCTTCTACAGCGTGGCACTCCACTCGCTCTACGTCAGCCGCGAGCTCGAACGCGCCGGCGAGGACGAACGGACGCAGCTCTACGGGCTGCTCCACGACGCCTCCGAAGCCTACGTCGCGGACGTTCCCGGCCCGCTGAAGAAGCACCTGCCGAACTACAAGCGCGCCGAGGAACACGTGCAGGACGCTATCTGGGTGGCGTTCGAGCTCGAACCGCCGACCGACGAGGCGTGGACGGCAGTCAAGCGCGCGGACGGGCGGCTCCAGCGCTTCGAGCTCCCCGTACTCATCCCCTCGCAGGAGTGGGAGGGCGACCGGCCGGCGCTCGGCTACGACCTCCGGCTCGACGCGACGGACGACGTGCCGGCGCTGTTCGAGTCCCGCGCGACGGAGCTCGTCGAAGCGACCGACGCGGCTCGGCCGTAGCGGCTCAGTCCTCTACGGAGTCGACTGCCGCACCGAGCCACTCCGCGAACGATTCCGTCGTGTCGGCCACCTCGAACCGCTCGATACAGGGAACGTCGTACGGATGCAGCTCCTCGACACGTGCCATCAGTTCGTCGCAGGTTCCCTCCGTCGTCTTCGCGAGCAGAACCACCTCGTCGTCGTCGTGAATCTCGCCCTCCCAGCGGTACGTCGAGCGGCAGCGCACGCGATTGACGCAGGCGGCGAGTCGCTCCTCGACGAGCTGGCTGGCCAGGTCGGCTGCGGCGTCCGGCGGCGCGGTGATGTAGACGGTCGGCATGCCAGTGTCTGCGGGTGGCTGGACCAAAACGAGCCGGGGTGGCGCTGAGGGGGCGTCAGCTGCTCGTCGTGCCGTCGCCTTCGATCTTGAACGTCTCCGCGGGACCGGCCGATGCGGCGGTTCCGGCGACGAGGGCGTCGCAGGCGTCGACGACGAACGAGAAGCCGTCGCCGTCACCGTCGTCGCCACCGACGCGGAGGCTCGCGTTCCGGGAGTAGTCGTCGTCCGGACAGGACTCGGTCGGCCAGTCGTACGTCGCGGTCGCGTCGGTCGGGAGGGTCGCGGTCACCTCGTACTCCCCGTCCCAGGCTGCGGCGTTCTCGAACTTGGCTGCCTGCCCGTTGTCGAGTTCGTACCTCCCTGACAGGAGCTGTTCGTCGGTGTCGGTCCGGCGGAGCGCCACGTGGATGCGCAGCGTCTCGTCGTGGAGGTTCGCGAGATAGAGGTCGTGGCGCTGGTCGGCCTCGCCGGTCCCGTTCTGGGTGTCCGTCGGCGTCGCTTCGTCGTCGCCGCCGGCGTTCAGCAAGCTGCTACAGCCGGCCAGCGCAGTCGAGGCCGCACCGACGGTGGCGAGGAGGGCGCGTCGCTTCATGCTGTGACGCACGGGTCGGCAGGATAACGGCCTTCTGCTAGCTGAAATCGGATTTTCAGCCCGTTCGACTACTCCGCGACGGGGTTGAACGTCCCGTTGATGTCCCACTCGTGGATGCAGAACAGCTCGCCGGCTGCGCCGTCGGCGACCCGCCACGACTCGACGTCGTCGTCCCATCGCTCCCGTCGGCCACACAGCTCGCAGGTCCGGGCGGTCGGTCGCTTCAGTTCCGTCATAGCTTGCAGTGTATCGTCGAGACACAAAAGCTCACGCGCCCCCGGCAGGTTTCCCGCACCGGTAAACCCAAGGGAGCGCCGAGCGTCGGTTCGACCGATATGGTGAAGCTCGTCAACCTCCTCGTCCGGCAGGACGACATGTCGCACGAGGAGTTCGTGGAGTACTGGTACGAGGAACACGTTCCGCTGGCCGAGGAGCTGCCCCACGCGAACAAGTACGCTACGAGCGTGCCGACCGCCCCCGAGCGCAGCGAGTACGACGGCATCGTCGAACTGTACTTCGACGACATGAGCGACCTGCAGGCCGCCTTCGAGTCGGAGGTCGGACAGGAGGTCCAGGCCGACCTCGCGCACTTCGCGAAGCCCGATGCGGGGCCGACACTGTACGTCGACGAGACCGTCCAGATGGGCGGAGACGCATGAACACGGCCGAACGCGTCGTCGAGACGCTCTCGGCGCTCGGCACCGAGTACGTGTTCGGCTACCCCGGCGGTCGCGTCATCGAGGTGTTCGAGACGCTCGCCGACCACGACGAGATACAGGTCGTCCGCCCGCGCGACGAGCGCGAGGCGAGCGTGATGGCCGAGTCCTACGGCCGGATGACCGGCCAGCCCGGCGTCCTCGCCGGACAGGGGCCGTGGGTCGGCAGCCTCGGCAACATGGGCCAGATGGAGGCCCGGCTCGCCTCCTCGCCGATGGTCGCCATCACCGAAGCCAGCGAGCGTGGCGACTACTCCACGCTCGCGCCGTACCAGCAGTCCCGCGGCGACTACGGCGGGCTGGCGCTCCCGAAGATTCTCGACGGCGTCACCAAGGAGTGGTGGTTCCCGCGCAGCCCGACCGAGACGGTCCGCTCGACGCAGCTGGCGTTCAAGCACGCGACCGCCGGCCGACCGGGCCCGACCGCGGTCATCCTCGACGGCGATGCCGTCAGCGAGGAGTTCCCCGAGGAGGACATCCCGCCGGTATGGGACGACGAACGACAGGTGCAGAACTGGCAGGCACAGCCGACCGACGACGACGTGGCAGACGCCGTCGAGGCGCTCGAATCCGCCGAGCGGCCGGTCATCATCTCGGGCAACGGCGTCCACGCGGCCGACGCCTACGACGAGCTGCAGGCCGTCGCCGAGGCGTACGACGCGGCCGTCGCCACATCCTACCTCGGGAAGTCGACGATTCCGGAGACCCACGAGCGTGCAGCGGGCGTCATCGGCTCGTTCGGTCACGAGGGCGCGAATCAGGTCGTCAGCGAGGCCGACACGCTGCTCGTCGTCGGCTGCCGGATGAACCCGATGGACACCAACTGGCAGGCCGCCTCCTTCATCCGCCCGGACGAGCAGACCATCGTCCACGCGGACATCGACACCCGCAACGCTGGCTGGGTGTACCCGGCCGACGTGGGCCTCATCGGCGACGCCGCGGAGTCGCTTTCCGTGCTCGCCGACGCGGGCGGCAGCGAGAACGGCTGGGCGCTCGACCGTGCTGCGGAGGCACGCGAGGACTTCTCGGTGGCCGAGTGCGAGTCAGACGACACGCCCATCATGCCCCAGCGGGCCTGCAAGGCCATCGAGAGCGTCGTCGACTCCGAGACCGTCGTCACCGCGGACTCCGGCAACAACCGGTTCTGGCTGCTCAACTACCTCCAGACGCCGGACACGGGGACCTACTACGGCTCCGGCGGCGTCGGCGGCATGGGCTGGGCGGCCCCGGCGGCGGTCACCGCCGCGCTGCTCGGGAAAGACGCCATCGGCGTCGCCGGCGACGGCGGCTTCACGATGACGATGACCGCCGTCGAGACGGCTGTCGACCACGGCGTCGCGCCGACGTTCGTGATACTCAACGACACGAGTCTCGGGATGGTCCGGCAGATGGACGACTCCATCCCCGGCGTCGAGTTCCACGACACCGACTTCGTGCAGGCCGCCGAGGCTCTCGGCGGAGAGGCTCATCGCATCACCGACCCGGACGACCTCGAACCGACGCTCGAGGCGGCGAAGGAGAACGACGTGCCGACCGTGCTCGACGTGCGCATCGACCGCGAGCCGGACATGGCCGAGACGCTCCAGTCGTCGTTCTACGCCGAGGTCGGCGGGCTCCACGAGTAACGCTCACACCCGATTTGGCGGGGAACAGCGGGTGTGGCTGCCGTCACGGGAACCTTTTTGCCGGCTGTCGATGAACGTTCGTCCAATGTCGGATTCGACCGTACTCGTCACGGGTGGTACCGGATTCATCGGTTCGTACGTCGCGAAGGACCTGATAGAGCACGGCCACGACGTGGTGGCCTACGACCTCTCGACGGACCCGCGTATTCTGGAGAAGCTCGACATCGCCGACGACGTCGAGATTCGCCGGGGCGACGTGAGCGACCCGACGGACGTGGTCAACGCCGTCGCCGAGACCGACACCACGCACATCGTCCACCTCGCGGCGCTGCTGACGAACACGG
>NZ_JANJYH010000007.1 GCF_024609245.1 Haloarchaeobius sp. FL176
GGCAACGAGGCGTTAAGCCCGCGAGCACTAACAGATCATGCCATTAGTCATACCGCATACTGGGACCACCGAACTGTACTCGGAATGGTCCAGGCGCGAACTGGATTGCGCGAACACACGAGTGTAGATGACCGATGACGGTCCGTTGCAACGGTTCGATTCCGTTGGTCGGCGTTAAGGCGGCCACAGCGGCGAGGTAACACCCGTACCCATCCCGAACACGGAAGTTAAGCTCGCCAGCGTGTCGGGGAGTACTGGAGTGCGCGAGCCTCTGGGAAACGCGATTCGCCGCCTGCCATTCATACTTCATTCACGGTTTTCGACGAGCAACAGCCCCGTAGCGAGCTGTGGGTCGTCGAGTGCAGTTAGTAATCCGATGGCTACAGCCACGTCCATAGGTCTCTTCGATAGGAGGTAAACAGACCAGGAGCGACAGCCACGTCACTCACCAGCAGTGCGCGTACACACGACCCAGCCAGCGACGCTGAGTCAGACGGAGAACTCGGCGCTGGCTTCGCAGTCGGCGTTGTTGGCGGCGAGGAACGCGGTGGCAGTGTAGCTTCCGGGTTCGGGGTCGTCCCAGCCGCAGTCGTAGGTGACGGACTCGCCGGCGTCGAGCGACGTGGACTGGAGCATCTGTGCGAACATGCGGCCCTCGGCGAACGACCAGATCTCGGTGTCGCCGTCCTCGACGACGAGCACGTCGTGGGTCTGTGCGTTCGAGAACTGGAGGTCGACGGAACCGAGGTCGTCGTTGGTGACGGTGAAAGAGAACGACACCTCGTCGGCGGACGCGTCGACGTCGAGCTGCCCGGTGAGTGTCATAGCTGGCGGTTCTGTCGGTGAGCGTATAGGCGTTCCGCCGAGTCGCCATCGTTAAAGCTGGTGTTCGCATAACCGGAAGTTGATTATGGAGTTCGACCCCGACAGGCCGCGGGGGATGTTGTCGCGCGCGGACCGCGAGTACCTCCTCGGGTTGACAGAGATGGAGCACGAGCAGTCGAAGCGCAACGCGGAGGCACGCATCCGCAAGCGGGTCACCGAGGGCATCGTGGACTTCTACCTCTTGATTCGCAATCTGGAGCGCAAGGACAGGAAGCAGATATTCGAGAAGGGGATGGACGACCCGGCGTTCCGGTACGGGCTGATCGGGATGCAGACGTTCGCCTACATGGGCATGAAGGAGACGGGAATGGAGTTCGAACACGTCCTCGAGCCCGCAATCACGCGAGCGGAGGAGGTGTACGCGGCGGAGGGGTTCGACAGCACGGTCGACGTGGATGTCACGTTCGACGTGGACGTGACTCTCAGTACGGGCCTCGATTCCGTCGCGGAGCGTCTCCGTGCTGGCGAGGCTGTCGGCCCGAACGAGTTCCTCTCGGTGATGGGTGGTGAGGGGGACGTACTGGAGGACGTCGAGGCGGTGACGCTGGACCTGAGCGCGGGCGGCATCGGGATGGAGCACGGCGAGTTCGTCGACCGGGTCGCCGCCTTCCTCGACGGCGATACGACGTGGGAGAACGAGGAACGGGTCCACATCGCCGTCGGCGACGACGTGGGCTCGACGTAGTCAGTTCGGGACCGACCGGCCCCAGAGCGCGAGCATACTCGGGAGGACGAGCACGGCGCCGACGAACGCGAAGACGATGGCGACGCCGATGACGATACCGAAGCGCTGGAGCGACGGGACGATGGCGAGCGCGAGCGTCGAGAAGCCGGCGGCGGTGGTCACCGCGCTGCCGAGGAGTGCGCCGCCGGTGCCGTCGATGGTTGCGGTGAGGGCGTCGTCGATGTCGCCGAGACGTTCGAGCTCGTCGGTGAAGCGTTCGGACATGTGGATGCTGTAGTCGACGCCGAGCCCGATGCCCAGACTGGTGATGAGCGCGGTCTGTGCGTTGAACGGAATTTCGAGCAGGTACATCACGCCGAGCACCCACGCGAGCGAGAGCACGACGGGCACGATGGTGACGGCGCCGAGGCTGGCGTAGCCGTCGAAGAGACGGTAGCCGACGACGAGCACGGCGAGCACGGCGAGCACGGTCACGACGAGCGTGAGGACGACGGTCTCGAGCAGGCCGTCTTGCACGATGGCGGTGATGACCGGCTGTCCGGTAGCGGTCGCGGTGAGCCCGTCGCCCTGGGCGGGTTCGACGGCGGTTTGCATCTCGTCCCGGACCTGCGGCACGGCAGCGCCACCCTGGATGGACACCTGCAGGCGGAGTGCCTCGTACTCGCCGGCGGCGTTGCGGGCGACGACCTGGCGGGCCTGCTCGGGTGCGGTCCGATAGAGCCCGTCGTACACCGCGCTCAGGTCCTGGTCGGGGACGCCGTCGTCGTCGGTGTCGGCCGCGGCGACCGTCGCGGCGAACGTCTCGTTCTGTGCGGCGACCGTCTGGATTGTCGCGACGGGGTCGAGGATGCGCGGTTCACCGTCGGCGAGCGTGATGACCGTCTCGCTCCCGGCGGCACGTTCGCGCACGGCGACGACCCGGTCCAATGTCCCCGGGTCGGTTACCCGCCCCTCGATGAGCAGTTCGGCGCGGCTGGTGTCGCGCTGCTGGAGGAAGTTGTCGTTGAGGAACGCGGCGTTCTGTCGGATGTTGTACTCGCCGGGCGCGAAGGGTTCGGGAAGTTGCTCCATCCAGTCCGGCGGCTGTTCGGTGAGGAAGTCGCTGCGGTCGAAGCTGGTGTCGATCTGGGTGCCGCCGTAGGCGCCGACGCCGCTGAGGAGGACGGCGACCAGAAGGATGACCACCGGTGCGCGCTTCGCGCCGACAGCCCCGAGCGAGAGGAGTCGGCCGACGACGGGAGTTCCGCCGCCGAAGGGGGCCTTTCGACGGTCCAGGCCGACGCGTTCGAGCAGGGCGTCGACCTCGACTTTGAGTGCGGGAATCAGCGCGCCGAAGACGACGAGCGTGCTGACGATGCCGGCGGCGCTGACGAGGCCGAAGTTCTGCAGGGGTGCGAGGGGGCTGACGAGGTTCGAGAGGAAGCCGATGGAAGTGGTGGCAGTCACCCAGACGAGCGCGATACCGACGCTACCGAGTGCGAGCACCATGCCGTCGCGCGCGCCGGGGTCGGGGTTGCCGTCGCGGAACTCGCGGTGGCGCATGAACACGTGGATGGCGTAGTCGATGGCGAGGCCGATGAGCAGGATGGGGACGGCGATGAGCGTCGTCCCGAAGGGGATGTCGAGCCAGCCCATGAAGCCCTGCATCCAGACGAGGACGAGTCCGATGCCGAAGATACTGAGGACGATGTCGACGAGGTCGCGGTAGGCGACGACGAGCGTGAGGATGACGAGCAGCAGCGCGACGGGGCCGATGATGGCGAAGCTGTCGCCGATGGAGCGTCCGGTCTCGTCCTCGACGATGCCGACCCCGAAGACGAACGCGTCGTCGCCGAAGCGGTCGGCCGCGAGTGCCTGCATGTCGAGCTGGGCGCTGGAGACGGACTCCGAGATACCATCACTGCCACCGGTGTCCTGGAAGGCGACGACGACGGTGGCGTTCGTGCTCGTGGTGCCGGGCTGGTAGTGCGTCGGGAGCAGCGTGAGGGGGTCCTGTCCGCCGGTGGGTACGTCGGTGTCCGGCGAGAGGACGCGCTCGACGAGCCGCTCGACCTCGGAGGCGTTGCGGGATTCCAGTGCGTCGGTCTGTGTTGTGAGATTCGGCGGCGGCCCGCCGGGTCGACCGGCCGCCGCGCGGTCCTGCTGAGCAGCCGCGATGGCGACGACGTTGGCGACGCTGACGGTGCTCGGTTCAGCGGCCAGGGTCGCAGCGACGGAGTCGTTCTCGGCGAGTGATTGCTGGAAGGCGAGTATCTCGAGCAGTGACTCCCGTGTGAGAACGTTGTCGTTCCGGACCACGACCTGCACCGTGGTTCGGTTCGCCGCGTCGGGGTCGCCGAAGTTGGCGTTCACGTAGTCGAGCTTGTCCGCGGCGACCGTCTCCGTCTGGAAGCTGTCCGTCGAGGTGGACATCTCGACCTGTCCCGCGGCGCTGCCAACGATAGCCGTCGCCACGAGCAAGACGAGTATCACGAGCTTGCTGTGCGAGATAATCCCGTCAGCGACTCGAACCGCCACAGACCCCTCCGTTCGTTCCGTTGACTCGTCGTTCACGAACGGGAGTGCCAGTGGTAGCGACAAAGCAGTTACGGTGAACCGGATACAATATAATCCATAATGGATTATACAGGGTGCGAACGACACGGCTTTAGCCCGAACGGCGTTACATCGACGCGTGCAGGTCGTCGGCTATCGGACGGAGACCACGACGGATGCACCAGCGCTGCTGCTGGCGAGCGACGGCACGGTCGAGCGAGAACCGCTCACACCGGGAGCGACGCTATCGTTCTCGCTGGGCGACCGCTGGTGTGCCGGCTCCGTCGACGGCGACGACCACTACGCCTGCGACCGAACCGGAGCACCCTACTGTGACCAGCACACGAGCCGGTGGCCGTGTGCTCGGTGTACTGGCAACTGCGACCGGCCGCTGGCGAACTGTCGCGAGGAGCACGCGGTGTATCTCGCGGCGTTCGCGCCGGACGTGTTCAAGGTCGGCGTGACGAAGTCGGGGCGCCTGGGGACGCGACTCCGGGAGCAGGGGGCCGACCGGGGGGCGCACGTCCACACGGTCTCCGACGGCCGGATCGCCCGGCAGCTGGAGGCCGAGTACGCCGAGGAGATCCCGGACCGCGTGCGCGTGGCCACGAAGGTCGCCGGGCTCCACGCGTCCGTCGACGAGGCGGCGTGGGCCGCCCTCCTCGACGGGTTCGAGGTGCTCGAGACGTTCGCGTTCGACTACGGGCTGGCCCTCGACGCGCGACCGGTGCCAGAGACGCTACTCTCCGGAACGGTCCGCGGTGTGCAGGGTCGAGTCCTCGTCCTCGACCGGGGCGGGACGACGTACGCGGTCGACCTCCGGGAGCTCGTGGGCTACGGGGTCACCCGTGAGGCGACCGACCGACGGCTCCAGTCGAGTCTCGGGTCGTTCTCGTAGGACGAGGACGTGCTCCCCCGCGAGAAAAACCCTTTTCGGGACGGAGGAAGAAGCGAACCGTATGGCAGAAGACGAGGAGACAGGCGAGGAGCCCCAGAACGGAGACGACGAGCAGAAATCCTTCCGTGAGCGCGTCGAGGAGATCCGCGAGCGCCGCGAGGAGGAGTCCGACGACGACCGACGCGAGCGCATGGAAGAGATGATGGGCGGCGGCGACGGTGGCCCGGGCGGTCCCGGTGGCCCCGGCGGCATGGGCGGCGGAATGGGTGGCGGCGGCGGCAACCCGTTCGCCCAGATGATGGGCGGCATGATGGGCGGTGGCCCGGGTGGCGGCATGGGTCCCGGCGGCCGTGACGAGGGCTCGGACAACGAGGAACTCGTCCGCGAGGTCCGCCAGCTCCGCGACGAGGTGCGCGACCAGACTCGCGCGCTCAAGCGCATCGCGGACGCCATCGAAGACGACTAACCGGATAGTTGGGTCGCGAGCAGCGCCGCGGCGCTCGTTCGTTCAGTCGGAACGCACCCGACACTTTTTACAGGCTGGACGGCTGATGGTGTGGACACAGATGTCGCTCTCGGCAGTCGCGCTGTACGTGCTGGCGAGGGAGCTCCCGGAGAGACACACCAAGGCGACGCTGTCGTTCGCCCCGGTGCTCGTCCTCGGGTCGCTCCTCCAGTTCACAACCGGCGACCCGGCGGTCCAGGGTACCGCGCTCGTGGCGGCGACGCTCGCCGGGGTAGGTGCTGCGCTGGTGGTGTCGGACGGGCTCAGAAAGCGGTTGACGTTCGCGCCGGATATCTACGAGACGTCCTCGTAGAGCGACTCCAGGCGGTCGATGGCGTGGTCGATACTGACCTCGTCGCGCCGGTCGAGACAGTTCTCCGAGAGCCGTTCGCGTTCGTCGAGCGCCCGCCGGATTCCCCGTCGGAAGCCGTCGATGTCGCCCCGTTCGAAGTGGTACCCGGTGACGTCGTCGTCGACCGTCTCGGCGAGCGCGCCGGCGTCCACACCGACGACGGGTGTGCCACAGGCGTTGGCCTCCAGCGCGACGAGGCCCTGTGTCTCGACGGGCGACGGGAACGTGAACACGTCGAGTGCGGAGTAGAAGGCTGGCATCTCGTCGCGGTCGAGGAATCCGAGGAAGCGAACGTCGGCGTCGCTGCTGCGTGCCTGCCGTTCGAGGTCGTCGCGGGCGGGGCCGTCACCGCCGAGAACGACCGTCACATCGAGGTCCTCCGCGGCAGTGATGATATCCGACAGTCGCTTCTCGTAGCCGTGCCGCCCCGTGTAACCGAGGAGCGTCCCCTCCAGGTCGTACCGCTCGCGGAACGCCGACGCGTCGACCGGGCGGAACTGCTCGATGTCGATGCCGTTCGAGAGCACCCTGACCGGCGTCTCGACGCCGACGTCGTCGACGAGCGTCCGTCGGGTCGGCTCCGACGGCGTGATGACGAGGTCTGCACGGTTGTAGAACCAGCGCTCGTAGTGTTCGCTCAGACGTCGGAGACCGCCCGTGATGCGGTCCGATGAGGCGATGTAGTTCGCGTACTCCGCGGTCGGCGTGTGGTACGACGCGACCAGCGGCTTGTCCTCGGAGCGGGCCAGCCGGAGGCTCGCGAGGCCGAGTCCGAACGCCGTGTGGGTGTGGATGATGTCGGCTTTCGTCGCCACCTCGGGCACCTGTGGTGCGCCGACGCGAAACCCCTCGTAGAACGGGAACGGGATCGAGCGGACCGGATGCTCGCTGGCCTCGGGCACGTGGTCGTCGGAGTCCGGATAGACCACGTCCATCCAGCCACCGTTGCGGTTCCAGCGGTCCCGCCAGGACTTGATAGTGTAGGTCACACCGTTTACCGTGGGCAGATAGGTATCGGTAAAGGCTGCAACCTGAAGCTCCATTATCGGCCGATTGACCCTTGAGAACTTAAATCACGTGACTTCAGTATCGGTCTCGCAGGTCCCGGTACGTTGCGGCTAGCTCCGCCCCGATCTCTTCGAGTCCGTGCGATTCCGCGGTCTCGCGGGCGTTCGTTCCGAGGCGCTCGCGAAGCGCCGGGTTCGACTCGAGGCGCTCCAGTGCCGCTTTGAACTCCGCGAAGTCCTCGCAGATGAGACAGTCGTGGCCGTCCTCGAAGTACTCGCGGAAGACGGGGATGTCACGGAGCACGCAGGCCTTCTCGCAGGCCATCGCCTCCAGCACGACGAGGCCCTGGTTCTCGACCTTCGCGGGGAAGCAGAACACGTCGCCCGCGCCGTAGGCCATCCGCTTGTCGTCGACCCAGCCGGTGAAGGTGACGTTCTCCGGCGGGTCGGTCGTCCACCGCCGCACGGTCTTCGACGCCGCTGGCCCCTCCTCGTAGGTGCCGAACCAGGTGAAGTCGTAGTCGGTGGCCTGCGCCAGCTCGCAGAACGTCGTCAGTCCTTTGCGCTCGAACACGTTCCCGACTGCGAAGACGACCATCCCGTCGAGACCGTACTCTTCGCGGGTATCCTCGCGGAACGACTCGTACCCCTGGAGCGGTTCGAGGTCGATACCGTTGGAGATCGGCTTGATCGGCGCGTCGACCGGGTACGACTCCAGAACCCCTTTCGTGTACTCGGACGGACAGAGCACGAGGTCGGCCTGGGAGTAGAAATGCTTCAGGTAGACGCCCAGCGCCGGTGCGGCCACGTTCGAGAACCGGAACGAGTCCCGGAAGTCCTCCTTCGTCACGTGGGTGTGCAGGATCAGCGGGATGTCCTGTGCCTTCGCTCGGCGCGCGAGCGCGAGCGACACCGGGCCAGCCATGTTCAGGTGCGCGACGTCGTAGTCGACGAGGAGGTCGTCGCCGTACGCCCACGACGCGAACAGCGCGTCCGGGACGGACCCGTCGGTCCACGGCGACGTGACCACGTCGATCTCGGGGGCTGCCCGCGAGAGCGCTTCGCGCTGCTGGTCTGCGGCCGTGCCCATACCGCTCCGGTGCATCTGGGACTCCAGTTCGAGGTGGCTCAGGACGCGCACTGTCGTGTCGGTCACCCGACGACAGAAAATAGGTTTCGACTCGCGACGGACAACGGTAGCCCTTTGCCGAACCGCCAGAAACCTCGTGATAGCAATGAGCGTCGCTGCGGAGCGGATCGAACGGCTCGACGACCTGGCCCGCGAGGCGACCAGCGCTGGCGACGAGGGACGGGCCCGGTACTACGTGCGCCTGGCGAAGCGTATCGCCGAGCGGAATCGGCTCTCGCTCCCGCGTCGGTTCAAGCGCTTCACCTGCGACGCCTGCGACGCGTACCTCGTACCTGGCACGAACGCGCGGGTGCGCCTGCAGGACGGCCACGTCGTGGTCACCTGTGACTGTGGAGCCCACGCGCGGTACCCGTACGAGTAGCGCCCGAACGAGCGGGAAAACGGCCCCGAGCGGCGGCGCTATCCCGGTTCTCGCGGCTGCTGGGAACAACATTCAAACCGCTGGACCGCGAAGCCGGAGCCACGAATGAGTAGAGAGGACCTTCGGAAGCAGGCGCACGATCTCGACGTGACGGTCTGGGTCGGCAAGAGCGGCATCGAATCGGTGACAGCCGAGCTGGAGGACCAGCTCAAATCGGCCGAACTGGTGAAGGCGAAGTTCCTGCGGGCGGCCCGTGGCGGCACGTCGACGGACGAACTCGCCGAAGAGCTCGCCGGACTGGTCGACGCGGAACTGATAGAGACACGAGGGAACACCGCGGTGTACCATTGATGTCCAAGGCGTTCGCGCTCTTTGCCGGACTGTTCCTGCAGGGGAACGACTACACTGGTGTCAGGGGTGTGCTCTCCGATCTGGGCGTCCCCGACGGTATCATCGGCGTCACCGCGCAGTTCACGAAGTTCGTCATCGCGTTCGTGGCGGTCTACCTGTTCGGGCGGATAGTCGTCATGCCGCTGGCGAACCGGGTAATGGACCGCCGCGGGCTCGACCGGCACGCGAAACTGCCCATCCGGAAGCTCGTCAAGTTCGTCGTCATCTTCGTGGGCATCACGGTCGCGTTCGGTTTCGCGGAGTTCGGGAACTTCCTGAGCGCGCTGGCGACCATCGGTGCAGCGGCGACGCTCGCCATCGGCTTCGCGATGCAGAACATCATCGCGAACTTCGTCTCGGGCGTCTTCATCTTCACCGACAAGCCGTTCCGCATCGGCGACTGGATCGAGTGGAACGACAACTCCGGCATCGTCGAGGACATCAGCCTCCGGGTGACTCGCGTCCGCACCTTCGACAACGAGCTGCTGACGGTACCGAACTCCCAGCTGACGAGCAACGTCGTCAAGAACCCGGTCGCGAAGGACACGCTCCGGCTGCAGTTCCTGTTCGGCATCGGCTACGACGACGACATCGACCAGGCAACCGACATCATCATCGAGGAGGCCGCGGCACACGAGGACATCCTCGCGGACCCCGAGCCGTCGGTCCGGCTGACCGAGCTCGGTGACTCATCCGTCGGCCTGAAATCGCGCATCTGGATCGAGAACCCGTCGCGCGGGGACTTCGTGAAGACCCGTGGCGAGTACGTTCAGGCGGTCAAGGAGCGGTTCGACGCGGAGGGCATCGATATCCCCTACCCGAACCGCACGCTCGGCGGGTCGCTGGAGGTCGACCAGCTGGCGAACGGGCCCGGCGACGACTGAGCGCGGCCCAGCCATCGTTTTCTGCCGACCGACGAGCTACGGGCTCGCGCACGGGAGCGGTACCAACACGACCGTTCGACAGCGTGCACGCTGATCGTGTGAGAATGCGATATGAGTAGTGGACCCCGAGGTTGCCCGGCGTTCACGGCCGGGGAATCCCGGTGGCCTCCTCCACCCCGCGACCCATCGAGCGACGGGTGTCCGACGGTGGGCTGCTCACTTCCGTGCCTGACCCAGTGCCGCCGACCAACGACGGGCGAGCGCCCCTGCGGGCATCGCCCGGCGACCGCCGTCCCCGACGGACGAGGCTTCCACGTCGGCTCCCGGGGCCCGGTCGCGTCTGACCGGACGCCCACGGGCTTCGGTCCCCGCTAAAGACCATACCGCGGGTTTCGAGCAGGGCCTAACTGCCCGACCTAGTCCACTCCACCGTAGCCGCTTGGCTCTTAAGGCCTTTTCGACTCGGTAATCGACCGGCGGCAGCGGGTTCGACGGCGAAAAGAGCGGCCGACTCAACCCCGCAGAACGCCGAGAACGTCCGCGTACCAGACGCTCGTGCCGGTGAAGACGATGCCCAGTACGAGGACGACCCACCGATGGTACGCGAGCCACGTCTCCGTCCCGATGCTCGACACCACACTCTCCTCGACGCCGGTGGCCCACAGCAACGTCAACAGTGTCGCGGCGAACCCGATGACGAGCGCTATCCCGGCGGCGAGATCCGGTTCCGTCCTGGCCTCACGGCCGGCCGCGAGGACGACGATTCCGACGAGTGCGAACAGCGTCAGGTACGTCGGCGCGACGAGCCCGTAGCCGTAGTACGTCTCCAGGGCGGCCACGCCAGACGAGGAGAGCGCGACGTACGGGGTGAACACGGCGATGACGAACCCGATTCCGGCGGCGATGCCGACCGTCGGTGGTGTCCGGACGTCTACCATGTCCGAGCCTCCGGGTGCGGACCGCATAAGCCCGACGAAGGAGACGACGGGCCGGCGCGGTGGAGGCGGAACGCACAACACCCCGGAGTGCGCATGACCGGGTATGGGACTGGGTTCGAAGGCGAAGGCGCTGCAGACCGTCGCCGAGCGCGCGGAGCAGCTCTACGCACAGCTGATGGACGTCCGGGAGCGGCTCGCCCGTATCGAGGACGACATCGACGATTCGAGCGACCGCGTGGTCCGGATCGAGAACGAACTCGAGGAACAGCGCGTCATCCTCGACGCCCTCGCCGAGGACGCGGGCCTCGATATCGAGCGGCGTATCGCCGAGGCCTCCATCACGCACGCCGAGGACGGTGGCGACGCCGCCGAGGGTGCCGACGTAGACGCGACGGCCGACGGAGGGGAGGCCACCGACCAGAGCACTGCCGCCGACGAACCGGTCGACGCCACGGCCGACGACGAGTAACAACACCTATCGGGCGGCGGCAACAATTGCCGTCCGATGACGACGCACGAACGGCCACTGGGGTCGGTACTCGACGCCGTCGGCCGGACACCGCTGGTTGAAGTGCAGGCCGCACCGGGCGAGGTGCCGGTGTACGCGAAGCTGGAATCGTTCAACCCCGGCGCGAGCGTGAAAGACCGCATCGGGAAGTACATGCTGGAGGCGATGCTCGACCGGGGCGAGCTCGAACCGGGCGGCACGATCATCGAGCCCACTGCCGGCAACACGGGTATCGGCTTCGCCCTCGCGGCAGGCCAGCTCGGCGTCGACGCCGTCTTCGTCGTCCCAGAACGCTTCTCCGTAGAGAAACAGCAGCTCATGCGCGCCCTCGGCGCGGAGGTCATCAACACTCCCACGGAGGACGGGATGGAGCGCGCTATCGACCGTGCCTACGAGCTCGCCGAGGAGCTGGACGACGCGGTCGTTCCCCAGCAGTTCGGCAACCCGCTGAACGTCGAGGCGCACTACGAGACGACCGCGCCGGAGATATACGACGCGCTCGACGGCCGGGTCGGTGCCATCGTCGCCGGCTGCGGGACCGCGGGCACGCTGATGGGCATGGCGAAGTACGGCCGCGACCAGGACCCCGACACGTACGTCGCCGCCGTCGAACCCGAGGGGTCGCTCTACAGCGAGTTCACAGGCGCAGACCCCGACGAGGACGAGTACAAGATAGAGGGTATCGGCACCCACGACATCGACACCAACGAGCTGTTCGACCCGTCACTCGTCGACGACGTCGTCCAGGTCGCAGACCAGGCGGCCCACGCGGAAGTGAGCCGCCTCGCCAGCGAGGAGGGGCAGCTGGTCGCCTCCTCGGCCGCCGCCGCGAGCATCGCCGCGCAGGGCGTCGCCGACCGCATCGCGAGCGGCGAGATCGACGCCCCGTACGACACCGTCGTGACCGTCTTCGCGGACTCCTCCGAGCGGTACCTCTCGAAGGGCATCTACCGCTCCTTCGAGGAGTGGGAGGGGTAGCGCACGACGGCAAACGCGTGCGGTGACTACCCGCGCAGGCGACTGTGCTCGACCTTGATGCACTTGTTCTGGACCACGGCGAGCCCTGCGTCCTCCGCCCGGGCGGCTGCATCGTCGTCGGCGATGCCGAGCTGTAGCCAGAGTGCCTGCACGTCATCGCGTTCCAGCACATCGTCGACGATACCGGGAACCTCCTCCGACGGCCGGAAAACGTCCACGACGTCGATGTCGCGGTCGACCTCGTCGAGTGAACCGTACGCGCGCTCACCGAGGACTTCGTCGGCGAACGGGTTGACGGGGACGACCTGGAATCCCTGTGACTGCATGTACTTCGGGACATCGTGGGCAGCCTTGCCCGGGGTGGTAGAGCAGCCAACGACAGCGATAGTGTCGAATTCGAAGATGCGTTCGAGCTCAGCGTCGGTCTGGACGGGCATGCGCCGCTAGAGGCTCGCCAGCGCCAAAAGCCTATCTCGTCACCGGGTCGCAATCCCGGCGGTGTGGAGGGTGGGCTGCTCGCCCTCGTCCTCCTCGACCTCGATGACCGCGTCGAACAGCTGCTTCAGGGTGTTCATCGTCTGGTCGTCGTGTGCAGTCGAGTCGATGACGTAGACGCCGAGTGCGTCGGCGGACTGTACTCGTCCCGTGAACACGTGTAGGAACCGGAAGACGGTCTGGAGGTCGGAGTACATCAGCAGCGTCGAGACGGAGTGGAGCAGGATGCGGTTCTTCCGATGGCCGCGCACGTCGTAGAACTCCTCCAGAAACTCGGAGAGCTTGATTCCGATGCCGGTCATGTCGACCGGTGACGACGCGTACTTGATGCGGGCGTCGTCCTTGACGTTGCCGACGCCGCGCTGCTTGGTCACGCAGTCGACGATACCGACGTCGACCTCGTCGACGTTCTCGACCCGGCTCGCGTACTCCTCGATAATCTTCTCGGCGCTGTCCTTCGTCGTCACTACGATGGACCCTTCATCCTGCGTGGACCCACTGGCAAGGATGTCGAGTGCGATCCGACGTTTCCCCGTCAGTGGCGGCCCCGCAATCAGTAGGTTCGTCCCCGGGTCCAGTTCCGCGTCCGGTAGAACGTCAGCAAGGTCATACATGGCGTGCCCTCGTCACCTGAAGCCTGCACCGCATTTTGTTGTTCGCACTACCCATTCCCTCGTATGGTAGAACGATGCGGTAACCAGCTTATAGTGTTTTTGATTATCTCACCTTTGCGAGGAACGGTGATTCCCGTGTCGCTATCCGAATGCAACAACGGCTCGGCCAACGATGAATGCACCGGCTGCGAGGAACATCCCGTACTTCAGCCGTGACTGGCTCGCGGTCGGGTTCGAGAAACTCTCGTAGGCAGCGTACGCCATCACGGCGTCCGCCGGGGCCACGGCGAGCAGATAGATCACGCTGAACGTCCCCGTGAAGTACGGGACCGGGCTCGCGAGGACGGCGAGTCCGAGTGCACCGGCTGCAACCAGCAGTGCCCGTCGCTCCCCGATGGCCACCGGGAGCGTCGTGAGCCCCTCCTCACGGTCACCGTCGATGTCCTCGACGTCCTTGATGATCTCCCGGCTGGTCGTCGAGAGGGCCGCAAGAGCGAACAGCGTCGCCGAGGTCTCGGCGTTGCCGACCGCCGCCCCGCCGAACAGGAACGTGCTGCCGCCGAGGTAGGCCACGAGCAGATTCCCGAAGCCCGGCGTGCCCTTGAAGAACGTGGTGTAGAACACCAGCGAGAGGAGGTTGAACGCGGCGATGCCGATGGCGAGGAGCGGCAGGAACACTGCGGCGGCGGCCGCCCCGACGAACAACACGACACTCCAGACGAGCGCACCCCGCGGCGAAACCGCCCCCCGCGGGATAGCGCGGTCGGGGTCGTTGATGCGGTCGATATCCCGGTCGAAGTAGTCGTTGACTGCGTTCCCCGCCGCCGCAGCCAGTATGGTGGCGGCAACGGCTCCGGCCGCGTTCGTGGCTGGGCCCGGGTCGAACACGCTCGCGCCGACCGCGACGAACGCACCGATGAACGTCAGGAGACCCGCGACCAGCGCGTTGACCGGGCGTGTGAGCTCCAGCACCCCGGCCAGCCGGTCCCTCGTCGTCGTCATACGCTCCACTCCCGAGGGGGTGGACAAAAAAGACGTGATTGTCGGCTCAGGCCGCCGGGCGGGCGCGAGCGTCCGGACCGAACACGGCCGACGGTAGGCCATCACCCCCGCCCTGAAGGGCCCCCTCGGCGGTCAACGCTCCCGTGATGTCGCCCGGTAGTACGACATTGTTGTTCGACTCGTTGCCGAGCTCGACAGTGCTCTCGTCGATGCTGATGACGTAGCTGTTGTCGTCCGTCGGGTTCGGCTCGTACGTGTCGTCGCCGACGACCTGGCTGCTACCGTCGTCACTCCCGTTGACGACCCACGGACCCTCGTTCCACGCCTCGAAGTGGAGCACGACGTAGTCCGTGTCGCCGTTCGAACTGTTCGTCCGAACGACCATGACCGCGTTGTTCTCGCCGAGGTCGAAGGTGCCGGTGCCGTCGTCGACAAGCTGCGTCCCGGTGTCGTTCTCGTACTCGTCGATGACCTGACTGAAGTTCTGTTGCTTGAACCACCCAGCGTCGAAGTTCGAGTCGTCCGGCACGTCCTCGCCGTCGACGTAAATCTCGTGGTCGGACGTGCTGTTGTCGATCTGGTCGAACGTCCCCTCAGTCCCGTTGCAGGTCACCTCGTCGTACGTCGTACTGTCGTGCGTTTGCGTGTCACCGGTGTCGGAGACGTTGGCACAGTCGTAGGTCGTCGCCTCAGCGGAGAGCATCGTTCCCACGTACTCCTCGACCTGTTCCTCGTCGACGCCAAGCGTGTCGGCGATGTTGATGGTTCTCGACGGCCGCGTTGCAGTCGTCGGATCGTTCGCGTTGCCGGACAGCGTGACGCTCTCATCGTTGATGCTCACCTCGACCGTCGTGTCCTTGTACTCGATGACGTTATTGGTCCGTTCGGTTACATTGCCAGCAATCTCGCGGAACGTCTCGTTGAGTTGATCAGAGTTATCTACTTGTGAGTAGTTCCCGCCAGTTTCGTCGGCGATGTACTCCAGTAAGTCTTCGTCGGTATCCCCGCTCAATCCGACCGTCTGAACGGAGATACTATCAGCGACCTGTCTCGCTTCATATCTGGTTGCGGACTCATCGTCTGGTTGGCCGTCAGTTAACAGTACCATCACCTTCTCGCTGTTGCTCCCACTCAGCAACTCTTGATTAGCTCTGTAGATGGCATCATTCATGGGTGTCCCGCCGGTGGAAATCGTATCGAGACTACTGTTTGCGAGATCGAACTCACCTCCTTCGGCGCTTATGTCGTGGACGACACGCGCATCGTCGAAGTAGTTGTAATTGTCACTAAACTCTACAACACCTACTCTGTCGCCACGGGTCTCGTTTAGGAAGCCGATGAACTGCTGCATTGCATCTACCCTGCGCTGCCTCGGGTCATTGCCGATCTCATACGCCCTGTAGTGGGTCCAGTTCTCAGCACTAATCGTCTCACCTGGGTACCTCCACTCCGGTCCGGAACCGGCATCTTCAGGATCGGCATAGCCGCCATTGGAAACCAACCAAACCTGTCCACCAGGAACAACTTCGGTCTCAATGTCATAACGTTGGAAGAGATGATAATCTTCGGGGGTAAGTTCCTCACCTGAATTGAATTGGTCCACGACCCCCGCGTGGCAGTGATTCCCCGTGAGGCGAGTACATTCGAGTGCTTTCCACGTCTCCCCATCAGGGACCTCCACAGTTTCGCCGCTCGGAATGTAATCTGCATCTTCCCGCGACTCCCAGTGTGACCAACCACTACTATCGAGCTCTTCACTGTCCTCAAGTCGGTAGTTAACATTGTTCGGGTCGTATCCCAATCGAGTGAGCGGATCGCCCATCGAACCAGAGTCGTCGATAACGAACACCACGTCGAGCGGCTCACGCTCGCCGACCTCACGCGTGCGCGTCCGATTGTCGGCGACCATCGAGCCGACGACGGTCAGCCGGGCGTGCGACTGGTTGACGACGAGGGCGTTCGCAGTCTCGTCCTCGTTCACGGGCTGGCAGCCGTTGACGCCCATCGCGTCGATATCGGGACAGTCGTCGTACTCCTCGGGGACGCCGCCGCTGGTGCCTTCCTCGCTGTCGGGCGTGCCATCGCCGTCCCGGTCGAACTCGGCGTTCTGGACGCTGGTGTCGAAGTGGAGTTTCACCTTCTCGTTACCCTGGCCCCCGTTCCCGGCGGTCGTGTCGATTTCGTCGACCGCCAGTGCTCCGTACACCTCCGTCTCCCCACCGATTCCGAACTTGCCGCCCGGGTTCCCCGGACCGTAGACGACTCCCGTGAACTCGCTGCCGCCGAGGAACTCTCCGGAACAGCCGGACTTGCAGTAGAACCAGAAGCCGTCGGACCGGTTCGTGTACTGGCTCCCGTTGTGGACACCGACTTTCGAGCCGTCGAGACGCAACTGGTCGCCGGACTCACCACCCACGAACATCCGGGCCTGACCATCGCCATGCACTCGGATTTCGGCACCGGAGGGGAGGTCGACGTTCCCCTCGACCGCGAAGACGATATCACCGTTGCTCGTGTCGAGGACGAGCGTCGAGTCCTTCGGGACGGAGAGGGAGTCGAGATAGAACACACCGGGAGACTCGAGCGTCTCGGTGTCGCCCATCGAGAGGTTCGTCTGGTTGTTCTCGATGACATCCGTTCGGTTGTTGTGGTTAGCGTCGGCGACCGTGTTCAGCGCGGCCTCAATCTCCTCGTCGACGTCGGGCAGCGGGGGAATGTGCGTTCCGTTGTCGGTCTCACCGTTAATCGTTCCACCACCACTGGCGGACAGTCCCGAACCGGTCGAGTTGTTGAAGTACACGTCGCCGTTGACCAGATAGTTCCCCGTGAGCTTGACGCCGTTTCCGGAGTAAATGGTCCCGTTGACATCGCTGTTCTTGATGGTCACGTTACCGTTCGTGTACACGTTTCCTTCGCCCCAGTTTGCCGGTTGGGATTCGTAGGTGCCCTGGCTGCCGTCGTAGCTGTCGATGATTCCATCCTGTTTCAAGTTGATCTTCCCAGCAGCGGACCCGGAGTAGAATCCCCCGAGAATCGCAGCGTCGTCGACAGTGAACTCGTTCGGCGAGAGGGCCTGGCCGAGCGGGACCGTGTACCGGAGGGTTTGGTTGTCGTGGTCGACTTCCTTGTCAAGCACTTCCTCCCCGAACTCGTCGTCGAGGTACCGCTCCCAAGCCTCGTAGTACGTGTTGTTCTCGAGGGTAATCGTCATCGAGCGAACCCGGTCGATGGTCGAGTTCCCAGAGACGGGGAGACAGAGCTGCTCTTCCATGCTCGGGCCGCCCGATTTGTCGACCTGCCGTGCAGTCACTTCGCCCGAGGCCGTGTTGAGGTCACCCTGCACGTTGACGACCGGGAAGTCGAGGCTCCGGATAGCTCGGCTGTCGACCTGGTCCGTCTGATAGGTCAGGTCCGGGGGTGAGACGATACTCACACCATCGCCGCTGTCACGCCACACGCCGCCGGCCTGATACGCGACGGACTGGCCCTTGTCGTTGCGGTAGACGATGGAGCTGACTTCCATCGTCGCAGTACAGGACCTATGCCCGTTCAACCGGAACGTCAGGTTCCCGTTCGGTTCGATCCGTACGTCGTCCGAGTTCCGTCCGGCCAGGTCGAACGAGGCCACGTCGTCGTCGTCCTGATACGAGAGCGTCTGGAGTCGGACGCTCGCCTCCTGCAGCGACAGCTCGGCGTTGTCGAGCTCGTTCTGCTGCTGGACCTGGTCGGTCGCAGACATACTCGCCATCAAGATGAGACCCGCTCCAACCATCACCATCCCGAAAAGAAGGACCAGCCCGACGATTGCAGAGGCTGCACGGCGCTCAGACGGACCGAAAGGGGGGGATATCGAGGACATGGTTGACTCTACTGAATTGCATGAAAACAGCGGGGCTCGCTGCATAAGTGTATCGGGCGAATCATTTATACTATCACCCTAGCTCGACCGCTTATTTTCACTTCGTTAGCTCTGAAAAGCACAGCAACGGCGGACCCTAGAAAAACGGCGGCCACAAGCTATTAATACAAATTCGAACCTCCTTCGAGAGGCCGCGAGGATTAACTAACGACTTGCGAACTGAATTAACTCGAGATCGCGGTGGAACTACAGGCGAGCAGTCTCCGAAGTGACACACTCTCGACACTCTGCCAAGGGCTTACTCTCGGAGCGCGGCCGGCACTGTGCCCGGCAGTTCGTCCCTGTCGTGGGGCGCGTCGAGCGCCGGACTGGAGCCGACGGGGACGAGCCCCTTCGGGTTGAGGTCGGTGTGGGTCGTGTAGTAGTGCTCCTTGATGTGGTCCATGTTCACTGTCTCCGCGACACCGGGGAGCTGGAACAGCTCCCGGGTGTGCCCCCAGAGGTGCTCGTAGTCGACGAGGCGGCGGACGTTACATTTGAAGTGCGTGTGATACACCTCGTCGAACCTGACGAGCGTCGTGAACAGACAGACATCAGCCAGGGTTAACTGGTCTCCCACCAGATACCGCTGGTCGGCGAGCACGTCGTTCCAGTGGTCCAGTGCGTCGAACAGGTCGGCGACAGCGTCCTCGTGCGCAGCCTGGGCGTCTGCGAAGCCAGCCCTGTAGACCCCGTTGTTGATGGGGTCGTATATCTCGTCGATGACCCGGTCGATCTCGTCGCGCAGTGCCGTCGGGTAGAGGTCGATGTCGTGTCGGCCACGGCCGGCGAAGGCGTCGGCGAACATCTTGATGATATCCTCCGACTCGTTGTTCACGATGGTCTCGGTCTCGCGGTCCCAGAGGACCGGGACCGTGACCCGGCCGGTGAACTCGGGGTCGGCCGCGGTGTACACCTCGTGGAGGTACTCTGCACCGGTGACCGTGTCGGCGGTACAGCCGTCCTTGGTAGGGGTGAACTGCCAGCCGTCTGCCTCGCGGTACGGGTCGACCACGTCCATGCTGACGACGTCTTCCAGTCCGAGCAGGCGGCGTACGACGACCGTCCGATGCGCCCACGGACACGCTCGTGACTGGTAGAGGTGGTACCGCCTCGCTTCGGGACGGAACTCCGCACCGGCCTCGTCGCGAATCCAGTCGCGGAACGTCGTCTCCTGCCTGTCGAACTCGCCGTCCTCGTTGGTACTCTCGTAGGTATCTGTCTGCCACTCGCCGTCGACGAGCATGTGCATACACTTCCTTGCACACGGCGGGGGAAAACGACTCCGCCCCCGATGTATCCTACCGCTTTCTCTCGGCGTGGGTCATCGTAGCTTCCAGTCGCCCTGGAACATCACCCGCAGGCCGGCTTCCCTCGCGAGCGTCTCGATGCGGCCCCGTCGTTCCGCGAGTGACCCCGCAGTCCAGAGGTACGGCCCGGCGTCGAGGGTCACGTACTCGTCCATCGGTTCACCGCTCGGGTGGCGCGGAACCCGGTTCAGTACGGCGTTCCCGCCGTCGTTCGGGACGTACGGGAGCGACAGGCCGGCGTCGAGGTGCTGTTGCTCGAGCAGGTAGTCGGCGGTCGCCTTCATCGTCTCCGCGACGGACGAGCCGCCGACCGCACCGATGGAGCTCCGGCCCTTGAACAGGCGGGCGACGTACTCGCCGTCGTCGCTCATCGGCGCGTGGGTCGCACCATCGACATCGTGGTCGTCGTCATCGCGTGTCACAGATCCGTCCGCGTGACCCTCGGCCCCTGTGCTCGCTGGCTCCCGACCGGCCTGCGTCGCCGCGCCGCCGGGCACCGATTCGATAGACCGTGTCTCCGACGGCGAGTCGTCAGCAGCACTGCCGTCGCCGCCGGCTGTAGACGCCGACTGCTCGTGCCGGCCGCCGGAATCGGAGGCTGTCTCCGAGGGTATCCGCGACTCGTCGGGGGCGACCGTCTCGACGACCTCGTCGACGAACGACGCCGTGGCCGTCCTGACCGGTCCGTCGGGCACGGCAGCCGCGTCCGTCCCGGCGGCCGAGTTCAGTTCAGCCACGAGAGCCTCGACGAGTTCCGTCCGGCGCTCGGCGATGCTCTCGGCCGCGGCCAGCCGTCGCTCACGGCCCCGCACGTACTCGGCGGCTCGTTCGGGTGTGAACTGCCCGAGGTCGGCAGCGTGGGACGGAAGTTCACCCAACGAGCAGGTGAAGCCGTCCTCGCCGTCCTTCTGGCGAGCCACGAAGGCGAACCGCCGACCGTTGGTCAGAATCCCCCACTCGACGTCCGCGGCTTCCATCGCGGACAGCAGCGTCTCGGCGTCCCCGGCATCCAGTGGAGACTCAGATGCCAGTGTGTCGACGAACACCGCGGGGACCCCGTCGACGAGCAAGGCGTAGTCGACGACTGCGTCGGCACCGTCGACTGCGAATGCGGCTTCGACGGCCGGCGAACGGACGTCCCAACCGAGACACTCGAGAAACGGCTCGACGAGGCGCAGCTGGGTGTTTCGCAGTCCGAGCTCCCCGCCGGCTGACGCCGCGCTCCCGGCCCGCTCGACGTACGACGCCAGTTCGTCGGCCTTCATCGTCCCCGCGTACGGCGGTCATCGGGATGTATGTTATCCCTGAAAGAACTCCGACACGGGGGTGTGTGCTATATTTTTATTCGACCGACGCAACGGCCACCAATTTAAAGACGGTTTACTTACCCCAGCGCACTCTGGTGTTTTCATGTGTGATAATCTCCGGTAGCGTTTTATATTCTAGTACCTACCGTATCGCACATATGCTGGGCCCACTCCGTCGACTCGTACCACAATTTATCCGCAAAAGTTACGCGTTGAAGTTCGGTATTGCGCTCCTTATTATGGGTCTGGCAGTCGGGGCGGTGGGGTTCGTCGCGACCGGTCAGATTACAGAGGAGGTGCAGACGAGCGTCAACGACAGGTTGGGTGACCAGGCACAACAGGAGGCACGGAACCTCCAGTCCTGGGACGAGCGTAACCTGGTGATTACACAGACGACAGCGACTGAACTCGAAGAGCCGGTGGGAAGCAACGACCGGTCGGCCGTCGAGTCGGTCTTAGACGAACGGACGACAGAACTGCAGTTCCAGCGAGGGATTCGCGACATGCACTGGGTAAGTCTCCAGAACAACAACGTGCTCGCGACCTCGCACGACCCGTACAACGGGTCCTCGCTCAGCAACATCGAGACTGCGTGGGCGAGCGAACTGAACGGTGGCAGCATGAACACCGTGCCCGAGAACGGCGCGTTCTACACCGTCTACCAGAACCACGACGGCCGGACCGTTGTCGCCTACGCCTATCCGGTGAAGGGGACCAGCGGGTCCCAGGTCATCGTCACGGCGGTCTCGGTCGCTGACTACGGCCGCACCATCCAGAACGACGAGGGCCAGGCGACGATGATCCTGACCGCGAATAACGACGTTGCGTTCGCGAACGACAGCCGTGTCGACGCTGACGGCTTCATCGGGAGCCCGTTCGGCACCGACGAAGACGTCGCGAGCCTCGCAGCCGGAGGTTCCGGCACGTTCACGACGTCACAGCCGCCGGAATCCGTCGCGGCGATGGTCGGAAGCGAGTACGGCGGCGACGAGTACGCCGTCAGCTACGCACAGGTCCCCAACCGGGACATGGTCGTGACCATCAGCTCGCCGACGAACGAGGTGTACGGCTTCGTCAACACGGTGAGCGAGTGGGGCCTGTACGCGACCATCGGTGGGATGGGAATCATCGTCGTGTTCGGGACCATCATCGGTCGGAACACCGCGGCGTCCATCGACCGGCTGACCACGAAGACCGAGCAGATGGAGGAAGGGACGCTGAACGTCGACTTCGAGACGCACCGCATCGACAACATCGGTCGACTGTACGACGGGTTCGCGTCGATGCGTGACGCCCTCCGCGAGCAGATTCAGGAGGCCCGGGATGCCCGCGAAGAGGCCGAACTCGCACGCGCCGAGGCCGAGCAGATGAACCGGCACCTGGAGCGCAAGGCCGACGAGTACAGCAGCGTCATGCAGGACGTGTCCGCGGGCGACATGACCCAGCGGATGAACTCGGAGTCCGACTCCGAGGCGATGGTCGACATCGCGACCGAGTTCAACGAGATGATCGGCGAGATCGAGGAGACCGTCGGGCAGCTCAAGAACTTCGCGAACGAGGTTGCCACGTCCTCCGAGGAGGTCACGGCCTCCAGCGAGGAGGTGCGCTCCGCGTCCGAGCAGGTCACGGAGTCCATCCAGGAGATTTCCGACGGTGCGGACCGGCAGAACGACAGCCTCCAGCGCGTCAGCCAGGAGATGTCCGGCCTGTCGACCACCATCGAGGAGATCGCGTCCTCGTCCAACGAGGTCGCCGACTTGGCCGAGCGGACCGCCGAGACCGGCCGTGACGGTCGCGAGGCCGCACAGGACGCCATCGAGCGGATGGCCCAGCTGGAGCGCGAGAGCGAGCAGGTCACCGAGCAGATCGAGCAGCTCGAGACGGAGATGGAGCAGATCGACGAACTGATCGACTTCATTTCCGAGATCGCAGAGCAGACGAACATGCTCGCCCTGAACGCGAACATCGAGGCTGCACGTTCCGGCTCCTCCGGCGAAGGGTTCTCCGTCGTCGCACAGGAGGTCAAGGACCTGGCCGAGGAGACGAAGGACGCGGCCGAGGACATCGAGCAGCGCCTCGAGCGCATCCAGTCGACCACCCAGCAGACGGTCGAGGGTGTCGAGGGTGCGTCCCAGCAAATTTCCGCGACCACCGACGCCGTCGAGGACACGGTGGACGCACTCGACGAGATTGCCGGCTACGCCGAGGACACCAACACCGGCGTGCAGGAGATCTCGGCAGCGACAGAAGAACAGGCGGCCTCCACCGAGGAGGTCGTCGCGATGGTCGACGACGCGGCGACGATCTCCGAGGAAACTACCAGCGAGGCGGAGACGGTCGCGGCAGCCGCCGAGGAGCAGACGACGGCACTCACCGAAGTGTCCAAGAGTGCGAGCGACCTCGCGAACCAGGCCTCCCGCCTGAGCGAGGCACTCGACCGCTTCGACACTGACGTGGACGCCGACATAAAGTCCGAGGACGGGAGCGCCCTGCTCGGAGACGTGGAGGCCGAGCCCGAGTCCGAGGAACCGACCATCGTCGACGACTCCGACCCTGCGGAGGCCGTCATGGAACTTTCGGACGAGGTCGACATCGACGCCACGGTGGACGACGGGGACGAATCCGGCGGTCTGGGTGACGCACCAGCGACGTTCGAGGATGACGAGCAGCCGTCCGCAGACGCCGAGTCGGACGTCTTCGACGACACCGGCAGCTTCGGTGACGACGACTCCCTCGCCGTCGACGAGGACGTCGACGCCGACGGGCTGGAACTCGACGACGCCGTGCCGGACGAGGAGCCGGCTGCCGACGCGGACTCAGCAACCGACGTGGAGACCGGGACCGGCGACGCCGATGCCGTCGACGAGGACGTGGTCGATTCGGCGGCCGACGCCGAGGACGAAGAGTCGGCCGGGAACGACATCCAGGACTTCGACCCCGACATCGAGTTCGGTGACGACGAGCCCAACGAGACGGGCATCGACGAAGCACCGGAGAGCGACGACGGGTTCGCCGCGGACGCGGACGCGGAGCGGTCGGACGATGCCGACGTGACCCCGGACGCGGAGTCGACCGTCGAGACCGAATCGACCGTCGACGACGAGACCGAGGAGATCGACAAGCAGCTCGACGAGGCACTCGGCTTCGACGAGGGCTCGTTCGACGACCTCGAGGACGAGGGCGAGGACGAGCCTGAGACGGAGACCAAGGAGGTCCCCGGAGTGGAGAACATCGACTTCGGGAGCGAAACGACCGAGACGGCCGCAACCGAAGGGGAGCCGACCGATGCAGACGCGGACGGCGACGACGCCGCAGACGACGACACCGCGGACGACGCGGACGAGGACGGTGCAGACGACATGTTCTCGTTCGCACAGACCGAGCCCGAAGAGGACGAGTAAGCCGACGACCGCGGTCGGTGGTTCCTTCTTTCGCGCACTGCATCCGTGAGTGACGACACCCGTATCTGGGCCCGGTAGCGAGACGGGTGGTAGGTCCGTCACACCGCTCGCGGTGACTCACCCGGCCTCGTGGCCGCCGCTACGGGCTGGTGAACCGGACGAAAGACGGCGTCCTCACTCGCGTTGGTAGATGCGCAGCCGCCCGTCGAGCACGTCGAACGCTGACTTGAGCTGCGGCGGAATAGTCTCGGCCTTGCCGATGACCAGATAGCCTTCGGGCCGGATCGACTGTGCGATAGTTCGGAGGATAGGTCGCTTGTACTCGTTGTCGATGTAGATGAACAGGTTCCGACAGACGACGAGGTCGAAGCCGGACTTCGGATCGTCGTTGATGAGGTCGTGCCGGGCGAAGGTGACCAGCCGCTTGACCCGGTCGGTCACCTCGAAGCGGTTGTCGTCCCGGTCGACGTACGCGTGGAAGTTCGAGAGGAAGCCGAGCTGCTCCTCGATGTCGATGGTACGGGTGCTGTGGTAGACTCCCTCCTGTGCGGTCGCGAGCGCTTCCTCGTTGATGTCGGTGCCGTACACTCGGAACTTCGACTCGTCGATGCGCGGGTCGTCGAGGATGAGCATCGCGAGCGAGTACGGCTCCCGGCCGTCGGCACACGCCGCCGACCAGACGTGGACACGGTTCTGCTCGGCCGACAGCGTCCGCAGCACCGACCGGATCCCCTCCCAGACATCCGGGTTGCGGAAGAAGCCGGTGACGTTGATCGAGAGCGCGTCGAGGAGCTCCTGTGCCTCGGTGGGGTTGTTCACGAGCAGCTCGTAGTACTCGCCGTAGTCCGACGTGTCCGTCCGTCGCATCCGCGAGGAGAGCCGCCGCTTGAGGTAGCTGTCGTTGTAATGACTCGTCGCGAACCCGATCTCGTCTTCGATGTACTGTGCGACCCGACCGAAGTCGGAGTCGTCGGTCACAGCTCCGTCACTCCACGGTCGCCGTCGGCGGTTCGGATCTGGAGCGTTCCAGTCCCGACGTCGAACTCGACGGTCCGACCGCGCTGCCCGCCGACGTCCTCGCCGATGATGGGGACGCCGAGCTTCCCGAGCTCCTCCTTTGCCGCGGCGACGTTACGGTTGCCGACGCCGTCGCCGAAGGACTCGAACTCGAACATGTCGCTGCCGCCAGCGATCTTCGCCTCGACGGAGGTGTACGCAGCACCCTTCTCGACCATCCGGCGGAGCATCGCCCGGATGGCCGTGTCGGCGTACTTGCCGGGCTGTGTGTCCGCGCCGTCTGCTGTGTCGCCGTCCGGCAGCATCACGTGCGCCAGCCCCCCGATACCGGAGTCGGGGTCGTACAGCGCGATGGCGAGACACGAGCCCAGCCCGTAGGACTTCAGCGTCTCCGTCGACTCTTTGCCCCTGACTACGAACTCCGAGATACCGACCTGGACCGGCTCGGGTGCACCGGGTTCACTGCCGTACGTCTTCATGCGTTTTCAACTTCGTCGATGGGGAAATCTGCCTTGGTCTCTGCGTCCTCGATCTTCTCGATATCGAGGTTGTTCAGTGCGCGCTCCAGGTCCGCCTCGTCCGGGATGGCGTAGATGGAGCAGTCGAACTCGCGGTCTTCGGACCTGATCACCGTGTCGAAGACGAACGCGAAGTCCTGGTTCTCGCCGAGCCCGATGATGACCGGGTCGATGACGGCCGCGCCGTAGTCGTGGATGTACTCCGGTGGCGAGTGGTCGATCGTCGTATCGAGCACGTTCGCCCAGCCGTCGATGAAGCCCGAGGCCATGATGTTCCCGAGCTCCTTGATGGCGCTCTCGCCGAGCTCGCCGAACTCGTCCTCCGGCGGGTTCGGGATGGTCGCCTCGACGACCTCCCGGGCGGAGGCCTCGTCGAAGAGGAACAGCAGGTAGCCCGACGGCGTCCCGTCGAGTTCGAAGGCGACGCCGACGAGCATCTCGTCGTCTATCTCCTGCGGGATGGCCGCGAGCGAGGCGAACTTCAGCCGCCGAATCTGCACACCGGTGTCGATGCCGGTGAGGGTCGTGATGTTCGAGGCGGCCTCGCGTGCGCCCTGCTGGGCCATCTCGTCGAAGCCAGCGAGCTTGTCGTACTCGATACCTCGACTGTCGTCGTCGGTGTGCTGCTCGAGGATGTCGGCCATCGACTCCTGCTCGGGGAACAGGTAGTGCTTGAACCCGATCTCGGTGTCGACCGCCTCGATCTGGCTCTGGAACAGCAGCGCGAGGTCGTCGTCCGTCGGAGCCTCCTCGAGGTCGCCCAGGAACGGCTCGGCGGTCTCTCCTTCGATGAACTCCGGCGTGGAGACGTCTATTGCGGTGCCGAGCACGTCGGCCCAGCCGTCGATGAAGCCCGCGTTCATGATCTGGCCGACCTCGGTCGCGGCCGACCGGCTCATGTCGTCGAACTCGTCGGCCGACGCCTCCTCGACGAGCGCGCTGACGACGCGAAGGGCGGCGTCACGCTCGAACAGGATGAGCGAGTGGCCGTCGAGCCCGCCGGAGAGTTCGACCCGGACGCCCACCTTCGGGATGCCGTCCTCGAACTCGGTCCGTATCTCGGAGCCACGCATGAAGTTGAGCTTCGTGATGCCAACTCGGGTCTCCACGTCGGTCATCCGGGTGAGCCGACCCGCCGCGAGTCCAGCACCCTCCCGCGCCATGTCGTAGAAGGTGCCGAGCGCGGTGATGTCGAGTTTCATGTGGGCCTGGCTTCGATCCCGTTGACCATCTCCACGAACTCTTCGAGGTTCGGGAAGGCGTATATCTCGGCGTCGATATCGTAGCTCGGGACGGTCAGATTGGAGTCGAAGAACAGTGCGAGGTCCTCGCCGCCGAGACCCGCTGTCCGTTCGACGATCTCACCGGCCGGTGCGTACACGAGCTGCGGTGTCGCGATGTCGATGGTTCGACCGAGCACGTCGGCCCAGCCGTCGATGAACCCCGAGGCCATCATGTTGCCCAGCTCCTCGACGGCCGAGCGCGCCATCTCGCCGGACACCTCCGACATGTCGTCGACCATGTCCGAGAGCATGAGCGCCGTTATCTTGCGGGCGCTCGCCTCCGGGAACAGGATGAGGATGTGTCCGTGCGGGGGCTCCATCAGACGGACCCTGACCCCGACGCGCTTGCCGGCGTCCATCTGGGTCTTGATGTCCTGGATGTCGATGAAGTTCGTCTTCGTCACCTCCATCTTGGCATCCTCTCCTGTCAGTTTGCTCATGTTGTCGGCGACCCCGTTGGTGCCGACCTTGGCCATCTCGTTGATGAAACTCAGCTTCCGAATGTCGACCATCAGACTCATAGCTTCCTCCAGTGTTTTCGTCCGTTCATAATGTCTTCACGTCAAGGATGTTGACTACCTCACCTTCGCCCAGTACTGTCGCACCGCTCAGCCCGGGGATACCTCCGAGGACACCCTCGAAGGGCTTCACGACGACCTCCTGCTGGCCGCGAACTTGGTCGCAGTGGACCGCCACGGGACGGACCTCGTCACGGATGCGGAGCAGCATGCCGTCGCCGTTTCTCGCCCTGCCCGGCGTTTCGAGCGCCTCGTTCAGCCGGACGAGCGGATACGTGCGGTCGCCGTCGCGGACGACTTCCTGCCCGTCCTCGACGGTGATGTCGGCCGCGGCTCCGATGTCCTGGATGTCCTTGACTGGGACACCGAACTCCTCGTCGCCGGAAGTGACGAACATCACGTCGGCGATGGCGACCGTGACCGGAAGCAGCATCCGGATCGTCGTCCCCTCACCGGGAGTGCTCTCGACCGAGACCGAGCCGTCGAGGTCGTTGACGGTGCTCTTGACGACGTCCATCCCGACACCGCGGCCGGAGACGTCGGTCACTTCCGAGGCTGTCGAGAGGCCGGGGTGGAAGATCAGTTCGTAGGCATCCTGATCCGACAGGTCGGCCGCCTCGTCCTCGGTGAGCACGTCCGCCTCGACAGCCGCATCGCGGAGTCTGTCCGGGTCGAGGCCGCGACCGTCGTCCGTGACCTCGATGGCGACCTGGTCGCGTGCGCGCTCGACCTCGAGCGTGACGTTTCCGGTACGGGGTTTGTCCACAGCCTCCCGTTCGTCGGGGGCTTCGATGCCGTGGTCCACCGCGTTCCGGACGATGTGGACCAGCGGGTCGCCGATGCGGTCCAGGATAGACCGGTCGACCTCGACGCCCTCCCCGTGCATCTCGAACTCGACGTCTTTGTCCTGTTCGCGGGAGATGTCGCGCACGATGCGCGGCAGTCGGTTCGCGACCATCTGGACGGGCACGAGGCGCACGTCCATGACGGTGTCCTGCAGCTCGCCGGTCAGGTCTTCCAGTTCGTCGAGTTCGGTGTCGAGTTCAGCGGGGTCGGCCCCCTCCTCGACGGTCCGGCGGAGCCGGACGCGACTGGTGACCAGCCCCTCGACGAGGTTGAGCAGGCGGTCGACCTGCTCGACGTCGACACGGATGGACTGTATCTCGTCGTCCGCCTCGGCGTCACCGCCCTCGTCCACGAGCGTCTGGATGTCCACGTCGACGTCGAGCGCGGACACCTCGGCACCGTCGTCGTCCGCAGCCGCAGTGGACTCGCCGGTCTCTTGCTCCGGGGCCGGGTCGAAGCCGTCCGCGCTGTCGAGGTCGGCCCCGCCGAAGTCTCCGTAGCTCTCCGTGCTCGGCTGGCTCACCGTCGCGGACTCGTCTGCGCTGGCCCCGAAGTCGCCGGTCTCGACCTCGGTGGCCGGCTCGGCTTCCGCGCCGGGCTCGTCCAGTTCGAACTGCTCGACCTCGACGCGGTCGAGGTCCCCGTCGTTCGCCGACATGCCGGCAGCGATATCCTCCCCTGCTGCGTCGGCGGGTTCGTCGAAGCCGTCGTCGGTGCTTCCTGCCTCGGTGGGTTCATCGAAGCCGTCGTCGGCGCTTCCGGCGTCGGCGAACTCGTCGTCGAAGGAGTCCTCCTCGAAGGGGTCAGCAGACGCGTCGTCGATGCCCGACGAATCGGCAGGGTCTGCGGCGTCGAGCTCGAACTCGTCGGCGTCGTCGAACTCGGTATCCGTGCCGTCGAACCCGGTGTCCGTGTCGTCGAGCGCGTCGGTCCCGAAGTCGTCGGCGGACATCGAGTCGAAGTCAGAGCCGGTGTCGTCCCCGAACTCGTCGACAGCCGACGTGGCGTCCGCCTCGTCGACAGCGTCCGCCGCCGCGGCAGTGTCTGTCCCGGGCTCCGCTTCGTCGACGGCGTCGGTGGCCGTTCCATCGGAGCCGGCATCGGTAGCAGTCGTCTCGCTCCCGGCAGTCGTGTCGGACTCCTCCGCATCGGGGGTGTCCGTGTCGACGGTGAAAGCGTCGGCGTCTGCCGTGAAAGTGTCCGTGTCAGTGTCGGCCGTGACGGCGTCGGTATCGGTGTCGGCGTCTGCCGTCACCGCATCCGTCTCGGTCGCCGCGACCGGGTCGTCCGGTTCGACCGGGGTCTCCGCCTCGCTCTCCTCGAAGCCAGCGACGTCGTCGTCGCTGACGAGGTCGTCGACGGAGACCTCGTCCTGGTCGGTCCCGACGGCGGCCTCGGTGTCGCCTCCGAAGAAGTCGTCGTCAGACTCCTCGAAGTCCTCGCCGAGGAGTTCGTCGAAGCCGACCTCCTCCTCGTCCGCGTACTCGTCGAACTCGAGCTCGTCGAGCTCGTCCTGCAGTTCGTCGAAGCCGACGGGGTCGACCTCCTGCTTGAGTTCCGCGAACGTCGCCGCCGCGTCGTCGACCTCCTCGTCGGGATCCTCGACCGGCTCGGTGTCGGCCGCCGCTTCCCCGGCGTCCTCCTCGTCGAAGGAGACGTCGAGGTCCCCACCGAACTCGTCGCCGAGAGGGTCCTCGGCCGGCTTGTCGCGGGGGTCGAGGTCGTCGCCGAGGTCGAGGTCGTCGAACGAGCCGGCGTCGCCGAGGTCGTCGAAGCCCGAGACGTCGTCCATCTCCTCGACCATCGCGTCGAGGTCGTCGTACTCGTCGAACTCGTCGAGGAGGTCGTCGACGCTCATGTCCTGTGCGGCATCGGCGTCGATCCCGCTCCCGGACCCCTCCTCGAACAGGTCGTCGAACTCGTCGTCATCGGCCTCGGGTGGCTCCGGTTCGGCCCGCGAACTCTCGTAGGCCGCCGTGACATCGTTGATTCGGGCCTGTGCGACTGGCTCGACGGGGTCGAGTGCCGCCGAGATGGCGGCCTCGCCGACGGCGCTGCCGAAGACGGCGTCGAAGGTGCCGTCGTAGTCGCCGGCGGCGATGGTCTCCGGGTCGGGAACCGTCCCGAGGAGGTCGAACGCGTCCGCGAGCGCGTCCACGACCGCACTCCCGTGCGCTACGGAGCCGGACTCGTCGACCGCGAGGCGGACGTGGAACACGTCGTGCTCCTCGTCCGAGAGGTCGTCGGCCACGGTGACCGCGTCCTCGATGGCGTCGTCGGTCGGTTCACCGATGGTGGGGACGCCCGTGGCTTCCTCCTGGACCTCGCGGACGGTCGCGATGGTCTCGGTCGGGTCGGTCCGTATCTCACCGTACGCGCGGACCTCGTCGACCATGGTCTCGAGTTCGTCGACGGCCGCGAATATCTCGTCCATCAGGTCGGCCGTGACCTCGATCCGGCCGGACCGGACGACCTCGAGGAGGTCCTCGATGGCGTGGGCCAGGTTCGAGGCGCGCTCGAAACCCATCGCACCGCTGTTGCCCTTCAGAGTGTGCGCCATCCGGAAGATGCGGTCCATAGCCGCGTCGTCCGTGGGGTCGCGCTCCAGTTCGAGCAGCGCGTTGTTCAGCTCGGTGATGTTCTCTTCGCTCTCCTGAACGAAGTCTCTCTGGTACTCATCCATGCGTCTGACCCTCCTGGGTGAACGTCGAGCAGATGCCCGCCGGGATTTCGTCGCCCGGTAGCACCTGTTCGACGCAGCCCGTCTCTATCGCCTGCTTGGGAATGCCGAACACGGGGCTCGTCTCCTCGTCCTGGGCGATAGTCGCGCCGCCGGCAGCCTTGATGGCTTCGATACCGGCCGCACCGTCTTTGCCCATCCCGGTCAGCGCGACTCCACAGAGCGGGTCTCTCACCCGGTCCGCGGCGGTCTCCATCGTCACGTCTATCGAGGGCCGAACGCCGTGGCGGCGCTCTCCCTCGGTGAGTCTGATGCGCAGTCTGCCCGCGACGTTCGAGGTGACCTCCATGTGGAAGCCCCCCTTGGCGATGACGATGTCGCCGTCGTCGACGGCCTCGCCGTCGCTCGCTTCGCGCACCTCGTAGGGCGTGAAGCGGTCGAGGCGGGCCGCGAGGCGCTCGGTGAACGACACCGGCATGTGCTGGACTATCAACACCTTCGCGTCGAGTGCGAGCGGGAGGTCCCGCACGATTCGCTCGACGAGCTTCGGCCCGCCAGTCGAGGCACCGATGACGACCGTCGGGTGGTCGACGTACTGCCGTGTCGACTCCGCCTCGGCCGCGACCGACCCGCCAGCATCGGCGACCGCGGTCCGCTCGGCCGTCGCCACCGAGGAGATATCGGCGCGCTCGACGGCCTCGCACTTCTCGACGAGTCGATCCGAGAGGCTGGCGATGTCCGGTGACACCTCACCGCTCGGCTTCGTGAGGAAGTCGACGGCACCCTCCGCCAGCGCGTCCAGTGTCGCGTCAGCACCGCTGTCCGTGTGGGCGCTGAGCATCAGAACCGGGGTCGGGTTCGTCGACATGATCTCACTGACCGCTTCGATTCCGTTCATGCCGGGCATCTGTACGTCCATGGTGACGATGTCCGGCTGGTGCTCTTCGACGGCTTTCACCGCCGCTTTCCCGTCGCTGGCGCTTTCGACCTCGTACCCGTTGTCGGCGAGGATGTTGCCGATGACAGTCCGCATGAACTGCGAGTCGTCGACAACGAGCACGCTCGTCATGCAGGTACGACGTCTTTGAGCGCCTTGCGCACGCTCGGTTCCTCGAACGGCTTCGTGACGTATCCGTCAGCGCCGGCTTTCACCGCGAGCTTCATCTTCTCGCGTTGGCCGACGGACGTACACATGATGACCCTGGAACTCGGGTCAAGCTTCTTGATGGCCGCTGTAGCCTTGATACCGTTGCATTTCGGCATCACGATGTCCATCATCACGATGTCCGGATTTTCCTCTTTGTACAGTTTGACCGCCTCTGCCCCGTTGGACGCCTCTCCGACGATGTCATACTCGTCCTCCAATATCTGACGGAGGAGGTTCCGCATAAAATGAGAGTCGTCCACGATGAGCACCCCTGTCGACATTCAGTTAGTACACCAAGCCACGTTAGACGTAGCGCGGATATAAATGCTGTTGCCCGGTTATCAGAGTCGAGAACACGGGATAAACACGCCCTTACTGCCAGTAACCGGACGTTTAGGCCGCCGAGTTACGCCGTGGCGTCCTGCCCCGACGCCTTGATGAGCCCTTTGATGTCCAGCAGACCGATACGTTCGGTCACGTCGCCATCTTCCATTCGACGGATGACTGCGTTCACGAGGGGGTGGGAGGCGTCAGCGGCCTCGACGTGGTCGTCCGGAACAATCTGTCGGAGCGGGAACACCTCGACGCCATCGACACCGTCGACCCGGATGCCGACCCCCTGCTTGTCCGCGGTTCGGTCGAAGACGATGATGCGTTGCCGCTCGAAGGGCGCGGTGTCCGCCTCGATGTCGAAGTGGACGCGTGGCTCGATGACCGCCGTAATCTCGCCACGGAGGTCGATGATGCCATCGATCGCCGGGGACGTCCGTGGGACACGCGTACGCTCGGACTCCTTGACGATGCTCTTTACAGCATCGACACTGACCGCGAAAGACTTCTCGCCGATCTGGAAGATAACGAACCGCTCCGTCTCCTCGTCCTCCTGCTCGCGGGCTGTGTCGTCGGGGTGTTCGGTCGTCGCGTCGGGCTCGAGGTCCTCGGCATCGGCCTCGACCTCGACGTCCACGAGTTCGTCGGGCAGGTCCGCAGACATGATTCTATACGCCTAATACCGCCGGTGGGTAAAAACGTTGACCCCCGCGAGCGAGGACCAGCAGCGCCCAGGTGAAGAGTTGGACCACGGCCAGCCCGACCATCGTCGCGACGCTGGGAAACGGTGACGTGACGCGGGTGAACCGGTGACTCGCGACTATCCCGGCCGGTGTCAGCAGGAGACAGCCCCAGCCGACGACCCGTGGGAGCAGGTCGACGAGCGGGAACAGACCGAACATGGCGAAGGTCGTCCCGGTCGTCAGCCAGTGCGCCCAGCGCAGCCCTGTCGTCGACCAGCGGGTCGGTAAGGTCCGCTTACCCGTCTTTTCGTCCGCCCGACGGTCGGGCCACTGCGTCGCGAGGAGGTTCGCGAACACGTAGACGGTGAACGGGAGGAACGCGAGTACGGCGACCGCGTCGAGCGGACCGCGCGCGACAGCGACTCCGAACAGCGGGAGGACGAGCCCGCCGAGCAGTGCGTTCGTGACCTCGCCAAGTCCGCGAGCGACGAGCCGCGGCCCGACGGAGTACGCCCACCCGAGGACCACGACGACCACGAGGAGTCCAACCCCGCGGGCGGTCACAGCGCCGACCGAAAGGGCGGCCCCGGTGGTCACTGTGCCGACCGCGAGTGCGGTCACAGCCGCACGGAGCGCGGTCTCGGCAGGCAACCCAGTAACCACGAGCGCACCGCTTCCGCCGGAGAACCGCGTCCGTTCGGTGATAGCATCCGTCTCGACGTCGGCGTACTCGTTCACGTAGTGGACGCTGGCAGCGAGTGGGACGAGCGCGACAGCGCCGACTGCGGTCCGGGTGAGGTCGAACGACCCACCGCGACTGGTGCCCGCGCCCACGCCGATCGCATAGACGACCAGGATGAGGAGGAGCTGTGACGGGCGTGACATTTTCCACCACGCAAACAGTCGTTCGCGCCCCGGTAATCCCACCATGGCTCCGTGTTGGTTCGTGTGACCCTAATCCTGCTGGTCACGAAGGGACTAACGACCCACTACCACAAGATTCAATCTTGATAATGAGACTATACTGTTGCAGATGTCTACTGGACGATGGGCTACCCAAGGCACTGGGGTCGACGAGCAGGAGTTGCTCGAGGCACTCGGCAACAAGTACAGCGCGGAGATACTCTGTGCGGCGCAATCCCCCGCGTCGGCACAGGAACTGAGCGACGAGATGGGAATCCCGATAGCGACCTGTTACCGTCGGATCGAGGAGCTCGTGGAGGCGGGGCTGCTCGAGTGCGAGGGCCGACAGCTCTCAGAAGAGGGTCGACGCACCAACGTCTACCGGCGTACCCTGGACGAACTCGCTGTCGACTTCTCCAAGCCGGTTCCCGCGTTCTCCTGTAAGGAACGCTCCGAGGCCAAGAACCGTATCCAGGACAAGATGGAGTGAGCCCCCGCTTGCGGTCCGTTCTCGTGTCTCTGAGTGGCGACTACGGCTGGTTCGGCAGATTCAAGTATTCTCTCAGGAATACCCGGGTATGACTGAAGTAGCCCTCGAACACGACCGTGGGAGCGTCGAGCTCGACGACACCGAGCGAACGCTCTACGTCGGTCGCGACCGGCCCATCCGACTCAGCGCCGGACATCGGATTCGACACCACGACGGGAAATGCTCGCGACCGCACGGGCACAACTACGAGGTGACCGTCCGTCTGACCGGGACGCTCACCGACGAGGGGTGGCTCGTCGACAAGGGCGACGTGACAGACGTGCTCGACGCGTTCGACCACCGGTTCCTCCTCGAAGCGGGCGACCCACTCGTCGAGGCGTTCGAGGCAGCAGGCGACGGCGACGGCGTCGTCGTCCTCGAACACCCGCCGACGGCCGAGGTGATGAGCGCGTACTTCGAGGCCGAACTGGAATCACAGCTCCCGGACACCGTGACCGACGTGGCGGTCCGGGTCGCCGAGACGACGGAGCTGTGCGGTGGCGGCTTCTGAGATGCCCGTCAGTAGCGACGTCACGCGGCCCGACGACGGTGAGGGCGACCTCCCTATCAACGAGCTGTTCTACTCTCTGCAGGGTGAAGGGAGCCTCAGCGGGGTCCCGAGCGTGTTCGTCCGGACGAGCGGCTGCAACCTCCGCTGCTGGTTCTGTGACTCCTATCACACCTCGTGGGAGCCGACTCACGCCTGGATGGGTGTCGACGATATCGTCGACGCCGTCGTCGACTACGACCACGCCGACCACGTCGTCGTCACGGGCGGCGAGCCGCTCCTCCACGAGCCCGTCGTCGACCTCCTGCACGAGCTCGACGCCCGGGGATACCACACCACCGTCGAGACGAACGGGACCATCAACCGGGACGCCCCGATCGACCTCCTCTCCGTCTCGCCGAAGCTGGCGAACAGCACCCCGACCCCCGAGCGCGACCCGACCGGCCAGGGCGAGTGGGCGGAGCGGCACGAGCGGGACCGCATCGACCTCGAGACCCTCTCCGAGCTCGTCGCGGACTACGACCACCAGCTGAAGTTCGTCGTCACGGACGAGTCCGACGTTGACGAGGTCGAGGCGCTGCTCCACCGGCTCCGCGATGTCGCCTGGGTGCCCGTCCACGACGAGAACGTGCTGCTGATGCCGGAGGGCGCGACCCGCGAGCGCCTCGCCGAGACCAGTGAGCGCGTCGCGGAGCTGGCGATGGCTCACGGCTACCGCTACACGCCGCGACTCCACGTCGACCTCTGGAACGACGCCCCCGAAACGTGACCCCATTCACCGTACACATGACCGACGACACCAGCGCAACGAGCGACCAGCACCACCCGACCGACCAGCAACGCGCCGTCGTCCTCGCCTCCGGCGGGATGGACTCCGCGACCGCGGCGTACCTCGCCGCCGACCGTGGCTACGAGGTCTGCCTGCTACACACCAGCTACGGACAGAACACCGCGAACCGCGAGTTCGAGTGCGCCGAGTCCCTCTCGAACGAACTCGACGCAGTCGTCGACTTCCTCCACGTCGAGACCGGACACCTGCAGGCGGTCGGCGGCTCCTCACTCACCGACGAGGAGATGGACGTCGCGGACGCAGACCTCGATGCCGACGAGATACCGTCGTCGTACGTCCCGTTCCGCAACGCGAACCTGCTCTCTATGGCGGTCTCCTACGCCGAGGCGAAGAGCTGCGACGCGCTCTTCATCGGCGCCCACAGCGAGGACTTCTCGGGCTACCCCGACTGCCGTCCCGGCTTCTTCGATGCCTTCCAGACCGTCGTCGACGTGGGGACGAAGCCGGAGACAGACATCGCCATCGAAGCCCCGTTCGTCGAGTGGTCGAAGACGGACATCGCCGAGCGGGGGCTCGAACTCGGGGTTCCCTACGAGCACACCTGGTCGTGCTACCGCGAGGACGCACCTGCCTGTGGCACCTGTGACGCCTGTGCGTTCCGACTCCAGGCGTTCCAGCGGCTCGACGAGCGCGACCCTATCCCGTACGAGGAGCGGCCGAGTTACGTTGAGGAGGCCTGAGATCGGTGGTTTGCTGTTCGGACGGGAGGCCGCTCAGGCCCCGGCGGGGACGGGTACCTCGACGGTTCGGTCGACCGCGAACAGCGCGAACAGCGCGAACAGACCGTACAGTGCCGGTTCGTTCGTGAACACCCCGATGACACCCAGGATGCCGAGCGCCCCGAGCTTCCGTACGTTCACTTGCATCACATGTAGTGGTGGGGTGTGTGGGTTCATAACGGGCGGGGGCGGTTCTCAGTCCGTCGGAACGTCGTCCCCGTGAGCGTCGTCCTCCTCGTCCTGTTCCCGAATCCAGACCGTGATGGCGATGCCGACCAGCGCTATCGCCCCACCGGCGACCGTCAGGACGCCGGGGACCTCCGCGAACAGCGCCAGCGCGAGCACGGCGCTCCCGAGCGGCTCCCCCAGCAGCGAGACGCTCACGACCGCGGACTCGACCCGGTCCAGCAACCAGTTGATGACGGTATGCCCGAAGATTCCGGGGCCGACCGCCATCGCCAGGAACAGCACGTACTCCCGTGGCGGATACCCGAGCAGTGCGTGGCCCTCCGCGACGACCGTCGCGAACAGTACGACTGTGCAGGCCGCGTAGACGACGGTAACGTACGGGAACAGCCGGATGCGCTGGCGGAGCGACCGACCGGCGAGCACGTAGCCCGCGGCCATCGCGGCGGCGACCACCGCGAGGACGTTCCCGAGCAGCGGGTCGGTCGCGGTCGCACTCTCTCCCGCGTCGAGGCCGATGAGTGCGGCTCCGAACACGGCGACGACGATGCCCGTGACCGTCCGTCGGGTGACGCGGTCGCGCAGGAACAGCCACGCGCCGACGGCGACGAACAGCGGCTGGGTCTGGACGAGCGTCGCGCTCGCCGCGATGGTCGTCAGGTCGATGCTCGCGAACCAGAGCGCGAAGTGGGCCGCGAGGGCGACGCCCGCGACGACCGCGAGACCCATGTCCCGGCTCGTGATGCGCCGGAAGTCACCCGGGGACCGCCGGAGCGCGACGGGTGCGACGAGACAGGTCATGAACAGGACCCGGTAGAACGCTTTCACCGAGCTCGGGGCCGCCGACAGCTCAACGAGTGGCGCGCTCGTGCTGACGGCGGCGACGGCGACTGCGAGCCCGACCACCGGGCGGGAGCCGACGTACTCGCGGACGGCGACTGACACGTCAGCCCATCCGGGGAGCCGCATCAAGGAGATTCCGGTAGCGGCGAGCCGAGCGAGTCCACCCGTCCCCCGTCGTGGGGCCCTACTCCGCGTCGGCGGGCGTGTCGAAGTCGTGGAAGTGCTCGCCCTTCTCCTTCGAGAGGACGTTCAACGCGGCCGCGGCCCCGTCACCCGCGGAGATGATCGCCTGCCACTCCTCGGCGCGGACCATCGCACCGGTGGCGTAGCAGTCCGCGACACTCGTCTCCATCGTCACGTCCACGTCGACCACGTCCTCGTCGGTGAACGCACAACCGAGGTCCTCGGCGAGGTCCCGGTCCGCGCCGGTCGCGAGGACGACGTAGTCCGCGTCGACTGCGTCGTCGGCATCCGTGGTGACGGTGAACCCGGCATCCGTCGTCTCGATGCCGGTCACCTCGACACCCTGATGCCGTTCGACGCCGAACTCGTCGACCTGTTCGCGGGCGTCCTCGACGAAGGCGGAGCCGTCCTCGGAGTCGATACCGAGGTAGTTGAACAGGTGTGCCTTGTGCATCCAGGTGCCGTCCGTGTCGTAGACGGTGGTCTCGAGTCCGTTCTTCGCGGTGAACAGTGCGGCGGACAGGCCGGCGGGGCCGCCGCCGACGACGGCGATGTGTGTCATACAGTGGTAATAGACGCCCGCGTCGCGGTTAAAGGTACGCGAGGCGGCCAGCTGGGTGGGTCTATCAGCGCTCCAGTAGCTCTTTCGTCCGGCGGTGCCGGTACCGGAACATCGGCTCGAAGCCAACCCACGCGAACGGGCCGCCGAGGTCACCCAGTCCGCCGAGCGGGAGCCGGTACTCGACGCGGTCGTCGATCACGGTGCGGTCGCCGGCGGCGTAGAAGCTGTGGGTGTGCTCCCAGTGTCGGAACGGGCCGCCACGCATCTCGTCCCGGAACAGCGCCGCACCGGCGTCCTCGGTCCGTTCCGTGATGACGGAGGTCCAGCGCTGGGCCGGCCCCACGCCGAGCGGGCGCATCGCCATCTCGATCTCCGAACCGGTCTCCAGCACCTCGGGGTCCGGTTCGCCGTCAGGCCCATGGACAGCTTCGACATCGAGATTCGCGAAGCCGGGGGTGAGCGCCTCCAGACCGGCGACGTCGGAGTGAAAATCCCAGACCGTCTGGAACGGGGCGTCGACGACAGTGCGACGCGAGTAAACGGGCATGCGTACCTGTAGGGAATCCGAGTGCAAAAGGAGCCCGGTGGCGGCACCGACGGCCTGCGTCCGACCGTGTCCCCGACGACTCCGTCCGTCGGGCGTTACTTCAGGCGTTCCTGGAGGAACGACGGGTGTGCAGCGGTAACTCCCTCGATGGAGAGCACCTCGTCGTGGATGACGTCGCCGAGCTCGTCGCCGTCCGCGGCGCGGACCTCGGCCATCAGCATGTGGTCACCGCTGGAGGTGTACAGCGACTCGACGGCGTCCAGCTCTTTGAGTGCGCGGGTGGCCTCGACGTAGCGCTCGGATGCCACGTCGATGCCGACCAGTGCGATCGACTGGCTGGAGAGCTTCTTCGGGTCGACGTCGGCCGAGTAGCCGACGATGACTCCCTCCTCCTCGAGTTGACTGATGTACTTCCGAACGGTGGGTTTCGAGACCTCGGCTCGGTCAGCGATTTCGGCATAAGAGGCCTGTGCGTCTTCCTCCAGCACAGAGAGGATACGGTCGGCCGTCGATTCGGTGCTCATACAGTAGAGTTTGCGTCGGCGGAAAAATAAGTTATGAATCCGAAAACGGGACGAATAGTTCGCAAAACGCCCCGGGCGGGCGCGGCGAAATCGGGCGACGGCGCTACTTGTGACGCTCGAGCAGGTCGTAGCTGCGCTCCCACTCGTAGTCGTCGTCGAAGTAGCGCTCGGCGAGCGGCTCCTCCGGCATCTCGCCGATGGCCTGCTTCTCCTGCTGGTAGGACGGGCTCTCGTCGTCGACGTAGTAGCGGCCGGTGAGCACCTCGCCCTCGTAGAGCTTGTTCTCCGTCTGGAACATCATCCGGGCGGCCTCCTCGCGGTCGTTGATGTCGTGGTCGTAGTCGTCGGAGTCCTGGATGTCGACGTACGGGACGTACTGCTTCGCGTCCTTGTTCCAGGTCGGGCACTGGGTGAGGAAGTCGATGTGCGCGAAGCCGTCGTACTCGATGGCCTCCTTGATGATCTCCTTGGCCTGGTTCGGGTTGACGGCCGCGGTGCGGGCGACGTAGCCCGCGCCGGCGTTGAGCGACTGCGACAGCGGCCGGATGGGTGTCTTCGCGCTCCCCGACGGCTGGGTCTTGGACTTGTGGCCCTTCGGGGAGGTTGGCGAGGTCTGGCCCTTCGTCAGGCCGAAGACCTCGTTGTTGAACACGATGTAGGTCATGTCGTGGTTCTCCCGGGCGGTGTGGATGAAGTGGTTCCCGCCGATGCCGTAGCCGTCACCGTCGCCGCCGGCGGCGACGACCTCCAGCTCCGGGTTGGCCAGCTTCGCGGCCCGTGCGACGGGCAGCGAACGGCCGTGGATGGTGTGGAAACCGTAGCTGTCGAGGTAGCTGTTCAGCTTGCCCGAGCAGCCGATACCGGTGACAGTCAGGACCTCCTCCGGGTTTCGGCCGACCTCGGGCAGGGCCTGCTTCAGCGCCTTCAGGACGCCGAAGTCACCGCAGCCCGGACACCAGGTCGGCTGGGGCTCGTTACCGGGGGTGAACTCGTCCCGGTCGATCTCTCGTTCCTCTCCGATCGCGTTGAATGCACTCATGGTCTAATCACCTGCTGCTGGTTCGAATCGCACCTGTGCTGTCGGGTCGGCCGAGTCGCCACCGAGGCGAATCTCGAAGCCCTCGACGATCTCGCCGGGCTCGAACGGGTTCCCGTTGTACTTGAGCATCGAGGTGAGCTTCGGGCCGAACCGGCCCAGCTCCTTCTGGAGCAGGCCACGGAACTGCGCCGACGCGTTCATCTCCACGACGAGCGCCTCGTCGACGCTCTCCAAGAACTCGGTCAGTTCGTCCTCGGGGAACGGCATCATGTCGGAGACGCCGATGCCCTTGACGGCGTGGCCGGCGTCGTTGAGGCGGTCGACGGCCTCTTCGACGGTCCCCTGCTGGGAGCCCCAGGTGATGATTCCGAGGTCCGCGGACTCGTCGCCGAAGTACGTCTGCTGGGAGTCGTGTTCCTCGTCGAGCTCCGTCCGGATGGACTCGAGCTTGCGCGTCCGGCGGTCCATCTGGAGGACGCGGTTGTCCGTGTCCTCGGCGATGTGGCCGGACGGCCAGTGCTCGTTGCCCGACGCGAGGTAGCGACCGCCCTTCTGCCCCGGGATGGAGCGCGGACTGACGCCGTTCTCGGTCTCGTCGGGGTCGGACTGGAAGCGCATGAACTTGCCCGACGCCTCGTGGGCGGCCTCCTTCAGCTCCTCCTCGCTGAGCGTCGAGCCGAGCGACGGGTTCGGCTCGCGGTCGAAGAAGCTCTCGTCGACGTTCTTGTTCTCGCCGGAGAGCTTCTGGTCGTAGATGAGGATGGCCGGAATCTGGTACTCGTAGGCGATGTGGAACGCCATCCGGGTCTGATCGTACGCCTCCTCGATGTTCCCGGGCGCGAAGACGACGCGCTGGGAGTCACCCTGGGAGGTGTAGAGGACGTGTTCGAGGTCGGCCTGCTCGGGCTTCGTCGGCATCCCGGTCGACGGCCCGGCTCGCATGGACTCGACGAGCACGAGCGGCGTCTCGGTCATCTCCGCGAGGCCGAGCGGCTCGGACATCAGCGCGAAGCCACCGCCGGACGACCCGGACATGGCCTTCACGCCGGCGTGGCTCGCACCGACGGCGAGCGCGGCCGCGGCGATCTCGTCCTCGACCTGCTCGGAGATGCCGCCCATCTTCGGCAGGTTCTGTGTCATGATGGTGAACACGTCGGTCCACGGCGTCATCGGGTAGCCTGCGATGAAGCGACAGCCCTCGTCGATGGCGCCGTAGGCGATTGCGTTCGACCCGGAGACGAGCACCTGCTCCTCGTCGTGCTCGCCCGAGGGGGCGCGCACGTCGTGCTCGAACTCGTACTCCTCCTGTGCCATCTCGTAGGCATCGCGCAGGATGGAGAGGTTCGCCTCGAGGACGTCCCCGGACATCGCGTCCGTCATCAGGTCCTCGATGTGGTCGAGGTCCATTTCCAGCAGCGCGGCGGTGACGCCGACGCCGGCCGTGTTCCGCATGACCTCGCGGCCGTGCTCCTTGGCCATGCCGCGGAGGTCGATGGGGAACACGTGCCAGTCGTTCTCCTCGGCGCGCTCCTCGAGGTTCAGCTCGGCCACGTCGTCGTCCTCCAGGAGCCCGGAGTCGTAGACGATGACGCCACCCTCGCGGAGTTCGTCGAGGTTCTCAGAGAGCGGTTTGATCTCCTCGTCGCCGTAGACGGCCTCCTCCTTCGGGTTCCGGGCGAACGAGTCGCCCAGCGCGAGCAGGAAGTTGTAGCCGTCACCGCGGGACTGTACCTCGTGCCCTGCCGCTCGAATCTCCACGTACGTGTGGCCACCACGGATCCGAGATGGGTAGTGGCGGTGTGTGAAGATGTCGAGCCCCGACCGCATCAGGGCCTTCGCGAAGTTCTGGCTCGTCGAGTCGATTCCGTCTCCGGAACCGCCTGCGATCCGCCAGATAAGTTCGTCATCAGTCATGCTCAATAATCACGGCCCCCTGTAAGGCCAGTGTAGTAGTGAGTTGGTCGGAGTCGGACTAAAGCCTTTGCTATACATTAGCATGGAATAATAGTGATAGACTGACGGCGCGGCCGTCGTCGCGCCGAACGCACGGTCGAACCGCACGAATTTTAATCCGGAACCGACTCCGTTCGTACATGCCAACCGACGACGAACTACCCGAGATTCCGGTCATCTGCGAGGACTGCGACACCCGGACCGCCGTCCCTTTCAGCGAGGTCGAGGACGCGGTCACCCGGCATAACGAACAGCTACACGACGGCGAACCGGGCGCAGAGGTCGACCCCGAGGTGCTCGACCAGCTGAACGATCTCGTCGCCGAGGATATGGGCCTCCTCGACTGAGACGACGACGACCGCCTGCTGGCGGTCTATTCGGGCTGGCTCGGGTGGTAGTCGGTGTCGTACTCACCGGGCTGGCCGTCCAGCCGGTCCGGGTTGATGCGCCCGCCGAGCAGCATGAAGTCCAGCAGCGTGCAGGCGAGCATCGCCTCCACGACCGGTACTGCACGCGGCGGGAGCACCGGGTCGTGCCGGCCGACGACCTGCACCTCCTTCTCCTCGCCCGTCTCCCAGTCGACCGTCGTCTGCTCCTTCGGAATCGAGGTCGGCGCGTGCCAGGTTATCTCGCCGTAGATCGGCTCGCCCGTCGTGATGCCGCCCTGGAGTCCGCCGTGGTCGTTGCCGACGGGGACCGGGTCGCCGTCCTCACCGAGTTCCCAGTCCTCGTTCCGGTCGATACCGGCGACCTCGCGGGCCTCCCGTCCCAGCCCGAACTCGAACGCCGTCGTCGCCGGAATGGACATGAACGCCTGCCCGAGCCGCGACGGGACGCCGTCGAACCGGGGCGCGCCGAGCCCGCGCGGGACACCGCGCGTCTCGAAGTAGACGCTCCCGCCGATGGAGTCGCCCGCCTCCTGGTACTCGTCGATCAGATCGCGCATCTTCTCGGCGGTCTCGGGGTGTGCACAGCGGACCTCGTTCTCCTCGGTGTGCTCGCCCAGCTCCGCCCAGGAGACCGGCGGGGACTCGATGTCGCCGATCTGGTTGACGTGCGCCCGCACCTCGACCCCCTCGGTGGCGAGTATCTTCTTGGCAATCGCGCCCGCAGCGACCCAGTTCACCGTCTCCCGCGCCGACGAGCGGCCGCCGCCACCCCAGTTCCGCGTCCCGAACTTCGCGGAGTAGGTGAAGTCGCCGTGGCTCGGCCGCGGGGCCGTGATGAACGGCTCGTACTTGCCCGACCGGGCGTCCTTGTTCTCGATGACCATCCCGATGGGCGTCCCGGTGGTGTAGCCGTCCTGGACGCCGGACTTGATGGCGACCGCGTCCGGTTCGCCGCGGCTGGTCGTGATGTGTGACTGGCCCGGCTTGCGTCGGTCCAGCTCCGCCTGTACGTCCGCCTCGTCGAGTTCGAGCCCGGCTGGACAGCCCGAGACTGTCACGCCCATCGCCTCCCCGTGGCTCTCCCCGAACGTGGTCAGCTGGAACAGACGACCGAAGCGATTGCCGTTCATGTCCCCGTCTCAGGGGCGTGGGGATTTAGGTGTTGTAGACCGCGCCAGAACTGACCGTTGAAGTACGATGCCGGGAGCAGGACCGGCGTGACCTGACCGAGACACCTGCGCGTCCAGCGGTTGTGCGACGCAGCGTGCAGGAAGCCTTGCGAGCGTCGCCTGTCAGCCTGAACGGAACTCCCTCAGAAGAGGTCGGAGATCCGAACGGCCGCAACCCCGGTCAACATCTCATCGGGATGTAACCCGCCGTGCATCCCGACCAGCTCCAGCTCCTCGGGCTCGTGGTCGCCCCACCACGTGCCGAGGTCACGGTGGGTCAACACCAGGTCACCGAGCCGGCGAAGGAAGGTCTCCGACGGCTCGACATCGCCGAACAGCTCCCGCTCCAGCGCCTCCGCCCGCGTGAACGCACGGGCGTCGAGAGAGCTGGATAGCCGGTCAGCGGTCGACTGCACACGCCCCCGTTGCAAGTGAAGCTGGACGTTGCGTGGGCTGCCCGCGTAGCGAATCGGCTCGCCGTCGGGGCCTCTCGCCAGCGCATCGACAAGTTCGGCGTCCGCGTCGAGGTCCACGTTGCGCTCGGGGTCGGTGTCGACGTGGCCGTGGTCGGCGGTCACCAGCAACAGCGTTTCCTCGCGCGTCTCGTCGTCGAGCCCGTCGAGCGCGCGCTCGACGACCTCGAACACTTCGCCGACGGTGTCACGGTACTCGTCCGAGCCGGTGCCACTGTGGTGCGCCTCGTGGTCGACGTGCGGGACGTAGCAGAAGCAGTAGGACCGACCGTCGGCAGCGTCGACCGCGGCTCGAACTTGCCCGGGCAGCTCGTCCAGCGAGCCGTAGGTGTGTGCTGTCGCCCCTTCGTAGGTCTCGTCGAACGGGACGACGTGGTGGGCCTCGACGCCCTGCTCGGCCAGTGACGGGTAGATTGCGTCCGCGTCGAACACCTCGTCCGGCCCGAGGCCGGTCGGCTCCTCGCCGGCTTTCGTCAGGAACGGGAGCGCCTCGAACGTCTCACCGGCCGCCGGGTCGTGAACGTTCCAGCCGACGACGCCGTGCTTCGCCGGGAGCGCTCCCGTGTGGAACGTCGTGATGGCAGCCGCCGTCTCGCTCGGGTAGATGGACGTAAGCGGCGTCACCCGCGCCGCCGCGGTGAGCCGGTCGAGGAACCCGTGGTGCGTGCGCTCCCGACGCCACTGCGTCCAGCCGAAGCCGTCGACGAGCACGACGAGCACCGTCTCCACGCCGTCGGTGTCGACGCCGTCGAAGGTGTCCGCTGGCAGGGACCGCCCGGCGTCCGCGCCGAGGAGCGACGCGACCGCCCCTGGCACGTTGGCGAAGCAGTAGCCGTCGTAGTCGGGAAACAGGAAGCCGTCGTCCTCGAACCGGTCCCGCAGCGACACCGCCAGATCCGTCCGGAGCATACCTCGGCAAACGAACGTCCGATAAAAAGAGTCCCGGGTCGTGTGGGTCAGCGGCGCACGGTCGCTCCGAGGCTGGCGAGGACGTCGAAGAAGCCCGGGAAGGAGACGTCGACGTGCTCGCCACCCGCTACCGTCGTCTCGCCCTCTGCGACGAGACCGGCCACCGACAGTGCCATGACGATGCGGTGGTCCTTGCGTCCGTCGACGGCTGCACCCACGAGCTCGCTGTCGTCGCCGTGGACGACGAGTTCGTCCTCGTGTTCGGTGACGCTCGCGCCGAGCTTCGTGAGCTCTTCCGCCATCGCGCTCACGCGGTCCGTCTCCTTGTAGCGGACGTGCTCGACGTTTTCGATGCGCGTCTCGCCGTCGGCGACGGCCCCGAGCGCGGCGATGGTGGGCAGGAGGTCCGGCGTGTCGCCCACGTCGACGGTGGTCCCCGAGAGGGGCGACTGCGAGACGTAGATGGTGCCTGCCTCACGGTCCCAGTCGACCGTCGCGCCCATACCCTCGACGATATCGACGATGGCCGTGTCGCCCTGTGCACTTGGAACCGCACCCTCGAGTGTGAGTCCGTCGGGGGCCGCGATGGCCCCGGCCGCGAGCAGGTACGAGAGCGAGGAGAGGTCCCCGGGGACCGCGTACTCGCCGCCCGCGTCGTACCGCTGACCGCCCTCGACCACGAACCCGGTCTCCGTTCGCTCGGCCTCGACGCCGAACGCGTCGAGCACGTCGAGCGTGATGTCGACGTACGGGGCGGACTTCAGTTCGGTCTCGAGGTCGACCCGGATTCCATCGTCGGTGTTCGCTCCGGCCATGAGCAGGGCGGTGACGTACTGCGAGGAGACGTCGCCGGGGATGGCGACGGTGCCACCGTCGATGGGGCCGGTGACGACGAGCGGAGCCTGACCGTTCCCGCGCGTGCTCTCGGCCCGTCCGCCGAGGTCGCCGATGGCGTCGAGCAGTGGGCCCTGTGGCCGGGAGCGAAGCGACTCGTCCCCGGTGAGCACGGTCGTCCCGTCCACCAGGCCGGCAGCGGCTGTGACGAGTCGCATCGTCGTCCCGCTGTTCGCACAGTCGACGACGTCAGCGGGTACCCCCGGGGACCCGTCGAAGCCTTCGACTTCCAGCCGGCTCTCGTCCGCAGCTATCTCGACCGACCCTCCGAACGCCTCGACCGCGCGAGCCGTCGCCCGCGTGTCGGCGCTGAGTAGCGGCTCCGCCACGACGGACCCCTCGGCGTAGCCTGCGGCGAGGATGGCCCGGTGCGTGTAGCTCTTCGAGGGCGGTGCCCGCGTGGTCCCGTCGACCGTCGAAGGCGAGATGGAGACGTCCATACCCGGTCGTGGGCCGGTCGTGGTATGAGCGTACCGACAGCGGTGAGATTACCGTCGGCGAACTACTCAAGTTCGACGCCACCCAGTGTGCGAACGTGAGTGAGGACGACGATCCGACGGTGATCCGCTCCCTCGCGATTCACGCGAGCGACGTACTCGCCGCGCTGGAGGCATACGAGCAGGGGACCGAGACGGTGCTCCGGGTCACACCGCCGTTCAACGGGCGGATGCGCGCCCGGCTCCACCGTATCGGTTCGGACGGGACCACCGAGGCCCGCGACGAGGAGACCGGTGCGTTCCACCTCCCCCCGCACCGGTTGGTCGACGACGACGCGCCACCCTATCCGCGGGCGGTCGACACGGAACCAGAGGGAGAGTACGACGTCGATACGCACCACGAGCGGCACGTGGCGGCGGTCGAGGAGTGGCGGGAACGTGTCACGACACATCTCGTGGACGATGTTGTGCTGCCGGCGCCCGAGGGGAACCACCGGGTCGACGTGGCGGTGCTCGGGTAGGCTGGACGATGGACGTTCCGTCCGTCGGGTTCTCCAACCGGACTGTTTTTACTCGCCGCGTGGGAGTGTCGCGGTATGGACCCGGACCTCTCAGCGCTCGACGAATTCCTCGACGAGCACGACCTCGACGGTTACGCGTTCTACGACGACGAGTCGAACTCGGACTGCTACTACCTGACCGGCTTCGGCGCGCCCGACCCGTTCTTCGCGGTCTACACACCAGACGAGACCGCGGCGCTCGTCTCGTCGCTGGAGTACGGCCGGGCGAAGAAGGAGGGTCGGCTCGATCGGGTCGCACGGCTCACGGACTACGGGCTCCAGGAGAAGCGACGCGAGCACAGCGCGGAGAAGGCGACCGAACTCGTACAGGCGGAGTTCCTCGCGGACCTCGGCTGTGACTCGGTTGCCGTCGGTCGCGACTTCCCCGTCGGGGTGGCGGACGGGCTCCGGAACCGGGACGTCGCCGTGGTACCGGACGACGAGGGCATCGTCGGCGACATCCGCGCGGTGAAGACCGACGAGGAGGTCGACAACGTCCGGACGGCCCAGCGCGCGAACGAGGCCGCGATGGCCCGGGCCGAGGAGCTCATCGCCGAGTCGACCGTCGACGAGGACGGCGTGCTCCTCCGGCCCGACGGCGAGGTGCTCACCTGCGAGTTCGTCAGACAGGAGATCGAGATCAGCCTGCTCCGGCACGACTGCGCGCTCGACGAGACCATCGTCGCCTGCGGCGAGGATGCTGCCGACCCGCACGACCGTGGCAGCGGTCCCATCCACGCGAACGAGTTCGTCATCGTCGACATCTTCCCGAAGGACAAGGCGAGCAAGTACCACTCGGACATGACCCGGACGTTCCTCAAAGGTGAGCCGTCCGAGACCCAGCGGGAGTGGTACGAGGTGACCGACGAGGCCCGACAGGCAGCGCTCGACGCCGTCGAGGCGGGAGCGACCGGCGACGCGGTGAACCAGGCGGTCATCGACGTCTATCAGGACGCCGGCTACCCGACCATCTTCACCGACCCCGGCACCGAGACCGGCTTCATCCACTCGACCGGCCACGGCGTCGGGCTCGACGTCCACGAGGGGCCGTCGATCTCCCGTGACGGCGAGGAGCTGCAGGCTGGCCACATCATCACCATCGAACCCGGGCTGTACGACCCCGCGGTGGGTGGCGTCCGCATCGAGGACATCGTCGTGGTCACCGAGGACGGCTACGAGAACCTCGTCGACTACCCGGTCGAACTCGTCGTCGACTAGCCTGGCGACCCCGGATAAACAGTTTTAAAACCTCGCTTGGGGAAATCTGGACCATGAACCTCTCCGCCATGAGCCCCGACGGCGCGTTCAACTGGCTGATGATAACCATCGGTCTGCTCGTCGTGCTGACCATCGGCCTGTTCTACTACGCGGGCTTCTTCTGAGGCCGACCGAACCCCTTTTGCCCGCCGGTTCGCTACCCGGTAGCGATGCGAACACTCGTCGTCGGGGCCGGCTCGATGGGCCGCTGGCTAGCCGACGCACTCGACGGGACGGTCGCCTTCGCCGACACGGACCCTGCTGCCGCGCGTGCGGCGGCGGCAGCCGTCGGCGGCACGACCACCGCACTCGACGACACCGACACCTACGACGTGGTCTGTCTCGCCGTGCCGATGCCAGTCGTGGCCGAGGTAATCGCCGCCCAGGCCGTCCGCGCCGAACACGCGCTGGTCGACATCACCGGTGAGATGGCGGCCCCGCTAGCTGCGATGCGGGAACACGGCGCGGCGCTGGAACGGATGAGCCTCCATCCGCTGTTCGCGCCGTCGAACGCGCCGGGGCGAATCGCTGTCGTCACCGACGAACCCGGGCCGCGAGTCGACGCCGTCCGTTCTGCACTCGCCGATGCGGGCAACGACATCTTCGAGACGACCGCCGACGAACACGACGAGGCGATGGAGACCGTCCAGGCGAGCGCCCACGCAGCGGTGCTCGCGTACGGGCTCGCCGCAGAGGCCGTCGACGAGCGGTTCCACACGCCCGTCTCGGACGACCTCCAGGCGCTCGTCGAGCAGGTGACCGACGGCGACGCACACGTCTACGCCGACATCCAGTCCCGGTTCGACGGCGCGGGGGCGGTCGCGGCGGCCGCTGACCGACTCGCCGACGCGGACCGGACCGAGTTCGAACGGCTGTACGAACGGCTACAGGAGGACGCGACCGACCAGGACGTTCACGGAGGTGCCTGACGATGGTCGACAGAGCGGCCGTCGTCTCGAACGCGAAGTACCTCCGGAACGTCCGTCCAATCGACCCCGAGGAGATCTGCGAGTACGTCACCAGTCAGCCTCACCCCGCCGTCGTCCGGCAGGTGCTCCGCGAGGAGGCCGTCGCGCTGGGACTCGTCGAGCGCGAAGACGGTACCTTCGTCCCCGTCTCCGACCGGCAGGTCGACACACCCGTCGACGTCGTCGAAGAACTCCCCGACACCTACGCCGACGCGCTCGACGACCTGCTGATGGAGCGCTACGGCTACGAGTGGGCGACCGGCGACTCCGGCGACCAGCTCCGCCGGACCATCAGACGGCTCAAGGACGACTACTACCAGCGACGGGAGGTCGAGTACGACGCGGACGTGGCCCTCGGCTACGCCATCTACCACCTGCCGGACTTCTACGCGGCGGTCCAGTACGTCCTGAACGACCTCGTCTCGAAACGCCTGCTGCCCCGGAACCTCCGCGTCTTCGATGTCGGCGCCGGCGTTGGCGGCCCCGCGCTCGGCCTCCACGACTACCTCCCCGACGACGCGCTCGTGGACTACCACGCGGTCGAACCCAGTGCCGCGACCGAGGTATTCGAGGCACTGCTCGACGAAACGGGGACGAACTTCCACACGACCGTCCACGGGACGACCGCCGAGGCGTTCGCCCCCGAGGGCGAGTACGACATCGTCCTGTTCGCGAACGTCCTCAACGAGCTTGAGGACCCGGAGGCGGTCCTCCGGCGCTACCTCGACCACGTCGCCGCCGACGGCTCGCTCCTCGCGCTCGCCCCCGCCGATCGGAACACCAGCATCGGGCTCCGCGGGCTAGAGCGGGCCGTTGCAGACGGGGTGTCGGCCGACGGCGGAGCCCAGGATGACCGTCCCACGGTGTACTCTCCGACGGTCCGCCTCTGGCCGGACGAGACTCCGACCGACCGCGGCTGGTCGTTCGACGTGCGGCCGGACGTCGCCGTTCCGGAGTTCCAGCGCCGGCTCGACGCCACGCGGAGTGACGACGCAGGCGAGGACAGCGAGCCCGCCGACGGCGAGTTCGTCAACGTCGACGTCCAGTTCTCCTACAGCGTCCTCCGTCACGACGACGAACGCCTCCTCGACGTGACACCGTCTCCGAACATCTACGCGAAGATGGCCGACATGGACGCCCACGTGTCGAACCGCATCGACCTCCTTGCGGCGAAGCTCTCCCACGACCTCTCGCCGGACGACCGCAGTTCCAACCCGCTGTTCAAGATCAGTGACGGCTCGGAGGACGACGACAACTACGCGGTCCTCGTGCGCGAAACGGCCGGGAACGCCGACCTCCCGACCGCCGACTACGGCGACCTCCTCGCGTTCGACGGCGTGCTCGCCCTCTGGAACGACGACGAGGACGCCTACAACCTCGTCGTCGACGAGGAGACCGTCGTCGACCGGATTCCGAAACCGGTCTGAGGCTGTCGGGCCACCGCCCCACCCGAACACGTCCACCCCATTCCCACGGGCTGAAAATCTGCGAGGCTGGCTTTTAAGCCGACTTCCAAGCGCCGGGTATGCCAGTGGAGGACCGACAACGCGTCAGCGACGCACCGAGAGCGACCGACGGCTCGGAGTGGGAGGTGTTCGTCCGGGAGACCAGCACCGACCCGATGCGACACGTCGGGAGCGTCACGGCGGAAACCTGGGACATCGCCTACGAGCAGGCGGCCACGCTGTTCTCGTTCACCGCCGAGGACCTCTGGCTCTGCCCTGCCGACGCGGTGCACCGCTTCACCCCCTCGACGCTGGACGAAGCCGCGACCGCCGCGGGCGACTGACCACCGAACCATGATATCAGTCTCGAAGCTCCTGTGCGGGCTCGACGCCGAAGGCGACGGCCTCCGGTACGACGCCGCCAACGAATCGGACAAGGAACAGATCTCCGAGAAGAAACAGCGTCGGCCGGTCGTCGTCTGGAACACGACGCGCGGGTGCAACCTCTACTGCGAGCACTGCTACGCGAGTGCCTGCGACAGCGGGGCCGACGGCGAGTTCTCGACCCGGGAAGGGAAACGACTGCTCGACGACCTCGCGGACTACGGTGTGCCCGTCGTCCTGTTCTCCGGTGGCGAACCCCTCGTCAGGTCCGACCTCGTCGACCTCGTCGACTACGCCGCCGACGTGGGGCTCCGGCCCGTCCTCTCGACGAACGGGACGCTCATCACCGCGGAACGCGCCCAGCAGCTCGCCGACGCAGGGCTCGCCTACGCGGGCATCTCCGTCGACGGGATGGCCGAGACGAACGACCACTTCCGCGGGCAGGACGGCGCGTTCGACGCCGCGGTTCGAGGCATCGAACACTGCCTCGACGCCGGGCTGAAGACCGGCCTCCGGTACACCATCACGCAACACAACCGCGACGACCTGCGCGACATCGTCGACCTGCTGGCCGACACCGGGCTCGACCGCTTCTGCTTCTACCACCTCGCCTACGGCGGCCGAGGCGCAGACATCTCTGACACCGATCTCTCGACGGCGGAACGGCGCGAGGCGGTCCGCGAGGTCTGTGACCTCACCCGAGCCTATCACGAGGACGGCCACGAAATAGAGACGCTCCTCGTCGGGAACTACGCCGACGCCGGCTACATCACGGAGTACGCCCGCCGCGAGATGAGCGAGGAACGCGCCCGGACTGTTCGACGGTATCTGGAGACCAACGGCGGTGACCCCGCCGGCGAGCGCGTCGCAGACATCGACTACCAGGGCAACGTCCACCTCAACCAGTTCTGGCAGTCCTACAGCCTCGGCAACGTTCGCGACCGCTCCTTCGGCGCCATCTGGGAGGACGACTCGAACCCACTCGTGAACGCGCTCCGGTCCCGCGACGACAGACTCCAGGGACGCTGCACCGACTGCCAGTACGCCGACATCTGCAAGGGTGGCTCGCCGCTCCGGTCGCTCGCGATCCACGACGACCCCTTCGCACCCGACCCGCAGTGCTACCTCACGCCGGACGAACGGGCGCCCGATACCGGCGGGCTACAGCCGACGAACGCCGACTGACCGACGGCCAGCGCCGCCCACACCGCCCTCGTGGTTCCCCGAACGGTGGCCTTTTGCCCACCCACTCCGAGCCACCTCGCATGGACGACGACCTCGACATCCTCCTCACCAACGACGACGGAATCGAGAGTCCGGGGTTCAGAGCCCTCTACGACTCGCTCTCGGAACTCGGCGACGTCACTGCCGTCGCGCCCGCGACCGACCAGAGCGCCGTCGGTCGTGCCATCTCGAGCCACGTCGATATCACCGAGCACGAACTCGGCTACGCCATCGAAGGCACCCCTACGGACTGCGTCGTCGCCGGACTCCAGGCCATCTGCACCGACCCAGACCTGGTCGTCTCCGGCTGCAACAAGGGCGCGAACCTCGGTCACTACGTTCTCGGCCGCTCCGGCACCGTCAGCGCCGCCGTCGAAGCCGCCTTCTTCGACGTTCCCGCCATCGCAGCCTCCCTGTACGTCCCCGTGGACCCGGACGAAGACCGCGAGTGGACCGACGTCGACGTCTCCGAATCGAACTACGCCGAGGCGACGCGCGCCACCACCTACCTCGTGGAGCACGCCCTCGGTGCCGGTGTGTTCGACAACGCCGACTACCTCAACCTCAACGCACCCGTCCCCGACTACTGCACCGGTGACATCGAGATCACGCGCCCGTCGCACATGTACGACATGGACGCGACGGTCGACAACGGCATCGTCTCGCTCCACGACCGCGTCTGGGAACGCATGGCCGCAGGGGAAATCCCCGACCCGGAGGGCACCGACCGCCACGCCGTCGCCGACGGACACATCAGCGTCTCCCCACTCACCGCACCACACACCACCGAACACCACGATGCACTCGACGCGCTCGCGGAGACCTACGGCTCCGACTGAGTTCTCCCACGCACCCCGTTGCTTTTCCACAGGCGGTTCGAAGCGTCACCCATGACCGACATCGAGATCGAGTACTGCGTCCCGTGTGGCTTCCTCAACCGCGCCGAAGACGTCCAGCACGTCCTCCTCTCGAGCTTCGGCGACCAGCTCGACAGCGTCACACTCCGCACGGGCGACCACGGTATCTTCACCGTCAGCGTCGACGGCCAGACCGTCTTCGACAAGAATGAAGACGAGTACGACGTCGACGAGATCGCACGGCTCGTCCGGAAACAGCTCTGACTACCGACGCCGCGAGAGCACCGACACCACGAGCAGGATTCCGACCAGCAGCACACCCGCAACCGCTGCGACCGGCTTCAGCCGCTCACGCCAGATCTCGTCGTTCTTCGACTTCACCGTCGCGTTCTGATACTGGTACTCCTCGACGTCCCGGTTCGCGTAGTCGATCTGGATCGGCTCGAACTCCCGGTCCCACACCGCCGTCTCGCCGTCGACCGTCCCCTCGAACTCGACCTGATCCGATATTCGGGACTCGTTGTGGACCCAGCCCGTGTACAGCCTGACCTCGCCGGCGACAATCATCTCGGGCTCTTCGTTCAACGGGATGAGGACTGTCCGTCGGGTCTCCTCGATTGGGACTCGACCACTGTGTCCCCCGGAATTGGTTTCGAGTGTCGTGACTCGAATGTCTGTGAGGTACTGAACGTTGGCTTCGTTTCTGACTGTGATTCTGAGTGCTGTCGTCTCTTCTCCGTCAAGGGTTGCTCTCGTAACTTCGACGTTCTCGATCTCAGGAAGTGGAACGCCATTTGAAGAGTTTAGAACTAATTCAAACCCATATGTAGTCAAGTCTCCTACAGTCCCTACTGTGAGTTGATGGCGGTCTCGAGTGGCTGCTATGGAGTTTGATAAGTTATACGAAGTATTTCGATATTCTTGCGCAGACAGATTTAGTTCCCCATTCCTGACAGTTGTTCTATCGATCCTAACGTCGAGCCAAGAACTGACAGATTCGTCATTTGGGTTATGAGCAGAGATATTTAGTACCAGATCCTCCAGATTCAAATCGATTGTATAGATGACTCCCTTTTCTGATTCGATGACACGGTCTGTGGAAGGCCCACTACTAGCAGATGAGACAGGGCCTGCTGAAACTAAAAACCCGAGTTGCACAGTTAGGGACAGGACTGTGAGAATCATTATCGTCCTTTTAATTTTCACAGGTTTCACCTTTTGAGCAGTTTGTTTTCTGACCCCTCATATATTCAATTATGTATTGAGTATCTACAGGCCCCTCATGTCTGACTTCTTCACGAAAGGTTCTCACGGTCATTACTTCAGTATCTCCAGTAACAGGGTTAAATTTTCTCTCCTTTACCTCGCCAGTTACGATCGCTATCGTTTCGATTACGTTCGACCGCTCCTCGTATTCGGAGACAACCTCAGTGGTCTCACCATGCTTTGCGACCACCCACGATTGGATTTTGTTAACCTCACCGACCCTAATTTCGTCTTGCCTAGCAAGCCGCCGTGCAATCACCAGATTCTCCGTGTTCCGATACGCTTGCCACTCCACGACCGTCTCCGACTGGCTGCGAATTGCGAAGAACCTCTCTCTGGTGGTTCGTTCCTGTGTTTCAATGGCAAATTGGTACTGCTGTATCTGCTGTGGCCCTTGGACCACCACCTCCTTTGTATGACCCGTAGGAATGTCACTGCCCGAGTGGGGATGCGTGCTCCAGTACGTTGACCGGTCCCACCAAGTTACCTCTCGGGTTCGCGTTACCTCCCGGTACTGGGTAACGGTTTCAGTGACGGTTTCGGTAACCGTCCCCTCGTAACACCCAACGATATGGTTACACCGAGTCCTTGTGCGTTCGACGGTTCGCTCAACCGTTCTTTGGAATGGCTTGCGAACCATTTCAGTGACGGTTCGGGTCCGATGGACCTGTGTCTGGTACTCGCGAAGGGTTCGGGTCTGCGCCGGAATCGTATGTTGTCTGGTCTCTCCGGTAAGGACTCCGCTTCCCGATTGGGAATCCCGCCATACGTACTCAGTCTGCTGCTTTACAACCGCTTGAGCCCTTGAACCTGCAGCATGTGTGTTTGAGTTGTTGCGGAGATACGCCGCTCGGTCTTGTCGAGACCCAAACGAGATTCGTTCGGTCTGGGTCACTTCACGTTCAGTTTTCTGCTCCAGCATTACTCCAGTTGTGCGATCGTTCTGCTCAACTGTCTCGTACCCATTTCTGAGATACACCTGTAACTCTTCAAGGTTCGAAACAGTGGCCTGCAGGGTGCCGTTCTCTCTGGTCACCCGATAGACCAAAGTCTCGACACTCACGTTCTCACGGAACTGTTGTGTCGTAGTTTGATTGTTCACTTCGACAGTGGGAAGTGTCACGTTGTCTCGAATCCGTCCAGGATTCTCCTCGTTGTAAAGTGAGACCGTCGGTTGCAAAGTTTCCTCCGAGAGCGCAGCAGCCTGTACCTCGATAATGGCACGCTGGAACTCTTGACGCTGTTCTGAGCCACTAGCCCCGGTATCATAACCTTGTGAAACTCGTTCGTCTTCTACCACACTGATGTATCTCGAATTCGAGCCGTACGATAGTCCCACACCGTAGCTATCCAAGGTCTTCGCGAAGGCCCAATCATCCGACTGTACTTCGAACCTGACCGTCTCTGTGGCGTTGAATGGGCCTTCGTCTAGTTGTTTCACCGATTCAATCTGGGGTGTGAAGAATTGCAGGAAACAACACCGACGAGCGCTGAACCCACCATTCTGGTCCTCCACTTCCAACCCTCCGAGTTCCCTCGACCTAAACTTCCCAACTTTAGGAGACTCTCCAGCTAATTCTACACTACCAGTCCAGTAATAGTCCAGTATGGTGTGGTCAGGATCAAACGAACGCGATGCATCAACGACGAATCCCCAGTTTTTAGTCTGGGGTTCTGTTCCGGCCGTCCGGGTGGTCACCACCAGAATGGGATCGCTCCGTTCTACTGTGAATTCCGAATCTCCTTGTATTAACCCAGTTTGGCTGGATTGTATATCGTATGACACGCGATATTCATCTGGGCTAGCAGCAGACCAATAGGAGTGGATTAAAAGAACATTGCCATTATCGCGTTGGATTATTTCCCTGGTTTGAACGTCCGGATGAAGTCTATCAGTACCCGGACTGAAGTCATACTCTGATTGAATAGATTCAGGATTATTCCCATTCAACCTTACTTCAACCACGTGATGCGCCGTGTACCGCTCGGGATCGAGTCGTTCGTGGTACGAATCCACGGGTGTATTCACGAAGCCCGCTCTCACGACCTCGATCTCGTTGGACGATGTGACCTCGCGCCGCAGCGTCACAGTCTGTCCACGGCCGTCGGTCGCCCGAACGACGACCTCGTGGGTCGAGTTCGGCTCGATGCCGGTACGTTCGAACTCCGACTCGACGCGGGACCCGAGCGTCGGCCGGCTCCCGGCACGGCTGGCGTGGCGTTCGTAGACGGTTCGGCCGTCGACCTCGACGACGACATCGACGAGGTTGCCGTAGTCGTCGCCGGCGGTGAACGTTCCGCTGATGCTGCCGGCGGCAGCGAGGTCGGAGAGCGCGAGCGACGGCTGTGGGTCGGCGACGACACGAGTTCGGTCGTTCGGGAAGGTCACGACGTCACTCGAACCGTCGGTGTAGTCCACGATGGCGAACAGCCGGTGGTCACCGGGCGCCCAGTCGAGACTGGTCGAGTCGCCGGCGTCGAACCGTCCGTCGCCACGGAACCAGACGACGCGCTGGAGCGCGGTCGCCGGTGGGGCGTCGTCGATCCGGTACGATGCCCGGAGCGGTTGCGAGCCGGTAACCACCTGTGGACCACGGACTGCAGGCTCGTACTGGTCGGCGAGGGTGGTGGCGTCTCCAGTGCCGTTTTCGGGGCCGCCAGGGGCCCCGGGTCCGCCCGGATTACTCGGCTCGCTGGGATTCCCGGGACCGCTCGGGTTACTCGGACCGCCCGGGTTTCCGGGACCGGGGAGCACTGGTAGGCTGCCGTTCGGCGTGGTTCCGTTCGGTGTAGTGCCGTTCCCCGGCGCTGAGACGCCGGTGACCGAGACTGGTCGCGTGTCCGAATCACTGCGGTTGGAGGCGTCGAACACGCGTGCTGAAACGGTATAGGCGCCGGGGCTGGGGAAGGTCCCCTCCAGAGTCGCGTTCTCGGCTGCGCCGTCGAGGTCACTCGTAGCGACGACGGTGCCGTCGACGCGCCACTCGATGCGGTCGAGTTCGGTACTCCCCGCCTGAGCGTCGGCGACGAATTCAGCTCCAGCGCCGGTCGTGGTGGTCGGTGGCCCGGAGAGCGAGACCGTCGGTCCGGTGCCGGTCGTCACCTCGACGAACATCGAGTCCGAGGTGCTGGCGCCGTCGTCGTCGGTGACGGTCAGTCGGACCTCGTACGTACCGGTTTCGTTCGGTTCGAAGGTGGTACGCGGGCACGTCGAACAGTCGGGCACCAACTCCGAGCCATCCGGGTGGGTGATCGTCCACTCGAAGTCGGTGACGGTTCCGTCCGGGTCGCGTGACCCGCGTCCATCGAGGAGTACGGTTCGACCGCGGGGGACGCGCTGGTCCAGTCCGGCCTCCGTAAGCGGCGCTTCGTTTGGCGCCGAGAGGGAGGGTGTCGGTCCGTCGTTCGCGGCGGCGACCGCACCGGGGAGGACGGCCTGTGTCAGGAGGAGCACGGCGACAGCATAAATTCTCATGCAATCTGTATAAAATTTAGCTGCGATGGGTTATAAACCCTAGCAACAGCTGCCAGGGTTCGCCAGTAACGTGAGAATGCGATCGTACTCAGTTTTCCGCCATGAACTCGGCGACTGCGCGGGGCCGCGGTCGAACGTACGGGAGACGAGACGTGAGCAGGTATGCGACTTTCCGGGTCGCACCGACGCCGTACTGGATGGCGCTCCGGTGGACGGGCGTCCGCATGCCGTGAACACGTGTTCGGCCCGCACGGAGGGCGTCGACGACTTGGTCGATGGCGACATCACCGACCCGTTCGACGGGGTCCTCCAGGTCCACGACAGTCACCGCACGGCCGACGTTCATGAGGTGGTGGGCGTCGCTCCCGCCGACCTCCGCGTAGCCGCGTGCTCGGGCGAACCGTCTCGCGCGACGGTTCTGGTAGCCCGTGAACAGCATCGAGTTGTAGGTCTCGATGGCGTCGCAGTCCGTGACGTTGCGCTTCCGGACGCCGTGGCGGGTCCGCTGGAACGGGTGTGGAACGACGGCCGCACCACCGAACTCACGGATTCGGTGGACAGTTTCGTCGAAGGGTTTCCCCGCTGGCGGGCGTTCCTCGACGCCGACAGCGAGGAGGTGCCCGTGTTCGGTGGACACCTCGACACCAGGGATACCGGTCAGCCCGAACTCCGGAGCGAGTTTCGCGGCCTCGCGTGACGCCTCGATACGGTCGTGGTCCGTGATGACCACACCGTCGAGACCGATGTCGGCAGCGTGTTCGAGCACGAGCTCTATCGGCTCGTGGCCGTCGTAGGACGCATCGCTGTGAACGTGGATGTCGAGTGCGATGCGGTCCGTGGTCCCGCGCATACTTCGAATGGCGTGGCGTGGCGGAGTATACTTTTCGCCTACCTGTCGAATCTGCCCGTGATGCTGGTGGACATACTCGTTGGCCCGCCGGTGCGTTCCAGTCGTCGTTCGGCCGCTGTATGCGACGATGCCGGTAGCTCGTCGTGTATCGTCGAGAAAAGGTAGTGGACTCGCCGGGATTTGAACCCGGGGCCTCTCCCATGCCAAGGGAGTGATCTACCACTGATCTACGAGCCCTCGAACGCAGTCAAACGTACACCGCGAGGTATTGATAAACCCCTCGAATCTCCGTCGGGGAGTGGGGGTCACACGCGGACGCGAGTAGCAATCCTTTTACTCGCGACGCCGAAACGACTTTTCGGGAACAGCACGGCCGCAAATCTGACTCGCCATCGACTTCGATGGCTTGGGATTGCGGAGGTGCTCCCGGTCGCCAGTGCCGACAGACTGGCGACTGGATTCGTCTCGCGCGGTCTGTTGTTCCTATCCTCAGACTATGGCACGAATGCATACCCGCCGTCGCGGGCAGTCCGGTTCGGACAAACCCGTGACGGACGAGCCGCCGGAGTGGAGCGACGTCGACGCCGAGGATATCGAATCCCGCGTCGTCGAACTGGCAGAACAGGGCTACGAGCCGTCCCAGATCGGTATGAAGCTGCGTGACGAGGGCGTCACCGGCACACCGATTCCGGACGTGAAGCTGGCCACGGGCAAGAAGCTCACCGAGATTCTCGACGAGCACGACGCTGGCTCGGAGCTGCCCGAGGACCTGTACAACCTGATGGAGCGAGCCGTGCGCCTCCGCGAGCATATGGAGGAGCACCCGCTCGACCACCAGAACAAGCGCGCCCTGCAGAACACCGAGTCGAAGGTCCGTCGCCTGGTCTCCTACTACCGTGGCGACGAGCTCGACGAGGACTTCAAGTACTCCTACGACGTAGCCGTCGAACTCCTCGAGTAACTGAATGTCGCACACGGGTCGCACAGCGGACGGGGACGCAGGGTCGGCGAGCGACGTCGCCGCCGCCCTCGCAGGCGCCCCGTTCGTCCACGTCGTGGCACGCGCCGACGGCGACAGCCTCGCAGCGGCGGGGCTGGTCGCACGGGCGCTGGCCGACGACGGGACGCCGTTCCAGGTGAGCGTCGGACGGACCGTCGCCGAGCGCACTGGGCGCGCGGGGACGGGCGACGACCGCGACGGGCGCACGCTCGTCGTCGGCGAGTCCGATGCCGACGCCGTCCACCTCGACCCGTCCGACGAGCCGGCGAGCGTGGCGGCCTGGCGACTGGCGAACGAGCTCGGCGGCGCACCCGATGCAGTGCTGGCACTGGCTGGCGCTGTCGCGGCGGGCGCGACGCCGGGCGCGGGCGCGACGGAGCGGCTGGTCGATGCCGCGGAGACGACGGGCCGCGTGGTCCGTCGTCCCGGTGTCGCCCTGCCGACCGACGACCCGACGGACGTGGCCCACTCGACGTGGCTGCACGGGCCGTTCTCGGCGGGCGTCGACGCGGCGTCGGCGCTCACCGATGCGGCCGGCGACCTCGGCGGCGACGCCGACGAGTCGGCCAGGCGTCAGTTCGCGTCGCTGGCAGCGGTCGAGACCGTCACGGACGACGGCGCGACCGACCGTGCCGGCCTCGCAGTCGAGCGGGGGCTCAGGCCGTACGCGACGCCCGATTCCCCGACCGCGTCGGTCGCCGGGCTCGCCGACCTGCTCTCGTGTACGGCCGCGACCGCACCCGGGACCGGCGTCGCGCTGGCGCTCGGGCACGACGTGGCCGATGCGGCCATCGAGGCGTGGCGGGAGACAGCCGCACGCGCCCACGAGGCGCTGGCGACGGCGACGACGGGCCGGTACGACGGCCTGTTCGTCGCTCGCGTCGACGACGACGCGCCCGCGCCGGTGGTCGCGCGACTGCTCCGGGACTTCCGGTCGCCGGAGCCGGTCGCCCTGGCGCTCGCCGACGACGCCGCGGCCGCAGCAGCGGTCGAGGACCGGGGCATCGGCGGTGCGATGGCCCGGACGGTCACGCGCACCGGCGGCAGCTACGACGGCACCGCCACGACGGGCTACGCGACCTACGCGTGCGAGACGAAGGAGTTCATCCACGCGTTCAGGGAGGTACTATGAGACGAGCGACGGTCCGGACGGAGCACGCAGACCCGCAGCTGATCGCGGCAGCGCTCCGCCCGGACAACACCGACGAGATGCAGACGACGGTCGAGGGGGACGCGGTGGTCACGCACATCGAGCGCGAGACGACCGGCGGCCTCCAGTCGACCGTCGACGACTACGTCGTGAACGTCGACGTCGCGGACAGAGTGGTACAGCACGCAGACCGACACAGCAAATCTAAACCATGAGCGAACGATCCGTTTCCCGCAAGAAACAAGAGAAGCGGTGGTACACCGTGCACGCCCCGGAGCAGTTCGACCGGGCCGAACTCGGTGACACACCCGCAGACGAACCGGAGAAGGTGCTCGACCGCACCATCGAAACCACGCTGGGCGACCTGAACGGCAACGCCAGCGAGAACAACACCAAGCTGAAGTTCAAGATCACGGACGTCGGCTCCGACGCCGCGTACACGGAGTTCGTGAAGCACGAGCTCACCCGTGACTACCTGCGCAGCCTGGTCCGCCGCGGCGCGTCGAAGATCGACGCCTACGTGACCGTGCTGACGACGGACGACTACCGCGTCCAGATCCAGCCCGTCGCGTTCACCACGAAGAAGGCCGACCACAGCCAGGAGCGCGCCATCCGCGAGACGATGGTCGACATCGTCGAGGAGGCCGCAGCGGAGCGTACGTTCGAGGAGCTCATCGACTCTGTCGTCGAGGGGCGTCTCTCGTCCGCCATCTACGGCGAGGCGAAGACCATCTACCCGCTGCGCCGCGTCGAGATCAAGAAGTCGACCCTCGAGGCCCGTCCCGAGGAAGTCGCCGCAGAGGAAGAGGCCGCAGTCGACGTCGACGAGGATGACGTCGACGTCGAGGACGACGACGAAGCGTAAGCGGTCGACGGACTACTCCGTCACGACGATTTTTCCGGTCATGCCGCCGCGTTCGTGAGGGATACAGACGTAGGCGTGCTCGCCGGGCACCTCGAACGTGTGTTCGAACGTCTCGCCGACGGGGATAGCGCCCCCGCGGCTGTTGAACCAGGCGTTGCGAGCGGCGTCTTCGTCGTCGAACTTGCCCGAGGCGAAGTAGGCAGCGTCCTCGGGGATACCCCCCTCGTAGGCGGTGACGGTGTGAGCCTTGCTGGAGGTGTTCTTCCAGACGACGCTCTCGCCGACGGCGACCTCGAACTCGCCCGGGCGGAAAGCGTTCGCCGACATGCCGATGTTACAGGCCTCGCCGCAGTTCGTTCGGGAGTTCGAGGAGAGCGCGAGACAGCCCGAGAGCCCGACTGCGGTGGCGGTGCCGACCGACGCGAGGAGTGTCCGGCGGTCCATAGCGGCGGCTAGGGAAGAGCCGGACATAGGCGTCACGGTTCGTCCAGCGAGGTGAGAACGGGCGGCGACCGGCTACTGTTCTTCGATGCAGTCGCGGATGGGTCCCATCACGTCGTCCGCGATGGTGTACGGGTCGGTGTCGCCGGCCATCACGCCGTCGACGAACGTGCCGACGCCACCCTGGTCGTCGAGTTCGTCCTCGACCAGCCCCGCCGCGTCGTCCCGCAGGAGGGTCCGGATCTCCTCGGCGACGCGCTGGCGGCGGCGGCGCGTGAGTTCGCCGGACGCCTCGAGGAACGTCCGGTGCTCGGTGAACGTCTCGACGAGGTCGACGACGCCCTCCCCATCGGTGGCGACGGTCTCCACGATGGGTGGCTTCCACGGGTCGGTGTCGGTCGGCATGTCGAGGTCCATCTCGACCTCGTCGAAGCCGTGGTGCCCGGCGTCCACCGTCGTCGAGCCCTGACCGAGGTGGACCATCTCGGTCAGCTCCTGGACCGTCCTGTCCGCGCCGTCCATGTCTGCCTTGTTGACGACGAAGATGTCCGCGATCTCGAGGATACCGGCCTTGAGCATCTGGACGTTGTCGCCCGCGCCGGGCGGGACGAGGACGGTGACGGTGTCGGCCGCGCCGACGATGTCGATCTCGTTCTGGCCCGCGCCGACGGTCTCGATGATGACCTTGTCCTTGCCGAAGGCGTCCATCGCCTTGACCGCATCTGCGGTCGCGGTCGAGAGCCCACCGAGGTTGCCGCGGGCGGACATCGACCGGAAGAACACGTCCATGTCGCCGACGTTCGACGCCATCCGGATGCGGTCGCCGAGCACCGCGCCCCCGGTGTATGGCGACGAGGGGTCGATGGCGACGACGCCGACGGTCTCGCCCTGCTCACGGTAGTGCTCGGCGAGCTTGTCGACCAGCGTGGACTTGCCCGCGCCGGGGCTCCCCGTGATGCCGATGACCTCTGCGTTGCCAGTGTGCTCGTAGAGCCCGGAGACGAGCTCGCGGTAGCCGGGGTCGCGGTTCTCGATCTTCGTGATGACCCGAGCCAGCGCGCGGTGTTTCCCCGCGAGCAGGTCGTCGAGCAGTCCCGCCGACTCGCTCATCGTTCGGGCGCGTTCTCGCGGACGTACTCGACCGTCTCCTCCATCGGGGTGCCGGGACCGAACACCTCGGCGACGCCCAGCTCCTTCAGCTCGGCCTTGTCGTCGTCGGGGATGACTCCGCCGACGAGGATGAGCGTGTCGTCGAACGCGTCGTACTCTTTCAGCCCCTCGACAATCTTCGGGACGAGCGTGTTGTGGGCACCCGAGAGGATGGAGATGCCCAGTACGTTCACGTCCTCCTGGACCGCCGCCTGGACGATCTCGTCGGGGGCCTTGTGCAGTCCGGAGTAGATGACCTCGAAGCCGGCGTCACGGAACGCCCGTGCGATGACGTGTGCGCCACGGTCGTGGCCGTCCAGCCCGACCTTGGCCACGAGACACCGAATCGACCGCTGCGACTGGTCGGTACTCATACGTCCACCTTCCGGTCGCCCGCGTTTTACTTTAACGGAACCGACGACGCCCTCGCCGCCCGTTCTTCAACTATGGCTGTAATAATTCAATGACGGTGGCATTCCCGCCGTCCGTCGGAAGCGCAAGGACGATGACACCCCACTCCTAAGCCCCGACAATGGCCACCTCAGACGTACGCGGGACGGTCCGGGAGAACGTACTGACCACGACAGTCGTCCTCTCCGCTCTCGGCTACGCGCTCGTCCTCGGCACGTTCGCCGGGCTCTTTCCCATCTATCCGGAGCTCGGCAGGGAAACGACGGACCTGCTCTCGCACGCTATCGCGGTCGTCAACACGGTCGCGACGATATCGCTCGCGCTCGGCTGGTACTGGATCCGCAACGGCGAGGTCAAAAAGCACCGGGCCGCGATGGCGACATCGTTCAGCCTCATCCTCGTGTTCCTGGTGCTCTACCTCACGAAGGTCGGCGGCGGCGGCGAGAAGGCGATGGTCGGCGCGCCCGACCTCGTCTACGGGGCGTACCTCATCATGCTCGCCATCCACATCGTACTCTCCGTGGTGTCCGTGCCGGTGGTGCTGTACGCGCTGCTGCTCGGGCTGACGCACTCGCCCGGTGAGCTCCGGGACACTGCCCACAAGCGCGTCGGCCGCATCGCCGCCGGCTCGTGGATCCTCTCGCTCACGCTCGGCGTCGTCACCTACCTCATGCTGAACCACGTCTACAGCGCCGAGATGCGGCTCGTGAGCCTCCTCGTCTGAGGATCGCCAGCTTTCCGTCGGAGCGGTGAGTGTAGCTCCGTCGATGGCGCAGGTGAAGCACCGCCATCAACCGTCTCACCGGGGCCATCATGCTCCCCGTCGCCCTCTACTACCTGCTCGCCGTGTTCGACGTGGCCGGCATCGCACCGCTCGTCGAGCCGTACTTCGAGACCGTCTTCGGCGCGTTCTGAGCCGGGAGACGGACCGGGGCGCCGCCGGCAGTCGGTGCCCGGTTGGAGACGGCGAGAGCGGGTGGCGAAGCTACTGCGCCCACCGGTGACCGGTACCGAACCATTATTGCCCGGTCCGGCAATACTTACGCCCATGTACGACGACGACGACCTCGCCGAGATCCGCGAGGGGCGTGAGGAGTGGGAGTCCGAGACGCTGGAGCCGGTACTGGACCGCTTCGGGGAGCGCAAGGACCGGTTCGCCACGGTGTCGAACATGGACGTGGACCGGCTGTACACGCCCGAGGACGTGGATGACCTGGACTACGATGAAGACCTGGGCTTCCCCGGTGAGGAGCCGTACACGCGTGGGCCGTACCCGACGATGTACCGCGGTCGAACGTGGACGATGCGGCAGTTCGCCGGCTTCGGGACCGCCGAGGAGACCAACGAGCGGTTCCACTACCTCATCGACGAGGGTCAGACGGGGCTGTCGACGGCGTTCGACATGCCGAGCCTGATGGGCAAGGACTCCGACGACCCGCTCTCTGACGGCGAGGTCGGCAAGGAGGGCGTCGCGGTCGACACGCTGCGGGACATGGAGATCCTGTTCGATGGGATCGACCTGAGCGAGATCTCGACCTCCTTCACGATTAACCCGTCCGCGCCGGTCATCTTCGCCATGTACGTCGCCCTCGCCGACCAGCGTGGCGTCCCGCGCGACGAGATCAGCGGGACCATGCAGAACGACATGCTCAAGGAGTTCATCGCACAGAAGGAGTGGGTCATCCCGCCGGAGCCGAGCCTCGACCTGGTCACCGACACCGTCGAGTTCGCCACCGAGGAGACCCCGCGTATCCACCCCATCTCCGTCTCCGGCTACCACATCCGGGAGGCCGGCTCGACGGCGGTCCAGGAGCTCGCCTTCACCCTCGCCGACGGGTTCGCGTACGTCGAGGACGCGATGGACCGCGGCCTCGACGTCGACGACTTCGCCCCGCGGCTCTCGTTCTTCTTCAACTCTCACAACTCCATCTTCGAGGAGATCGCGAAGTTCCGCGCCGCGCGACGCATCTACGCCCGGGTGATGGACGAGTGGTACGACGCCGAGAAGCCCGAATCCAAGCGCCTGAAGTTCCACACCCAGACCGCCGGCCAGTCGCTGACCGCACAGCAGCCCCTGAACAACGTGGTCCGCGTCACCATCCAGGCGCTCGCGGGCGTGATGGGCGGCACCCAGTCGCTGCACACGAACAGCTTCGACGAAGCGCTGGCGCTGCCCTCCGAGCGCGCGGTCCGGGTCGCGCTGCGCACCCAGCAGATCATCGCCGAGGAGTCCGGCGCCGCCGACATCGTCGACCCGATGGGCGGGAGCTACGCCATCGAGGCGCTCACCGACCAGGTCGAGCAGCAGGCGATGGAGTACATCGACGAGATCAGGGAGATGGGCGAGGGCTCCGTGCGCGACGGCGTGCTCGAGGGCATCGACCAGGGCTTCTTCCTCCGCGAGATCCAGGAGGCCTCCTACGAGTACCAGGAGCGCGTCGAGGCGGACGAGGAGATCGTCGTCGGGGTGAACAAGTACACCATCGAGGAGGACACCGAGCCCGAGATCCTGAAGGTCGACGAGGAGACCCAGAAGCGCCAGCTCGACCGGCTCGAGCGGGTGAAGTCCGAGCGCGACGACGAGGCCGTCGAGGCCGCACTCGACGACCTCGAGGCCGCCATCGACGCCGGGGAGAACGTCATGCCGTGCATCGTCGACGCGGTCAAGGAGTACGCGACGATGGGCGAGATAATGAAGGTGTTCGAGGCGGAGTACGGCGCGTACTCCGAGCAGATCGGGCTGGCCTGAGTTACAGGTAGTCCATCCCGGTCGTCTCGCCGAGGTCGAAGCCCGCGCGCTCGTGGGACCACTCCACGGGCTCGTCGCGGTGCTCGTCCATGAACGAGACGATCTCCTGCCCGACGTTCTCACCGTAGAGCTCCGGCCCGTCCCGCATCGTCGCCAGCAGCGCGTCGTCCTCGCAGACCCGGCGGACCGCCGTCGCCACGAACTCACCGGAGATGGGCGGCACGAGCAGGTTCGTGTTCGCCTCGAACACCGTCTCGGGGCGGTCGGTGTTGAACCGCGCAGTGAGACACGCTGCCTCCTCGATGTGGTTCAGCTCCTCCTGCATGCTGCCGGAGTCGGTGAACTCCGCCATGCACTGCCCCGATTCGAGGAACTCGTAGACGTGGGCGTGCTTCTTCCAGAGCCCGGTGAAGAGGAAATTCGCCCGTGTCTCGTCGAGTTCGAGCAGTTTCTCGCGCAGCCCCGTCGCCTCGAGCGCGTTGCGGGTCGCCGTGAGTTCGACGAAGTTGACGTTGTAGCCGTCCTCGACGAGGGAAATCACGCCCTCGACGATGGCGCGGAAGCGGCCGGGGAGCAGGTTCGCGCGCCGGTGGATGTCGACGCGGAGCCAGTCGTCCCGGGCCTCGAGTTCGGGGTAGACGTCGAAGACGCTCTCGTCCAGGTCGGCCTCGCGCTTGGCCGCGATGGCGTCGACGACGCTGTTGCCGACGACCGGCACCCGCTCTTCGGGGTATCCCTCCCGGACGAGGTGCTCGCGGTTCAGTTCGACCGGCGCGAAGTGGTAGAGCGACGCCGCGGAGCCGACGAAGGTGTCGTACTGTTCGGGGAACGGCTCGGAGCGGTCGACGTGCCAGTCGCCCTCGAACTGCGCCTCGACGAACGCGTCGACGGCGTCCGCGTCGCCGACGCCGAGGCCGTCCCGGTCGACCGCGTCGTAGTCCGGCGCCATCCCGCGCAGTCCGGCCTCGTTGTGGGCGACCTGCTGGCCGGTGGCAAAGGCCCAGGCCTGTGGGACCGTCGCGGCGGCGTGCGTGTCACCGTGGACGAGGGGGACGACCGTCGTCTCCGGGTGGTGTTCGTCGAGATAGTCGGTGAACCGGTCGACCCGGCTCGTGACTTCGGCGGTCTTCTGGGAAAGGCCGCCGCGGACCCCCAGGTCGACACCGATGTGGTCCTCGACGCCGTACTCCGCCAGCCCGTGGCCGAGCAGGTCGTCGTAGTGCTGGCCGGTGTGGAGGATGAAGCAGGGCACGCCCAGTTCGTCGGCGGCGGTGACGACTGGGGCCTGCTTGTAGAAGTCCGGCTTGGTCGCCGTCACGACGGCGATGGCGAACTCGGCGTCGGCGAGGCGGGCGTCGAGGCGGTCCTCGTGGACCGTGTACGCGTTGCTCATCGGCTACTGGTCGACGACGGAGGGCCGAGTAGCTGTTCATTTCAGTCCGGAACCCACTGCGGACGTGCGCCCCCGACCACACTCGACAGACGAAGCCTCCTCTCGACTGTGCCCTCCGTCGGTCTGCTTTCGGCGGGTTGTCTGTCGAACGATAGCTCCCCGAACAGAATCGTCGTCCCGTCGATGGCAGTCGACAACGCCGACACGGAGTCCCCCGTCGTCGCACTCGTCCTCCTTCGCGACGGATCGGTCGTCGCGGGCGTCCGGCGGACGGTGGAACGGAAAGAGAACGAGGTGCTCGGTAACTACTACGTCGACTCCGGGTGGAAAGCGACGCGAGGGGTGTACACGGACGCGGTGCAGGTCGACGACCACGACTGGCACCAGCGGACTCTCGACCCCGGACCAGGCGTCGAGGTACCCCGCGTGACGGTCCGCATCGACGAGCAGGCCGACCCGGTCGTCACGACCGTTCCCGAGAGCCGAACGTAACCGACCCCCGGCGTCGGGGGAACGCTTATCCCGTTTATGACCGTCGGTCTTCAACGAACTATGACCGACGGCACCGACGAAACCGAGGTGGAGCTCGAAGCCAGACTGGCAGAACAGGACACCTTCGAACCCTCGGACGCGTTCGTCGAGCAGGCGAACGTGTCGGACGAGGGCATCTACGAGGAGTTCGAGGAGCCGGAGGCCTGGGAGCGGGCTGCGGACCTGCTCGACTGGGAGGACGAGTACGACCAGGTACTCGACGAGGGCGACGCGCCGTTCTACGAGTGGTTCACCGGCGGGACGCTGAACGCCTCGTACAACTGCGTCGACCGCCACGTCGAGAACGGCCGGAAGAACCAGGCCGCCATCCGCTGGGAGGGCGAACTCGGCGAGACACGCACGTACACCTACCTCGACCTCTACAACGAGGTGAACGAGTTCGCGGCGGCCCTTCGCGATATGGGCGTCGAGGAGGACGACGTGGTGACGCTGTACATGCCGATGGTGCCGGAGCTACCCATTGCGATGCTGGCGTGTGCCCGCATCGGCGCGCCGCACTCGGTCGTCTTCGCCGGCTTCTCCGCCGACGCGCTCGCGACGCGGATGAACGCCGCGGACTCGGAGTATCTCGTCACCTGCGACGGCTACTACCGCCGCGGCGACGCGTTGAACCACAAGGAGAAGGCCGACGAGGGGCTGCGTGGCGTCGAGCACGACGTCGAGACCGTCGTCGTGGATCGCCTCGGCGACGAGCTCAAAGTGTTCCTCGGCGAGCACGCCCACGACTATGACGACCTGGTCGAATCCCACGCCGGCGAGCGGGTCGAACCGGTGTCACGGGACGCCGAGGACATGCTGTTCCTGATGTACACCTCCGGGACGACCGGCCAGCCGAAGGGGGTGAAACACACCACCGGCGGCTACCTGAGCTACGTGTCGTGGACGAGTCACGCGGTGCTCGACGTCAAGCCCGAAGACACGTACTGGTGTTCGGCCGACATCGGCTGGATAACCGGCCACAGCTACATCGTCTACGGGCCGCTCTCGCTCGGCACGACGACGCTCATGTACGAGGGGACGCCGGACTACCCGGAGCGCGACCGCATCTGGGAGATGGTTGACCGCTACCAGGTCGACCAGTTCTACACCGCGCCGACGGCCATCCGGGCGTTCATGAAGTGGGGGACGGAGTACCCCGAGGCCCACGACCTGTCGAGCCTGCGGCTGCTCGGCACGGTCGGCGAGCCCATCAACCCCCGGGCCTGGAAGTGGTACTACAAGCATATCGGCGACGAGTCCTGTCCCGTCGTCGATACGTGGTGGCAGACCGAGACCGGCGGCATGATGGTCACGACGCTGCCCGGCGTCGGCGAGATGAAGCCCGGCTCGGCCGGCCCGCCGCTCCCGGGTATCTCCGCTGAGGTCGTCGACGTCTCCGGCGAGCCGGTCGGGGCCGGGGAGGCGGGCTACCTCGTCGTCACCGACCCCTGGCCGGGGATGCTGCGAACGCTGTACAACAACGACGAGCGGTTCGTCTCCGAGTACTGGAGCGAGTACTCCGACCCGGACGCCGACCGCTGGGTGTACTTCCCGGAGGACGGCGCGAAGATAGACGAGGACGGCTACATCACGGTGCTGGGCCGGGTCGACGACGTACTCAACGTCTCCGGGCACCGGCTCGGGACGATGGAGATCGAGAGCGCCATCGTCGGCGTGCCCGGTGTGGCGGAGGCCGCCGTCGTCGGCGGGCACCACGACGTGAAAGGCGAGGCCGTCTACGCCTACGTCATCACCGAGGACGGCTCCGAACCGGGTGCAGCGCTACGCGAGAAGATAATCGACGGCGTCGAGGACGCAATCGGCCCGATCGCCCGCCCCGAGGCGGTCATCTTCACGCCCGAACTGCCGAAGACGCGCTCGGGCAAGATCATGCGGCGGCTGCTCGAGGATATCGCGAACGGCGAGGAGCTCGGTGACACCTCGACCCTGCGGAACCCGGACGTCGTCGACGACATCGCCTCGCGCGTCGAGGGCGACTAGCCCTCGTCGACCGACCCGTCGTCGAACCGCGAGACGAATCGGACCGCGAGGAGGAGAACGCCGAGGGTCACGCCGACCATCACGACGCCGTAGATGGCGAAGTTGAGCGGCGTCACCGCGAACTCGGCGCCCGCGAAGCTCGCCTGCTGGATGTCGCGCCCGGACTTGACGGGCAGCAACACGCCGACGGATGCACCGAAGACACCTGCGAGTGCGACGACAGCCAGGTAGATGGCGACGACGATGCGTCTGCCCCGGAACCGGTCGCTGACGGTCTCTGTCACGTGCGAGACTGGGGGCTGGCCAACGATTAGCCTTTCCCTCTGTACGCCATAGGACGCGGTATGAGCGAGAAGGAACTGATCGGACTCGTCCTCGGCAGCATCGTCACGCTGATGTTCGTTACCGGCTTCGTGCTCGTCCTGAGCTAGCGCTGGCCGTCCGGAAGAATACGAAGAAGAATCGAACCGCTCAGGCGTCGGTTTCTGCGTCCTCGGCCTCTCCACCGTCGGTGAGTGCCGTCTCGAGACGGTCGTCGAACCAGTCCCACTCGCGGGATTCGACGCCGTCCTCTTCGAGGTTCCACGGGTCGGGACCGACGCGCGGACCTTCGAGGTAGGACTGGACCATGTTCCAGAGCCAGATGATCTGGGCGACCAGCAGGATGAACGCCCCGACGGTCGCGAGGACGTGGAGCAGCTGGATGAAGTCGATGGGGCCGACCGTGATGAGGTTGTACGTCGCGTAGCGACGCGGCATGCCGGCGTAGCCCATCAGGATCATCGCGAAGAAGGTCAGGTTCGTCCCGACCATCGTGAGCCAGAAGTGGGCCTTGGCGAGCGTGACCTGGTACATCCGCCCGGTGACGAGCGGGAACCAGTAGTAGACTCCCGCGAACACGGCGAACGCGATGGCGCCCATGATGACGTAGTGGAAGTGGCCGACGACGTAGTAGGTGTCGTGCAGGATGAGGTCGACGGGGATGGAGGCGAGGAAGACGCCCGTCACACCGCCGATGATGAAGTTCCCGACGAAGCCGATACAGAACAGCATCGGCGTCGTCAGGCGAATCTTCCCGTTCCACATCGTCGTGATCCAGTTGAACGTCTTCACCGCACTCGGTATTGCGATGGCTAGTGAGACGGCCATGAACGAGGCGCGGATGCGCGGGTCGATACCCGTCGAGAACATGTGGTGAGCCCACACGCCGAACGAGAGCACGCCGATTGCCAGCGTGGAGTAGACGACGAACTTGAACCCGAACAGCTTCCGGCCCGAGAAGCGCGGGAGCACGTAGCTGATGATGCCCATCGGTGGCAAGACGAGGATGTACACCTCGGGGTGTCCGAAGAACCAGAACAGGTGTTGATAGAGGATGGTGCCACCCCCGTCGGCCGTGAAGAACGTCGTCGCGAAGTTACGGTCGAGCAGCAGCATGACCAGCGCGCTGCCCAGGAGCGGGAACGAGAACAGGATGAGCGCGGACTGCGTGAGGATGGTCCACGAGAAGATGTCGAGCTTGTCCCAGCCGACGTCGGGACCGCGCTCCGTGAAGATGGTCGCGATGAAGTTGATCGCGCCCATGGTGGCGGAGACGCCGGTGAGGTGCAGCCCGAGCAGCATCAGGTCGGTTCCTGCGTTGAGGTCGGCGATGGTCGACGCAGCGCCCCCCTGTGCGGTCTGGGAGACCGACTGTGGCGGGTACATCGTCCAGGAGGCCATCGACGGCGCGATGCTGTCGAAGAACGGCGCGATGAAGAAACCGCCCCAGATGAGCACCGCACCCGGCGGGAGCATCCAGAACGCGATGGCGTTGATGCGCGGGAACGCCATGTCGTCCGCGTCGATGAGCAGCGGGACGAGGTAGTTGGAGAAGGCGGCGAGGATGGGCGTCCCGAACAGGAACAGCATCGTGATGCCGTGGCTCGTCAGCAGGGCGTTGTAGAGGTTCTGTCCACTGCTGACGCCCATCGCGGTCGAGAGCGTCTCGGTCACGTCGATACCGGGGGTGATCAGTTCGGTCCGCATGATGATGACGGCGATGCCACCCCAGGCGAACGCGAGGACGGCGTAGACGCCGTAGAGGATGCCGATGTCCTTGTGGTCGACGGTGGTAAGCCACCGGAATATCCCGGCCGGTTTCTCAGCATGTCCGTACCCGCCCTCGCGACTGACGATGCCGGAGCCGGCACCAGCCAGCGGCGTGTACGTGCGCCAGTCCGCGGCGCGTGCCAGAAACAGCACGACCCCGAACAGGAACACAGCCATGAGGGCTGTCAGCACTATCTGTCCGCTAATATCCATGTGAGTCTCTCAGGATTACTCCCTAAAGAAAGGTTCGGGATGCTCGTCGGTTGTCCGTTTCTCGACGCAACCGATATCGGGTGACGGCACTCGCGAAGGAGGAGAGGGAGAAGACACGAGCGGTGGGTGTGGCGACTACGCTTCGTCGTCGGCAGCGTCCGTCTCCTCGCTCGTCGTCGGCGTCTCGACGGTGTCGGCCTCGTCGGTCGCGGAGTCGTCGGCGTCGACCTCGGTCTCCGGTTCGGCCGCTTCCTCGGCTGCCTCGCGGGCCTCCGTCTCGTTGGCGTCACCCTCGATGGCGACCGCTGAGAAGTACGTCAGGATCGCCAGCAGCCCGAAGGGTACGAGGATGAGCCCGATCTGGAGCAGCGAGTACGTCCCGTCCCAGCCGAATGGGCCGTACACCATCGGCAGGAACAGCACGAAGAAGAACGCCAGGATGAACAGCGGGATCATGTTCACCGTCAGGTCGAGGAACGTGTCCTTGTCGAATATCGTCCGGTCTTGCTCCATCGTTGGGGGAGGCTTCGGACGGGCGACCAAATAGGTTGTCGTTTCCGGACCGGCCGAGCGTCGAACCGGGGGCCACCGCTCTGTCGCGGTCGGTCAGCCGCCGTGTGTTGGCTGTATCTCCAGCCGGAGGCGGCCGTAGACCGAGAGCAGGAGGCCGAGGACGCCCGCGACGGCGATGGAGACCCCGCGGTACGCGATACCGTTCGGGACTCCGATGAGGTCGCCGTTCTGCATGATGCCGCCGCCGTTGGTCGCGAACAGTGCGCCGCCGACCGCGACGAAGACGACTGCGAGCCCGCCCAACGTGGGCCAGGGCTGGTCGACGTAGCCGGTCTCGGTGACGATGCCGGCGATGCCACCGATCAGGAGCAGGATGCCGAACACCGACAGCGGGAGGACGGCGAACAGCACGCCGACCTCGGAGATCGCCACCCCGAACGCGATGAGCATCGGCCAGACGCTCGCCTTCGGGCGCGGTGGCGTCGCCGTCTCGTGGGACTCGTCTGCCATGGACGTGCGTAGGGAATGGAGCTATAAACACGTCACGAAGCCCGTCCGAGACCGAGCGTTCGCGCCCGTCTCCGGCCGACCGTGGTCGCTCGTGCGCGGGTTGACGCATTAACCACGACATATTAAACCGTGTGTCGTCAACCACTGCCTGATGACCGACGTACGAATCGCCGGTGTTGGGCTGACCAAGTTCGGTGCGTCACCGGAACGGACCGGCCGGGACCTCTTCGCGGAGGCCGGGTTAGACGCGCTGGACGACGCCGGTGTCGACCAGGACGCGGTCGAGGCGTTGTTCTACGGGAATTTCATGGGGGAGCTCGCCGAACACCAGGGCCACCAGGGGCCGCTCATGGCCGAGGCCGTCGGCGTCGACGCCCCGGCAACCCGATACGAGGCAGCGTGTGCCTCCTCGGGGGTGGCAGTGGCCGAGGCGGTGAAGGACATCCGCAACGGCGAGCGAGACGTGGTGCTCGTCGGCGGCGCGGAGCGGATGACCAACCTCGGCACCGCGGGCGCGACGGAGGCGCTCGCCATCGCGGCCGACGACCTCTGGGAGGTCAAGGCCGGGATGACGTTCCCCGGGGCGTACGCACTGATGGCGAAAGCGTACTTCAGCGAGTACGGTGGCGACCAGGAGGACCTCGCCGCCATCGCGGTGAAGAACCACGAGAACGCCGTCCCGAACGAGAAGGCACAGTACCAGCGAGAAATTTCGATAGCGGACGTCGTCGAGGCACCGATGGTCGCGGAACCGCTCGGGCTGTACGACTCCTGTCCCATCTCGGACGGGGCGAGTGCGCTCGTGCTCACCTCCGAGGCCTTCGCGGAGGAGCACGACCTCGACGCGTCGGTCTCCATCACCGGGACCGGGCAGGGCGGTGACCTGATGGCGCTGCACGACCGTGACTACCTGGCTCGCTCGCCCGCGGCGGACGAGGCAGCGGCGGAGGCGTACGCGGACGCTGGCGTCTCGGCGGCCGACGTGGACGTCGCGGAGGTGCACGACTGCTTCACCATCGCCGAGGTGCTCGCGATGGAGTCGCTCGGCCTGTTCGAGGTCGGCGAGGGCATCTCTGCGGCCCGCGAGGGGAAGACGACGCGGGAGGGCGAGCTGCCGGTGAACCTCTCGGGCGGCCTGAAGGCGAAGGGGCACCCGGTCGGCGCGACCGGCGCGTCACAGCTCGCGGAGATGACCTCGCTGCTCCGGGGTGACCACCCCAACAGCGAGTACGTCGAGGGAGCGACGACCGGCATCACCCACAACGCGGGTGGCACGGTCGCGAGTGCCGTGGTCCACGTGCTGGAGGTCGAACAATGAGCGACGACGAGACCTACGACGCAGGCTACGACGACTGGCTCGACGCCGTCGAGGACGGCGAGGCGTACTACCTCGAAGGCCCCGAAGGCGACGGCTGGTTGCCGCCGCGGCGGGTCGACCCCGCGACGGGCTCGCGAGACCTGACCGAGAAGCAGCTGCCGGAGACGGGCGAGGTGGAGACGTTCACCGTCGTCCACGTCCCGACGCCCGCCTTCGAACAGGACGCACCGTTCGCAACGGCCATCGCGCGGTTCGGCCCGGCGCGGATTACCGGCATCGTCGAGGCCGACCCGTCCGACGTCGAGGTCGGCATGGCGGTCACTGTCGGCGTGATGGAGACGGAGACGACCGGCGACCGTGCCGTCGTCTTCAGGCCGCAGTAACGACGCTCAGTTCTCCGAGCCGGTGTCCTCGACGTCGATCTCGACGGTGTCGGTGTCGTATTCGGACTCGACGGCGACGTCGGGGTCCGGTTCGTGGCCGTCTGCGCGCTCGCGTTCGAGGCTCTGACGGCGTTCCTCCGCGAACACTTCGCCGCTTATCTCGGGCAGGTCGGGCTCGATGGCCTCGACGAACTTGTCGGGGTGTTCGTCGTGGGGCAGCAGTCGGGCGTAGTCGATGACGACCAGCCGCGCTCCGGTCGCGTCGGCCAGCCGTCGGCCCTCGGCGAGCGGCGTGATGTCGGTCTCGCGGCCCCAGACCAGCGTCACGGGGGCATCCAGCTCGGCGAGCGTCGACTCCAGGTCGGAGGCGGGGTCGAGGTAGCCGCTGATGAACGAGGCCGGCGCGAAGCGGGCACCCGCCTGGTGGGTAGTCTGCCACTGGTAGGACTGCTTCGAGCGGCTGTAGCCGGTCATGTCGTAGTAGCCGTGGTCGGCGCTGAAGTACTCTAGCGACGGGTTCGAGGCGATGCCGTTGAAGATGGCCTCGCCGAGCAGGGGCGACCTGACGGCCCGCTTGAGCAGCGGCTTCTTCCCGCCGGGCATCGAGGAGGCCGTCGGGCAGACGAGCACGAGCCGCGAGACGTCAGTCCGGCTGGCGGCGGTGGCGGCGTACGCGCCCGACAGCGACGACGCGATGATCTCGGGCTCGTCGGTGACGTCCTCGACGAAGTCCGTCACGAAGTCCTCGTACAGTTCGGCGGTGTAGTCGATGGGCGGCCGTTCGGAGCGGCCGAAGCCGGGCAGGTCCACGGCGACGACGTGGTAGGCCTTCGAGAGCGGGTCGAATATCTCGTTCCACTCCTGGCTGGAACCGGCGGCGTTGACGCCGTGGACGAACAGCAGGTCGGGTGCTTCGGGGTCCCCGGCCTCCGTGTACGCCACGTCCATCCCGCGCCAGCGGTAGGTTCGCTGTTCGCCCTCGAGTGCGGGTGCCAGCGGCTCGGCACGTCGCGACAGTAGCTCGTTCGTCGCTGCCACGGCACCGACCGCGATGCCCGTCGACGCGAGTGCCCTCTTGAGGTTCATACCTGAGCTTCGGTGCGCTGTAACTTAATCTTGCCGACAGTTGGAATTTTCCGATGCACGCACCGGAAGTCGGAGGGTCTTACCCGCTGGCACCCGAACGCGGGAGCATGACGGTACTCGCCACCGACGGCGTCCGGAAGACGTACGGTGAGACGACCGCGCTCGACGGCGTCTCGCTGTCGGTCGAGGCGGGCGAGGTGTTCGCACTCATCGGCCCGAACGGTGCCGGGAAGACGACGCTCGTCCGCTCGCTGACCGGGACTGTCGACCCCGACGAGGGGACGGTCGAACTGCTCGGGACGGCACCACGCGAGGCCGAGGAGGACAGGCTGGGCGTGCTGCCACAGTCGTTCTCTCCGCCCGGCAGGCTCACCGCGCGGGAGGTCGTCGCGTACTACACCGGGCTGTACGAGGACGCCCGCGACGTGGACGAGGTGATGGCGGCGGTGGGCGTCCTCGACGCGGCCGACACCTGGTACGAGAACTGCTCGGGCGGCCAGCAGCGGCGGGTCTGTCTCGGCGCCACCCTCGTCAACGACCCCGACGTGCTCTTCCTCGACGAGCCGACGACGGGCATCGACCCCGCCGGGCGGCGCACCCTCTGGGACCGCATCGAGACGTTGGCCGCGGGCGGGACGACGGTGTTCCTCACGACCCACGACATGAACGAGGCCGAGCGTCTCGCCGACCGGGTCGGGCTGCTCGCAGACGGCGACCTCGTCGCGGTCGGGACCCCCGGAGAGCTCGTCCGCGAACACGGCGGCGACAGACGGCTCACCATCACGGTCGACGGCGACCCGACCGTCGCGGCGGACGCCCTCGGACGGGAGACGACGACCGACGGCGACCGCGTCGTCGCTCGGGGCGTGGAACCGGCGGACATCGGCGGCATCGTCGATGCGCTCGACCGCGCCGCCGTCGAGTACACCGAGCTGGCCTGGGCCGAGCCGTCGCTGGAAGACGTGTACCTGGCACTCGCGGGAGAACGGTTCGAGCCGAGAGCCGGTCGGCCGGTGTCGGCGGCGGACCCGGCGACGGACGACTGAGGTCGGGCGTCGATGGCTTCGTGACCGTCGACGCCCGACCGGGTTCGGCCCGGGCGGGACATCCCCCCTGCGCGCCGAAACCGGTGGGCCTTAGCGCCCGCGGGCCCCAGCCTCGCGCATGACGACGACGAGACGCGTCCAGTCGGAGTTCGTCGCTGCCTGGCACTCCTTCCTGCGTCGGCGAGTCGCGGTCTTCTTCACCTTCTTCTTCCCGGTCCTGCTCGTCGGCATCTTCGGCGCGCTGGTCCAGACCAACCCCGCCGGCGGCGGCCTGTTCGCCGAGGACCCCGCGTACTACGTCCCCGGCTACCTCGCGGTCGTGGTGCTCCAGACGCCGCTCTCTCGGATGGGCTCGGAGGTCGCCCGTCACCGCGAGGGCAGCCGGTTCGAGAAGCTGGCGACGACGCCGCTTTCACGAGCCGAGTGGCTGCTCGCCCACACGCTGGTCAACACGGTCATCATCGCCATCGCGGGCTTCGCGCTGCTCGTGCTGACGGTCGGACTGACGGGTGCGAGCATCACGTTCTCGCCGCTGCTCCTGCTGTACGTCCCTCTCGGGGTCGTGTGCTTCTGCGGCGTCGGCGCGCTGCTCGGTGCGCTCGCCGACTCACAGGACGGCGCTATCACGGCGGCCAACGCCATCGGACTCCCGCTGCTCTTCCTCTCCGAGACGTTCGTCCCGCCGTCGATGCTTCCCGACTGGTTCCATCCGCTCGTCGCGCTCTCGCCGCTGACGTACTTCGCACACGGGCTCCGGCAGGCCATCTGGAGCGGCGCCGACGCCGGTACGGTGCTGCTGGGACTGGACGCCGTCGAGTCGCTGGCGGTGCTCGCGGTGCTCGCCGTGGCCCTCTTCGCCCTCGGTGCCCGTGCCATTCCGGTGACGGACTAGAAGAAATCCGAGAGGGTCTTCTCGCTCGACTCGCGGGTCTCCACCGCGAACTCCGACAGTTCGACGAACTCCAGGCCGTCGTCACGCAGGGCGCGTTGCACCCGGTCGCTCGCCGACGGCGCGACGAGAATGCCTCTGACGTCGGGGTTCGACTCCCTGTACAGCCCCATGTACCGCTTCAACTGGTCGACGTTGTTCAGCGTCGCCTGTCGACGCTTGACCTCGACGACCACCGGCCGGCCTTCGGCGTCCTTCCCGAAGAAGTCGATGTAGCCGTAGACGCTCTCGCGCTCGTGCTCCACCACGCGGAAGCCATCCTCGATGGCCGTCTCGGGGTTGCGCTCGATGTACTCGTGCATCTCGGCCTCGGTCCCGCGCTCCTGATACGTGGCGGTGTCGTCCGCGTCGAAGCGCGTCAGCAGGTGTGGCTCGTGGAGGTACACCCGCAGGTACTCGTTGGGGTTGGACCGGCGAGCGTACAGCAGCGCCGACCCTTCGTCCTCCTCGACCTTGATGGTCGCGCCGCCGGGCATCCAGTTCACCGGCTGGTGCCCCGAGGGCCGGTGGACCAGGAGGGTGCCGTCGGGTTTGGCGACGACCAGCCGGTCGCCGGGGCCGAGGTAGCCGCCGCTTCGCCCGTCGTACTCCACCTCACACGCCGCGAGGCAGGTGACTATCGCCCCGTCGCGCTGGCCCTCCCGGACCACGCGTTCGATCGTCTCCGGCGCCGGGTCCTCGTGCGTTTCCGTCGACACTGCAGTTCGGTACCGGAGTGGTCGTCAAAAGTCGGTCGGTTGGGCGTCGACCCGGTTCGCCCCGACGCCCCGGTGTCACCGGGCTACTCCGCAGTCGCCAGCGGTAAGCTGACGACGAAGACCGCTCCGCGCGGCTCGTTGTCCTCGATGGAGACGGTGCCCCCGAAGCCGGTGACGAGACTGTCGACGAGGAACAGCCCGATACCGGCGCCGGGGCTGTCGATGCCCTGTTCGCCACGGCCGAAGACGACCGCTTTCTGGGAGTCGGGGATACCGGGGCCGTCGTCGGCCACGCGGACGACCGCCGCGTCGTCCTCGACGGTGACGTCAACCGTGACGGTGGGGTGGTCGCGGTCGTGGTGGATGACGGCGTTGCTGAACAGGTTGTCGAACACCGAGGAGAGCATCTCGTTGCCGACGACCTCGACAGCCGGCAGCTCGCCGGTCCGTTCGAACGTCGCCGTCTCGAACTTCTTGCGGTTCTTGACGAGCTGCTCGGAGAGTACGTCGGCGAGGAGCGTCGGCCGGGTCGGGAACTCCTCGCCGCGGGTGATCGCCTCGGCGAGGTCGCGGACTTCTTTCGTGAGCCCGACCGTGTGCCGGACGGCGTCGACGATGTTATCGAACGGTTTGCGCCCCTCCGGGGCGACGTGTGGTTCCAGCTCTTCGGCCCAGCCGAGGACGACGTTCATGTCGTTCCTGATGTCGTGGCGAAGCACCCGGTTGAGCACGTCGAGCTCCTCCGAAAGCTCGGTGAGGCGCTGCTCGCGTGCCTTCTGTTCGGAGAGGTTCCGGAGGACAGCGACCGTCTTGTCGCCGTACCGGTTGAATCTGGCGTCGACAGGGACCTCTTGGCCCTCCTTGTCGAGGAGGTGGATGGTCCGGCGCTCGTTGACGGACTCTCCACCCTCGATGCGGTCGAAGGTGGCTGTGAGTCCGGCGCGGTCGTCGGGCACGACGAATTTTTCCGGGAAATCCGCCAGCGACCACCCCAGTAGTTCCTCACGGGGCCGTCCGGATACGTCCCCCACGCGGGCGTTCGCATCTATCAGTATCCGGTCGTCGTCGAAGACGTAAACCGCGTCCTGAAGAGCGTCGTGTGGCCCATCGAGGACAGGATGGTCCATCTGGCCGGCCATACCACCCGTATGCCGCTCTCGTTGTAAGAAGTGTCGGCCCCGCGAGTCAGTAGTGGCCCATCACGCCCTCGCTGCGCGCCCACCGCTGGCAGTAGGTGAACGCGGCGTAGCCGAGGCCGAGGTAGAGCGCCGCTGTGACCACGAGCACGCCGAGTTCGTCGGCGGGCAGCTCCCAGAGCGCCGTCCCGTCCTCCATCGCCCACCGGAGGAGGTAGCTCCCCTGGGCCAGCGGCAGCCACTTCAGCACCGGGTACTCCCCGACGGGGGCGGAGATGAGGCCGATGAACAGGAACTGGACCAGCTGGAACGCGTTCTCGATGCGCTTGAAGCGGATGGCCAGCCCGCCGAAGACGAAACCGACGCCGACCGCCGGCATGACGGCCAGCACGCCGAGCGGGAGCACCGTCAGCGGGTCGAGCGCGAGCGACTGGCCGGTCACCAGAAGCATGAACGCGAGCGTCACCGCACCCCAGAGGAACGCCTCGGCGAGGTTGACGGCGGTCTTCCCGAGCATCACCCGGCCGAAGCCGAACGGGGACATGAACAGCTGTTCGAGGGTCCCCCACTGGGCCTCCCGGGTCACGTTCCACGAGAGCCCCGAGTACGCCGAGATGGACATGCTCCAGAGGAGGTAACCGACGACGAGCCCGCCGATGGTGTCCTCCATGGCCGCCGGTGCGAGGGCCTGCCCGCCGAAGAACAGCACCAGGAATACGAGGAAGATGGTCCCGAACTGCGAGAGGGTGTTTACCGGGTAACGCAGCAGCAGGACGACGCGCTTGCGTGCGGACTGCCGGAGGAAGCCGAGATACCCCCGAACGCCGGTGTCGACGGTCGCCGCCTCGCCGACGGAGCTCACGCGGCGTCACCCCCGTTGGCCCGCCCGGTGACTTCGAGGAAGACGTCCTCCAGGTCGGGGTCGTGTCCGTCGACGTCCGCGAGGCTCAGACCGGCGTCGCGGAGCACGTCGAGCACGTCGTACAGCACGTCACCGTCGGCGAGGGTCACGTCGAACCGCGTACGGTCGCCGGTCTCTGTCCAGTCCGCCGCGTCGAACTCGGCGTCGAGCAGCCCCCGCGTGGCGTCGTCGACGGACTCCTCGACGGTGATGCGGTAGGCCTGCGTCTCGAACACCCCCACGAGTTCGTCGACCGGGTCGTCCGCGATGACCGACCCCTCGGAGAGGATGACGACCCGGTCACAGATGTCCTCGACGACGTCCATGTCGTGACTGGAGAGGACGATAGTGATATCCTCCTCCTCGGCGAGCCGGCGGAGCTCGCGTCGAAGTTCGAGCGACGCCTCGACGTCGAGGCCGAGTGTCGGCTCGTCGAGGAACACCACGTCGGTCCCGCGGGCGAGCGTGCAGGCCAGCGACACCTTCTGCTTCTGGCCCCGCGAGAGGTCGTTCACCGGCTCGTCGGCCTTCTCGGCGAGGTCGAAAGCGTCGAGCAGCCGGTCGTGTCGGTCCCTGGTCGCCGCGACCGAGTGCCCGCCGAGGGCGGCGAAGAACTCGAGGTTCTCCCTGACGCTGAGCCTCCAGTAGACGTTCCGTGCCCCCTCGAGCATGGCACCGACGTGTCGGTACACCGCGCGGGGCTGCTCGTGAGCGTCGATGCCGGCGATCTCGACGGTCCCGTGGTCGGGGAGCACCAGCCCGAGGAGCGACTTGATCGTCGTCGTCTTCCCCGCGCCGTTCGGGCCGAGGACACCGACGGTCGTGCCACGCTCGATGGTCAGGTCGACGTCGTCGACCGCACGCACTGCGTCCTGTCCGTCGCCGTACACCTTCGTGAGTCCCTCGACCGAGATGGCAGGCCGTCCGTCGGTCTCGTCGGCCACCGTCTCTCCGTCCCGTTCGAGCGGCGCGTTCGCGCTCATGTCACTCCGTTGTGGAACCCGCACATTAACCGTTTTCAGAACGACATTTCTGTATAGAATATTATGGTTTGGTCGAAACCCTTTCGACTTCCCGACACGGGGACCGAACCATGAGAGACGGAGAGCGAGCGGGTGGCGGTCCGGCCGACGAGTCCGTGCCTCCGGACGAGCCGGTCCCGCCCGCCGACGCGTTCGAGTTGCTCGGCCACGAGATACGGCTCGCGACCATCGAGGCCCTGGCCGAGGAGCGCCGCGAATCGTGGCTTCCACAGGGACTGGGCTTCTCGGAGCTCCGTGAGGCCGTCGGCGTCCGCGACACGGGGAAGTTCAACTACCACCTCGACCAGCTCCGGGGCTCCTTCGTGAACCAGTTCGGCGAGGAGTACGTGCTGACCAACGCCGGGTTCGAACTGGCGGGAGCGCTCCGCGCCGGGACCTTCGACCAGACCGACGGCGACGTCGAGCGTCACGCCGAACTCGACCGGACCTGCCCAATCTGCGAGGCGACGCTCGAAGCGGTGTACGAGCACGGCTACCTCCGGGTACGCTGTCCCGAGCACGACAGAATCCTGACGACTACTCTCCCACCCGCGGCGGTCCGTGGCCGGGAGATGGCGACGGTCGTCTACCTCGCGAACGCACGGACGCGCGACCAGGTCGAGCGCGTTCGCGCCGGCGGCTGTCCCCACTGCTGGGGCCGGAGTACGGTACGCGCGCCAGCGGAGCCGAGCGAAGCCTACCTCCGCGCGCTCTCGGACCGGAGCGGGAGAGACACCGAGGAGCGTGAGATCGAGTACGACCACGAGGGAGACGCGGTGCTCGCCGAATGTGCCTGCGAGGACTGCGGGATGACCTTCTGGCTCCCGGTGTCGGTCTGTGTGGCCCACCACCCCGCCGTCGTCGCCTACTACCACGACAACGGCATCGAGATGGACGGCGACTACCTCGACATGGAGCACGCGACCGGCTCGAACGGCACCGTCGTCTCGGAGGACCCGGTCCGTATCGAGGTCGAGGTACTGGTCGGGGACGCCGACGAGGCGCTCGTGCTCACGCTCGACGAGACGACCGAGGTCGTCGAGAGGGAGACAGTGCCGGCCGACTCCCGGTAGGCCCGTCCTGCGGGCTCACTGCAGTCGCTTCGTCGTCTCGACCAGCGGGTGCCGGGCGTAGTCGACGACCTGCACGTCCTCGAGCGAGCGCAGTCCCTCCTTTTCGGCCGTCTGGGCCATTCCGAGCTCCAGCGGCTCGCCAACGACGATGACGTAGGCGTCCATCTCCCTCATATCGAGCCGGTCGGCCGCCATGACGCGGTGGTGGCCGTCCGCCAGCAGCAGCGTCCCGTCGTTGTCGATGACCACCAGCGGCTCCGCGAGCCCACGCTCGAGCTCGTAACGTCGACCCTCCAGCTCGTCGGCGTAGACCTTCTTCTGCGTGGGTATGAGCCGGTCGAGCTCGACGCGCCGGCGCTCCTGGTCGAGCGTGACGCCGTGGATGTTCTCGAGGGTCCGCCGGAGCTTGCCGACCTTCTCCGGGGTCGCCCGCTCGATCTGGCTCCGGATGACGTCCGCGTTCGAGATGATGCCGACGAGGTTGCCCGCGTCGTCCACCACCGGCAACTTCTGGATGCCCGACCGCATGATGACCCGCGCCGCGTCGGTCACCTTCATCTCCGGGTGGGCGACGATGAGGTCGGTCGACATCACTTTGAATATCGGTTCCTCATCGCCGGCCAGCAGCAGGTCGCGTGCGCTCACGAACCCCTCGACTCGACGACGGTCACACACCGGAAACCCGCTGTGCTCGTCGCTCTCGTCGATGCGCTCGGCGACTTCCCTGACCGTGGCGTCCGGCGACACCGTCACCACGTCCTGGGTCATGTAGTCCCTGACGCGGGGCTTCCCGTGGTCGCTCGGCTCCTCGTCCATAGCGTCCGGTAGCCAGCCCGTGGGCAAAAACCTGCGTTCTCGTCGTCGGCCCATACGTCACTACTCGAATATGAGTGTCTCCAGCGACCGTCTCGGAAGAGCCTATCCGCGTTCGACGGCCGAATCGCACGTTTCGTGGTCGCGATGGTCGGCCTGCCAGCCGTCCCGCATTCCCTACTTGATGCCGGCAGCCGTCCCGCTCCGTGACGGTCACTCCCGGTCGTACGGGAGCCCGGAGCTCCCCCGGGGAGGCGTCACGACGTCGCTGTCGCGTGGCCGTTCGTACCACGCGTCGAAGAACCTGTCAGTGATGATGTCGCGGATGGCCTCGTCGCGTTCCGCCTCGTCCACGAACTCGCCGAAGGCTTGAGTCACCGGTATCTGCGCGCCCGCCATGTCGGCGTGCCCGCCCGCGCTGCCGATCTGGTTGAAGGCAGCCCGGAGCGTCTCACCGAGGTCCACGTCGGTCCCCCGCGCCCGGGCGGAGACGTACGTCGTATCGCCGATGAAGCCGTACACCAGCGTACAGGTGATGCCGGACATCGTCAGCAGTTTGTCCGCGGCCTGCGGGAGTGCGTCGCGGTCCGAGATGGAGCCCACACCCGTGACGATGACCGAACCACGCACCTCTCGGTTCTCGATGGCCCGGGACAGCGTGTCGAGCGTCTCGCCGTCGACGCTCGGCGACTCGATACGGTCCAGCACCGCCTCGTCGACGTACGGGAGCAGTCGTGCCGCGGCCTCGAAGTCAAGCCGCGAGGCCTCCCGCCTGAACTCGTTCGTGTCGATCTGAATCCCGTACAGCAATGCCGTCGCGACCGACTCGTCGAGCCGCACGCCGAGCCGGTGACAGTGGTCAGTCAACAGCGTACTCGTCGAGCCAACGTCCGTCCGGATATCCTGATAACGACCCTGCACCGGACCGCGTGGCGGGTGATGGTCGACGACGATGTCGACGTGGAGCTCCTCGGGCAGCTGGTCGTTGATGCTCGGCCGAGCGTGGTCGACCAGCGCGAAGCCACCGAACTGCCCGAGGTCGTCGTCCGGCCCGAGGGTCCGCAGGTCCAGGTCGAGCAGGTTCACCATCGCGCGATTCTCCTGATGCGAGATATCCCCGTAGTAGCAGGCCTCAGCGTCGGTTCCAGTCGCCTCGGCCAGCCGGCACATCGCGACGCCGCTCGCGATGGCGTCCGGGTCCGGGTTGTCGTGCATCACGACCGCGAGCGTGCCGTCGATCTCGGTGAGCACCTGCCGCAGCCGAAGGGAGTCCCCGACTGCCTCACCGGACACCCGATTGGTCGCCTCCGTCGCGACCACGGCCGTCGGATCGACGACGCTGTCGGCGACCGACCGGAGCGCTGCGGTGTCACCGTCGTGACCTGTGTACGCCAGCAAGAAAGCCTCGGGAAAGCAACGACGGGCAACCGCGGCGACGCGCTGGTTCTGGTCGGCGTCGTCGGCTGCGACGACGACCACCCCCACGTCCTCGAACGCCGCGAGCGTCTCGCGCTCGCTCGGGTCACCGACCGCCGCGTCGACCCCCTCCTCGCGCAGCGTCTTGACGCGGCTCTCGCTCGTGCAGACGGCGCGTGTCTCCCCGGTCCACTCCTCGGTGGCCTCCAGCAGTCGCTGGCCGACGGCCCCACAGCCGAGGAAGAGCCGGGTTACCATACTCCGGTGGTTCCACTCCGCGGGCTAAAACGTATCGACACGAAAGAGAACGGGCGGTCGGCCTACAGCAGGGCCGCAGCGGCCTCGATGGCCGCGTCGGACACCGGACCGAACACGCCGTACATCGCGGTCGTGACGACCGCGGCGAAGATGACGGCGGCGTAGAGGCCGACCGGACGGCTCGATATCTCGAGCGGCTTCTTGTCGTCGGGCCGCTCGTCGAACCACAGCGCCTTGACGAGCTTCGAGTAGTAGTAGAGGCTCACGGCGCTGTTGACGATGGCGACGGCGGCGAGCCAGACGAACCCGCTGTTGACGGTCGCGCCGAACAGCAGGTACTTGCTCAGGAAGCCACCGAACGGCGGCAGCCCGGCCAGCGAGAACATGAACACCGTCATCGCCACGGAGGCGACGGGTGCCTGCCGGCCGAGGCCGGTGAAGTCCTCGAAGGTACGGCCGACGTCCCAGTACTCAGCCAGCGCGATGAACAGGAACGCCCCGGTGTTCATGAACCCGTAGACGAACAGGTGCATCATCCCGCCGGCGAGGACGAACTGGCCGGCCTCGATCTTCGCGGTGGCGGTCGCGCCGCCACCGGAGAGCGCCGCCAGCGACATCAGGACGTAGCCCGCGTGCCCCACGGAGGAGTACGCGAGCATCCGCTTGACCTTGTCCTGGGTGACCGCGGCGAGGTTGCCGAGCGTCATCGTGACGACCGCGAGGATCTGGAAGACCAGCACCCAGTCAGCACCGAGGACGAGAAACTCACCTGCGGACTCGGAGACCTGCAGGAACGCCTCGGTGAACACGCGGAAGGCGATGACGAAGCCGGCTGCCTTCGACGCCGACGAGAGGAACGCGCTGATGGGTGCGGGTGCGCCCTCGTACGCCTCCGGCGCCCAGAAGTGGAACGGGACGGAGGCGGTCTTGAACGCGATACCGCCGACGACCATCACGACACCCATCCCGAGCATGCCCGTGAACTCGCCGGTGATGGCGTTCTGCACCGCCGTCAGCTGGAGCGAGCCGGTCGCGCCGTACACCAGGCTGACACCGTAGGCGAACACGGCGCTGGACAGCGCGCCGACGAGGAAGTACTTCAGCCCCGCCTCGACGCTGCCCTTGTTCTCCTTCAGGAACGCGACGAGCGCGTACGACGGCAGCGACGCGAGTTCGAGCGCGACGAACACCGTCACGAGCGAGTTCGCCGACGCCATCAGCGTCATGCCGGTCCCCGCGAGCAGCACCAGCGCGTAGTACTCCGCCTGGTAGCTGTGCTCGGCGATGTAGTTGTAGCTCGCGACGGTCACCATCGCCGTGACGCTGGCGACGATGACCGCGAAGAGCAGGCTCATCCCGTCGACGACGAGCGCGTCGCCGAACGGGTTGACCGGCTCACCATCGAAGGTGAACAGGAACGCGGCAGCGACGCCGAGTGCGCCGACCGCACCCGCCGTCGAGAGGCCCGCGATGAGCCGACGGTTCTGGGAACCCGGCTGGACGAACAGCGCGAGCGCGAACATGCCGAGCAGCGTGAAGCTGACGAACGACCAGCCGGCGGGACCCAGCCCGAGCGCGTCGGGCAGGGCGATAGCGACGCCGGCCACGGCGAGCGAACCGAGCAGCGACAGCACAGCGATGGGGCCCTTCGTCGAACGACCGATGCTGTCGACGTACAGCACGAGCAGGCCCGTCAGGCCCAGCAGGAACGCCGGTGCCAGGGTGAGCCACGTCGTGTCCGCCATCAGGCACCACCTCCGACGAGGTCCGCGACCGGTCCACTCGCCTCACGGATCATCTCGAAGAAGATGTCCGGCTGCGAACCGAGCGCGATGATCAGCACGAGCAGCACCGCGAGCGGTGCGATGTCGTGCAGCGGTGCGCGACCGACCTCGTAGTCGGTCTCGAGGCTGAACTCGCCGAACAGCGTGCGCTGCATCGCAAGCAGCAGGTAGCCAGCGACGATGACGATACCGAACATCGCCACCGCGGTGAAGGCCGGCATGAGGTTGTAGTTCGCCACGTCGAACGCGCCGGCCTGGAACGCGCCGAGGAACACGTAGAACTCGGCGGCGAACCCGGACATGAGCGGGAGGCCCATGTAGCCGAACGCGCCAGCGATGAGGATACCGACCGTGTACGGCATCTTCGAGGCCATACCGGACATATCCGTCACCATGCGCGTGTGGGTCGTGTTGTAGATGACGCCGACCGCCATGAACATCAGCCCCGAGATGAGGCCGTGGGAGACCATCTGGAACGCCGCGCCGCCGACGCCGTACAGCGTGTAGGCGGCGAGTCCGAGGATGACGTACCCCATCGACGAGACGGACGAGTACGCGACGATGCGCTTGAGGTCCGTCTGTGCCAGCGCGAGCATCGCGCCGTAGATGATGGAGATGACGGCGAACGCGGCGATGATGGGCATGTTCGCCCGGGCCACGTCCGGCAGCATCGTGAAGTTGAACCGCAACAGCGCGTAGGTCCCCATCTTCAGCAGGACACCCGCCAGCAGCACCGACACCGGGGTCGGTGCCTCGACGTGAGCGTCCGGCAGCCAGGTGTGGACCGGGACGATCGGGACCTTCACCGCGAAGCCAGCGAACAGGGCCGTGAACGCGGCGACCTTCAACGTCTCCGCGTCGACGAACGCCAGCGCGTCGGGCTGGACGTTCTCGACGACGAGCGCCTCCGCTGTCTCGGGCATCGCGAACGTCGAGACGGCGTCACCGAGCCCGAAGACGAGCGCGGTGTAGCCGACGAACATCACCAGCGAGGCGATGTTCGTGTAGACGAACATCTTGATGGCCGCGTACTTCCGGCGGGGCCCACCCCAGACACCGATGAGGAAGTACATCGGGACGAGGACGGCCTCCCAGAAGACGAACCAGACGAAGAAGTCCAGCGCCGTGAAGACGCCGAGCAGTCCGGCCTCGAGGAACAGCACGAGGCCGTAGAACTGGGACTGACGCTCGTCGATGGGCGTCCACGCGCTCACGAGTGCGAGCGTGACGAGCACGGTCGTCAGGACGACGAGCGGCATGCTGATGCCGTCGATCCCGACGAACCACTCGATGTCCGGCAGCGGGCCGAGTCCGAGCCAGGTCTCCCGGCTCGTGAACGCGGTGTCACCGCCGAGCAGCGCGTTCCCTGTTGCGTCGTACGTGGCCCACATACCCAGACTCCCGACGAGGGGGATCAGGCTCCAGGCCGTCGCCAGCTTCGCCGCGTAGCGGTCGGAGCCAGCCATGACGACGAGCGATCCGACCAGTGTGACTGCGATGAGCGCTTCTATCGTTCCATCCATCATGCGAACCACCCTCCTGTGACGCCGACGATGAGAAGCAGGGCGACGAGGCCCAGCGCGAGCAGCGCGGCGTAGTTAGTGACGATACCGGTCTGTATCCGCTTGACGTACGAGCCACCGGTGAGGCTCGTGCGGCCGACGCCGTTGACGGCACCGTCGATGATGCCCTGGTCGAACCGGTCGGCCAGCTTCGCGAGGGGCAGCGTCAGCCCCGAGGCCAGCCAGACCTGGTACTCGTCCTGGTAGTAGTTGTTGTACCAGAGCGTCTTGAGACCGCCAAGCTTGTCGGTGTGCTCCTCCGGAGTCGGGGAACGCCCGTAGAGGGCGTACGCGAGGCCGACACCGACGAGGGCCAGCCCAAGCGAGAGCCCGGCCGAGATCAGCACGGTCGTGGACTCGCTACCGAACGCCGTCGCGTCGGCAGTGTAGCCCGAAACGTCGTGGAGCACCTCCTCGTAGTGGTGTGCGGTCAGGTTACTCACCAGCTCCGTCTCGGGGTCGAGGAACTGGTGGAGGTAGTCGATGCCCTTGATCCCCAGCACCTTCTCGACGGGAACCATGTTGACGACGCCGGCGACGGTCGCAAGCGCCCCCAGCACGACGAGGGGCAGCTTGACGTTCCACCGGACCGGTTCGGGGTCCCGTGCCGTCTCGGTACGAGGCTCACCGTGGAAGGTGAGGAACACCATCCGGAAGGTGTAGAACCCCGTGAACAGCACGGCGACGAGCCCCATCGCGTACGCGACGAGGAGTATGGTGCCGGTCGTCCCGGCACTGCCGAGACCGTGGACGAGCACCTCGTAGAGGACCTCGTCCTTCGACCAGAAGCCCGCGAACGGGACGATGCCCGCGAGCGCGAGCGAGCCGGCGAGGAACGTGTAGTAGGTCACGGGCATCTTGTTCTTCAGGCCGCCCATGTCCCACATGTCCTCGTTGTGGTGCATCGCGATGATGACCGACCCCGCACCGAGGAACAGCAGCGCCTTGAAGAACGCGTGGGTCATCAGGTGGAAGGTCGCCGCGACGTATCCACCGCCACCCAGCGCGAGCATCATATACCCGTACTGGGAGATGGTGGAGTACGCGAGCACCTGCTTGATCTCCCGCTTGACGACACCCATCGTCGCTGCGAACAGTGCCGTGAACCCGCCCGTGAGCGCGATAATGGCGAGCACGGTGGGCAGCAGCGCGTAGAAGCCGTACATCCGGGCGACGAGGTAGACGCCGGCCGCGACCATCGTCGCAGCGTGGATGAGCGCGGAGACGGGCGTCGGACCCTCCATCGCGTCCGGCAGCCACGTGTGCAGCGGGAACTGCGCGGACTTGCCGATGACGCCACCGAGGACGAGCAGACCGATGATGCTGAACCACGCCTCGGGACCGAACCCGAGGAACGTCGTCACACCGTGGCCGCCTTCGGCGAGAGCCTCCTCGGCCAGCACCGGGAACGCGGTGTGGCTCTCCGTGCTGACGAAGCGGGAGGTGCCGAACGTCGCGACGATGCCGACGGTCCCGATGAGGAAGAAGTAGTCACCGAAGCGGGTGACCAGGAACGCCTTCTTCGCCGCGGATGCCGGGCCGTCCTCACGGAACCAGAAGCCGATGAGCAGGTACGAGCAGAGCCCGACCAGCTCGAAGAACATGAACGCCATCAGCAGGTTGTCCGCCATGACGAACGCGAGCATCGAGAACGTGAACAGCCCGAGTTCGGAGTAGTACCGCGGGAGTCCCGTCTCGCCCTCGTCGTTCATGTAGCCGAGGCTGAACACGTGGACGAGTAGCGCGATGAGCGAGACGATGACGAGCATCATCGCCGACAGCGGGTCGATGAAGATACCGAAGTGCAGCGGCACCTCCTCGGCCCCGGACCACGTGAACAGGTCCTGCTGGTACGTGCTTCCACCCGCGACCGTAACGAGCGCGAACAGCGAGAGCACGAGCGAGCCGGCCGTCGCGGCGATGCCCGCCGACGCCCCCTTCTTCGGCATGTAGTTGCCGAGCGCGAGGACGGCGAGGAACGACGCGAACGGGAGCGCCACGATAGCGGGCGCGATGTCGAATGCGAGTTCTCCTGCCATCGTTACCACCTCATTGTTGCGGCCTCAGCCACGTCGACGTCTTCGAAGTTGCGATACAGGACGAGGATGATACCGATACCGACGGCGACCTCCGCGGCGGCGAGCGCCATCGTGAACAGGGCGAACACCTGCCCGGTGAGGTTGCCGTAGTACTGGCTGAACGCGACGAGGTTGATGTTCGCCGCGTTGAGCATCAGCTCGACCGACATCAGGAACAGAAGCGCGTTCCGCCGGGTCAGGATACCGAACAGGCCGGTACAGAACACCGCCGCCGAGAGGATGAGATAGTAGCTCGTATCCACTGCCATTCAGTTGTCACCTCCGTCTTCCGTGCCGCCGTCTGCAGCGACCTGCCCGGCGCTGGTGCCGGGCGACTCGTCCGAGTCGCGCAGGCCGAGTGCGGCGACGACCTCGCCGCCTTCGTCGCGGCGGGCGAGGACGACCGCGCCGACCAGTGCCCCGACGAGCACCATGTCGATGATCTCGAACGCGACGAGGAACGTTTCGCCGGGTGCCGAGCGCTGGTCGCTGTCGACCGCGAACATCAGGTAGCCGATGTTCTCGGTGATGCTCGTCCGGGAGATCGCGTAGACGGTGTCGCTCTGGCCGTCACCGGTCGTATCGACCTCTCTGAAGTCCACCCCGACACCGGGGTCGTTCGCGACAGAGACGTTGGCCGTCTCCTCGCTGCCGTTGTACGCGACCGCGTACGTCTGTCCGTTCGCGGAGACGCTGCCGTAGTCGCCGGTCGGCGACTCGGACTGCAACGTCTCGTTCTGGATCGCCGTCGCGTCGTCGAAACCGACGGGGTCACCGAGCGGTGCGCCGACGAACACGACCGCCATGATGACGAACAGGGCGACCGCGATGATTCCCGGGGCCAGATGGCCGCCGAGCCGTAGTTCCGGGCGTGTTGTCATGCCTCTACCACCTCTGTCGTGTCGTCTTCACGCATGAGCATCACGGCGAACGTGATCAGGATGAGTACCCCGCCGACGTAGACCAGAATCTGCATCGCGGCGAGGAACTCTGCCTGTTGCATCACGTAGTGTACCGCGACGCTGAGTAGCGCGACGCCCAGGAAGAGTGCGGAGTGCCACACGTCTTCCACCAGGACGACGCCGACGCTACTTGCCACCGTGACGATGGCGAAGAGCGCGAAGGCGACGAGTTCTGCGAGTGCCATTGTTTGGGTTCTCCTGTCGCTGTATGTTGAAGATTTCGAGACGGCCGTACCGTCTACTGGTAATCGACCTCGCCGTCGCCCTCGCCGATCCACGCGCCGCGGTCCGGTTCGCGGGACTCGAGGGGGTCGATGTCCTTGTACCAGGGAACGCTCTTGAGCTGTTCTTTGTTGTAGACGAGGTCGTCCTTCGTGTCGCCGGTGAACTCGAAGTTCTGGGTCAGCAGGATGGCGTCCACCGGGCAGACCTCCTCACAGAGCCGGCAGTAGATGCATTGCCCGATGTGAAGGTTGTACTGCTCGCCGTTGCGCTGTGCGTCGGTTACGATGTGGATGGTGTCGTTCGGACACACGTTCTCGCACTGGCGGCACCAGATACACCGCTCCTGGCTGAACTTGTGGACGCCGCGGAACCGCGGCGAGACCTCGGGCGGTGTCTCCGGGTACTTGACGGTGAACGTCTCACCGTCCAGTGCGTGTTTCATCGTGGTCGCCATGGATTTGAGTATGCCGATCATGCAATCACCCCGACAAGAAGTGCGGTCAGCAGCAGGTTCGCGAAGGAGAGCACGAGCATCCCCTTCCAGCCGATCTCGATGAGCTGGTCGATGCGAACGCGCGGGACCGCAGAGCGTGCCCACTGGGTAAAGAGGAACACACCCCAGATCTTCGCCGTGAACCAGAGGAAGCCGATGGACTCCGGACCCGGGCCGGCAGCACCGCCCAGGAACAGCGTCGCGATGATGGCGCCCCCGAGGAAAATGTGCAGGAACTCGCCCAGGTAGATGAGGACGAAGTAGACCGAGGAGTACTCGGTCTGGTAGCCTGCGACGATCTCGGTCGGTGCCTCCGGGATGTCGAACGGGTTACGGCCGACCTCGGCGAGGTTCGCGATCATGAACAGCGCGAACGCGAACGGGTTCACGAACGCGAACCACGAGGGAATCGAGACCCCCGCGATGGTCACCAGGGTCTCCTGCTGGACGGCGACGATCTCGCTCATCTGGAGCGACTGCGTGAACAGCACGACAGACGCGCCCGTGAGGACGAGCGGGATCTCGTACGCGACGTTCTGTGCGATGGCGCGCAGCGCACCGAGCATCGAGTACTTGTTCGACGACGCGTAGCCGGCCATCGTCAGGCCGAGCGTCGCGATCGAGGCCACCGCGAAGACGTACACCAGCCCCGACTCGGGGTCGGCGAGCTGGATGTTCAGCGGGCCAAGCCCGCCCATCGGGATGACCGCGAAGCCGAGCAGCGCCGAGCCCGCGACGATGAGCGGTCCGAGGTCGTACGCTGGTCTGTCGACATCCTCGGGGATGATGAGCTCCTTCGAGAGCAGCCGGAGCGCGTCGGCCGGGATGGTCCCCAGGCCGAACGGCCCGATGCGGTTGGCCGCGATACGGTCGGTGAACGCGGCGGTGATCTTCCGCTTCGCCCACGGACCCGCGACGCCCGTGTACGCCAGCATCACGCTCCCGACGAGGAACGCGCCCACGAACGCCGCGATGCCCTGCCCGAGCACCGTGTCGGGAAGGCCGACCGCCGTCCGGATGGTCTCCGGAAGCAGCTGCTCCGTCGCCATCAGCGGTCCACCTCTCCGAGCACGATGTCGAGGCTACCGAGCGAGGCGATGAGGTCGGGGATATACTCACCCTCGGACATCTCGCCCAGCGTCTGCAGGTTCGAGAAGCACGGGCTCCGGATCTTGAATCGTCCGGGCTTGTCCGTGCCGTCCGAGCGGATGTAGATGCCGAGTTCGCCCTTCGCGGCTTCGACCGCGCGGTAGGTCTCCGCGTCCGCATCGGGCTTGAGCGTGCGGGGGACGTTGGACTGGATGGTCCGGTCGTCCTCCGGCCACTCCTCGAGCAGGTCGACACACTGCTCGATGATCTTCGCGGACTCCTCGACCTCCTGCATGCGCACGATGACGCGCGAGAAGTTGTCGCAGCCGTCCTCGGTGACGACGTCCCAGTCGAGCTCGTCGTAGTAGCCGTATGGGTCGTCGCGCCGCAGGTCGTAGTCGATGCCGGAGGCACGGGCGACCGGCCCGGTCGCGCCGTAGCTCTTGGCGACCTCAGGCTCGAGGATGCCCGTGTCGACACAGCGGAGCTGGAAGATCTCGTTGCCCGTGATGAGGTCGTGGTACTCCTCCAGCTTCGCGGGCAGCTCCTCGAGGAAGTCCCGCGTCTTCTCGAAGAACTCCTCGCGGGGCTCGGGCAGGTCCCAGGCGACCCCGCCGAGGCGGAAGTAGTTGAACATCATCCGCTGGCCGGTGAGGTCCTCCAGAATGTTCTGGATGACTTCGCGGTCGCGGAACGCGTACTGGAACGTCGCGGTGAAGTCGCCGAAGACGTCAAGCGCGAACGTCCCGAGCGCGAGCATGTGTGCGGCGATGCGGCACAGCTCGGCGGACATCGTCCGGATGACCTGTGCGTACTCCGGCACCTCGATGTCCGCGAGGTCCTCGGCCGCGCGGGCGTACGCCCACTCGTTGAGGATGCCCGCCGAGACGTAGTCCCAGCGGTCGGGGTACGGCATAATCTGGTGGCGGTAAGTGCCGTTCTGACACATCTGCTCCTCGCACCGGTGGAGGTAGCCGATGTCCGGGTCCACGTCCGCGACGGTCTCGCCGTCGAGCACCGTCTTGACGTGCAACACGCCGTGGGTCGCCGGGTGGTGCGGGCCGATGTTGAGGAACATCGTGTCCGCCTCGTCGTCCACGTGGTCGTCACGGAGCGGGTTGTCCCACTCGCTCAGCGTGACGATCTGTGGGCTGTCCTGGTCGTAGTCCTGGCCGAGCGGGTGGCCTTGCCACGTCTCGGGGAGCAGGATACGCCGCGGGTCCGGGTGGTCCTCGTAGTTGATGCCGACGAGGTCGTACGCCTCGCGCTCGTGCCAGTCGGCGGTCCGGAACACCGGCTCCGCGGACTGGCTGATCGGCTCGTCCTTCGAGGCCGGGACGACGACGCTGACCTCCTGGGTCGGGTCGTCGTACTGCTTCATGTGGTAGATGGACTCGTACCGGTCCTCGTACTCCTGGGCGGTGACACACGAGAGGTGGTCGTAACCCATGTCGTCCCGCAGTGCGGACAGCGTGTCCTGCACCTGGTCCGGCCGGACGACCACGGAGGCGTCCGCGTTGAGGTGTTCCTCGGTAGTCTGGACGGTATCGCCGAGCGTGTCGAGCACCTCGTCCTCGACGGTGACGCCGGCTTCGATCTCCGGTGTCTCCTCGGTCTCCTCGACGCTCATGGCGAATCAGCCCAGTTGTACCGCATTGCGAGGGTTTCCTCGTCGATCTGGTCGGCGAGTTTGTCGACGACCTCGTCGCGTTCCATGTCGCCGAACTGCTCGAGTTCGTACGGCTTGACGACCACGGGCGAGGACTCGCCGTTGGCGATGCGCTCCTGGAGTTTCGCGACGCCGTAGACCAGCGCCTCGGGGCGCGGCGGGCAGCCGGGGACGTGGATGTCCACCGGGATGACCTCCTCGGCACCCTTGATGACGTTGTACCCCTCCTGGAACGGCCCACCGGAGATGGTACACGAGCCCATGCCGACGACGAACTTCGGCTCGGGCATCTGGTCGTAGACGCGCTTCATCCGCGGGGCGAACTTGGAGACGATGGTCCCCGGCACGATGATGACGTCCGCCTGTCGCGGCGATGCCCGGGGGACACCCGCGTGGAAGCGGTCCAGATCGTGCTTGATCGCATACGTGTGGATCATCTCGATGCTGCAGCATGCGATACCGAACTGCAGCATGAACATCGACGACCCCCGCACCCAGTTCATGAACTTGTCGAACTTGGTGAGAATGAACGGAGAGGAGCCGAGCGCCTCACGGAGTCGCGAGTTGAAGCGGTCGTCCAGCCCCTCGCCCATCCGGGCGTCGCGTGTGTCTGTCAGCATGTCTGTACTCCCGCCGTCGATAGGGTTGTCGCTACTCATCGTTTTGCCTGTACCTGCGATTCCGAACGCGCGCTCTTGGCCCACTTCACCGCGCCGTTGTGCCAGGCCCATCCCAGACCCGCGACGAGCACGGTGACGAACACCAGCATCGGGACCAGTATGGGGCCGAGTGCTACCCCACCTTCGAGTGCAGAGCCGTAGATGACCGTCCACGGGAAGATCAGGACGGTCTCGATGTCGAAGATGGTGAACAGCAGTGCGACCATGTAGTACTGGATGTTGAAGCGGATGCGAGTCCCACCAGTCGGGATCTCACCACTCTCGTAGGTGGCGCGCTTGCTGTCTTCAGGAACGCTCGGTCTGAGCAGTGCCGAGACCGACATCATGCTGAGCGGAATCAGCACGCCGACGAGTGCGAGCGCCCCAATGGCTATCCATGGATTCATGCCGTATTCTCCGTAACATCCGGGGCTTTGAAGCGCACCCATATAAGGGTTGATTCTTGCGATTTCCCGTGGTTTGCCCCGGTTCCAGTCCCGGAAACGTTCACGGCCGAGTGGGTGCGGGTATTTTTAACTGAACCCTGGTTGCCAGGCTGCTACCGACGGGGTAATCCGAGAATAATCGAGGGCCAGCAGTGGCCTCGTCAGTCCCGCCGGTCCTTGAACGCGGGCGTCCCGAGTTCGTGGAGGTCGCGGGAGACCGCCGCCACGTCGCCCTTCAGACCCTCGTGGTAGGCCACGAGCCGCTCTCGGAGCTCGTCGTGCTCGCGGGCCAGTATCTGTGCCGCCGACAGCGCGGCGTTGAACGACTTCCCGGCGTCGACGGCGGTCAGCGGCGCACCCTGTGGCATCCCGATGACCGAGTCGACGCTCTTCTCCTGTACCGGGACCCCGACGACCGGTACCGGGTACGCGATGGATGCGGTCATGTTCGGCAGGTCGGCCGACTTCCCACCCGCGCCGGCGATAATGACGTCGATGCCGCGGTCCTCGGCGGTCTCGGCGTAGGCGTACATCAGCTCGGGCGTACGGTGTGCGGAGACGACGTACGTTTCGAACGTGAACCGCGTCGCCGGCGGGTCGTCGTAGTCGGTCACCTCGGCGAAGCCGAGCTCGTCAACCAGGGCGTCGTAGGCGCCGCCACGGCCGCTCTCCGAGCCCATCATCACGTCGAGGTCGGAGTCCGATCCCATGACGATGCCAACGTCAGGGGTGTCCTCGTCGGGTCGGTCGCGCTGTGCTTCCGCGTGCAGGTCGTCGATGAGGTCGTCGAGTTCGTCTGTCATGGGTTGCTACTCGAAGGTGAGGCCGTCCACGAGCGAGCGGGTGCTGGCGAGCAGTTCCGCCCGTGATTCGTCGTCCGTTGCGACCTGTGTGACGTGGCCCATCTTCCGGAGCGGCCGGGCCTCGTGCTTGCCGTACCAGTGCAGGTTCGCGCCGGGCGTCGCGAGCACGTCCGAGACGGTGTCGATCTGCGCCGGACGCGACTCGTCGCCGTCGGCGAGGATGTTCTTCGTTACGGTCGGCCCACGGAGGGCGGTCGCACCGAGCGGCCAGCCCACGACCGCGCGGAGGTGCTGCTCGAACTGTGAGGTGTGCGCGCCTTCGATGGACCAGTGCCCGGAGTTGTGCGGTCGGGGAGCGATCTCGTTGACGAGGATGCGCCCGTCGGTCGTCTCGAACAGTTCGATGGCGTAGACGCCGCGCCCGTCGAGGAGGTCGAGCACGTCCCGTCCCACCTGCTCGGCCTCTTCGAGTACCGACTCCGGCGAGCGTGACGGGACGACCATCTCACGCAGTATCTCCGCCTCGTGGATGTTCTCGCCGACCGGGAAGGTGGCCACCTCGCCGTCGCCCTGTGCGGCGACCACCGATATCTCGCGCTCGTAGTCGACGAACGCCTCGACCATCGCGGGTCCGCCGACGGCGTCCATCGCCGCCTCGGCGTCGTCGACGGACTCGACGGGGACGTTCCCCCGGCCGTCGTAGCCGCCCGTCCGAGCCTTCAGCATCGCCGGTGTCCCGAGCTCGTCCAGTGCCGCGCGGAGGTCGTCGGCGTCGTCGACCTGGCGGAACGGCGGCACCGGGACACCGGCGTCGGCGAGCGCCGCTTTCTGGTGGAGCTTGTCGTGGATGAGCGACAGCGTCGCCGGGTCCGGGTGGCAGGGGACGCCGGTCGCCTCGCTGACCTCGTCGAGGCGCTCCTGGTCGGCGAGCTCGATCTCGAAGGTGAGGAAATCTGACCGTTCGGCGAGGTCGCGGATGGCGTCGGCGTCGTCGAAGTCGGCGACGAGCTGGTCCGTCGCGACCTGGGCCGCCGGTGCGTCCGGCGTCGGGTCGAGGACCACGAGTTCGATACCCAGGGGGGCCGCCGCCTCCCCGAGCATCCGTCCGAGCTGGCCACCGCCGACCACGCCGACCGTCGGGCCTGGTAGGCTCGCGGGCATGTGAACGGGCCTTCCGAAGGAGCGCGCTTAACGCTTGCTCTATCGGCCGGTCGACGCGTTGACGAAGACGACCGTGTCGGTCCCGTTCACCGTCAGCTGCAGGTCGTACTGCTCGTAGCCGCCGCCGAGTTCGCGGGCGACGGTGTCCCGGTGGACCGCCCGCGCCACGATGACGGGCGGCGGGGATGTCAGCGCGGCGCGGAGCGCGGTCGCGTTCCGGGCGCTCGCCGTCTCCAGACCCTGCTGTTCGAAGTACCAGGGCAGCGGGAGACGGTTGTACCACGCCTCGTTGCGGGCGAGCTGCCGGTAGCTGTCGTTGCGCCAGCCGTACTCGTCGGTCACGGGCAGCCTGTCGGCGGCGGACTCGTCGTCCATCGCGAAGTACGCACCGTAGTAGAGTACGTCCGGGCCGCCGCCGTGGCCGGCGGTGGCGGCCGAGACCTGCGCGAGCGCCGGGTCGAGGTCCGTGCCGGGCTGGCCGGACTGGACCAGGCCGTTGTCCGGCGACGCCGGCGAGTGATACGATGTCGTGACCGCAGCGCCGACGGCCGTGCCCGCGGCACCGGTGAGGACGAGCACCGCGAGCGCGGCCGGGACGGTGCGGCGGTCAGTGACGGCGTCGCGGCCCCAGCGGTAGACCAGCGAGAGGGCGACGGCGGCGGGCATCGCGAGTGGGACCGCGACGTGGACCGCGTGCCAGGGCCCCATCCCGTACATGACGACGGGGTAGACGAGCACGCTGGCGAGGCCCCAGTAGCCACAGAAGGCGACGAGGTCCCGCGACCCGCCGTCGCGGTAGCGGTCGAGCAGGAACCCCGCGATGCCGAACACGACTGTCACGGCCGCGCCGGCGAGCAGCGTCCGCAGGAAGAACGTCGTGTATGGAAGCAGGGACTGGTCCTGCACCGAGCCGAACCAGAGCTCGCTGGCGGCGGTCCAGCTCCCGAACAGGGCCTGTTCGACGAGGTCGGCCAGCAGTAGCGGGTCGCCAGCGACCGCGTCGAGGCTCTGCCCCCGAGGAAGGTACAGCGCGGCGACGACGACCGTGAACACGACGCCGGAGAAGAGCACCGGCCCGCGCCACAGACTGAGCGTCCGTCCCGCGGCGGAGCCCCGGAGGAGCACGCCGAGCACGTACGCCCCGGCGACGAGCCACGCCACCGCGTACGTCGCCACGACGCCGTCGCCGACGAGCACCAGTATCGAGAGCGCGGCGACGCCGACGCCAACGATTGCCGGGAACGCCTCCCCCTCGTCGGGCACGACCCAGAGCGCACAGCGCAGCGCGACCAGCAGCAGCACGATGACGGCGAACCGCCCGACGCCGGGGAGCAGTGCGACCACGACCGGGTTGAGCACCGCGAACAGGAGGACCGCCTCGTCGATGCGGTCGCGGAACCAGTCCGGCGCGGCGAGTCGCCGGTCGCCGTCGCCGACCAGCGACCAGCGCTTCCAGAACAGTCGATGGTCGACGAGCAGCGCGCCCGCCCCGAGCCAGCAGGCAAGGTACACCAGCGCGTTCTCCTTCGAAGCGACGGCGAGCGCGAACGAGACGCTCGCGGCGTACAGGTAGCCCGGGTCCCGCGTGTCGAGGAGCCGGACGAGGAGCCCGACAGTGACGAACGCGAACGTCGCCACGAGCAGGTCCGACCGGGCGAACCGCGAGTAGTAGAGCAGTGCCGGGTTCACCGCGAGCAGGGCCGCGAGGCTCAGGACCTCACTCCGGCGGAGTCGCTCCCGGAACAGCCACGCCGCCAGCGGGAGCATCCCACCGAGGAGCGCCGGCAGGAGCCGGGCGACGGCGTCGCCTGCTCCCAGAACGTCAAACAACAGTCTGTTCGCGTGCGCGAGCAGCGGTCCGTGGAGGATGGGCCGATACTCCCAGACACCGGTGGCGCCGTACCGGAGGACAGCGTAGCCGTGACGGCCCTCGTCCCAGTGGGCCGTCCGTGCGCCGAGGTCGAGCAGTCTGAGGGCGGTCGCGAGAAGCGAGCAGGCGAGGACCGCCCCGAGGAGGGACCGGTCGGCCGACTCGGATTCCGTGCCGGAACCGTCGCCGGTTACGGGGCCGTCGTCGTCAGCCGAGGCTGCCGCCGCGTCTGCCATTGCTGTCGAACTGTCCACCCCTCGGGCATACGCTTTCCGTTCCTGTGTCGAGTTGTCCAGCTGTCACTCGTCTCCGGCAGGAGTGGAAACACCGCCTCGTGAGCCCTCGACTGCTCGCCGTCGCCGGTTGGCGGAGTCGACCAGCTTCGAGCCCCTCGCTACCGCTCCGCATTGTCCATAACGGTAGACCTTTGACGGACGATTCCGACGACTCTCGCATGACCTCGCTCGGACTGGTGGTCGCGGAGTTCAACGCCTCGGTCACCGAGGAGATGGAGTCGGTCGCGCGAGACGCGGCGGCCGAGGCGGACGCGACGGTCGCGGAGACCGTCCACGTCCCGGGGGTGTACGACGCCCCGCTGGCCGCAGACCGGCTGGCGCGCCGGGACGATGTCGACGCGGTCGCGGTGCTCGGTGCCATCGTCACCGGCGACACGGACCACGACCAGGTCATCGGGCACGCGACCGCCCAGAAGCTCACCGACGTGAGCCTGGACCGCGACCTCCCGGTCACGCTCGGCGTCACCGGCCCCGGTATGAGCGGTGCCGAGGCCAGGGAGCGCGTCGAGAACGCCGCGAAGGCCGTCGAGGGTGCTGTCAAACTGGTAGAACGACTATGAGCATGGATTTCGCAGCGAGAGTCGAGAGAGTCGAACCGTCCGCGACGCTGGCCATCTCCGACGCCGCCTCCGAGCTGGAGGCCGAGGGCGTCGACGTGGTGGACCTGAGCGTCGGCGAACCGGACTTCCCTACCCCGGAGAACGTCGTGCAGGCCGCGAAGGACGCGATGGACGCCGGCCACACCGGCTACGCGCCGTCGAACGGCATCCCCGAGCTGAAGGAGGCTATCGCCGCGAAGCTGGCCGACGACGGGCTCGACTACGACCCGGACCAGGTCATCGTCACGCCCGGCGGGAAGCAGGGGCTGTACGAGATCATCAACGCGCTCATCGACGACGGCGACGAGGTCGCCCTGCTCGACCCGGCGTGGGTGTCCTACGAGGCGATGGTGAAGCTCTCGGGCGGCTCGCTCACCCGCGTCGACACCGCGAAACACGACTTCTCACTCGAGCCCGCGCTCGACGACCTCGCGGCGGCGGTGTCGGACGACACCGAGCTCCTCGTCGTCAACTCGCCGGGCAACCCCCACGGTGCGGTGTACTCCCGCGAGGCGTTGGAGGGCGTGCGCGACCTCGCCGTCGAGCACGATATCCTCGTCATCTCTGACGAGATCTACAAGGAGATCACGTACGGCGCGGAGGCTATCTCGCTGGGCACGCTCGACGGGATGGGCGACCGCACCATCACGCTCAACGGCTTCTCGAAGGCGTACTCGATGACCGGCTGGCGGCTCGGCTACTTCGCCGGGCCCGAAGAACTCGTCTCCCAGGCCGGGAAGATTCACAGCCACTCGGTCTCCTCCGCGGTGAACTTCGTCCAGCACGCCGGCGTCGAGGCGCTGGAGAACTGCGACGAGGCCGTCGCGGAGATGACCGAGGCATTCGAGGCCCGCCGCGACATGCTCGTCGACCTGTTCGCCGACCACGGCGTCGACGTCGCCGTTCCCGAGGGCGCGTTCTACATGATGCTCCCGGTAGACGACGACGACGCCGCCTGGTGCCAGGGCGCCATCGACGAGGCTCACGTCGCCACGGTGCCGGGCAGTGCGTTCGGGACACCCGGCTACGCGCGGCTCTCCTACGCGGCCAGCGAGGAGCGGCTCCGCGAGGGCGTCGAACGCCTCGCCGAGCACGGCTACATCTGAGGATCGGTCCCCTTCTTCCGGCTGCCGACGACCGACAGCGACGGCTCAGACGAACTCGACGCCTGCGATCTCGAAGCAGGCCCCGCGGTCGGGCGACGGTGGGTCGACCGCTCGCACCGTCCAGCCGTGGGCGGAGGCGATGCGGTCGACGATCGCCAGCCCGAAGCCGGTGCCCGAGTCGTTCGTCGAGAAGCCGTGTTCGAACACCTCCTGGCGGTTCTCGTCCGGGATACCGGGCCCCTCGTCGACGACGCGGAACCCGGCGCGAGTTCGCGCGACGTGGACGGTCGCCGGGTGGTCGGCGCTGGAGCCGTGTTCCATCGAGTTGCGAAAGAGGTTCTCGAACAGCTGCTGGAGCCGGTCGCCGTCGGCGAGCACGCTCCCGAGGTCCGCCCCGGCGTCGAGCGTCGCGTCCCCGGTTTCGATGGAGGCCCAGGCCCGGTGGACGACAGGCTCGAGCCGTGTCGGCACGGGGTCCTCGACGACGGAACCCTGTCGAGCGAGCGCCAGCACGTCCTCGATGAGGTCCGCCATCCGGTCCAGTGCCTCGCGGGCCTCGGCGAGGCTGGCCGCCGAGTCGTCGTCGGCCGGCTCGACCATCTCGAGTGTCCCCTGTGCGACGTTCAGCGGGTTCCGGAGGTCGTGGCTGACGAAGCTCGCGAACTCGTCGAGACGTTCGTTCTTCGCCTCGAGGGCCGCCTGGTACTCGCGGCGCTCGGTGACATCGCGGGCGAGGAAGACGACCCTCCCACCGCCGTCGCCCTCGCGGTCGAGCAGCGTCGTCCGGGCCTCCCAGACGTACGTCTCGTTCTCGAACGGCACCGAGTACTCGATTGTCTGGCCCGTCCCGGTCTCGATGGTCTCCTGGACCGCCCGGACGACCTTGTCGGCAGTGTCGTGGGGCAGCAGCTCGTGGGCCGTCCGGCCGAGGAGCACCGCGGGATCCGAAAGCCCAAGCACCGGCTCGTTCGTCAGCACCTCCTCGTAGCGCCCCGTCCCGTCGTAGACGATGACGAGGTCCGGAATCGCGCCGGTGATAGCCTCGAGCCGGTTGCGGTTCAGCCGGACCGACTCCCGGTCGGCTGCCGCCTGTATCGCGTGAGCCGCGTTCGCCGCGATGTCGGTGAGCAGGTCCCGGGCCTGCTCGTCGACGTCGTCCCGTCTGGGCGAGTGAACGACGAGCGCGCCGAAACACCGGTCCTCGTACACGAGTGGTGCGACCGCGACGTCGAACGAGCCGGCGGCGCCGTCGGGCGCGAACCGAGCGTCGAGCGGGACATCCCGCGCGACCTGGGTCTCGTGCGTCGCCAGTGCGGTCGCCAGTGGGCCCTCGCCACCGGTCGCCAGCGGCAGCGTGTCGGTGTCAGATGCCTCGACACCGGCGATAGCGCGAACACCGGCCGAGTTCTCGCGGCCGGGGGCGACCCACGCGAGCGTGTATCGCGTGTCGACCAGCCGTTCACAGACGGTCCGCTCGATCTCCGTCTGGGAGGTCGCCCGGACGATTGCCGTGTTCACCTCGCGGATGAGCGTGGTGTCGACCCGGAGCCGTTCCGTCCGGACCTCGTACTCGTGGACATCGATCGCCGACTCGACGACCCACGCGAGCGTGGCCGCCGCGGACTCGTCGGTGACGCGGCAGACGCCCGACACGGGGTACGCGCCGGTGTGGACCGCTCGTTCGACCGCGCTGTCGCTCGTCGCGACGACCACGGGCTCGAACGAGCCGAGCTCGGCCTCGTCGAGCACCGCGGGGTCGTTCGCGACGAGCACGATAGCGTCCGGTCGCGCGTCCTCGGGAGGCGTGAAACATCGTCCTGCTTCCGCCTCCGCGGTCGAGCCGAGCGCGAGCTCGCGCGGTTCGACCGTGAAACCCCTGTCCCGGAGCGGGCCAGTCAGGTCGTCGTCGAGCGAGCCGCTCCGGAGCAGGCAGACCGACCTGTCCTGGCCGCAGTCCGGCCGTCCGGATGACATGCCTTCGCAGAAGGTGGCGACCCTAATGATGGTATCGGCAACCCGTCGCCCGGTTCAGCCGTCCCGCAGCTCGAGGATGCGGTCGACGATTCGGCCCGTCGAGAGGAGCTCGCCCTCGTACTTCGGCTCCCGGGCGCTCGCCCGGCGCACCTCACAGTCGATGCCCCGGCCCGCCAGCGCGTCGGCGATGGCGGATTCGTCGTGGTGCTGGTCGTGGCCGAGGACGATGCAGTCCGGGTCGATGCGCTCGATGGGCACGAAGATGTCCTCGGTGTGCCCGAGATGCGCCTCGTCGACCATCTCGAGCGCCGCGACCATGTCCCGTCGCTGGCGGTCGGGGAGGACGGGTTTCTCCTTGTGCGTGACGTTCTCCCGCCGTGCGATGATGACGTGAAGCTCGTCGCCCAGCGAGGCGGCCTCCGAGAAGTAGTGGAGGTGTCCCGGATGGAGAATATCGAACGTGCCCTGTGCGATGATGGTCGTCTGATTTGCAGTCATTTGTCTCGTCGCAGTTCCGCATCGATGTCTGCCTGTGTAAAATCGAAGAACTCCTCGTGGTCCTCGAGGTCGACGTCGAGCACCGGGAGGTCCCGGTACTCGCCCTGCTGGTCGAACGCCCGCCAGTCGTTGCGGCCGTACGGGGCACCCATGATGACGTGGACGGTGCCCGAGGTGAACGTCGCGAGGTCTTCGTCGCTCGGCCGGAGAACGCCGTTCGGGTGCGAGTGGATGCTGCCGAGCGAGCGCATGTCGTTCGGAATCATGTTCGAGTCGACCGTCGCGCTCACCGGGTTCGACCGGGTCCCGGGGATGACGAGGATGTCGGTGATGACGTAGCCCCGCTGGTCCATCCCGAGGTGCTTCGCGGGCGTCCCGCGGAGCATCCCCATGTACTCGTTGGGGTGGGTGTCCTCTGCTGACTCCAGCGCGAAGTCGATGGTGTCGCGGGCGATACCGACGACACCCTGACGCTGGAAGAGCCGGTCGAACAATCCCATGTGCCCCACTCACGCCTCGCCGGTGCTAAACGTTCCGAAAGCCGCGGTCGGCCGTCGGCGCGCGCGTTCGTCTTGACAAGGGTTATACGCGGTCGTTTCGAACTCTTGCCCAACATGACAACCGACTCCGTCGGCGACGACGCTGGCGACGGGGACGTGCCGATCGTCTACGACCTCGCGCCCGACTGCACGGTCGAAGACATCGAATCCGACACGCCCTACCTCGCCACCGTCAACGGCATCGTCGAGTACGGCATCTTCGTCGACCTCTCCGACTCTGTCTCGGGTCTCGTCCACGAATCGACCCTCGATGGCACGTACGCCGTCGACGACGAACTCGTCGTCGAGGTCGACAACGTCCGCGACGACGGCGACATCTCCTTCGAACCCGTCGAGCTCGCGGACTACCGCGTCGAGGTCGTCGACCACGACTACCGGCCGACCGCGACGACCGCGCTCGACACCAACCTCGGCGAGCAGGTCCACGTCGAGGGCATCGTCACACAGATCAAGCAGACGGGCGGCCCGACCATCTTCCAGGTCCGCGACGAGCACGGCGTCGTGCCCGCCGCCGCCTTCGAGGCCGCGGGCGTCCGCGCCTACCCGGACATCGCCGTCGACGACGTGGTCCGCGTGACCGGCGTCGTCGAGACCCGTGAGGACGCCATCCAGCTCGAGGTCGGGTCCCTCACTGGCCTCGAAGGTGACGACGCGTCCGAGGTCCGCGACCGCATCGACGACGCCACCGAGGAGTGGGCCGAACCCCACGACGTCGAGCCGCTCGTCGAGTGGGACGCCTTCGAGAAGCTCCGTGACGACATCCGCGAGGTCGCCCGCATGCTCCGCAAGACGGTCATCGAGGGCCGCCCCATCCGCGTCCGGCACCACGCCGACGGTGACGGGATGTGCGCCTCGGTGCCGGTCCAGCGCGCCCTCGAAGGCTTCATCGCCGAGGTCCATCAGGACCCGGACGCGCCGCGACACCTGTTCAAGCGCCTCCCTAGCAAGGCGCCGTTCTACGAGATGGAGGACGCGACGCGCGACCTCAACTTCGCGCTCGAGGACCGCGCGAAGCACGGCCAGAAGCTCCCGCTCGTCCTGATGCTCGACAACGGCTCGACCGAGGAGGACGTACCCGCCTACGAGACGCTGGCGCACTACGACATCCCCATCCTCGCACTCGACCACCACCACCCCGACCCGGAGGCGGTCGACCCGCTGCTCGACGCCCACGTCAACCCCTACCTCTACGACGAGGACTACCGCATCACGACCGGCATGATGTGCGTCGAGCTCGCCCGGATGATCTACCCGGACCTCACCGACGACCTGCGACACGTCCCCGCCGTCGCCGGACTCTCGGACCGATCGAAGGCCGAGGCCATGGACGACTACCTCGAACTCGCCGCCGCGGAGGGCTACGACGAGGACGACCTGCAGGACATCAGCGAGGCGCTCGACTACGGCGCGCACTGGCTCCGCTACGACTCGGGCCGCCACCTCATCGACGACGTGCTCAACATCGGCGTCGACGACGAGTCCCGGCACCGCCGGCTCGTCGACGTGCTCTCGACCCGCGCCGAGGAGGCCGTCGACGACCAGCTCGACGCCGCGATGTCACACGTCGAGCACGAGCCGCTCGACAACGGCGCACACCTCTACACCATCGACGTCGAGAACCACGCGCACCGGTTCACCTACCCCGCGCCGGGCAAGACTACCGGCGAGATACACGACCGGAAAGTCGAGGAGACGGGCGACCCCGTCATCACCATCGGGTACGGCCCCGACTTCGCCGTCCTCCGCTCCGACGGCGTCCGGCTGGACATCCCGCAGATGGTGACCGAGCTCGACGAGGAGATCGTCGGCGGCGGCGTCTCCGGCGGCGGCCACCTCGTCGTCGGCTCCATCAAGTTCGTGAAGGGTCGGCGCGAGGAGGTCATCGACTCGCTCGTCGAGAAGATGGCCGAGGCCGACCTCGACGAGGACCTCAGCAGCACCTCGCCGCTGACGGAGTAACGTCTCGCCTTCTCGCGGCTCACCCCTGGAGCTCGCCCTCGTACTCGAACTGTACCCGTCGCCAGCACACCAGCACCGCGAGCGCGGCGGCGGCGATAGCGGCTACCCAGAGCAGCCGCGGTCGGAGCACGCCGTCCCCGTCGCTCCCGCCGCGCCAGTCCGCGTCGAAGGCGTCGGCGTAGTATCGCCCGACTTCGTCGCCCGTCAGGACGACCGCGACTTCGCGGTTCTCCCGGAGCGAGTTCGTGTTCCAGTTCACGCTCCCGAGGACGACGTGGCGCTCGTCCACGACGACCCCCTTCGCGTGGAGCTTCTCGAATCGGCCGGCGGGGTCGACCAGTCTGGCTTCCACGTCCAGCCCCTCCCGCTCCGCGATGGCGTTCAGTCGGTCGACGACGCGCCCGTTCTCCGCCTCGGCGTACCACGCACTGCTCAGCAGGAACCGGACCCGCGTCCCGTTCCGGGCCGCGGCGAGAGCAGCCTGCACGAGCGGCGTGTCGACACCGTCCACGCTCATCTGCTCGATGCGGACGGCGGAGTCAGCGCCGGCGATCAGCGAGACCAGTGACGCCTCGGCGTTGTCCGGCGCGACGAGCACGGTCGTCGAATCGACCGGGACCGTACTGGCCGCGATGCGGCTCGGGTACGAACTCGTCGCGGGTTCGCAACGCACCGGGTCGACAGCCTCGCGTCGGTCGAGCCAGGGCGCGGCGTCGTGTGCCGTCCAGTCGGCGTTGAACGTCCGGTTCAGGGCACCGACCGGCTCGGAGCCGTTCAGGACGACGCCCCAGCCGCGGTTCGCGTGTCCGCCGGTTCCGGACGGCTTCCAGTTCTCGGTGAGCACGAGCGCCCGTTCGTCGGCGACGAGGTACTTCGCGTGGTGGAAGTCGTACCGGGCGGTCTCGCCGCCGAGGAGCCGCACGGAGACGCCACCGGCCCGTAGCCGGTCGAGTGCCGCGACCTCGCGTGCCGAGAGCCCGCCGACCGGTGCGTCGTCGACGAGTACCCGCACCGTTACCCCACGCTCGGCCGCGGCGAGCAGCGCGTCGGTCACCCGGTCGGACGTGAAGGTGTAGCCCGCGAGGAGGACGCGGTCGTCCGCGGCGGCGATGGCGTCCAGCGGGACCGCCGTGTCGGGCATCACGAAGGCACGGACCTGTCCCGGGCCGCCGCGCGCTGGCTCGAAGTCGGTCGCCCCGCGGGGGACCCAGCGGTCGCCGGTCCAGCGTTCGGCCGCCGGCGCGTCCTCGTAGGCCAGCGTGGCCACCCGTGAGCCGTTCCGTGTGAGTACGACCCGTTCGCCACCGTTGGCGAGCCGTGGGAACTCCCCGACCGCGACGACGCGCGCCACGGACTCGTTCACGTCGGGGGGGAGAGCGGCTGGCTTCCCGGTGAACGCGACCCGGCCCGAGACGGTGACGTTGGGGAGCCCCGCGGTTTCGTCGTCGTCGCCGACGGTCCAACCTTCGAGAGTGGTCGCGTCCGGGAACGACGCGACGACGTACTCCCCGGCGTCACCCGCTGCGACGGGATTCGGGAGCACCGCGACGAGGTGGGGTGCGTCGCTGCCGGTCTCGTTCGGCGGTGCGTCGACGTCACCGGAGGCGGCGTCCGCTCCGGCTGCGACCGCACCAGCAGTCGCTAGCAGGCAGAGGAGTACGACCGCAACGAGTGTTCTCGAACCGGACACGCGGGGTCTGGCCCCGCCTTCCTACAAGAAGGGTGCGTTCAGACCGCCTTCTTCGCTTCTTCCTGGACGAGGAAGGAGTGGTCGTCGGTGTACTCGGCGACGGCGTCGAGCGCGGTCTCGGTGCCGATGCGGTTCAGCGCCCACGCGGCGCTGGAGCGGACGGTGTCGTCCTCGTCGTTCTCGAGGACGTCCGCGAGCGGTTCGACGGCGCGGGTGTCGCCGATGAGGCCGAGGGAGCGGGCGGCCCGCGAGCGGGTCATCGCGTCCTCGGCGACGAGCTTGTTCGCGATGCCCTGGGTCGCCTCCTCGCTGCCGATCTCCCCGAGCGCACGGAAGGTCACCTTCTGGAGTTCCTTGTCGGAGTCGGCGTCGACGTACTCGACGAGCGTCTCGACGGGCTCGTCGCTGCCGATCTTGCCGAGGATGCTGATGGCCCTCTTGTCGCGGCGCTGGGCGCGCTGCATCATCGGGTCGAGCGCCTCCTCGGGCCCGAAGTTCTCGAGCGACTCGAGGCAGTGCCGCTCCATGAAGTCGGACTCGAACATCTCGAGGCCGATGAGGATCTTCTCGGCGTCCATGTCGCGCTCGAAGGTCTTGATGGCGTTCCACTCCGGCGGGAAGTCCTTGCGGTGGTCGACGACGTCGTAGAAGCCGTGGTAGTCGAGCATCTCCTTCTGGGAGAGGTCGTCCCACTCCTCGGCGTCCTCGAGGCCGGCGAGCAGCTCCTCGCTGGCCTCGAGCAGGCTCGCGATGTCTTCCGCGTCGTCGTCGGCGTCGAGCCCCATGGCTTCGACGGTGGCGGCGGCGTCCTCGAGGAACGTCTCGGCGTCCTCGATGCTGTCCGCGTCCCCGCTGACGTCGAGCAGGTCCGTCCCGAGGAAGTCGTTCACGGCGTCGAGGACGTCCGGCTCGCCGTCCTCCGTCCATCGTGTGTCGGCGACCGTGGACTGTGCCTCCTCGACGTTCGCGACGACGTCCTCGCCGTAGGGGCCGCGCTGTTCTTCGAGGTCGTCACGCGCCTCGGAGAGGTCGCTGTCGAGTGCCTCGGCGGGGTCCTCCTCGTCCTCGTCGTCCGGCTCGGGGAGTTCGGCGGCCTCGAGGTCCTCCTCGAGTGACTCGATGTCTGCCTCGACCTCGTCGAGTTCGGGCTCGGTCTCGGCGGCGTCTAGGGCCTCGCTGATGGCGTCGAGCCGTTCGCGAAGGGCCTCGACGTCCGCGACAGCGACCTCCTCGCTGCTCTCGTCGCCGGCGTCGCCCTCGTCCTCGCTCATAGGGTACCACCCGTTACCGTCACGTTCATGCGCGAGTGTCGGGCCAGCGTCTCCCTAAGCGTTTCCATACAATTTCGTGACGACCCACCCGCCGCGCCAGTAGAACAGGGGACCCGCGACGAGATAGGCCAGCCCGAGGGTGAGCAGCGCCCACGGGAACGTTCGCCCGAACTGGTACGGGATGAGCACGGCCAGCGCGTGGACGACGCCCATCAGCAGCGCGTCGCGGGCGAGCAGGTCCGGGTAGCAGATGGTCGAGACCATCAGGTAGACGAACGCGGCGGTGCCGACGAGCAGCAGTGTCGGGTCGTGGACGCCACAGAGCACCGTCGAGCCGATGATTGTCGCGGCGAGTGTCGTCGGCACGCCCTCGGTGTACTCGTCGCCAGCGTCGTAGGCCGTGTACATCCCGAGCCTGACGACGCCCATGGCGACGAACAGCGCGGGCAGTACCGCGGTCGCGGCGGTCCTCGCGGTGAGTGGGTCGAAGGAGACCGGCCACGCGGCGTCGACCGTCGCGTAGACGAGCACCGCTGGCGCGACACAGAACGTCGCCACGTCCGCCAGCGAGTCGAGGTACGGGCCGACCTGCGAGCCGCCGGCGTAGCGTGCGACGACGCCGTCCAGTCCGTCGGCGATGGCCCCGAGCAGCACGAGTCGCGCAGCGAGTTCGACGTCGCTGAAGGCGACGACGACGGCCACGAACCCGAGTGCGGCGTTGGCGGTCGTCACCGCGTCGGCGGGGCCGAGCCGACCGACGAACCGGGGGAGCATACCCACCGGTTCGCCGTCCCCGTTTTACGCTCTTTCGGTCTCGACGGGCGGTCGCACGCGGATGGTTCACCGACCCGGCTGGCTAAGGAGTCCCAGACCCAAGGATGAGCCATGCGAGTCGCCGTACTCGGTGCCGGATACGCCGGTGTCACACTCACGAAGAAGCTCGAGCGAACGCTCCCGGAGGACGTGGAGCTGGTCCTCGTCGACGATACGGGGGTCCACCTCGTCCAGCACGAGCTCCATCGGCTCGTCCGCAAGCCCTCCCTCGCCGACGTCATCACCATCCCGCTGACCGACCTCGTGGACCGTGCCGAGGTGCGCGAGCGTCGCGTCACCGGGGTCGACCGCGAGGAGCACCTCGTGCGCTTCGCCGACGGAACGACCCTGTCCTACGACGTGGCCGCGGTCTGCCTCGGCGCGGAGACCGCGTTCTACGACCTGCCGGGCGTCGAGGAGCACGCGACGCCCCTGAAACGCCTCGAACACGCCACCCGCGTTCGCGAGGAGTTCGACGCGGTGCGCGAGCGGGATGGTCACGTCGTCGTCGGTGGCGCGGGTCTGTCCGGCGTGCAGGTCGCCGGGGAGCTGGCGCAGGTCGCCGCGGACGACCGCGAGGCGGCGGCGCAGGCGGAGACGGCCGAACAGGAGGAGGTCCGTATCTCACTCGACGAGGCCGACGCGGAGCCCGCGACCGACGAGGCCGTCGACGACGAGTTCGACACCGAGTTCGAGGACTTCGGCGAGTTCGACGCGCTGCCCGAGGAGGGCGTGACCGTGACGCTGCTCGAACAGTTCGACAGCGTCGCGCCGAACTTCCCCGAGCGGTTCCAGCGCGCGGTCCACGACCAGCTCGTCGAGCGCGGCGTCGACGTGCGGACGGGCGCGACGGTCGAGCGCGCGACCGCGGATGCGGTCCACCTGACGGACGGCACGACCATCGAGTACGACCAGTTCATCTGGACCGGCGGCATCCGCGGGCCGGACGCGATGGCGGGCGACCGACCGGTGGTCCGGAGCACGCTCTCGCTCGACCGGACGACGTTCGTGGTCGGCGACGCCGCCCGGATGGTCGACGACGACGGCGAGGCGGCCCCGGCGAGCTCCCAGTCTGCCATCCGCGCTGCCCGCGTCGCTGCGGAGAACATCGACCGGATGGTCGACCACCTGCGCGACGGCGAGGCTGGCGACTTCGACCCGCGGCTCGACCGGTTCGACTTCGATTCACCGGGGTGGCTCGTCTCGGTCGGCGACGGCGCGGTCGCCCAGGTCGGACCGACGGTGTTCACCGGGCGCGCGGCACTGGCGCTGAAGGCGACGGTCGGCGGCGGCTACCTCTCCTCTGTCGGTGCCGTGCGGAACGCCGTCGACCTCGTGAATCGAGAGCTCGGAATCGACCCCGGCGACGAGTGAGAAGCGACCCGGGCTGCGACCGGCTCAGTACGGGATGACCCGGAAGCTCTCCGGCAGGACGAGCCCGAGCGTGAGGAACAGCAACGCGGCCACCCCGGCGCTGATGAGCGCGTAGGGAATCTGTGTCCGACGTGGACCATGTGGTCGCTGCCCGAGGTGGAGGACGCCAGCACCGTCGTGTCGCTGATGGGCGACGTGTGGTCACCGAAGATACCGCCGCTGAACACGGCCCCGAGCACGAGGTGCAGGTTCGCGCCCGTGGCGAAGGCGAGCGGGATGGCGATGGGGAACATGATGCCGTAGGTCGACCACGACGAACCGTCGGAGAAGCTGACGAAGCTGGTCGTCGCGAACACCGCGACCGGGACGATGAACGCGGGGATGTCGCCGAACGTCTCGGTGATGAACGCACCGATGCCGAGCAGGGAGACGGCGTTCTGGATGGACCTCGCGAACATCAGGATGACCGCCGCGAGCAGGATGCCCTTGAACCAGACGAGCGTCGCGTCGGCGCCGTCCTTCAGCGAAGGGACGTTCCCCTGGAGCCGGTACACGATGAATGCGACGGCGAGCGCCGGAACGACCGACAGCCAGCCCGCCTCGATCCCGGTCACCATAGGCTATAAACTCCGAGTTTTGGTAAAGAGTTCCCCGTCCCGTCGACTGCTTCGTTCCGCCCTGGTCTGGCAGTGAGCCGCGAAGCGACCGCCATCGACCGACTAATTAAAGTGAGGTTGTGCTAGATACGACGTAGTGATGTTTCGAGCGAGCTGGGACCGGGCCTGGGGCGAAGACGACCCGACACAGCGGGTAAAGTCGCCATGAGGCTCGTCGTCGTCGCGGGGTCGACGCAGACGGCGACCATCGACGGCATCAGCGCCGCCGGGGCCGACGCGGACGCCCTCCCTCACACACCGAGTGCTGACCTGGAGATCCTGGACTACGGCGAGCCGGTCCAGTCGCCGGTCGTCCCCGTCAGCCCGACGGGCTGTCCCACGCCGGCGGTCGTCACCCGCGCCGTGCGCGAACACGTCGGATTTGACGTGACCGCCGTCGACGCCGGACTGGCGCGACCGACCGCCGCACCGACCGTGGACATCGGGGACGAGCCGGGCGCTGATATCAGGGACGTCGACCCGGTGCCGGACGCGGACCGGCTGTTCGAGCGAGCGCGGTCGTTCGCCGCCGGGCTCCCCGACGACGAAATCGCGGTCGCAGAGACCATCCCCGGGGGCACGACCACGGCGCTCGGCGTGCTGACCGCGCTGGGCGAGCGGCCGGCCGTCTCCTCGTCGCTGCCGGAGAACCCGCTGCCGCGGAAGCGACGTGTCGTCGACGCGGCGCTCGCGACGAGCGACCTCGCGCCCGGTGGTGCAGCCGGCGAACCCGTCCGAGCCGTGCGACGCGTCGGGGACCCCGTACTCGCGGTCGTCGCCGGGGTCGTGGTCGGTGCGAGTGAGGCGGGCACCACGGTCAGGCTCGCCGGGGGAACCCAGCTCGCCGCCGCTGCAGCGCTCGCCCGGCACGCCGGCGTCGGCGGACCGCTGTCGCTCGAGACCACGTCGTTCGTAGCCGACGACGACAGCGCAGGAATCCACGGCCTCGCCGACGACCTCGACCTGATGCTCCGTGCGACCGACCCCGGTTTCACGGCACTGGACCACCCGGCGACGAACGCCTACGTCGCCGGCGAGGCGAAGGAGGGCGTCGGGATGGGCGGGGCACTCGCGATGGCCGCGCGCGACGACCTCCCGATGGCGACGGTCCGGGAGACGATGGTTGCACTCGTCGACGACCTGCTCGCCGCCGGTACCGCCAGGGGGTCACAGTCATGAGGGCCGTCCCGTGAGGGGCCTCGTCGTCGCCGGGACAAGCTCCGGTGTCGGCAAGACCGTCGCGACGCTCGCGACCATCCGCGCGCTCCAGCGTGCGGGCCACGACGTACAGCCGGCGAAGGCCGGAGCGGACTTCATCGACCCGAGCCACCACGCCCAGGTGGCCGGCAAGCCGTCACGCACGCTCGACACCTGGCTCGAAGGCCAGGACGGCTGCCGCCGGAACTACTACCGTGGCGAGGGCGACATCTGCGTCGTCGAGGGCGTCATGGGCATGTACGACGGCGACGTCTCCAGCACGGCGGCGGTCGCGGCCGCCCTCGACCTCCCGGTCGTTCTCGTCGTCGACGCGAGCGCGGGGATGGAGAGCGTCGCCGCCACGGCGCTCGGGTTCCGCACCTACGCCGACGAGCTGTCTATCGACGTGGACGTGGTCGGCGTCCTGGCACAGCGAGCCCACGGCGGCCGCCACGAGCGCGGCATCCGCGACGCGCTCCCCGACGACCTGACGTACCTCGGTCGGGTCCCACCACGGGAGGGGCTCGAGATTCCCGACCGTCACCTCGGACTCCACATGGGCGACGAGGCCCCGGTCGACGACGATGCGCTCGACGAGGCCGCCGACCACGTCCGGACGGACCGGCTCCTCGACCTCGCCCGCGACGCCCGGCGACCGGCGGCGACGGCCGACGGCGAACAGTCCCGCGCCGGCAGCGACCGGCGCCCGACGGTCGCCATCGCCCGCGACGCCGCCTTCCGGTTCGTCTACCCTGCGACGATGGAGCACCTTCGCACGCTCGCGGACGTGACCACCTTCGCCCCGGTCGCCGGTGACGACCTCCCCGACTGCGACGCAGTCTACCTGCCCGGCGGCTACCCGGAGCGCCACGCCGCCGCGCTCTCCGACGCGCCCGCTCTCGGGACGCTCGCCGAGCGCGCCGCCGACGGGATCCCCGTTCTGGGAGAGTGTGGCGGTCTGATGGCGCTAGCACGGTCGCTCACGACCGTCGATGGCGACCGGTACCGGATGGCCGATGTCCTGCCGGCGGCCGTCCGGCTGCACGAGCGCTACCAGGCACTCGACCACGTCGAACTGCGGGCGACGACCGACGGGCCGACCGCGGCAGCGAACGCCCGACTCCGTGGGCACGAGTTCCACTACTCCTCGGCGACGCCGGACAGCGACGCACGGTTCGCCTTCGAGCTGGTACGCGGCGAGGGAATCACCGACGGAAAAGACGGCCTGACCGAGTACCGGACCGTCGGGACCTACTGCCACTGCCACGGCGCAAGCGGCGCGTTCGACCGACTGGTCGAGGCCGCTGCCGGCGACCGCTGAGCGACCGCAGTCGTCGCCGTCGAGAATCGCCCGGATGCCGTCGTGAGCTTTCTCGGTCCCCGTGTCCTCCGGCCCGTCGCGCAAGACGTCGGGGTAGTCTTCGTCGAGGCCGTTCACCGCACCGACGAGACCGTTCCCGAGGCCCAACGTCCGCCAACGCTCGTTCGTGTAGACGACTGTTCCGGCCGCGCCCAGCATCGCGATCTACACCGGCACGAACTCGGCCACCCCGCGAAGTATCTCGTCGGAGACGGGGATTTAAATCGAGCAGCGCCAGAGCGATGAGAGAGACGCCCATTTTCGTCGTTCAGATACGTGTTCTCCCGCGGTTCTCGATTTCGATAGTGCCGGCCGGTCGACGGGTCATGGGTGGTGGGCTCTCTCTCGGAGGATTTAACCGTCGCTCCGACGTATTGAGAGTGTGAGTGAAAACGAAGAGCGGCGAAACCTGCGGATGCCCAACGACGACGAGCTGTTCGCGACAGTGACCGAGCACCTCGGTGGGAACCACGTGCGCGTCCACTGTCAGGACGGCGAGACGCGACTCGGCCGAATCCCCGGCCGGATGAAGTACCGGAACTGGATCGAAGTAGACGACGTCGTCCTCGTCGAGCCGTGGTCCTGGCAGGACGAGAAGGCCAACATCGAATGGCGCTACACCAGCCAGGACGCCGACCAGCTCCGCGCCGAAGGGCACATCCAGTAGACCCGCTGTCGCGTGTCGTCCGGGTGACCGACTTCTCCACCGAAGCCGACCCGAGAGCGACAGCGCCGGCCCCTACTCGTCGCCTCCAGTCGATACTGTTATCGGGTTGAATGGTCGACGGGTCTCATGACAACTCGTTCGAATGTATCGCGACGACGGGTCGTCGCTACCCTGGCTGCCGCGAGCCTCGCCGGTTGCCTCGGCGACAGCGACGGAGCGTCGGACGACGCCACGACCGGGACCACCGACCCTGCCGACACCTCGACTCCCGGAACGACGACCAGCGGACTCCCGACCGAGTCGGACGACTCGAGCGGAGACACCAGCCCTGCCGGCAGCTGTGCCGCCGCGTTCGGCGACACCGACCGCCGGTACGAGCCGGGCGACCGAGAGCTCGCCCACACGTTCGTCTACCCACTCGGCGGCGAGATCGTCGTCACGGACGCCGACGATTTCGGTGGCCCGTTGACCCGCTTTGGCTACCCACCATCCGACGACGGGCAGTACGAGCAGTACCTGAGTGTCCGCGAGCGGGTCGTGGACGACGGACGCGACTCCGGCGCAGCGTACACCGAGTCCGACTCGTGGTCCGCCACGACCGTCACCTACGAGGGCCGCGAGCGGACCGCCGCAGTCAACCGCATCACGGACACACAGGAGATCTGGATCTTCAGCGCCACCGACGGCGATACGACCTACGAGTTCGAGGTCTACGCCGAGCGCGGCACCGGTGACGCCTGCCCGGACGCCTACCGCAGCATCTGCCGCCGTGTCGCGGAGTCGTTCGAACCCCGATAACGTTCCCGAAGACAGGAGGAGTCACCCGACGGGAACGAGCGAACATACTCGCTTTCGGCACGCCCCCCACTGAGACCTACACGGCAGTAATCCCGGCTGTCAGGAGCGCTGGAATGAGAAGGAAGTAGATTGCATAGTCCCCGAAGAAGAGACCGACAAGCGTGAGAACAGCGGTGCGTTTGAACAGCCGACCGCCAAGCGCGTGGGTCCGGTCCCAAACCTCGTCGCTGCTGAGCGTCCACGGCGTCCGAATACCAGCGAACCAGTTCCGCTCGGCGTGTGGCAGGAAGACGCCGACGTAGTAGAACAGGCCAGCCGCGCCAAACAGAATCAGGCCCGTTCGACAGATAATCATCCCTCAGTCTGGTGGTTATCTCATACCAAATGTATGGGCGCTGCAGGAACGCGATTGTCGCGGATAAATCCCTTGCCTGATTGCGTTTTCCATAGTCATCGGAGGTGCTTCCAACGGCGGTTTGCTTTCTCGCGCTCCGAGGCGCGGTCGTAGTGCTTGTCGAGAATGAACTCCGAAGCGTCGAGTCGGTCGGAGACCACTTCACGAGGGACGCCGTCGTTGCGGTACTTCGTCACCCGTGCCTTCCGCACGTCGTGCGGTGACCGGGTCGAAGGGCACTTCGAGGCGTAGGTGTGGTCGACAGCCTCGCACTCGTCGATCTCGCGATTGTGCGGGCACCCGTTGTCAAGCCAGCACGGGCGAGTTACCTTGTAGAGCGTATTGCGGATACAGCTCGTGCTGACCCGTCCTTTTCGCGTCGTAATCAACGGATTCCGGCCATAGTCGTCTTCCTTATCCTTGCGTGGTCCATCGAGGTAGGCCTGAACGATTCGAGCGACACGCGGGGTGATTCGGTTGTAGCGTTCCCCGCCAGTCTGGTTCTTGAGTGGCGTGTCCGTCTCCGGTCTGTGGACGAACTCGACACCCGGCTGATCGCCGTCCAGGTCGATGTCCCGAAGGTCAAGTGCACGAATGCCACCAGTCCGCGCTCCACAGTGCCACAGCAACAGCAGTATGACGTGGGTGCGGCTGGCGTACTCGTAAGTTTCGAGGTATTCGAGAATCGGAGGGACTCGTTCGGGATCGATGCTCGAATCGCTCACGTCCCCACCCTTTTCGATGCTCGGGACGGGCACCTTGTCGTAGAGTTCCTCCGGAACTGCCTCGATGGTCGCCGCGAACTTGAGGAACCGACGAAGCGTGGTCATCGAGGATTTGAGCGTGGTACCAGCGAGCTGGTCGACCTTGCTTCCCGAGTAGTTCCCCTCCCGTCGCCACACGCGGTACTCGTAGAGATCTCGACCGTCGAGGTCAGCCAGGGTTCCCACGTCGTTCTCCTCGCACCACTCGATGAACGGCCGGAGACGGGCAGTCTGTGATGTTCGGGTCCACTGCGCAGTGTCGTCTTTCCGGCTGTCGATGTACAGGTCGACACCCAGCTCGGGAGGTAGCGGATCTAAGTCCTCAGTCATTTGCCCACCCCCGTCGGTCGCGAAGACCGCGCGAAGTGCGACAGGACTGGGACCAACTGTCGACAGGATATGGCGATACGGCTGTCTCGTGCGAGGGTTTAACCCTCGTGCTGTAATCGTCGGACATGGGTTTCGTACCGAAGATACGAGACCCCACGCGGGCCCGATGTGCCTGCATCGGGGGCCGCATTTTCAGACAGACCCTCACTCGGTGAGCTTTGGGTCCGTGTGGAGCCTTCAACAAACAATTGTTTGCTCGGAACTAATAACTGTTAGGTGTGAGGGGCTAACAATTATACTGGAACAACCAGATACACATTTAGCACTGTGTATATCCGGTTTCCACCTGAATCGAGGTGTATGCGGCTGGTCGCTGATTGGATGACAATCGCTGATGACCGGATTCTCGAATTCCTCTCAGAGGAAGGGCCACACCCACCTAGCAGAATGGCGAAAGATTCCCGCATGCGATTCGGAGCCGAGTACATCGGTCGACGGCTCCGTGAACAGCTGGTTCCGCACGGATTAGCTACGAATCTCGGGAATGGTGTCTACTCAATCTCCGAGACTGGACAGGATTACCTCGCCGGAGAAGTAGACGCTGCAGAGCTCGAAGCCGAGTAGCCAGATTCGAGTACGCCCTGGTCAACCCCGGTTCCCGTCATCCATCCCTCGCTGAAATCCCCTTGAAGTGCTGGTTCTCGTCGGATTATCTGTAGTATGTCGAGAAACCAGATCGACCTCGTCGACGTAGTAGCGTTGATTCTCGTCCCGTTCATGGGCGCTATCGCCCTCGGGACCATCGGGATGCAAGTAAACGTGTTCGGGAACTTCGCGTTCTCGGACGTGCTCTGGTCGGCCTCCAGCGTGGAGCTGACCGCCGCCGCGCTCCTCTCTATCGCGGGCACCGTCTGGATTGTCGCCACCAACGAGATCGACGGCAGTAGCTACGAGAACTACGAGCTCTTAATCCTCGCCGTCACTCTCGGTATCGTTCCGGCGTACGTGCTGATTCCGGCTGTCCGGGCTTTCGTCGGCATCGACGCCGTCTCGTTCATCCTCGCGATGGTCCAGTCCGGCGGCGCGATTCTCGTCAGCTACGTCGAGTAACCCCGCTACCCCTACCCATTCATGAGTACCAACCAACCCGCAGAACCCGGCAGAATCGTGCTCCAAGGCTTCGACCCGGATACTACCAAGCAGCTCGAACGCATCATCACCACGGCGGGCATCCGCCAGCGCGTCATCGACCGCCAACCCAACCGGGGTGAGAGTCGTGAGTGATCCGACCGCCCGCCTGGTCGGCCTCGCGTTCTGTGCGGTCGTGCTCGTCGGCTCGCTCGTCTGGTTCGGGGTGAGCCTCGCATGAAGCTCCGGGTCATGGTCATGGCGCTCCTGCTCGTCTCGACCGCCCTTGTCGCACCAGCTGCGGCTACGATGCCCGACGACGATGACGACGGCACCGGCTTCGCCGGAGACCCCTGTGGCCGCGACGTGATCGGTGTCGCCGTCGACATGCTCCAGGGCAACTTCGACAAGTCCACCGAGTGTCGTATCGAGCAGATTCGCCAAGGCAACAAAGAGCAGGAGATGCAGGACATCCACTCTCGTGCTGGAACGCTTGCTGTGTCGTCTGACAGCTTCCTCGACGGCACCACAACAGCCTCGAAAATGCCCGTACTGTGGCGTGGACGAAGGCCGAGGTGGCGACACTGAACGCGTTGGAGAACAACAGTTCGCAGGCAGAGACGCGCGTAGCGGCTCGGAATGCTGTCCGGCGGTACTACAGCCGGATGCTCCAGAACGTGATTGCAGACCGGAACGCGAAGTGGGAAGAGTTCGAGTATCTCGACGAGGTACGACGCAACGAATCCCTCAACAGCAGTACGTTCTACATCGACTGGGCAGCCAATGACGACCGACTTGACCTGAGCATCACCAACCGCACAGTCGTCGACCGCTATAACTACACGCTCCCCAACGGCTCCGTCGTCCAGTTCGCCGCGATGGACGCGAAGGGTGACGGTTCCCACGTCGGCGGCGGTGGCATCGGCCAGTACTACGGCCCGCTCGTCGAAGGTGCGACTCTCGTCGGGAACGACGACTACGGCAATGACGGCGTCGCCAACGTCGACGTGTTCTCCGAATACGACGGCCAGCAGGTCCACGTCTACAACGGCTCGCGCTGGTGGGCCATCGTCACCGAGATCGAGAGCCAGAACCAGCAGATGCTGGACAACATGAACAGCACCGTCAACGGGCTCTACGGCAGCTACGTCCGGGGCGAACTCGACATCGAGGAGTACCAGTCTGTCCAGGCGGCCGCGATGGACAGTAGCCAGAACCTCGACGAGACGGGCTACTCGTTCTACTCCGTCGTCGCGCTCGCCCAGGCCGGAGCGACGACCCCCAACCTGAACACGACGGGCTCGATGACGATCTCGACCGATGAGTTCACCGCGAACAACACCACCGAGGAGCTGACCGGGCTCGCCGTCGGTGACCCGCCGGACGGCTCCGGTAACTGGACCGTCGGCACGACCTACAACCCCGCCAACGGGAACGGCACGCTGACGTTCCACGTCGAAGCCTCCAACCGGAGCGTAGTACTGACTGAACCATTCGAACTCACCGGCGCGACCGACAAGGACGGCGATGCAATCGAAGTGGTCGAAGGCCAGGAGTACAACTACCGCACGAACGACTACGAGGAGCTCGGCGAGAAGCTCGACCGCATGATCGAGCTCCGTCAGGAAGAACAGGAGCGCATCGAAGAAGCCGCTAATGGTGGCAGTGGAGGAGGTATCGGCTGGCCCGATATCGGTGCGGGGGCAGGCTTTGCCCTCGGTGGCGGCGTCGTGATGCTCGCCATCGCCGCCGTGCTCGTCGGCATCGGTGTAAAGCTCTACATCGAGGTGGTCACCCCGTGAAACGGGCCGCGGTCATGGTCATCGCGCTCGTGCTCGTCTCGGCAGGTGCTGTCCCTGGGGTAACCTACGCACAACAAGACGGGGACAACTCGACCGAGATGAACACGACAGTACCGGATGGCCAGAACGCCTCGGCGATTCGCGCCGATCTCGGTGCAGGCGTCACGCTCATCGATATGGAAAAGCGGCCCGGCCGCATCGTGCTCGTACTCCACTCGGAACTACCTGCGACGCTACTCGGGTGGCAGGACAGCATGGGTGCGATGAAGGCCGCCAACGAACGTGGGGGGGACGACCTCGCTGCCGTCGACATGAGCTCCTACGAGCGTCAGGTCTGGCTTGATCGTGGCCGTCAGCGTGTGGTGCTCGACGTCGAGACATGGCGCGGTGCGTCGACCGTCACCGTCTGGACGACTGAGAAGGAATTCGTCATCTCGACGGACCTGCCGTCCGCGAATCCGTTCGGTGCGACCTCGTCGACGGGCGGCTGGCTCGGTGGCTTCGGCGTCGCGGTTTGCATGGTCTCGCTAGCTGCCTGGAAGCACAAGCGGAATCCTCCCCAGGGGGTGCGTGAACTTGAGTGACCGCTACCGCCCCACCTTCGCGAGCCGCTGGGACTACGCCGTCTACCTCCTCGCGGAGTACAAGGTCCCAATCACCCTGACCGTGCTCGCAGTCGGCGTGTGGGCTGCCTGGGCCGTCGAGACCGTCCCCTCGCCACCGCCGGAACTGGTGAACTTCGCCGCACCCGTCGCCATCCTCGCAATCCCCGCCTATGCGGTCGGTGACCGCCTCGCGAAGTGGCTCGACCCCCACGAATGGGTCAAGGTCGGCGTCGCAGACCCCGGTACTGTCGACGGGGACAACTTCGAGACCGCCAAGTACGACGGTAAAGGCGTCGCACCCGACCTCTGGGAGCAGAAGACCGTCACCGGCTACAGTCCACTCCGGCCCGATGATGGAACGTTCGACGCGGTCGTGACTGCGTTCGAGTACTACGACGACATCGAGGAACTGGAGGTTCGCGGCTGCGAGCAAGCCGAACTCCCGCCGTCCGATGCGTGGGAGTCGGCGACTCGCGTCGATGAAATCTACGAGCACCACCACCGGGTGAAGCGAGCGTACAGTCAGCTCAAATCGACCGTCCACAGCTACGCCACGCAGGTTCACGACGCGACCCTTCTACTCGCTGCCAGCGAAGACGAGAAAGCGAACGTCGCGCCCGAGGTGGAGATCCAGGCGCTCATCGACGAGATGGAGAGCGAAGTCGAAGATCTGCCCGAAGCGCCCGCGCCCGACGACGACGGACAGTGGCTTCGGGAGGCGAAGGGCAACCTCGGCGACCTGGACTCGCTCGATGACCATGACCAGATGACCGACGCCGTCGCAGACGGTGGTGAGAATCCGTGAGTCGCGACGAGGGCGGTTCCGGTGAGTGGGCGAGCAGTGAGGCGAAGGACTGGAAAGACGGCCGCCACAAGCGCGAGAACGCTCACGTCCTGCCCCACGCTGGCGAAGTCGGGAACACGAAGACACGACAGACGCTCACCGCGCTGCACGGTGTCTACAAGCGCGCTTACCACCGCGGCTGGATCGACGGCGACTGGCCCGATAGCGTGACCGAGCTGTCGACCTACCGGCGGTGGCGGGGTACCCAGCAGACCGAGGCGTTCGCCCGCGCCGTCGACCAGGGCGACGCGGTCGATCTCCGCCAGCAGGTCGGCAGTCAGAACGACGAAATCGACGTGTCCGGCTGGCGCGACATCGAGCACATTCGCGAGATAGCCGTTCAGCGGCATCTCCGGCTCTACATCTATGGCGAACCCGGTACGGGAAAGACTCGTTCTGGCTCGCTCGTCGCCCGTCACTGGGTCGAGGAGCGCGTCGAAGAAGGCCACCAGGACGCGCTTGTACTCACGAATATCCGAACGCTATCCGACGAACACGAGCGCGTGCGCTGGGTGTCGAACTGGGCGCAGCTGAAAGAGGTGATGCACTCGGAGATGGACGACATTCTCGCCGAGAATACCCGTCCCGTGCTGTTTCTGTTCGACGAAGCGTCGAGTCAGGCGGCCGGTCGGGGCAAGCAGGGCCACGAAGCGAGTACGAAACTCGCGACGCTGGTCTACAAAATCCGGAAGTTTGCGGGCGCTATCGTCATCATCGGCCACGACGGCAAGGACCTCCACCCCGCCGTTCGCGAGCTGTGTACGGTCTGTGAGAAGGAGTCGAAGAAGGTTGCACGGTTCTACGAGACGGTCAAGAACCGGGAAGGCGTCGACCCGATCACGCCGACGGTTACCGGCTGGCCCGACTCCATGTGGCAGCCCAACGACAAGGACCCCGCGCCCTGGTCGTGGGACGATGGTCAGGAGGGCAAATCGGGCGAATCCGACTCGCACATCTCCCAAGAAGACGCGTATCGGGAGTTGGCGATCTGGACCGTCGTCGACGAGAAGACGAGGAATGGCGACGCCGCCCTATCGTTCGACAAAATCGCGCAGAAGCGCCTGAGTGGGATGTATTCGGGCGAATGGTGCCGTCGCCGCTGGAAGGAGTACGACTCCGGCGAGCACGCCGAGACAGTTGCGAACGTACAGGAGGCAATCGCGTGATGGCGAGAACCCACGCGGCAACCAACAACTCGACTCCCCCCGACGTGGTCATACACGCGGGGCCGCTCTCGCTTCGCGTCGAGCGACCGCATGACCATGACCGCGCGCGGCCCCGGCGGCTCGCTATATATAAATCGCGCCCGCGAGGTGCGTTCGCGTGAGTCGGTCCTCGAAGGCGAGCCGGTACGGGTCGCTCGCGGAGAAGCACCTCGCCGACGAGCGCGGGCTGGTGCTCGACGGCCAGCACACGAGCTGGTGCGATGCCCGGTTCCACAACGGCACGCCAGTCGAGATTAAGAGCGCGATGGTGTCGACCGGCTACTTCCAGATCTACCGGAAGTACCACGAGAAGCTCCGTGACGCTGGCGGCTGGTACGGATTCGTCGTCTACCGTGAACACGGCGACGGGATTCGAGTTCTCAAAACGCGAATGGCACGGCCTGAGCGATTGCCACTTCAATCGCTCTGGTCCCCGACTGGTGGACACCGAAACAGCGAGAAAGCTAAAATTAATATTGGAGAAGTTATTTATTAACTTGAAAAAATCAAGTCTCTAAGTATTCTTGGAAGCGCCCGTCTTTGCTACCTATAGTGGTGAGATCGGAGATCGGGGTCGGTGCTTAACCGTAGTTATTTTCTACACGTAGAGGTCATGATAGAGCATAATGGCAAACCCAGGAACAGTCCCAATAAGTATACTATCCATTATTTTATTAGTCGTTCCGGGTCTCTTGGGTTTGGAGCTATACTACCGCTTCTCGAAGAAGACGGAATCACTATCCAGGATTCAATGGATTGTGTATAGTTCACTCCTGAGCATCAGCTCGCTTCTTTTAATATATATTACCACACCACACCATTTCGAATTCATCAATTCAAGTTCGGCCAATATAGTCGGAGCTTGGAATATTGCAACCGAAACTGAGATCTCGGAGCTATCAGTATCAGCGTTAGTCTCTTTTTACGTACTTCACATCTTTGCAGCTGGTACTGCCGGACTTTTGATTGGAATCGTCGACAATAAAGTAATACATCGAGGAGAATCTCTCGATCGTCGAGAGCCATGGCACTACGCATTCGACCTTGTCCCAAATGACCAAGAAGCAGTCGAGGTTATTATGGAAGATCAAACCGTTATTGAAGGAAGATACAATGAGGCTGCATGGGATGAGTCCCGACGCGAGCTATTTCTTGATGATCCCTACGAGATAATATATACGAGTGACGGAGAGCGACGACTCCAGGAGATCGATTTAGGACGTAGTATTATTCTGAAAGAGGAAGCCATATCTTGGGTAGTGTTCACGAAAGAAGACCCAGACCGTGAGAAGGCTTCGGAAATTGATGAATCTCGTGGAGACGCCCATCGTGGAGAAGTTCCCACGCAGAGTTCTCCTGGCTATGAGAGGGAACCCTGGGTGCAGTCTTCACTTAGTGAATTCAGCATTGATGGCGAAGAGACGATTTCAGAAGAAGCAGATAAACTTCTGAGTGATTCCGCTGAATCAGGAAATTCGGAAGATCCAGATAAAATTGAAACAGAGGAAAGCGAGGAGAAGGAAGACAGCTAAATCCCCAAATCTTCTTTTATTTCGCTGTTCTCGGTATAGTCCGGATAGGAGCGATATACATAACGCAATAACCGGTCTAAAGATTGGTCGTTGCGTGATTTTTTGAGCTTTTGGGCATTTCTGAATATATCGTCGACATCGTGATCATCATTTAAAATCGTCTGAATGACCCTTCTGCCACGTGGACTAATAGAGTATTCAAATCGTTCGTTTCCGCTACGGGTGTTTTCTACGCTCTTTTCAATCAATTCCCTACTCTCAAGATCGTCTAACGTCTGATGCAACTCTTTCGAAAAAGGACCGTATTTATCGGGGTCAAAATGGAATTTATCCGGTAATCCGCCCTCTTGCTGGCCAAGGAACACCAACTTCTGAAATCTTGTGACTCCATCAATGGAACGCCGACTATCAACGTACAATAACGCAAGTGGAATCAAGTCAGCATTTACCATATTCAGTCACCCTCAATCTGGGAATCCTCTGGTGTAGTACTAAACTTTGGGGCTATCAACTAAAGTCTGGTCATTGTCCATATTGGTCGAATTCGGGGTATAGGAAGCCCATATACATATTTCTCACAAGTTTCCTGCCTAGAACAAAGGATGGGTAGATGTTAGTGTAGACTGATTCAGTCTCCTTTGAGATACGTCTAACAGGGCCGTGTATCTTCTACGGGTCTAATCCAGTTACTCAGACCGACGGTCACAATCGATATATCGATTTTATCCCCGATTTGAGTCAACAATTTCGGTGATCTCAAACGAAGTGGCTCGCGTCGAGAATATTTCGGCAATTTCGCGCTTCTGCTGCATGGTCAGGTCATCGCGTTCGAGCACGGTCTCGGCGGCACGAACGAGTTGGGGCACGTCCTCGCAGGCAGAGACGACAGCCGTCGTCTTGTTGCAGTCGTAGAAGCGGCTGGCGCGCTCGATGGCGTCTCGTCGATACGCTTTGTCGCCGTCGGTTCGGATTCGCATGGTCGTCTCGTACACACGACCCCCAGAATCCTAGTTTTTTCGAGTGACTGGAACCCCTATTTCGAGGTGATTCGGCTGGTTCGTATCGGCTAGCCGAGTAGAGTACCGGGTTGAGACGACGATGGTCGGGGCTGTGTACACACGACGATCTCCGGCTCGTGTGCATATTCGGGGAAGCGTGTTTGTTGACGTGTGACCCCTGGGGGTCAGACTTTGAAGGACTGTTGACCCCTATTTTAGCAAATTCAGCAGAACCCTATCGCCCGAAAAGCTACCTTTCCACGGCCATGGATACATTGATATGGCTTCCCGTCGGTCCCTGCTCGCGACAGTCGGTGGAACAGCCTCTTTCCTATTTTGCGGTTGTCAAGAAATATCCGGGAACAGAGGCGAGATTGGGACTACGGGCCATCCAACTAGGCGAGATACAGGGGGTCGTAATCAAGCAACCCACCAGACTGATGTGTCGGCTCCCACCGAAACGACAGGCGAACAAACCGATAGCATCCAGACTCATACGTATCCTGAAGAGATTCCATATAGGATAATCGGATATGAGGGTCGCCTGTTGTCTCAGGCCGAAGAATCCTCGAAAAGTGTTTCAATCGTCGCCAGTCCCTCTGACGCAGACGAACTCAATTTCCAAGATGCCGAGTGGGTTTGGCGCGGTGAAAACCTAACTACTGCGGATCTCGAGCAGTTCGTCGAGGGGACGGAGTTTGGCCGAGAGTACATTCTTATGATTCATCGACAAGTTTCGGGGTCTGATGCTAGACTTATCGTTCGTAACATTGATAGGATGACCGAGAGCCACGTTCGCGTCGACATCTCCGTAACCGAGGGGTCTCTGACGAATAGGCCACGGAAGACACTCATGGTCCAGATCCCCGTCGGAACCGCCTCGGCACCACAGTCGGCAACGGTCTACTTTTCGACGCCATATGGGGACGACGTGGCTGGCACCTAAATCAGAACGTAAAGACAATCAGCCGTGCGGGGTTCCACAGAGCTGGAATATTCTCACATTCCCCTCAAACACCCCCACGTCGAGAATGTCACGTAGATTCGGCGATGCGGACGTGGGGGCGGGGCTGAGTATTTTTTCTGCTTTGTGCCCTTGGGCACACTCTCCAAGGGGATGTTCCCGCTACACAGGAACGACCCGCGCGGTCCGCGGCCCGATCTCGAGCTCGACAGCCGACTTCATGACCAGATGACCAACCCAGCTTGCGCTACGGCGCCGTGAAATCGCAACTCAGGTTGGAAAAACAGCACGCAGGATAGTGATGCCTCTCACAGGGACCGCGCTATCGGCGGTATTCGCTGAACCGGACGAGTTCGCTGAACACGCCCGTCCTCCGACTCCCGTCGACACTGGCCGTGACCTTCGCTCCCACCAGGTCGGCCACGTCGTAGCCGCACCGGTTCCACGCCGCGCGTGCCTCCTTCAGCACGTCCTCCATGCGTGGCTCGGCGGTCCGCTTGAAGCTCGACAGCATCGTGTCGATGCGAATGCTCTCTACGCTCCCGTCGTCGCGCACGTCGATCTCCGCGCCGTACTTGTTCAGCCACCGCTGGAACGCCGACGACTCCGCCTGACGGCTGTTCATCCCGAGGATCTTCGCCGCGCGGTCGGCCGCGTTCTTCACCTGATGCTCGGTGCTCTCGATGATACCCTTCAACTCGTCGTGGAACTTCTGGGACGCGAAGCTCACCACACCGTTGTCGTTCTCAAGGACGGAACCGAGCCGCCGGAGCGCGCGGTAGATCGTGCTCACCGAGTGCTCGGTCTCATCGGCGATCTCCTCGTAGTGCTGACCGCCACCGTCCGAGAGGAGCTGGTCGAGCACGTCCACGTCGGCGTCGGTCATGTCCCGAAGCGACGTGACGAGCAGGTGCTCCTGCTCGGCCTCGATCTGTGGCGTCGGGTCATCGTACATCGCGACTGTCTCCTCGCGAATCGCCGGGTGGAAATGGTCGTCTTCGATGTACGTCGTCGGGTCCGGCTCGGTCGGCACGCCGCCCCACTCCAGGAGGTTCAGCAGCGTCTCCTCGATCTCACGCTCGGCGGCCTCCAGGTCACGCCAGATAATCGGCTCGCCACCGTTCCGTTGCTGGTTGATGAGCACACCCACCTTTGGATGATAGAGCGGCTCCTCGGGGTCGCTGTGGACGTGTTTCGGGTGGTAGTGCTTGAACTGGAACCCGTAGCGATGGCTCGGTATCAGCTCGCGCGCGCTGTCCGGGCCGACCCAGAGGCGGTGCATATAGCCGACGATGTCCTCGTTGTCGACCTTGTACTCCAGCTTCGTCCCCCGTTCGTCCGCGAGCAAGTGCATCGCCTGCATCATCGTCCCACTCGCGAGCAGCTTCGACGCCATCGACCGGCGCACCCGCACGTACCGCTCGTAGGCGGTCACCCGCGAGTGCAACGGGCTGGGCTCGTCGGTGAAGTACCGTGAGTTCATCGACAGCCCGGCGTGCGTCGCGACCGCGTCGACGATGCCGTGCAGCAGCTTCGGCACTTCCTCGGGGTCGACGTTGCTCGCCTTCAGCTCGACGTCCACACCCTCGGTACCGAACCGCTTCCACCAGCGTTGACCGAACCCGAGTTCTTCGCCCGTATCTCGGTGTCTCATGTCGGCGAATCGCGGCTCGATGAGAGGGGAGAACTTCCGGCGACCCTCCCCCGTGCAAGTGATGTCCCACGAGTACAGGGCGTCTCCCCCGACGTTGTCGGTGGGACGGGGCGCGATTCCGGTCTTCGAGTAGTTGCACTGAATCTCCCAGCGTTCGCCGTCGATCTCGGTTTCGAACTCGGCGTACCCGTCGAACCGACCGACGATTGCCTTCGCGAGCAGCTGGTACGGACCAAGCCCATAATGGGGGTACTTTAGGTAGCCCTCGAACTCGTGGGCCTGCGTCACCGTCTGCTGGGTCATCGGTCACCCTCCGACTCGTCGGGTGCGGGCCAATCCCAGCGCATCGTCTCGCCGCTCTCGGAGTCGTAGAGCCGAGACGCACGGACGAAGGTCACTCTTCGTCACCTCTGTCGGGGGCAGGCGGGGCACGCTGTCCCTTCCCGATTCGGCGGAGTCGTTGCGAGCAGACCTTACGGTGACCTGCCTCACGACCGCGCAGCGTCTTCGTGCAGCGCGCGCCGCACTCGTCACACCGGAATTCCCGCGACGTAGTCGGTTCCGGCTTCGCACGTTCCCGGTAGCGCAGCTCGTCGGCGGTGATGCCGAGATTGTCTGCGCTCAAGCGTGACACCCCCTGGTTTGCAGAGAGAATCGCCCGACTGCGAGGAGGTCCGTTTGAAACAGCTTGAGACCCGATTTTAGGCCTCGTTCGAAAAATCGGGATTCTGCCGAAAACGAACGTACAGACGGCTCTACGGAGTGTTTGGGTTTGGCAACGAAACGATTAAATTTCGAATGGGCGCTGCAGGATTTGAACCCGCGGCAGCTTGGTCCGAAGCCAAGTACTCTGTCCAGGCTGAGCTAAGCGCCCGTATCTACTGGTAAGAGGACAGTCCCTTTTAACTCCCGCGATTCGAGAGCGGGGGAGGGCGTCACCGTGGGGCGGGAATCTCGACGTCGATTACCGTCACCCTGATGACGACGATGTCGGCCGAACAGCCATACTCGCCGGCGTTATACGTCCAGCCGTTGTCGACGAGGTAGCGGTCCCAGGCGTCCCCGAACTCGCTGTCCGCCACCGAGAGGTTGACGCTCTCGGCGTTCGCGCTGCTGCGCTGTGCGCTGTACAGCACTGTGGAACGGTTGGCACGAGCCTTGATCTGGACGTTCCCGTCCCCGCTCTGGGACGTGACGTCGTCCGCTCTGAGGACGACGAGCGAGACGACCGCGCGGCCGCCCTCGCAGAGGAAGGAGGGCTCGTTGATCATCGCCGAGGCGTCGCCGTCCTGACGGAACACGCCGCCGTTCCCGTAGCCGATGGTGGTGCCGTCGGCCGTGTACAGGAGCGAGCCCGTAGTGTTGGTCCCGTTCCAGAGTGACGTTCCCCCCGAGTCCCGCACACTGATGTTGAACTCGCTCTCCCGACTCAGCTGGATGGTGCCACCCCTGAGCCTGAGTTCGCCGTTGCGGGCGACAGCGCGGCCCTCCTCCACGTCGTCGAACACCGACGAGAACGCGTCGAACGCGCGGGCGGCGTTCGTCTTCTGTTCGGACTCCTGGAAGTCGCTCAGGCTGCTGAACCCGACGCTGTAGACGAGTCCGACCGACGTGATGATGATGGAGAAGACGAGGACGAACGCGAGCACGTCGCTCACCGAGCGGTCGTCGCGAACGGTCATACGCGCACCTCCGAGACCCGCCGGACCGACGGCGGAGCCAGTGCGGGTGGCCGCTGCCCACTGATACTGATCGTCGAGCCGTCGTAGACGACGAAGAAGTCACCGCCGCTGACGCTGCTCGCCGTGATCGGTTCCGTGCTCCGGAACGGGACGATGATCTGCACGTTGGCCTGTGGCGACTCCATCACGAGACAGGCGACGTCCGAATCGCTCTGGTACGTCCCGCACTCCGGAGCGGACGTCCCGTACAGGGAGACCGCGTATCCGGAACCCGACACCTGTGGCGGGTGGTTGGTCTGCAGGACCATGTTCCCGGTCGTACCGCCGGCCTCGTGACCGACGTTCGCGATGTCCTCGGCCATCCGGTTCCCCAGCGTCCTGAGCTCGGTCTGTGCCGCTCCAGTCTTCCGGTCCTCGAGCAGGCCGCTCGCGCCGAGGAGCAACCCCGCGACGAGGACCGTCGTGATGGCGATGGTCAGGATGTGCGTCAGTGCGATGGAGACACCGCGGTCGTCGGTCGGTTGTCGTATCATCGTGTGCTGTTGTAGACGGGGACGGTGACTGTTCGCGTGTACGATGCAGTCGGCGAGCCGTACTCGATGTCGACACCAGCCCCCCAGACGATGTAGCTGTAGTTCGGAGCGGCGGCGGCCGGTGCGCCGACGCTGTCGAACGCAGTCGTGCTCAGATGGGCGTCGTACTGCCCGGTGACGTTACCGGCGTCACGGAACTTCACCTTGTAGCCGTCGGTTCCTGGGACGAACGCCATGTCGTCCGTGAACTCGAACGTGCAGGACGTGCCCTCGATGGAGCCGTTCAGCATGTCGACATCGAACGTCGACCCGACGGCGAGGTCGTCACAGCCCGCTGGTACACTTCCGGTCCCGTCCTCCCAACCTGAAGGGGCCGTGCCCGAACCGGCGTCGACGTAGACGTCGAGACTCCCAGAGTCGTTGACGAACCGGACGACACGCCAGAACTCGCCACTTGATGCATCCCCGCCGAGCGCGGCGAGGTGGAACGCGTCATCGGGAGTCGTTTCGAGGGAGTCCCGTTCGAGCGTCATCTCGAACCGACCGACATCGGAGTAGGTACTGCCGGTCGGAGTCAGGCTCCAGTTCCCCTGGTTGCTCCTATTCTCGAAGTTCGCGGTCGTGTCCTGGTACACACGGACGCCGTAGTCCGTCGCCGGTTCGGTCGCGTTGAACGAGATGTTCGCGACGACCGGGCTAGACTGGGCGTTGAGTTCTTGCCAAACGGCACTCAGGTTGCTGACGTTGCTCTCGACGGCGGCTCCTGCACCAGGTGCTTTGGAGGAGAAGGTCCCGTCGTTCACCCGATATGCCACTCCGGCGACACTGTCACCGCCGGCGTGTCGCACTTGTTCGGCCTGGTTCACCGACGAGACGGTCCCAGTCGAGTCGACGTTCTCGGCGTACAGGCTCGTGTTGAACACGACGACGATACCGAGCACGATGAACGCGATTGCGAGCGCTCCGACGAGGACGATCTGCGCACGCGAGGGATCTTCGTCCAGTCTCACCATACGACCACCCGGATGACGACCACGTTGTAGATGGGGCTGTCCTCGAACTCGTCGGCCTCCGGAATGGGGAAGAAGACGCTATCGTCGTCGTACGCGTCACCGAGGGTGGGACAGTCAGGGTGGCATCGCGTGCCGATGATGCGCTGGTCGTCGTACAACGTGACGGTGTAGGTCGTCGACACTGCCGGCGCGTTGGGGGATCCGCGGTTGACCATCGCCACCTCATCCGTGCTGCTTCCGTTGCGGTAGGAGACGACGATGTTGTACTCCTGCTCCTGTTCGCCGAACGTCTCGTTCAGCATGCTGCCGAACTGGGTCCCGTCCGCGTCACACGTCGTGACGTTCGGGGGCGGATCCACGCCGTACCCACGGTCTTCCGACTGTCCCTCCACAAAGTACGGTTGGGAAGTGTTGTTCCAGTACCGGACATGACAGGAGAGGTCGCCGTCGTCGGCGCTGATTATCATGATGTCGTTCGCGGATGTCCGGAGCTGTTCCTGGATGTCGAGACTCACCGACCCCGACGTCGTCGGGAGGATGACGACCGACTGGAACGCGAAGAGGATGGCCGTCAGTAGCAGTATCGACCCGATGAACCCTTCCAACGTGTACGCCTGTGACCTGTCGTCGTTCATCGTATCACCACACTCGGACCACCAGTACGCATTGGGCGTCGCACACCCCGCCCGAGACGAGAATCACCCTCGTCGTCGAGGCAGCCGGCGTCTGTGAGCGGTAGTCGTCGCCCGCAGTCGCGTCGGTGCTCCCGACCACGGCCATCGACCGTATACCCCCCTCGCTGACGTTCATCACGGTAACGTTGATATCAGCCGACGCGCGCAACCCGAAGTACTCACGGAGTTCGTCCTCGTCGTTGCGGAGGGGTGTTCCGTCACCGTCGAAATCGGCGTTCAACCACGTCTCCAGCTGGGTCGCGTTCAGCGTCCGCGGCTCGCCGTCGACGCCGAAGTCGTTGATCATCGTCCCGGCGACGCGGTCGGACTTGGCAGTGATGTCGTCTCCGACCGGCGACCCGAACGGACTCAGGAGCGTCGGCAGGAAGCCGAACGTGAACCCGACCGTCAGCAGGAAGACGCTGATGCCGACCGCGAAGTCCTGCGTCGTCTGCCCTCGATCCGAGCCGCGTTGCATGGTGTTTCCCGTCGTCTTCATCGTTCTCACGCTACCGCCGCCCACACGACGAGTGCGATGGTCATCAGCACGAGGACGAACTTCATCCCGCTCATGATGTCGGCGTCGCGGATGTAGCCCGCGATGAGTCCCGACAGGAGCGCCTGCATCGTCACCGCGTGGAAGAACAGCAGCGAGAGCCGCCCGGTGTTGATGCTGGAGCCGAGGCTCGCGGTGCCAGCCGAACTACCACCGCCCCCGCCGCCGCTGGCGTCGTTCAGCCCGGTCAGAACGTCGAGGAACTGCGTCTTCAGGATGGCCATGACCGCGAGGAGCGTCAGGTACGTCATCAGGATGATGACGACCTGCATCCGGGTGCGGGACTTGCGCTCGCGCTCGATGTCGTCCTGGTTCTCCGACGCCTGCGCCGCAGTCGTCAGCACGTCCGTGATCTGACTGGAGGCCTCCTGCGCCTTCGAGATGAGCTTGACCGTCCGCGCCATGCGCGGGATGTGGTACTTGTTGTTGAACTCGACGAGCGCGTGTTTCAGGCTCATCCCGTAGTTGACCTTCGCGTGCATCGTCTCGAACTCCGTCGCCATCTTCCCGCTCGTCGTCTCGGAGACCGTCCGGAGCGACTCGAGTAGCGTCTGGCCGGTGTCGTTCGCGCTCGACAGTTTCCGCAGGTTGTCGGAGATGCTGTTCGTAATGACGCTGCGCGACCGGACGTTCCACTCGCGGAACACCGCGAGCGGCAGGACCACGATGTAGGTCGGCATGTAGACGTACATGAACGTCCCCCAGACCGGCTGGTCGATCATCCCGTCCCAGGATGTCGGGACCGCACCCGACACCATCGCGACGACCGTGATCACGAGCACCAGCGGCACCGTCAACGCCATCGTGTACAGCGGGTTGTCCCGGAAGAAGAGGTGTGGTTCTTTGAGCACCTGCATCGTCTCGTAGGTCCCCTCCTTGTTTTTGATGCGGTCGAACATCGAGAACTCGCCCGTGTACTCCTCGACGAGGCCGAGATTCAGCACGCCCGACCCCTTCTGGACGGAGAGTCGGTCGTCGGCGTCGGCAGGGTTGAGGTAGCCGTCGCCCGGCTCGTCTTTCTTGACCGTGGAGACGAGGACGAGGAAGCCAGCACCGGTCATCGGGATGAGTCCGTACACCGTCGCGTACAGCATCATCGGGTCCGCTTCGCCCAGCATCCGCATGATGACCAGGATGATGATGAGCAGCAGTGGGAACAGCGACAGCGTCATGTACATCTCGCCGAACAGCTCCAGCGTCTCCAGGGTCATCTCCTGTTGCTGCTTGGCGGTCCGCATGTGCTTGTCCTTCTTGTCTTTCAGGAAGTTCTCCATGTCACCGCCGGAGTTGACGATGGAGAGCATGTCCGTGAGGAACTGCGCGACCTCGTCGCTCGGGGTCTCCATCGCCTGATTCCGGATCGCCGTCCGGTAGTCCGTGTCGAAGTACTCGGTCTCCTGGACGATGGACTGGAACTCCTTCGCCACCTCGCCGTAGGTGTCCTCGGCCTTCGCCATCGCCTCGAGGATCTCCAGCTGGTTCAGCCCGCCGACCGAGAGCGCGTACATGAACGACACTGCGTCCGTCAGCAGCATGTTGATCTCGCGCTTGCGCGCCGAGGCACGGGAGTAGGGAACCGCAACGAGTGCACCGAACCCCATCGCGAAGCCGATCGACCCGAGGAATAGGCCGGTCACGACGACCAGGGCTGGCACCTTGACCGCGTTGATCAAGTCGACGACCGCCTGGTTCGGAATCGTCGCGCCGAGGATGTTGTCCGTCGGTACGATACCCGTCATGAACAGCAGGTAGCCGATGACGGTCCCGAGTGCCCACAGCGCACCGCCCGAGAGCACGCCGATGCCCAGCGAGCGGGAGAGATACATCTCGACGGTGTCGGCCATCCGGGCCTGCGCGAGCTTCGTCTCCACGTCGGCGACGAAGTCGGAGTTCTCGTCGAACAGCCGCTCGTACAGCGGGTAGAACATGTCCCCGAGCGAGTCGGTGGAGGCGTCGAACCCGCTGCTCTCACCTGCGTCGGTCCGGGACTGGAGGCTCATTCCGCATCACCGGTGCCGCGCTCCTCGTCCTCGGTGTCGTCGAAGACGCTTTCCTCACTGTCCGCTTCGTCCTCCTCGTCATCTGAGGCACCGAAGATGCTGTCTTCGTCGTCGGTGTCGTCGCCGTCGTCGAACATCCCACCGTCTTCATCTGCAGCGTCATCGACGCTGGAGCCGAACATCCCGGCATCGTCCTCGTCGGATTCGGCGTCGTCACTACCGCTGAAGATGCCACCACTCTCGTCACCGAAGATGGAGTCGACTTCCTCGTCGTCCTCCTCGAAGAACTGCTCGTCCTCCCCGCCGAAGAACGCCGCTTCGTCGTCGATGGGGCCGGACTCGTCGGCTTCACCGGCTGCGTCTGCGTCGGAGTCAACAGTTGCCGCCGCATCTCCGTCTGCGTCGGCGCCCGCTGTCGCATCCGAACCTTCGTCACCGACGGTGGCCGCGTCGTCGGTTGGCTCCTCGTCAGTCGGAGTCGATGCGTCCTCGACCGACGCCTCGGTCGTGTCGGACTCGCCCTGGCCTGGTTCTGCCGTGTCCGCAGGCGACCCGGCGTCGAACATCGACTCGCCACCGGAGTCGTCGGTATCCGAGAATATCGGCTCGTCGGCGTCGTCGTCGCCGTCGAACGCCTGCTCGTCCTCGCCTTCGTCCAGTGCCGGGAACTCCGCGCTCACGTCGCTCGCGCTCTCGTCGAGTTCCGGCGTCTCGGTGCCGGAATCGGTCGCGGTCGCGCCGTCGGCCGCCGGTGCCTCGTCGGACGAGTCGTCGGTCGTCGTCTCGTCCCCGGCGCTCGCTCCCGCCTCGAGTTCCGGCGTTCCCTCCGGTGCCGGCTCGGTGCCGCCGGCCGCGGCAGCCTCCGTCTCCGCGTCGCCGGTATCGTCCGAGGTCGAACCCGCACCGAAGCCGGCGTCCTCGCCGAAGTCGAAGCCGTCGCCCTCGTCGCTCAGCCAGGACGGACCCTCCTCGACCTCCTCGTCCGTGCCGGAGAACGAGAAGTCCTCGCCGTCGTCGTCGTCGAGGTCGAACGGGTCTCCGTCGTCGCCGACGGAGCCACCGAAGTCGAAGTCGTCGCCCGGCTCCGCCTCGACCTCGGCTGCCTCTTCCTCCATCCCCGAGCCTGAGATGGCGGACTCGATGCCGAGACCACTCAGTTCCTTGTCACGGTACTCCTCGAACAGGGACTCCTCCGCGCGTTCGAGGATGTCTTGCGCGAGGTTGTACGTCTCGTCGTCGGGGTCCGGCCGAGGGACGAGCTCCTCGTCCTCGGGGTCGACGTCGATGTAGACGGACTCCATCTCGCGCAGGTCTTCGAGGCTCTCCTCGAGCTTCCCGTTCGCGATGAGTGCGAGGATGGTCTCGGGGTCGTTGACGAACGCCTGCACGGTCGCCGCGACCTCGACGTACTTGCTGAGCCCGTTCTTGATGAGGTAGGCGAGAATCACCTGGCGCTGGAACAGCTCGTTCTCCAGCCGCTCGCGGTTCCAGCCACGGTCGAACTCGATCTCCTCGAGGGTGTTCGACTCGCCCATCTTGAGGAACTCGTCGGTCTCCGCCTGCCACTGGTAGACGTCCTGAACGTTGATCTCGTCGTTCTCGGCGTCGTAGTGGTTTATCTCCGTGATGTTACGGTTCCGGCGGACCTTGTTGCCGCTCACACGCGTCTGGGTCTGGATTGACACCAGGTCCAGCGCGGTGAACATCGTCTTCGAGACGTTGATGGGGTCCGTGGTGAACCGCTTCAGGACCTCGCCAACTGAGTCCGCGTGGAACGTGGTGTACGTGGTGTGACCGGTCGACATGACCTGGAACAGCGTCCGGCCCTCCTCACCACGGATCTCACCCATGACGATGTAGTCGGGGCGCTGGCGCAGTGCGGCCTCCAGCAGGTCGAACTCGTCGACGTCACCCTGGCTGTCCTCGCTGAACGAGGGACGGGTGACGCTGGCGATCCAGTTGCGCTGTGGCAGCTCGACCTCGCGGGTGTCCTCGATGGAGACGATCTTCGAGTTCGAGGGGATGAACAGGGAGATCGCGTTCAGGCTCGTCGTCTTCCCGGACGCCGTCCCGCCGGCGAAGATGAGCGACTTGTGGTTCTCGATGCAGAGCCAGAGGAACGCCATCTCGTCCAGCGAGAAGGTGTTCCAGTTGATGAGGTCGATCGGGGTGAACGGGACGTCGTTGAACTGACGGATGGTGTAGTTCGTCCCGTGGTCGGACACCTCGCGGCCGAGCGTGAGCTGGGCACGCGAGCCGTCCGGCAGGGTCGCGTCGACCTGTGGCCGCCGCTTCGAGATACCCTTGCCGGACCGCTGGGCCAGCTTCACCACGAAGTCGTCCAGCTCGTGGTGTCCGTGGAAGATGTTGGAGATGATCTGTTCGTAACCGCTGTGGTAGACGAACACCGGGGAGTTGTGCCCGTTACAGGAGATGTCCTCTACGTTGATGTCGTGCTTGATGGGGTCGATGCGCTCGTAACCGATGAAGTTCCGTTTCAGCAGGTACAGCAGCTTCTCGACCTGGTACTCGTTGAGCGTGTCCGCGTCCTCGGCGACGATGACCGGCTCCGGCCGTGCCTTGATGCCGTCGAGTTCCTCCGCCGTGGGTTCATCGTCTTCCTGTTCGGTGTCGGGGCCCTCCTCCGCGGTGTCGAACATCTGGCGGATCTGTTGGACGATGCCGCCCGCGCCGCCTGACGAACCGCGTCCGCGTGTCGTCCCCGAGAACAGGTCGTAGCGCCGCAGCAACCGCTTGGTCTCGCGGTCGATGACCTCCCGCCGGGCGTCCTCGTCGCCCTCCACGGTGACCTCGTCGTCGGAGTACTTGATGGCCGTCCGGAGCTTGCCGGACATGAACTCCTGGAGGTCGTCCTCGATCTCGTTCATGTACGGCTCGACCGCGTAGTACTTCTTCTCGTTCTCTTTCTCGGAGTGGAAGATGATGACGAACGCGTAGGGTTTGTTCACCCAGTAGCGTTCCTCCTCGCGGAAGTGGAGCTTCTTCTCCCGCGGCACCGCCTTCTCGAGGTCGTACCGGTTGGCGACGGTCGTGTTGCCCGCGTCGGTCGAGAAGAACTCGTCCTCGTCCTCGTGTGTGATGTTGACAGTCCGATCCTCGACGAGGTCGTCGAGCTCCTGTGCGAAGTCGTCGGCCTGACTGAGGATGCCCTCGGTGTCCTCGGCCTCGAAGCCGAGGTACTCCTCCTCGTCGAACTCGACCTTCTCGCCGGCCGAGTCCGTGGGAATGGAACCGTCTTCGTAGTGGTACTCCCACTTGAAGTGCTCCCAGGTCCACTCGTCCTTGACGACCGGCGTGGTCGCAGGGTCGCAGTACGCGGCGAACTCCTGCCAGAGCCGCTTCCCGTTCGCGCCCGCGTAGTCGGTGATTCTCTCCGTCAGTTCGTCCGGGTGATAGCCCAGGTACACCTCGGGATCGAACTCGACCTCGTCCCACGCCGAGCCGTGCGGTGCCGTTGCCACTTCGCCCTCGCTGTTGCCCAGTCCGAGGCGCTCTGAGTCCTCCGTCGTCTGTCGGTTGACGCCAGCGTACAGCGCCGAGACTTCGTTCTCGTACCCGTATTCCTCCATGAAGTCCCGCCACGTGTACTCGCCCACTCTGGTGTCCGAGCCCTCGACCGGACGTTCAGGGGGGCCGTCACCCGACGTAGAGGCCGATTCATCAGTCCCCTCGAACTGATTCGCCTCGGAACCGTCGGCGTCGTTAACAGCCATTGAGTACCCCTTTTCCTACGCGAGCAAAAAACCTTCCACCGATTATCAAATATGAAATCCACCCGGCCATCAGGTCAGAAGGATTAATTATTCTCCCATTACCACGCCGCTTGCTTGCGATTATCGGTCGGCTTCGGTAACTACGTGTCTACTTAATTGCGACACATTAAAGTTAATACCAACTCTCTCGGAGGTGCATTCGTGCTCGAATAGACAGAATTAAGTTCCGGATTGGAACCAGACAGGCCCACCGAATCGAGAGACGGGCGGACGTCAGACGCTCGTATCCAGTTCCAGTTGCTGTCTGGCCAGCCCGCGTTCGCTCGCCCGAACCACGTACGATCCGACACACCCGACTGCAGACATGAGCTGCCACCGAACCACACGTCAGCGACCCGTCCGAACTGCTGCGGCCGGCATGGGGAAACTCGAACCACGCTCGGACGTGCTCGCGCGCGACCTCGCTGCTTCGAATCCGGCGCCCGCTGCCGTCACTCGCCTCCGCTCGTGACAGGCAGCGGGCGTGGTGGGACTCCCACGAGCGAACGGAGTGAGCGAGTGGGCGGTCACCACGGCCGTCGACCGGGCGAAGCGAGAGAGACGGGCGTGGTGGGATTCGAACCCACGGTCTGAAGGTTAGGAACCGTCCGCCCTGTCCACTAGGCCACACGCCCTCGATATCTCGTCTGCGAAAAAAGCCGGTTATTTCGAGTCGGACTCGGTCTCCGTCTCGGGCTCCGTGTCGATCGGGTCCGGCTCGACCGTCGCGTCCGAGCTGGCGGAGCCAGCACTGCTGGAGCCTGCATCGACCTGTGCTCCATCGCGGATCTCTTCGAGTTCTTGTTCGACTTCTTCTCGTCCCTTCTGGAATTCACCCATCGCCTCACCGGTCGAGCGTGCGATCTTCGGAATCTTGTTGGCTCCGAAGAGGAGCACGACCACGAGGAAGATGAGCACGACTTCGGGAGCGCCAAGTCCGCCGACGAACAGCGGTGTGGTTGCAAGTGCCATCTCTACGCGTTGCTTGCCCGCTTGTAATTATAACCTTTTTGCTCGACCCATGTGTGGGACTGGCATGGTTCGGGGATCGAACGGCTCTTTTCGATCCGTCTCCAAACCTCATCGATGGTAGACATAGGCGACGAAGCGCCAGATTTCACTGCACCGGTCGCGAACGGCGGCGTCGAACAGGTCACGCTCTCTGAGCAAGCAAAGCCCGTCGTCCTCGCGTTCTTCCCCGGGGCGTTCACGAGCGTCTGCACTGACGAACTCTGCACGTTCCGCGACCGACTCGGGAACTTCGAGGACGTGGGTGCAACCGTCCTCGGCGTCTCGGTCGACCTGCCCTTCGCACTGAACGAGTTCCGTACGCAGAACGACCTCTCGTTCGGGCTGGTCAGCGACTCGGACCGCGAGATAGTCGACGCGTACGACGTGCGGATGGACTTTGCGGACCTCGGCGTTCCGGGCGTGGCCAAGCGCGCCGTCTTCGTCGTCGATGACGACGGCGAGGTCAGCTACTGCTGGGTCAGTGACGACCCCGGCGTCGAACCGGACTACGACGCGGTCCGTGAGGCCGCCACGGCTGCCGCGTCCGACGCCATCGAGACTGGGGACGACTGAGAACACCCAGTTTCTTTAGTAGTCAGAGAGTCGAGTGCAACGGTATGAGTGACACCGAGGAGACCGAGTCTGCAGGCCGAATCTACCGCCCCAGCGAGGCGCACGCCTTCCCCGACGGTCGACTGAACGACGTGCTCGAGTTCGTCGAGAACGACCCGGAGATCACCACCTACCTGGAGGCCCAGAACGTCAACGCCGTCGACCGGAAGGGGTACAACGACCACGGCTCGAAGCACATCTCCATCGTCCGGCACCGCGCGCTCTGTCTCTACGACCTGCTGAAGCGGGCGGGCATCGAGTTCAACGGCGCACGCCAGCAGGGCCTCGAAGAGGCCGACGAGGCCGTCATCGTCGCGCTGGCGGCGACGCTGCACGACATCGGGCACGTCGTCCACCGCGACTCCCACTCGTATTACTCGATCCCGCTGGCGGCCGACGAGCTCGATCGCATCCTGCCGGAGTTCTACTCGAAACCCGACGCGGTCCGCGTGAAAGGCGAGGTGCTGCACGCCATCCTCTGCCACCACACCGAAGAAGAGCCGCTGACGCGCGAGGCCGGGGTCGTCCGTATCGCGGACGCACTCGACATGGAGCGGGGCCGCTCGCGTATCCCGTACAAGAAGGGTGGCCGCGGCATCGACACGCTCTCCAGCCAGGCCATCAAGAACGTCTCGCTCCAGACCGGTGACGACTACCCCGTCCTCGTCGAGATCGAGATGACGAGTGCGGCCGGCGTCTACCAGGTCGACAACCTGCTGAAGGCAAAGCTCCACGACTCCAAGCTCGAGCAGTTCGTCCGTATCGTCGCCGTGCAGGCCGAGGAAAGGGACGAGCTCGTCGAGCGCATCGAACTCTGAAGAGGCACTCGCTGCCGCGAGTGACGGCCTTTTTGTGCGCCACTGTTTCGGTTCGTAACAGTGAGCTCGGCGGCGACCGGCGGGTCCATCGGCCTGCTCAGGAACCGGGAGTTCCTCGCGCTCGCAGGCACCGCCTTCGCCAGAGCGCAGGCGTACTCGACGGTGCTCATCGCGCTCGCGCTGTACGCGGAGCAGTTCGACACCACCGGCACAGTCGAGGGGCTCTTCGGCACCGCGTTCGCGCTCGCCCAGCTCGTCATCGTCCTCCCGCTCGGCCGCTACATCGACATCGGCAACTCGAAACGCTACCTGCTGGCGGGACTGGTGCTCAACGTCCTCGTCTTCGTCGGGTTCTCCCTGGTCGGGAGCGTCGAACACGTCATCCTCGTCCGCGTCGTCCAGGGCATCGGCGCGAGCCTGCTCTGGCTCACCGGCTCCGCCGTCGTCGGCGAGATATCACCGGCCGACGAGCGCGGGCACTGGCTCGGTGTCTACAACCAGGTCGGAGCGTTCTCCAGCCTCGCCGGCGACATCTTCGGCGGGCTCCTGCTGTACGTCTACGGCTTTCAGGTGGCGTACGCGGCGCTCATCGTCATCACGATGGTCGCTTTCGTTCTCGTGCTGGCCTACCTCCGCGACGAGCCCGGTGGCCGGAAGGACCCCGAGGAGGCGACGGGTATCGAGACGCTCCGGCGGCTCCTGGGCCGGACCGCCATCCGGGCGCTCGTCCTGTTCCGGGTCTCCTTTTCGGTCGGGAAGATGGCGGTCATCATCTTCCTCCCGATCTACGCCCGCACGGCCTTCGGCATCAATCCGCTCGCGATCGGCGGTATCCTCGCCGGCGGGAAGCTGACGAAGTCCGCGCTTCAGGGCTACGTCGGCGCGCTGAACGACCGCTCCGACGACCCGTACCTGTTCATCCTCGGGGGCGCGGTGCTGTACGCGCTCGGGACCATCCTCGTTCCCTACGCCGAAGTCGCCCACCGGGTGTTCCCGACGGTCACGCTCGCGTCGCCAGTCTCCGCGGCGAGCATGACGCTCCCGCCGGCGTTCTTCTCGCTCTTCCTCGCCTACGCAGTGCTCGGTGTCGGCGACAGCGTCCGGCTCCCCGCGAGCATGTCCCTGTTCGTCGAGGAGGGCGAACACTTCGACGCGGTCGCCGGCAGCATGTCCCTGCGCTCCATCGCCTGGAAGCTCGGGCAGGTCTCCGGCCCGGTCCTCGTCGGTGCGATCTGGGACGCGACCTCGGTGTTCGTCGCCTTCGCGGTCGCCGCCGGTGCGTTGTTGCTCTCCGCGCTCGTCTTCGCGGTGCTCTTCAGTGTCGACCCCGCTCCCGGGGGCGCACCCGCCGCCGGGGACTGAACCGAGTCCTGAGTGCCACCGTGTGGCAGAGGATGATGCTCGCCCGGTGTGGTTCCTCGCGTCCAGGTGACCGCTCCCTGTCCGAGCTATGGGACGAAACGGGCCGCGAGTCCGCAGCTTCCGTTCCGCCGGAACGTGGCCCGTCGAACCGCGGGAAACCCGTGCGAGCCTACTTACAGATACGGGCCCTAGGCAGGATAGTTATGGACGAGAGTTTCTCGGCGTCGCTCCGTCGAACCAAGATCGAGACCAGAGTCCAGTACGGTCTCATGTTCCTGTTCGGGTCACTGAGCCTGGTCGCCGCCGTCGCACCACTCGATGAACTCGTCAAAGTAGCCGTGGTCGCGATGCTGTTCGGCTTCACCGCCGGGCTGTGGGTGTCTCACCTCATCCAGCTCGTCCAGGGGGCAATCGCGGACGGAGCGACCGGCCAATGAGTGCCGACGCCGCAACCGGTGACGAGACCAGCAGCTCCGCGTTCCTCACTGGACTCGAGTTCCTGACCGGCCCGGACCCGAACGCCGGGTCGTTCCTCCTGGTCGTCGGGATCGTGACCTGCATGTTCATCGCCGTCTTCCAGCTGGCGCTCTCGCCGCCGGTCTCGAACCTGCTCACGGGTGCCGTACTCGTGGTCGCCATCATCAGCTTCATCCTCGGTGCCATCCTCGACATGTTGGGCCACTTCGATGCGGAGTCGACTGAGACGTAGGGTCAGCGGCTGCTTCCGGGACCAGTTCACGGTTTCGTCCGGGTTGTTTCCAACGCACCGGGCGTGCCGGCTGCCTTCGACCGACCAGAGCCGTCACCGGATGACTGGAACGCGGCGTTCATGTAGGCCGCACCGCTAGCGGGCGTATGACATCCGACGGAGACGGCCGCGAATGGCCGGACCCACCCGGCGTCGGCGAGGAGCGGGGAGAGAACCGGGCCCGACTCCGGTTCAGGCTCGCCTGCTCCGCGGTCGTCGCCGGTCTCCTCGTCGTGCTCTTCTGGGGCTACATCACGGGCTTCCTGCTCGATGCGCTCTGGCCACCACAGGAGCCGTTGACCCGCTGGGCCACACTCGTCCTGCTGCAGGTCGGTGGCTTCCTCATCCTCCCCCTGCTCGTGGGCGGACTCGTGGGCGATGCACTCTACGACAGGCTGCACTGAAACGGCGAAACAGACCGAAAAAAGCCGCAGTTCGGGTTCGCGACCCGTTAGCCGAGGATGTAGCTCAGCGCCGGGTACTTCTCGATGAGCGGTTCACCGCCGAGCTCGTACTGCTCGATGTAGGTGTCCAGACCGAGGATGCGGCCCGCACCGAACGCCGCGACGGCCAGGAACACGAGCATGTACGCGAAGTCGCCGTTGATGACGCCGTGTTCGACGCTCCAGTTCCCGAAGTAGAACATGAGCATCATGAGCGCGCCGAAGAACGCCGCGAGGCGGACCAGCGCACCGACGAGGAGCCCGAGACCGATGAGGAGCTCACCCCACGGGACGGCGATGTTCACGAAGTCCATGAACAACGGCGAGCCCACCATGGCCGAGAACATCCCCTCGAGCGGGTTGCCGTTCGCCGCGGCGACGTTCTCCAGGTAGCCGTTCGCCGTCCATCCGCCGGCTGCGATTTTGTCCCAGCCGGAGTAGAGGAACGCGTACCCCATCATCAGCCGGAGCGCGAGCACGAACCACGCGCTCAGACTGTGTGCCTTGCCCTTGACGGTGATGCCACCGAGTTTGCTCTCGAACGTGTTCGCGTCGGCCGTTATCTGGTTGGTTGCCATCGTTCTTTCCTCCTATACTCCTACAGATGCCCGGAGACGTCGTATATACCGCGTATCGTTCCCGCTCCGCGAGAACAAGAGACGGGACCGTGCTTCGGCCGAAACCGTGCGTTCTGTGTCGCACGGGCCCGGGGGAATGGAACGGCTTTTGTTCGCGCAGGAGAGACCACTGAGGTTGTCATGAACGCCACGCAGGCCGTCCTCGCCACGCTCACCGGCTTCACCGTCGGTGCGCTGTTCAAGTTCGTCGAGATACCCATTCCCGCCCCGCCGAACTTCGCAGGTATCATGGGTATCGTCGGTATCTTCCTCGGCTTCCAAGTGATGTCGGAACTCGGGGTGACCATCGACGACCTGTTCACCGCGCTCGGGCTGTGAGGTCGTCCGTCGGACGACACTGTCCGAACGCCGTCGTATCTGGAAGTGATTACCTGTCGCTGGCCGACGCGTGCTGCCCCATGTCCCGCCATCGACCACCCTCCACACCCCGCAGTAGGCCGGACTCAATGCCACGGGCGAGGCTCTACGTGCTCATCGTCCTTGCCCTGATGACCCTCTGGGCGATGTTCTACTTGCCGACGCCGGAAGGGTCCGGCCTCATCCCGTAGCCGACCGCTGCGTGAGTGCGGTCGACGGTGCGGGTCGAGCCGTCAAAAAATCGACCGGCGAAGTCCGACCGAACAGCCCTCAGTAGGACCGTTCCTTCGGCTCGTACGTCTTGTTCTCGCCCTCGAGGATGGTCGGGCGGTAGAAGATGGTCGGGTCGCCGTCGTTCCACCCGACGAGCGTGTGCTTGAGCCACTTCTCGTCCTTGCGCTCCTGGTGCTCCGCGCGCCAGTGTGCGCCGCGGAACTCCGTGCGGACGAGCGCGCCGAGCGTGATAGTCTCGGCGACGTCGATGAGGTTGCGCGTCTCGATGGTCTGCTGGAGGTCCGTGTTGAACGTCCGCGACGGGTCGTCGACGTAGACGTCCTGGTAGGCCTCCCGAATCTCGCGGATGTCCTGCAGCGCCTGCTTCAGGCCCTCCTCCTCGCGGAACACGTTGACGTTCTGGGTCATCGTCTTCTGGAGGTCCGCGCGGATCTGGGAGTGCTGGACGCCCTCGTCGCGCTCCATCAGCGTCGAGACGCGTTCGCGTTCCGTCTCGACGGTCTGCTCGACGACCGCGTCGGCGTCGGCCGTGACCGCGCCGCCGTCGGCCGCCACACCCGAGGGGCCGCTGTCGATGCCGACCTCGCCGGGCTGGTACGGAAGCTCCGTCTCGTCGTACTCGATGTCGCCGCGCTCGCCGGTCTCGATCTTCGCCTCGGCCATGTCGCCACCGGCGGCGTGCTTGCCGGCACGCGCGCCGAAGACGATGAGTTCGGGCAGGGCGTTGCCACCGAGGCGGTTCGCACCGTGGACCGAGACACAGGCGGTCTCGCCCGCGGCGTAGAGCCCGTCGATGCAGGTGTGACCGTTCTCGTCGGTCTCGATGCCACCCATCTCGTAGTGCTGGCCGGGCTTGACCGGCATGGGCTCTTTCAGCCCGTCGACGCCCTCGAAGTCCTCCGCGAGGTGGAGGATGTTCTCGAGCCGGTCGACGATGCGCTCCTCGCCGAGATGGCGCATGTCGAGCATGACGTACTCGTCCTCGAAGCCGCGGCCCTCGTTGACCTCGGTCAGCTCCGCGCGCGACACCACGTCACGGGAGGCGAGTTCGCCGTCGTTGTTCGCGTAGCCGTGCTCGAACATGAACCGCTCCCCGTCGGCGTTGTAGAGGATACCACCCTCACCACGGACACCCTCGGAGATGAGCACGCCCGTGCTCGGCAGCGTCGTCGGGTGGAACTGGACGAACTCCATGTCCTCCATCGGGACGCCCGCGCGGTAGGCCATCGCGTAGCCGTCGCCGGTGCAGGCGACCGCGTTCGTCGTGTGGTCGAACGCCTGCCCCGGGCCGCCCGTTGCGAGGATGACCCCGTCGTTGGCCTTGAACCCGGCAATCTCGCCGGACTGCACGTCGTAGCCGACGATGCCGTGACAGGAACGGTCCTCAGGCGTCTCCTCGTCGGTGACGGCGAGGTTCATCACGTACCACTCGTCGTACACCTGGATGCCCCGCTTGACGACCTGCTCGTACATCGTGTGCAGCAGGTGGTGTCCCGTCTCGGCACCGGCGTAGGTGGTGCGCGGGAACGAGAGCCCGCCGAACGGTCGCTGGGAGACGCGCCCGTCCTCCTCGCGGGAGAACGGCATCCCCCAGTGTTCGATCTGGAAGACCTCCTCGGGTGCGTCCTGCGCCAGCGTCTCGATTGCGGGGGCGTCGCCGAGGTAGTCCGACCCCTTCATCGTGTCGTAGGCGTGCAGCTCCCAGTCGTCGCCCTCGCGCAGTGCCGCGTTGATGCCACCCTCTGCAGCGCCCGTGTGGCTGCGAACTGGGTGGAGTTTCGTGACGATAGCCACGTCCGCTCCTTCTTCCTGGGCCGCGATGGCGGCGCGGAGTCCCGCGCCACCGCCACCGACCACGATGACGTCGTGTTCGTACATTGTTGATTACCAGAACTTGAGGTTGTTCTTGACCGCCTCGCGCTTGAGCTCCTGGATGTGCTCGGTGAGGGGGATGTCCTTCGGGCAGACCTCGGTACAGGAGAACTGGGTCTGGCACCGCCAGACGCCGTGTTCCTGCTCGAGGATGCGGAGTCGATGCTCCTTCAGCTCCTCCTCGTCCTCCCGCTCGTCCATGTAGAACCGGTAGGCCTTGTTGATGGCCGCCGGTCCGAGGTACTCGTTGTCGCCCGCGGCGACGTTACACGAGGACATGCAAGCCCCACACCAGATGCAGCGCGTGGACATCTTGATCTTCTCCCTGTTCTCACGACTCTGTCGCTGTTCCTCCGACGGTACGTCCTCCGACTGGAAATACGGCTCGACTGCGTGCATCTGGTCGTAGAAGTGCTCCATGTCCACGACGAGGTCCTTGACCACGTCCTGGTGCGGGAGCGGCTCGATGCGGACCGGCTCGGCCATCTCCGAGAGCTGGGTCTTGCAGCAGAGGCGCTGCCGACCGTTGACGAACATCGCGTCGGAGCCACAGACCGCCTGTCGGCACGAGTGCCGGAACGTCAGCGACGAGTCGTAGTGGTCCCGCGCGTACATGAGCGCGTCGAGGACGGTCATCCCCTTCGTGTACGGGACGTAGAAGTCGTCGAAGCGGGGCTCCTGCTTGTCCTCCACCTCGGGGTCGTACCGGAACACCTTGAGGTGGACCGACTCCTCGGCTGCCCGCAGCTCGTCTTCGGCTTTCTTCTCCGACTCGCGGTACTCTCGCTTGGCCGCCTTGTCCGCCATCCGGCGCTCCTGATGGGACTCGCCGGCCGGTTCCGTCTCGGTCTCTGCCTCGGTCTCTGTCTCTGGAACTTGCGTACTCATGCTAAGAACCCGTTCATGTACAGCGCGACTCGCGTCCCCTGTGCGATCAGCAGGAGGCCGGCCAGCCCGAGAATGGCCTTGACGGCCGTCTTGGGCGTGCCGGAGATACCCTGGTTGACGAGGGCGTTGTAGACGCCGTTGACCCCGTGGAACGTCGCCGTCACGAGGAACAGCCACATCGTCGCGAAGTAGCCCACGTCCTGCATCCGCGTCTGCGTGCCCATGAGCGTAATCTCGAACGCGTGGTGGTAGAAGTGGAGCAGGAAGAAGTGGAACGCCAGCACGACGACCAGGAACGCGGCCGTCACGCGCTGGAGGAGCCACATGCGTCCGCCCCGCTCGAAGGAAGTGGGTGCGCCTGCCGACATCTCAGGCACCCCCGATTCCCGCCATGAACGTCGGTACGCTCGCGATGACGATAGCACCGGTCAGCACGAGCGACGCGTAGAACGTCTTATCTTGCGATTCGAGCCCGATGCCGAGGTCGACCAGCAGCAGGCGGATGCCGTTCAGGATGTGGAAGACGGCGACCGCGAGCAGTCCGACCTCGAGCAGTCGGACGATGAACGTGCTCTCGAGCAGCGAGAGCGTGTTGGTGTACACGCTGACCTGCTCGCCTGCGCTGTTGGTCACCATCTCTCCCTGCTGTGCCGGAATTGCCGTACTCAGGACGGCGATGTGGGTGAACAGGTAGCCCACGAGGACCCATCCCGTGAACTTGTGGAAGATCCACGCCCACATGCCGGCCGAGAACTCCTTCCAGCGACTGAAGTCCTCGACGAGGCCACGATTGTAAGACTGGCTCATACTCTCTGTCCGAGGGTTGGACCGTGGGGGTATAGAAGTTACTTCTTTCGCGGCCCCTGCCGGAAGTTGCCCCGAACGGCTCGGTGCGCCAGTGGCGTCAGGACCGTCCCGCGGGGGGTGACTGCTCCTGCTTGACCGCGTGCAGCGTCGTCTGGTCGAGTTCGACGAGGTGACAGAGCGGGTTCCCCGGGTAGACGACCGGGTTCTCCAGCACCCCGACGAGGACGCCCGTGAACGGTGCATCGACGTGGGTCTGGTCCGTCTTGAACGGGCTGGTGATGGTGCAGATGCTGTCGCCCTCGTGGACGAGCGACCCGCACTCGTAGTGCATATCGACCATCCCGCCGACGTCGGCGCGGAGCCACGTCTTCTCGTCGTTCTCCTCGATGACGGTGCGCCAGCCGGGCCAGCGGACCGCCTCGGTGTCGAGCATCCCGTACTCCGCGAGGACGCTCATCACCCCGTCGAGAGCCTTGTCGATGAACTGTCGCTGGAAGCGGTGTGCCTCGCCCATCTCGACGGTGATGGTGGGGACCCCGGCCTCCGTGGCCTCGGTGCGGAGCGAGCCGCTGGGCCCTTCGCTGGAGATGATGACATTCGAGGCGAACGCGTGGGCGACCCGGTTCGCGCCCTCGTGGCCGGTGTCGGCGCGGACGTGGAGCATGTTGGTCCGGCCCCGGGTCGAGGTGTGGAGGTCGATGCCGAAGTCACAGGGCTCGACGAAGTTCGTGAAGATGCGATATGCCATCCGCTTCGCGCTCGTCGACTCCTCGTGCCCGGGGAACGACCGGTTCAGGTCGCGGTCGTAGATCGGGAGGTAGCGCTGCTGGGCGAGGAAGCCGGGAACGTTGAGCACGGGCATGCAGACGAGACAGCCCTGGAGGTCCTCGAGCGGCCACTCGTGGGCGACCTCGCGGACGACCTCGATGCCGTTGAGCTCGTCGCCGTGGGCCGCCGCGGAGAGGAACCCGGTCGGGCCGGGCTGCTCGCCGTTGATGATGGTGACCGGGATTCGGACCGGGTCGCCGAGATACGTCTCGCTGATACCGTACCTGATGTTCGCGGTCTCGCCGGGGTCGACGCGCCCGCCGTTGTAGGTGAAGGGCTCGTTGTCCCCCGAGGGGACCGTGTCCGATGCCATACCTCACCTGCGACGCCCACGGCATAAGAGTGTGTGCGTCCGACGCCACCGCGGAGACGGAGTCCCTGGGTGTAGACTCGATAGCCCGAAAACTGCAGACGGTTGGTTTGCTCTGACTCGAAAGTGGACGAACGACCACTCGTGCTCGCCGTTGGCGGAGTATTATGTCAGTTCCCGTCCAAGGGAACCGTATGCAGATTCGGGATGCAACCGCCGACGACTTCGAGGCGTTACGGGCCGTCGCAGCGGCGTCGCTCCACGACTCCTACCACCACATGCTCGACCCGAAGACGATCGACGAGGCGCTGGAGGAGTGGTACGCGGCCGACCTGCTCGCCCAGCAGCTCGCGGACGACGACGCCGTCCTCCTCGTCGCCGAGGACGACGCCGGCATCGTCGCCTTCTCCCAGAGCGAAATCATGGGGAAGACGCCGGCCGATGGGCGCATCCTCTGGCTCCACGTCCACCCCGACCACCGGGGCCACGGCTACGGCTCGCGGCTGCTGACCCGGACGAAGGAGGCACTGGTCGACCACGGCGCACAGCAGATCTCCGGGGCGGTCCTCGACGGGAACCGGCACGGGAACGAGTTCTACAGGGCCCACGGCTTCGAACGTGCCGGCGACCGCACCGTCACGGTCGCCGACGAGACGCTGACCGAGAACGTGTTCGTCGCCACCGACGAGGAACACGTCGAGTGGGAGTCGCTCGACGAGGTCACGCTCGGGGACGAAACCGCTTACGTGAACTACGCCGAGGCCCACCGCGGCACCGAGGGCCAGTTCTACGAGGCGTACGTCGACGCCGAGCGCGAACGGCGCTACGGGCTGTTCTGTGGGGCCTGCAACTCGTTCGACAACGCCATGGGACCGATGGAAGAGGTCGTCTGCAACAGCTGCGGGAACCGCCGGAAGGCAACGCGCTGGGACGCGGCGTACCTCTGACGGCCCAGAACCGTGCACAGCCGGGGCAGGGCGGCTGGGAACTGGCAACGCTTTTGATGTGGGGTCGAGTGAATCCGTTATGGGTACATCTTCTCCAGTGACCGTGGGGGTTCTCAGTCTCCACAGCAGCAAGGAATCGAAGGCGATCTGCAACGCGGTCGAGGAACTGGGGCACGAGCCGGAGTGGCTCCGCACCGAGAACACCTCGATACGTGTCGGTCCCGAGGGAACCACACTCAAGCCGAACGTGGACGTCATCGCGAACCGGATGCTGCTCTCGAACACCGAACAGCCCTGTGAGGAACTCGGACTGGCGAACACGCTTTCGACGCTGCGACCGATGCTGAACGAGCCGTCGGCGACGCTCCGGGCGACCCACAAGATTGCGAGCGCCGCGGCCCTCGCGGACAACGACATCCAGGTCCCCGAGGCGCTGATGGCGCTCGACAGCGACGAGCTGAACGCTCACCGGGAGGAGTTCGGCGAGGAGGCCGTCTACAAGACCGCCATCGGGACCCACGGCGGCGGCACCTGGAAGGTCGGAGAGGGCGAATCGGTCAACGCGAAGGTCGGGAACCGCTACGCGTTCCTGCAGAAACTCATCGAGCGCGACGGCGAGCGTCACCGCGACATCCGTGTCTACGTCGTCGGCGACAAGGTCGTCGGCGCGATGTACCGCTACGCGCCGGACAACGACTGGCGGACGAACGTCGCACTGGGCGGCGACGTGCAGGACGCGACCGGCGACCTGCCGACCGAGGTCAAGAAGATCGCGAAGCGGTCCACCTCGGTCGTCGGCCTCGACTACGCCGGCGTGGACATCGTCGAGGGCGACGACGGGTGGTTCGTCCTCGAGGTCAACCCCACAGCCGGGTTCAAGGGGCTGTACAAGGCGACCGAGCGGTCGCCCGCGCCGTACATCGCGAAGCTCGCCATCGAGGAGGCCGGCGGCGAGGTCGACGACGAGCGGGTACGCGAGCTCTCAGCGACGCTCGACGACTCGATGCCGGCGTGTGCACCCATCAAGTCGAAGACGAAGAGCGACGAGCCGCTCGTCGTCGGCTACACCGAGGAGGTCGTCGTCTCGGGAACCTCCGGCTCGAAGACGGTCTTCGCGAAGTCGGACACCGGGGCGACCCGGACCAGCATCGACACCCGGCTGGCGGCCGACGTCGGCGCTGGCCCGATCAAGTCGGTGATGCGCGTGAAGTCCGGGAGCCTGAAGCAGGGCAAGTCCCGCCCGGTCGTCGACCTCGTGGTCGGCGTCGGGGGCCAACAGCACACCGTCACCGCGAGCGTCGAGGACCGCTCGCACATGGACTACCCCATCCTCCTCGGCCGGGACATCCTCGAGAACTACCAGGTCGACGTGTCGAAGCGCGTCGACGCCACGGGCGACGACGATGACCGCGAGGAAGAGGAGGAGACGCTCGAGTAGCGTCGCTACCCGTCGATTTCTTCGCTCGCCGGGAGCAGGCTGCGTTCTTCGCCGTACATCTCTGCGATACCGGTCAGTGTAACTGCGAGCGCGAGCGCGGCGGCGACGCCGAGTCCGGGTCCGGCCGTGAGCGGGCCGACACCGGTCGCGAGAACGGCAGTGAGACAGAGCCCGGTCATGCCTATCGAGAGGTAGTACTGTCGCCAGGGCCGTCGGTCGGCATCGTCGTCCATCGTCTCGACATCGAGATAGACGGCCAGTCCGTCACAGTCGTCGCTGAGTCGGAGGTCTCCCTGCGACGAGTCGTACTCGACGAGTCCGAGGTCGTGTAGTTTCGGAAGGTGCGTCTGGTGGAGGGCGATGTACACCCGCTTCCGCTCGTCGGAGGTCACCTGCGCGACGGGTTTGTCAGTCTCGCGCGCGGCGATGTGACGGGCCACCTCCCCCTTCGTGGTCCGGCCGTCCTCCTGTCGGAGCAGGTGGCGCAACGTCTCGCGCCGTCGGTCGTTCGAGAGCGCCTCGAACAGTTCCCCCTTCGACGGCCCTCCCCCTTCTGGTGGTCGGTTCGTCTCGGTCGTGGTGGTCGTAGTCGTGGTTCCCATGGTTCCCCATTCCCTGACAGGTGGGAATGACACTTGTCCAAGTTGTGGCCACCACACTTAATAGTGTGGCTTTATCAGGGATTCGGCCGCATCACCCAATACCAACTTCTTTGCGGCCCTTTTAACAGACATAACCATTGGAATCCGACGAATGGTCAGAAACCTTCGATGCCCGGGCGAAAACGGGGCTTTCGAAGGTTCCCAGGTCGGTTCAGACGAGCGCGCCGACCAGCCAGAGCACTCCCATCCCGACCGCGATGGTCGCGAGCACGTTCTCGGTCCGCCAGGCGACACCTGCGGCGACGGCTGCTGCGATCACCTTCGGGGGCGCTGCGACGACCGCGCCGCTGGGGGCGAGCGCGACGACGGCCGGCACCACCAGCGCGGCGAGCACCGCCGCCGGGACGAGCTCCAGGGTCCGTTCGACACGAGGTGGAACGTCGTCGATCCGGCCGAACAGCAGGACAAAGGAGAGCCGGAGTGCGAGCGTGATGAGGCCGACCGCGACGACGATACCCCACAGCGTCGTCGTATCGTAGCTCATGCGTCTTCCTCCATCTCACCGGGTCGTTCGTCGGCCGGCCAGTCGGTGAACGTGTCGACGAGCACACCGACGGTCAGCCCGGTGAGCGCCGCGGCCACGAGCCCGAGGTCGAGCGGGAGTGCGGCCGCCGGGACGGCCACGCCGCCGGCGACCACGCCGACGAGGCCGCTGAGCTGGTCCTTCAGCGACGGCACGAGCAGCGCGAGGAACGTCAGCGGCACGGCGAACTCCAGCGACAGCCCGGGTGGCACGCTCCCGCCGACGACGACGCCGACGGCCGTCGAGACGACCCAGACAGTCCAGAGACTGAGCGCTGCACCGAGGTAGTACCAGCGACGACGACCGATACCGGTCTCGTCGTCGCGGAACTCCGTGACGGCCACGGCGTAGGACTGGTCGGTCAGCGCGTACGCGGAGAGCCACTTCCACGGCGGCGAGAAGTCACGGAAGTACGGCGCGATGGACGCGCTGTACATCAGGTAGCGGAGGTTGACGACGGCGGCGGTCACGACGACGACGGCGACGGGAGCGCTGTCGCCCACCAGCTCGATGAGTGCGAGCTGGGAGGCGCCGGCGAAGATGACCACTGACATCGCGACAGTCTGGACCGCGCCGAAGCCGGCGTCGATTGCACTGATACCGGTGATGAGTCCGAACGGGACGACGCCGAGCATGAACGGACCGATCGCCCGGGCACCCTCGGCCGCGTCGCTCCGGACGCTCACTCGCGAGTCACCTCGGTATCACGACGGACGCCTGTCATCGTCGGGGCGACGACACCGAGGCAAATAGGTCGTTGGTTCCCGGGTACCTTCGCCGTCTCTGTCGCCGGGACCGGTCGGTCAGGGAGTCTGCTACAGCCCCCGGCCGTCGACGACCTCGACGAGGACTGCACCGCCGGTGTGGGTCGTCTCGTCGAACGATTCGACGCGGACCAGCACCCGCTCGTCGACCAGCGTGGACGGGTCGTCGATACCGGACACCGAGAGCCGCGAGTCGCCGATTCGAAGGAGCGCCTCACCGTTCTGGACGCCGCTGACGAACGCGGTCACCTCGTCGCCGGGGGCGAACGAGGGGGTGGCTGTTCGGAAGCCGATACCGGCGAACACCGCAGAGAGGAAGCTCATACGCGCTCCACCTCGGCGGACTGGCGGTCGTGGACGTACTCGCGACCGTAGCCGGTCCACGCGGCGAAGACGAACACCGCCACGAGGAACCAGCCGTGGAAGACGTACGGCCAGACGGTCACCGGATTGACGACCATCGACTCGGTGAACCAGGGGACGCTCTCGGTCAGGCTCGTCATCGCACCGTACCCCGCGAGCAGGCCGCCACCCCACGGGAAGATGTACCCGAGGGCGGAGGTGTTCGCGTCGAGGATGTTGGCGCGCCGGTAGCCGTTCAGGTTGAACCGCCCACCCAGCCGCGCGATGTACGGCGCGATGGCTATCTCGGCCGCGGTGTTGATGGTAATCGTCCCGTTGACGAGCGCGGTCCCCAGCACCATCGTCAGCTCCGTGCGGCGGACCGTCGTCGCGACCGACCCGATGAGGAAGTCCAGGATGGCCTCGAAGCCGCCGCCGCGGATCATGATCTCCGCGGCCGCGACGATGAGCAGCGTCAGGACGATGAGCGGGAAGAACCCGACCGCGCCGTTGTAGAGCGCGCCACCGACGGCGACGGACTCGTCGGACCCGGCCAGTCGGACGATGGGGAGCCACGTGAGTTCGGAGGCGAGGCTCGTCTCCGCGGGCGCGACGAACACGAGGATGTCGGCCAGCGAGGAGAGGCCGAGGAGGAGGTTCGCTGCGATGGCGGTCAGCAGCCCCCACGAGACGGCCTCGACGATGTGACGACCCTGTATCGCCGTCACGATGACGACGCCCATCGAGACCAGGTGGACGAGGCCGACCGCGTTCGCCTGTTCGGCGAGGCTCGTCCCGGCACCGGTGACTTCGATACCGGACATCGACAGGCCGGCGATGACGTAGGCAACGAACGCGAACACCGCGGCGACGAGCGCGTACTTCAGCCGCGAGGAGACGACGCCGCCGATGTCGGCGTCCTGTGTGACCGCGCTCACGATGGTCGTGTCCGAGACCGGTGCGAGGTTGTCGCCGAACACCGCCCCGGAGAGGATTGCGGCGAACAGCAGCGTCGGGTTCGCGCCGAGCAGGATGCCGGCCGGGAACACGACGGTCGTGAACGTGATCGCGGTCCCGTAGCCGGTCCCGATGCCGGTCGCGAGGAGGGCCGCGAGCACGAACGTCAGGGCCGGGAAGAGGTCTCCGGCGACGCCGGTGACGTCAGCGGCCCAGACGAGGCCGTTCACGAACTGGCCGGCCTGCAGGACGTTCGCGAACATGCCGGCCCAGAGCCACGCGACGACCGCCGTCGCGGCCACGCGCTGTGTCATCCCGTCGAAGATGGTGTCGGCGTAGTCCTTCCACGAGCCCTTCACCAGGAACAGTCCGGCGATGAGGCCGACGAGCATGCCGACGACCAGCCCTTGCGTGTCGCCGACGCCGAGGACGCCGCTCTGGAAGATGGCCCAGACGACGAAGACGGCGAGCGGGATCGCACTCGCGGCACGCCCACCGTAGAACTCCAGGTCGGGTGGCTCCGATTCCTCGATAGCATCGAGCGATTCCGTCTCTTCCATGGAGAAGGCGGTAACTGGCCCACTGGATAAAACAGCACGAAACTATCCGATAGTTTTCGTCTGGCTGTTGTGTGAGCGAGTGCCATCAGCCCAGTTCTCCTCAGATGAGACGGTAACAGGCTCAGCACTCTCTTGGTGCGAGTGAAACCTGCGAGGGTGGTTCGATATTTTATGCTTCGACGGACGTTTCCTTGGGCTAATTTTATGTCTATTATCGAGAGAACTACACTGCCTGGGAAACGCTCGTAAACCGGTGTCAGGTTTGCGGCGGTCTGACTGTGATTGACAGTCAGTCGACGGTCCGCCAGAGGTAGAGCGAGGCGTACGAGCGGTACGGGCGCCAGCGCTCGGCCGTCTCCACCATCTCGCCGCGAGTCAGGTCGTCGCCGTAGAGCGCGGACATCCCGTTCCGGATGCCGAGATCTTCGACCGGGAACACGTCCGAACGCGCGAGACTGAACATGAGCTGCTTCTTAAAAAGTACCACTTGGTTTTTTCTTGGTTGGGTGCGATTCGGTCCATATGGGAGATAAAAGGAAACCACAACTAAACATGACCCTTGACGAAGGGCAGAAAGAGGAATGGAAGGAAGCAGTAGAAGAGGATAATCGATTTTCCTCCCTGAGTCAACTAATCCGTACCTCAGTCGAGAGGGAGCTTTCTGGGGGTCATGACTCAAACCGGGATGGAAAGCAGATAGCAAAGCTTGTTGAGAAAGTCGGTAAGCTGGAAAACCAAATCAATGCCCTTTCGGTCGATTTAGGCGAAATGAGAGGAATAGTTGAGAGTCAACAACCGTCTTACTCTCATCTCAAGAGCGAGGCTTTCGCTGTATTGCCGGATGGAGACATGGCTTCTCCTATGTCTCCCGAAGAAGTAGCTTCAGAGGTTGGGGGACCGGTCGATGCAGAGACGATGGAGGATGTTTTAGACGAGTTAGCTGCTTCAACCGGACAAGTTCGGGCAATATACAGGGAAAACGAAGTAGGGGAGCAAATTCCCCGCTATCGGAAGAAGGGGGATAAGATGCAATGAATTTCCCCGAACCCGTCTCAGAGTGGCTTAAAGATAAAGAACAAGAATACGACTCACAGCACTCCTACAAAACGCGAAAGAGCGACGTTAAGCAGTTCATTGAGTGGTTAGACGATACTGGTAGGGATTGGGAGCCTGTTGAACAAGAACGACACAAGAGGCTCTTACACCGATATTTCCTCTCCCTCAATGGGAATAAAGACGAAAAGGGATATGCCCGGAAAACCGTATCAAGTCGGTGGGCTAGTATCAAGCTCATGTATAGCGAATTTGCGGGTTTCTACGCTTATTTGGATGAAACCCCTTTCGAGAATCTGAAAAAGAAAAGCACGTATCTGCCCGATGCAAACCAGAATGAAGCGAGTAGTTCTAAGCCCTATATCACCAAACAGCAGAAGATTGAGCTAGTCGATAATGTCCCCTCTCCCAAGTTCCGTAATGAAGTTATTATTGAGACGATGTTTCAAACGGGGCTACGGCAAAGCTCTATTGCGAACTTGAAGATTGAGGATGTGAACCTGAAAGAGAACAAGCTTGAGGAATTTTACTGTCCGAAGGTAAACGACACTTTCACCAATTCGTTTTCTGACTCTCTGAATTGGCTACTTGATGAATGGATTAACGGTGGATACCGGGCAGGATACACCGGAGCTAACGAATCGGATTACCTGTTTCTGACTCACCGGAGCGAGAAAATCAGGGACGAAAGGCCGAATATCATTATCAAGAAAGCAGCAGAGAACGCGGGAATTCAAGAGGTTATGTACCAAGATAAGGCCGGAAGGAACCGATACAAAATAACATCTCATGCTATCCGTAGGGGTCATGCAATGTATCTCTGGAAGGAACCCCACGATGTAGACCTTCGGACTATCCAAGGCAGATTAAATCATTCCAGCTTACAAATGACGATGGAATACTTACCAATATCGCCGGATGACGAAGCAGATAAGCTTGAAGGAATCCAATTCTGATTGAGAATCTTAGTTCCTCTTCTGTGTTTTCTTTGGAATTGAGTTTTCGTTTTATTCTTTGTTATAGCAGGGTCGTGGTTTCTCAGCTTGATTCAATGTCCCTTCGTGAAAGGGAGTTGAAGGGGGTCGTGGGGGGTTTTTAACCGATGAAAATGAGATTGTTGGTTAACGACTTTCTTCAAATCGAAGCTCATTCTAAAACAAGAGAGACAGGCATTCAATGGAATCTATTCCCCCTCCTTAATCTGAGAAGGGGTATCCATCGTCCTACTCTATGGGGGTAGGTCTATCAGCATTGTATGTCTCTCAATTGCCTGAGAATCGATTTGAGAGGTTAGGCGAGAGGGATGAATCAGCTTGGGGGAGAAATGCTTAGAAACTATTCTGAGAGCTTTTAGATTATAATCTGATATTCAGAGTCAAGTGAAAAAATTAGAAGGAAAAGCAATTGGACTTCTTCAACAGATTCGATAGAGAGATTCAGCATTTGAAGCAAATTTCTATACCTAAATCTTGGAATTAAATATAATTTCAAGCTTTATTACGAGCAACGAACCGCACTACTGTCTTTCTAACTTAGCATCAAATTTTATACGAGTAATTTTTGTAAAGGGTATTCCCCCTCATCCTACTATAGTATAATAATAATTAATTATAGAGAAGAAGGAGGAAGGAAAGGAAAGGGGGACTATAGGGGGATAGGATAGGATGGAGGAAGAAGTGAGTTATCTATAGTATAGTACTAGTCTAGTATAGAGTACTGTAGATAATACAGACGAACAGCAACAGCATAGATAATAGTAGTATATTAGAGGAATACAGCAAGTAGTAGTAGTATATAGTTTATTGGAGGAAACAGCATCTATATCTTGAAAGAATAGACGAATAGGCTGATAGTGTTGTTCTAACCATAGAAGACTGCCGAGTATCGCAAGGAGCGTAGCGACTGAGAAACGCAGGCAGTCGAAAGAACATTAATTCCATAACTAACACACCGAAAGTTATTTAAGTCTATATCGTTAATATCTATATGAAACAAGTGAAAGAATATGGCTGATGAAGAAATAACTACAATTTCGGTTTCTAAGTCGTTCCGAAATAGACTGAGAAGTAATATTCCGAAGGGGACCACTTACGAATCTTTTCTGAAAGAAGAACTTGAATTATGAGGTATACAAATAGCCACTCCGAGAAAAGCGCAAAGACTGCTAATAGAGAAGAGCTTTCCGATGCATGGTTTGACGAAGAAGACGAAGACGACGACGAAATCACCTGTATTAATGCCAACCGGGTAACGGGAGAAGAGCTTCAATCTTCGTCCGAATCGTCTGGTTCTACTTCTTCGACAAGCTCTTCGAATTCCAGCAACGAAGAGGAAGAGTTAGCCGACGAACCCTTGACTTTCAAGGAAATCGAAGAGCTTGCCGAAGAGAAGGGAGTTAGCCCAACTGAGCTATGGAGGGAAGCTTCCAAGACTGAGGATTCTTCTTCCGGTCTTGAGAAGACCTTTGAAGCGGACCATATCGAGAGAAGTCTTTCCAGAAGGAAGAATAGCGGTTGGACCGAGGGAGGAAGCATAGCTTCTGAGTCTTCTTCTGCCTCTTCGTCTGCTTCTTCGAGTGAACTTTCCTCAAGTGACGATGGAATCGACCTAACCGTATCTGTCGATTCGACCGAGGAACCCACCAAATCCGAGCTTAAAAAGGAAGCTGCCCGCCAATTTGATTCAAGAGGGGGAGTCTGGCAGGAGATTGGAGAGGAGCTTGAGCAAGAGGTAGCTAATTCCCCTGATAGAGTCAAGACTTTGCATGACGGGAAAACTCACGTCTCTATTACGAACCTTGGAGACGATGAAAAGCGAACTGTTCGCACATCGTATCCTCCCCTCAAGGAAGAGCTTGAAAGAGTCGCCAAGGAGACGGATTTAGTAGGAATCAAGGGAGGCTCAGAGGATACAGTAGTGGTTGAGGCTTCTTCCCGGAACGCTGTTAGAGAATATCTGGATTTGGATGACTGAATCTTTCTCCGACAGTCTTGCCGACCTTGCTTCTTCCGAGGGTATGTGTTTACCCCGAGGTCTCGACAGCCGGCACAGCGTGAGCCCGTGAGATCATATCATTGCTGCTGACGACTCGACGAAGCTCTTCGTATGGATTGCGTCCCTGCTGGCGCCACGTCGCCAGCA
>NZ_JANJYH010000008.1 GCF_024609245.1 Haloarchaeobius sp. FL176
ACGCCGACATCGAGGTCAGCGACGAGGGCGAACTGCCGTGGACCCAGCGCCTGGACATGACCGCGTTCCAGGAAGACACGGGCTACGAAGTCGAGTACGGCCTCGAAGCTGGCTTCCGCAAGTACATTGCCGTCCTCCGCGAAGAAGCTGGACTGGACCCGCTGTAGGCGGACTGACGCTCGGGTAGTCAGCGCGATAACAGCGAGGAAGGTGGACAGCACGCACGGACCTGACTGCGGAAGACCCCGTCAGCCAGTCACGTTCCTCGAACCAGTATCGCTGCCTCACAACGTGTTATCGCGTATCGGGGTGAGCTACTCGCCCGTTGTCCAACACGGAGGTCGTCGTGCTCCCATCGAGCTGCCGGGAGGTCGCACGGCCCTGTACCACGCAGTCGCAGGTAGCTGAATCAGTATCCGTCGACGTCGTCGACCTCGTTCTTCCAGACCTTCTCCTCGCCGATGAACCGGGGGCGCTCCTCGACGTCGAGGAAGTTGTTCACGTCCTCTCGGGCCTCTGCAGCCACCTCACGAGTCGGGTCGTAGTCCCGGCTGCCCTCGCTGCCGAGGGCTTCGTGAAGGTCGTCGAGGGTCTCGAAGTAGAGTTCTGCGACGCCGTCGAACTCGGCGTTCTCGGGGTCGGTCGGGTACACCGTCTGGTAGCGCACGACACCCTCGATATCCTTCGCCAGCGGCGAGTGGTTGTTCTCCCAGTACTCGCGGAACTCCTCGTGGCTCATGCCGTCCTTGCGGACCAGCAGTGCCGAATGCTTGTAGAGGCCGTCGGTGTCGCCGTCGACCTCGTCTTTCCAGACCTTCTCCTCGCCGATGAATCGAGGGCGCTCCTCGACGTCGAGGAAGTTGTTCACGTCCTCGCGCGCTTGGGCGGCGACCTCCCGCGTGGGGTCGTAATCACGACTGCCCTCACTGCCGAGAGCCTCGTGGAGGTCGTCCAGTGTCTCGAAGTACAGCTCCGCGATACCGTCGAACTCGGCGTTCTCGGGGTCGGTCGGGTACACCGTCTGGTAGCGGACGACGCCTTCGATGTCCTTCGCCAGCGGCGAGTGGTTGTTCTCCCAGTACTCGCGGAACTCCTCGTGCGTCAGGTCGTCCTTGCGGACGAGCAACGCTACGTGCTTGAACATGCAGATGGAGAATCAGGGGGCGTACACAAAAAACATCGCATAGCCCCGATCGTACCGGACGAGCTACTGGTGGAAGGACGGTAAGGTACCGGTCGATCACCGTGTTCGAGTCAGCCGTTCGTGCCGTAACGGAGGCTGATGTGGATCTCGTCGAGCGCAGCGAGCAGCTTGTCGGGGAGCTCTTCGTTGAGGAGCGAGTCCTTCACCCGATGCGCGGGCCCGGAGACACTGATTGCACCGACGGGGTAGCCATCCTCGTCGCGGATGGGTGCGCCGACCGCGTTGAGACCCGTTACGGACTCGCCGATGTTGAACGCGTAGCCGCGGTCACGGATCTCTGCGAGCTCCTCGCGGAGGGCCTCCTCGGACGTGATGGTGCTATCGGTCCGTTCTTCGAGCTCCCGGCGTTCGAGGATCGTGTCGAGTTCGTCGTCCGGGAGGAACGCCAGAATCGACTTCCCGGCGGCGAGCTGGTGAAGGTCACGCCGCTGTCCAACCTGCGCGGATGTCTCCAGCGGGTTGTCACCGTGCGCTTTGTACAGGTGCACACTGTAGTCCTCCTCTTTCGCGATGAGCCAGACCTTCTCCCCCGTCGTCTCGGCGAGTCGGTCGACCTGCTGTCGTGCGACGTCGTAGAACTCGACGTACTCGCGGGCCCGCCGTCCGAAGTCCAGCAGTCTGAGGCCGAGAGAGAAGGTTCCGTCCTCGTCCCGGACGATGAGGTCGTTGGCCTCCAGGGTAAGGAGATGTCGGTGGATAGTACTCCGTGCGATGTCGAACTCCTCGGTCAGGTCGGCCAGGGACTGCCCTGGGTTCGACTTCAGGGCTTCGAGAATGCGGATGGAGTACTCCGTCGTCTTCACGGGACGGTTGACGGAATCGGGAGGTGACATACCGGGACCGTACAGCGTGACGGGAGTTAATACTTGGCACTGAATCCAAGCCACCGGGACAACATAGCCGAAACGGTGGTGTGTGCCCATCCGAACCGAACACCATCGTTAGCCCGCAGTCGTGGTACTGGTTCGGAACATCTACTGGCACACGATGCGACCCGACAAATGTCCGAATAGATTGGATAAACAAGTAACAGTCGTACTGCAAGTTTCTGTGAATTCTACCCGATACTTTCTGTCGAAACAGACGTTCAGTCATTTCTACCATCGTGAGCTGAATCAGCGGGGTACCGTGAAACCAGCGAATATTGTAGATAGACCACATCCGAGCGGGCATTCAGAAAATCATGTGTGTTGTTACCAATAGTTACACACGAGAACGGCCACCATCCGAATTATTTGAACTCCAAGAGACGCGTTACAGCTACGCGCTCGTAACAGGCAGTACGGCCGACGGATCAGGAATCGGAATCACGGAACCCGGACCCCGATTCGACAGTTCCCGTCTGGCGGTTGAATCGGCCACACGTTGGACGCCGAAACACCGCCGTCGAACACCGCCGGGGTCGCCAGGGGCAGCAGTTGCTCGGTCCAATCAGTGCTGGTGCGTCCGGGGGCGAGGCCGTTCATGGGGTGGACACAGCTTCGGCGAGTACGTTCGTCACAACTATACGGTTGTAACACAACTCGGAGTACGAATGAGTGAAGACGGCTCCTGTGGCTGCAAGGTCGGACGTGTTACGGCAGCGTACGAGCATCCGAACGTCGACGAGTGGCTGTTCGAGGAGTGGCAAGAAGGAACCAGTATCCGCAGCCTCACCGAGGAGCTCAACGAGGAACTCATCGAGCGAAAACTAGCTGCTGTCGGCGCGAGTCGCCTCGAGTGGAGCAAAACCCCGGTGTACGAGGCCCTGCACACCGACGAGCTGAGCGAACCGGAGACCATCGAGATCCGGCGGGAACTCGAACGGGCCGGTGTCGATGTCGAACAGCTCAGCGCGGACCTGGTTTCACACCAGACGGTGTATCGACATCTCAAGAACTGTCTGGGAGCAGCCGGGCCGGAGGAGAAAACCGCCGAAGAACGACGGGAGAAGGCCCGGAACAGGATCTACGCGCTCCAACAACGGGCATCGGTAGTGACCGATTCGACGGTCGAGTCCTTGCAGAAAGCCGGTGTGACGGACATCGGTGACCCAGAGGTGCTCGTGGACATCAACGTCGTCTGCCGCGACTGCGGGCAGTCGATGGATCTCGACCAGCTGTTGACCAGCGGCTGTGACTGTACCGAGGGTTGAAAGGGGGAGAGCAGACAAAAGAGCTATTAGCTATCCTCATTAGGTAGGATGCATGCTAAATACCGCTTCTATACACGGGGAGCTCTCTCTCCACGTGGAGAACATCGGTGGAATCTCGGAAACCGACGTAACCCTCTCCGAGGGCGTCACTGTGCTCGAAGGGCGCAACGCGACGAACCGGACGTCGTTCCTCCAGGCGTTGATGGCTGCGATGGGCAGCGACCAGTACACGCTGAAGGGGGATGCGGCGGAGGGCCGTGTGGAGCTATCGCTTGGTGACACGGTGGTCGAGCGTCGATTCGAGCGCCGGAACGGCTCGGTGCACGCGACAGGGTCGGGCTACCTCGACGAACCCGAAGTGGCTGAACTGTTCGCGTTCCTCCTCGAGGAAAACGCGGCCCGGAGGGCCGTCGCTCGCGGGGACAATCTCCACGAACTCCTCACTCGGCCGATCGACACCGACGAAATCGAGGCCGAAATCGAACTGCTGCAGGCGGAGAAGCGGAATATCGACGACCGGCTCTCGTCGATGGAGGAACGGGAACGCGAACTGGTCGATCTCGAACGTCGCAAGCAGGAACTGCAGCCGAAGATCGAGGAGCACGAGACGCAGCTCGACGAACTGGAAGCCGAAATCGAGGAGGCAGACCTGGATGTCGCTGCCGAACGGGAGTCGAAAGCGGCTATCGAGGACCAACTGGACACTCTGAAAGACCACCGGACCCAGCTGGAGGACACCCGGTTCGAGCTCGAGACGATTCACGAGACGATCGCCTCGTTGGAGACAGAACGAGAGGAGAAGCGCGACCGCCGCGAGGAGCTGACAGGACAGCCGGACACGGATATCGACTCCCTGCGGGCCGAGCTCGACGACTTTCGTGACCGAAAGCGCGAGGTGAACTCTCAGATGAACGAGCTCCAGAGCATCGTCCAGTTCAACGAGGAGATGCTCGCGGGGACGGACAGTGAGATATCAGCAGTCCTCGAAGATGCGGGCGACGAGGGCACTGCCACCTCGCCCACGGACCAGTTGCTCGAGAGCGACGGCACTGTCACGTGTTGGACGTGTGGCTCCCAGGTGGCCCGAGACGATATCGAGGAGACACTCGACCGACTCCGTTCGCTTCGACGAGAAAAACTAACAGAACGCCGAACAATTCAAGAAAAGATAGACGAAGTGAAAGACCGCGTATCCAAGGTCGAGACGGTCGCGGACGAACTCGACACACTCGACGAACGCCTGGCCGAGATCGATGTCCAGCTTGAAGCAAAGCGTGAACGGGTCACAGAACTCGAAACGCGGCGTGAGCAGCTCCACGGCGAGATCGACGAACTGGAGTCTACCATCGAGCAGGACCCGCCCTCGAACTACGACGACGTCTTGCAGCTCCACAAACAGGCGAACAGGGTCGAGCTGCAGCTCGAACAGATGGAGACGGATCTCGACTCGGTCGAATCGGAGATCGACGAGATCGAGACACTCCTCGCGGACAGACAGCAGTACGAGGACCGTCGGGACCAGATCGGCGAGGAACTCGACGAACTCCGGACCCGAATCGACCGCATCGAGGAACAGGCTGTTTCGGAGTTCAACCACCACATGGCCAAGATTCTGGAGCTCCTCGAATACGAGAACATCACTCGAGTGTGGATCGACCGTCAGGAACGAGAGACCAGCCAAGGCCGACAGACGGTTCAGGAGACCACCTTCGAGCTTCACGTCGTCCGAGAGGCCGACTCCGGCGAGGCATACGAGGGGACTATCGACACGCTCAGTGAGAGCGAGCGCGAGGTCGTCGGGCTGGTCGTCGCGCTGGCTGGATACCTCGTTCACGACCTTCAGGAGACGGTTCCGATAATGCTCCTGGACTCGTTGGAAGCCATCGACGGAGCCCGCATCTCGAAGCTCGTCGAGTACTTCGCAGACCACTCGGAGTTCTTGGTCGTCGCGCTGCTTCCGGAGGACGCGAGTGAGGTCACTGCCGGACAGGAGGTCGTAACGGAGATATAGACTCTATCGGAGGGACGGTTCCGGACAGTGTTCGATAGCAGTCGACTGGACAGGTGGAGTGCTGCAGTCGTGTCTCTCCCAGCGGCCATCGGTCACGACTGCACCGACAGCAGGAGTAGCCCGGTCGGTGAAAGCGAGAAGCCACACGCCACTATGGAACTCAGCATCAATCGGTGTACAGAAATACCACTTCTCAATATTACCTTGAAATTCTATAACTTTGGGGCGGTTGACCGTGATTGGCGGTCAGCCAGATCTGGGTTTCCAGCACGAGTTACAGCCCACAGCGAGTGGCCGACGAACAGCGATGCTGCGGTCGCCAGCAGCGCTCGACGGTCGATGGGTAGCGAAGCGTCGGTCATCGTCGGTCACTCGCTGTCGGTGTGCGGTTCGAAGACCGTTCGGCCCTCCGTCCGTGGCAGTCGTTCCTATCTCTGCCTCGGTGCATCTGCCATGGTCCCCCGTTCTCGGGGAGCTCTCAGGTACCCCAACCCACGAGGGGACCAGCGTACCGAGAGAGCAGGGCGGTTCGTCCTCAATCGCCCGCGGCTTCGAGCGCACCGACCTGCACGTTCCAGAGGTTCGCGTAGGGCCCGTTCGCGTCGACGAGTTCGTCGTGTGTCCCCGACTCGGCGACCACGCCGGAGTCGAGGACGACGATCTGGTCCGCGTGGCGGACGGTGGAGAGCCGATGGGCGACGACGAACGTCGTCCGGTCCGCGGTGATGTCGGCGAGGTGCTCCTGGACCAGACGCTCGGTCTCGGTGTCGACGTGACTCGTCGCCTCGTCGAGCACCAGTAGCTCCGGGTCGCCGACGACCGCGCGAGCGATGGCGAGACGCTGGCGCTGGCCGCCCGAGAGCGACGTGCCCTGCTCGCCGAGTTCGGTGTCGTAGCCCGCAGGGAGGCCGGTGACGAACTCGTGGGCGCCGGCGACCGCGGCGGCAGCCTGCACCTCGTCGTCGGTCGCCTCCCCCTGGGGCGCACCCGCAGCGATGTTCTCGCGGACCGTTCCGTCGAACAGGAACGAGTCTTGGTCGACGTAGCCGACCTGCTCGCGGAGCGACTGCGGTGCGACGTCCTCGAGGTCGTGGCCGCCGACGTGGACCCGTCCCTCGTCCGTGTCGTGGTACTTGAGGAGCAGGTCGAGCAGCGTGGACTTGCCCGCGCCGGTGGCACCGACGATACCGACGGTCGCGCCGGGAGCCACGTCGAGGTCGATCCCGTCGAGCACCCGCTGGTCAGTCCCGGAGTAGGTGAACGAGACGCCGTCGAACTCGACGCTCGGGCTGTCGAGCGTGACGTGTTCGCCGTGGTCGCCACCGGTCCGGGCATCACGTGCCGTGAGACCGCCGACTCGTTTCGCCGCGGCCTTCGCGCCCTTGTAGCCGTTGATGAGTCCACCGAGGTTCTTCAGCGGAGGCGTCATCCGCTCCAGGTAGAACAGGAACGGGACGAGCTCCCCGGCAGTGAGCGTGCCGGAGAAGAACAGCGGTGGGCCGACAGTGATCCACTGCACGCCGATGGCGACGACGAACACGAGCCAGACACCCGCGACGAGCCGGTTGAGCGGTGCCTGCCGGATGGAGAGCCGCCGGTTCTCGAGTCGGGCGTCGGTGTACTCGCGTGAGGACTGCGTTATCCGCCGTCGTTCGGCGTCCTCGGCGGTGTTCGCCTTGATGACGTCGAGACCACCGAGCGCCGTGGCCAGCAGCGCGTTCAGGCCGCCGCGCTCGGTGCGGATGTCGTCCTGAATCGGCTCCACCTGCTTGGAGAACCACAGGTTCGTGGCGGCCAAGACCGGCGCAGAGCACAGCACGAACAGCGCGAGCTGGACGTTCAGCAACCCCATGTAGACGAAGGCGCTCACGAGCGTGGTGAGTGCCCAGATGCTCGCCTCGATGAGCTTGTTGAAGAACGTGTCCAGCTGGTTCACGTCGTCGTTCAGCGCGCTGATGACGTTCCCGGTGCGGTGCTCGTCGAAGAACGACAGGTCGAAGCGGACGACGCGGGAGAACGAGCCGGTCCGCAACTCGTGGAGGAATCGCTGGGTGTAGAGTCCGAAGCAGTACTCGCCGACGAACGAGAGGAAGTGCGTCACGAGGTTCGTCGCGACGATGAGCCCGGTGACGAACAGGAGCAGGTCGACGGGCGCGGCCGGGACCACCGACTTCGGGAGGAACGGCAGCGCGAACGGCTGGTCGTTGAACAGCGCGTCGATGCCGAGGCCGATGAGGTAGACGTCAGCGAGGCTCAGGAAGATGGAGACGGCAGTCGAGACCATCGCGACGAGCAGCAGTGCCAGGTCGTCTCGACCGTACCGGCGCACCAGCGAGACGAGCGGGTAGTCGTCGGCCCGCTCGGAGAAGGCGTCGGTCATCCGCGCACCTCCGTCTCTGCGGCGTCGGTGGTCTCGTGCGCCGCAGCCGCGACCGCACCGGTCTGAACCGCCCACAGGCCAGCGTAGCTGCCGTCCTGCTCGACGAGTTCGGCGTGGGTCCCGCGCTCGGTGACCCGACCGTCATCCAAGACGACGATGCGGTCTGCCTGTCGGACCGTCGAGAGCCGGTGGGCGACGGCGAACACGGTGCGGTCTGCGGCGACGTCGCGGAGCGTGCGCTGTATCTCGGCCTCGGTCTCGGTGTCGACGTGGCTCGTCGCCTCGTCGAACACGAGGATCTCGGGGTCGGCGAGCAGCGCGCGAGCGATGGCGAGACGCTGGCGCTGGCCGCCCGAGAGCGTCGTCCCGCGCTCGCCGACTTCGGTGTCGTAGCCGTCGGGCAGCTCGGCGACGAACTCGTGCGCACTCGCCCGTTTCGCAGCGTCCACAACGTCACTGCGGGTCGCGTCGGATCGTGCATACGCCACGTTCTCGTGGACAGTTCCGGGGAACAGGAACGGGTCCTGCCCGACGTAGCCGACGTGTTCGCGGAGGCTGTGGACCGAGTGGTCGGCGATCGGCTGGCCGTCTAGCCGAATCTCACCGGTATCAGGCTCCTGGAACCGGAGCAGGAGCTTCACGAGCGTTGACTTTCCGGCGCCGCTGTGCCCGACGATACCGACGAAGTCGCCCGCCTCGGCAGTCAGAGAGACCTCGGTGAGGGTCGACTCGTCGTCGCTGTCGTCGTCGCCCTCGCCGTAGTCGAAGGTGACCGCGTCGTACTCGACCCCACCGTCGGTGACAGACAGCGGTGGGCCATCGTCATTGCGGGCCGTGGCCGCGTCGTGCCGCAAGAGCGGGACCACCCGTCTACTCGATGCCTGGCCGCTCTCGATCCTGTCGAGGACCTCCACGGCGAGCTTGCGGGTTGGTTCCATCAGCGAGAACGTGTACATGATGAAGGTCAGCAGGGTCCCGGCGGTCAGCGACTGGGTGAACACCGCGGGGGTGTCGGTGAGGATCCAGTAGCTTCCAACGCCGAAGAGGAACCAGACGCCGGCGACGGCGAGCAGCCACGAGACGCGGTTGTAGATCGCGCGGAGCTTCAGCGCCGACCACGCCGCGGCCTTGTACTCGCCGGACGCGTGGCCGACCCGCTCGGCCTCCCGGTCCTCGCGGACGAGCGACTTGACGGTCCGGATACCCTCGATGGCGTCCCGAAGCCGGGCGTTCAGCCGGCCGACGTTCGCCCTGACGGCGTCGTAGCGCGGTTCGAGCAGGCCGGCGTAGTACCGCGCGGTGATAGCGACGACGATAGGGAGGAGGGCCATGACGACCGCGAGGTTCCAGTTCAACAGCAGCATGAACGCGAACGCGGTGACGAGGTCGCCGCCGTACTGGACCGCTGCTCGCCCGCCGTCGAACAGGTCCTCGAGGTTGTCGACGTCGTCGTTCAGCACGCTCAGGAGGTCGCGGTCCGCGGCCTGGTGTGCCGAGAGCGGGAGCGCAGTCGCCGTCTCGAAGGCGGCCGTTCGGATGTCGTGGAGCGTCTCCAGGTTGGCACGCTCGTAGATGAGCACCCCGTACCATCGGCAGAGGCTCTCGCCGCCGACGGCGACCACGAGTGAGGCGACCACGAGCGTCGCCTGTCCCGCAGTGTCAGTCGGAATCCAGGCGTCGGGGACCAGCGGCAGGGTGAACGCCCGGCTCTCGAGGAGCAACGAGTCGAGCGCGACCCCGATGACGAGGGCGGGAACGCGTTGCAACGCGAGTGCGAGGACGACCAGCACGGTCCCCCCGACGAACTGGCGGCCGCGGCGGCGTGCGAACCGATGCAACAGGTAACGGACTGGGCTCGTTGTCGACATATCGTCGTGTGGGGGTGGTGGATTGGGTCGGGTGGGTTCCGGTCGGTCTGTTCTGACGATATGCCAGTGCCGGGAACAGGATAAACGTAATCTGTACGGCGCTACTGTAAGGAACCTGTTATTTAGACCCCAAACGGAATGTCCGTTCGCGAGTACGACCACCCATGGGAGTTGAATCGGAGGGAACCAAACAGGTCCAGGAGCGACCGCCGGACGACGTGTTCGGCCTGCTGGGGAACGAGGTGCGACTCGAGATCCTGCAGGCGATGAGCACCAGGCCGGATGCCACGTACTCCTTCTCGGAGCTGTACGACAGTATCGACATGGACGACAGCGGGAACTTCAACTACCACCTCAGCAAGCTCGAAGGGGTGTTCGTCCGCAAGGACGACGGCTACGAGCTCACCCACGCAGGCAAGAGCGTCGTCGGGGCAGTGTACGCCGGGACGTTCACCGCGAACGCGTCCATCGAGCCCATCTCGGCGGGCTGGGACTGCCTGCTCTGCGACGGGGAGATGCTCATCCGCTACGAGGACGAGCGGGTCCAGTTCCGGTGTGAGGACTGCGAGGAAGGAGCCGCGTTCCCGTTCCCACCCGGTAACCTCGACGAGTACGACCGCGACGAACTGCCGAGGGCGTTCGCCCGCTGGTACCACCAGAGCTTCCGCAAGCTGCTCCAGGGGTTCTGTGGGGTCTGCAGCGGTCGCGTCGAGCGGGACCTCCTCCACCCGCCGGAGAGCACCGAGGAGGGGCGGGGGCCATCGGAGGTCTCGTTCGAGTGTACCCGGTGTGGGATGTCTGGTACGATCACCGGCGGCTCGATGGTGACGCTGCACCCCATCGTGGAGGGATTCCTCGCCGAACACGGCTTCGACGTATCTTCGCGCCATCCCTCCCAGATATGGGCCGACCTCGACGTCCACGAGGCGTTCGTCGACGAGCACGACCAGCCGGCGTTCGGAATCCGGTTCGCGGTCGACGACGAACAGGTCGTCGCGACGGTCACCGCCGACGGCCACGTGGAGGAGGTACGACGCGGACCACGCGAGGACTGACCGACGGGTCGGGTCCCCCAGTCAGCACACCCCAAAAAAGCTGCACGCCGACGATGGTCCCGCCGGTCGAGGTCGTTGCGACGGCGACCGCGGTGAACTGGAAGGAGAGTCGCGAGCGAGTCGGCGGCACTGCGTGGACTGGGTTCCGGCGACTCACCGACGACCTGCAGAAGCGCCCGCACAAGGCCGCGTGACGGCTGTTCCGGATCCACATGGACCGCGACCGCTGCTTTCGTCGTCAGTCGGCCGAACCGTCACCGTCGTCTTGTTGCTCGTCTCCCTCGTCCGTCTCACCATCCGCGGTGGTGCTCTCCTCTGCGGGCTCGGCCGGTTCCGGCAGGTCCCGGACGACCAGCACCGGCGCGACCGCCCCCTCCGCGACGCGCTCCGCGTCGTCGCCGAACACCGCCGAGAGCACCGGCGGGCCGCCCTCGCCCATGACGATGACGTCGAACTCGGCGGACCGGGCGACGATGTCGTAGATGGGGGTCTCGGAGTCGCTGGTCTCGACCGTGATGCGGTCCGGGTCGAACCCCCGCTGCTCCAGCGTGGCGTCGGCGCGCTGGACTGCGGCTTCCGTGTCGTACCCCCCGCCTCCGGTCAGTCCCCAGAGCGTGACGCGTTCGTCGCCGTCGGCGAGCAGGGCCGCGACGAGGTCGACGAGGCGAGCGACGTCGATGCTTCCCCGGACCGCGACGAGTACGTCCTCGACCTCGCTGGTGGGGTTCGGGAGCAGCGTCGCCGTCGCGCCGACTTCGTCCGCGACGCGGGCGACGGTCTGGTTCCGGTCGTGGGTGAAGACGACGCGCGTCTCGACGCCGCCCCCGGCCCCGCGGAATCCGCTCGCGATGTCCTCGACGGCCTCCTGCGCGCGGTCCTCGAACTGCATGCTTCCCTGCTCGGTCGGGGTCTGGTCGGGGAGCACGTGGTAGCCGAGCACGACGATCTCCGCCGGTCTGAGGAACTCGACGAGCGGCTCTGGGACCGTCTGGCCCTTCAACACCCGGACCGGAATGAGGATTTTCGGCGGTTCACGAACGGCGAGGTCCCCCGAGTCGTCAGGGTCCTCGGTGGCGTCCCACGACATTCAGAGCACCCCCTTGAGCGAGACGTCGTTCGCGTAGTAACCGAACCACCCGGCCGATGCGACCATGATTGCAACGCCGATGATCTGTGATGTGGGTTTCATGAATAGGATGAGTCCGAAGCTCGCGACCGCACCGAAGCCCGCGACCAGCTGGTACGCTGGCACCCGGAAGTCGGGGTCGTACCACTCTGGCTCGTCGCGTCGCATGACGATGAGCGCCACGCACATCAGTCCGTACATGACGAGATGCAGGAACGATGCGACCTCGGCGAGCACCTCCACCCCTCCGAATGCGACGAGGACGAGCACGGGGCCGCCGCCCATCGCGAGTGCGATGTGAGGCGTCCCGTACTGCAGGTTGATCCGGCTCGCGAACCGCGGGAGGATGGCGTCCTTGCTCAGCGCGAACACCGCCCGCGAGGTCGAGAGGATGGAGGCGTTAGCGCTGGAGACCGTCGCCAGCAGTCCGGCGACGAGGATGACGATGGCACCCGGCGCGCCCATGAAGTTCCGTGCGACCTCCACGATGGCAGTCTCACCGAACTCCGCCAGGGTGCCGCTCCCGAACGCACTCGTGGCGACGAAGATGGTCGCCACGTACAGCGTCCCGACGATGAGCACCGACCCGACCATCGCCAGCGGGAGGTTCCGGCCGGGGTCCTTGATATCCCCCGCGACCGTCGCGACCTGTGCGAAGCCGAGGTAGGACGTGAACACGAGCGCGGCGGTCGTGAACACCGGGAGCGGCCCGAACGGCAGGAACCGCTCGGGGGTGGAACTGCTCCCGAACACACCGACAGCGTCGAGGCCACCGAAGCTCAGGAACAGGACGAGGATCGTCAGCAGGAGACCGACGACGTAGTTCTGGAGCGTCGCGGCGTTCTCGGTGCCGACCAGATTCAGGCCGGTCAGCAGCACCCCGAACAGGAGTGCGAGTGGGACGACGACCGGGATGCCACCCACGGCGACGCCCGCTTCGGCCAGCACGGCCGCGGCGTAGTTGCCGAAGCCGACCAGGTAGAACGCCGTCGCGAAGACGAGGCCGAGCCAGATACTGATGCCGACGATGGCCCCCGGAAGCGCACCGAGCGCCCGGGAGATGAAGTAGTAGCCGCCGCCGGACTTCGGCATCGCCGTCGCGAGCTCCGAGGCCGGGAGCGCGACCAGCAGTGCGATGACCGCACCGATGGCGAACGACCCGGCGGCCGCTGGCCCAGCCTGTCCGGCCGCGAGCCCGGGGAAGACGAAGATGCCCGCGCCGATCATCGTCCCGACGCCGATGGCCAGGCCGCCCTTGAGGCCGATGGTCCGCTCGAGCTCGGTCCCCTCCTCGGTGACAGACGTCTCACCGGACGGGGATTCGGCTTCCACGACCCGCTCCGGTACCTCTCCTTCGCGGTTCGCCCCTTCGGTTGTCGAGATTTCCTCCTGTCCAGTGCCCATTACTACGGTACCAATCGGGGACACCCGTGAAAAGGATAAGGCAAGGTTCACCCCGGCAGGCTCTCCACGCCGGTGGCCGAGTCGCCAGTTTAGTAACTCAGCGAACATATTCTGGCGAGGTTCCGAGTCCTGAGAACCGGCTTGGTGGGTCGTTGCTCGGCCGCCTCCAGTCTCGACTGGGACACGATGACGGGTACAGACCCGGTCACGTGATGGGAACTGGATACGAATCGACATGCATGACGAGAGACGGCTCCCGTTCGACGTCCGGCCCGGAACCGAGATGGGCCGCGAACCTCGTCGCCGGGCGGTGAGTGACTGCCCTGTCACTCCGTAACGCACTTGCGGGCGGCGACTGTAGTTGGTCTAATCGGACCGGACCATCCCGGTCGACGCCCCATCCATGACCGACGCAAGCACCGTCATCGGACGCATCGGCCGGGGCGTCGCCTACGGCCTGCTCGGGCTGGTCGGGACCCTCGCTGTCGCTCTGGTGCTGCTCAACGTCACCACGGGCGTCCAGCGGCCGGTCTACGACGCACTCTACCTGCGACTCGGCCCGAGCGGGGCAACCGAAGCGGCCATCCTCCTCCAGTTCCTCGTCAGCGGTCTCGCTGCGGTCGTCGTCCCGCTGGTCGTCGCCGACTACCTGCAGACCGGGCTCGCGAACCGGGACGCACTCGTCGCCGTCCTGCTCGTCTTCCTCGGGGTACCCGTCACCTTCACGGCCGTCGCAGTGGCCGGGTTCCCGTCGACGCCTATCGCGTTCCTGCTGCTCGTGCTGGTACTCCTGGGAGTCCCGGTGCTCCTCTGGGTCCGGTTCGACGTTCGAACCGGTGCACTTCCGACGTTCGTCGGGAGCGTCCCGGCCGTGGTGTTGCTCATGCTGCTGGCCGCGTTCGGACTGGGCTGGGGCTGGGGCTACGTCGCCACCGCCCAGGAGGTGCCGGCCTCGTCGGTCGACGGCGCGACGGTGGGGTCGCTGTCGGACCGGCCGGTGGTCGAGTCCGCGCTGTTCTCGTCCAGGAACTGCGAGACCGACGCCGACGGGTTGCAGGAGTGCCACCTCTCGCTGCGGGGGTTCGAGCACGAGCGGAGTGCGGTCCGTGCGCTGTCCGAACTCGGCGTCAGGTGTCCGTACCAGGGGACGGGCGGCGACGGCGGGACCGCCATCGTCCGTCACGAGGATCGGTACTACGAGGTTCGGTGCTCCCCCCACGGGGACTGATTCAGGGACCGACCGCGAGTCTGGTCACCTCAGGGCGACAGTTTCCCGTCGAGCACCTTCCCGGCGGTCAGGACCGGGTCCCAGACGGGACTGAACGGCGGCGCGTACGCCAGGTCGAGATACGAGAGCTGGTGGACGGTCATGTCGGCGAACATCGCAGTGGCCACGGTATCGATTCGCTTCGCGACGCCCTCACGGCCGACCATGCTAGCTCCGAGGACGCGCTCACTCTCCCGGTCACCGAGGAGCGTGATCTGTATCTCCTCGTCGCCAGGGTAGTAGTGCGCCCGGGACTGCGCCGTGATGGTCACCGAGACCGGGTCGAACCCCGCCTTGCGGGCCGCCTCCTCGTCGACGACGCCGGTCCGGGCGACCTCCAGGTCGAACGCCTTGACCGCGGCGGTGCCCGCTATCTCGCCGACCGGCGTGGGGTCGCCGGCGACCGTCGCGCCGATGGCACGCCCGGCACGGTTCGCCGTCAGGGCCAGTGGGACGTGGTCGGGGTCGCCGGTCACGACGTGGGTCATCTCAGCGTTGTCCCCCGCCGCGAAGACGTGCTCGTCGTTCGTCCGGCCGTACTCGTCCGTCGCGATGGCACCGGTCGGCCCGAGTTCGATACCCGCCGCTTGCGCGAGTTCGGTGTTCGGGGCGACACCGACACCGACCAGCGCGAGGTCCACCGGGACGGTGAGGTCGCCAGCCGCGATGGCCTCGACGCGACCGTCACCGACCATGCCGTCGACGGCCGTGTCGAGGTGGAGCGCGACACCCTGTTCACGGAGGTGGTCCTCGACGATAGACGCCGCCTCGGCCCCGAAGGGCTGGAGCGTGTGCGGCAACATCTCGAAGAGGTGCACGTCGAGGCCGTGGGCCGCGAACGCCTCCGCCATCTCGATGCCGACGTAGCCGCCCCCGATGACGGCGACCGACTCCGGCCGCTCAGCCTCGGCGTACTCCGCGGCCGCCTCCCCGTAGCCCGTCTCCGGGAGGCTCGCACTCGGCGCGTCCAGCCCGAGATAGCCGCGGATAGCGGCCGCCTCGTTCATGTCGTGGAGCGTGAACACGCCGTCGAGGTCCATCCCGTCGAAGGGAGGGACCACCGCGTGCGCCCCCGTCGCGATCAGGAGGTCGGCGTACTCCTGCTCGAATTCGCCGTCGGGCCCCTCGACTGTCACCGTCCGGCGCTCCCGGTCGATGGCCGTCACCTCGTGGTGCGTCCGCAGGTCGATGCCGCGCTCCTCGACGAACGCCTCCGGCGTCACCGAGACGAGGTCCGCCAGCGTCTCTACGTCGCCCTTGACGTAGTAGGGGAGGCCGCAGGCGCCGTACGACACCCACTCGCCCTTCTCGAAGACGAGCACGTCGCGGTCGGGGTCGTCCCGCCTGGCCTTGCTCGCTGCGCTCATTCCTGCCGCGTCACCGCCGATGATAACGAACGGGCCTTCCATGTGTGAGCGTTCGCCCGGGACGGACTTAAAGTATTGCAGTATTCTCACAATCTTGTTCGAAGATAGAGCCGCGCTGGACTCGTTTCGAAGAACCCCATCACACACTATACAAGTACATTCGAGCGTACTACCGTCGTTCTGAGGTCTTTCCCTCGACAGGTCCAAGCGCCTCAATTTTGCCCCCCTCACACAATATTGAAGTGCGCAGAGCACGAACTCCTTCGATAGTCACTCATGACGACCCAGAACCCCAAATCGGCCGCAGAGATCGAAGCACAGCGGGAACGGAAGGACGAGTACTTCGGGGAGGACCCGCACTCGCCGTTGCCACCCGACGTACGCGAGCGTTTCGACGGGCTCGACTACTACGAGGTCGACCCGGACTACCGGTTCGTCGTGGAACTGGAGACAGACGACGAGCCAGAGCCGGTCGTCGTCGGCACCAGCACCGACGGCGAGCAGGAGTACCTCGCCTGGGGCGAGTTCACGGTGGAGATCGCGGGCGAGGCAGTGAGCATCACCGCGTACAAGAGCGACCCCCAGGAGGAGCGCCTCTGGGTCCCCTTCCGCGATGATACGAGCGGACAGGAGACGTACGGTGCCGGACGGTATCTCGACCTGGAGCCCGAACACCACCGCACCGACGACGGCCGCTGGATACTCGACTTCAACGAGGCGTACAACCCGACCTGTGCCTACTCGGACCGGTACGAGTGCCCGCTCCCCCCGACCGAGAACTGGCTCGACGTCCCCGTCGAGGCGGGCGAGCGCTCGTTCGAGAAGTAGGCTGGCCGCACGTGGCAACGACCGAGGGTTCGGAACGCTCCATGCAGGATCCGTCGACTGCGTCCGGTCAGGGCCCGACGCGACTGCGAGCCCGGTGCCCGCACGACGTCTTGCACCCGGAAGACCGATTGGAGCGCACCGGGGATTGCTGCTCCGGGCGTCTTCGACGACGGGAGCTATTTGATGCTGTCCCACGATGGAGGTGGCATGGATATCGTTCCCGAATCCGATGTCGAATCCGTCGAGGCAGTCGACGGCGCACACCTGAAGCTCCTGGCTGGCGGCAGCGAGATGAACGTCCAGCACTTCCGGATCGACCCGGGTGCGTCAGTTCCCGAACACAGCCACCCCCACGAGCAGACGGGGTACATCCTCGAAGGCGCCCTCACGTTCTTCGTCGACGGCGAGACCCGCGTCGTCGAAGCGGGTGACTCCTACGTCCTCCCGGGCGGTGAAGCCCACGGCGCGGAGAATCGTGGTGACGTGGCCGCCGTCGGACTCGACATCTTCAGTCCGCCGCGGGACGACCCGGACTGGATGGATTGAGTCCGGGAGGCTCAGTGCTCGCTGGGGCTCGGGCTCAGCGCCCGATCGTCCCCTGTCGTGTCACCGGTGCGTCGGGGTCGATGCAGAACGCGACGAGTATCGACCGCTCTCGGGCAGTGATGGACACGGCTTCACCGCCGGTCACGAGCGCACTCTCCGTGTGGCCGAGCTCCGCATCCTCATCACCGACCGTCACCGCTCCCTCGAACACGTAGAGGTAGGTGTCCCACCCCGGCTCGAACGGAAGAGTAGTGGTCGCACCCGCGTCGAGCCGACAGTCGTGGAACTGCACCTCGTTCCGGACCCAGAGCGGTGCCGCACCGTCCACCGGGCCGAACAGGTACCGCCACTCGTTGGGTTCCGAGTCCGGAACCGGCTCGTGTTGGATGTCGGGATCGAGACCCAGGCTGTGCGGCCGGACGAAGATCTGGAGCATCCGCAACGGGGGGTCGTCGGCGAGTGTCTCCTCGGCGTGCCAGAAGCCACTGCCGGCGTTCATCACCAGCAGGTGCTCGGAGTCCGTGACCAACTCGTTCCCCTTGCGGTCGTCGTGACGCATGACGCCGTCGGGGACCCACGAGACGATCTCCTCGTTGCTGTGCTGGTGCATCCGGATGAGTGTGTCGGGGTCCATGAAGGACTCGACGACGGCCGCGAGCGGACCGTATCCGTGGTCGTCGTGGTCCGGGACCGCCCGCCCGGGGAAGTTGAAGTGGATTCTGAACTTCCCCTGGTTCTGTGAGATGTTCGTCCGCGGCGCGGTGAAGATCTCCGGCTCGGACGTGGAGGGAGCTGGTGCAGTCATTAGTAGCTGTTAGCGGCCTGAACTGGTTAGGGCTTCGTTTGTCGGGGGGCCTCGTGTTCACCGTCACGCTGACGCACCGGTCGGCCATCCACCAGCACGGTTTTTGAATTGTGGTGTGATGATAGCATATGACACGGACAGTCGTCATCGCCGGCGTCGGGCCTGGTCTCGGTGAATCACTCGCACGCAAGTTCGCATCGGAAGGCTGTGAGGTGGCCCTGTTCGCTCGAACGGCGGCGTTCGTGGAGGAGCTCGCGGCGGACCTCCCGGCGCCGGGCGAGGGGCTCGCCGTGCAGACCGACCTCGCCAGCGTCGAACAGGTCCGCGAAGGCTTCGAGACGGTCAGGGAGGCGTTCGGGCCGGTCGACGTACTGGTCAACCACGCGAGTGCCGCCTCGTGGACTGGCCTCATGGATTCGAGCGTCGAGGAGTTCGAGCGGGCGTGGGCGGTCAACGGTCGCGGCGCGTTCGTCTGTTCGCAGGAGGCCGTCGGCGACATGCTCGACACCGGTGGCGGGACCGTTATCTTCACCGGCGCGACCTCCGCGGTTCGGAGTCTCGGCGGCACAATCGGCTTCACGGCTGCCAAGTTCGCGGCCCGTGGCATGGCGATGGACATGGCACAGGAGTTCGGTCCCGACGGCATCCACGTCGCCCACGTGGTGATCGACGGGCAGATAGACGGCCCGGGAGCGCGGGAGCGCGCGCCGGACCGGGACGCGGAGACGTTCCTGGACCCGGACAGCATGGCCGAGACCTACTGGCATCTCGTCGAACAGGACCGGGTCGACACCCAGCCCTTCGAGGTGCACATCACGAACGGGCCACAGAACACGGAGTTCATCTAGCGAGGTTCCGCCGCAGTGAACGCCAGAATAGACTACCGCGGGCTGCCGGCGGTTTCAGGCCGCGAGAAGTGGGTTCAGTGCTCCAGAACGCGTGTCAGCTGGTCGGCCCTCGCGCCGACTCACGCGTCTTCCTCCCCGGACTCACTGAATGCCCATCGCTTCGATCTGCTCCTGGTACCGGTTCCGGATCGTGACCTCGGTCACCTGTGCCACCGCGGCCACCTCGCGTTGCGTCTGCTTCTCGTTGCAGAGGAGTGACGCCGCGTAGATCGCCGCTGCAGCGAAGCCAGTCGGCGACTTCCCCGAGAGGAGACCTTTCTCGGCGGTCACGTCGATGATCTCCTTCGCCTTCATCTCCACCTCCTCGCTCACCCCGAGTTCGGAACAGAACCGTGGGACGTACTCCTTCGGGTCGACCGGCTCCATCCGGAGGCCGAGCTCCTGCGAGATGTACCGATACGTGCGGCCGATCTCCTTCTGCTCGACCCGCGAGACCTCCGACACCTCTTCGAGACTGCGCGGGATTCCCTCCTGACGGCAGGCGGCGTAGAGGCAGCTCGTCGCCACCCCTTCGATCGACCGACCACGAATCAGGTCCTCGTTCAGTGCCCGCCGGTAGATGACCGACGCGACCTCCCGCACTGACCGCGGGACGCCGAGCGCGGAGGCCATCCTGTCGGTTTCACTGAGCGCGAACTGGAGGTTCCGCTCCCCCGCGTCTTTCGTCCGGATGCGCTCCTGCCACTTCCGGAGGCGGTGCATCTGACTGCGCTTCTCCGAGGAGAGCGACCGACCGTACGCGTCCTTGTTCTTCCAGTCTATCTGGGTCGTCAACCCCTTGTCGTGCATCGTCTGGGTCGTCGGTGCCCCGACCCGACTCTTGCTCTCGCGTTCCCCGTGATTGAACGCGCGCCACTCGGGCCCCCGGTCGATCATCTCGTCTTCGAGCACTAGCCCACAGTCGTCGCAGACGAGTTCGTCACCGTCACCGCTCGTTACCAGGCGCTCAGACTCACACTCCGGACAGGACTCCGTCTCCGACTCTTCCGTGTCCGTTTCGGTCTGGGTCTCCTCCGTCTCCGATTGCCGATTCAGACGAGCCATTAAGTATGTTCTCCTTTACCGGCTCAGACGGTTTATACGTGTTGCCGCCGACAGGCTTCGCAGCCGCCAATCGGACAGCCGCCACACCGGCCCCAGGGCGCGCACCGGTCATCCCGATACCGGGGCCGAACCACTGGAGTCGCGCGTGGCCCTCGAGCTTCGGTCCTCAGTCGGCTTCGGCTCCGGAGACGGCGTACACCGACGGGTCCTCACCGACACTCTTGGTGGTCCGCACCGAGACGGCGACCGTGAGCACCAGTCCCAGGAGCATCCCGGCGATGGCCGGTGTCCAGCCGGCGTAGTCCGCCGGGAGCGCGACCGCCGGACGGCCGATGAGGAGGTTCGAGAGCCGGCCCAGCACGTCGAACGTGCTCACGATGTAGAACAGCTGCGAGCCTGCGATGCCGGCGGAGATTCCCCGCTTCGTCGTCCCGTCCCAGTACAGCGCCACCAGCACCGGGAGCGCGAGCTGGGCGAACCCACTGAACGCGGTGTCGCCGATCTGGACCAGCGTGCCGGGCGCGTAGAGGCTGGCGACGAACGAGAGCGACGCGAAGACGACGACGCCGATCCGAGCGACCGTCGCCTCCCCACCGAGCGTGTCGTCGACCGCCGCTGCCCGCCCGGTCAGTGGCCGGTAGAGGTCCCGGGTGAGGTAGGACGCCCCCGAGAGCAGCATCGAGTCGCTGGAGGACATCATCGCGGCCATCGCGCCGGCCACGACGACCGCAGTGAACCACGGCGCGGTGTACGCCTCGAGGACTGCCGGAACGACGTTCCCGTCCGCGGGCACCTCGACGCCCAGCCCCGCCGCCCACGTCCCGAGCATGAACGCCGGGACGAACAGCAACACGACGAGTACGGGCCACAGCGCCAACGTCCGCTTGAGCACGCGTTTCGACCGCGCCACGAAGAACCGCTGGTTGATCTGCGGGAACATCGTCACGCCGAAGGCGATGCTGATGGCCGTCGAGAGCATCCACTGCGGCGAGTACAGGCCGCCACCCAGCCGGAGGAACTCCGGGTTCGAGGCAGCAACAGCGTCCGTCGCTGCCGTCGCTCCGCCCGCGGCCGAGAGCACCCAGCCGACGGCCACCCAGACGATACCGAGCATGAACACCCCCTGTATCGTGTCGGTCCACGCGACGCCGCGCATCCCCGCGATGGCGACGTAGAGAATCATGAACAGGGTGATGCCGCCAGCGCCGACCCAGAACGGCACGGCCCCGTCGGTCAGTCCCACGATAGCCTGGCCTGCACCCTTCTGCTGGAGCATCACGTACGGGAACAGCCAGAAGATGCTGATCGCTGCGATGCCACCCCTGAGCCACGTCGAGCCGAACCGGTCGCCGAGCATCTCCCCGAGCGTCACGTACCCGTTCTTGCGCCCGACGAGCCACTGCTTGTACCCCAGCACGTACCAGAGGATGGCGAAGAGGATGCCGTCCATCAGTCCCATGACCAGGATCCACTCCGGCCCCGCGGAGTACGCGAGGTTCGGGCCACCGAAGAAAGTGAACGCCGACAGCAGCGTCGCGAACGTCGTGAACAGCAGGACGACGGTGCCGAACGTGCGCGATGCGAGGTAGTAATCCTCCGCGGTCCGGTCGGTGAGCCGATAGGCGAAGACGCCCACTCCGAGCGCGACCAGCAGGTACGCGGTGACGATACCGAGCTGGAGGACTGTGTCAGACATCGGTCACGCCTCCTCGATACCGACGCCCCAGGCCCGCCGCGCGAAGACACTGAACACCACGGCCGCGAGCAGCATCCAGCCGATGTGCCACCAGAGCCAGATCGGGAGCCCCGCGACCACCGTGCCGTCGCGCCAGAGGAACCACGGGACCGCCAGTGCCGAGAGCAGCACGGCGGAACCGGCCCAGACCCATCCAGCTCGTGTTGTGCGTGCTGACATCAGTGAATGTGGAGTAGCCAGGCTCCGGCAGAATAAACGTTGCTGTGACAGCTCCCCGGATAATCGAGTGTGTGGTACCCAGCGCCCGACAGTCCGAGGACCCAACCGCCATACAGAAGTATTGATGGTCTGAAAACGTCCGCAAGAGGGCTCCAAAGAAAATGCGTCAGAGGTTCGACCGCCTACGCACTCGATTCGCGGACATCCAGCTGTTCAAATCGAGACAGAGTCGCAGGCGGTTCGCACTGCATCTCCTCGTGGTGGCCATCGGTGTCGGAGTCGCCTGGTTCTTCATCCGCCGCAACCTGGCGTTCCTGACGAACACGCAGGAACTCCGACAGTTCATCCGTGGGTTCGGCATCCTGGCGCCAGTCGCGCTCGTTCTGCTCCAGGCCGCACAGGTCGTCCTCGCGCCGATCCCGGGCCAGGTCCTGGCCGTCGTCGCCGGCTATCTCTTCGGCACGTGGCTGGGGACGCTCTACAATATGGTCGGTATCACGATCGGGAGCACGGTCGCGTTCTGGCTGTCACGCCGCTTCGGCCGTTCGTACGTCGAGAACATCGTCCACGAGGAAGCACTTGCTCGGTTCGACTCGATAGGCGAAGGCTACGCGGCAACCACGCTGTTCCTGGTTTTTCTCGTTCCGGGCTTGCCTGACGACGTCATCTGCTTCGCCGGCGGTCTCACCGACATCCCGCTGTGGAAACTCGTGGTGATCGCGGTGGTCGGACGGGCCCCAGCGTTCTTCCTGACCAACGTTTTCGGCACTCTCCTCCAGGCCGAACGCTTCGGGAGCGCGATCGTTATCGCTGCGGTCCTCCTGCTGTTTTCCCTGCTCGGCTATCTCTACCGAGAGCGGCTGCTTCGCTTGTTCGGCGGGGGGTAGTCGGAACTCACCGACTCACGACCGACCTCCCGGGTTTCAACCTTGCAGCCCCGTGTCCGTCGCCACACTCGTGCCTGTGCCCCTCGCCGAGTTCTTCGACTACACAGCCTCGAAGGGGACTGTCAGCACCGGAACATTGGCCGTGCGAACGATCCGTTCCGCCGTGCTCCCGAGGAACGTATGCTCGAGGCCAGTCCGTCCATGGGTTCCCATGACGACGATGTCGATATCGTTCTCGGAGAGGTACGCCTGAATACTCTCGAACGGAACACCGATACGAATCGTCTCCACTACCGCAACGCCCCTGTCCCGGGCGCGTTCCACGATCGGCGTGGTCGGCTTCCCGCTCACCTCTTCGAGCAGTTCGACGACCTCGTCGTGGTCCATCGACTCGTCGACCGGACTCATCCTGACGTCGACGACGTAGAGCACGTGTACCGTCGAATCGTGCAGCTCGGCCATGTCGAGGGCGCGCTCGGCTGCCTGTGCCGCTCCCTCGCTTCCGTCCGTCGGAACGAGAATCGACTCGTACATCCGGTGTACACTCGCCGGGCCACCGTCAATAGTGTTCACCTCCGGCCCACCCGAGGTCGTCCCAGCGACGGTACAGCGCGGCACCGAACACGAGCACGACGCCCAGGACGCCGAGTTGCCGGTCGAACGTCCCGAAGTCGCCCGCAAGGACTGCGACGACGCCACGGGACGGACAGCACGAACGACACGACCAGCACGAGCAAGAGAACAGCGTGGCGCGTCTCCATGCGCAGGCGTAGGACATCGAACAGTGAAACGATGAGGTCGATGCAGGACAACTCCTCCCCGCCGTGCTGCTCGCTGGCAACCGGAGCCCCAGGGGCCCGTCGGCTTCCCACCAGCAGGTCCTGAGCCGGTTCGCTCGTTCCGTGGGACTGTCGGGCCGAGGACCGAGGTCAGCCGTCGGGCGATGTGCGGACAAGCACCCGCTCGATGGGCGCGAGCGTTCCGCTCGGGGCGTCGGCCGGGTCGAACCACCCACATTCGACGACTCGTTCGCCCGGATCGGGGACGGGTTCGCTGACGAGCGTCGCCTCGAACACCGAGTAGACCGTCGTCGTGTCGGGGCGGGTCGTGTGGTCGTAGCGACAGCGATCGACGAGGGCGCCCAGCGAGCAGTCAGAGCAGATCTCCTCGTAGACCTCCCGCTTGAGCGACGCTCGCAGCGTCTCTCCCTGCTTGGTGCCGCCGCCGGGGAGCGTCCAGAACGTCGACCCGTCCTGGCGGCGTTCCCGAACGAGGAGCACCCGCCCCCGTGACCTGACCAGCGCCTTGGTGCCGAAACGGAGTGTACGGGTCGTTGTCCGCCCCAGCTCTTTCGGAGTGGGGTGGTGGACAAGGGTATCTTGCTCCGGGAGGGACTGGCCGACATCGGTCGACGGGTGAGGTACGTCGCTCATCTCCTCGGTCAACGCGGGGATGGTGCTTTGCTATAGGTCCGTTAAGCAGCGTGGAACGGGAGCTACCAGACTGATAATCGACCGGTGTCTACCCGTCGGCCCCGTCGCTGCAGAGCAGTACGTCGCCGTTGGTGTAGAGCCGGCTCCGCGTCGGGCTGCAGATCCGGTCCTGTCCGACCTGTGAGAGCCTGGTCGAGTTGTTCACACCGCCGACGAGCGGAGCCCCCTCGGTCTGGTACTCGCGGTAGACGACGAGGTCGTGTCTGGCGCGTGAATCACGTGGGACGTCGACGAGACCGGCGAGGTGGCTGTCCGTGCGCCTGAAGACGGCAGTGTACGGGGCGTCGGTGTACACCGGTGGAAGCCGTCCGCCGATCATGTCGCCGATGTGGCGGGCGCCGTCGACCTCCGTCTCGGTAAAGGCGTAGCGTTGCTGTTTGGACTCGAAGACGGGACTGTCCAGCGTCGCTGCCCCGGAGACGAGCATGATGCTCGGATAGGAGACGACGAGCAGTAACACGCCGAGCACCATCAGCCGGCGGTCGAGCCGGGCGGAGAGGTGGCGCAGCCCGAACACCCCAAGAAAGACCATCGGGACGTACATGAACGCGTACCATCGACCGGGGAGGAACAGGCTGACGCCGAGTATGGGGAGCGCGAGCACGAAGGCGGACATCACCGCGACCACGTTCACCTCCAGCAGCCGACCGTGCGTACGGTTGCCGTACCGCAGGACACAGAGCATCCCGATGCCGGTCAGGAGCAGGAGGACGAGGAAGCCGAAGACGTTGATGTAGGCGATGAGCTTCACGAGCAGCGAGGTGCCGGCGTCGCCCGCCGTCGAGGCGACGTTCTTCGAGCTCGACACCTCGAGCAGGCCGACCTGCCGGAACAGGGTGTTCGTGAGCCGCTGGAGCATCACCTCGACGAACGAGCCGTCGGAGTACGGCGTCAGGCTCCAGTCCAGCGCAACGACCCCCACCGCGAAGGCGAGGATTCCCTTCACGCCGGTCGGCTCCTCGTTGAACGAAAACGGGACGAGGTCCATCACCAGCTGCACGGCGAAGGCGAGCCCGAGGACGACGAGTGTGACGAAGGCGGACACCTGATGAGTGAGCGTGATCGCGACGACGAACAGCGAGAGCATCCCCACGTCACGTGGACGGTACTCCTCGAGGTATCTGACGAGGTAGGCGACCAGCGGGACGAAGAACGCGAGGCCGAGACTGGTGGGGATGAGGTGGAGCCCCCAGCGGACGACCTGGGAGCTCATCAGCCAGAGCGCCATCGCGAGGAGTGCCCAGCGCGCCTCGACGAACTGGCGGGCACCGTAGTAGACCATCGCGGAGGAGAGCGTGAGGGCGCTTCCGACCGTGAGGTAGAGTGCGTTCCGTTGCGAGAGCAAGGTGATGTCGGAGACGACCGCGACGAGCAGGTGGTAGAGGGGAGCCGCGATGTACTTCGTCTCCATCGCCGCGAGCGAGTTCTGCTGCCGGATACCCTGGACGAACCCGACGTGTGTCCAGACGTCGATGCCGATGAAGCCGACGACCGAGTACAGCCCGACGAACCGGATGGCGAACCCGAAGGCGAGCAGTTCGACGAGCACCACCGGCACACGGAGGTCGGTATCCTCGACGAAGAACAGCTGGAACAGCAGGACCGTCCCCGTCGCGCCCGCGACGTTCAGGAACATGATGGTCCGCTGTCCGAGGAGCCCGCCGAGGACGAACAGCAGGCTGACGGCCAACAGGACGCCCGTTTCGAGGAGCCGTGCGCCCGCGGCCGAGAACGTCGGTAAGGGGTAGGTGTCGTAGCTGTCGCCCCGCGTCGAGACCAGATAGAGGAGCGCGGCGGTCCCGACGACGACCGGCAGGGTGGTCGCGTAGATGTGCGTCACGAGCGTCCGGAGCGGAAGCGCGAGCACCGCGAACAGTAGTGCGAGAGCGGCAACACAACGGTCGAGGCGTCGTCGTTCGATCCACTTCGAGAGCCGACTTTGTCCCAGGCGTCCCATCGTCGGTCCTGTTTCGGTGTCACCCGGTTTACTATAGGCTCTGTAAACGGCGGCCTCCGTGCGCGAGAACCGAACTGTCGGTATCGATATCTGAACAGAAAATTTCATTCTGGATTTCCGATGGATATATCCAACCCAGCCGGAATGTGCATCCTATGCCATTGAGGCAGACAATGAGCAGGAGAAGGGCACTCGAACTGGTGGGTACGACCGTCTGCGCCGGCGCGGGCACGACGGCGGCGAGAGGGTCGACCTCGACATCGACCTACGAGACGACCGTGAACGTGGTGGAGGCTGGTGCGGACCCGACCGGAACCGAGCCGATCGACGACGTCCTCGCGGAGTACAACGCGGACGACACTGCACTCTACTTCCCGGCCGGTGAGTACCTCATCGACGAACTGATTCTGTACGGGCGGTCGAACTTCGCGATGGTGACCGACGAGAACGCGACGCTCGTCCCGGGCCCCGACCACGCAACCGACGTGTGGATCGGCGGTGCAGACGTGGAGAGCCTGGTGTTCGAAGGGTTCACGCTCGACCACTCCGGCGAGGACGTCCACCCGACCGTCGGATTCACCGCCGTCGACGATCTCGTCGTGAGAGACGTGACGAAGGTCGGCTACCACGACGGGACGAACACCGCATTCGGGTTCTGCATCTCGGCAGCAGACGGTAGTGGCCTCGTCGAAAACGTCACCATGGCCGACGGGAGCGTTCCCGAAGCCGTCGCGACGTACGTCGCCACCACCGGCGAACTCACGTTCAAGGACTGTCACATCGAGGGGTTCGGCAACAACGGGCTCTACGCCTCCCTCTCGGAGGGCCCCGTACACGTGGAGGGTGGCGTCTACCGCAACAACGACATCTCCCAGATACGGCTGGGGAGCGCGGGCAGCACGGTCACGGGCGCGACCGTCGCGGTGGACGATCCACGGCCGAGCGACCAGAACATGCGTGGAATCAGGATCTCGGACGGACCGGGACCGGTCTACATCGACGCCTGCGACATCCACATGGAGCGCGGGCCGGGCGGCGGTGGCGTCGTCGCCGCCTACTCGGGTGGGTCGTTCGTCCTGCAGAACTCGCGCATCTACGTCGGCCCGGAGTACCACGTCATCGGTTCGGGCGGCAGCGCGACGAGCTTCGCCATCTACGTCGACGAGCCCTCGGGCATCGACGGCCCCGGCTCGCGGACGGTCGAGCGCGTCGCCATCACCGGCGGCGGCTCCTACCGAGGTGCGGCCATCTTCAGGCGGGACGACAACATGGTCGAGGACGTCTGTATCCACCAGTCGGGACGTGAACGCAACGGACTGGTGTTCGACGATAGCACGAACAACACGGTCGTGAACGCGAACATCGACGTCCCCGAGCTAGCGATCGCCGGCAACGGCGACGTCGAAACGAGCGACATCGACCGGTACGGTAGCTGTGTCTCACCCAACGACGGCGAGTACGCCGGCGCGGTCACGGCGCAGGTCGACTCCCCGCCCCTGCCGCCGGGACTCGATACGATGGCCTACGGGACGATGGGGACGGACCCCGACAACCCGACACTGACCGTCTACGGCAACCTGAAGGGACCGTACACGAGGGACTTCTTCGACCGTCAGCTCGACGAAATCCGGCGGACGTTCGTCGATGCCGAGCGCCTCAACGTCCGCTACCGGGACGTCCCCCGCGAACCGTGGAACGCCACGGAGCCGTACATCCTCGACTCGGGAGCGAGCGGCCTCGTCTCCCAGGTCTGTGCGGGAGTCTGGGACGTCGAGCCCGAGAACTACTGGTCGTTCGTCGACTACCTGCTCGCGAACCGCGACTCGGTGGACTGGACCAGCACGGAGTCGATGACCGAGCTCCTCCAGAACGCCGGTATCCGGAACTGGGGGAAGGTGAGCGTCTACGTCGAGGACGGTGACTACGCGCCGGTGGTGACGGACACGGTCGAGACCGCGGCCACCCAGGGCGTCACCTTCCTGCCACAGCTCGAACTGGCGGGTGACTGGACCGGGCCGCGCAACGTCCCGACCTCGCTCTCGAACTGGATCGAAAAGCGGCTGTGACCGGCTCGGCCGACGGGAAAGAGCGGTGGCCGCTCACGCCTCGGTCAGCACGCGCCGGTACAGGTCGACCAGCCGGTTGCCCATCCGCTCGGGGGTGAGGAACTCCGTCTCCCTGCGCCCGTCCGAACGGACGTCGGCCCGGAGTATCTCGACGAGCGCGTCGACCAGCTCCGCGTCGGTGTCGGCGACGGTCGACTGCTCGACACCGTCGAGGACCGCGGAGACGAACCCGACGTCGGTCGAGACGACGGGGACGTTGCACGCCGCGGCCTCCTTGACGACCATCGGCCCGCTCTCGCGACGCGAGGTGACGAGGACGGCGTCGCTCGCGTTCATGTAGAGCGGGACCATCTCGTGGTCGACGCCCCAGATCCAGCGGAGTTCGACCGGTTCGTCCAGCCGGTCGTCCACACTGGCGACGATGCGGTCGGCCCGCTCGTAGTCTTTGACGCTCCGGTCGGGATGGTAGGGGAAGAGGACGACACGGCCGTCGGGCTCCCAGCCGACCTCGTCCCGCGCCTGCTCGCGGTCAACGGGGCGGAAGCGGTCGGTGTCCATCGCGAACGGGACGACCTCGTGCGGGACTGAGAGCGACTCCGCGATGGGCTCGGAGGAGGCGATCACCGCGTCGCTGTGGCTCGCGGCAAGTCTGCTCGTCGCGGTCAGCGGGGTTGAGTCGCTCATCACGTCGGACCCCCACAGCGTGAGGACGACGGGACGGGTCGGTTGAGCGAGCGCGAACGGGCCCGTCAACCCGTAGTTCGCGTGGACCAGGTCGTAGGAGTCCAGTCCGCTTGCCAGCACGCGCTGGTAGAACCGGCGGTACGCGTCGGCGCTCCCGAGCGCCCCACCGGTGTCGGGGACCGTCACCGTCGTGCAGTTCACGCCCTGTGACTCGAGCGCGTCGACCTGCTGTCGGAAGAACGGCGACGCGGTCGTGACGACCTGGAGGACCTCCATCCTACGAGGTCACCCCGAGTCGCTCGAGGACGACCGGCAGCGTGTCTTCCTTGTCGGTGAGCAGGTCGATTCGACGGCGTTCCCAGTCGCCCTCGTCGTCCCCCTCGAGTATCTCGGTGGCGTGATCGATTGCCGTCCGCTGGCGTTGCTCCCCGTGACACAGGAAGAGGAGCCCGTAGTCCTCGGCGAGCTCGTCCGTCACCCCGGTCTCGAGCGAGTTGACGTAGACCGCGGGCGTGCCAAGAACGGCGCTCTCGATGGCCATCGTCGCACCCTCACCGACGAAGCAGTCCGCGTAGTACAGCAGGTCGTGCATCCGATGTGGTGCGACCTCGAGCCGGTTCCCGGCCAGCCCCGGAGGCAGTGGCCCCTCCGCCGAAACCAGCACCTCGACGCCGGTCGCCTCGAGACGGGTAACCACGTCGGCGAGGTCGTCGAACCCGCTCTCGCCGGCGTCGTGTGCGGCGCCCCAGTCGACCGCCCGCAACACGACGTACCGGTCGTCAGGCGCGAGGCCGAGTTCGTCGAGGACTGCCGGGTCGGGGGTGAACCGCGACGGATGGAGATACGAGAGCTCGTGGTAGCCGTCGTACTCGACCTGCTTCCGACCGATGTCGTCGCGGTAGCACGACGGCGTGCAGATGGTGTCCGCGAACGGGAATGCGAGTCTGTTCGACAGCGTCGCGTGCTCGGTGTCGGTGAACACCACGCTTCGAGCGCCGACGACCGACCCCACGTGGGCGGCGGCTACCCCGCCGATGGCGGCGATGACGTCCGGGTCGAGCTGCCGGGCGCGCCTGAGGAGCCGCCACTCGTAGCGCGCCTGCATGAGTGCCTGCCTGCCCCTGACCTCGGGCGGGTCGAGGAGCGCCTCGTACTCCACGTCGTAGCGTTCCAGCAGACACCGGACGATGGGCTCGCCGCGGGCGAACACGCTCACGTCGTAGCCGTGTCGGCGAAGGGTCTCGTCGACGTGACGGAAGAAGTGGACGTGGGCGGGATGCTGGACGGTGAGGACGATAGTCTCGTCGCTCCCGTCCTCGATGTCGAGTCGGCTCGGCGTGGCGACCGCTGCGTGAGTCATAGTTTGTCGTAGACGAAGCCGTGTTCACGTGCCGTCGCGTCGTCGTGCATCCCGGGGATGTCGACGAGAATCGGGTCCTCGTTCAGCTTCTCGGCGAGGGAGGCCAGGTCGATACCGGCGAACTCGTCGTGGGCGGTGGCGACGAGAACACCGTCGTAGCCGGCGGGGTCGAACTCGTCGGCGACGGGAACGTCCAGCATCTCGCGTTCGGTGTCGACGTCCGTGTGGGGGTCGTAGACGGTGACGCCGATGTCGTAGGACTGTAGCTCCTCGACGACCGTCGGCGTCTCCGAGGAGGTCACGTCGCCGACGTTGGCCTTGTAGGAGGTCCCGAGGAGCAGCAGCTCGCTCTCCCGCAACACCCGTCCGGACTCGTTGAGCGAGCGGACGGTGCGACGCGCCACGTGCCGCGGGACGTGCTCGTTGATCTCCCGCCCCTTGTGGATGAGTTCGGGGGAGAAGCCCGACTTCTCGGAGCGATGGGTCAGATAGAGCGGGTCGACCGGGATGCAGTGGCCACCGACGAGGCCGGGCCGGTACTCGTCGTGGAAGTTCCACTTCGTCCCGGCCGCCTCGAGCACCTCCTCCGTCTCGAGGTCCATGTGGTCACAGGCCATCGCCAGCTCGTTGATGAGCGCGATGTTGATGTCGCGCTGGACGTTCTCGATGACCTTCGCGGCCTCGGCCGTCTCCGGGTCCGGCGCGCGATAGACGCCGGCGTCCACGACATCCTCGTACATGTCCGCGACATCGTCTCGCACGGCGTCCGACCGCGCGCCAACGATTTTCGTGACGGTTTCGAGGTCACGTCCCCGGGTACCGGGTGAGAGCCGCTCCGGCGAGTAGGCGACGTCGAAGTCGTCGTGGGCGGTCAGGTCGCCGGTGTCCTCGATGGCCGGTACGAGGATGGTCCGGGTGACGCCGGGGTACACCGTGGACTCGAGGACGACCGTCGAGCCGGGATGCAGGTGTCGGCCGACCGTCCGCCCGGCCTCCTCGACGGCCCCGAGGTCAGGTCTGCCGAGGTCGTCGACCGGCGTCGGCACCGTGATGAGGACGTAGTCGGCGTCCCCGATGCTCGTGGGGTCGTCGGTGAAGTGGACGCCACCCTCCGCGACCCGTCGGTCGCCGACCTCGTCGAGGGGGTCCGTCCCCGACGACAGCGCGGCGACGGTCTGGCTGTCGATGTCGTAGCCGACGACGTGCTTGCCGGCCTCGTCGAAGGCGACCGCCAGCTCGAGGCCGACGAAGCCGAGGCCGACGACGCAGATTGCCTCTTCGCCGCCATCAGTCATGCAGACCCACCCCACAGTACTCGACCTCGATGTCGTCGCGGAGGTGCGTGAGCGCCTGTCGGCCGTCGACGACGACCAGCCGCTCACCGGGTGTCCTGAGCGACCTGACGTCGAGAGACTCGAACGCCGGCTGGGACGTGACCATCACGACGCCGTCGTACGTCTGGTCCTCGACGTCGCCGAGTTGCTCTATCGTCGCACCGGCGGCCTCGAACTCGCCGTACTCGTCGAGCACCGGGTCGACCGCGTGGACGTCGACCCCCGCGTCGTCGAGGTGGTCCACGATGGGCAGTGCGGGGGTCGCCCGCGTCTCGGCGATGCCGGGCCGGTAGGTCAGTCCGAGCACGAGCACGGAGGCATCGGAAGGCGGCTTGCCGACCGACCGGAGCTCGCCGAGCACGAACTCCATCGTGTACAGCGGCATCATCTCGTTCACGCTCCGGGCGGTCGAGAGAAGTCGGGTCGACGACGACAGCTCGCCGATGAGGAAGTACGGATAGTACGGGATGCAGTGGCCGCCGACCCCCGCGCCCGGCGAGTGGATGTCGCAGTAGGGCTGGGTGTTCGCCGCCTCGATGGCGTCCACCACGTCGATGCCGAGTTCGTCGGCCATCATCCCGAGCTCGTTCGCCAGTGCGATGTTGACATCGCGGTAAACTCCCTCGAACACCTTGACGGCCTCGGCGGCGGTCGCGCTCTCCATCTGGATGACCTCGTTGTGGGTGATCTCCTCGTAGATGAGCGTCGCGACGCGGGTGCTCTCCTCGTCGATACCGCCGACGATCTTCGGGTAGGCACCACGGATGTCGTTGATTGCCCGCCCGCTCGATGTCCGTTCGGGGCAGAACGCGAGGCCGAACTGGGACCGGTCGAGTCCGCTCTCCGCCTCCACGAGCGGCAGGAGGACGTCCTGGCAGCTGCGCGGCGGCAGGGTGGACTCGAAGAGTATCATGTCGCCCGGTGCGAGACCGGCAGCGATGTCGGACGCGACCGCCCGCACGAGGTCGAGGTCCGGATCGTCCTCCTCGTCGACGAGCGTCGGGACGATGACGACGTGAACCGCCGCCTCCTCGGCCACCTTCGCCCCGTCGGTGTACGCGTGGAGTTCCCCTTCGGTGACGGTCTCGCGAACGAGGTCCTCCAGCCCGGGTTCGCCCTCGACGTGGGCGTGGCCGGCGTTGACCGTCTCGACGACCTCGGGGTCGATGTCCGCCCCGAGGACGTTCCCGGTTGTCTTCGCGTAGACGGCCGCGAGCGGAAGCCCCATCTTGCCGAGTCCGTACACCCCGACCGGCACGTCGCCGGAGCGGAGTGCGGACTGCTGCCGGTCGTTCGCGAGACTCGAGCCGTAGAGTCGGACCGGCGCGTCGAGCCCGCTCATCTGCTGTTCCCTCCCTGCAGCTCCGGCGGGAGCTCGTGGACGCTCGCCGGTGCCCCGACGGCGAGACAGTCCGACGGAACGTCCTCCGTGACGACCGCTCCCGCGGCGACGAACGAGCGCTCGCCGACGGTGACGTCCGGTAGGATCGTCGCGTTGGCACCGACCGAGACGCCGTCCTCGATGGTCGGTCCGACGATCTCCTCGTCGGTCCGTAGCGGGTACGGGTCGTTGGTCAGCACGGCGTGGGGGCCGAGGAAGACGTCGTCGCCGATGGTGGTGTGCGTCGGGACGTACACCCCGGTCTGCATACTCACACGGGAGCCGAGTTCGGACCGGCCGTCGATTACCGACTTCGTCCCGACCAGTACGTCGTCGCCGATCTCGGTGAGCTCGCGGACGATGGCGTCGTGGCCGGTGGTGAACCCGTCGCCGATCACCACGTCGCCGTAGATGATGGTGCCGTGTCGGACGACCGCACCGTCACCGATGTGGGGTCGGTCGGCGTCGCTGTCGTACTCGTATCCCAGCGTCGCACCGGCGTCTATCTCGCAGCCCTCACCGGCTCGGAAGCCCGTCATGGCTCCCCGGGCCTGTCTCTCGCGTCGGTTGGACGGGGGCGATTCTCAGGAGGAACGGTCGCGGTGGACCCAGCTCGGGCGAACGGCGTTGCCCTGGCCGAGCTATCGTACAGGCGTGTCATCGTCTGCCCGGACCTCGGAGCGTGACGATGTTTACTATAGTTCTGATAAGCAGCGCCTTAGATGCCCGATAAGAGTGAATTCGGCGTTCTCCGCTCCCTGAGTTCGCGGCGGGGAGCCCGCGGTCAGTCGGACGCGAACGACAGCTGCTCTGCAGTCTGCCGGTCGGTCGCCTCCTCGATTGCTCGTGTCATCTCCAGCACGCGCAGCCCTTCCTCGCCACTGACGGTCGGGGTCCCGTCCTCCAGAACGGTCCGCGTGAACGAGCGGAGCTCCCGTTCGAGCGGTTCGTCGTCGGCGACCGACACCTGCTCGACGACCTCGCCACCGCGACAGTCCGCGACCTCGCCGCTGGCGTACTCGGGCTCGGACTTGCGGTGGACCTCGACGGTCTGTTCGAGCAGGTCGGCGGTCACGCGACACTCCTTCGCGGAGACGCTGATGCGCCTGACCTCCTCGCGCGAGACCCGGCTCGCCGTCAGCGTACAGAGCGTGTCGGTGTCGAACTCGAGCGTCCCGACGGCGTGCCGACCGTCCGCGGTCTGGTAGCCACTGCACGTGTCGACAGAGCCGTCGAGGAGACTCCAGACGAGGTCGACATCGTGTATCATGAGGTCCATGACCGCGGAGTCGGGGATGCGCCGCTCCGGCGGCGGCCCGAGTCGCTTGCCGTCGACGGCGATGACCTCAAGCTCCTCGACGATGTCACGGAGGACCGAGACGGTCGGGTTGAACCGCTCGACGTGTCCGATCTGGATTGCGACGTCGTGCTGGTCGGCTAACCGGACGAGTGCACGACCGCGGTCGATGTCCTCGACGAACGGCTTCTCGACGAGCACGTCGACGCCGGCGTGCACGGCTCGCCGGGCCAGCTCGAAGTGATACTCCGTGGGGACGGCGATGGAGACGACGTCGACCACGTCGAGCAGCGCATCGACCTTCCGCGCCGACGTGTCGAACTCGGACGCGACCGACTCGCTCCGGTCGCGGTCGGCGTCGTAGACGCCAGCGAGCCGTGTCGTCCCGAGTTCGTCGTACACCCGGGCGTGGTTTCGACCCATGCTACCGACGCCGACGACACCAGCCGCGAGAGGCTGGGACGGCGTCGTCCCGTCCTCAGACATGGTCGATGCGCACCTCCTCGCGCAGGACGCGGCCGAGGTACTCGACCTGTCGCTCCGACAGCCCTGGATGGACCGGGAGGGAGAGCACCTCGTCGGCGACACGCTCCGCGACCGGGGTGGACGCCTCGAACGTCTCGAAGGCCTCGAGCTCGTGCACCGGGGACGGGTAGTAGACCCCGGCGTCGATGCCGTGGTCGTCGAGAGCGGCTCGAACCTCGTCCCGGTTCCCGCACCGGACGGTGTACTGGTGGTAGACGTGTCGCCGGTTCGCCGGTTCGAGCGGTGTCACGAGGTCGGTCTCCGCGAGTGCCTCGTTCAGCATCGCGGCGTTCCGGCGGCGGGCCTCGTTGTACTCCCGGAGGTCCGCGAGCTGTGCCCGGCCGATCGCCGCGTTCAGGTCGGTCATCCGAAAGTTGTGGCCGAGGTCGACGTGCTCGTACCCGCCGGTATCGCGGCCGTGGTTGATGAACCGCTCGGCGCGCGCCGCGATCTCGGGGTCGTCGGTCGTGATCATGCCACCCTCGCCGGTCGTCATGTTCTTCGTCGGGTAGAACGAGAAGCAGCTCACGTCGCCGAGCGTGCCGGCCCTCTCGCCGTCGTATGTCGCACCGTGGGCCTGTGCCGCGTCCATGACCAGCGGGATGTCGAGTTCGTCGGCGATCGACTGGAGCCCCGCCACGTCGACCGGGAGGCCGTAGAGGTGGACTGCGACGATGGCCTCCACTGTGCCGGGGGCTTCCTTGATCGTCTCGCGGACGGTGTCCGCCGAGAGCGTGTACGTCGCCGGGTCGACATCGGCGAACACCGGGACGCCGCCCGCGAACCGGATGGCGTTCGCACTCGCGACGAACGTAAACGGGGTCGTCACGACGAGCCCACCCGGCTCGATGTCGATGGCCTCGAGCGCCGCGTGGAGCGCGGCAGTGCCGTTCGCGGTGGCGACAGCGTGGTCGGCACCGCAGTCCGACGCGAACTCCCGCTCGAAGGCGGCGACCTCGTCGCCAGCAGCGAGCCGTCCCGACTCCAGCACGTCGGTCACACGGTCGATCTCCGCCGCACCGATGTCCGGGTCGGCTATCGGGACCCGTTCGGTCGGCGGCGCCGGTTCGCTCATCGGTCGACCTCCGCGTCTACAGCGCCCGGCGGTCGTCTCGCCCGTCGGACGGAGTGTGCGACCCGTCGGACGGTCGCTGTCGTCCCGGCAGGTGGCCGGGGGTGGGTACTCCCAGCACCTGCCACGCCGCCGTCTTCGGACGATTCTGGTGGAGAACTGCGGTGGCTCGAGCCCCTCGCCAGCGGCGCGACGCACGGGGGCGGGGACGAACGTGTCGTACTCGGTTGGTTCCGGACCATCGGTGTCGCCCACTCACGGGGGAGAAGGCTTTATTATAGATTTCATAGACCCCCATCGAGGGCCGTACTCCGTGGCCAGCACTCAGCGAAGCAGGCTGGTCGCGAAGACTGTCAACAGTACCAGCACGGCGGTCGTGAGCGAAGCGACCGCAACCGGGAACCCGAGTCCGACGACCGCCAGCACGAGCAGCGCCGCGACGACCACGAGCCCCGCGACGACGACGCACCACGGTGCCTGCTGCTCGGGCTGGGTCGACGGCTCCGGGTCCGGGTCGAGCGGCGTCGGCTCCCCGTCGTAGGTCCCCACGAGCCCTTCGTCCTCGTTGTAGGTGACGAGTCCGTCGGCCGCCAGTGCAGGCAGGTCGACCTCGTGGAGCTGCTCCCGGACATCGCGCCGGTCAGGGGGAGCGAGACGCGTCGGTACCTGCTGCATCTCCCACTCGACGACCGCGTCGGCCAGTTCGTCGATGGTGACCGGTGTCACAGACTCATCCAGATAGGAGAGAAGGAACTGTCGTCTGGCCACGGGCGCCCGCTGACCGTCGTCGACTGGTCGTTCCTCGTCCACTGTCATCGCCATCCAGAACGGAGTCCCCGGTGCGGGTCTCTGCCTGGGCTAGAGGACACCACGCAGATGAAAGCTGTGGTCGTTCGAATCCGCAGCAGGCGGTCAGGACCGCCGCGGGCGGCCACCGACGAGCGACGAGACGGTCCCGGTCGCGACCGAGTAGAGGAGTCCCGGGTACTGGCGTGCCTCCGGCCAGCAGGCGTTGCGGAGGTGTCGGAAGCCCTCGCCAAGCTCGCCCTCCTGGAAGTAGAACTTCGCCAGGAAGTAGTCGTGCGTGCCCTGGATGTCGTACCCCCGTCGCTCCAGCTCGTCGACGGTGTCGGCGAACTTCTCCAGGTACGCCTCGTCGGCCGCCTCGATGGCCTCTGCGTCCGGTCTGCCGGTGTCGTACCGGGCGACGAGCGTCTCGTCCACGTACGCGAGCTGGCCCTGCTGGAGCACCCTGATGAGGAACTCCGAGTCCTGGAAACGGTCGAACGACTCGTCGAAGCCGTCGATGGCCTCGACGACGGGACGACGGACGAGCAGGGTCGAACCGGCGCTCGTGTGCAACCGGTCGAGGAGCACGTCCTTGACCAGGCCCTGGCCGCCCTCGGCCCCCTCCGTCTCGTCGAGTCGGGTCCACGAGCGCGGCAACCACTCGTCGAGCAAGCCGTCGTCGTCCTCGGTGACGAGGTCGACACCGCAGTAGACGGCGACCCAGGATGCCGCCCTGTCGGACAGTTCGGCGACCTGTCGTTCGAGCTTCCGTGGGTACCACTCGTCGTCGGCATCGAGGAAGGCGACGTACTCGCCGGTCGCGTGCTCGATGCCGGTGTTCCGGGCCGCGCTCGCTCCGCGGTTGGTTCCGTGTGCGAGGTATCGGACACGCTCGTCGTCGTATGACCGCACGGCAGCGGCGGTCTCGTCGGTCGAGCCGTCGTCCACGACGAGCAGTTCGAAGTCCTCGTACGTCTGGGCCAGCACGCTCTCGATGCTCCGGTGGAGCACGGCGGCTTCGTTGTACGTTGGTATGACGACACTGACGGTTGACATCCTTGTTCAGGTGGTCGTGCCCCCGGCGGATTACTATACGGAGGGTAACGACTCGCGGCCAGTTCGGGCTGGGGGTCGGGAGGACGGCACCTCGCCGAGCCGAGCTTATACAGGTGTTAAACGGCCGCTTAGCGGACCGATAGTAATGATGGCCTCACGTCTCACGTCGACGTGATGTTCGACGAACTCGACGCATCGAGACGCTACGCGCTGACCCTCGGGTTGGTCGTGTTGCTGGCGCTCGCCGGCTGTGCGGGGCCCTCCAGCGACGACGAGCAGTCACCCGAGAACGATTCGGCAGACGGACTGACCACTGCTGGTGACAACGGCTCCGCCGGCGGCGTGCCCACGGGCGGTACCGGCGGCACTGCGAACGGGACCACCGACGGGATGAACGAGACGAGCACGAACGGAACGGCCACGAACGGAACCGCGACCACGGCCACGACCGGGTAGCCGTCCCCGCGTCGTCAACTGTCGTTCTTCCGCGAGATACAGCCCCGAACAGCGCCGCCGCCAGTACTAGGAGACTGATAATAAACAGGCCAGGCGGTACACATCGACGTGATGTTCGACGAGCAAACAGTACCGAGACGCGCCGGGCTGGTCCTGGGCATCGTCCTCCTCGTGGGCCTGGCCGGCTGTGCTGGGTTCGCCGACGATTCGGGCGAGGAACCGACGACCAACGGCACGCAGCAATCCGACCCAGGCGACAGGAACGTGACGGAGACACCGACTGACGGCCAAGGCGAACAGACATCTGAGCCAACCCAGACCACGACGACGACCGCGCCGGGAACCGACGAGCCCGGGACGGGTGACTCCGGGAGCAACGAGAGTCGAGCCGTGGCGAGCGGCGGGCTCGCCGTCGTCGTCGACGACGAACGGGTCGCACTCTCGGCGGCGAACGAGTCGGCACCGGTCTGGTTCGCCGACGAGTCGAGCTGGGCGACCAGCGAGGAGCAGCCCACGCTCGCCGCGGCCCTCGAGACGGCGAACCTGTCGGTCGCCGACGGCGGCGACCGGGTGACCTACGAGGGCACCACGTACCGCGGGAACGAGTCGAACGTGACGGTCGTCGTCCGTGCGAACGGCGAGCCCGTCGACCCCGGGGAGTACGAGCTGTCCGACGGTGACCAGGTGTGGGTCGAAGTGCTCACCGCGCCCGTCGACCAACCGACGCCGGGCGACCACATCGACCATCACGACCTCCACGCACACGGTCACGTCGAGATGGTCGTCGACGGCGAGCCAGTGAACTTCAGTCGGGCCAGGTACCAGACGCCCGACGAACATACCTACTTCCACTTCGAGTCCGGCAGCGCGCCGCGATGGCACGCTCACTCCTGGAGCGTGACCCTCGAGTACGCGATGGGCACGTTCCCCGGTATCGAGGTCACGAACGACTCGATCACGTACAACGGGACGACCTACGACCGGAGCGACCCAGGCACGACCGTCTCGATAACCGTGAACGACGAACCAGTTGAGCCGGGGAGCTACTACCTCAAAGACGGCGACAGCGTCCATATCGAGGTGACGATGAACGACGAGGAGGACGAGGAGTAGCCACCGACGACGACAGCTTCGAGACGCACAGCCTCGTCCGATGACGGACTGAACGCGACACATCCACTGACACCGACCACGATGAATCAACGACTCCTCTCGCTCGCGGTACTGGGTTGCTGTCTGTTGACCCTCGCGACCGCTGCCGGCTCCCTCGACACCGCCGTCTCGACGACGCCCGACGAGGCGGTCGACGTCGACAGCAGGCTCCTGCCAATCGGCCAGGACTCCGTCGCGGGCCTCGAACGGCAACTCCAGGGACGGGAATCGAACGAGCAGACGAGCGGCGGCGAATCGGACACCGGCCAGACCTCGCCACAGGACCGAGACGCTTCCGGGGATGCCTCGGCACCCACACGTGCTGATTCGGGAACAGTCCAGGAGATTCCGGACAGCGGTGACGGGAACGGGACAGCGCCGGGCGGACACCGGAGCCTCCTCGAACGACTGCTCTCGCTGCTCGAGCAGGCACTCCCCCTGCTTGTCGGGCTCGCGGTCGCGGTAGCGCTCTACCGTTGCAGGCACCTGATCGCGGCCGGGGTTGCCGCGCTCTGGGCACGGCTCCGCGACACGGACGACGGTGCCACACCGACCAGCGAAACACGGCCACCGAACCCTGCCAACTCGGTCGAGGAGGCGTGGTACCGGACGATGGCCGAGTTCGACCTCGCCGACGACCGCACGAGGACGCCCGCGGAGTGTGCTCGCCGGGCGGTTGAACGCGGTGGCAAGCAGGCCGCCATCCAGCCGCTGACCGAAGTGTTCACCGAGGTCAGGTACGGTGAGGAGCCGGTCACGGAGCGGCGGCGGAACCGCGCGACAGAGTCGCTGCGGCTCTGCTCGGACAGGCACTCCGAGCACGGAGGGTCGTGATGCGACGGGTCCTCGCCGCGCTCGGGGGTGCGGCCGTCGTGCTCGGTCTCCTCTCGACGGCCGGCAGCTCGCTGGTCCCGGTCGCCGCGGCGGCCCGTGCCCTCGGCAACGACTACCTCCTGCTGGCCGCTATCGGTGGCATCGCGGCACTGGCCGCGATAGCCGCGACCGCGTCGGGCAGAGCGGAGCGGATGAACCAGGCGTCCACTCCGGACCCTGAGGGGCCGGTCACGGTGCCGCCCGCCGGCGGGACTCTGGACGAATCGCTCTCCAGCTGGCAGCTCCGGCTCCCGGTCCTCGGCGCGGGCCAGCGTGAGACCGTCCGCGACCGGCTCCGGGCCGCGGCAGTCGGCACCGTACGTCGCAGCGAGGGCTGTAGTCGCACCGAGGCCGCGGCGAAGGTCGCCGACGGCGAGTGGACCGACGACGACCACGTCGCGCGGTTCCTGGCCGAGGACGACCTGTCGGTGGTCGCGACGGTGCGGACACCCAGCATCGCCCGACGGACGGTGGCGGTCGTCGAGTCACTCGAAGTGAGCGAGTCGAACCGGGGTGAAAGGACGTGAAGAGACGCCGGACGAATCGCTGGCGGGGTGTGGTCGGCGTCGCCCTCGTCGTCGGAGCGGTCGGGCTCGCCGCCAAGCGACCGCCGCTCCTGCTGCTCGCCGGGGTCGGCGTCGTCTTCGCGGCCTACCCGGACCTCGCGCCGCGGACGGAGCCCGCGGTCGGCCTCGAACGGACGGTGAGCGACCCGAACCCGGACCCCGGTGACCACGTCGAGGTGTCGGTCTCGGTCACGAATCAGGGGGACGGCCTGCTCGCGGACCTCCGGGTCGTCGACGGCGTCCCGCCGACGCTCTCGGTCGTGGAGTCGCTGCCGCGACGTGGGACCGCTCTCCGTCCCGGCGAGACCGACTCGTTCACCTACACGGTCCGGGCCGAGCGGGGGACCCACGGCTTCGAGCCCGCGACGGTCGTGGCGCGCGACCTGGCCGGCGCGACGGAGTTCGAGACGACGGTCGGTGCCGAGGCGCTGACCGAACTCGACTGCACGACGCCGCTGTCGTCGGCACCCGTCAGACCGGAGACGCTCCAGCAGGTCGGCCGCATCGCCGCGGACGCAGGCGGCATCGGGACCGAGTTCTACCGGACCCGCGAGTACCACCCCAGCGATTCGATCGGACGCATCGACTGGAACCGCTACGCGGCGACCGGCGAGCTGACCACCACCGAGTACCGCGAGGAGCGGGCGACGAGCGTCCTGGTCGCTGTGGACGCCCGAGCAAGTGCCTACCGGGGACCCGACGACCATACCCACGCGGTGGTGCGGTGTGTGTCCGGTGCCCGCCGGCTCGTCGACGTCCTGAGTCGCACCCGGAACCCGGTCGGCGTCGCCGGGTTCGGTCGGGAGTACTGCCTGCTCGAGCCCGACACCGGACGGGAGCACGCTCGACGTGCGCACCGCATCCTCGCGACGCACGAGACGTTCGACTCCCGGCCGCCCGCCGACCCGGTCGACCTCGAGGGACAGGCGAGGCAGCTCCGGGCCAGCCTGAACGAGCGGACACAGCTCGTCCTGCTCTCCCCCCTCTGTGACGACGAGATCGTCCGGCTCGCACGTCGCCTGCAGCTCGCCGGCCACGCCGTCACAGTGGTCACTCCGGACCCGACGGACGAGGGCAGCCCCGGGCGACGGCTCGGGCAGGTCGAACGCCGGAACCGAGAGACGGAGCTCCGCGACGCCGGTGTGCGAGTGGTTCTGTGGGCGGCGGACGAGGCACTGGAGAGCGCGTTCGACCGGGCGACGAGACGGTGGCACCGATGACCGAACCAACCCGTGACCGGGTCAGCGTGAGCCATCGCCCCGCACGGTTCAGCGCCGCCGTCGCGGTCCTGTTCGCCGCCGGGACCGTCGCGTTGCTCGCACCCGCGACGGCGCTGCCTGCCCTCGGCCTCGAACTCGTCGGGGTCGCCGTGGCTGCCGGAGGGGCTGGACTCCGCCGGTCGGGCTGGTATCTCCTCGGCACGCTACTGGTCGCTATCGGCGTCCTCGTCGTCGGCGGGGCCGTCGCGGTCGCCGCCGCGGAGCTGGGCGGTCTCGCGGACATCTCGGCCGTCGTCCCGGGGATGGTCGGTGCTGCGGCGGTCGTCGCGGCCGTCGCGCCGGTTCGCGGGACCGGGTCGCGTGGCCTCCTGAAAGTTGGCGCGACCGGGGTCCTCGTGACCGTGCTCGTGACGGGGCTCATCCGGAACGCGACGTTCCCGACACTGCTCGCCGGGACGGCCGGAACGGTCCTGACGTGGGACGCCGGAGAACAGGCGACGAACGTCGGCGAACAGCTCGGACGCGAGGCCGCGACGGTCCGTGGCGAAGCCGTCCACATCGTGGGGAGCGTCCTCGTCGCGGGGGCGGCTGTCGGGCTGGGCTACGGCCTCAGGCGTGTCTCGCTCCTCTCGGTCTCACTCGGGTCCTTCGTCCTGCTGCTGGTGGGTGCGCTGCTGTTCACTGCGGCGCTTCACGACTGATACGGGGGACCGGTTCGTCGGCCAAAATTTCCTCGACGACGTCGGCCTCCGCCACGTCGTCGACCATCGCGTCCGTCTCGAGGACGAGCCGGTGCGCGAGGACCGCTTCGCCGAGCGTCTTCACGTCGCTGGGCCGTGCGAAGTCGCGCCCGTGGAGCGCGGCACGGGCCCGCACCGTCTCGAAGACCCGCTGGGTGCCACGCGGGGAGACGCCGACCTCAACCCGGTCGTCGGTCCGCGTCGCTCTGACCACGCGGAGCATGTAGTCCTTGAGGTCGCCGTGGACGGTCACGCGCTCCGGCGCGGTCTGGAGCTCCTGTACGTTGTCCGGCGAGAGGATACGCTGGGCGCTCGGTAACGGGTCGGTCCGGCGCTCGCGCCGGTCGAGCAGCATTCGCTCGCCGTCCTTGTCGGGGTACCCGAAGCTCTCCTTGAGGAGGAAGCGGTCCTGCTGGGCCTCCGGCAGCGGGAACGTCCCCTCGCCGGACTCGACGGGGTTCTGGGTGGCGATGACGATGAACGGCGTCGGAAGATCGTACGTCTGCCCGTCGACGGTGACCTGTTTCTCCTCCATCGCCTCGAGGAGCGCGGCCTGGGTCTTCGGCGACGCACGGTTGAGCTCGTCCGCGAGCACGACGTTCGCGAACACCGGCCCGGGGTTGAAGTCGAACTCACCGGTGTCCTCCGCGAACGTCTTCGTCCCCGTGATGTCGGCCGGCAGCAGGTCGGGCGTGAACTGGATGCGCGAGAAGGAGAGCCCGAGCGTGGTCGCCATCGTTCGGGCGGTGAGTGTCTTCCCCGTCCCCGGCACGTCCTCCAGCAGTACGTGCCCCCGGGCGTAGAGCGCTGTCAGGACGTTCTCGAGCACCTGATCGTCGGCGATGACGACGTTCGATACCTCGTCGAGCACATCTGCACCCATGTCGTTCGCAGTGGCAACGTCCATGCAGAGGGCCAGCACCGGCAGGCGGTTTACTATAGAGCTATTAAGCACCGGGCCGCTGTCCGTCCGGCACCGGAGACGGTGGGTCGCGGGGGAGCCTGATCACGTGGTCTTCGGTGCCCGGAACCGGCGGGAGCTCCGGCTCGTCGCGGACGCGGGCGCGCCACACCGCGAAGGTGAGTAGTGGCCACGTGAGCGGGCCGAAGCTATCGACGTGACGGTGCCGTGCCGACGGCGGGACGAACGTCGGCGGGCGGTACCGGTCGAACACGTCCGAGAGCGGCCCGGACTCGACGTACCGACGGATCGGCAGCGAACCATCCCCTTTGCGACACCCCGTCGGATAGGACGGCAACCGCTCCGCGAGCAACGATTTCAGGAGGTACTTCGGCTGGAGGTCGGGGAGGTCGTCGACTCCACGGACGTACCGGCGGTCCGGGGGAACCGACAGGGCACAGCGGGCCAGCCGACGGCTCCGGAACGGGGCAACGACGAGCTGTCCGTGCGTGGCACCGATCTGTCGCCACTGGCTGACCCCGTCGTCCGCGAGGAAATCGACGAGGTGACCCGACTCGACCTGGCGTGCGAACCGTGAATCGGCCGTCAGTTCGGCCCGGCGGTGGCCGTACTCCGTCCGCCGGTTGACCCGTTCGGTGACGATGGCCGAATCGAGGATGGCCGCGACGGCCTCGGGGTGGATCGCGGAGGCGAGGTCTTGCGCGAGCGAACCGGGCGTCGAAACCGGAGCCCGAAGCTGCTCGCGACGCCGCTGCAGGGCGGTTACCGAGTCGGGGACCTGCCCGGGTGCCACCGAGGCGACCGAGTCGAGCAGCGGCACCGTCGCACCCAGCCAGTCGGCGATGCGTGCTCCCTTGAGTCCCTGGAGGCCGAACAGGGCGTCGGCCCCGTGGCCGTTGAGATACCGGCCCCGGTCGAGCGACCGGAATCCGGCGTCGGTGAACACCGTCTGGTTGTATCGAGGCGGCTGCCCGAGCGCGTCGACCGTCCGCTCCAGATGTTCGCGGAACGCCGACTCCCGGATTGAAACCTGCTCCGGGTCGACGTCGAGGGCCGACGACGCCTCCTCGAACGCACCGGTCCCACGGTCGAACTCCGGCGAGTCCACGGCGAGGTGGGTCGCGGGAGCCGACTCGTCGCGGTAGCTGTGCAGGAGCGTCGAGTCGACACCGCCGGAGAACATGGTCCGCGTCGTCGACGTGACGGCCCCGTCGACGATGTCTGAGAGCGACTCGTCGATACGGTCCCGTGCGGTTGCGGGCTCGCAGTCGGCAGCGGCGGAGAGCTGGTCGACGAGCTCTCGACTCCAGTCGGCACGCCCGCCGTCCCAGCGGAGCAGCTCACCACGTCCGAGCTGGCGGACCGCCTCGACGTACGTCGTCGGGGCGACCGGCGACCGGAACAGGAGGTGGTCGGCGACCGCGCGGCGTGACGTCGTCCGCTCGTTGACGTCTAGCTGAGCGAGCGCGTTGCGGTAGTGGTCGGTGATGACCACCTGCCCGTCGGAGCCCGTCAGATAGTACAGCGGACGGGAGCTCGTGACGCTGCGGAACGCCTCGACGGTCCCCCCGCGGTCGGTCCGCGAGACGTGGACGACGGTCGCATCCTCGGTCACCGCCGCGAGTTCGCCCGCGATAGCGTCGATGGTCCGGGCGTCTGCGACGAGCCGACAGAGCTGCTCTTCCACGAGCGCCGAGACGAACCAGGTACCGTGAGACCCGTCGATGCGTCTCACGTCGGGGGATGCGAACAGCAGGCGCACGTGAGTCATCCTTACCAGCGGCCCGGCTGCGTGTCGGAGTCTGCCCCCAGCGGAGCGAGCTCGACGTACGACTGTTCCCAGCGGTAGCGGTTCTGGATCCACGAGCGACCCGCTTCGGTGAGCGCGTACTCGTTGGAGCGGCCGTTGCGCCGTGATTTCTCGAGGAGTCCCGCCGACTCAAGCTCCTCGAAGACGGTGTAGACGTGACCGGAGACGAACGAGCGGTCCTGAGTCTCCTCCAGTTCCCGCTGTATCTCGCGGCCGTTGGGCGATTCCAGACTCGTGATTGCGAACATCATATCGCGTTGGAGTGCGGTCAGCTGTTCCATCGGTTCTACCGTCCACCCGTGGGAACGTAAGGTCGGACGATAGTTCAGCAGCTTACCAACAGTCTAAGGGCCGTGAACAGACGATATCGGGCTCTGGGAACCGCTTCGATACACCGGCAGCCACGGACAGCCCCCGTGGTTCCGGGAACGCGGCGGTCCGGCACGGCTGGATACGGCTTACCCGACGCATAATAAAACCCGGAGACTGCGTAGAGTTCGATACCAATGCAAGCCGTACTCCTCGCTGCCGGACGCGGAACCAGAATGCGCCCCCTGTCGGCGGAGCGACCGAAACCGATGCTGCCGGTTGCGGACCGCCCACTCGCCGCCCACGCCGCCGACGCGGCCGTGGCGGCGGGCGTCGACGAACTCGTCCTCGTCGTCGGCTACGAGGGGGAGACGCTCAGGTCCTACTTCGGAGACTCCTACCGCTCGACACCCGTCGAATACGCGGTCCAGGAATCGACCGATGGGACCGCAGACGCCGTCGCCGCTGCCGCGGACCACCTCGACGGGCCCTTCCTCGTCCTCAACGGCGACAGCATCTACGACCCCGACTCCGTGGCCAGGCTCGTCGAGTCCGGCCCGAGTCTTGGCGTCCACGAGGTCGACCGACCGTCGAACTACGGCGTGGTCACGCTCGCTGACGGGACGGTCGAGAGCATCGTGGAGAAACCCGACGAACCACCGACGAACCTCGTCAACGCAGGCGCCTACGTGTTCCCGGCGGCCGCGCGCGACTGGCTCTCGGTGCCCACGAGCGACCGGGGGGAACGGGAGCTCACGGACGTGCTCGCGACCACCATCGAACGGACGGCGGTGACGCCGGTCGAGCTGGCGGAGTGGCTCGACGTCGGTCGACCGTGGGAGCTCCTGGCCGCCAACGAGCGTCGGATCGGCCAGCAGGGCAGGCGGCTCGACGGCGACGTGAGCGAGTCGGCCCGCATCGTGGGTGACGTGGTCGTGGAGGACGGTGCGACGGTCGGCGAGGGTGTCGTCGTCGAGGGCCCCGCCCGGATCAGGGCGGGCGCAAACGTGGGGCCGAACGCGTACGTCCGCGCCACGACGCTCGTCGGACGGGGAGCGACCGTCGGCCACGCCGCCGAGGTGAAGAACAGCCTGTTGATGGCGGGCGCGAACGTCGCCCACCTCTCGTCGATCTCCGACAGCGTCATCGGCCGCGACGTCGACGTCGGCGCGGGGATGACGGTAGCGAACCTGCGGCACGACGAGGAGCCGGTCAGGCTCGACGTCAAGGGGGAACCAGTCTCGACCGGCCGCCGCGAGTTCGGGGCCGTGGTCGGCGACCGGGCGAAGACGGGCATCGACACGAGCCTGAGCGCCGGCGTGAAACTCTCGGCCGGTGCCACGACCGCCCCCGGTGAAACGGTGGTTCGAGACCGATGACCGGCAGAGTCGCACCCCGGCGTGGGCGAGACCCGATCCCACCGCCCGGGCCCGACTGTCCGCGGAACCGGGGTGAGCGGTAGTGTGGCGAGGGAACTCACGACAGGGTTCACGTTCGTCGTCGGCGCGAAGGTGCTCGTGCTCGTGCTCGGTGTCGCAGTGTCCCCGTTCCTCGTCCACCTCATGGGCGCGAAGCCGTACGGGAGCTACGTGTTCCTGTTCTCCCTGTTCAGCCTCTACATGACACTCGTCAGCTCCGGGGTCAGCGACGGCGTGCGGAAGTACCTCGGTGAGGACCGGGACAGCAGACAGTGGGACGAGCGCGTGCTCGGGTTCTACCTGCGCTACGCGACGGTCGCCGCCATCGTCGGCGCAGGCCTGCTCTGGGCGGTGACCAACGTCGGGCGCATCAACCAGTACCTCGACGGCGACCAGGTCCTCCTGCATCTCCACCTGCTGGTGGTCCTCGTCGTGACCTCGCAGTTCCGCACCTACGTCCAGCGGGGCCTGCTCGGCTTCGAGCTCGAACACTACTCCGAGTCGCTCCGTGTCATCTACAAGGTCGGCTTCCTGACCGGAGCCATCGCGCTGGTCGCGCTCGGGTTCGGCGTCACCGGTGTCCTCGTGAGTCACATCGTGACGAGCGTCGTGGTGACTCTCGTCGGCCTCGGGTTCCTCTCGACTCAGGTCGACCTCCTCGACGTGCTGCGGTCCTCGACTGGCGACCTCCCACGGCGAGAGATGCTGACGTTCAACAACCTCAGCGTGGCGCTCATCGTCCTGCTGACCTCGCTGTACCACGTCGACGTCATCCTGCTCCGGTTCTACAGCGGGGAGGCGGTGACTGCCTACTATCGCGTCTCGCTGCTGTTCGCGGAGTTCCTCTGGTTCGTCCCGCTGGCACTCCAGACGGTCCTGCTCCAGTCCACCTCGCGGCTGTTCGAGCGCGAACGGTACGCGCAAATCAAGGCCATCTCGGCCCGGATCACCCGGTACACGGTCCTCCTGACGGCCCTGCTCGCCATCGGCATCGCCGGGCTCTCGCCCATCGTCGTCCCGCTCCTCTACTCGCAGGAGTTCACCACCAGCCTCCTCCCGCTGTTCATCCTGCTCCCCGGCGCGTTCGGCTTCGCCGTCGCGCGGCCGATCCTCGCCATCGGACAGAGCAGCGGTCGGCTCAACTCGCTCGTTGTCGCGGCCGGGGTGGCCGCCGTCCTGAACCTCGTCCTCAACGTCGCGCTCATCCCCCGGTTCGGGGCCGTCGGTGCGGCGCTCGCGACGAGCACCGCCTACGGCTCGATGCTGGCGCTGCACATCTGGAGCGCTCGCCGCATCGGCTTCGACCCGTTCGCCGACATCCGGCCGGTGCGGACCGGAGTGACGGTACTCGTCTCCGCCGTCCCCATCCTGTGGCTCTCGACGGTCGTGACGCCGGACCTCCTCGCGGTGGCTGTCGTCCCCCCGATGGGGCTCCTCATCTACACGACCGTCGCCTTCGTGACCGGTGCGCTCGACGTCGCGGAGCTCTCGCACTTCCTGCGGTCGCTGCCGGACCCGCTCGGCGGGTGGGCGGACAGCATCATCACCCGGGTCGGCGGGCGGGACGCGACGAGCTCGCGGCTCCAGCGCTGGCTGCTCGGCGCCGGGGTCGTGCTGTTCGTCCTCGGCATCGCGATCTCCGCCAGCGGTGCCGCCTCGGTCGTGCTGCCCGGGGACGGGCCCGACGACGACTCGGACGGACCGGCCGCGACGACGGCACCTCCGGGGACGACCGAGGTGGCCGGTACGTCGGCAGGGACGGCAACCACGGGTTCGGGCACGACCACTGGGGGCGCGACGACGACCGCTGACGGGACGACGACCGGACCGGGGCCACCGACGAGTACGGCGACGCCAACACGAACCGCCACGGCGACGCAGACCTCGACCAGCACGGCGACGCCAACACGAACCGCCACGGCGACGGCCACTGACACACCGACTGCTACCAACACACCCACACCGACCGCCACCCAGACCAGTACACCGACCGCCACCCAGACCAGTACACCGACCGCCACATCGACGAGCACGCCGACAGCGACGGCAACCAGCACGCCGACAGCGACGGCAACCAGCACGCCGACTTCGACACCGACACAGACCAGCAGCACGGCCACCACGTCGACCACGACGGGTGGGACCAACGGCTCGACTACGGACGACGTCGCGGTCGGACGTGCGGGCAGTTCCTGGGGACTCGACCCGTGGCTCCTGGCACTCGGACCGGCACTCGCGTTCGGCGCGTACCGGACACGGCTGCAGGACGAGTGACTGGCGAATGAACGTCTGTTTTCGCGGCGCTCCGCGTCATCGGTGAGCGGTGAAACCGAAAGACGAGCCGCCTCAGCCCAGCAGCGAGACGGGGTTCGAGACGGGTGAGTCAGAGAGATCCTCGAGCCAGCACCGGACGTCCATGAACCGGAGTTTCACGCGGGGGGGCAGGTCGTGGACCGTCGGTGCGTCCGCGAAGAACCGTTCGTCGACGTTCTCCTGCTGGTAGTGCTCCTTGCGGTCCGGCCACGGCGTCTCGAAGGTCTTCAGCCCCGGGACGGCCCGCCGGAGCAACTTCTCGACCTGGTTCCGGCGGAACGTCTTACGGGGCCGGTCCGGCGGTGAGTACCGGAGCAGGTCGTCGTCGACACGCTGCAGCGCCGCCCGGTAGGTCTGCCGGGTCCGATGCTCCGGCGGCGTCTGGAGGTGCCACGCGAGCAGTTCGCTATCGGCCCCGACGAACGACTCCACGTACCTGTCCGCGAGGTGATTGCGGAACGAGAGCGTGGGCTGGTTCTGGATACCCACCAGCGGGATGGCGTTGTACACCGAGTCGCAGCGGTCGTCGAGCCGCCGGCGCTGGGATTCGAGCGCGTCCTTGCAGAACTCGACGCTGTCGCTCGGCAGTGCGGTGTCGATGGAGTCGAGCCGCTCGTCGAGCTTCCAGAAGCCGAACTTCTCGAACAGCAGCGTCTCGGCGAGGTCAGGGTCAGGCTCGAGCCCGCTACGCGGGACAGAGAAGCCGAGCACATCGGTCGTCCGCTCCGGCCGGAAGTGAGCGGCGAGGAACGTGTCGAACAGCAGTCCGTGGAAGACGGAGTCGACGTCCATCCCCTCGTCGCCGTTCTCGTGGTGCACGTGGAGTGCCTCCCGGATGCTGCCACCGTACTGGATGGTGTCGCCGTCGGTGTTCATGTAGCCGCCCTCGGGGTCGATCACCTCGTGGTCGACACCGTACTGGTCGGCCAGGCGACGGGAGATGCGCACCTCGTCGCTGTCCGGCCGACCGACGGTGTAGCAGCGTTCGAGCTCGTCGAGTTCGGCGAGGAACAGCCGCGAGTCGTAGCCCGCGCTCAGCAGGACTCCCGTCCGTCCCGGCTGGCCGCGGCGGCAGTGGATGGCACGCTCCAGACGCTCGGCCAGCGATTCGACGTAGTCGAACCGACGCGGCTCGTAGACGAACCGCTGCAGGGGGCCCGTCTCGTCCGCACCGAGGTAGCCGTCGAACGGCACGCGGTTCACCGACTCGTAGAGCGTCCGAGTGCCGAGGACGACACCCATGTGAAGGAACTCCAGCAACGACTGTCGGGAGACCGTGACGTCGTCGGCGACAGCGACGACCTCGGTGGGGTCAGTCCCGAACACCCTGGTTCCGTCCGTGTCGGTGTAGAAACACTCCCAGGACCGGATCGGGTCGGAGACGACGAGTGGCCGGTCACCATCGTCGATGGCGACGACGAAGGAGCCGTTCAGTTCGGCGATGGCGTCCGTGCCGTACGCTCCGTACTGTTCGAGCAGCCAGCGGGCGGTGTCATCGACGTCGCGCCCCGGCAGGTACGCCTCACCCCAGACTGCACAGCAGCCCTGATCGCTCTCGTGGACGCTGGTCCGGCCGGGATGGCCGAGTGCCTGGTCGCTGACGCCGACCGCGAGGCCCGGTCCCTCAAGGACGGTGTCGAACGCGCCCGTGTCGCGGAGCGCCTCGAGCGCCGGTGCGTCGCCGAACACTCCAAACAGTTCAGTGTTCACGGCTGCCGTCGGTCACTCGACCGTGACACTCTTCGCGAGGTTCCGTGGCTTGTCGATCTCGCGGTCGAGGCGATTGGCCGCGTAGTACGAGACGAGCTGGAGCTGGACGTTCGCCAGCAATCCCTCCAAGAGTTCGTGCGTCTCGGGGACTGTAAGCCGCTTGTCGGCCAGCTCGGCCCCGGTCTCCTCGTCGTCGGTGACGAGGACGATCGGCGCACCGCGGCTCTTTGCCTCGGTCGCGTTCGTCAGCGTCTTGCTCCGCTCCTCGCCCGTCGCGATGGCGAAGATCGGCGTCGACGGCGTCACGAGCGCGAGCGGGCCGTGCTTGAGCCGGCCGCTGGTGAAGCTCTCTGCGTGCTCGTAAGTGATCTCCTTGAACTTCAGCGCGCCCTCCTTGGCGACCGGGAAGCCGAGGTGGCGACCGATGAAGAGGTACGCCTCGCTGTCGACGTAGTCGTGGGCGACCGACCGGGCGTCCGAGGACTCGAGGACGTACTGGAGGTCGTCCGGAAGTCGCTCCAGCGCCGCCAGGACCTCGTCGAAGTCGTCCCGTGGTTCCGTACCGTCGATGTCCTCGGCGAGTCGGCGCGCGAGCAGCAGCAGCGTGACGACCTGCGACGAGAACGTCTTCGTCGCGGCGACACCGATCTCCGGGCCGGCACGGATGAACACCGTCTCGTCGGCACGGCGTGCAGCCGTCGAACCCATGACGTTCGTCACCGCGACCGTGGTCGCACCGGCCTCGGCAGCCTCGGCCATGGCTGAGAGGGTGTCGGCGGTTTCGCCGCTCTGGGTGACGGGTATCGCGAGAGTGCTGTCGTCGACCAGATTCGACGACGCCCCGTACTCGCTGGCCCGGTACGCCGTGGCCTCGACCCCTGCGTCCTGCAGGAGCTTCGACCCGTACAGCGCTGCATGATACGATGTACCGCACGCGACGAAGTCGACCTGGTCGTAGTCTTCGAACGCGCCCGCTTCGAGCCCGTCGAGGGAGACGCTCCCGGTCTCCGGGTCGATCCGCCCCTCGATCGTCTGCCTGAGCGCGGTGGGCTGTGTGTCGATCTCCTTGAGCATGTAGTGGTCGTACGAGCCCTTGCCCGTCTCCTTGGCGTCCCACTCGATGTGCTCGATCTCGCTCTCGATGGGGTCACCCTTGATGTCCATCATCGAGAAACCGTCGGGGTCGACGCGCGCGATCTCGCCGTCCTCGAGGTAGACCACGTCGCTCGTTCGTTCGAGGAACGCCGGCACGTCACTGGCGAGGAAGAACGCCCCGTCGTCGATGCCGACCACGAGCGGTGTCCCGTGGCGGGCGCTCAGGATGGTCTCCTCCTCTTCGATGATCGCCGCGACCGCGTAGCTCCCTTCCAGCCGTTCGAGAGCCCGTCGGAAGGCGGTCTCGGGCTCCAGCCCCCCGTCGAGGTAGTGTGCGATGAGGTGCGGGATGACCTCTGTGTCGGTGTCGCTCACGAACTGGTTGCCCGTCGCCTCGAGCTGCGAGCGGAGCTTGTCGTAGTTCTCGATGACGCCGTTGTGGACGACGGCGACGCGCCCCTCGGGATCGGTGTGTGGATGGGCGTTCTGGTCGGTCGGCGGGCCGTGGGTGCTCCAGCGGGTGTGGCCGATGCCAACCGTCCCGCTCGGCGGGTCGTCGGGGAGTGCATCGCGCACCTCCGAGACGTTCCCGGCGCGCTTGAACGTCTTGATGCCGCTTCCGTTCTGGACGGCGACGCCCGCGGAGTCGTACCCGCGATACTCGAGGTTGCTGAGGCCGTCCATCAGCGTCGACACGGTCTCGTCGGTGCCGACGCACCCGATGATACCACACATGTCAGCGGCACACCTCGCGTTCGCCGTGGAGCGAGCTGGTCGGGAGCCGATTGTCGATTCGAGACGCCGTATCGGTCAGGTTGTCGTCTATCATACGTACTCGATTGCCGCACGTTGTTGCCCATTTGGGCTTGACGCGGGTACGGCCAGACCAAGGCACGAACGGGGCATTACTATACGCGAGATAAGCAGCCGATAGACAGCTGTTAGGGTTCGGAGTTCCCCACCGACAGCGGACGCCCGAGGCTGACCCGCTGCTCTCTCGCTGCAGATGAGCGGCCGCAGCGGTTTAGCCGTCCAGTAATAATGCGACTCCCGCACCATTCTCGATCGATGGCAGAGAACACACGACGCGGACTGTTACGAATCGCGGGAGTCGGGGCGGCCACCGTACTCCCGGGCTGTGCGAGCGCCGTCGACCAGCTGTCCAGTGATACGAACTCGACCGGGACAGAAGGCCGGACTACAGGGCTCACGACGCGCACGAAGGCGCCCGAACCCTCACAGACGACGGACGGCCGGACGACCGAAGAGCCCACCGAACCCACGGAGGAGCCGGCAGAGTCGGTCGAGATCTCGGACACCGACCTGTTCGGCGGCAGCGTTCCGTTGCCCGAGACGCCGGACGCACACCGCTACGCGGTGATGGGCGACCCGGACACGAGCCCGACCGCCACTGTGTACGGCAACTGGAAGTGCCCGTACACGGCGTCGTTCGTCGTCGACCAGCTCCCGGTTCTCGTGGACCGGTTCACGCGACCGGGGGACGTGGCGATCGAGTTCCGGTCACTCGCGTACCTCGATGGTGACCCCTTCCTCGGCGAGGACGCACCGGGAGCGAGTCGCGCCGGCCTCGCCGTCTGGAACGTGGCCCCCGAGTCGTACTGGTCGTACCTCGAGACCGTGTTCGCGAACCAGCCGCCGGAGCGGCAGACGTGGGCGGAGGTCGAGCTGCTGGAACGCCTCGCCAGCGAGGCCGGCGTCGACCGGGTCGGGGCGGTGTCCCAACTGTTCACCACGGACCGATTCGGCCCCGCGCTCCAGGAGACGGTCCAGCGTGCAAAGCGACGTGCTATCGACACTGTCCCGCGGGTGGTCACAGAGGAGAGAGTAACGGCACCGACGGTCGACTTCGATTCGACCAAGCGTCAGTTCCGCGTCGCCAGCGACCGCCGCTAGTCCCGGTCAGACGAGAACACGTCCGGTTCCTCGTCGTAGAGGGTGACGATCTTCTCGCGACCGATCTCGAGCCGGCTGATCTGGTTGTCTTCCTCCATGGCGGAGAGCGTGCGGCTCACCTTCGACTCGGACCAGTCGGTGTTCTCGACGACGTCGCGCTGTTTCAGCCGGCCGTCGTGCTCCTGGACGAGCGCGAGCACCTCGTCGCGGTCGGTCCAGATCCGGTCGTCCGGGGAGCTGTCGTCCGTGGACTCCTCCTCGATAGCCTCTCTATCGGTGGCTACCGCCGATTCCGACTCCGCCGAGACGGCCCGGGGTTCGTCCGGTTCGTGGTCCCTGACGTAGTTCGAGACCCAGTCCGGTAACGTGAACTGCGTGTCGCCATCGTCGAGGACGGTTCCGGAACTCCATTCCGACCTTCTGAGGACCACGCCGATGACGAACAGCAACGTGATGCCGCCACCCCCGAGGAAGAGGGGCGTCCACGCGCTCTTCGGGTTCGTCCCGAGCGCCCGCTCCGTGTCGTCGTCCAGCATGTCGCCGTCCGTGTCCTGTTTCGTCGGATCGAGACCGAGCGCGACCTCCTTTCGGTCATCGATGCCGTCGTCGTCGGTGTTGGGCGACAGCGGGTCGGACCCGAGCGCGACCTCCCGGCCGTCGTCGAGGCCGTCGTCGTCGGTGTCCGGTTTGAGTGGGTCCGTCGAGTTACTCAACTCGGCACCGTCAGTCAGTCCGTCTTCGTCCGAGTCCGGGTCGGTGGGGTCCGTACCGCGGTTGATCTCGGCGCCGTCGGGAACGCCGTCGTCGTCGGTGTCGGCGAGCGCCGGGTCGGTGTCGTGTGAGTTCAGCTCGGTGCCGTCCGAGATACCGTCACCGTCCGTATCGCTCTCGAACATGCTGGTGGACATGTTCGCCTCGCGCTGGTTGGTGAGACCGTCAGTGTCGACGTCGCCCTCACGGGTGAGCACGCTGACCGAAACCTCCCGCTGGTCGAGGGTGCTGTTCTCCGTGCGGAGTGTGACGTTGAGCGCCGACCGCCAGGAGCTGTCCGTCTGCCAGCCGTCCACGTCGAACGAGTACTCCACGTGCGTCGCGTTTCGCGGGCTGAACGTTCGACAGCCGGGCCCGCGGTCGGAGCTGTTTGTCTGGACACAGACGTAGAACACGGTGCCGTTCGGCGGCGTGACCGTGACGTTGATGCGGAACGGTTCGTCGTTCCAGTAGACGAAGCCCTGGGTCGCGTTCGTGACGTGTCCTGGCCCGTCGGTAGAAACGCTCGTGATGCCAGGGGCGACCTGTGGGGTTGCTGTCCCGCTCCCGTTCACCGCCGCGCTCTGGGGTTCCGACACACCAGAGACGGCGGCTGGGGCGACACCGCCGACGACGACCAGGACGGCACAACAGAGTACGAGACTCGTGGATGAGGTGCGTGTGTGCATGGAGACGGTAGAGGCGTTGGGATAGCCAAAATGCTTTTCAGCTAGTTTCTGATACCAGCTTATCAACCTTTGGAGATGGTCGCTGGCTTACCAGTCCGTTTGAAGGAATTTCCTTCATGCCGTTGTTTGTGGCGGCCGGTGCGTGGACGACCGGTGGGTGGGCGGCTCGTCGGTGCGGGTCACCGTAGCGGCCGCTGCCGGAGGAGTTCTGCCCCCAGGAAGACGAGCAGTATCAGGGTCCCGAAGAGGAGGTCAGGCGGAGACGAGAGTATCGGCAGCCCCAGCGCGGCCGTGATAAGGAGGATGCTGGCGACCCCCGAGGCGACGAGCGAGTAGCTGTACTGCGGTGCCTCCTGCGTGTCCGCCGCGGGTGCGCTGGTCTCCGGCGGTCGTTCGTCTGCTCGCTCGAAGAGGTGCGTCTCGAGCTGGTCCGCGAGCGGATTGCGCTCGACCGTCCCGCGGCTCTGGTTGTAATCGATGATACCCTCGTCGTCGAGCTTCGGGAGGTGGTTCTGGTACAGGGGAATGTACACGCGCTGGCGCTCTTCGGACGACAGCGTCCTGACGGTCTTGTCGTGCTCCCACGCGGCGACCTTCTCGGCGATGTCGCGCATGTCCGTCTTTCCCTCCTTGTCGTGGAGGTACCTGATGACGCGGCGGCGACGTTCGTTCTGGAGCAGGTGGAAGACCTTGTCGTGGCTCAACACTCGTTGGCTCCCGTCCGGTTCCGGCGTCGCGTCGAGGTCGGCGGGTGCGTTCGACTGGTCTGTGATCATCGCTCTGTTCCTCCAATGCGGCGGGGGATAGATAAAGGGGAGAAGTCGTTGCAGACTCTTTCACACTCTTGTGCGGGTTTAGAGGGCCTGTAGCGTGGGTTCTACTGAACAGGCCGAGGGGTTGTTCTGCCCGGGACGAACGGGTTCTATCGGGGCGTACAACGGACTGCAACGGTGCGGGTCGCCGGGTGATGCTACCAGCAATCACCGTGCGATGCGGCCCACCGGGACCGGTTGCAGCTCCGCCGACCGCGGGCGCTGTGGATACTATGGAGAGGGTAAGTCGTCCCCCCGGACGCGGATTGAACCTACCCTGCGTGTAACTAACCCCGGACCGGGCCAACAGTCGCCCGATGGCAGCACACACCGTCGAGTGGACAGTCGACCTCGTCTGCTGTATCGCGTTGGCCCTGCTCGTGCCCGTCGCCGTCCTCGTCGTCGGAGTCGAGTCGCCCCTCCGTGCCGCGATAACGCTCCCGTTTCTCGTCTTCGTCCCGGGATACGCCTTCCTGGCGACGGTCTATCCGGAACGCCACGAACCGTCGACGAAGAGCCGGGACGCGACCCACGCGCTGGCGGCGCACCGGGCACAGGCGGGCATCCCCGCTGGAGAGCGCCTCGTCCTCTCGGTCCTGATCAGCTGTGCGCTGACGCCGTTCGTCGCACTCCTGCTGAACTTCACGGGTGCCGGTGTCCGACCGAGGCCCGTCCTCGTCGCCATCGCGGGACTCACGCTGCTCCTCTCGGTGGGTGCAGTCGCCAGACGGGCGAGGCTCTCGTTCGAACGACGCGGTGGCGTGTCGTTCGCCGCGGCTACGAACCTGTTCGGTGGCGAGGGCAGTTCGGACGGCGGCATCGGCCAGTCCTCGACGCTCGTCCGGGCGCTGAACGTGGTCGTGGTCCTCGCCCTCCTGCTGGTCCCGGTGACTGCCGCGTTCGCCTTCACCGCACCGACGGCAGGGCAGCAGTTCACCGAGTTCTCGGTCACCGGACAGAACGAGTCCGGCAACTACACCGTCGAGTCGCTCCCGATACAGCTCGAACCGGGGACCGAGGAACCGGTCTACGTCACCATCCGGAATCAGGAAGGCGCCCCGGAGAGCTACACTGTCGTCGCGATGCTCCAGCGCACCGAACGCACCGATGACGGGGTCACGGTCCGGTCGAGTCGGCGACTGACCAGCTTCGAGCGCGACCTCGCGGACGGGGAACGTGCCCGCATCACCCACTCGCTTGGTCCGCTGGACGCGGGCCAGCGCTACCGTGTGGCCTACCTACTCTACACCGGTGAGGCACCGACGAACCCGACCCGCGACAACGCCTATCGCTCGCTACGCGTCTGGGTCACCGTCACGGAGTCGGATGAACAGGTCCTCGTCGGACCAGAGGAGCACAGCTGACGATGTGGCCCTGGGGACACCTCGCGTTCAGCTATCTCTGTTACTCGGTCTGGAGCCGACTCCGCTCCGACCGACCACCCGCCACGGCGCCCGTCATCGTTCTCGCGTTCGCCTCACAGCTCCCCGATCTGATCGACAAGCCGCTGGCCTGGACGTTCCACGTGTTCACCACCGGGTACGGACTGGCGCACTCCCTGTTCTTCGCATTCCCACTGGTGGTCCTCATCGGCCTCCTCGCCAGACGCCACCGCGCCGTGGGATTCGGTGCGGCCTTCGGCGTCGGCTACCTCTCGCACCTGGGCGGAGACGTGCTGTTCGGACTGCTCGTCGGCGTCGATTCGCCCTTCGGTCGCATCGTCTGGCCGCTATCGAACCCGACGGGGTACACGGCCGACATCGGCTTCGTCGAACGGGTCACGCGCTACCTGAACGCGTTCCTCGTGAACCTCGCCGACGGCGATATCGGCGTCTACGTGCCGCTGTATCTGCTCCTGTTCACGACGGTCTTCGGGCTCTGGTTGCTCGACGGTGCCCCGCCGGTCGGGGCGCTGGTCCGTCGGTACACAGAATAGAGAGAACGAAGGGGTGGCGGGGGCGAACGGGGGCCGGAAGCCGGCTGCCCCCGGCGGTCAGGGCTCCTCTGCGTGGACGGTGAGGTCCCGGTTCTCCTCGAAGTCGAGGACGGCAGCGACGAGCATGCTCAGAACCCCGACGAGGACGATGGCGAGCGGTGCGACGAGCCCGCCGTCCTCCCCGTCGAACACTCGTTTGGCCGCCGCGAGCAGCCCCGTGAGCGACCCCGCAGCACCGACCAGATAGAACGCGGGAAGCGGGTGGAACTCCCTCCCGAGGTACGTCTCCTGCAGTCGGCCGGTGAAGTTCCTGAGGAGCAGCCAGGACACCTTCGGGACGTACGTCTGGTACTCGATGTGGCTCTCCTCGTCGTCGTATACGGCACGGTGGGGGACGTCGGCGACGGTGACTTCCTCGGCGTTGAGCATGGCGAGGAGGTGGTTGCAGTAGCCGTAGTCCTCGTACATCTCGCCGATGTCGACAGCCGAGAGTGCCGAGTGCGAGATCGCGGTCGAGCCGTTCTGGGGGTCCATGGTCCGCCAGTACCCGCTGGAGATCTTCGTGAGATACGTCAACACGAAGTTCCCGACCCGCCGGAACGCCGGCATCTCATCGCGGTCGCCGCTGTGGAGACGATTCCCCTTCGCGTACCCGGCTTCGCCGTCAACGACCGGCTGGAGGACGCGCTCGACGATGTCCGGCTCCGACTGGCCGTCGCCGCTGATGACGACAGTCACGTCGAGCTCGTCGGCAAGTGCTCGCTGGTAGCCGGTCTTGATCGCGCCGCCGACACCGCGGTTCTCGTCGTGCTGGATCGGGACGACCTGCGGGCCAGCCGCAGTACCGCCATCCGGCAATGGGCTCTGTACTGCGTCGGGCTCGATCCCCGCGTCCGCGTGGCGGGCTATCTCGTCCCAGGTGTCGTCGGTCGAACAGTCGTCGACGACGTAGGCTCTATCGACGAAGGATGGGAGTGTCTCGATGACCTCGCCCACGAACGATTCCTCGTTGTACGCGGGGATGACGGCTCCGATGGTGTTGCCCTGATACATTGGCTCTGTGGTCGTCCGTGACCACGGGAGCGCCACCCGTTACTATAGGGTCTGTAACTCCTCTAACGGTACGTCAGAAGGCTCGGCACGGAGGTGGCGAATCTGCCACCTGCACAGTTCGCCCAGAACGCGCGAACCGCGCTCGGTCAGGTCGTACGCGCTCGTCCGCCCGTCCCGGGCGCTCTTTTCGACGAGGTCGCGCTCGGCCAGTTCTGCCAGGTTCGGATAGAGCTGCCCGGGGAGGACCATCTCCATGGTCGTCGCCTCCAGCTCGCGTTTGATCTCCTGCCCGCTCGGTTCCGCTGCGCCCGCGACGACGAAGAGGAGGTCGCGCTGGAAGTTACTGAGCTCTCTGACTTCGGTGGTCGTCGGGCCGTCCCCCGCCGTGGTACTGGGACGGTGCTGGCTCACCGAGACGGTTCCGCTCTGGTCGCTGTCTGTATCGAAGTGTTTCATGTGTCGAAGGGGATGACAGTTCGTGGTGGGATGGTAGTCGGCCGGTCGTCGGCCGTATCGGTCGTTCGAGTGCCGGTTCGACGCGGGGTCCGCCGTGAAGTCAGTCCATCGGAGCGGTCGCCTGGTAGCGGTCCCAGAGGGTGGACGGCGTGATGACTTCGAGGTCGCTGTCGTCGAGGTAGCTGACGAACTCCTCGAAGTCGCCGGTCGACATCTGGAGCCCCTCGCTCGAGCCGCCCACCTCGTGGAAAGTGAACATCTCGAGGTCGGAGTACAGCTGTCCGAGGTCGACCATCTTCTTGGCCCGTTCGAGGTTGCTCGCGTCGCCACGCGAGGCGGTCATGTTCTGGGTGACACGCCCCGAGCCGGAGCTCAGCGTGTCCATGTACCGGAACCCGAGGTCGTGGTACTGGTTCGCGAAGGACGCGGTAGCGTCGGTGAAACCGCCGTAGGGATAGACGATGGACCGAGCACCGGTCTCGAAGCCGTGGTCGACGAGCCACTGCCTGGCGTTGACGATCTCCCGCTCCGCTTCGACGCGGGAGATGCCCTGCAGGCTCACGTGCGAGTGGGTGTGCGAGACCATCTCCCAGCCGTTCGACTGGAGCTCCTCCATCTGTTCGATGCTCATGTGGTTCTCCGCGCCGACCTCGCCGGTGACGATGGAGGAGGCGGCGCTCATCTCGTGCTCCTGCAACACGGGATAGGCGTTCTCGTACGCGGAGACGAGACCGTCGTCGAAGAATATCATGGCCTTCCCGCTGTCGGGCGAGGGCGTGGTGCGGAGGTCGTCGATCCAGAACTTCGTGTCCGGGCCACCGCCGCGGATGCGTATCTCGAGACGGCTCACCTCCTCCAGGTTCGGAAGTCCGTTGACGCGACGGGCGCCGAGGTCCAGCCGGAACCAGTTCCGGTTCGACTCCTCACGGATGCCCTCGCCGACGACGAGCGAGTTCGCTTCGTCCGGTGCGTAGAGCTTCACCTGGGGGACAGCGTTCCCCGAGGAGTCCATGCGGAAGGCGAGCGAGAGGTCCGTCGTCGACCCGTCGATGTCGACCGGGCGGGAGATGCTCACCGGGCCCTGGGTCCGTTCGAGGCGTGCCGACTGCGACCCCGTGAACGTCTGCGAGTCGTCCGCGTGTAACGACCCGCTCTCGACGGTCCACTCCGAGAGGTTCTCGAAGTCGTCCACGAGCGTGGACTGGGCCACGTTGCTCGGCTCCGACTGCTGGCCGTCGCTCGTGTCGGTCTCTGTCGAGCGGTTCCCGGTGGTGGTCTGTCGGTTCGTCGTCGAACCCGGGGTCTGCGTGGGCTGGTCGGTACTGCCCGAGTCACCGAGGCAGCCGGCGACACCGAGCAGGCCTGCAGCGGCGAGTGACTTGAGTGCGTTGCGTCTCGTCCGAGATGTCGATTCGGAGGGTTTCACGCTATCGGGTCCAGTGCCGCCAGCCGCATTATTATCGTGCTGGTAAGGTGTTCCCCACCGACTGGGAGTCGCGTATTCCCCGCGTTCTACCAGCTCCGTGGCCATGGTTCGGTCCCACGCCGGCCCGAACAGGGCCACTCCTCGCTGGGAACCTCAGCGGACCGGTTTCGCCCGACTGCGGAAGGGTGACGGGTCGTCGAGCCCTCGCCTTAACAAGCCTATAGCAAACCGTTGGACGCCGAAAGGCTCGTCCATGGGTGACGATGACGGACTCAACAGACGAGAGTACCTACAGTCGAGTAGCTTCCTGGCTGCCCTCGGTGGCTGCCTCGGCGGGCCACCAGACCGGTCACCGTCGACGGACGTGACAGCCGACGGCCCCGGACGGACCCGGCCGACCGAGACGGAGAACGGAACGACGCCGGGCGTCGTCGACGTCGAGACAGTCCGCACCGACCACCTCCTCACCGACTCGCGCAACGCAGGCGCGGTCGTCTGGAAGGACGAGGATGGGACCGTTCACGCCGATGTCGAGGAGGAAGTGGTCGAGAGCGGTCCGGACTTCTCGCGCGTCGTCCAGGCGGTCGTCGACCACGGCGTCTCGAAACTGGTTATCCAGGCGGGGCATTACGTCGCATCCGAGCCGATCGAGCTCGACTCGGACACGGTAGTCACTGGCATGGGCCGCGGCACGACGATCGAGGTCGCCGGCAGCGCCGCATTCAACGTCCAGGGTAACCGCACCGGGAGCGCCTCGGTCACGTCGAGAGTCGGCAACGAGGTGATCCCGGTCGACGACACGGGACCGTTCGAAATCGGCGAGCACGTCCTCATCAACACGAATCGGACGACGACGTACCGCAACCAGCCGTACGGCGAGATACACAAGTTACTCGACGTGGACGAGGAGAACGGGCAGATACGTATCTCGGCCGGTGGCCTCTTCGACACCTACCGCCCGGAGAACGGTGCGGCCGCGATCGGGCTCGACCTCGTTGAGGGCGTCACGATCCGAGACCTCGAGATCGTCGGGCGCGACCGGTCAGTGTTCCGCTCGGGCGTCACTGCGACGTACGCGAACAGCCTCCTCGTCTCCCAGACGAAGATGCACAACCTCGCTCACTCCGGGGTCATCATGTCGTCGTCGGTGTTCTCCACCGTCAGCGATTGCGAGCTGTACGATATCGGCTACGACGGTCGTGGCGTCGGCTACGGGGTCACACTCTCGGACGCGGTCCGGAACATCACGGTCCGGAACAACGTCATCTACGACACGAAGAACCACTGCACGACCGTCGGGGGCTCCGGCACCGACGGCTTCCCGAGGCTCCTGACGTTCCGGGGGAACGAGTACTATCAGGATAACGCCGACGTTCACTTCGGCGGTGTCATCCAGTTCCAGGACAACCGATTCGCGAACGGCAGCGGTGGCATCATCACGGGAGCGGAGGAGACGCAGATCAACGGCTGCGAGTTCCGCAACCTCTCGGACGACGCCATCAAGAGTCGTGGGCGTCCCGACTCGCTCATCGTCAACAGTTCGCAGTTCTGGAAGATCGACGGCATGGGCGTGAACCTGTACAGCAACCCGACCGGGATGAACGAGATCGGGATGGCCGCGAACGACTTCGATAGACTGAGCGGGAACATCATGCGGTTCCGGACGCCAGAGGGGGATACCTGCGAGTTCCTGGGCGTTACAGAGAACGTCGTCCAGACCTGCGGTAGCACCGCGTTCAACATCTCGGAGATCGGGAGCTCCTCCATCGAGGACGTGAACTTCGTCGGGAACCACTTCGAGGACATCAGCAACTACGTCGTCGCTGCCGGGTCGGTGAGTGGTCCGATACGGTTCCTGAGCAACTCGCTCTCCGAAGTGAGTGGTTCGTACGCGGCCATCCTCGGGGGGAGACCGAACCTGATCGCCGCGAACGACTTCAACCGCTACGGGAATCGGGGACTGCTCGTCCGTGCTGGCGGGCTGGTCACCGGGAACAGTTTCTCCCGCGGCGGGAACGACGCCATCCTCGTCTACCAGACCGACGATGCCGCCGTCACCAACAACAACTTCTCCCTGACGGGGGGGAGCGACGTCAACCTCGTCGACGCAGCGGACTGCATGGTCGTCCAGAACGACATCGAATCGGGAATCGAGGGTGACGGCGAAGCGAACGTCATCAGGCACAACTTCGGCCACCCCACGGAGGAGAGCGGCACCTACACGGCGAGCGGAAGCGGCGGTCGGTCGTTCGACATCCCGCACGGTCTCGTCGAGGCCCCCGCGGTTGCCAACGTCTGGGCGGAGAGCGCGGACGCGGCGGGCGCCCACTACATCTCGGCCAAAGCCGCGGACTCGGTGACCGTCACCTACGAGTCCGCACCGCCGAGTGGCTCCGGGAACCTGTCCTGGGGGTACGAGCTGTCGACGCACTCGGAGTGACGGACAGAGCGGGCGTGACGAATCGGCTCGGGTCCGGGGTTGTTTTTTCAGTCTCGCCCTCCTTTCCAGCGGTATGAACACGAGACAGCGCTACGCCATCGCGGCCGGCTTCGTCGTACTCTCGGCCGTGGTGAGTCTCCTCGCGGCTCCGGAGCTCTCCGACCGGCTGGTGACGAACTGGGGAGCGGGCGGTGAACCGAACGGGACGATGGGCAAGACCGCCGCGCTCGCCCTCTTCCCGGCACTGGGTGCCGTCCTCCTCGGACTGTTCGCTCTCGTCCCACGTATCGACCCGTTGCAGGAGAACATCGCGTCCTTCCGTCGCTACTACGACTGGTTCGTCGTCGTGTTCGCGGCGTACCTCGCGGTCCTGCACGCCGGCATCGTCGCCTTCAACCTCGGTTACGAGTTCGATATGACGCTGTTCGTCCTCGCCGGCGTCGCAGCCCTGTTCTACTACGTCGGAATCCTGCTGGAGAACGCACAACGCAACTGGTTCGTCGGCATCCGGACTCCCTGGACGCTGAGCAGCGACGAGGTGTGGGAGCGAACTCACGCGCTGGGCAGCAGACTGTTCAAGCTGACCGGGGTGCTCGCGTTCGTCGGCCTCGCCTTCGGCGAGTACGCGATGTTCTTCCTGCTCGTGCCGTCCCTGCTCACGGCGGTTGGAACGGTGGTCTACTCGTACTACCTGTACAGGCAACTCGACGGCGGCAGCGCGACGAGCGGGGACTGAAACCGCGGTCCGGAGCGGTCGCCGAAGGCTCCGGACTGACTGCACGTGCTCGATGTCGGCAGGACGACAGCCCCCGGCCCGGCCGAGGTTGCTTCGTCAGCGCCAGGCGAGTCGCGACGCCAGCCCGAGCGCGAGGGTGAGCCACGCACAGAGGGCGGCCGTGCTGACGAGGACGGTCGGCCCGCCGGGGACGGCGACACCCGTCGGCGCGACGCTCAGTTCGAGGACGAGGCTCCGGTAGGCGCTGTTCGGACTGAGCGCGAGCACGGTGGTCGGGACCTGCTCGCCGGTGACCGCACCCAGCAGCGCGCTGTCCAGCCCGACGACGAGCGCCACGACACTGCCGGTGGCAAGCGCGAGCCCGCCACGGGTCGAGCGTGCTGCCGCCGAGACCAGCGTCGCGATTGCAAGCGCGACTAGCGCGAACAGCGCCGTCGCCAGCGCGTACCGGAGATAGAGCGCGGGAGAGTCCGCCGTGGGGTGGGAGGCGACAACCGAGAGCTGTGCCGTGTCGCTCGTGGGGACGACCGAGCCGGCGAGGACGAACGAAAGCAGCACCAGCCCGAGCACGACCACGGCCCGGCCGAGGTAGACCCCCACGACGTACCAGTGTCCGGTGATCGGATACGTCCGGATGGTCTCCAGCTCCCCGCTCTCGCGGTCGCCGAGCAGCGCCCGGTAGCCGACGGCGAACGAAAGCACCGGGACGAGCAGCTCGACGGGCGTCAGGAGGTCGAGCACGAGCGCGAGGTACGCACCGGTCCCGCCCAGCCACCCGATGCCGCCGACCAGCAGGACGTAGCCGAGGCCGACGGCCAGCAGCAACGGGGTCCGGAGGACGGTCCGGAACTCGCGCTCGGCGACGTCTGCCACGTAGCCGAGCTCGGTCACGTACGGTCACCTCCGCGGAGCCCAGGCGAGACACCGACCGTGCCCCCGCCGTGGCCGAGCGTCTCGATGGCGTCGTCGAGCGTCGTCGCCCCGGACTCTGCCAGCAGCTCCGCCGGCGGGCCCGCAGCGACGAGCTCGCCGTGGTCGACGAGCAACACCCTGTCGGCGATGCGGTCGACCGTGTGGAGGTCGTGGGTGGACAGGAGCACCGCGTCACCGTCGGCGGCGAGGTCGTCGATCACCGCCCGGAGGTGACGGGCCATCGTTGGGTCGAGCCCGGTCGCCGGTTCGTCGAGGACGAACACCGACGGGTCACCGACCATCGCCTGGGCGAGTCCGAGCAGCCGACGCATCCCGCCGGAGAGCGCGTCCACGCGCCGGTCGGCGACGGCCGAGAGGCCGACGCGGTCGAGGACGGCATCGACGTCCGTTGGCTCCCCCACGAGCGATCCGTAGAAGGCGACAGTCTCCGCGACAGTGAACTGCCTGCGGAACGCCGGCTGCTGGGCGAGGTAGCCGACCCGGCGACCGGCGTCACCTGCGACGGAGACGGTCCCTACATCCGGTTCGAGCAGGCCGGCGACCAGTCGCAGCAGCGTGGTCTTCCCGCTCCCGTTCGGCCCGACGACGCAGGCGACCGTGCCGCCCGGAAGGGTGAACGACACGTCGCCGAGCACGTCGAGGCCGTCGAACGAGTGACTCACGCCCGCGACCTCGACGGCCGGTCGCTGTTGGGCTGGCTGTTCGTCGGGTCGGCCGGTCTGTCGCGGGGTCATGGTGTGCTCACGTTGTGCGTCTCCAGTCGGCCCGGGTGGACCGGGTCAGTCAGCGGTGCAGGGTCGACGACGGCTGGCCCCCGGAGTCCCGGAGCTGCCTGCTGGAACTGGTCGAACAGGTGGGCCGCCGGCGAGTAGGCGAGTGCGTTCGCGACCGGCGAGTGCCGGGCGTTCCGGTCGACGGGGTCCGTCGGCCGGTAGGTCCGCTCCACGACGCCGTCGCCGTCGCGGTCGACACCCGGCACCGCCCCCCAGTGGTTGCCGCGGCCGTCGACCGCCCAGCTCTCCAGCGTCGCCAACCCCGGCGAGACGGGGCGGTCGTTCCCGACGATGTCGTTCTCGAAGACGTCGTTGGTCGGGAGCATCGTCGTCGACCGGACACCGACGCCGTTTGCGACGACCGTGTTCCCGCGATAGGTCGACCGGGTGGTGCCGACCGAGAGCCCGACCTCGTTGTTCACGACCACATTCCCGGTCACGTAGGAGGCCGTGCCCGCGGTGCTGATGCCGACGCTGCTGTTCCGGACGTCGTTGCCGACCACGGCGTTGCCGGCCGGCCGGGTCATCACGTAGATGCCGGTGTTCACGTCGCGGACGCTGTTGTTCACGACGAGCGCGTCGCTCGTGTACATGTCGTGGAAGCCGAACCGGAGGTCCGCCACGTGGTTGTCACGGACCACCGTCCCGTCGGCGTAGTGCGCGTAGACGGCGTCGCGCCCCCCGTCGAACCGGGAGTCCTCGACGACCATTCGGGAGTACATCGGCAGGACGCTCATGAATCCCGACAGCCCGTCGGTGCCGTTCACCCGGGTCTCGCGGACGACGACACCGTCGCTGTCGAGGGCGACGACGCCGTTCGAAGGCGTGGCGATGCTGACGTTCTCGACCAGCGACCGGTCGGCGTCGCGCAGCCGCACCGCCGCGTCGCCGTAGCCGTACGTGAGCCTGATGCGACGGTCCCACGCCGACCCGTCGTCGGACTCCAGCTGTCCGGCGTTGGCGCTCCCTACCCCCACGATACGGAGGTCGGTGAGCCCGACGCCGGGCGAGCTGACGGTCACGACGGACCCGTCGCCGCCGCCGTCGAGGACGGTGGCGGCCCCGGTCCCGTCGAGCGTGATGGGTCTGCCGACTGAGAGGTTCGCGTCGTACCGACCACGGAGGAGCCTGACCGTGGTGTTCGCCGGCGCGCGGTCGACAGCCGCCGCGAGCGTCGGCGCGTCCTCGCCAAGGACCACCCCGGCCGGCGCGTCGCCGGCGGCGTCCGCCGGCGGCACGTTGTCTACGGCCGTCTCGACCGCCGCCCGGTCCGTGCCGACGACCATCGACACCGGCCGGTCCCGCGTCTCGCGTGCCCGCTCGACGGCCCGGTCGGCCCACTGCTGTCGCTCGGCGACGGGCGGCTCGTGGTCGCCGGCGTCGGGCCGGTCCGTCCGTCGCTCCCGCAGCCCGTCCCAGTCGACGACGGTGCCGTCGTGGGCCGTCGCGAACGCCCGGGCCGCCCCCCTGTCGCCGAAGGGGAGCGCGGTCGGTCCGCCGGGCGTCCGCGCCGGCGTCCCGACGACGAACCAGGCGTCCTCGGTGCGCGTCCAGCCGGGCGCTGTGGCGTCGGGGAGCGTCACGTATCCCTCGTCGGTCAGCGCGGGGTCGGTCCCGGCGAGGTCGGTGACGAACACCGCGAGCGGCCGGCCGAACTGCGCCCGGTGGCTGGGGTCTGATACGCCCGCGACGAGCGCGTCGGTCCCGTAGTAGCCGACGACGTACTCGTACTGGGAGTAAAACACCTGTCCCCGCGGCACGACGTGGCCCGCCTCCCGTGCCTGCTCGACGTCGACACCGGTCAGGCCGGTCGTGAGGGTTCGGTCGAACGGTACCGGCGATAGCTGCTCGCCGTCGCCGGTGTCGACGACGAGCCCACACCCCGCGACCAGCAGCGCGAGCACCACGACGACGCCGGCGAGGGTGACACTCCTCATGGCTCACCCCCTACCACGTTGAACGGACTGCGAGCGGCGACGGGACCACCGACGGCTGCCGGTCCCAGGCGGGTTTCGAGAGCTGCACCAGTGCGAATTTTGAACAATACCGTTGGGCTACAGACGCGGTGTGATAGTCGAGCGGACCACCCCGTCTGACCCTGCTCGCGTGCCTGTACGGATGATGTCTCCCCTGTCATACTGGAATCGGTGTGGACGGGACCGCGGACGGTGCGACCGCGACGACGAGCTGTCCCATTCCTGCCAGGACGAGGACCACGCCGGCGGCGCGTTCGAGCAGACTGCCGAGGCCGCCGAGCCGCGCGGCGGCGACGTCGACGCCGAGCCCTACCAGGAGCGAAAGCGCCAGCAGCGGCAGGGCTGCCCCCAGCGCGTAGACGAGGACGACGGCGGCAGCCTGTGGGAGCGGGAGCGCAAGAGACTGGACGACCACCGCCAGGAACACCGGGAGGACACAGCCGGCCGACGCGCCGGCGTAGCCGGCCCCGAACAGCGCGAACCCCGGCGTGTCGGCCCGGCGTTCCGGGAGTTGGACAGTCAGCGCGGGGGCGCGACCGGACACCACGAGCACGCCGAGGCCGACGAGGGCCAGCCCGACGGCCGGCTCCACGAGCGGCAGGAGCCGGGCGACCGGTCGCCCGAGGATGACGGCCAGCGCGGCGAGGAGCCCCAGGGTGAGGAGAAGCCCGCCCGCAGCTGCGAGGCCGCGCGAGAGGACACCCGCGGTGCTCGCATCCCCGTCTGCCGACCGGGCGTAGAAGCCGACGTAGCCGGGCACGAGCGGGAGCGCACAGGGCGACAGGAACGTCGCGAAACCCGCTCCCGCCGCGAACGTCAGGTGGCCCGCATCCAGGGCGGTCACGGCGCCGAGTCACCCCCTGCTGCCCGGATCTCCGCGACGATTCGCGAGGCGGTGGCTCGCCCCGTATGCGACCACGTCACGGTTCCGTCGGGGGCGGCGACGACGGCCGTCGGGATGCTGGTGGCTCCGTACTTGCGTGCCAGTGCGACGCCGTCGTCGACGCCGACCGGCCAGCTGCCGTCGTGGTGGGCCCACCACGATGCGACCTTCTCCGTCGAGACGGTCAGGCCGACGGGCTCGCTGGTCACCGAGAGGAACTGCACCTCCTCGCCGACCCGGCCGTAGGCATCGTCGACGACCGACATCTGCGACGCGCAGATCGGGCAGGTCGTCGCGAAGAACTCGACGAACGTCACCCGGCCCGGCTCGGGGACGACCGTACTGCCGGCCCGGCTGCCGGGAGCGTCGATGGTCTCGACCGTCACCGGCTCCGGGTCGTCGTCGCCGCCCGTCAGAGCGTTGCCGAGGCTGTTGCAGCCGGCGGTCGCGGCCGTCGTCGCGGCGGCGACCGAGCCGAGCAGCTCACGCCGTCGCAACGGAGTCACCTCCAGTCGGTGCGCCACGAGCACGGCCAGTCACCACGGCTGGAAGTGTGGCAGCGGGACACCCGGAAGTGGGACGCCGAGCGCGGCCAGCCCGTGCTGGAGCGGGATGTAGCCAAGCAGGACGAACGCGACGCCGAGCGCGCGGTGAAGCCGCTGGTGGCCGGAGTGGTCCAGCCCTCCGAACACTGTCCCGGTCAGGAAGACCGCGGGGACGGTCCCGAGGCCGAGCGCCGCGAGCGCCGCCGCACCCCCGAGCGCAGACCCCTGGACGAACGCGTACAGGTACGCCGGGTAGAGCAGCGGACACGGCAGAAAGCCGTGGACTGCCCCGAGGCCGGCGATGCGGTAGTCCCCGACCCATTCGTCGACGCGCGGGAGCAGGCTTCCCCGAACCGCACTCGCAACCCGTTCGACGGCCGGAATCGGGACGCTGCGGGCGCCGTTGCCGGCGACGTAGCTGACGCCGACCGCGGCGACGACGAGCCCCACGACGATGCCCGTCGCGGCACGGACTTCCGTGGCGACGAGGGTCACGTCCCGCACGCTCACGAAGACGAGCTGGCCCGCGAGCCCGAACAGGCCACCGAGCAGGGTGTAGCTGGCGGTGCGGCCGAGGTTGAACACCGCGTGCTGCCGGACCGCGTGGACCGAGAGCACGTCTTCGCGGCCGTCCCCGTCCATCCTGGCCGCGTAGGTGGCGACCAGCGGGCCACACATCCCGATGCAGTGCGCACCGCCGAGCAGGCCGACGAGCGCCAGCACCGGAAGTCCGAGCGTCTCCGTCCCGAGGAGTGGATTGGCTGGAGTACATGCGGCCATCTGTCAGGCTGTCGCCTCGACGACCGTCTCGACGTCCGAGAGCACGCGCTGGTGGTCGGGACGGTCGGTGCGGTACGCTCGTTCCACGGTGCCGGCTGGGTTCCGGAGGAAGGTCAGGGAGAGGTGCCGGAAGTCGTAGCCGGGCAGCCGCTGGGACTCCCCGGCACCGATTCTGTCGAAGGTGACGCCGAGTTTCTCGTCGACGACCGACTCGGCGCGCTCGGGCGACTCCGGACGCAAGAACCGCCAGTTGCCCGCCGCCATGTCGATGTTCATCCGCTGGCCGTACTCGCGGAGCGTCGCGACGTCGTCGCGTTCCGGGTCGAACGTGATCGCGAGGAACGTCACCTCGTCGTCGATACCTCGCTCGACCGTCCCCTGCTGGACGCCCGCCAGCTGGCCGATGAGGCGGACGCACTCGACTGGACAGGAGGCGAAAAAGGCGGTGACGACGAGCGTCCCGTCGACCGCCGCGCTCTCGACGACCTCGCCGGCCAGCGGATCCGGTAGCTCGAACTCGGGCAGTGCTTCCCCGTGGGCTGGATACGGCAGCTGACTGCTGTCGAACTGCTGGTCCGCTGGTGGGTCGAGCACCGTCTCGCCTCCGTCTGTTCCCCCGAGCGCCGAGGTGAGGCAGCCGGCGCTTGCCGTGGTGAACCCGAGGCTGGCCGCGAGGTAGGTCCGTCGCTGCATGGTCGCCACTTTCTGCCTGGTGGAAGTAAGCAGTCTGGTGCAGTTCTAGAAATACTACGACGGTCGTACCAGACTACCTATTCCCACCGTCCCCGAAGGTGCAATCATGGGAGAACACGACTCCACGGCGTTCGGTAGACGAACGATGCTCGCGCTGGTCGGAGCCAGTTCGGCGACCGCCCTCGCCGGCTGTCTGGGCGGTGACGGCGGTGAGGAGACCCCGACCCCGACGGCGACGCCCAGCGACCGGGTCCCCGAACAGTACCGGACTGCGACGGGGGCTGGTGGCGGCGAGCGCGACCCGGACAATCTCGCCAGCAAGAGCGACGTGAGCTACCAGTCCCAGCCCCAGGGCGGGCAGCAGTGCTCCGGCTGTACGTTCTACATCCCCGACAAGAACGGGGACGGCGTCGGTGCCTGTACCATCGTCGAAGGGACCATCGACCCGAGCGGCTACTGCACGAGCTACGTCGCCCACGAGCAAAACGGCGGGGACGGCGGCGAGTCGGTCTCGCCCATCGACGTCCCCGAGGACGCACGCTGTGCCGTCTGTGACATGATGGCCGCGAACTTCCCCGAGTGGAACGCACAGGCCGTCCACGCCGACGACACCCGTGAGTTCTTCTGTACGGCCGGCTGTGCGACGACCTACTACGCAGTCACGGATCAGTTCGCGGCGACCGACGCCGACATCGCGGGAGTCTGGGTCAGGGACCTGAACTCGCGGGAGCTCGTCGACGGGACGGCCGCGTACTACGCGCTCGAAACCGACCAGGACAGGTACGACGACCCGATGCGCGTGAACCCCGCACCGTTCTCCTCGCGCGAGGATGCGGTTGCGTACGTCGACGAGGTCGACTATCTCAGCGAGGACGATATCGTGGAACTCTCCGCCTTCGACCGGGAGCTGGCCGAGCAGTACCGTGGCCAGTTGCTGGAGTAGTGACGGGTAGGCCCGCGAACCCGGCCAGGGTACGGGCCGCCCGCAGCTCAGTCGAGCAGGCCGTCGTCGACTAGCCGGGTGAACCGGTCGACCAGCCGGTCGGGCAGCGAGGGCGTGACCTCGTCCAGCAGCCGCCGCGTCTCCTCGGGACGTGTCAGCGTGATGTGGCTCCGGCCCTGCTGGTCGTAGCACTTCTCCGCGACTCCGGCCTCGACGAGCGTCGAGACGTGCCAGGAGATTGTGCTTCGGGCCACGTCGAGTTCCTCGGCGAGGTCGGCCGCCGATGGCTCGGGATTCTCGAGGGCGACGACGATGATACCGCGGACCGTCTCGCGGCGCAGGAGCGCGATGGTCCGCTGCTCCCACGTTTCGTACCCCGTGGGGAAGTAGTGTGTCCGACCGCGTAGCTCCTCGGTGTCGAGTCGGCCGGCCTCCAGAAGACGACGGAGGTGGTACTGGGCCTGCCCGGTTGCGATGTCGAGCTCCCTGGCGAGCTCGTTGAAGTGGACGCCGGGATGGGACTCGATGTGATTGTGGACGCTCCGTCGCACGTCGCTCATAACAGTCGACGGTAGCCGTCTCCAGACTAAATATGCCCCACTCGTTCCCGGTCAGCGAGAACTGGCACCGTCAGGTCGAAGGGGCGGGGGGTTCGCTCCGGTAGAGAGCGTACAGGACCAGCGTCGCGACGACGAAGTCGGAGCCGTGTTCGACGAGGTGGTGGACCGGCATCGGGACGACCCCGAACACCGTCCCGAACCCGACGACAGACCGGCCGACGAGCAGTCCGAGTGCGGCCGACACCAGGAGGTAGACCCGCGACCGGCGCCGTCGGTAGCCGGTCAGCCCGATCAGGAACAGTGCCGTCGTCCCGAGCGTCGCCAGGCCGAGCACGATGACCAGTAGCGTCGCCTCGGTCCCGCTCAGCCACTCGCCGACTGACTGTAACATCCTCGGGCTGCCCCTTCTCGCTCGTGCTGCGAGTGTGTTTCGGCTCCCGTCGGCGAGAGCACGCCACAGAGATATGTGCGGGCGGGGGCGGAGCAGTCCGTCCGCTACGACGACCAACGGCTCGGGGCCGCCTCGCCGGCAGGGAAAAGCACTATCACAGTCACTCGTGATGCTCGGGATAGGTCACAGATGAGCCAGCGCGAACCGGCCGCCGAGTTGGGACTGCTCGACGCGACGATGATTGGCATGGGCGCGATGATCGGCGCTGGCATCTTCGTACTGACCGGACTCGCCGCCGAGATTTCGGGGCCGGCCGCCATCCTCGTGTTCGTGTTGAACGGGGTGGTGACCGCCTTCACCGGGCTGTGTTACGCCGAACTGGCGTCGTCGATTCCGAAGAGCGGCGGTGGCTACGCGTTCGTGCGGGAGATCTTCGACGACCTCCCGTCGTTCGTGATGGGCTGGATGCTCTGGTTCGCGTACATGATCGCGGGCGCGCTGTACGCGCTCGGCTTCGCACCGAACTTCCTCGAGTTCCTGCACGTGTACGGGTTCGTGCCGCCGCCGGGTGAGGTCGGAGCGGTGACGCTGGGCGTCCTGCCGGTCGGGATTCCGGCGAAGGTCGCACTCGCCTTCGCGGCGGTGCTCCTACTCGTCACTGTCAACGCACTCTCGACGGCCGCCAGCGGGAGCATCGAGACGATATTCACGGCGACGAAGGTGACGATACTGCTGGTGTTCGTCGCGTTCGGCTTCCTCTCGGCCGGCAGCGGGGGCGAGACGAGCTTCACCTTCCAGAACTTCGACCCGCTGTTTCAGGAGGGGAAGGGCGCGTTCAGCATCCTGCCCGCGATGGGACTGACGTTCATCGCGTTCGAGGGGTACGACCTCATCACGACGGTCACCGAGGAGGTCGAGAACCCGCGCGAGAACATCCCGAAGGCCATCTTCTTCAGCCTCGCGGTGACCGTCCTGGTCTACATACTGGTGGTCACGGTGGCCATCGGTACCCTCGGGGCCGGTGGGCTGGCGGAGAACGGCGAGGCCGGCATCGCGGTCGCCGCCACGTCGTTCATGCCCGAGAACCTGCCGGTCATCAAGAACGGCGGTGCCATCATCGTCTTCGGGGCCATCTTCTCGACCATCACGGCGCTCAACGCGGTCGTTATCGCCTCCTCGCGCGTCGCCTTCGCGATGGGTCGGGAGGACCAGCTGCCGACCTCGGTCGGCAACATCCACCACCGGTACGGGACGCCGTTCGTCGCCATCCTGACGAGTGCGGTGGTCATGCTCATGTCGGTCGGGCTGCCGACGAAGAGCGCTGGCAACATGTCGAGCCTGTTCTTCCTGCTCTCCTTCATCATCGTCAACGGCGCGGTCATCAAGCTGCGCCGCGAGCGGCCGGACATGAACCGGCCGTACGAGATCCCGTACTACCCCATCCCGCCACTGATGGGCATCCTGCTGAACCTCGTGCTGACGGTCGTGCTCGTGGACTACCTGCTCCGTACCGACCCGCTCGCGCTCGTGCTGAGCGTGGCCTGGATACTGCTCGGGGTCGTGTTCTACTTCGCGTACTTCCGTGAGACCGGCGAGGAAGCGCCGGGCGAGCCGACGACCGCGACGACGACCGACCAGACCGGTCCCGAGGGGGCCGGCGAGACCACCGGAGGGAACGATTAATTATGCCACAGAAACGCATCGCGATAGCTGGCGGTGGACGTGTCGGCAGACGAGCAGCGAACCTCCTCGACGACCGCGGCCACGACGTGGTCGTCATCGAGGACGACCCGGAACAGGTCGGGTTGCTGGAGGAGGAGCACGTCGCAACGGTCATCTCGGGCGACGCGACACGCCCGAGCATCCTCAGTCAGGTCGGCCTCGACCGCGTCGACTCGCTCGCGGCACTGACCGACGAGACGGGGACGAACCTCGCTATCTGCATGACGGCGGCCCACCTCCGTCCGAATCTCCGGACGGTCATGCGCAGCGAGTACGACGTCGGTGACGAGTACGACGGGATGGTCGACGAGGTCGTCTTCACCGAGGCCGCCGGGGCCCGCGCCGCGGTCAACCTCATCGAGCGCGACGTCCAGACGCTGGAGTCCGTGACGGGTGACCTGGACATCCTCCAGATCGAGGTCGTCGAGGGTGCGCCCGTCGCCGGTCGGACCCTGGAGGAGGTCTCCCTGCCGCGGGGCAGTCTCGTGGTCTCCGGTGCGGATGGCGACCACACCGCGCGGTCCGACACCAGACTCGAGGTCGGTGAGACCTACATCGTCGCCGTCGAACCGGCCGTCGCAAACGAGGTCGTCAACCTCTTCCAGACGTGACTGGGGCGACATCGCTCGACGACGACGAGGCGCTCTGGCGACTCGACCTCGGCTCCGTCAACGCCTACCTCGTCGACGACGGGGACGTGACGCTGGTCGACGCGGGAACCCCACGCTCCGTCGACGACATCAGGGACGGACTCTCGACCGCCGGCTACACCGTCGCGGACGTCGACCGGGTCCTCGTCACGCACTTCGACCTGGACCACGTGGGCGGTCTCGCCGGCCTCGACCTCGACTGCCCGCTCTACGCGATGGAGCCGGATGCGAGTTTCCTCGACGGCTCGCGGAAACCGCCGCTCCGCAACGGGAAGGGGCTGTTCCAGCGCGTGGCCGGCGCGTTTCTCACGCTCCCAGAGGGTCCCGTCTTCCGTCTGGACGACGAGGAGTCCATCGGCGGCTTCGTCGCCCACCACACGCCCGGCCACACGCCGGGACACACCGCGTTCCACCACCCCGAACTGGGGGTCGCGCTGGTGGGCGATCTGGTCCGTGAGAGCGGCGGCGAGCTCGGGACGCTGCCCTGGCCGATGGCCTACGACAAGGGACGGAACCGAGAGAGCGTCCACAGGCTGGCGGCCCGGGAGCTAAACTTCGACGTGCTCGGAATGGGGCACGGCCGGCCGCTCCCCGCCGACGGGGCCGAGGTACTCGCACGGCTCGCCCGTGCCATCTGACCGGAGAAAAGCGAGAACCGCGCGACTGAGGCATGTTCAGTAGAGATGTTCAGTAGTTACGTTCATCACTGAATATCTGAGCGGCCGTTACGGCCCGGGACACCGGGAGCAGTTCACTGTGCCTCGACAGCCCTCGCGACGGCGAGCGCGGTCGCTTCGTCGTTCCAGTCGGTGACGACCTGCAGCCCGACGGGCTTCCCGTCGACCGTGCCACAGGGGACCGAGACGGCCGGCGTTCCGGTGCAGTTGAACGGAGCCGTGTTCTCGACCGCCCGGAGGAGCCCCTCCATGCCGGAGAGTTCGCCGAACTCGGGCGCCGGGATGGGCGTGGTCGGCGTCACGAGCACGTCGTACTCCGAGAGCGCGTCGCGGACCGCGCGGGTGAACTGGCGCTGCACCCCCTTCGCTGCGACGTAGGCCGAGCCGTCACCCTCCGTCAGCACACCGTTCGTGACGAGGAGGCCCGCGACGTTCTCGCCGAACTCACCACGGCCGTTCGCGTCGGCGAGCGCCCCACGGAGCGGCTCCGACGTACCGGTGCCGGTCGCGTACGACGCGCCGTTCGCACCCACGGACGCCGCGAACTCCAGGCCGGCGATGGCGCCGACGGCGGGCCCCATCGTCGCGTAGCCGTCGAGCGACACCTCGTCGGCCGACGCGCCGGCGTCGACCAGTCCGTCAACGGCCGACGAGACACGCGCCCCGACCGCATCCTCGCTCGTCGCCATCGCCTCGGAGACGACGGCGACGTCGAGCCCCTCGACGCCACCCTCGACCGCGTCGGCGTACGCCGACGCCGCCGGCGTGCCCCGCGTCGAGGGGTCGGCCACGTCCGGCCCGGCGATCGATTCGAGGACCCGCGCGGCGGTCTCGACGTCACGCGCGAGTGGGCCGACGTGGTCGAGCGACTGCGAGAGGTCGACGACCCCGAACCGGGAGACCCGCTGGTGGGTCGGCTTGATGCCCACGACACCGCAGAACGACGCCGGGATTCGCACCGACCCGCCGGTGTCGGTACCGAGCGCGGCGTCGACGTAGCCCGCGGCGACCGCGGCACCGCTCCCGCTGGAGGAGCCGCCGGGGACGCAGCCATCGACGGCCGGGTTTCTGGTCGGGCCGTGGGCACACGTCTCGCCGGTGATGTAGAAGGCGAACTCGTCCATGTTCGTCGTCCCAACCAGACTCGCATCGGCGTCGACCAGCCGGTCGACGACGGTCGCACTGTGGGGCGGCTCGAACTCGAACCCGGGCGAGCCGCAGGTCGAGGGGGCACCGGCGACCAGGATGTTCTCCTTGACGGCCATCTCGAGGTCCGAAAGCGGGCCGTCCCCACCGCCGAGTTCGAACCGCTGGCGGAAGGCATTGTACTCGTCCTCGCCGGGCGACGGGTCGACACGGTAGTCGTTCTCGGGCACCGCGGCGGCGAGTGCGTCGTACTGTCCAGCCTGCTCCCGTGTGGCCTCCAGGAATGCCCCCACCGTTCCTTCGTCCGTGTCGAGGCCGTGCCGCTCGACGACCGACTCGACGGTCGTCCTGTCTATCTCTGTCATGGGTAGTGACAGGTATTAGCACTGTAAGTAGCTACGGGTCGGGGAGGTTCTGCGGGGCGAGCCGACCGACACCAGACCGATTATCTGCCTCCGGCGACTGGTGTGACTGTGACTGACTGGCCACCACGCGAGCCCGCTGACGCGACCGACGCCATCGAGCACCGGGACGAACTCGTCGCCGCAGTCCACGACCACGCCGGTGGCATCGCCTACCAGCTCGCCCGTCTCAAGGGTGGCGACTACGGCCGCGAGACGTTCACCACCGACGCCGGTGAGTGGACCGTGAAGTACGAGGGTGGCGACCTCGAGTTCCTGCTGTTCGAGCCGAAGCGCGGCGACGACGTGTACGTGGTCTCGACGAAGCAGCCGCCCGAACCCGGGGCGCTGGCGACCGCGATGGCCGACTACGACGCCTTCGTGGCGGCGTTCGACCGGTACGTCTCGGAGCGGACCGGCGTGCTCGACGACGTGTCGACCGAGTTCCCGGACGTGACGAGCACCGACCAGGTCGTGGCGGAGCGCGACCGTGTCGTGAACCGCATCCGGGAGGTGTGCGACGCCATCGCGGGCGAACTGCGCCGCTACGAGGGCGGCGACTACGGCACGTTCACCGAGCGGGTCGACGGCGACCGCTGGGAGCTGAAGTGGGACGAGGACGGCACCTCGTACCTCCGCGTGGGCGGTTCCGGCGGCCTCTACCTGCTCTCGCAGTACGAGCACCCCTCCGCCGCCGACGTCCGCGAGTACGCTCCCCGGTTCGCCGGCTTCGTGGACGCCTACAACGAGTTCGTCGCGGGGCTGGAGTCGGACCTCGGAACCGTCGAGCTGTAGTCGGACCGCCGAACTATCGACTGGCGGGCGTGTCGTCAGAGCTTTACGCCCTGGCCGCGGCTACCGAACGTGGATTCTAACGACGTCCGACGCGAGTGGGCCGACCGGTCCGGCGAGTACTCGCCGGCGTACTACGCCCAGCTTGGGTCGGACGAGGCGAGCGAGTTCCTGGTGTCGACGCTCGAGCGACGGGTCGGGCAGGACGCCCGCGTGCTCGAGCTCGGCTGTAGCTCCGGGCGACACCTCGCCGCGCTCGCCGACGCGGGCTTCACGAACCTGGCCGGTATCGACGTGAACCCCGACGCGCTGGACGTGCTCGCCGAGAGTTACCCGGCACTGGCGGAGACCGGCACGTTCCGCGCAGCGTCGATCGAGGAGTTCCTTCCGGAGCTCCCGGACGACGCCTTCGACGCGGTGGTCTCCGTCGAGACGCTCCAGCACGTCCACCCCGACGAGGCGTGGGTGTTCGACGAGATCGCCCGGGTCGCGGGCGAGCTGGTCGTCGTCGTCGAGTACGAGGACGGCGACCCCGGGACGGTGACGGAGGTCCGTGGCGGCATTCCGCTGTACGTCCGGGACTGGAGCGCCGAGTTCACGTCCCGCGGGCTCCGGGAGGTCGACTCCACGACGACGACGCGAGACAGGGTACACGTGTTCGAGCCGGGGAAGTAGTCCAGCGGGTCGTCGAAACGGAGGCCGGTCGCGTGGCGGACTGGGTGTCGGTTCAGACTCCCAGCCACTCGTCTTTCCTGACGGGGTAGCCGTTCTCGCGGGCGAACGTGGCCGCCTCGCGCCGCACGGAGCGGGAGCCTGGGAGTTCGCCGTCCTGCGCTAACCGGTCGAGTATCCAGTCGCAGATGTACGGGATACCCTCGTCCTCGTCGGTCGGAGCGAGGTCTTCCAGTGCCGTGAACGTCTTCTCGTAGGCGTCGCGCTGTGAGCCGCTGAGCTCGACATCGCGGGCCTCGTCGGCCGCCTCGACGACGCGTTTCATCCCCGAAGCGACCGTGGGGCGCTGGAGCCGGAACCTGACCTCGGTCGGTGAGTCGAAGGTCTCCGCGTCGGCGTCGGGGAGCAGTTCGTCGGCCCGCATCGGACCCTCCCGTGCGTCGAGCTCTACATCGCCGATTGCCTCGACGACTTCCCGCCCCGTCGCCGGGAAGGGAACGGACTCGAGTGCGGCCGCTGCCTCCGCGAGGGCCTCGACGTCGACGGGCGGCTCGGGTTCCCCCGTGCGTTCCAGCTCCTCGCGGATGGCGCGCATTCGCTGCCGTACGTCCGCGTCGCGGGCCTGTTTCTCCCTGCCGCGTTTGTCGTCTGCCATACCATCCGTACGCTATCAGTTCTGATAACGCTGTGCCCCGGAGTCGCCGGCGATGCTGTGACTGCACCAGCTGTGGGAATGTAGGAGACAGCGGCCAACTGCGAGACGGCCGTCCCGTCAGAGTCGCTCGAGCACCCGGTCCAGCACGGCCACAGTGGCCTCGGTGTGGAGGAACTGGTTCTGGTTGCCACACTGCGAGTCCATGATGCACGCCGGACAGCCACCGGTTCCCGAACAGTCACAGCCCGCGACCCGCTCGCGAGTGCGCCGGGCCAGCGGCGCCGCGCGCTCGTAGATGCGCCGCGCGAACCCGAGGCCACCCTCGACGGCGCTGTGGACGAACCACGTCGGCACGCCCGTCTCGGGATGCATCGGCGTGCTCAGCCCCCCGAGGTCACCGGTGTCGAGCCGGAGCTCCAGCGGCGTGAGCTTGATCATCCCGTGCTCCGCGCCGTGGAGGCCCCCGCCGAACACCTCCATCGTCTCGCCCTCGGACGCCGTCGCGGGGTCCAGGCCGCCGACCTCGGAGAGTATCTCGTCGCGCAGCGCCGGGGGCGTCTCCACCCACACGAGGTCCGTCCGGAGCTCGACCGGCGGGAGGCCGGTCGGCTGGAGCGGCGTCGTCGCCCGCCCCGTGCTGATGTTCTTGCGCTGGTAGTGGGTGTAGTGGATTTCGACGGTTCCCGTCCCGTGGGCCAGTGCGTAGCCGTCGCCGAGCTCCCGCCGTTCGTCGACCGACAGGTCGCGGATCGTCTTCTCCGAGGTCGTCTCGGTGTACTCGTCGGTACGGACGCGTTCGACCGTGATGTACGGCTGTGGCGCGTCCTCGACGAACTCCGTGACGAGGTACTGCGCGCCGGCGTGGAGGAACAGCGCCCCCTCGTGGTGGTCGCGGTAGGCTCGGTCGCGGTCGACCGGCTCCATGTCGATGTCGCCGCCCTCGCGGCGGACGACGAACTGCGTGTCCCCAGCGCCGTACATCGACACGTCCGCCTGGGGCCTGGGCGAACCGGTGTAGCGGACGGCACGCGAGAGGTCCCCGGCGAGCTGCCCGGCGTCGGCCCACATCGCCACGGCGCGGTCGAGGCGGTCACCGTCGAACCACTGCCGGTCGTCGGCGGTGAGCGGTTTCTCGTGCGCCGCACAGCGGACGTGCTCTGCGTACACGGGGTTGTTCTCCAGCCCGACGACCCCGTCCTCGATTGCGTCGCCGAGGACGTAGTCGGGGTTGTCGAGGATGTACTGGTCGATGGCGTCGGCGCGGGCGACGAACACCGAGAGCGCGTCGCTCTCCCCCCGGCCGGAGCGGCCGACCTGCTGCCAGAACGACTGTCTGGTGCCGGGGTAGCCCGTGAGCACGGTGGCGTCCATCGAGCCCACGTCGATGCCGAGTTCGAGCGCGTTCGTCGAGGTGACGCCGTCGAGCGCGCCGGTCTTGAACTCGTACTCGGTGCCGCGCCGGGTCTCCTTGCCGAGCCCGGCGTGGTACGGCGCGACGTCGACGTAGCCGTGTCGTGGATGTTTGCTGGCGGCGTCGCCCGCGTACTTCGCGCCGAGCTCGGCGTTCTTCCGGCTCCGGGCGAACATGAGCGTCTGGAGGCCGTAGAGCCCGAGGTGGGCGAGGATGGACGCCCCCTCCCAGACCGGGCTCGCCGCCGCGGCCTGGAACGCCTCGAAGTCGGCGTCGTCTGCCAGTTCGTCCTCGTCGACCGGCGGCTTCCAGAACGCGACGTCGCGCTCGCCGCGTGGCGAGCCGTCGGCGTCGACCACGGCGAACGGTTCGCCGACGAGCCGCGCGGAGTGCTCGGCGGGGTTGCCGACCGTGGCGGAGGTGCAGACGACCTGCGGGTCGCTGCCGTAGTGGTCGAGGATGCGCCGCAGGCGGCGCAGCGTCCACGCGACGTGCATCCCGTGGACGCCGGTGTAGGTGTGGGACTCGTCGACAGCGAGCAGCTCGCAGTTCGCGAAGAACCGCCGCCAGCCGCTGTGATGGCCCAGGTAGGCGTTGACGCCCGCGAAGTTCGTGATGATGACGTCGGCGGTGTCGCGGATACGTCGCCGCCGGTCGCCTGGCGTATCGCCGTCGTACACCCGGACCGAGATGTCGAGCCCGAGGTCGCCGTAGAACTCGTTCAGCTCCCCCTCCTGGTCGCGCGAGAGCGCCTTCGTCGGGTAGACCAGCAGCGCGGTCGAGTCCGGGTCTTCGAGGTGGTTGCGGGCGATCTGGAGCGCGTAGACGAACGTCTTCCCGGACGACGTAGAGGTGGCGACACAGACGTTCTCCCCGTCGGCGAGGGCGTCGAGTGCTCGCGCCTGGTGGGTGTAGAGTTCCCCGACGGCGTCGGAGAACCTGCGCGCGAGGTCCGGACGCAGCACCTCGTGCGGGTCGACGGTGTGCGCCGGGCGCGGTGGGATGGTCGCCGCGTGCTGTAGCTGCCCCTCGTAGTCGGGGTACGACTCCCGGAGTCGGTCGGCCGAAGTCGGTGCGTCGGTGGGTGTGTCCTGACTCATCATGTCTCACCAGTCCGAGAGCGTGCCCTGGGTGGTCTCGTCGTCGGGGTCGGTACTCGTCGCCGAGACGACCCGGCCGCTCTCCTGGAGTGCCGTCCAGATGGTCGCGAGAGCGCGCACGTCGTCCTCGCAGTAGGCGTCGAACCGCTCCCAGTCGAGTTCGGTCTCGGGCGAGCGGTCGTCCATCCAGGCGCGGTACGCGCGAGCGACGGCGGCCCCCGTCAGCCCGGTTTCGGCGGACTCGTGGCCGAGCGCCGCCGCCACGTCGTCCAGCTTGTTCGTCCGACCCGGGAGGACGGCGTTGTCGTCTCGGACCGCCCACCGATACGGGTCGAAGCGGTCCATCGCGTCCCAGATCGGCTCGAACGCGGGACAGTATTCGGCGACGTGCTCGCCGAGCACCTGGAAGTCGAACCGCCAGCCGTTGTAGGCCACGACGGGGCGGCCGTCACCTCCCGCGTCGTACCACGACAGGAACTCGCGGACTGCGCCACCGGGGTCGTCGGGGTCGCGCTGGACGAACGAGCGGTAGGTGGCCTCCTCGCCCGCGGTGTCGAGGACGCCGATGAGCCACGTGATCGTCGGCGAGAGACCGTCCGTCTCGATGTCCACGAACACCGGGTCACCGCTCGGAAGCTGGGCGTCGGTACGCCGCACGACCTCGCCGTCGGCGACTGCCCGGGCGCTGGCCGTAATCCGTTCGACGGTCGATTCCCCGAGTCCGTCGAGTTCCGCGAGCGTCGATGGCTCCGCCGCAGCGATGGCCGTCCGGGAACCGAGCCCCGCGTCCCGGAGCGTTCTGGCACGAGTGTCGCCGACGCCGTCGAGCGCCTGGAGCCCGAGGTTCGAGCGCTCGAGTGTGTGTACGAACACCCGGCCGTCGGCCCGGCAGTCCAGTGCGGTCAGTGGTTCGTCGCCGACACCGGCGTCCGCACCGGCACCGACGACGGTCAGCCCGTCCCACTCGCGCCGGTAGCTCGCCGGGAGCCGGGTCGAGAGGTGGACGAGTTCCGTCCCGGTGGCGGCCGGGTCGAGTGCCTCCCGATACGCGACCAGGCCATCCAGCGAGGTCGAGAGTGTCGCCCGGTCCACGTCGAGCGAGAGCAGGCCCGAGAGCACGAACGTCGTCCCGCTGCGTTCCAGGCTCGCGAGGTCGTCGAGCGAGGGGGCGAACTGCAGTTGGACCCCGGCCACCTGTCTGGGTCCGCGAATCGGGTCCAGACCGTTCGGATCGAAGACGAAGGTCTCGTCGCCGGTCACGCGCCGGAGCGCGCTGCTCGCCCGGCGCGCCGGCTCCACCCCGGCCAGCACGACCACGTCGGGCTCGAAGTACGTCAGCCAGTCGTCGAGCGCACTGGCCGTCGCTCGCTCGACGAAGCCGGGGGCCGCGGCGGCGATTCGGGCCGGCGAGTCGGAGACCATTCGATACTCGACCACGGGTGTTCCATCGCAATAGGCGTGTCCGTGTGGTCCCCATCGACGCCGTCACGCCCCCATCCAGCCCCCGCATCCAGAGTGGCTTTGGGGCTGCGACACCTGCATACTAGACGAACGAAGATGTCGGAGCCAGACCTCGCACACCAGGCGGACGGCGGTCGGCCTTCGCCTACCACGTCAGTCACTGCCGACGCCGGCCTCGGTGGTGGCAACTGATGGACCACGACCGCATCCACGCCAGGAAGCCGAGCCACGACATCGAACGCTGGTCCACGGGAACCATCGAGGCGTTAGACGAGGTCGACGGCCACTGTGTCGTCAGGGTCCGGACGGCAGAAGGCGAGTCCATCGACCTGACCGTCACGTTCGCCATCCGTGACCTGTTCGTCTCGCGGCTGGACATCGGGGAGTCCGAGTCACCAGTTGGAGAGCGAGTGTGGTACCGCAAGCGTGGGGAGTGAGGCGAAACAGTGTCCCAGCGGTCGACGAGGCCCGTGAACTCCATCCGAGGTACCGGCTATCGCGAGCAACTTTCGGACTGACTGACCCAGCCACCGGGCGGGCAGGGACAGAGCTGTTCAGCCGAGAAACAGCCGTCGCTCGACTGGCTCGTCTTCCTGCTCGCAACGTCGCTGCTGGCTGAAGCCGCCGCCACGCTCTGACCGACCGGTGGCTCAGTCCGCGTCCTCGACCGGCCCGTGGTACTTCGACTTTATCTCGTCACCGTCGCGCCACTGCCAGTAGTAGTACTGGTTGTCGTTGATGGTCTTCGTGGTGATGCTGGCCTTCATCGGGACCGCTGCGGGCCTGCTGTCGGAGTCGGGTGTGGCTCCTTGGGATGCTTCTGCCTCGTCGAGACGTGCTTTCCGCTCCCGGTGCGTTACCAGTTCCTGTGCGTACGTCGCTGCCTCACGCAGTTGCGTTGGCGTGCAGTCCGCCAGGGCATCGCGGAGGTCGGCAGGGACGTTCGCCGGTGGCGTCGGTGGATCGTCTGGCATCGGCTAGACCGTTTAACCAACGGCGCCGTTCTACTTCGCTCTGTTGGTTAAGTCGGTCGGCCTTCTCCCACCAGTTCGGAGGTCCGATGACGACAGTCTAAGGACCCCAGCCGCCGTTCGGTCCGGTAGTCGTGCACAGAATTCAGCTGGACAATCGCGAGTTCGAAGGTTCGAACGTGGTCTATCTGCTGGGAGCCCACTCCGACGGGCCGACGACACTGGTGGACACCGCGACCGCACAGCAGACCGTACAGTCAGCGCTCGTCGCTGAACTCGAGGCCGTCGGTGTCTCCCCGGCCGACATCGACCAGGTCCTGCTCACGCACTTCCACGGGGACCACGCGGGCGGAGCCGGAGCGATACAGGCGGCCGGCGATGCGGTCGTTCGGGTCCACGAGGCCGACGCACCACTCGTGACCCGCGACCCTGACGCACTCGCGGCGTTCGACGAGCGGCACTCGTCGCTGTTCGACCAGTGGGGGATGCCCGAACCCGCAGCGGCGGAGCTCCGAGCGAGCCTCGCGGACGACACCCTCTGGTCGGCCGAGGACGCGGACGTCGAACCGTTCACCGACGGCGACCGGTTTCCCGTCGGTGACGGGGAGGCAACCGTGTGGCACCTGCCCGGGCACACCGTCGGCCAGTCCGGGTTCGTTGTCGACGGCGACGGCGACCGTGCACTGTTCAGTGGCGACGCGCTGCTGCCGAAGTACACGCCGAACGTCGGCGGGGCAGACATCAGAGACGAGCACGCGCTGCGGTCGTACCTCGACACGCTGGTCCGTATCGACGACGGCGGGTTCGACGTCGCCTATCCCGGGCATCGTGCCCCGATTTCGACTCCCGAAGCGCGGGCACGGCAGATTCTGCGCCACCATCGAGACCGCACCGACCGGGTCGTCGACGTTCTCGAGACTCACGGACCAGCGGACGCGTGGACGGTGAGTGCCCACCTGTTCGGTGAGCTCGACGGCATCCACATCCTCCACGGGCCCGGAGAGGCCTACGCGCATCTTGAACACCTCCGTGCGGCCGAGGTCGTCTCGCTCGTGGGTAACGAGTACGAACTCCGGGACTCCGCCCCCGAACTCGACTCGTTGTTCCCCGTTCTCGACGAACCGTAAGCGACCACGCAAAGTGATTTACGCCAGCTCGGTCTGGGACTCCTCTCTCTGACTTGCCCGTGCGGCTACCTCAGAGCGCGCGGACCCGGGCCTCGCCGAGGTCGCTCCCGACCCGTAACCGGTAGCCGCCGGCGTTGAGCCGCCCAGTGATGTGGCCGTCATCACGGGTTCCGTCGACCAGTGGGAGGTCACTCTGTACTCTGGAGCCTCGGAGGTCCAGATACAGGTCGAGGTCCGAGCGCACGCGTACGTCGACCTCGCCGATATCCGCCCTGGCGTCGACATCACGGCGAAGCTGGCGTACTTCGACTGTCACGTCACCGATGTCGGTGCTCGCGTGGTCGAGGCCCGTGATGTCGGTGGCCTCTATCGTCCCCGTCTGGGTCGAGATGTCGAGAAATCCATCGACCTGTCGGGCCTCGATGCCGCCGACACCGACGCGGACGATGCTGTCCCCGGTCGTATCACGCAGCGAAACGCGTCCGACGTCCACGTCGACAGCCTCGACGACGAGGTCCCGGGGCACCCTGACATCGAGCGTGATACTGCCGCGGTCCTCGAAGACGGAGCTGGACCCCCTGAATCCGCCGGTCAGTTCCCACAGCCCGTCCGACTGTGCTGCCGTGACGGTGAGTCGGTCGAAGTCGTCGCCTTCGCCACGAAGCTGCTTCTCCGCACTGTACTCGATATTCTCGATGTTGGCACCGGTGACAGAGACGTCCCCAACGGCGTTGCTGACACGAATCCGGTCGATGCCGTCGGCCGGGGTCGAATCCGTCGTCGTCTCGCTGCTCCGCACCTCGAACGTCGTGCAGCCGGCGACGCCAGCCGCGAGGACCAGCGCGCTGGCGCCGAGGAAAGAACGTCTGTTCATACCTGCTGTACGTCGTTCTCCGTCAAAGCCTAGATAGTAAGCGACACGATAGCTAGCGTCATACTTCCGACATCCATTCGTTTTTTCCGACATGAAGGTGGTCGGTTTCGAATCCGGTCGGGCTACGGTGCCAAAGCCACTTTCGCTTGCGCACTATTATCATGGCCGGGTGTGTTGATTCGACTATGGTAGACCAGTCGGCCGGGGACGGCGCACCCGACGAACTGGAGGTCTGGTGTGCCGGCGAGGACTGGTGTCCGGTGACTACGACCGCGTCACTCATCTGCCGAAAGTGGCACCCAGTCATCGTCCACCGTCTCCTCGAACACGGGCCCAGCGGCTTCAACGAGCTCAAGACCGACGTGGACGGAATCTCCTCGAAGGTACTCTCGGACAGCCTGGAGGACCTCGAGGAGAACGAGCTGGTCGCACGGGAGATCCTCAGCGAGAAACCGTTCCGTGTGCAGTACTCGCTGACCGACCGGGGCGCCTCCCTGGAACCGATAATCGTCGAGATGCGGGACTGGGGACTCGAACATCTGACCGAGCCCGCCGACTGATATCGCGAGCGTTCCCCCGCGGAATCAGTCCTCGAGTGCCCCGTTCAGCACCTTCGCCCCGACGAGGACGGGGTCCCAGACGGGACTGAACGGCGGCGCGTAGGCGAGGTCCGTCCGCTCGAGTTCGGCGACCGTCATGTCGTTCTCGAGCGCCGTCGCCACGGTATCGATGCGGATCGCCGCGCGGTCCGTCCCGGCGATGGTCCCACCGAGCAGTTTGCCGCTGCCCCGGTCGGCGGTCAGCGTCACCGTGGTCTCCGCTCCGCCGGGGTAGTAGCCGGAGCGCGAGCCCGCAGTCACCGTCTTCGAGACGGGGTCGAACCCCGCAGCCGTAGCTCGCTCGTGGTCGACGAGTCCCGTCCGACCGCACTCCATGTCGAACGCCTTGACGACGGCCGTCCCCGCGATGTCACCGACGGATGTCGGCTTCCCGGCGACGGTCTGGCCCACAGCCCGCCCCGCCCGGTTCGCTGTCAGCCCCAGCGGGACCCAGTCCTGACTGCCGGTCACGGCGTGGCGCATCTCCGCACAGTCGCCCGCGGCGTAGACGCCGTCGACGTTCGTCTCGCCGTACCGGTCGGTCGCGATGGCTCCCGACTCGCCGAGTTCGATGGAGGTGTTGGCGACGAGTCCGCTGTTCGGACGGATGCCGATTCCGACGACCACCACGTCCGCATCGACCGAGCCACTTGTCGACCTGACGCCGCCGACATCGCCGTTCCCGTCGGACTCGATCCGGTCGACTGTCTCGCCGAGGTGGAGCGTGACACCGTTCTCCCGAAGCGTCTCGGCGGCCCGCTCACCGACCGCCTCGCCGAACGGTTCCAGCAACTGGTCGGGGCGCTGGAACAGGTGGACGTCGAGGTCGTGTGCGGCGAACGCTTCGGCCATCTCCACACCGACGTAGCCGCCGCCGACGATCGCGGCCGTCTCCGGCGGCTCTCTGGCCAGGAACTCCTCGACCAGTGCCGTGTCCACGTACTCGACGTCCGGTTCGGCGAACTCGGGCTCCGCGGGGTCGGTCAGGAACGCCCTCACGGCCGCCGTACTGTCCATGCTGTGGATGGTGAAGGCACCATCCAGATGAGACCCATCGATAGGCGCAGACACCGCCTCGGCACCGGTCGCGACGAGCAGGTCACCGTAGGGCTGTTCGAACTGGCCGTCCGGCCCGTCGACCGAGACAGTGCTCGCGTCCGTGTCTATCCCGACGACTTCGTGCTCCCGTCGGAGGTCGATGCCTCGCTCTCTGGCCTCGCTCGGCGTCAACGACAGCATGTCGAGCAGCGAGTCGACCTCGCCTTTCACGTAGTAGGGCATACCGCACTGCGCGTAGGAGACCCAGCGACCCTTCTCGAAGACGATGACCTCCCGGTCCGGGTTCTCGCGCCTGTGTTTGCTGGCCGCGCTCAGCCCAGCCGCGTCCCCTCCGACGATTACGAACGGGTCCGACATACCTGCCACCTCGACGCCCTCGCTTGTAACTGTTCTAGTGCGTTCCAAGGTATTACTCGCCTCGACACCCGTTTGCACGGTCACGTTCGACTCGTACGGCACGTGACCGCAGCCCGGTTCGACGTGTTCGGAGCGGTCCACGCAGGGACGCAGGCAGCCTGGGTCGACCGCACGGGGACGCCGTGGGAGCCGTTCGGGCCCTCACCGGACATACGCGTCGAGTCCCCAGGAGCCGTCGACGACGTGCTCGTCGAGACTGGCTGAGCCAGAACGCCGTACGCCGGGACTGGAAGTCCGCAAGGAGCGCCCGCGAGACGAGTCTTAACCAACACTGGCGACTCTGTTGGTTAAGAATTTGTTCCGTCGTGTCTCGCTGCTCTCACGCAAACCCTCATTCGAATCCGCACTCCAGTTCCCTACTCCGAACCGGAATTCACGGCGTTGACTGCCACGACGGGCACGTCCGCGTGGCGGATGAGCCGTTCCGTCGTGCTGCCGAGGAGGAACCTGTCGATGCCCGAGCGACCTGCCGTTCCCATCGTTATCAGGTCGACGTCGAACTCTTCCGCGTAGTCCAGCAGTTCCCAGCCGGGAGAGCCATGTCGGACCGCGGTCCTCGCCTCGAGTCCCGCGTCTCTCGCACGGTCGGCGATGGCATCCGCCGCCGACTCGCCGCTCGACTCCAGGTCCGCGAGCACGCTCGTTGGCGTAGTGTACTCCGGACTCGCACCCAGACCCGCCACGTCGACGACGTTGACGACGTGGACGGTCGCACCGGCCGCCTTCGCGATGGCGAGTCCGTGCTCGACCGCCCGCCCGGCCTCGTTGCTGCCGTCCGTGGGCACCAGCACGTCGTCGTACGACCCACCCACCCGACTGTCCTCGACCGCCCGGACCGTCAGCACCGGTGCGGTCGCGTGGCGGACCACCGATTCGGTCACGCTCCCGGTCACGTACCTGTGCACCCCGGTTCGACCGTGGGTTCCCATCGCCAGAAGGTCGATGTCGTTCTCGTCCGCGTACCCGAGAATCGCTTCTTCCGGAGTACCCTCGAGCACCGCCGTCTCGACCTCGACGGTCTCGCCCAACACGCCGGTCACGGTATCGATTGCGGCTGAAGCCTCGGTATCGATTGCAGCTGGAGTCTCGCCGTCGGTCGTTGTCTCCTCGACGTCGCCACCTGCCACTCGGTGGTCGACGTCTGCCACGTCACCGACCGTGACGACGTGGACCGTCGCATCGAACAACAACGCCAGGTAACTCCCGTGCTCGGCAGCGCGTATCGCGTGATCGCTCCCATCCGTCGGAACGAGGACCGTATCGTACATTGTACTCGTCCGGAGATTCGGCGTCTACCACGTTAAACACCGATGTCCCCTGCTGGCACCGAGCGCAGTCGACGGTGCAGAAGAATTTCTCGAAACGGTGGTGTGCGTGATGGAGATGGAGTGTTCACGAGGACGCAACGCTCGGCACCGATAAGCTGTCGATCAGGGGAGCGACCGGTCGTCGCCGATGGTCTTGAAATTGATGTTGGCGACACGGGTCGTGTCCTTCAACACTTCGACGGCGATCTCGGTGTCGACCTGAAGCTGGTACTGCCATGCTGGGCCGCCGATAGAGCCCGCTGCGACCTTCTCGCCGTCGGCGATGCCCTGCATGTCCAGTTCGCGGAGGTGGTCCTTGAACCGACGCTGCCCGAGCTTGTCCGCGTCGACCTCGGAGGCGATGCTCTTGTAGACGCCGTAGATAGGCTTCGCCCGAACAGGGGCGTCGCCGGAGAGTTCGAGTGTGGTGAGCGCTGCCAGCGCGAGGTGGGCCTGCGTAGTCATCTCGCGCATCGCCTCCACGACCGCCTCGCGTTCCACGAGCGCCTGTGCCTCACGGGCGTGCGCCGCGGTGACCATCGGCTCGTCGCTCTTGTCGGCCAGCTCGCCCGCCTTGCGGAGATACTTGATCGCCTGTCGAGCGTCGCCGGTGTCCTGTGCCGACAGTGCGGCGATGAGCGGGATGACATCGTCCGTGAGGATCTCGCTCCGGAAGATGTACTCCTGGCCCGAGTTGTCGACCTGCACCGGCGTTCCCTGGACGGTAGCGTCGGTCTGCTGCTCGGTCTCCTCGCTCGCAACAGTGTCCGTCGTTGCGGTCAGCTTCTCGGGAGAACTGCCGTCGTTCGTTTCTGAATCGGCTGTCGATGCAGAGGCCGTCGAGGTAGCGTCCGCCGACGCTGATGCGGTCGAGGTGGAGTCCGTCGACGTCGATGCAGTGTCGTCACCGGAATCTAGTTCGTCGCCGTCGTCGTCGAGTTGTGTCGGTGCTGAGCCGTCGACGGGGACGAGCTCGGTCTCACGGAACGCCTTGGCGGCCCGCCGCCGGAGAATCTGCTGGAGCTGCGTCGCATCGTACGGTGAGAACAGTACCGAGTCGTCGTACAGCGAACTCTTGACCTTTGGGCTGAGATTATCCCGCCACTGCAGGTCGTTGCTGATACCGATGATACTCGGGAACACGTGGTCGTCGACGTATCCCTGAGCCCGTGCCCGCGGGAGACTGTAGAGGATCCGATCGTCGTCGCCCAGCGTGTCGATCTCGTCGAGGACGATGATGATGGTGCCACCGATATCGTTCATCGCCTCGAACATCATGTCCATCACCACGTCCGTTGCGTACCCGGTCGGTCTCGTCTCCCCCGTTAGCTCCTGATAGATGCGGGACGCAGCCTTGTACGAGGTCGAGAGGTCGTGCGATTCGCAGGAGACGTAACATGTCGTCAGGTTCAGGTGGTCCGACTCCTCCTCCGCGTGATGCTGAAGCTCGGAGAGCTTTGCCTGCGCGGCGGCCGTTTTGCCCTGTCCGGCCTTCCCGTGCAGGAAGACGTTGTTCGCACCGACACCTCTGGCCGCCGGTGCGAGAGACATGTGGAGGTCGTCCATCTCGCCCTTCCGCTCCGGGAGGTCGTCGGGGTAGTGTTCCTCACGGAGGACCTCCTCCCGCTCGAATATCGGCGAGGTCTCGGAGAACTGGGTCATTACCGAGAGCACACACAGCGGAAGTTCATAAAACCCCAGTTTCAGCAATGTCGAGAACGTCTAGAATTGTCCTTCTGGGGGGACCACACCCACACCACCGTTTCGCGAATTTTCCACGAGAAGGGTGGTGGGGGGAGGAGAATCCTGGGGAAGCTAGGTCGAAACAACCGTGAACGGCGGTTCTGACATCCAAGGACGCCGAATCGCACGAATCCTGATCCGTTCGCTTTATATTATATTATATAACGTTATCGTTTAGTAGTAGTAAGGGTAGAGAATCAAACCTTGAGAAAGCTGTTTAGATAGTTGTCGTCCTCCTATTTCGTTTCTTTATAACTACTGGGCTTCTGCAGTGGATTCACGGGCTCCCGTCAGCCACGCTACGGCTAAGCGACCCCCTCCAGCTCGCCGGGAAATTGCTGAAACGGTGGTGTGGGTGTGGTGGTTCACTACCGACGTCCATAGTTCCGTTCCGACATCGAACCGTTCCTGCAACGAAGCCGCTTTGTTCGTTGGCTAGCTTCGGGTCCCTCGCCCGTTGACGAGCTGCCACAGCTGGGACTACGTCCACCGTCAGCTGCCTCGTCGGTGGATTGCAGACTCCGTCGTGGCCCACGTCCCAGCCCGGTAATTGCTGAAACGGTGGTGTGGGTGTCCACTCATCGCCTGTCCCCGTGGTCCACCGTGAGTGCCGAAACGATGGGAGGGGATTCCCCCGTCCACCCGCCGGTCTGTCACGAATTCCCGAAACAGTGGTGTGGGTGTCCGGCGAGTAGACCTCTGTTTGAAACAGGTGCAGGCCACAGATCCGACTCCCGATGCTCCAGTTCCCGTTGGTACTCAGCAGGCAATCGGTTCGAAGTGGACGGCGGGACGGTAGGAGGACACGACTCGAATTGCTGAAACGGTGGTGGGTGTGTCCGGTGGCGTCCACGGCTCGTCCCGGAACGACGTTCGCGTTGGCGAGGGACGTGACCAAAATTCCCGAAATGGTGGTGGGTCCCTACCCGACAGTAGCGCTGTCCTCTCGCGAACCGGCGTCTTGAACGCACAGTCGGAACACAGCACCAACGAAACGTTCCTGAAACGGTGGTGGGTGGTGAACCGTATCCGAACACGACGGTGTGGGGCCTCGACTTCGTTCCGATTCGAACGCCGAGAACGAACAGTACGAGATCACTCGTGACGCTCTAACGCCTTCGCGAAATTGCTGAAACGGTGGTGGGTGTGTCCCCGTTACGGGTGTCCTTTCGTACCGGTACCTGGTATAGCCGACCAAGAATAGCGGCAGCAGCTGCTGCTGGATAGGTCCAATGGTATAACTGGAGACAGACGGCGACAGCGAACACTAGAGAGCTCACTCGTCTTCAGTCAGAGGCGAGTTCTCATCGCCTGGAGCCACTACCGTTACGCGCTCGGGTGGAACGAACCGCTTCAGAGGTACCTTCCATTCGATGCTGTTCTCGGGAGTCAATTGCTGAAACGGCGGTGTCCCTGCCTACGACTGCTGGCGGTCTGCAGAGTAGACTCGCTATTTGAATCTATTACGAACCCGCCTGCTACAGGGGTGACCTGACTTACTCTGGGGGTGCCGCGAAGTGGACACTACACGGGGACTATCTCGGATGAATCCGGTGTCAACACGAGTCATCACTGGTCGTCGGAAATAAGAAGGACAATGATAGAAACGATGAATATCTTACTCCACACCGGGAAGTTTATACTCGATGCGGTCCCCCACCGAACAAACCGGGAGCCACCGTGAGGCACCACAACAACAGAGTTGATGGCAGTTCTCCCGATCGATGGCGGTTCCCGGACTACGGGCAATCACACCATGACTACTGGAAGCAGTACGGACGGCAACACGGGCACGCGACAGGAGTACGGGACGAAGTTCGAGTACGAAAGCGACGAGTCGGTGGCGACGACGATCGCCCTCGCTGTCGCGCAGGTAACAGGACGGGAGGCCACGGAGCTGGAACCGCTCGGCTCGTTCGTCGACTGCGAGGCACTGGACTCACTCGTCACGTCAGCGGAGCCGTCACTCTCGGTTTCGTTTCTCTACGAGGGATGCCGAATCTTCGTTTCCGGTAACGGGTTCCTCGAGATCACTCGGGTCTGATACGGACTGGGGCACACCCGGGCAGAGTCGGGTCCCGTCGGAGTGACCGTCGTCGGTTCTCCTGTCTGACACCACTCTCTACCTCCACGTGGAGCGTACGGACTGTCTTCACGGAGACGGACTGGTTATGGTCGGATTCGTAGAATTAAACTTATACGTGCTACTGGCATGTGTATACATGCCACAGTGTGCGGCGATTCTGAAGCGGAAGCGTCGCGCATTCGCTGCGGTATGCTGTCGCTACGTACTGCTACGGGGGAACACGGACCGCGAGTTAAATCGAACCGAGGCAACGTTTCAACGGCAATGAGCGCTCGAAATGAGACAGTAACCACAAACAGTGGGGGATCGGACGGAGAAACAGAGACGGGAGGTGACCGAAACGCGGACCACGGCGACCGGCCGGACAAGGTTGAACAGGAGCTGGCGCTGGATATCATATTCGAGATAATCGGGAACAGTCGCCGACGGCTGGTCCTCCAGTGCCTCGATGAGAGCGACGAAGAGACTCTCGAACTGAGTGACCTCTCGGAGCACATCGCAGCAATCGAGAACGACACGACCGAGGAGGCCCTGTCGGCGCAGCAGCGCAAGCGCGTCTACGTCGGTCTGTATCAATGTCACCTCCCGAAGATGGCCAGTTCGGGAGTCGTGGAGTTCGACAAGAACCGTGGGACGGTTTCCGAGGGACCGAACGCCGAACAGCTGGATCCGTATCTCGACGTGGGCGAGCGTGCGGACAACGATAGCCGACAGACGCTCCTTCTCGGGGCGGCTGCAGTCGTCGGGTACATCCTCGCGGGGTTCGGTGGTTTTCCCGGCATCGTTGCCGGTGGCCTCGTCGTGGTGGCGTCGGTTCTGGGAGTCGCGTGGAAGCGAGAGCGGTCGCGATAGCGTCGACGACGGTATCGCTGCCAGCTGGACGGACCGGGACTGGTCTCTCGGCGGGAGGGTCCTCAGTCGACGGTCGCAGGGATGGGGCTACCAATCGACCAGCGTCTCCGACTAGGTATCGGGCACCAGAACTCGCCAGTGTCGGTCGTTGATGGACTGCTCGTGGGGGCGTCGGCGTTCAGCGGGCAGCCGCGCCATCGTGGATATCGGCGTGACGTGCACAGTCGAGACAGTGCTCGACCTCGCCCTCCCAGCCGAATACCCGGACGAAATCGTGCGAGACGTACCGACCGCAGTTGTTGCAGAACGGCATCTTCAGCCCCCCTCGTCCGTTCGACTGTCGGGAACGGGGAACGCGCCAGTCGTCCGGAGTACTGGTCCCGGTCGCAGACGAGATCCCGGCGATGCGTGCCACTGTCTCGGAGTCATCACCACGTCCATCCCCGCTGATGATAATAAAGCCGCGAGTCCGTTTCGACGACTGAATGGCCGGGTAGAAAGTGCCTAACTCGTTTTTCGGAACGCCCTGTTCCGACAGTCAGTCAGACCGTCCCGGAACAGGGTCCCGCGACGACGACGAACCCGTCGCAGCCCGCGGTAACAGTCCGTTCCTCGACGGAGAACATGACGCACGTGGCAGGTTCGAAGGTCCGAACGAAGGAGAGGGCCCAGCACGTCTGGACCGATGTCGTCGAGCAGCGTCTCCACCTGAGTGGGTGGTTGTGGCCTCGGCCAGGGTCTGGACAACCGCCATCGACGGGTCCGTGCCCTCAGTCCTGGCAGACCGAACGACGTGCCCGAACCCGGGAGCGTAGGCACGATTCGTAGCGCGCCGTGATACTATCTCTGTGCAGATTCTTTCGTCTGGATAAAACGCCCTGCTGGGTCGGGACAGTTCCGGCATGCCGAGTGTCGGTTGGGACGGCGCGAAACTCACTTCTGGACCGGAGAGTCTCAGTCCGTTTCGGTTTTCACGACGGTCACGGGCGCGTCACAGAGCCGCACCACACGGTCGGTCACGCTCCCGAGTAGCTGACGGTACTCGCCGGAGCGCGACTTCGTGCCCATGACGACGAGGTCGGCATCGATATCGGCGACCGTGTCGAGGATCTCCTCGTGAGGGTGTCCGTACTCCATGACGCTTTCGACAGTGACCCCGGCGTCGTCGGCCTCTTCGGCCACGGCGTCGAGAGCCTCCCGGCCCGCCTCCTCGAGTCCGGATTCGGCACCCTCGTGGTCGTGGACGTACTCGTCGCCCGGGTAGGCTCCGTACACGTCCTCGTCGACGACGTAGAGGACGGTGAGGGTGGCGCCAGTAGCCGCGGCGAGCTCGATGGCGTGCCGCGTCGCGTCGGTCGTGCTGGAGTCACCGTCCGTCGGAAGGAGAATTCTATCGTACATCAGTTGACCAGACGAACTGGAGAGACAAGATGATTGTCCCGATTCCCGGACGATGGGAGGCGATTCCTGCACCGACGAGCAGACAGTGGGAACTGGCAGCAGTGACTTCAACGATGGTCGAGAAACCCCGCGCATGAACGAGTTCGAACTGGTGGGCCGGCTCGTCGCCGGTCTGTTGCTCATCCTCGCCAACGGCTTCTTCGTCGCCATCGAGTTCGCGCTCACTCGGGTCCGACAGTATCCCGAATCGGAGTTCGAGGCCCCCGGCCTGCGTCGGGCGTGGGAGATGACGGAGGAACTGGAGATCTACCTGACGAGCTGCCAGGTCGGGATCACGGCCTCGAGCATTGCGGTCGGTATCGTGGCCGAGCCAGCGCTCGCCGCGCTCTTCGAGCCGTTCCTCGAGAACACTGCCCTGGCCTCGGTCGGTGCCGGCGGTGTGCTCGCGTTCCTCATCATCAACCTGCTGCACCTGACCCACGGCGAGCAGACGCCGACCTACCTCGGTGTGGAGCGCACGAAGTTCGTCGCACGCTACGGTGCGAGGCCGCTGTACTGGTTCGCGAGGATCGTCTCGCCCGCTATCTACGTCGGTGACGGGGTGGCGAAGTGGACGCTGGGACTGTTCGGGGTCGAGATGACTGGGGCGTGGCTGGAGACGGAGTCCGAACGCGTGGAATCTCGTGCAGACCTCCGGAACCGGCTCGGCTCGCTGCTCGAGCGCGGTGACCTCCACGAGGAGCGCAAACAGGAGATACTCAACGCGTTCACGGTCGGCGACAGGCCCGTCGCCGAGGTCATGACCGACGTCGACGACGTGATTTTCCTCTCGGCGGATGCGAGCGCTGCGGAGAATCTCGATCGGATCGGGTCGAGCCCGCACACCCGCTTCCCACTGGTGGGGGACAGTCCGGGGGAGTTCCTCGGCATCGTCTACGTGCCAGCCGTGGTCGACCGTATCGACGACCTGCGGTCCGGAGCGGCGAGCTGGGAGGACGTCGCCGCGGAGCCCCTCACCATCGAGGGGACGACGAAGATCAGCGCGGCCGTCGACACCTTCCAGCGCGAACACCAGGAGCTCGCGCTCGTAACCGACGAGGATGGGTCCGTGGTCGGCCTCATGACCGCGACCGACGCGCTGGAGGCTGTGATGGGTGAGATCGAGGACCCGCTCGACATCGAACTCGGGGGGAGAGCAAGCGCCTGACCGGCTATCGGGAGGGGTACCGGCGACGGTAAGTGCCAGTAACGTCCTCGAGTTCCACCTTCCCCTCGGGGACACGGTAGGCAGCGACCACGTCACGGTCGGCGAACTCCGAGTTCGTCGTCTTGTCCACCGCGAAGCCGACGTAGGTGCAGTCCTCGCGGGTGAACTCGACGACCGAGTACCCCCAGTTGTGGCTGTCGAAGAACTCGATGTGTGGGTTCATGCCGGTGACGAGTTTCGTCAGGAGCGGCTCGGTGATCTTCCCCCGCCAGCCCCGGGTGATGTGCAGTGCTTCGGCAGCGTTCAGCGACGTGATGGCTGGCGTCATGAACTCCACGCCGATGCGGTCGCCCTGTGCGACACCCTCCCCGCCGCTGACACGACCGGGGTACGAGGTCTGCTGGTAGGCCGCGACGTAGCAGTGCATGTCGCCGGTCAGCGTGACGTAGTTCTCGACGTCCGCGCTCGCGATGGCCTCGGTGATCTGCTGTCGCTCGCGGGTGTAGCCGTCCCAGCCGCCCTGCACCGGATACACCGAGAGCGGGCCGGAGCCGAGACGGAACGGAACCGTGAGCACCTCGTCGGCCCAGACGCGCCAGAGCGTCTCGGACTCGGTTATGGTGTCGACGAGCCACTCACGCTGTTCCTCGCCGAGCATCGTGCGCCCCGGCGGTTCGTACTGGGGACCGACGTTGTCGGGCGTCGGGATGGCCTCGCGTGGCGGGTCGCGGAACAGTCGCTCGTCGGTCATCGCGAGCGTGACGAGGTCGCCGAACTGGAGCCTGCGCCAGAGCCGGAAGCGGTCCTGCAGCGACTCGCCGTTGGGGTCGTACTCCACACGGGCGGGCATGAACTCCCACCAGGCGTGCATCCCGTCGGCGACGAGTTCGGTCATGAACTCGGGGTCGTCTCCACGGGGGTGGTCGCCAGCTGGCGCGTCGGTCCGGTCGTCCCAGTAGACGTCGTTGACGAGTTCGTGGTCGTCCCAGCCGGCGATGAGGGTGTGTGACTCCAGCGCCTCCTGGAAGAACCGGTCGGACCGGTACGTCCGGTAGAGGTAGCGGTAGTCCTCGAGATTCCAGACGCGTTCCTTACCACTCGGCAGGTCTTTCTCCCGTCCGGGGTAGTCGTACGACCCGAAGCCCTTGAAGTCGCCAGCCTCCGACTCGTAGATGGCGTCCCCGACGTGGACGATGAAGTCGACGTCCTCGTTGGCGACGTAGTGGAACGCCGGATAGTAGCCGTTCAGGAAGTTCTGACAGGCGACGACAGCGAAGGAGACCGATTCCGGGGAGTCGTCGGGGTGCGGGAGCGTCCGGCAACGTCCGGTCCGGGAGGCGACGCCGTCGTAGACGAATCGGTAGTAGTAGCGACTACCGGACTCGAGTTGCCCGTCGAGGTCGACCTTCACGGTGTTGTCGTGCGAACTGATGCGCTCCGATTCTGTCACGACCCCGTCGTAGACGATGGTCTCGAACGAATCGTCCTCGGAAACTTGGACGGCGAGCGGTGTATCAGGGTCGAACACGGCGGGTGATATCCGCGTCCAGAGGATGACACCAGTCGGGGTCGGGCCGCCGCTCGCGACGGACTGGGGGAACACCGCGTCGGGGTCGCCCTCGGCGTCGGGCTCGAACACGTCGGCGTCCTCGGTATCCACGACGTCGAGCGCGAGGGCCAGGTCGTGCGAGTCCAACTCCGAGAGGAGTTCCGAGTGGTCGTCGCCGTTCCGTGCCGGTTCGTCGCGTCCGCCGAGACCACCTGGGTTCGTCATCTGGTCCCACCCTTCGAAGACATCCGTCTTGCAGATTTCGGTCCAACCAATGCCCGCCACGCGGAAAAAGAACGGTCGCCGTTACTTCACGTCGGGCGTGGGAGTGTACCCGAGCAGGTAGCCGCCAGCGAGGTTCAGCAGAGCGACCATGACGAGCCCGCCGTTGAACAGCAGTGCGGACTCGGAGAACACGCCGAGGTCGCTGATGGCCCCGCCACGGAAGTCGTAGCCGGGGACCAGCGCCGCGGCGAGCATGATGGCGGTCATGAACCCCGCACCCAGAACGAACAGCAGGAGACCGGCGATGGTCCGGTCGTCGTCGGTCGTCACGTTGGGCGTCTCGGTCGTTCGAGAGAAGATACTGTTTCTAGTCATGTTCAATCACCATGTTATAGTACGCCTGCAAAATCGATACTCTAACCCTATGATTCTCGACCGGTGAGAATCATTGGCCCCCCGCTTTTCCGTTCGGACTCGACCTCGAGACTGTCGCCCCTGTTCAGGTCGCGAGCGTGCTCACATCGACGGTACCCTCCGCGGCCACCTCGACGATGGCCGTCTCGTAGTCGGCGACATCGTCCTCGACGGCCACCGTCCCGTTCACCCTGACCGTGAACGAACACGTCCCGCCGGGTTCCTCGCGCTCGACGGTGACAGTCGCCCCGGCCCCGACCGTGCGAGCGTCGTCGAGACACGTACCGTCCATTTCGACGGTCCCGGAGAATTTCTCGGCGACCGACAGCTGGACAAGGTCTGAGTCGGGGCCCATCGCGCCGGTGCCGCCGGCGGTCCACGTCTCTGTGTCTGTCGCCGTCTCCGTCGCAGTCGCCGTCTCGACTGGCGTCGACGTCGGTGACTCGGTCGAACCGTTACCACCGGGTGTGACCGCCGAACACCCGGCGAGGAGCACCACGCAGAGGACCAGGACTGGGAGGGCCTGCTGTCGCATACGTCGGGCTGCTGTCGCGTCAGGTAAGTGTCTTGGGCCGGATCGGACCAAACCTCGTCGTCTCGTCTTTCAGTGGCTTACGCGGTCTTTTCTGCAGCGTCGACCGTTGCGAGGAACGACCGGACCGCGTCGACGACGCGCTCTGGGTCCTCGTTGGGACCCATGTGGCTCAGACCGTCGAACTCGACGAGTCGACTGTCGACGACGGCCTCGTTCGCGGCTCGGACGCCGTCCCGGAGATGCGAGGGGGCCTCGGTCCCGGTGAGCATGAGCGCTGGCGCGCGGACGTCCACCGTCTCGGGGAGCTCGTAGCTCTCCAGTGCCCGGTTCATCCGGACCGAGTTCTCGACGAACCGGACGTACTCCGGCCAGACGGGCCATTCCTCCAGCCACGCGTCGAGCGCCTCGCCGGACAGGGAACCGCCGTGGATGACCTCCTCCACGTGGCGCTTCATCGCGCCCTCGCGGTCCCCTGCGTCGAGTCGTTCCTGCATCTTGCTCGCGAGGCCGGCCTCCTCGCGGTACTCCCCGACGAGGATGGCCGGCTCGTAGGCGACGACCGCCGAGACCGGGGCTTCACGGGCTGCCTCGATGGCCTGCAGCCCGCCGAAGGAGTGCCCGAAGACGACCGGCTCCCCGTCGACCGAGTCGATGACCGCCCGGGCGTCCTCGACCTCCCGCCTTAGGCTGTAGGCTTCGCTGTCCTCGCTCCGACCGCGGCCACGCCGGTCGGAGATGGTGAGTTCGTAGTCGTCCTCGAGGTGGGGGACGACGGCGTCCCAGTACTCCTTGCCGATGGAGTCGCCGTGGAGGAGGACCATAGGTGGCCCCTCGCCGTGTCGTTCGTACGCGATCCGTGTCTCATCTGCGGATGTGACTGTCTGCATACGGTATGCATTGCTCGGGGCCGGCCAGGGCTAACGGTGACTCGCAGTCGTGGGGCCGTTTAAGTCAGTCGGGCAGCGGTGGCCACGTCGAGGCGACGGTGGTCTCGACGAGGTGGGTCTGCGCACGCCGGAGCCGTTCCGAGGCCGCCGAGGCCCCGATACCGAGCTCCGCGGCGATGTCATCGAGCGACGCCCCGCGCGGCACGTCGAAGTAGCCCATCTCGTAGGCCGTACGGAGCGCCTCGCGCTGTGGGTCCGTCAGCCCGTCACCCGGCGGTTCGGGGTCGCCGTCGCGGGTGAGCCGCCGGAGCGCGAACCTCCCCTCGTCCTGCCAGAAGCGCCTGAACGCGTCGAACGCTGCGCGGTCGGCGAACCACCCTGACTGGACCCACCCCGTCGGTGTGACCTCGATGTGGTCGATGATGGCCTCCGCCTGGGCGAGGTCGCGGAGGCCGTCGAGGTCGTCGATCTCGTCGCCCATGTGTGCCTCCATGCCGACGCTCGGAACGACCTGATAGCGGAGGGTGTCGCCGGCCCGGCCGACGAGCGTGGACTGACCGACGAAAGACGCGCGGTCGAACGCCGCCTCGACCTCGGTCACCGGGGCTCCGGTCACGTACGCGAAGAAAATCGGCGTGCTGCCGTGGTTCAACTGCATCTCCAGCTCGATGCCTTCGCACGACAGGCCGTCGACGACGGAGACGAACGGCAGCACCTCGCAGGTGATCTCGAACTCGGCGACGAGGCCCATGGGCGTTCGTCAGCCGCGACCCGTATGTGTACGTCGGTATCGACCGACTGACGGCAGTCGCCCACCGTCAGCACTGCCGGCACCACCACATTGCCGAGCGAGCGCATCTGCGGACGAGACTGCGTCGGTCAGAAGTCCACTTCGTCCAGCGCCTCGGTCGCCACGTCGCCGAGCTCGCCGGCCTCGATGTGCGAGTACCGGTCGCGGACCATCTCCTCGGAGTTGTCGAGATAGCGCGCGGCCACGGTGTAGCCGAAGGCGCGAACCAGTACCTCTCCCATGCCGCGGCGGCCACCGTGGGGAGCGAGGTAGTCGTGCTTCGGGTGGTCGACGTCGACGTCGCTCGCCTCCGTCACCCGACGCAGCACGCTCCGGCCACCGTCGGTCGTCAACGACGGCGGTCGCAGGTCGGACTCGAGCGCCAAGAGGAGGTCGCGGGCGTGCTCCGCGCGCCGGTCGGCAATCTCGTCCGACTTGAGCCCGCGGTCGGCCAGTCCGTCCGTCACGACCGTGGCGAGTGTCCGCTGGTCGAGCGTCGGGAACACCGGCCACCGGTCGCTCGGCGGGTCGAGGAGCTTGCGGTACCGCCGCAGGGGTCCGACGACGGGGTCGGGCAGGCTCGCGGCGTCCCACTGCTGTTTCTTGCGGTACACCTCCATGCTCCCTGCCTCGACGTCGATCTCGTTCCAGCGGACGCCGCGCCGTCGGGGGTCGTCGGGGTCCCGCAACACCTCGCCCACACGGACGGCAGTGTAGGCGACGACGAAGACGAGCGCGCGGTCCCTGGCAGCACGGATAGCCCGGTACCGGGCCCGACCGCGGTCGAGGGGGTCGGTGTCCTCGGGTAGCCCGGTGAACTCCTCGATGGCGTCCCGTGCCACCGTGTCGACATGTCTGGTCAGTGCGTGGCGCTGTTCGGGCGTCCACGCCTGCTGGTCGCCGGGTTTGCGCCCGTCGTCGGTGGGCAACGGGGCCGTCGCGCTCGCGCGCTGTGCGTGGTGGGCACTCAGGTACCCCTCGTTGACGCACCAGCCACACCAGGCCGAGACGTAGGCGTAGTAGGTCTGGACGGTGTTGGGCTTGAGCCCGCGGTCGCCGGCGAGGTGGCGTGCGTACTCGCGAAAGACACGTTCGTCGAGGTCCGCGAACGTCGGCTCCCGGTCGGCCTCGGGGGCGATGCCGGACCAGTCGCCCGGGCCGCGCTCGCCTCGTGCCCACTCGGCGAAGCGGTCGAGCTCGCGGGCGGCGTTCCGCCGGTAGTTCCCCCCATCGCCGCCGCGGCCCTTCCCCTTGTCCTGCAGGTACCGGTCGAACGTCGCGACGAGCGGGCGGTCCTCGCGGTCGCGGGCCGCTCGTCGGTTCATCGTCCCACCTGCCGACGTGAAGCCGCCCGGTTTCCTTGCTGGTCCGGGGCGGGGACCAGGGACGGGTTCGACGTTTCCTCGACGATAGCCATTCTGTGCGACAGTGTGTGACACCGGCATTTAGCTCTTGTCGGTCCCGCCCCTCCTCTCGCGGGCCCAGAGCTAAGGTGGCTCCCCTGCTCCGTCTCGATATGCGCGCAGCAGTCCTCGAATCCTACGGCGAACCCCTTCGTATCGAGTCGGTGCCGGAACCGGAGCCCGAACCACACGGCACGGTAGTCGAGGTCGAAGCCTGCGGCATCTGCCGGAGCGACTGGCACGCGTGGCAGGGCCACGGCGAGTGGGCGGACGACCAGGTTCCGCTCGGTCAGGTGCTCGGTCACGAGCCCGCGGGCCGGGTCGCAGCGGTGGGCGAGGACGTGACGCGGCTCTCCGTCGGCGACCGCGTCGCGGTGCCGTTCAATCTGGGGGACGGAGCCTGCCCGCACTGCCTGAACGGCCACGGCAACGTCTGTGACGACGGGTACGCACTCGGCTTCGAACAGGCCGCACCCGGTGCCTTCGCGGAGGCAGTCCACGTCCCACACGCCGACTACAACGCCGTCGAGCTCCCCGCGAACGTGGCGTCCGAGGAGATGGCCGCGCTCGGCTGTCGGTACGTGACGGCGTTCCACGCGCTCTCACACCGGGTCGACCTCGGGGCAGGTGACTGGGTCGCCGTGCACGGCTGTGGAGGCCTCGGCCTCGCGGCCGTGCAACTGGCAGCCGCGCTCGGAGCGGGTGTCGTCGCGGTCGACGTTCGCGAGGATCCGCTCGAACTGGCGTCGGACCTCGGGGCGACCGCGACGGTGGACGCGTCGGACGTCGACGATGTTCCCGAGGCAGTGGCGACGCATACCGACGGCGGTGCCCACGTCTCTATCGACGCACTCGGCCGGGCGGAGACCTGCCGGAACAGCGTCGAGTGTCTGCGGACGCGTGGGACCCACGTCCAGCTCGGGCTGACGACCGACGCGGAACGTGGAGAAATCGCGCTCCCCGTCGACCGGATGTCCCGCTGGGACATCTCTTTCCTCGGGTCGCGCGGGATGCCACCGACGCGCTACGACGAACTGCTGCGAATGATTGCGACGGGCCGAATCGACCCCGGTGCGCTGGTGACTCGTCGCGTCGCGCTCTCGGACGTGTCGGACCGACTCGCCGCGATGACGGACTACGGAACACGCGGCGTGGAGGTCGTCACCGACTTCGGCGGGTAGGCCCGCGCAGGGGGTGTGAGTCAGTCCAGCGGGGTCGAGCGGCCGGTCACTGATTCGGCGTCCAGCCTGAAGATGACGATGTCGATATCGTTGATGTCCTCGTCGAACACGCGAATCGGAGTGAACTGGCGGTTGATCTCGGCGGTGTCGAACCGGTCGTGGTCCGACTCGGGGATGCGCTCGAGCGTGCCGCGCACGACGATGCTCCAGGAGTCGATACCACGGGCCTCGTCGGTCTCCTCGGCGCCGTAGACGACGTAGGAGACGGAGCCACCGTGATCGAGCACCTCCCGCTTGTGGCTGCCCGCTGTCATCCCCAGACGGAAGTAGAGGTCCTCGCCGTCGTAGTAGTGGGCGAGCGGGATGCCGTAGGCGTCACCTCCGTCCGCCATCGAGAGCACACCAGACTCGGCGGACGCCAGTCTCTCGGCGATCTCCTCGTCGTCCATCCCTCGTGTGTACGCGTACTCGATGTGTTCCATAATGGGTCCAGTTGCCTACTTTCACCTACGCCCGTCGATGGTTTAGGTTGTCCGGTGATTGTGAGTCCTCTATCTGCGGGGGACATCTGTCAGAAGACCACTTCGACTGGGTCACCGTTCACAAAGGTTAGGAGGGTACAAGCACATTGGTAGCACATGGCAGATACGAAGAAAGGTCGCGACAAGAAGGCGCACAAGGAGGAGCGGCGGCAGGAGGAACGCGTGATGGAGGCGGAGCTCGAAGCGGTCGAGGAATCGGACCTGCAGGATACCGACGAGTGGGAGGAGCTCATCGGCGAGGGCAGCGCGGACGACGAGTGAGCCGGACGCTCCGGCTGGTGGCTCCAGTCCGTGCTGCGGTCTCCATCTGCAGGACCAACTGATTCGAGCGACGGGGTTGACACCCGTGACGGGCGGGTTCGTGATTCGTCACCGTGTCGTTCGAAAATACGTACACTCAGTACCTCACAAAGCATCCTCAGATAGTGTTTCTGAAGCCTGAGTTCTGTGGCGGAGCGGTTGCATTGCAGGTCTCGGCGGCGAGAATCCTGGACGAACGTTCCCAGAGCTGTCGCTGTCGGCGACAGCGTCGCCACTCACACCGCAGACCAACTCGGACGAGAGTTACCGAGTAAACCGGTCGTCCGGTGGCCGGTGAGCAGGGACGGCCCGACGCACCGCGAGGGCCGTCCACGCAGCCCCGAACCAGATTCACGAACTCCGTGTACGGCCACCACCAGAGGCGACGCCCGCCTCGGCGCGGCGTCGCCACAAACTCGTAGTGCAGATACCGCCACACATTCTGGAGCAGCAGACTCACCACGACCTACAGCAGTCTCACCGTCGCGTCTCGCGTCGTTGTCGTCGCTATCGCTTGCTCGGACAAGCGATAGCTCGACTCGATACCGAAGCGTTTCGAGTAGTGGTATCGAGCGCCTCGTGGTTTCTGGAGGTCGTACTAAGACCTGATTCACACCTGTCTTTCCGGACCTGGTACTGTGTTCTGAGCTGTTTCTAAGGCCAGATTCAAACCAATGAGAGCTTCTGATTGCTGTAGATTCTGTCTGCTCACACAATTGGACACACGAGCTACTCAAAGAGGTCCGAAAGTGGAATTTCAGTACTCGTTACTGGATACCCATTGCCTTCTTCTTCCGAGGCGACCCCAACGACAAATTTGTCAGCGTCTTCGAGGGGGAAGTCTGGCGAGATCTCTGGGTAATCAAGATTCACAGTTCGTGATGTTCCGACGTGACTTTCGGATACTGATTCCGCGACTAGGGCTGTCGTGGTCGGATCATCGGACACTCGTGCTTCACTTCGGTACGTCATTGTCGTGGCGTTGGGAATCCCCGAAACACTCGGTCCGATGGCAACCGCGTAAATAACAGCGTTTAGCACCGGTGTCTGTGACTGTGCGGTGACGGTAACGTCAAAATCATTGAGTGTTCCGGAAACAGAAATATCTATATCCGGTGCAGAGGACGCACGCCAAGTGAACGTCTCACTCGACGAAACTGAGCTGACTGTGACCTCACTGACTGATGTCCATGGGTACGCATAGGCCGTTGAAAGAACAATTCCTTCATCAGTCACTTCTAACTCTTTTCCATCGTCGCCATAGCGTTCAAGCCTATATGCTTCACCGGATAAAGTTGCCTCTCTAATATCCTCGTTTGCGATATTTGTCCGATTTGGTATCTGATAATTCAGGTCTGCAGCAGTCGAATCTGAATCAGTCGGGTTTTGGAGCTTCGTGATTCCCATCGGAGCGCTTGTTACGTCAGCGTCCTCCGTCGCGAGGTAACCCTTATTCTCGAAGTACAGGTTAGAGAAGGCGGAATCGGACGCGTTGTAGCCCTCGAATTCTTGTTGTCCTCCAGCTGGAATTTCAAATAGTGGGACGTCTTCTGGCTCTCGATAATCTCCTTCTTCTGAATCTATCTCGGTAAACACTGTGGCCATTGGAATCATCGCAGATGAACCGTTAACGACTCGCAGTTCACCGGAGGATACCTGCTCAATGGAGACAGCGCTCGCACTTGGGTCTGACTGGTTATTTTCTGCCGACTCTGTAGGCTGTTCTGTTTCTGCTGTTGATGTCGGGGTTGGTTCTGCCGTATCGACGTCAGGTGCTTCTGCTTGATCGGACTCAATAAAGCCCGAGCAGCCCGACAAAGTAGTTGTAAGCCCGGTCGCGGCGATTAAGAACCGTCTCCTGGTCTTGTCATTCACACTGAATCAAGGTGATGCATGAGGGAAGTATTTAATGGCTCTGGTGAATCACTAGACAGCGTCGGTTTCGACCGGAGGAATTTGGAAGATGAAGCGGGAAATCGGCGAAGCTCTATGCCGAAGATCTCCCGCTGCACGAGCAAAGCTGTCACGTTAGCTAAAAACACTGTTGTTGGTTGAGGCGAAGTCGGCGTCCTGTCCGTCGAGTTGTTCGTCCAGTCTCTTCGCGGCCCCGAGAACGAGGCTCATGTCGTTCCGGAAGTTGTGTCGCAGCACGCGGTTCAGAAGGCCGATGAGCTGGGACCGCCGCGGAGCGCCACTTGGCGGGCCTCGATCTCGTTCGTACTCCCGTCGTTCGACCGTCTGGCCGACTAACCTGGCGAACAGCTCCACGAGGTACGTCTCGGATTCGGTGGAATCGCTTGCTCGGCGGTATCGGCGAAACAGATCGTCCCGTAGGACTCGTCGTCCACGATAACCTTCGCACCGATGTAGGTGCCGAGTTCGAACGCCTCGAAGGCCTGCTGTGGTATCTGAGAGGAACGCCCGACGTGTTCGATAGCCAGCGCACTGTCGATCTGGGTCGTTCGACGACAGTATGCCTGGTCGAGTGGACAGCTCTCACCGGGTTGGATGAGCGGGTGGTCACTGATGGCGTAGACGACCTCCTGTGTGCCATCGCGAATCCGAGTGAGGAAACCGATCGGGAGCTCCAGGGAGTCGGTGCCCAACTCCAGCCCGCCTCGGACTTTCGACTCCAACGACTCGCCGGGGTCGGCGAATCTGTCGGAGAGTCGCTCCCGATTCGTGGTCGGATTCATCGATGGCGGTCATTTACACAGAGAAGGTGAGTTCGTAGTTAACGTTTTTCACTGTTGGTGAGCCACACTGTTCGAGTGTTCAGAATGTCGGTCCACCGTCGGTCGTGCCGCCCATCTCAGCGGGGTTCTTCATACCCTCCTTGACGCCGAGATGGACGAGGGCCACGTTGACGGGAAACGCCACCAGGAACCCCACGGACAGGGAGAACACCAGGGCGCCCCAGAACAGCACGTCTCCGATGGTCGCCTCGCCGGCGAGCAGCAAGTCGGTCCCGATGGCTGCGACCTCCATCACTGTGATGCTCGGCGTCTCGCTGTAGAGCGCGTCGCGTATCGATTCTGCAAACCCGACACCCTCCTGCAGCAACGGGCCGACCGTGAGGCCGTAGCCGAACAGGTACGCGAGGCCGAACGTGCCGGCGGTGATAATCGTCGAACTGTCGAGGGCGAGCAGCCCGGCGAGCAGCAGGAACCCCAAAATCTCACCCGCACCACAACCGGAGTAGCAGTGCGCGGTCGACCGCAGACCGCGTCGCCAGAGGGAATCGCGGGCGATTTGCGCCCGTCCGGCGATGGTGTACACCCCCAGGCCGACCGGTCCGGAGTAGAGCACCACCAGTCCCCAGACACCCTTCATCAGGGATGGGAGCGCCCGGTTGTGCTGCTGGAGGTCCCAGACCAGTACTGCAAGGGAGAACAGCACCAGAATCCCCCAGGCCGCCATCACTGTCGGGTCCGACAGCAGGGGGCGAATAAGATCCCGTAGGGGTTCGAGCGACCGTTCCAATGCGGATAGGGTAGTTCCGAGTACCATGGTTCGACTATCCACCCGACGGTGGGCTTTGCTATGCGGGATTGTCTTCACTCGGACTTGGGTGGCTGGCCTATGTGTCTCGACGACGGTGTGCTACCGATTCAGGTGTCACACCGTGTCAGCTAGTCGCTCCGTCTACGAAAGCCTCTGACAGGTGTTCAACTTGGTCGGCGGCATACTCGGGGAGTACTCTACGGTGACACCGCGTTTCGCGAGAAGCACTGGCGTTTCAGCGTGCGAAACACTGTTTCGGCTTTGATACGCTTCGGGGCCGTATCGGCGAGTGCCCGCCTCGTCCGGAGGCGGCGGACAGTATCCGGCTGAGAGACCGTCTGTCATCCCCACCCTGTCTGATTCCCCCCGTCCCCGTTTCAGCGGCCCTCCCGCTCCACGGTCTCGAAGCGGTCGAACAAGGGGTCCGGGTCCTCGAGCACCCGGCGTGCGCGACGTTCGAGCGTCGTCGCGCGTTCCCCGAGCCCCTGATATCTCTCGTTGTCTTCCAGCTCAGCCGGTGGCAGCTCCGCTTCCAGGACCGCCCGTTTCGATTCGACGCTGAAGTACTCCCCCAGCGTCTCGTAGCCGAGGACCGAACACTGCTGGCGAACGGCGGCACGCACGCCCTCTCGCTCGATGGGTTTGCAGAGGTAGTCGTCGAACGGCATCTCCAACACGTCGAAGGATGGATCGATGGCTGTGACCATGATCACCCGACCGTAGTAGTCCCGCTCGTCGAGTTCCGACAGGACCTCGTCCCCCGACATGCCGGGCATGTGGCGGTCGAGGAGGACCACGTCCATATCCCGCTCCTCGACCGCCGAGAGCGCTTCCCCTCCACTGTATGCAGTGTCGACGTCGCACACGCCCTCGAGTCGGAGGGCGTACGCGTCAGCGACCTGTTTCTCGTCGTCGACGACCAGTGCCCTCGGCTTCTCGGCCGCGTCAGAGCCGTGTTGCATGCGCAGTTCGATTCGTTTTGCCGGAAGTGTAATAACCACTAGCCCTTCGCCGCCAGATTGAGCGTAGTCGCAGTTCACTTTCGTCAGTCTAGGCCGCCCCGTTGGACACTCCGATCTGCGTGTATATGCACCCAAATTGATTACACAATACCGCGAACACTCTGACAGGACGAACCATGGGGAGTCGCGTTGGACCGACCGGGGGACACGGGAACATCGACAGGCACGTGGCCGACAGCGTCGAGCGGGTGAACGAGACAGACGCAAGGGAACTAGCCCACCAGATTCGGGATCAGGATGTGTGTGATCGATGGTCGACGTAGCCGCCACGGCACAGCTGGGGGTCGAACTGCTCGCCGTCCTCCTGACTGGCTACTTCACGGTCGCGATGTGGAAGCGTCGGTCGGCACCTACGGCCCGTCCCCTGTTCGCGTTCGCGGCACTCCTGCTCGTCGGGAGCGTCGGATTCGTACTCCTGGTCCACGCTGCCCCGACCCGTCAGTCGCTACCGGACACCGAACCGGCCGCAACAGGCGCACCGCTCTGGTTCGCCCTCCTGATCGGGGTCGTTCTCATCGGCGGTGGCTTCTGGTTCCTGTTCACGCTGGAGTACACCGGCCGCGGCGGCCGCTTACGTCCGATCACGGCCGCTGGCGTCGTCGGCTACTGGCTCGTCGTCGCCACGGCCGCGGTGCTCGGAGATTTCTCGCCCGATTCCACCGTCCCTGCGGGGTCGAGCGCCGAACTGGTCCTGTTCCTGGGCGGGTACTTGATGAGTGTCCTGATGATCGTCGGGGCAGCGCTCATCCTGACGACCTCGTTGCGTCGGAACGCCGTCGGTATCGGCGAGGCGGTCGCCCTCGCCGGCGGTGGCGTCCTCGTGGCGTTCATGCCGGTCGCTGCCAGCAATCTACAGGTCGCCACTACTGTTCCCGTGATGCTCTCGCTCGCGGGATGTGCGTTCCTGGTCGCCATCACCCGATATCCGGCGTTCGAGGCGCCACCAGTCGCACGTATCGCCGGCCGCGACCGTCTCATCGAGGAGATGAACGACCCGTTCGTCGTCGTCGACAGTAACGACACCGTACGGGACTTGAACCCGGCCAGTGAACGTTACTTCGACGTGGGTAGCGAGACCGTCCGCGGTGAACCGCTGCAGACCCTGCTCCCGTCGCCGCTCGACCCGGAGCGGGTCGCGGAGTCGAGCGAGACCGTACACCTCCGGACCTCGTCGGGTGCGACGCTCGCGTGTGACGCTAACCGAATCACGGACCAGCGTAACCGATTCTTCGGCCACATTCTGGTGTTTCGCGACGTGACCGACCGCCAGCGTCGCGAAAGACGGCTGAGCGTGCTCAACCAGCTCCTGACCGGGGCTGTCAGTGAGCGGATGGACGCCATCGCAGACAGAGCCGCCCCGGTCGCGAGCTCAGTCGACGACGCTTCGCCGGAGCGGACCGATGCGTCGGAACTCGGCTCTCACGTGCGAACCGAGACGACGAGGCTCCTGCACCTCGTCACCTGGGCACGAGAGATCGAACGGAGTCTCGCAACGGAATCCGCCGACCAGGTCCCAGTGGTGGACGCTGTCCGCGACGCGGCCGCGACTGTCACCGACGACGAGCCACTCGACGTGACCATCTCCGTGGAGACGGATGCTGCCGTCCGGATCGACCGACGCCTCCTGGAGACTATCTTCGAGATGCTCCTCACCGACGCCCTCGATGGGAATCCCGAGACGGTTGGTGTGGAGGAGGCCGACACCGGGGATGGACGCGTCGTCCACATCGTCGCGAGTGAGTGGTCACTGGACCGTAGCGAGGCCGCCCCCGAGTGGAGTCCTGCGACCGAAGACCAATCTCGGAGCGCCGTACTGGTCGAGATAGCTCAGCAGGCGATGCAGTACTACGGTGGGCAAGTGACGGTCGAGACCACGGGTACTGGCACGCGACGGACGACCGTCGAACTCCCGACGACGTCCGGCGGCCCGGAGACCGCTGGCCGGTCGCTCCCAATCACTGACTCGCCGACCTCACCGACCGGGGGACCGGAGGAGGTGGAGGAGCGATGACGACGCTGGTGACACTCGCTATCGACGTGGCCATCGTTCTGGGATTCCTCGCCGTCGTGGTCTTCGGTCTCGAACACCGCGAGGAGCCGGGAGCAGTGCCGTTCCTCGTGCTCGCTGGACTGCTCGCGGCGATGACCCTGGGTATCGTGGTCGCGCGGTCGGGATTGCTCCCCCAGCAGTGGAATATCTACGCACTGTACGTCCCCTTCGTATTCGCTTCCCTTGCCTGGGTGGCACTCGCCTTCGACTACACCGGGCGCGGGCCGGTCGTCACGCGGCGACTGGCGTGGGGACTCGCTGCCTTCGGCGTGACTGCCGCCCTCAGCCCCCTACTCAGCGTGGGCATGCCCGATATTCTGGTTCAGGTGTCGTTCCTCGTGATCAACGCCATACAGTTCGTTCTGATCGCCGCCGTTGGATACGGTGCGGTGCTTGTCGCACGCTCGGCCATCGAGTACGGCGACCTGACGCGGGTCGGGAGCCTCGTCCTGTCTGCGGTCGGGACTGGCCTCGTTGGCGCCACCATCGTCATGGTTCTGACCCCACCACTGGCGCTCGGGACCGTGTTCGCAGTCTCGGAGGCCATTCTCGGCTCGATAGCAGTACTTCTCCTCGTCGCGGGCGTTCGGTACCGCATCTTCGAGACGGGGGCGAATCCTGGGCACCTGGCCAGGGAGAGCGTTCTCGACGAGATGTCCGCCGCGGTCGCGATAACCGGGCGTCGAGACCGGCTTCTCGACATCAACGCTACAGCCGAACGGACGTTCGACCTGGAACGACCGGACGCACTCGGGAAACCGGTTGAGGACGCACTGGGCTTCGACCCGAACCGGGAGAGCTATCCACTCACCGTCGGTACCAGTGAGGGCCGACGCGAGTTCGTGTCGGACCGCGCCGAACTTACCAGACAGAACGGGGAACAGATGGGTCGTGCCTACATCCTCCGTGACGTGACCGAGCGGCGGACACACGAACAACGACTGGACGTCCTCAACAGGGTGTTGCGACACAATCTCAGGAACGATCTCGACGCCATCAGGGGATTCGCGGAGACGCTCGAGCAGGAGGACGCACCTGTAGACGATGCCACGCTGGCGAGACAGATTCGAACGACTGCAACTGAAGTCGCTGACCTCGGGACCATGCTCTCCTCGGCAGATCGGTTGCTCGAAGTCGAGGGACTCGACCTCGAACGGGTCGAACTCGGCGCGGTCCTGGCCGGAATCGAGGAGCGCGTCAGCGAGACACACACCGATGCCTCGCTCCTGATTACGACGGAGGACTCGCCGATCACCCTCCGAACTGACCGTCAGATTCTCGAGATCGTTCTCGAAGAGGTCGTCCAGAACGGCATCGAACACAGTGATGTAGAGACACCACAGGTCGAGATACACGCACGACGAGGCGACGAGGTCGTCATCGAAGTCCGTGACGACGGCCCGGGGATTCCGGAGCGGGAACGGGCAGTGCTTCTCGACGGCGAAGAGCGGCCACTCCGTCACGGCAGTGGCCTCGGGCTCTGGCTCGTGTACTGGGGCGTGACGCGTCTCGGCGGGACACTCGCGTTCCGTGAACATGAGCCCCACGGCAGCGTCGTCTCGATCCGGATCCCCGACCACGAGACCACGTCGGCTCGAGACGCCCGGTCGTAATCGAGGCCAGTCGACAGCCCTGAACCCCTCCAGCTGTGCCGACCGTGGATGGATGAAGATACAGTCTCCAGGGCGGCTTCGGGAGTGGCGACTCTCTCTGTACAGCTAGACCGCCGGGTGCGGGCAATTCTCGGCTGTTAGCGTACCCTTCCACAGGTGTCTGGGCCAACACTCCGAGTGCAACCAAGGTACCACGATGGAAGACTGTCCGAACTGATGCAGCACAGCCGAACCCCCCACGACTGGACGCATCCCACACGAACGGTCAGCAGTGGGGTGAAACAGGCCGTCGGTCTGACGGCCGTCGGCAGCTGTCCCGATGGCGTTCGTCGTCGCTGCGAGCTATCCCGCCGTCGCGACGGTCGTGCTGACACTGATAGCTGGAATGGGCCTGGCGAAGCGCTACCTGCGTCGCGACCGCTTGCTGCCAGCCGCCGACCCGAACGCCCGTCCAGAAGACTACCCCCGCGTGCAGGCGACACAGGCACCCGATTGACACGAAACCGAGATGGAGTGAACCAAACTGATGTCGACCAACAACGAAAAGATGGCGCGCATCGACCCCGACCCGAAACCCAAAGCACCGGACGAGACCGTCGTAGATGTCACCTTGGAGGACGGACTGGTGATTTACGATTCGGAGAACCCCGACGCGTGGATTACCTCGACGACTGGACTGGATACGTCCGACGTCTGCTAAATCATCCTCGCTTGGCCTTCTCTGCCGGATTCGGGACGGTGATCCTGACGGTCGCCCCGTGAGCCGTGTCGAACGGGAGCGACCCGTTGAGCTTCGTGACGCCCCACTTCAGTTGGCACAGCTCCGAGTCCATGCCCGTGAGTAAAATCCGTCTCAGTCTTCGTCTCAGCGTCCAGCGGTACGAGTTCGGCCCCTGGGAGTACGGGCCCATCGTCGGGTAATTTCGAGAACGTACCCTTCGTCCGTGAGCGTCCCACGTGTACGTACTCCCGTTTGGCATGTCACTAGCCGGTCTCGACGATTGGCCCCGGGTCGACAGGTCGAGTGATTGAGACGCTTCGACTTCCCCCGTGGTGACTCTATTGAGCCAGCGGCTGTACTGCAAACTGTCGTTCTGACGACCGAGTTTGGATAGCTAGGCCGGCGCCCAGTGCACTCCCTCGATTGATAGAGCCTGGCTACAGGGGAGGGCAGTGTATAGTGCAGTGTACCGACGATGTCCGATTCAGCGTTCGATTCGGGGACGCCTCTAAACACCCCCGACTACGTTTCGGCCCTCCAGAAGGGATACGAGTCCGCGCAGTACGGGCTCAGGACCATCGGGTTCTGGGCGGCAGTGAGCCTCCCGTTCGTCCACCTTCCCCTGCTTCTCACCGGTCTCGATTCGACCGCCGACCTGCTCGCGTTCGGCGTCCTGCTCGGGTCGAACCTGATCGCGCTTCTCGTCGGTCACCACCACGATTCCCCCTGAACGCTTCCCATCGCGTCAGCCGCTTTGGTTCTCACGATGACGGCAGGTCAGCGGTGACGGCCGCCCCCCGAGGTCGCTCTCGTCGAACGAGAACTCACCAGCAAGGGCCTGTACCGCCCAGCTGGTCCTCCAGAGACCCAGGCTGCTCGCGTGGTCCTGTGGCTCCCCACCGACGCCCTCGATGGCGGCTTCGGCACGTGCCCCGACCACGCTGAGATCGTCCGGATGCTGTGCCGCAGAATCCGGTTCAGTAGTTCGTTCTGCTGGCGTTTGATCTCGGGTTCGTGATGTCCAGCAACGTCACCGCCTGCCCGAGTTCGTGACCGCGTCGGTCCGTCAGCCTTGATACGCGAGGGTCGAACGCTCTGTGCCCGCGGTCGGTCCCCTGTTCGACGGTCCCCCGGCCGCGCCCCGTTTCGAGGTCGGTGCGTTCAGTCGGCACCTCACCGAGACCGGGAGTACCTCGTTCGGGGCGTTCTAGAGTACGTCTCGTTGTTACTAGAAGGAACTTCTAACAAGGCACAGGAACTTGCAGGTTGTACGGATGAACCTTACACCCGATCGCCCTGGAACTTGCCCCACATGGCGGTCGTTCTGCTGGTGGGCCCGACACGGACGGCGAGGAGGTAGATAACTCGTGGACGGCGCACCCGGCGACGCTGACGGCAGGGTATCGGTGCCACTCGACGCCGTCCCCCACCCGTCGCTCCTGTACGAGGTTCGCGACGACGGCCTCCTGGTGACTCACACGAACCGAGCCTTCGATGCGACGTTCGGACGGCCCGAGGCCGGAACGCCACTCCGGAAGTGCCTGGACGAGCAGCAGGTTGGCCTCGACGCGGATGACGCGAACACCATCTGTTCGTCGCTTGCCGAAACTGGCACCGTCGACATGAGGAGTCAGTCCTCGGAGGAGGACGCCCTGCGGCTCCGAGCTGCCGACCCGCCGGATTCGGACGACGACGTGGGACTCCTCACACTGGAGACGGTCGAACCGGCGGCGGAGGACTCTGTCGGCGTCGAAAACATCGCGACGGTCGTCAGCCACGACCTTCGCAACCCGCTCGACGTGGCCAAAGCGCACCTCCGTGCGGCCCGCGAGCGAGGGAAGGCAGAACATTTCGACCGTGTCGACGACGCACACGACCGCATGGAGCGGATTATCGAGGACGTGCTTACGTTGGCACGGGGCGACGGGACCATCAGTCCCTCCGAATCCGTCGACCTCGGGGTCGTCGCTCGGGAGGCATGGTCGACCGTCGACACGAGTGACGCGTCGCTCCACGTGTCGTCCGACCTGCCGACCGTGAAAGCCGACCATTCGCGGCTCCAGCGGCTGTTCGAGAACCTGTTCCGGAACGCGGTGGAACACGGTTCCACCAGCACCCCCTCGACTCCGTCCCGCGAGGACGGCGTGGAAGACGGCTCAGGAGAGCCGTCGTTAGACGTCCGGGTCGGCACCACGTCCGACGGTGGGTTCTTCGTCGCCGACGACGGCGTCGGCATCCCTGCGGAGGACCGCCACCGCGTGTTCGAGCCAGGCTACAGTTCGAGCGACAGTGGTGCCGGCCTCGGGCTCACCATTGTCGAACGGGTCGCCGAGGCCCACGGCTGGACGGTCTCGATTCCGCCTGCGACCGACGGTGGAGCGCGGTTCGAGTTTCACACGAGCACCCCGGACTGAGCGGAGAGGACCGGGAACTAAGACATCCGAGCACGAGGCGCGCCGTACGCACAGTCAACACGGATTCAGCATGAAGGAACACCTGCGGAACGCACCGATCGGCGTCCTCGAAACGACCACCGACGGGGTCGTAGAGGCGGCCAACGAAGCGGCCATGTCGCTCCTGGAGTTCGACCGCTCGGACCTCGAGTCGTCGATCCAGTCGACGTTTCCAAAATCGGCCACCGGATCATTCCGGGAGAGCTTCGACAGTGAGGGTCCCGACGAACGGTCGTTCGAGGAGTACTACCCCCGGATCGACCGCTGGCTGGCTGTCGACGTGGTCCCGGCCGACGAGCACGTCAACGTGTACGTCCGCGACCGGGACAGTCACCACGAACATCGCCAACGGGTCGAGGCCCTGGAACGGCGACTGGAGCGGATGGAAACCATCGACGACCTCGTCGGGACCGTGCTCAGACAGGTCATCGAAGCGTCCGGCCGCGAGGAGGTCTCCCGAACCATCTGTGAGAGACTCGGGACGACAGACCTGTACGAGTTCGCCTGGCTCGGGGAGCGGGACCTGACCGACGGCCACCTGCAAGTCGTCGCCGCTGCCGGTGAGGCCCCCGAGGTGCGGGACCAACTCGTCGAGCACCTCGGTACCGACGCCGGGCTCCCGGAACAGACGGCCGTGCGGAGAGCGGAGACACAGGTCGTCCAGACGCTCGCGGACGACGAGGCGATCCCCCAGGGAGTCCGCCGTGCTGCGTTCGGCCGGGGACTGCAGTCCTGTATCGTCGTCCCGCTCGCGTATCGCGACACGGTGTACGGGGTGCTCGGCGTGTACGCCGCCCGCGAGGATGGGTTCAGCGAACCGGAAGAGGCGAGTCTGGAGACGTTGGGCGCTATCGGCGGGTTCGCGATCAACGCGATCCGGCAGGAGGAACTCCTCTTCGCCGACACCGTCACGGAGTTGACGCTCGACATCCGCGACGACGACCTACCGCTGGCCACCGTCGCTGATGACGAGCGGTCGGTAGTGCTCTCCGGTGCCGTGCACCGGGATGACGACACCGTGGTGTGTTACGTTCGGGTGCCGGGCAGTGAGGCCGTCGTCGAGACGCTCACTGCCCACGACGAGGTGTTCGATGCGCGGGTCGTCAGCGAAGAGGACGAGCTCCTGGAAGTCGAACTGAGTGGCCGGACACCCGTCGCACGACTCGCTGCACAGGGTGCGACCGTCAGGAGTGCTACGTACGGTGGAGACGGCGCCCGCATCGTCGCCGAGGTACCGTCGGATGTGGAACTCAGGCGGCTCGTCGGTAGCGTCGACAGCGTCGCCGCAGGCACGGATGTCGTGGGGAAGGCAGAGACACAGCGCGACCCGGAGAGCGTCGACGCGTTCCGGAGCGACCTGAAGGAGTCGCTCACCGACAAGCAGCTACAGGTGCTCCGGACGGCGTACCTTTCGGACTATTTCACGTCGCCCCGGGGGAGCTCATCCGAGGAGGTCGCCGACGCGCTCGACGTGACCGGACCGACTATCCTCTATCACCTGCGACGCGGCCAGCGAAAGCTCTTGGAATCGTTCTTCGAGACGGATCCGGAGACCCCGACTGACGGGTGAATTCGCAAGCCTGCTCGTTTGCTGGGTCCTCGCACCTCCTCGCATCAGATGGCGGCACGACGGGTCGATCTGTATTACTAGAGCCCGGTTCTCACGACGGTTCCGATTGATAGCGTCTCCCTACAGGGAGGAGTCGTCCAAAGTGGGAGGTACGACGATGTCGAACTCAGCACTCGAGAACCGCGCGACCGAGGTTACGAAGCCGTCGAACGGCCGTCCTGAACTCCCCGGCCAAGAGGAGCAGAGCGTCGACCCTGACGAACTCCTGGCCCTGCTGAGCGACGACCACGCGAGAGCGATCCTGAAGACGATCAGCGAGCAGGGGCGCCCGGCGAGGAACATCGCGGAGCGAACCGACCTGTCACGGGCGACGGTGTACCGTCGTCTCAACCGGCTCGAGGACGCCGGACTCGTGGACACGACGATGGCTTACCATTCGGAGGGCCACCACCGCAAACACTACTTCGCGGAACAGAACGAGTTCCGACTCTCGTTCGAGGAGGGTGATATCGCCGTCGAGGCGACAGCCCTGTGAGATGGGCAGCGTCGAGCAATCCCCTCGGCCCGTTCGAGAGCAAGATTCTCGCCGGTGACGTTCGGTCTTGGTCGCCGGGAGCAGTGAGCTCAGCGGATGGCGCGCCGTGCGACGAACGCGACGGCAAATATGGCGACGATGACGCCGATAACCGTCGGAACGGTCTGTGCCGAACCCCACTCCCAGCCGAAGAACTGGGTCCCCACGATTGCGGCGAGTGCGACGAGCACGCCGACTGTCGTTTCGCTGGCTGATCGTGGCATGCGACGAACTTCGCTGCTGGAAGTATCAATGGTGGCGTCGTGTTTCACTCGGCGAAACAGTGCTGTGGCTGCTCTCTCCATCCGTCACTGCCCAGTAGACCCAGAAGTCACTCGGGCGGTAACTGTCTGAAAGAACGTAAGCCGACTATCGCTACGAACGACAGGCGGACGGAGTCGTTACTTGCGGGTGAGGTTCGATGCGCGGGGTCCCTTCGGGGACGACTCGATGTCGAACTCGACTTCCTGCCCTTCCTCGAGGTCGGGACCGCCGACGTCCTCCATGTGGAAGAACACGTCTTCGTCGTCGTCAACAGCGTCGTCGTCAGTCGATATGAACCCGTAGCCGCCTGTGTCGTTGAAGAAGTCAACTTTGCCGGTTGCCATTACAACCATACGTTGAGTGTTCCGAGGGATAACGCTTGCGAATGTAGAGTTACCACGATTGGGGTTCGAACCCCCGGCTCAACTGTCTGGAAACGTCTCTTGCAGTGGCAGACAGGTATTTAAACGACCATCACAAGGTGTGACATGCATCGCCATGAAACCGTGCCACAACTGCCAGACGGTCATCGACGAGTATCTCCTGGACAAAAAGCTCGAACCTCTGCGTGAGCTCACGGCCGACGACTTCAACATCTGTGCGGACTGCGTCACAATCGACGTCGACTCGTGCGTGGCGTGTGGCGGCGCGGTGTACGTCCCCGAGACGGTTTCCCCTGACTACTGTCCGGCGTGTCGGTCCGACATCATCGAGCGTACCGGCCAGGACCCTGGCTGGACGTGCGATCACGTGTCGACCTGACCGGCACACCGACTCGTCAAACCTCTTATCGAGCTCAACTGACCGAGCCGACGGCCCGCCAGCCCGCCAGCCCGTAGGTTTTGAACGGGTCAGAACCCGAATACCGGCACGAACTGGAAGCAGAGATACGCACCGAGGGTCGCGATAGCAGGCACGATATTCTGCATCAGGACGACCCGTGCAGTCGTCGCCGGGTTGAACAGCTCCGCCGCACGCGGGATATCTTCTGGTTCCTCTTCGCCGATCGGGGGGAGCTCCTCACCCTCCTCGTCGGCTGCCAGCGCACTGACGCTTACCGGTGGGCCCTCCTCGCTGGAGACGGCCTCGGGGACGGTCATCGGTCTGGTCGCTCGACCCCAGCCGAGCCCGACGATGGCCATCGTCGCGATGATGACGAAGCTCGCCGGAATACCCAGAGCCGAGAGGAAGATCACGAGCGTCGAACTGACCGACGCGACGACGATGGCGGCCGTCAGCGGTAGCTCAGTGATGTCGCTCCCCATCGTCTCCAGGGTCCGTCTGGCGATAGTGAACGCGCCGATTGTGACAGCGATCCCGCCGAAGATGATCGCCGGGTTCATCGCCAGCTCACCGCTGCCGACCAGCGGCGCGACGGCGTTGGCGATGTTCGAGGTGCCGGAGCTGAACGCCATCAGACAGCCGATCGCGACGACGGTTATCGTTCCGCCCAGCTCGCGGCGGTTGGTCGTCCGGTGGAGGCGCGGAATCGGCACCAGTCCCGAGCGGTCCACGTCGAACAGTGGACCGCTGCTGCGCTCCATCGCGACGAATCGGTTGAGTCGTGCGTAGAAGTAGCGGCCGATGATCAGCGACACCCAGAAGCCGATGATCGGCGAGACGATCCACCAGGTGAGTATCTCGGCCATGACGGCGAAGTCGAGGACTCCCCCGGCGAGGCCCAGCCCGGCGATCGCGCCGACGGCGGTCATCGATGTCGAGGCCGGCACGCCGAAGAGGTTGCCCATGAGCAGCGCGACGCCGATGAAGAACAGCACCGCGATGGACGATTCGAGCGTGAAGACGCTGGTACTGACGACGAGCTCTCTCCCGAGCTTCGTCACGACGTTCCGGCCGACGGTCCAGGCACCCAGGAAGAAGAAGACTCCCATCAGCGCAGCGGCGGCCGTCTTCGAAATCGCGTCCGCACCGACGGCTGGCCCGAAGGCCGGGCCGGTCGTCGAGCCTCCGATGTTGTAGGCCACGAACATCGCGACGAGCACGCCGACGACGAGGAGCGCTTCGACCATCAGGCGTCTTCCTCAGCTGTCTCGGCGTCCTTCGTCTCCGATTCCTCTCCGCCTTCGGCGTCCTCGTCCTCCCAGACCTCGCTCGCGTCCTCGTCTTCCCACTCCTCCTCCGAGGTCGCCTCCCCAGACTGACCGGCAGCGGGGTCGCCGTCTCGCCCCGCAGGTTGCTGCGCCCCGTCGCCGTGTGCGTCGAGTTCCCTCTCCAGCGTCTCTTCGACGGTCTTCTCGACTGTCTCTCCGACCGTCTCCTCGACAGTTTCCTCGACGGTCTCACCTACTGTTTCCTCGACGGTCTCGCCGACCTTCTCTTCGACAGTTTCCTCGACGGTCTCACCTACTGTTTCCTCGACGGTCTCGCTGACTTTCTCCTCGACAGTCTCGTCAACGGTTTTCTCGACAGTTTCTTCGACGGTTTCACCCACTGTCTCCTCGACGGTCTCACCTACTGTTTCCTCGACGGTCTCGCTGACCTTCTCCTCGACAGTCTCGTCAACGGTTTTCTCGACCGTCTCCTCGACAGTTTCTTCGACGGTTTCACCCACTGTCTCCTCGACGGTTTCTTCGACGGTTTCACCCACTGTCTCCTCGACGGTTTCGCCCACTGTCTCTTCGACGGTTTCGCTGACCTTCTCCTCGACAGTCTCGTCGACGGTTTTCTCGACTGTCTCTTCGACTGTTTCTTCGACGGTTTCACCCACTGTCTCCTCGACAGTCTCGTTCACGGTCTCTCCAACGGTCTCTTCGACGGTTTCCTCGACCGTCTTTTCGACCGTCTCGCCGACGGTCTTCTCCACCGTCTCTCCGACCTTCTCGTCCACGGTCTCGTCGACCGTCTCCTCCACGGTCTCCTTGACGGCCGTGGTCATCCAGTCGGGGTCGAACCGGGCCATCTTCCACACGACGTGGAAGACGTACGATATCAGGACACCGAAGCCGAACGCCAACCCGATGGCGTTGCCTGCGACCACGATCAGTCCGACCGAAATCGCGATCAAAAGTCCGTAAGCGAGATCGATGAGGGAGTCGACCCGACTCGGGTTCACAGCCCACCCGGGAGTGTCCCGGGTCGGTCAGATGCGAGCGTAGTCCGTCGGCGGCTGAAAGCTGAAAAATTCACGTACTAGTTAATGCGGCCTGCGAGTCAAGTAGTTTCGCAAAGCAGGACCGTGGTGCACGGAGCAGTCGCGACCGGGAATTCACGGGCCCACGTGGAGAGAGACGGGTCGACACGAGCTGCCTGCTCACCCTCTGAATGCCAGTGTCGCTGGACTGCTTCAGGACGAAGGGTGGAACTCCGTGGCTGCGAGCTCGGTCTCGACACGCCCGAGCATCTCTTCGAGGGAGACGCCCTCCCGCTCTACGTGTCTGAGCTGTGCTTCGACGCCTGGCTCGAGCTGTGGACTCAGTATGAACAGGGCCGCGCCGGTCGCAGTCGCCCGGAGCACCCACTGCGCGAGCGAGGGGACCGGTGGTGTGGTGATGTCGGTCCGGACCGCTGCCACCCGCCACGCCTGCTCCCGGCCCTCAGTCATGGAGCGTAACGTCAGCGATTCGTCTAGTTGGCCCAGCAGGGCGTCGATGTCGTCGACACCCGGCGCGTACAGGTCGGCGAGAGCCCGCTGCTGGGCGTCCACGAGGCCGGCGAGGATGGTGTCGATGGCGAGGTGGTCCGCGTACTTCTGGTCCCTGTCGGGGTCGATACCGACCGCTTCTAGACTGAGTGCGAGGTCGTAGTTGATGTGGGCGTTCACCCCGAGGAACGCGTCCTGCATGACCAGCGTCTCTTCGTTGACCGCGGCCCCGAAGGCGACACGCCAGGGGTCGGGGACTGCCGCGATGTCGCCACGCTCGAAGGCGAGGAACGCCCGGCGGTAGTAGTCGGCGAAGGTGACCAGATATCGGCGCATCCACTCCGGGTCGGTGAACAGGCCTTCATCGATTCCCTCCTCGACCTGACGGGTCATCCTGACGTAGATGGTGAGGAAGACGGCTCTGCGGTCGTCGCGCTGGCGGAGCCGGGACTCCAGTCGTCCGAGTCGCTGTTCGGCATCGCCGACCGACTCGAACGGTGCTTCGACGAGTTCGACCAGTGCCGGGTCCGGAGAGCCAGGTGGTGCGAACCGTCCCGCGTCTCCACGGAACGCGTGCCAGATGGCTCTGAGCTCTGTCGGTCCGACGAGTCGTGCGGTCGTTGCGAGGCCTGCCATCCGGTGTTCCTGCGAGAGGCTTCTCGTTCCCGGAGCAAAAAGGTCGACCCGTCTTTTGCCTGTGACGCCTACTTTCGGTCGGGATGCCGCACGCGAAAGCTCTCTGGCGACCGATGGCGGCAGGCGTCTCCAGTTGATGAGCGCCGACATGGGCTGGGGAGCCCAGACCAGGAACGACAGAACAGATTCTGACGAATGGGGCTGAATCTGATATGACGGCTCCGATGGTGTTTCAGGCGATGAAACGCTGGCTTCCATTTTTTACCCCGCTGAAACCTTCTTCCGGCAGATGACGGCCCAGAGTACAGGGCGAACCAGCAGTTCGCTACTCGGTCGAATCTTCGGGGTTGCTGCCGACCCGCAGACGTACAAGAACTTACTCTACCTTCTGGTACGGTTCCCACTCGGCATCGCCTACCTGATAGTTTTCGTGACGTTGCTCTCGTTGGGCGTATCGCTCGTGCCACTACTGATCGGAGTCCCGATCCTCGCGGGTGTGCTCTCGGTCGCCGGCTACGTCGGCGTCGTCGAGGCCGCACTCCTCCGGACGTTACTCGGACGGGATATCGTCTGGACACCGACCAACCCGAACGACACACCGGTCGTCCCGTACCTCAAGCAGGTCGCGACAGATCCACACAATTACCTACTCCTGCTACTGGCGTTCGTCTCTTTCGCTACTGGCAACGTACTGTTCGTCGGTCTCGTGGTCTGGTTTGCGCTCTCGTTCAGTTTCGTCATCGCCCCGGCAGCCTACCGGTTCGACAACGTCCAGTACTTCACTGCCTCAGGGCCGGTCGAACTTGGAATCGTCTCGGTCAGTGAAGAGCAACTGGTCATCGATACCGTGCCCGAAGCGCTGTTGGTCTCACTCCTTGGCATCGTCACCACCGTCATTGGTCTCCACCTCGTCAACCTCACGACGCAGGTGTACGCCGACATCACCGAGTCACTGCTATCCACTTCAGAGTGAGTACTGGAACGGATAGAGCCGGCGTTTCCGCGACAAATTTTCATGACGTGTCTATTACCTGTTTCATATTCTGACACACGCGGCCTACGTTTACAATTCCGTGTGGCATCAGATGAACTGCTACTGCCATATGAGCCGATACGAAGCCCGCAAACAGAGGTCGATTACGAGACGCCAGCTCCTTGCGGCTGGCGGGACCACGTTCCTGACCGCTACCGCTGGTTGCTCGGCGGTCCTCGATTTCGTCGGTGAGCAGGTTCTCGAGGAAGTCAACATCCTCAATCAACTGAACCGGGAGATCAGCGGGTCGATCGAAATTATCGACCCCGCAGGTGATACCCGTCTCGACACGGCATTCACCGCCCCGTCCACGGAATCCGATGGCGAGAGTAACATCGTCGCGTACCCCGACATCTGGACCAACACAGGAAGTTACGAGGTGAGTATCGTGCTCACCGACATCGAACTCGAGGGCGTTTCACGGGCGCGCAGGGAGATATCCATCGACGACACCGAAGCGGAAATGCTCGCTATCGTTATCGGGTCCGGCGACGAGAGCGAGCCGATCGCTTTCCGCGTGGGCGAGTCGTTCTCCGAACTCGGGCAGACGAGCGAGAGTCAGTGAAGTACCACGCGGCGGTGGCCAGTCGTCTCCCGTAGCCGTGAACCGCCTGGGGTCGAGCCCCAGTCGTTCGGCCTGTGCTACCTGTCGAGTTTGAGCGGGAGTACGCTATTCACCGAACCAGTTTCAGGCGTCTATAGACCGTTCGGGCTCGTCCTGTCGCTCGTACCCGTGGAACTCCACGACGACGACAGTTCCCTCGGAGTTTGCGCGCTCGAATTCGAGTTCGGCGCCGAGTTGGCTGACCGCCCAGTTGACGAACCACAGTCCGACACCGAGTCCGTGCCGATGTTGTGTTTCGCCAGTTCCGGTCAGGAGGTCACGCTCCCGGTCCGGGATCCCGGGGCCGTTGTCGCCGACTCGAAGCCGCGGAGTCCCGTCGGTGGCAGTGTCAACTTCGATTTCGACCCTGCCGGGAGCAGCCGAGTGAACGATCGCGTTTTCGACGAGCTCCGCCGCGAGACGCTGCACGATGGTCCGGTGAGAGACGAGCTGAAGGCGTTCGGGTGCGGAAACTGAGATCTCGGTTTCGGGGTGTTCATCGCGGGTATTCCTCGCCACAGTACGGACCACGGTCACCAGGTCGATCCGTGATGGGGACCCGACGGTGTCAGTCATTACTGCTTCGGCGTCCCGCGCTTTCTGACTGATCGAAAGTAGGTCGTCGGCACTCTCCTGAATCGCGGTGCGATGGGTGTCATCCTCGATGCGGTCGGAGTGCGCAAGGATCACGTCCAACTTGTTCTGGACGTTGTGTCGCAGGACGCGGTTGAGGACAGAGAGGCGCTGCTCCCGCGTGCGCTCGTCCGTGATGTCCCGAAGGAGAATCGTTCTCGCAACTGGTGGGCTGTCCCTGTCACCGCCTTCCGCTCCGACGGCTGAGACGGTGTACTGGAACCGCCGACGTCCCTTCGAAGTTCGAAGCGTTACCGTCCCGGTCGTTCCGGTCGACAGGTCTGCTCCGCTCATCCCCTCGACGACTGACCGGATTGATGTGCCTATCATCCGCTGCGTCGAGCTATCGAACAGGTTCTCTGCCGTCGAGTTTGTATCCAGGATGTGGCCATCCCAGTCGACGACGAAGACCGCTTCCTGTAGCTCTTCGAAGACGCGGGAGCGAGCCACGTAATCTGCTTTCGGAAACCCGATCAACACCGGGTATCGTCGAAGCGAAACCCCCAACAACAGCCCTGACAGCAACAGCCCACCGGTTACCCCGTCGACGATCTGATTCCCGTCGATCCACAGACCGACGACGTACGGTGCCGAGATGGCACCGAGCTGCGCGCCGAGTTGCGTCTTCGAGACTCGGTCGTGATTCCAGGTGTATCTGAGAAAGAGCACCGCTGCGTACACGTACACGATGAACAGCAGGAGTAGTTCGGTTCCGATGAGCGAGGCAAGCGAACGTTCTACGGTTTCCAGAGAGCCGCCAAGGGCGATGACGACGGCCGAGCCGACCAACGGAAGTGCGAGCAGAACGAACATCCCTATTCTGACGGGGGTCAAGTCCGTCCCGCGACCAGTGTAGCCGAGCACGTACACGAGCCAGAGTGCAGGAATGAAGACGATCGGGAGAATCTGTGCAACCCCAGCTAGTCCTCCGCTGACGGGCCACGAGTCCGGGAATTCGGAAACGAACGACAGGACTGCCCACAGTAGTAGGCCCCCGGAGATAGCGGCGAAGGCGGTCGCATTCGGGCGATCTCGCTTCGTAACTGCGCGCCACGTCACCAACGCTAGCAGCACGATAGCGACACCATCGAGTGCGAGCGAGGCTACAAGCGTGAAAGATATCATCATTATGTTAATTCTGTATAGGGGTTACCTTTGCACTCGTTGCGAGGCCATGGTTTCCATGATGAGACGTGTCGGTCGTACTCTGATACCTACGTTTCCTGGCATGGACTTAAAAGCCCAGTCGGTGTTTCTGAGAGAGAAGGCCACTGCACCATCGAACTGGACTCGGGGTCGACGGATTCAGTTGACCGGGTCCTTCGAGCGCGCTTCCTGCCGTTGGCCGAAAACACGAGCTCGACACCGGTAGAACAACGAAGAGGGGCCGTGTCGACAAAGATTTCGTCTCGGGCGAATTCTCGGCGCCGGTACCCGTCTCGAAGGGCGCGGTCGTGTTTGGCGACCCAGCTCGGCTCGCCAGTGCGTCCGTGTTCGGTCTCGTCGTCGCCCCATCGGCCCCCGGTCTAGTCGGCGTTCGTCGACGGCAAGCCCCAGTCCCCACAGACGAATCAGTCGCTCGACGGCGTCGACGAACGCACGCACTGGCCACTGCTGGGCTCGGCAGCTCTCTCGGGTATCCAAACCCGAGCGATTATTCGGGCTGGGCTCCAAGTCCCTCGCAATATGCTGTTCGACTCGACGTCGCTTGGCGACCTGACGCTCGATAACCGTGTTGGCCTGGCCCCGATGACGAGGGTGAGCGCGACGGCTGACGGGTGCGCGACCGACAGGATGGCCCAGTACTACGCGAAGTTCGCCGAGGGCGGGTTCTCGTTTCTCGTGACGGAAGGCACCTACACCGACAACGTCTACAGCAAGGGCTACCGGAAACAGCCCGGCCTCGTCACCGACGACCACGTCGAGGCGTGGACACAGGTCACCGACGCCGTACACGACGCCGGCGGGGCGATCTTCGCGCAACTGATGCACAGCGGTGCGCAGAACCAGGGGATTCCGCAGGATGCGGACCAGGAAACCATCGCGCCGTCGGCAGTCCAGCCGGACGGCGAGAAGAACGAAGCCTACGGTGGCGACGGTCCGTATCCCAGGCCGAAGAAAGCCACCAAGGAAGACCTCGAGACCGCGCGCGAGGGGTTCGTCGCGTCGGCGATGAACGCTCACGAGGCCGGCTTCGACGGTGTGGAACTGCACGCTGCGAACGGCTACTTGCTCAACGAGTTCCTCTCGGACAAGATGAACCAGCGTGACGACGAGTACGGGGGTGCGCCGGAGGCACGCGTCCGGTATCCTGCCGAAGTCGTCGAGGCAGTCGCTGCGGCCGTGCCCGACGACTTCGTCGTGGGCGTCCGGGTATCGCAGTCGATGGTAACCGACTATGGCTACGTGTGGCCCGAGGGCGAAGCGGCAGCGGCCGTGTTCTTCGAGGCGCTCTCGAGTGCCGGGGCGGACTACATCCACACGACCGAACGATACGCCACGGAGCCGACGTTCGGGGAGGATGGACCGTCGCTTGCAGAAGCGGCCGTCGAGTACGTGGTCGACGATACGGTCGTCATCGCCAACGGGAGCCTGGGAACGCCCGAGGCAGCGCGCCAGGTGCTCGACGATGGGGCAGACCTCTTGACCCTCGGGACGAGTGCTCTCGCGAACCCCGACTGGCCGTCGCGGGTCGCGGCGGGCGAGGAGCTCGCAGAGTTCGACCGGACGCGACTGCTGGAGCCGAAGGCCACTGTCGGCGACGAAGAACTCCTGATCGATGCCTCGTCCGTCGACGACTGAGCCCTCGATGCGGTGCGTTCGGTAATCCGCTCTTCGAGGACATCGAAGATATCGACCGCCTTGTACTCCCTCCCGCGCTGCTTGCCGGTTACTCCTCGACGAGGCCATCCGCTTCGAGAGTGTCGACGACCTTGTAGGCAGTCCGGTGTGAGACATCGAGATACTCCACGAGGTCGGGTGCGGTGAAGTACGGATACTGAACCAGACGAAGCAGGCCTCTGTGTTGGATCCGAAACGATTGTGTTCCCAGTCAAGACACCCGAATTCGCACCCGATAAGAAAACCATCAGCGCGTTCGATCTCGAATCGGCCCATCTCGATCGCGTTCTGGACTCGTCCGAACCGCTGTGGATCGTTCCCGCCGACTCCACTACTAATGCGAACTCACCCGTCGTAGAAACTGAATAAGGAGTCTCACGCACCAGTTCTACGCCTCGAAAAGAGGACTCGACTGAAAATCGAAACATGTCAGAGATGTGTAAAATCCAGCCGTGCGTTACTGACCGTCGCGCCAGCGAAGATAGCCCGCTCCGGCCAGTCCTGCCAGTGCACTTCCGAGGCTAAAGCCGGGAATGCTCCGACCAGTATCTTCGTCTGGCTCACCATCGGTCGGGTCCTCACCCTCTGTCGGAGTGCTTGTCACAGGCGGTCGCTGGCCTGTCCCGAACACGTAAGCCGAACCTGCCTGAAAATCGCTCGAAAACCCGTCCCCGTTGGCTCCAATGATGGCGGTCATTCCATGCCCCGACACCGCTGTCGAATCAACGGTCGCGACGGATGACGAGAGCAGAGAGTATTAGCTTTCGGACAGGTCCGTTACTGCCATTCCGAGCCCGTACGTCAGTGAGACTAACGCGACACCGAACACGAGAAGCCACAGAACAAGGATCAGGTCGAGTGGAACGGTTGTCACTCCTTCCGGAAGGTCTGGCCCCCGCTGTACTGCAATCTTGTCAGTAACGACCGGGCGGTAGACCAGCTGTATAACCAGCAGAACCAGTCCGGTGGTGGCACCGAAGGCAATCGTCCACCAGCTCCCGCCATCGTGGGGCGTCTGTCGGAGGATCCTGAAATAGTCGACCATGAGCGTAATTCCGACAGCGTACAGGAGACAGATTGTAACAGAGACGACAGAATACTCCAGCAACAGGAAATGCGAGACCAGGCCGATACATATCCCTACGACGCCACCGACGAGCGCTGCTCGCTTCGTCGGAGAGTTTCGAGTAGTCATCTTAGATGATGAAGACGGAGTGGACCGATTGATTTGAGTTCATCTGCCACTCGTCTGCTGTTGACAGGAAACTTGGTCCCGAGGCCCATCCTATTACGAACCATAGTACTCATTATTGAAATAAAGACACCGATACTCTGTGGCGGAGTTCGGCGTTAGTGCCAGAAATTATTGCTGAGACAGGCTCGGGCCACCGATACAATACCACGCAGTACCGGCGCCCGATGCCATCCATCACAAGGATTGTATCGGGCCGTTTGGGACAGTTCGGCACTCCAATGACAGCACATCCACAGTATTACAGTGCCCTGCTGGGACAGCCCAGTATGGGAGTCATCTGTGAGTTCGAGCTGGAATCGGCAGCGCTCCCGCTCTGTGGCGTTGCGGCGACGGTCGATACGATACTGACAGTCGACAACACCGTGCTGGGGACGGACGGAGAGCCGGCGTTAGTGTTCTCCACGACCGGTGTCGACCCGGACGACGTCGAAGCGGCCCTGAGCGAGGCGGACTCGGTCGTGGACTTCGTCGCCCTCGAGTCGACGCTCGTCGAGTCTCGCTACCGGGTCGTCTTGGATACGGCACACGTCGGAATCTACGGCGAACTGGTCGACCGCCAGACGTATCCAAGCGGTGCGCTCGTGACCGCGCACGGGTGGCAGGTCACCGCGCAGTTTGCAGATCGAAGCGCACTCAAAGCGTTCAGTGACACCTGCCGCAACAGTGGCATCGAGTTCAACCCGCGTCGGCTCTTTGAGGCCGAGGGCGGTGCCGAGAGCTACGGCCTGACCGAACCCCAGCGGGAGGCACTGCGTGTCGCCTATCGCACGGGCTACTTCGAGGTGCCACGAAAGACGGACCTCGCCACGCTCGCGAACGAACTCGACACGACCACGTCCGCGCTCTCCGAACGCCTTCGACGCGGGCACGAGCAACTCGTCGCCGAGACGATTGCGAGTACGGAGTAGTCCCTGTCACGGGACTGTCGACGGCAGCAGGTTTCTGCTCGTCGATGCCTGAATCCCCCGCTGATTCGCCCCTGCTTATAAATGGCGGGAACTATCCTGCAAAGCGTTACCGCCGGCACCATCGTACTCCTACATGTAACGGACGACAGACCACACGGTGACCCGATTCGAACGGAGGGAATCCCAATGACCATTCACCAGCAACCACACGTCACCGATCGCGAAGCGCACTTCACCGGCGGTGGTATCGCATCACTGGCCGGCGCAGCCTTCCTCGTCAGAGACGGGAACATGCCCGGCGAGAACATCCATATCTACGAGAAACTGGATGTGGTTGGCGGGGCGATGGACGGCGCAGGCGACCCCGACGAGGGATACGTCATCCGTGGGGGCAGGATGTTCAACTTCCCCACCTACGAGTGTACGTGGGATCTGTTCCGCACGATTCCGTCGCTCGAAGATCCCTCGCGGTCGGTCAAAGCGGAGATGGACGAGTTCAACGAGGTTCACGAGTCTTGCGCCGAGACGCGTCTGATGGACGGTTCGACGCGGATCGACGCCTCGAACTACGGACTCACCGGACGCCACCGCCGTTCGATTGTCAAGCTGCTGTTGACTCCCGAAGAGCGACTCGGCGATGCACGGATCGAGGAGTGGTTCGCCGACGACTTCTTCGAGACGAACTTCTGGTACGTCTGGGCGACGATCTTCGCGTTCCAGCCCTGGCACAGCGTCGCCGAAGTCCGCCGGTACATGTACCGGTTCCTTCACGAGTTCCCCAGACTGCACACTATGGAGGGGGTCGACCGGACCAGGTACAACCAGTACGACTCGATGATACTCCCGCTGCGACGCTGGCTTGAGGACCGCGGTGTCTCCTTCGAGTACGGTCACGAGGTGGTCGACATGGATATCGTCACCTCCCGGGCTGGCCGGACGGTCACGCAGATCCACTGTGAGACCGACAGCGGGACGGAGACGATTCCGGTCGAGCCGTCGGACCTGGTGTTCGTGACGAACGGCTCGATGACCGACGGGAGCTCGCTCGGTGCGATGGACGAAGCCCCCGAGCTGAACGAGACCGGCGCGTCCTGGGAGCTATGGAAGTCCATCGCAGACGGGAACCCACAGTTCGGGAACCCGTCCGTGTTCGCCGACAACGTCACCGAGACGAAGTGGGAGTCGTTCACCGTCACGCTGCACAACACCGACCTGTTCGACCACATCGTGGAGTTCACCGACGAAGAGCCCGGCAACGGGCTCGTGACCTACCTCGGGTCGAACTGGCTGCTGTCGACCGTCGTCGCTGCCCAGCCCCACTTCGCGAACCAGCCGGACGACGTGAAGATCTTCTGGGGCTACGGGCTGTTCCCCGACCGTGAAGGGAACTACGTCGAGAAGCCGATGTCGGAGTGTACCGGCCGGGAGATCCTCCAGGAGCTGTGTTACCACCTGGAGTATGAGGACCGACTGCCGGAGCTGCTGGAGGGCGTGAACTGCATCCCCGCGATGATGCCGTTCATCACGGCGCATTTCCAGCCGCGCGAACCCGGCGACCGACCGGCGGTCGTCCCCGACGGTTCGAACAACCTGGCCTTCCTGGGCCAGTATTCGGAGGTCGACAGGGACGTAGTGTTCACCGTCGAGTACTCCGTTCGGTCGGCGATGGTGGCGGTCTACGACCTGCTGGATCTCGACGAAGACGTACCGTCGGTAAGCAAACACTACCGGAAACCCGGCGTCCTGACGAACGCCATCGAAGCCGCCTATCGGTGAGGCCGCGGCGTGGCAGCCATTCCGGGGAACAGTCCAGCGGTGTCCCACGGGTCGCTGCCCGTCGAATTCCTCACCTCCCAAAGAATCACGCTCCCGCCGCAGCACTGTCTCGATTCGGGTGCCGGTGTCGGCGGTGTTCAGATAAGGATTGAAAGGTGAGGCGGAGCGGTTTTCTAGTGGTCTATGCCAGAATCCACATCTCAATCGCCTCCAGTACCTGCTGCAGTTTCTCCAGACTGCGAATCCCGTCTACGTGTTGATCCCGACGATGTAGGGAAAGGCACCGCTGTGAGTGAGAGTGTAGCGAAGGGACCTGCAAGTCGTCACCGGTAACTCGACCGATATGCACGGGCCGGATCTGTACCTTAAGACAATGGAGACGGTTCTCGCGCCTATTGACTGTAACACTGCTCGAAACTTCTTTATACAGTAGTTTCGTACTATGTTACACCGTGCTCCGGCGCATCGAACTCGAGGTCCTCGCCACGGTCGACCGCGGCGACACGATCTCCGAGCTGGCAACGAAGCTCGACCACAGCGAGAGCTATCTCTCTCGTGCCGTCGGCGACCTCGACGAAAAGGGACTCGTCTACACGGAACGCGATGGCCGGCGAAAACGAGTTGTCCCATCGGATGCTCGCGCCGTCGAACGCTATCGGGACCTCGTCCGCCAGCACTCCCACATCGAGTTCCCCGAGCTGCTGACCGGGAAGGCACTCGAGGTGCTGTACTACCTCGACCAGCCACGAACTGTCTCCGAGATCGCCGCCCGGAGCGACAACTATCGCAACACGGTCAACCGCGTCCTCAAGCGGTTTCGCGACCGTGGTCTCGTCGGGACGGACGACAGCCGCTATGACTTCAACGCCGATTTCGACCGCCTCCACGAGTTCGCCCGGGAACTCGCACACCATCTGCATCGCCAACGCCTCGAAGCTGTTGCCCCGAAGGGCACGATTCTCTGGGAGGACTACGACGAATTCCTCGCCCAGACCGAGACGGAGATCGACGCGGAGGCGTTCCACGAAACCGGCCTCGCTCGATTCGCGGCCTTCGACCTCCAGTTCCTGCTCACCGGACACCGCTACTACTTCTACTCCGAGGAGCTCGACGCCGTCTCGCCGGCTGAGCTGTGTTGTCACACGCTGTTGATCGACGACGGCAGCCGCCACCGCTCGTACTGTCTCCTTCTACTCAGCCACGTCGACGTCGACGAGGAAGGCCTCCGAGAGCAGGCGACAAACTATGGCCTCGAAGATGATATCGACGCCTTGCTCGGCTACCTCGAGACGCACGGCGAGATCGACGACGACCGGCTCCCGGAGTGGGACGAGTTCGAGGAGCTGGCGGCTGACTACGAGGTGACACTACCATCATGAGACCAACATTTGGACGTATTGAGAGGGTGCGTACGTGCTCCCGATGGGCGTGGCCGAGTGGTGTCCGCTCCCGATCGGATTCGTGGATGAAACTGCGAGCCCCTTCGTTGACGGCAAGGTTCTCGCGAAGTCCGAGATCGGTCTGGAGATCCCAATACGCGTTCTCGTGGATCTCACAGCCCTCACCTCGGTCCAGTGAGACGCCGGGAAGGCGACGCGACTCACTTGCTCAGTAACGGTCTCGGCCTGCTCTAAGACGGTCTGGTCATCAGGATCCGATTCTGTATTCTCGTTATCGTATCTTCGGCTCTGTCGGTCTGGCTCGCGCGGGACTGAAACACCCGCATTCTGGGCTTTGATGAGGATGGTTCGCGTTGCGGTCTCGACGGTGTTCTGGAGATCGGTCGTAAACCGATGGTGCCAGCTGCGCCACAGGGTTGATTGGTTCGGCACCGACTCCAAACCCAATCGATCACAGAGGTCGGGGTACTGGGTGAGGTATTCGACGAGGGCAGTCTCGTGGTCCCAGCCATAGAGTTCTTTCAGCAGAAACAGGCGAAACAGCGTCTCCATCTCATATCTCGTCGAGCCTGCGTATCGGTCGTGGGCATCGAATTGGACGTATTCGAGCGGCACTGCGTGGACGAATGATTCGACGGGCTCGTGTTCGTCCTGGTTGAACCACGCTTCTGCGACGAGCGAATGTCCGATTCCAGCGCGGGAAGGGATGAGCTCAAACAGCGGGGTAGTCGCGTACGTTGGCCAGTCAACGTAGGATAGCTGGGCGATATGGCGGAAGACAGTACAGCGGGACTCACGTGTCCGGGCCACGACGAGAGGCCGACCACGGGACGGTCAAGTATCCGTCCAACTGCTCAATACAAATGTTACATTGAAATGACCAAAAATTCGGTTATACCAATCGGTTAGCACAGAGAGGGGGCCGCTCGCTTATTTCGAAACCCGACTGTACAGCGCACCACCGACGACAGTCCCAATCATGAGTCCGCCAATCCATTGAACAATACCGCCATAGGCAAGCAGTGGGATTGCAACGAGTGCAATAAAGGCCAGCGAGAGGCGGACGACTTCGGATGCCTCGACAGCGATGTAGACTGTTCCAGCAATCACGAGTCCAATCCCTACTGCGGCAAGCAGCGACGTAATGCCGGCCGTATCTCCGAATGTAAGGCCAACGATCGTCAGGAGGAGACCAATCAGAACGATACTCGACTCGGAGAGTGTCGGTGTGTTCAGGGACTTTTGGAGAGCACGCATAAATGCACTTCAGGTTACAATCTCTAAATAAATTTTTGGTACACATTTTGCACACCAACTAAACAGTTGATCCACCCTGATCTCTTTGGGATCACCGGTTCTGTTGAAATCCTCAGAGGGTTACACGTCCGCCTGATAGTGTGACCAGATGCAGGCCCTCCCGAAGTCGCGGTTACTCCGGTTTGTCGAGCAGGCATTTCACTTGGCTCAACGAGCTGTCGCCCGCTACTCCTCGAAGTTCTCAAAACGACGCTACACACTCCACCAGCACATCGTTCTACTTTGTCTCAAAGTTCGGAAGAACACGACGTATCGGACGCTCCTCGACGAACTCATCGAGATTCCCCGCATTCGGAACGCCATCAACTTGGACGAACTCCCGTCACCCTCAACGTTGTGCAAAGCGTTCAATCGACTCGATATGGCTGTCTGGCGTGTTCTGCTTACCCTCTCGGTCACGCTTCTCCCGACTAACGGTATCGTTGGGATCAACGCTTCAGGGTTTGACCGGAGTCACGCCTCGAAACACTACACGAAGCGAACGAAGCTAACTATTCAGCAGTTGAAGATGACACTTCTGGTGGACACGAGGTCGAACGCGATTATCGACGTACACGTAACGACGACACGAAAGCACGACTCAAACGCAAGTACGGTGCGTTCGTCCGGTCACGGCTCTGGTGGAAACAGTTTCGAGAACTCACTATCGCCTGCCTTGCTCACAATCTCGACCGATCACTCTAACATCCCCGATCGGAGAGTCCCAGTACTGAGCGGAGAACGGGACGACGAGAGGTGGGTGGGGTTATCCCCCGTAGCCCTCACCCTCGATTGGGCCGCTAAACACGCCGTAGAGGAACTTGAAGTACCACAGTACCAGCAGTAGGACCGGAAACCCGAGGACCGTCACGAGATTCAGCGCTAGTGGCGACACGACCGCTTCTCTAACCAATAGCCCGGTCGGCGGATAAATCGTCGGGTACAGCAGAACTGCGACTAAGATCGTCAACAGTGTGGGCAGCGCCAGCGCGCTCGCGAGCCAGGCTCGGTACCGGCCGCGTCTGGCCAGTACGCTCCCGCCCAGCCCGACGGCGACCGAGAGAGTGACGACTGCAGCGACGGGCAGCGAGAGCACCGCGTCGGCAGCGCCGCCCGCATCGGTCAGGACGACAGTTCCCAGCAGCACGACCACACCGCCAAGGTACGCTAGTGTCGCACCGATGCCGTACGCTCGCAGTTCCGATGCCAGACCGGGCTCGGTCTTGGCTGCGAGGAACGCCGCCCCCGTGACTATCGAGACGGCGACCAGGCTGACGCCAGTCAACGCCACTGGTAGCGTCGCCCCGCCGAACAGCCAACGACCCGCGAGCATCCCCAACAGGAGCGGCGCGAACACGCTCCCGCCGATGAATGCGAAGTCGGTGTAGCGCTTCCAGCGCTCGTCGTCGCGCTGCTCGCGGAGTTCCGGACCGAGGCCGCGGAACACCAACGCGACGACGAACCCGAGCGCGAGCAGATAGTTGTCCGCCAGCAGGCGCGAGTACACGCGCGGGAACGCCGCTAGCAGCATCGTCCCGAAGGCGACGACCCACACCTCGTTCGCATCCCAAACCGGTCCGAACGCCGCCAGGAACGTCTCCCGCTCGCGTTCGTCCGTCCGGGTCGCGTATAGCATCCCGATACCGAAGTCGAACCCGTCGAGGACGACGTACATCCCCAACGCGAACAGCACGGCGCCGAACCATATCTCGGGCAGCGATTCGACGAGGTACGCGTCGACGGGCAATAGCGGGTCAGTCATCGCTACTCACCCACGGAATCGGGCCGTGCCAGCGGCCGCTACTCGACTCTTGGACGCCGAGTGATCGGAGTTCTTCCCGGACCAGCCACTTCAGGATGTACAGCGCAGTCAGCATCAACCCGACGTAGAGAACGACGAACCCGACCAGGGTTAGTGTCGCCTCGGCCCCGGTGAGCGTCGATGACACCGCATCGCTCGTCTTGAGCTCGCCCTGAATGACCCACGGCTGCCGGCCGATCTCCGTGACGTACCAGCCGGTGAGCAACGCAGCGTAGCCGAACGGCGATGCAGCGATCATCGCTTTCAGGTAGCGTGTGCTGTCGGCCAACCGGCCTCGGTACGTGAGGAATCCGCCCCAGAACGCGAGTCCTATGAACAGGAACCCGAGTCCGACCATGAAGCGGAACGACCAGAACACGAGTGCTACTGGGGGGTTCTCCTCGTACTCGTTCAGTCCGATGACCTCGGCGTCGAAGTCCCCGCCACTGGCGAGGAACGATCCGACTGCGGGAAGACTCACGGTGACGAGGTTCTCGGCTCGCGGGTCGGTAAGTGCTTCAGGTGACTTTGGAAACGCGAGCAGGTGTAGGTCGGCCTGCCCCGTCTCGTAGTGGGCCTCCATCGCGGCAAACTTCTGTGGCTGGGTGTCCTCGACGTGGCGGCCGTAGGCATCGCCGTGGACCGCTTGGAACGGTGCGGAGATTATCAAGAGTACGACAGCCAGCTTGAGTGCGGTGTTCCAGGCTTCAGTGTCGGGCTTTTTCCAGACGATGTACGCCGAGACGCCTGCGACCAGCAGTGCGACCGCGATTACCGATGCGTTCATCATATGGACGTACATCCAGGGCATTCGCGGGGTGAGGAACGCGGCGAACGGATCGGTTAGTTTGGCGACTTCCATCCCGTTGCGGGTGACCATCTCGTAGCCCCGTGGGGTCTGCATCCAAGCGTTGACGATCAGGATCCAGAACCCCGACAGCCAGGCGCCGAAGCCGACAAGTATTGAAGAGATGACGTATGTTCGGTCCCCGACGCGGTCACGGCCGTACAGCAACACGCCGAGGAAGACGGCCTCTAAGAAGAACGCCATCTTCGCTTCGAAGGCCAGCGGGCCGCCGATCAGTTCACCCGCCACCTCGGCGAACTGTGGGAAGTTTGTGCCGAACTGGAAGCTCATCGGAATCCCGGTGACTGTACCCATCACGAAGCCGACGGCGAAAACCTTCACCCAGAACGAGCGCAATCGCGCATATCGCTGCTCGTTCGTCCGCACGTCTTTCCAGGTGAAGTAGATAATAAACGGTGCGAGCCCGATCGAAAGGGACGCGAAGATGATGTGAACGGAGATCGTCCATCCGAACTGCATACGACTCGCGACTTCCGGAGATAGGAACGCCACCCATACTGGGTCGACGGCACTCAGTAGTGTGATTGGACTCATTCACCTTGCGCTACGACACAATAGCTTTTGAGTAGCCACATGGTTTCCACTTTGGAGTATTCACCACAACATTTTTGATTATTAGAACTATACTCTTTGTACACCTCAATCGCCGTATCAGATACGATAACTGGTGGATACAGAGGTTGAGACTCGTCGTCTCATACGGCTTACGTGACTCTTTTCGTGGCACTGTCTAGTTAAGCCAGTTTGAGAAGCGAGCAGGTCGTTGAGTTAGTTGGTTCAAATGCTCGCAGACCTGCTCAGCGAGTGCTTTGCGGCGGATTTAGAAGAAACTTGGGAGCGTGAGCGGACAGCAACGCCCGTCAGGGCGTTTGCTGTCCGGCTTCACGCGACCGGTTGTTCTCTCAGAGAGACAACAACGATTCTCGCGGAATTAGGCGTTGAACGCTCTCATCAAGCAGTTTGGCAATGGGTGCATCGGCTGTCTGACAGCGCACCCGGCCCGCCTGAGGCGCAGCCGAAGCGGGTCGCGGTCGACGAGACTGCTGTCAAAATTAACGGCGAGTGGTCTTGGTTGTACGCTGCAATAGACACCGACACAAAACTCATTCTTGACGTTGCATTGTTCGGACGCCATGGCACGGATCCGGCGGCTGCGTTCCTGTCTGGACTGGCGGAGAAACACGATCTCTCGAACGCAACGCTTCTCGTCGATCAGTTCGGCTATCGGACTGCAATTGCACGATTAGGGTTAAACGGTCGGGTTGACTATACCGACCGAAACCTCATTGAAAAATGGTTTCACACGCTTAAAATGCGGCTCGACCGTTTCCACAATTCGTGGGTGGGCAGTCGGCGGAGCGTTCGCCAGTGGCTTGCGCTATTTGCGCATTATTATAACCGTCTCAGACCGCACCAATCGCTCGATGATCGAACGCCAGCTGACGAGGTTCTAAACTAGACAGTGTCTTCCTCACCATCCTCTCCCGTTACTAATGTGTTTATATCAACAAGAGAGCTAGTGTGATTTCTGAGTCTTAGATGAAGGTGCTCACTTGGAAGATCATTACAACTTGATTCACTTTCTTCGGTTGCTCTATCATTGGATGAGTTCCCAATTTTGTTGACGCAACCTGCTAAGGTAGCAATCATAGCGGGGCATCCGGTTATCAGGGAGCGTCTATTCATACCTAATAATTCGGGATGGTAATAAGTAAACATTGGGCAAGGTAGAATGCGTTTTTACCAAGATTGGCTGCACTTCAGGTCTTCCAGCCCTCAAAGTAATCACCAGAAATACCGTCCACAATTCCGATTTCGGGCCCATCAAATTCTCAAAATTAGGAGCAGCGAAATAACTGGGTAAGATAATGCGGTATCCGACTGCAGTCGCAGTTTTCGAGTCGAAGTCATACTTCCGTTGTCAAGGAGGAACCTTCCCATAGACCCCGAGTTACAGCAGAACCCGGTTACGAGCCATCTCCAGCGCCGCGTAGAGCGCTCGCTGCTTGTTGAGGGGTTAGAACTCCGGGAGTGTAGTAGATGTCTCGATGGCGTCGCAGATCATTTCGTCGAAGTGGTCGGGTGAGAGCGTGGCGCTGTTTGGACGTCTAGGCCTGCTGATCACCGGGCTTGGGGCCGTCGTCTTCAGGCAGCGCGCCATCGCACTTGCCCGGTGCGCGTACTGGACTTCAAGATACCTCTCGTTGACACACCAGCCACACCACACAGAGATATAGCGATAATTGGTTTGGACGGTGTTCTGCTTGAGTCCACGGTCATCCGGCGAAATCCTGAGCGTATTCGCGGAAGACGCGTTCGTCGAGATTCTCGAAAGCGAGGTCCAAGTCGGCATTTTCAGGGACAATCATGGTCCATAGTCTTGTGAAGTGTTGAACGCAGTCAGTCACACAGACAGACGCCGCCTTCCCGTATCTGGCTCACTGCGAACTGATGGACAGCATTGGCGAGGTCGGTCATTGCTTCCGCTTGTTCTTCAGTTGGACGCCCACCGCCGTAATAACTCTCTGTCCGGTTCTCGCTGTAGAGGTCCTTCATCGCCTTTGCGGTCTCCCGCTCAAATAGCCCGATCTGGTGGGCGCGCTCGTAGCTGAACTGGTGGTCCTGAAAGTCCTGAAGCGTATCCTTCGTCATTGCGAGCGCGTACGCCTCAATTGACCGTTCGATACCGCCGAAACAGACCTCGATGACGGCCGTGTAGTACCCGTCCTGTGCTTGGAGGGTGTCAACGACTTCAAGAAGGCGACACGCTTTCGTCAGCTGTGTCTTCCAGTCTTCATCAGAACTAATCCCATCTTCGAAGGTTGGTCGGCCGCGTCCAACCCTCTCGAAGGCATCCTGTGCGCGGTCGAGTGCTTCGAGTACGGCATCCGGGTCTGAGCCGTTACTCATCGTCGTCTCCTGCCTCCAGGAGGAGGTTTTCGACGGTTTCGAAGTCGTTCGTCTTGTAGACCGGAATTCCTGAAACAACGATTTCCCGAATATCCTCGGTGTACGCCGGGATTGCCTGGACAGCCTCGACGTCGATATCGTAGGCGTATCGGTTACCATCGAACTTCGTGTCTTCGAGGTCACGGGCTATGGCGTTCGCTTCGCGTTGGCTTTCGGCGCGCCCTGTACGGGTTAGCACCCAGAGGTCTATATCACTCCGTCGGTCAGCCTCGCCTCGAGCCACACTCCCATACAGGATGATGCCAACGACGTCGTTGATGTTCTCGCGGAGCTCCGTGACCGCAGCTTTGACTGGTTGGTGATACTCCGATTGGGGAATACGGAGGAGTGGATCATCTGGGATAGACAGGCGCTGTCTATTGATTCGGACGAGTCTTTGGTTGCTTTCGGGAGATTCGACGAGCAAGTCGTTCGCGCTGAGAACGTTCACTGCCCGTCGGACGGACTGGTGTGGGTGACCGATCTGTGTTGCGAGCTCTCGCAGTGAGAAGTTACTGAATCGGTGGTTTGTTAAAAATAGGAGGACGTCGCTCGTCGCCTTGTGTTTGAATAACGTCGGGTCTTGCGGGGGTATTGAAAGCGAAATTGCTGCCCCGGGTGAATTCTCAGTATCCGCCTCACGGTTCATATGCCGTATCACGGTCCACTACTATAAAAACATTATATGTGATTCGGATTTACCCTAAATATCTCTTCTAACAGCAGCGGACGTGTGGAGAAATAAATCGACACCAGGCCCCTGGTCTATCACGAGGGCTATCCTCACCGCCTACGCGAGCTCGGCTGAAGAGACCCAGAGTAATCTCGGACCCTGTTCTTGACGGCTCTCCCTGGGGGAAACGGTGATATGAGGCAGTTGCAGCATTCGTACTTCCCCGACTGCGTCGGGGTACCTCAAAGTGGTCGTGATTATTGAAGTAATCATGTCCAAACGTATATTCGCCCAAAGTATCCAATTCCAGTAGTAGAGGTGCTAATGGTCGAGAAATCCAGTTTATAAACTGTATATGGCTATACCAAAGCGAGATCGCGGGGAGTTGAGACTACAGCGGGTTTAGCGGGGTCAGCATGCGTGGTTTCGGGCGAATTGCAGATGACGATCGACCTCGGACACTGCGCCAACCGTTGATTCTCCTCAGAAGTCCAACCGATGCTGCTCTTGAGCACGGGACTGCGCAGCGCTGCCGCTATTGAGTAAGGCGACCGACCGCGTTGGAGGGGTGTCTATCCGATTCCCGTCTGTTTCTTCAACAGCGTGAGCGTGTTGTCGGCGGTCACCATCGGCGCATGTTCGTATTCACCGGTCAACTCGACCTGTACGAGTAGGTCCACCGCTCGCCAAATTGAGTACAGGAGACACGCGAACGCGAAGTAGAAGAACCGAAGCCCGAAATGCTTCGACGTCGTCGCGGCCATGAACCGCTTGATTGACCTGTACCCGCTCTCGATTTCCCACCTGTAGCCGTACTCTGTAAGGTGCCCGCTCCCCCGATTCGACATAAACACCGAATACTGTCGATGGTCATCATGCTCTGCGTCCTCTTCCCGTCGATAGATCAACGTCGTCTCGTGCCACTCGTTCTTTCCGAGGTGGAGCTTCCGGTCGGTCTCGTACCGATCTTGGTCGCGCTGGATTAACCGCTTCGCTTGGGCTTTCTCGCTGGTCTGCATCCGCTTTGGGACGACGTACGAGAGTCCACGCTGGCTGAGCATCTCCAAAACGTGCTGGCTATCGAACTCCCGGTCCATCAGCACATTATCGACGTGGACGAGGTTCTCAGCTGAATCCAGCAAGTCCTCGACGATTGCTTTGCGTGATTCGCCTTTCCGTACCGGACGAGCATCGAGCACGAGTGGCACCGCATTGCCGACCAACTGGACTGTCGCCCAGTGGTAGGCGTACTCGTCAGTGTTCTCTTTCGTCCCGATGATCTCGTCCTCGAGGCCGGTCCGATCGCCTGTGAACGGGTCCGCTTCTGTGATATCAATAGCGACGATTCCGGCCCGGAAGAACTGCTCTGTCTCCGCTACCTCGTTCAAGAGCCTGTCGACGGCCTGTCGGTACATCTCGCGAATCTTCTCGATGGAGAGCTTACGGATGTGGTCGCGATGGGCGTGGCCCAACGGTGTCCGATCTCGGTTTGATTCGTAGACGAAGCTGCGAGCACCCTCGTTGGCAGCCAGATTCTCGCGAAGCCCCAGATACGTCTGTAATCCCCAGTAGGCGTTCTCGTGAATCTCACAGCCCTCACCTCGGGCCAGCGAGAATGCCGGGAAGACAACGCGGCTAACGTGGTCTGTAATCCTCGCCGCCTGTTCCAGAATACTTTGCTCGTCCGGTCTCGGATCTACATTGTCGCTATCGCGGTACCGGAGCTTCCGCTGAGGATCGCGTGGAACCGAAACACCCGCATTTTGGGCTTTAATGAGAATTGTCCGACCGGCTGTCTCGACGGTTTCGCGAAGATCTGCAGTGAACCGATTGTTCCAACTCCGCCACAACGTCGACTGACCCGGGGACCGTCTCTAACCCTAACTGATCGCAGAGCAAAGGATGGCGGTTGAGGTACTCGACGAGCGCGGTTTCGTGGTCCCATCCGTAGTATTCTTTTAGCACGAACAGCCGAAAGAGGGTATCCATCCCGTAGCTGGTCGACCCTGCATAGTGATCGTGTGTGCTGAATTTGAAATACGCCAGCGGGAGTGAACAGACGAACTGCTCAATGGAGGTATGGTCGTCGTGTCTGAACCACGTTTGTGCGACGATCCGAATGTCCGATTCCAGTGCGGGGAGCGATGCCCGATCGTACAACGGCGTCGATTCGTATACTGGCCAGTCAGTGTATGATTGGCTGGCGATCTGTCGAAAGACAGTCCGGCAAGAATTGAGAGTCGGTGCCACCACGAGACGCTAAGTACGACTCGATCAAGAACACCGTCCTCTCGACAGGGACCTGCTCATCAGTTGACTCCTCGATGGTTACCCCGATTATATCTTTACTACTCAAGAACTGCTTCTGCGGCGGCTTCTGTCTCAATCCAACAGCATTCCGCATACTGAACGGCCAGTTCACTCTGTTCGCTGAGTGTCGAAAATCACCCCGAGTACACCGACGATGAGTACACCGACACCGGCCAGTATGATCAAGAGATTCCCGTTCTCGACGCCGAATCCGATAACGAATACACCGACCATCGCCGAGATCACCCCCCCAGCGTGGCGGACAACCGAGTACTCCTCTTCTGAGTCGGGGGTACCATCGCCGTCAGTATCGGTCGTCCCTTCTTCAGAGTCGGGGACGCCGTCACCATCAGTGTCGGTCGTGCGCGCTCCACGAATTGCGGCCCCGGTAACTGCGATGATCGAGAGGAATACACCAGCCCAGTACAGCGGATTAGCCGAACCGATACCGACGGCAGAGATTGCCAGGGACAGCGCTGCGATCAAAATACCCACTACAGCGAGCCGACTTCCCCATCGGAGGCCATCGGTAAGGGTGTCGGAGCGCTCACTCATCTGTCTCACCTCCGATGTCGTCGTTTTTTATCCCGAGGAGTTGTCTCAACATACCTCGGTGCCAGGTCTGATACACGACGAGCGACAGGCCCACGATCGGTATGAGGAGCCACCAATACCAACAGATGATGAAGGAGCCATAACTGATTCCGAACAGTTCACAGTCCTCTCGATCGTCGTTCTCACCGGGATCCGTCGTCCCCGCCTCGCTCCCGTCACTCTCATCATCACCAGCGCCGGCATCGCCTTCGTCGGGGTCAAGATAGTTGGGTGTGCCGTCACCGTCGACATCACCGGTACCTTCCTCGGCGTCGGGGATGCCGTCGCCGTCCGAGTCGGAGTCCTTGTAGTTGGGCGTGCCGTCACCGTCGGTGTCGGTCGTGCCTTCTTCGGCGTCGGGGATGCCGTCGCCGTCTGTGTCGGTGTCCTCGTCGTTGGGCGTGCCGTCGCCGTCGAGGTCACCGTCACCTTCCTCTGAGTCGGGGACGCCATCGCCGTCGGCGTCACCGTCACTGCCATCGTCCCCATCATCACCGTCACTGACATCGTCTGCCGGATTGACCGTGATATTCACCGTCGCCGTGGCGCTGTCGCCGTCATCATCGGTCACCGTGTAGGTGAAGCTGTCACTGCCGTTGTAGCCGGCGTTCGGCGTGTAGTCGAAGGTGCCGTCGCCACTCATGTTCACGGTGCCGTGGACCGGCTCGTCACCGGCAGCGACGCTGTAGGTCACCGGCGCGTCACCCAGGCCGGGGTCGTTGCCGGACACGTCGTCACTGAGCGTGGCGTCCTCGTCAATCGTGAAGCTGTCGTCGGCGGGCGCCGGCGAGTCGTCCGCCGTGACAATGCCGTTGGCGGTGCCGGTATCGGTGCCGCCGTTGCCGTCGGAGACGACGTAGTCGAAGCTGACCGGCCCGTTGTAATCGGCATCCGGGGTGAAGGTCACCTCGCCGGTGTCCGAGACGTTCACCGTGCCGTTGGGCACGGCGATGGTCTGGGCGATACCCGGGGTCAGCGGGGTGCCGACGATCGACTCGACCGAGAGCGTGTCGCCGTCGGGATCGATGTCGTTATCCAGGAGATCGATCGGCCCAGAGGTGCTGTCCTCGGCGGTGGTGAAGCTGTCGTCATCGGCCACCGGCGGGTCGTTCCCATCGTCACCGTCACTGCTGTCTTCGCTGTCGTTGCTGTCATCTCCGCCGTCACCGCCGTCGTCTCCGCTATCGCTGTCATCTCCGTCTCCACTGTCGTTTCCGCTATCATCTCCGTCGTCGCTGTCCGTATCGGGGTCGAGATAGTCTGGCGTCCCGTCACCGTCCGAGTCGGTTGTCCCTTCGGTGCTGTCGGGGATGTCGTCACCGTCACTATCGGTGTCACGGTAATTCGGCGTACCGTCGCCATCTGCGTCGGTGGTGCCTTCCGTGCTGTCTGGGATACCGTCTCCATCGGCGTCCGTGTCCAACGCGTCGATGCTCCCATCATCGTCCGTGTCGATGGCGCTGCCACCGTTAGTTTCAACGAAGTCGTTGATTCCGTCTCCGTCTGAGTCAGCGTCGCTCGGGTCCGTCCCGAGTGTCGTCTCCTCACCGTTGGTCAGTCCGTCGTCGTCGGTGTCGCCGTCGGGTCCATCGGTGTCATCGGGGTCGAGATAGTTCGGGATGCCGTCACCGTCGGCGTCATCAGTCCCCTCGTCCGCATCAGCGATGCCGTCGCCGTCTGAATCAGTATCCCGGTAGTTCGACACCTCGTCGCCGTCCGTGTCCGTCGTTCCCTCCGTGCTGTCGGGAATCCTGTCCCCGTCGGCATCGGTGTCGCGGTAGTTCGGCGTCCCGTCGCTGTCTGTGTCCGCCGTCCCCTCGGTGCTGTCGGGAACTCCGTCGTCGTCGCTGTCAGTGTCGAGGGCGTCGACGGTTCCGTCGCCGTTGGTATCGACCGTATCACCGCCGTCGGTCTCGATACGATCGTCGATACCGTCACCGTCCGAATCGGCGCTGTTCGGGTCGGTACCCAGAGCCCGTTCCTCGTCGTTGTCCAGGCCGTCGTCGTCGCTATCGCCGTCCGGGCCGTCCTCGTCGTCAGGGTCGAGATAGTTGGGCGTCCCGTCGCCGTCGGCGTCGCCGGTTCCCTCGGTACTGTCGGGGATGCTGTCACCGTCCGCGTCAGTGTCGCGGTAGTTCGGCGTCCCGTCGCTGTCAGCGTCTCCGACACCCTCTGTACTGTCGGGGATGCTGTCACCATCGCTATCGGTATCCAGGTAGTCGGCGACACCGTCGCCGTCGGAGTCGGTCGCTCCTTCGGTAGTATCGGTGATTCCGTCGGCGTCGCTGTCGGTGTCCCGGTAGTTCGGCGTGCCGTCGCCGTCTCTGTCTTCTGTGCCTTCCGTGCCATCATCGATGCCATCATCATCGGCGTCGGTGTCGAGCGCGTCGATGGTGCCGTCGCCGTCAGTGTCGACAGGGCTCCCCTCGTCGGTCTCGATGAAGTCGTTGATTCCGTCTCCGTCCGAGTCAGCACTGTCGGGATCGGTTCCCAGTGCTGCTTCTTCGGTATTGCTCAGCCCATCGTCGTCGCTGTCACCGTCCGGACCATCGTCGTCGTCGGGGTCAAGATAGTTCGGGGTACCATCGCCGTCGTCATCTTCAGTTCCCTCCTCGGAGTCGGAGATCCCGTCACCATCGCTGTCTGTATCGAGGTAGTTCGACGTGCTGTCGCCATCGCCATCTCCAGTGCCCTCTGTACTGTCTGGAATCCCGTCTCCGTCGCTGTCCGTGTCCAGGTAGTTCGGTGTTCCGTCACCATCGGCATCTGTGGCTCCTTCAGTCCCGTCTGGGATTCCGTCGTCGCTGTCAGTATCCAGATAGTTCGGCGTGCCGTCACCGTCGACATCATCGGTCCCCTCGGTGCTGTCGGGGATGCCGTCGCCATCACTGTCTGAATCGAGATAGTCTGGGACACCGTCACCGTCAGAGTCAGTCGTACCCTCGGTACTGTCGGGGATACCATCACTGTCCGAATCGGTGTCACGGTAGTTCGGTGTTCCGTCGCCATCAGTGTCGGTCGTTCCTTCAGCACTGTCTGAGATGCCGTCGTCGTCAGAGTCCGTATCGAGGGCGTCGATGTCGCCGTCTTCGTCGGTGTCCACGGCAGTTCCTCCATCAGTCTCGACGGAGTCATCGATTCCGTCGTCATCGGAGTCGCTATCGGTGGGATCTGTTCCGAGCGTCTCTTCTTCGTTATTCGTCAGACCGTCACCGTCTGTGTCACCCGTTGGACCGTCCTCATCGTTCGCGTCGAGATAGTTCGGGGTACCATCGCCGTCGTCATCTTCAGTTCCCTCCTCGGAGTCGGAGGTCCCGTCACCATCGCTGTCTGTATCGAGGTAGTTCGGCGTCCCGTCACCGTCGACATCGCCGGCCCCTTCCGTAGAATCGAGGATACCGTCTCCGTCTGAGTCGTCGTCGCGATAGTTCGCCGTCCCATCGCCGTCCTCGTCTCCGGTTCCTTCCGTGCTGTCGGGAATCCCGTCGTCGTCGGAATCCGTGTCGCGGGCGTCGATCTGCCCGTCACCGTCAGTGTCGGTGTTGCTGGCAGCGCCTTCCGTATCGTCGTCGATACCGTCGCCGTCCGTGTCGACATCGTTCGGGTCCGTCTCATCACTATCGAGCGCGCCGTCGCCGTTCTCGTCCTCGTTGCTGTCGGTGATCCCGTCACCGTCATTGTCGTCATCGAGATAGTTCGGCGTCCCGTCACCGTCAGTGTCTGTCGCTCCCTCTGTGGACGAGCCATCGTCCAACTGGCCGTCACCGGCCTGGTCGGTCGGGTCGTCACTGTCGATGTCACGGTAGTTCGCGGTCCCGTCGCCGTCGGCATCGCCAGTGCCCTCTGTCGAGTCATCGATGCCGTCGCCATCGGAGTCGTCGTCCTGTGCGTCGATTGTGCCGTCGCCGTCCGTATCGACTGCTTCGCCGGGGCCAGTCCCGTCGACGCGAGTCGTCTCGATATCGTCGTCGATGCCGTCGCCGTCCGTGTCGACGGCGTAGGGGTCGGTCTCACCGGTGTCGACGGATCCGTTCCCGTTGCTGTCCTCCTCACCGTCTGGGATGCCGTCCCCATCTGAATCGGTATCTCGATAGTTCGGGACGCCGTCGCCGTCGGTATCGGTCGTCCCTTCGATACTGTCGGGGATGCCGTCGTTATCGGAGTCAGTATCCCGCGCATCGATGGTGCCGTCACTGTCGGTGTCAGTCTCGCTGTCGGCGCCCTCAGTGCTGTCCGAGAGCCCGTCGCCATCGGTATCGGCGAGATTCGGATCACTCTCGCCGGTATCGAGACTGCCGTCGCCGTTCTCATCCTCCTCGGTGTCGAGAATGCCGTCACCGTCGTTGTCGTCGTCGAGATAGTTCGGCGTCCCGTCACCGTCAGTGTCTGTCGTTCCCTCTGTGGACGAGCCGTCGTCGAGCGAACCGTCGCCGACCTGGTCGGTCGGGTCGTCGCTGTCGCCGTCGCGGTAGTTCGCAGTTCCATCACCGTCGGCATCGCCAGCACCCTCCGTACTGTCGGGGATGCCGTCGTTATCGGAGTCAGTATCCCGCGCATCGATGGTGCCGTCACTGTCGGTGTCAGTTTCGCTGTCGGCTCCCTCGACGCTGTCCGAGAGTCCGTCGCCGTCGGTGTCGGGGTCGTTCGGGTCTGTCTCACCGGTGTCGAGTGAACCGTCGCCGTTCTCGTCTTCCTCACCGTCTAAGATACCGTCACCGTCGTTGTCGTCGTCGAGGTAGTTCGGTGTGCCGTCGCCGTCTGTGTCTGTGGTTCCCTCGGTCGCTGAGCTGTCGTCCAGCTGGCCGTCACCGTCGTAAGTGCTGTCACTGGCATCGTCGCTGTCACCATCACGGTAGTTCGGGACGCCGTCCCCGTCGGAGTCCGTCGCCTGGCCGTCGCCGGCAGTTAGATCCTCGGTACTGTCGTCGATACCGTCGTCGTCGGAGTCGGTATCGAGGTAATCGGGGGTACTGTCGCCGTCGGTGTCGGTCGGGGAATCGCCGATCGCTCCGGTGTCGTCCTCGACATCGTCCTCGATTCCGTCCCCGTCACTGTCCATATCCTGGAAGTCGGGTGTACCGTCGTTGTCAGTGTCAGTGGCGTCACCGTCGTTTGCGGTCTGGTCCTCGATGCTGTCGGCGATACCGTCGCCGTCCGAATCGGCATCGCGGTAGTCCGGTGTGCCGTCGTCATCCGTGTCAGTCGCGCTACCGTCGTCGGCGGTGAGGTCCTCGACGCTGTCCTCGATACCGTCGTCGTCCGCGTCGTTGTCCCTAGCGTCGATGTCGCCGGTGCCGTCAGTGTTGGTCTCGCTGTCGGCACCCTCCAGACTATCCGAGAGCCCGTCGCCGTCGGTGTCGGGATCGTTCGGGTCGGTCTCGCCGGTGTCGAGGATCCCGTCGCCATCCTCGTCCTCGTCGGTGTCCAGGATGCCGTCGCCGTCGTTGTCGTCGTCGAGGTAGTTCGCGGTGCCATCGCTGTCGGTATCGACCGTTCCGTCGGTGGCTGAGCCGTCGTCCAGCCGGCCGTCACCGGCCTGGTCGGTCGGATCGTCGCTGTCCCGGTCCCGGTAGTTCGCGGTCCCGTCGCCGTCGGCATCCCCATCGCCCTCCGTGCTGTCCGGAATACCGTCATCGTCGGAGTCGGTGTCCTGAGCGTCGATGGTTCCGTCACCGTCCGTATCGACCGATTCTCCGGGACCGCTCCCGTCGACGCGGGTCGTCTCGGTGTCGTCATCGATACCGTCCCCGTCGGTGTCAGCGATGTTCGGGTCGGTCTCGCCCGGGTCGAGCACGCCGTTGGCGTTCGTGTCCTCATCGGCGTCCGGGATCCCGTCGCCATCTGAATCCGTACTCTGGAAGTCCGGGGTGCCGTCACCGTCGCTGTCAGTGGCCTGGCCGTTGCCCACCGTGTTGTCGTCATCCTCGACATCGTCAGAGATGCCATCCCCGTCCGAGTCGCCGTCGCGGTAGTCCGGCGTGCCGTCGCCGTCGGTGTCCGTCGCCGGACCATCGTCGTCGGTCAGGTCCTCCGTATCGTCGCCGATACGGTCGTTGTCGGAGTCGGTATCTAGGTAGTCCGGCGTGTTGTCGCCGTCGGTGTCTGTCGGGGAGTCGCCGATGGCCGCCGTGTCGTCCTCAATGTCGTCCGTGATGCCGTCGTCGTCGCTGTCGGTGTCCTGGAAGTCGGGCGTGCCGTCGCCGTCCGTGTCGGTGGCGTCACCGTCGTCGGCAGTCTGGTCCTCAATACTGTCGGCGATACCGTCACCGTCCGAGTCGTCGTCGCGATAGTCGGGGATGTTATCCCCGTCCGTGTCAGTCGCGCTACCGTCGTCGGCAGTTACGTCCTCGACGCTGTCCTCGATGCCATCGTCGTCGGAGTCAGTATCTCGGGCGTCGATATCGCCGGTGCCATCGGTGTTGGTCTCGCTGTCGGCACCCTCGACGCTGTCCGAGAGACCGTCGCCGTCGGTATCGGGGTCGTTCGGGTCCGTTTCGCCGGTATCGAGGCTGCCGTCCCCATTCTCGTCCTCGTCACCGTCCAGGATACCATCCCCATCGTTGTCAGAATCGATGAAGTTCGGTGTCCCGTCGCTGTCAGTATCGGTCGTCCCTTCAGTCGCTGAACCGTCGTCGAGCGAGCCGTCACCGTCGAACGTACTGTCACTGGCATCGTCGCTGTCGCCGTCGCGGTAGTTCGGGACGCCGTCGCCGTCGGAATCCGTCGCCTCTCCATCGTCGGCGGTCAGGTCTTCAGTACTGTCGTCGATGCCGTCGTCGTCGGAGTCGGTGTCTCGGGCGTCGATGGTGCCGTCGCCGTCCGTGTCGGTTTCGCTGTCGGCTCCTTCGGTGCTGTCGGAGAGCCCGTCGCCGTCGGTGTCGGCGTCGTTCGGATCGGTCTCGCCAGCGTCGAGTGACCCATTGCCGTTCTCGTCTTCATCGGTGTCCAGAATGCCGTCACCATCATTGTCGTCGTCGAGATAGTTCGCGGTGCCATCGCCGTCCGTGTCAGTCGTCCCTTCGGTCGCCGAGCCGTCGTCGAGCTCGCCATCACCGTCGAACGTACTGTCACTGGCATCGTCGCTGTCACCGTCACGGTAGTTCGGGACGCCGTCCCCGTCCGGGTCACCGTCTCCCTCGATGCTGTCGTCGATGCCGTCGTCGTCGGAGTCGCCATCTTGTGCGTCGATGGTGCCGTCACCGTCGGTGTCCGTATCGCTGGTAGCACCCTCGGTGCTGTCGGAGAGGCCGTCCCCATCTGTGTCGGGGTTGTACGGATCGGTCTCGCCGGCATCGAGCACGCCGTCGCCGTTCTCGTCCTCGTCGGTGTCCGGGATACCGTCGTTGTCGCTGTCCTCATCCAGGTAGTCCGGCGTGCCGTCGCCATCGGTGTCGTCGGACCCTTCGATACTGTCGGGGATGCCGTCATTATCCGAATCGTCATCGCGGTAGTCTGGAGTGTTGTCGCCGTCGGTGTCGGTTGCCTGCCCATCGTCGGCGGTCTGGTCTTCGGTGTCGTCGGGGATGCCGTCGTCGTCGGAGTCGGTGTCCCGCGCGTCGATGGTGCCGTCACCGTCGGTATCGATCTCGCTGTCGGCTCCTTCTGTGATGTCCGAGAGTCCGTCGCCGTCGGTGTCTGGGTCGTACGGATCTGTCTCGCCGGCATCCAGCACACCGTCTCCATCCTCGTCCTCGTTGGTGTCGAGGATGCCGTCGCCGTCCGAGTCAGTATCCCGGTAGTTCGGGATACCATCACTGTCTGGATCGTTTGTTCCCTCGATGCTGTCGTCAATGCCATCGTCGTCGGAGTCGGTGTCCCGAGCGTCTATGGTATCGTCGCCGTCGGTGTCGGTTTCGCTGTCGGCTCCTTCGGTGCTGTCGGAGAGCCCGTCGTCGTCCGTGTCGGCGTCGTTCGGATCGGTCTCGCCAGCGTCGAGTGACCCATTGCCGTTCTCGTCCTCGTCGCCGTCGGGGATGCCGTCGCCATCGTTGTCGTCGTCGAGGTAGTTCGGCGTCCCATCGCCGTCCGTGTCGGTCGTCCCCTCCGTCGCTGACCCGTCGTCCAGTTGGCCGTCACCGCTCTGGTCGTCTGCGTCGTCGCTGTCGCCGTCACGGTAGTTCGCAGTCCCGTCACCGTCCGCGTCGCCCGCTCCTTCGGTGCTGTCTGAGATGCCGTCGCCGTCCGAATCAGCATCGAGCGCGTCGATGGTGCTGTCCCCGTCAGTGTTGACGGCCTCACCGGGCCCCGTGCCACTGACAGTCGTTGTCTCGATTCCGTCGTCGATACCATCGCCGTCGGTGTCGGCATCGTTCACACCGGTTCCAAGCGATAATTCATTGCCGTCGGTGACGCCGTCGCCGTCGTTGTCCGAATCGAGGTAGTTGGCCGTCCCGTCGCCGTCGGTATCGGTCGTCCCCTCCTCGGCAGAGCCGTCATCGAGAGAGCCATCACCCGCTTGGTCGTTGGGATCGTCACTGTCCCGGTCCCGGTAGTTCGCGGTGCCGTCACCGTCCGCATCGCCCGCGCCCTCTGTCGAGTCGTCGATGCCGTCGCCATCTGAGTCCGAGTCAAGGGCGTCTATAGTCCCGTCACCGTCCGTGTCGACAGATTCGCCGGGACCGGTTCCGTCGACGCGAGTCGTCTCGGTCCCGTCGTCGATACCGTCTCCGTCCGTGTCGCTGTCCGTTCGGTCGGTCGCAGACGATGCCTCGGTGCTATCACTCACACCGTCGCCGTCGGAGTCGGTATCGAGGAAGTCGGCGGTCCCGTCGCCGTCCGTGTCGACCGTCCCCTCGGTGCTGTCCGGGACGCCGTCTCCGTCTGCATCGTCGTCCCTGAAATTCAGTGTGCCGTCCCCGTCCTTGTCGCCACCTCCCTCGTCGGCGTCGGGGACACCATCGTCGTCAGAATCGTCGTCCAGCGCGTCTATGGTGCCGTCGCCGTCGGTGTCGGTCTCGCTGCCGGCACCTTCGGTCCCGTCGTCGATGCCGTCACCGTCAGAGTCCTCGTCGAACGGGTCGGTCCCGATGGTGTCCTCGTCGGTGTCGCTGATCCCATCGCCGTCGGAATCAGTGTCGAGGTAGTTCGGTGTCCCGTCGTTGTCAAGGTCATCGTCCCCCTCGACGTCGTCGTCGAAGCCGTCGCCGTCAGAGTCCGTGTCCCGGTAGTTCGGGATACCGTCGCCGTCCTCGTCACCGTCGGTCTCCTCGCTGTCCGGACTCACCTCGGGCAGGCCGGGGGAGTCACTGTCCGTGTCGAGGGCGTCGATGGTCCCGTCGCCGTCGGTGTCGATGGTCTGACCGGGATTCGTCCCGTTGTTGTCCGACGTCTCGGTCCCGTCGTCGATACCGTCGCCGTCCGAGTCGCTGTTCAGGAAGTCGGTGCCGAGCGTCTGTTCGGTCGCGTCGTCAACACCGTCGCCGTCGGCGTCGATGTCGAGGAAATTCGGATTCCCATCCCCGTCTGTATCGGCGTCCGTCTCCTCGCGGTCGCTGATTCCGTCACCGTCCGAGTCCCGGTCCAGGTAGTTCGCCAACTCGTCCGTGTCGGCGTCATCATCGGTCTCGGTGCTGTCAGGGATGCCGTCACCATCAGCGTCCGTGTCGCGGTAGTTCGGAACTCCGTCGTTGTCGGCGTCCTTGTCGAGGTATCCCGGTGGGTTCGAGACGGCCAGGTTCGTTTCGCTTTCGGCCCTATCGGAGATCCCGTCGCCGTCGCTGTCAGTGTCCAGATAGTCGTCCGTCCCGTCACTGTCCGTGTCGACCGACCGTCCACCGTCGGACTCGGCTAGGTCGGCAATGCCATCACCGTCGGCGTCCTCGTCACGGTAGTTCGCCGTTCCATCGCCGTCGGGGTCTCCAGTCCCTTCCGTGCTGTCCGAGATTCGGTCGTCGTCGCTGTCGGTATCGAGCGCGTCGATGGTCCCGTCGCCATCGGTGTCGACTGCTTCACCGGGTCCTGTGCCGTCTGGGCGCGTCGTTTCGACGTCGTCGGTGATACCGTCGCCATCCGAGTCCTCGTCGTACGGGTCGGTTCCGAGAGCTGATTCGGTGCTATCCAGAATCCCGTCGCCGTCCGAGTCGTCATCCCGGTAGTTCGGCGTCCCGTCGCTGTCGAGATCGTTCGATCCTTCGGTCCCGTCTCCAATGCCGTCACCGTCCGTATCGCTGTCGAGGTAATCGGGCCTGCCGTCTCCATCCTGGTCGCCGGTTCCCTCCGTGCTGTCGGGAATCCCACCACCGTCGGCGTCGGTGTCGAGGAAGTTCGGCGTGCCGTCGCCATCGGCATCGCCCGCAGTTTCGGCACTGTCGTCGATGCCGTCACCGTCCGAATCGAGGTCGAGGAAGTTCGGTGTGCTGTCGCCGTCTCTGTCGGACTCGCCTTCGACCTCGTCGTCAATGCCGTCACCGTCCGAATCGAGGTCAAAGTAATTTGGCGTCCCGTCGTTGTCTTCGTCGTCCGTTCCCTCGACGTCGTCGTCGATCCTGTCGCCGTCGTTATCGATATCGGCGTTGTTCCCGGTTCCGTCGCCGTCGGCGTCGTCGCTGCCCTCCGTGCTGTCGGGAATACCGTTGCCGTCGGCGTCGGTATCGAGGTAGTTCGGATCCCCATTGCCGTCGGCGTCACCGAATCCATCGACGAGGTTCGGGATGCCATCGTTGTCGTCGTCGCCGTTGGGATCAAACCCACCCCCAACCTGGCTGTCGGGGTCGAGGTAGTTCGGCGTCCCGTCGCCGTCGTCGTCACCGGTCCCTTCGTTGAGATCGTACGCGCCGTCGTCGTCGCTGTCGGCATCAAGGTAGTTCGGGATGCCGTCCCCATCAGAGTCGCTTTGCCCCTCAGTCGTGTCCGGGATGCCGTCTGCGTCGCTGTCCGTTTCGAGGAAGTTCGGAACCCCGTCGTCGTCGGTGTCCTTGTCGCTGTTACCGGCACCTGGGTCGTTGGTGTACTCGTCAACATCGTCGATACCGTCGCCGTCGCTGTCGGTATCGAGGAAGTTCGCATCCCCATCACCGTCGGCGTCTGCTGCTCCTTCAATACGGTCCGGGATGTTGTCACCGTCGGCGTCCTCGTCACGGTAGTTCGCCGTTCCTTCCCCGTCGGCATCGCCGCTTCCCTCCGTGCTGTCAGCGATCCCGTCGCCATCGCTGTCGGTGTCGCGCGCGTCGACAGTCCCGTCACCGTCCGTGTCGACACTGTTTCCGTCGTTCGTCTCGACAGCGTCCGAAATCCCGTCGCCATCGGAGTCGCTATCCGTTCGATCCGTTCCTAGATTCGACTCCACACTATCAGACAGCTCGTCACCGTCGCTGTCGGTGTCCAACGCGTCGATGGTTCCGTCACTGTCCGTGTCTACGCCCGTTCCATCGGGTGCCTCCGTCCCGTCGCTGAACCCGTCGCCGTCGGTGTCGCTGTCCTGGTTGTCTGTGCCCAAGGAATTCTCCTGACTGTTGGTCAGGCCATCGTCGTCGGGGTCCCCGTCCGGACCGTCTTGATCATCGGTGTCGAGGTAGTCCGGAAACCCGTCGCCGTCGTTGTCCCCGTCGCTGTCCCTGCTGTCCGGGACACCGTTTCCGTCGCTGTCGGTATCGAGGTAATTCTGCGTCCCGTCGCCGTCAGCGTCGCTGGTCCCCTCCTCTGCATCGTTCCGGAAGTCGCCATCGCTGTCGAGGTCCGCGTAGTTCGGCGTTCCGTCGCCGTCAGGATCGCCAGTTCCCTCCACCGAGTCGTCAATGCCATCGCCGTCCGCGTCGGTGCTCAGATAATTCGCCGTGCCATCACTGTCAGTGTCGCCGGTCCCCTCGGTATTGTCGAGAATGCCGTCACCGTCGGAATCTTCGTCTCTGTAGTTCGCGGTGCCGTCACCGTCTGGATCGTCTGTCCCCTCCTCACTATCGGGAATACCATCCCCGTCGCTGTCCGTATCTTTTGCATCAAGCCTGCCGTCGCCGTCCGTGTCGACGTTGTTTCCATCGTTCGTCTCGACGTTGTCGGGAATGCCGTCGTCGTCGCTGTCGGCGTCGTTGCCGTCAGTACCGAGCGTTCGTTCCTGGCTGTTGGTCAGGCCATCACCGTCAAGATCGCCGTCTGGACCGTCCTCATCTCTCGGATCGCGGTAATCGGGAGTACCGTCACCATCGTTGTCGCCAGTGCCCTCGTTCGTGTCTTCCGTGCCGTCGCCGTCGCTGTCGGTATCAAGTCCGTCAATGGTGCCATCGCCGTCCGTGTCGACTGCCTCGCCGGGGCCCGTTCCGTCTAGTCGCGTCGTTTCCACGTCGTCGGGAATCCCGTCGCCGTCGGAGTCCGAATCGTACGGATCGGTGCCAAGGGCGTCCTCGTCTTCGTCGTCGATACCGTCTCCATCAGAGTCGAGGTCCCGATAGTTCGCTGTCCCATCATCATCGGCTTTTCCAGCACCTTCAGTACTGTCGGGGATCCCATCACCGTCACTATCGTCGTCTAATGCGTCGATAGTCCCGTCGCCATCTGTATCGATAGCAGATCCGTTGTTCGTCTCAACACTATCGTTGATGCCGTCCCCGTCGCTGTCGACAGCGTTAGGATTGGTACCGAGTTCGATTTCAGTCTCATCAGTCAATCCATCGCCGTCAGTATCAGTTGCAGCAACGGAACTACCGATTACGACACCCGTGAGGATCAGAATGAGTGTAAAAAAAGCGACTCCCAATCGTAGCGAAGTATTCACTGTTACGAGTTTTAAGCCGACCCGAGTATATAAATATCAGATTACTGTAGCTAAAGCCAGAACTAACACTTGAGTAAGTGGATCACATCGCAGACCCCATTCAACGAAGTTGGCCGAATTAGTCTCCGTTTACAGGTAGTTTGATATTTCCATAGTCTAACGTGGGGACCAATGTCGTTCCAGGTTACGCCGTCGCTATTGGTCAATATTCCTATTTTCCTGCTCGCGGCTTCACTGGCAGGGTACGGAGGTGTTCTGTACCTCCGAGAGGGTCGTCGCCAGGTAGTGTTAGCATTCACCATGCTAATGACCGCAATCGCGCTCTGGCAACTCGCAGATGTTCTCAGACGCCTCTTCACGGGCCTATCGCCAACAGTGTGGCTGTTGCACCTCACTCTCGTGGTACTCATTCCGCTGTTTACGTGGTCGTTAGTGTGGTTTGCATTAGCGTATGCTGAGTCGAGCCAACGCCGTATTCGAGTGGTCTGGGGCCTATTTTTTGCCCACGTTCTCGTAATCGGCACGCTGACGGCCCTCAACCCTAAATTTCTCCAGACAGTCGACGGGATCGTATATCAGGGCCCGATGACCGTACTGAACGTGACATTCGAGAGATGGATTGTCCGTATGTGTTTAGCCCGAGCTGATTTCGCCACCATCTCATAGGAGGCGCACAAATCGGGCTGTATGAGCTGGCAGCGGAGGTTCGTGATGATCCACAGGGATGGGCTCCGTCGCGGAGCCCATCCCGT
>NZ_JANJYH010000009.1 GCF_024609245.1 Haloarchaeobius sp. FL176
TGCTGGCGACGTGGCGCCAGCAGGGACGCAATCCATACGAAGAGCTTCGTCGAGTCGTCAGCAGCAATGATATGATCTCACGGGCTCACGCTGTGCCGGCTGTCGAGACCTCGGGGTAAACACATACGATTGTCCTAAACCGAACGTTCACGACAGCGGAAACGGTACGTAATCTGTATCACCATGTGATCTGGGTGGTCAGCGGTGCAATCCTCGTTCAGTACACACTGAGGAAGCGGGCAGACGTCGCCGCCGGACAGGTGGCCGCATTGGTGGTTGGCATCGGGACCCCAATAGTCGTACGGCGTCTGATGTCTGTCGGATTGCTTCCGCTGGTACTGCCCCTCACTGATGTGGCATTCGGCGTCTTCGCTGTCTGCTTGGCCGTCGCCGTGTTCCGATACCGAATGCTCGATCTCGCCGCTGTCGGCCGCCAAGAGTTCGTTGAGGGAATGGACGACCCGCTCGTATTCCAAAACGACGAGAACGAGATCGTCTATAGCAATCCGAGAGCACGGGAGGTGTTCGAGGTTGAGGCAAGATGGAGGGGAATGGACGAGAACAGCTTTTTTGCACCATATTACGACCGTATCGAGGCAGCCAGTACCGATGAGGCGACACGAAATACCACGATCGAACTGGATAACACGGACAGATATTTCAACATCAAGAGGACCACAATTCGGACACCCGCCGGATACAACGGGGGCCAGGCAATCGCGTTTAGAGACGTTACAGAACTGGAAAAGACGAACCAACGACTTGATCAGTTCGCATCGATGGTATCACACGATCTGCGTACTCCATTAAATAACGCAGTAGTTCAAACGAATCGTTTCGCACGGGACCACTCCGACGAGCGTGTCGAGGCCCTCCAAGAAGCGCTGGATCGAATGGAATCGATGATCGACGATATGTTGCGGCTAGCCCGCGCTGGAGCGGAAATAGAAACTACTGAGGAGTGTTCTCTGGGCGAACTTGCCGAGGAAGTCTGGGGAACCGTCGAGATGAGTGGCGCAGAACTGGACTGTCACGTTGAGGACACGACTATCGAAGCAGACCCTGTCCGGCTGTTCCAAGTGCTGGAGAACCTCTTTCGAAACGCACTCGATCACAACGACTCACCACTGACTGTGCGAGTCGGGATGCTCGACGAGCGTGGCGAGCTCGCTAGCGCCGACGAGTCCGTTGGCTTTTTTATCGAAGACGACGGGCGTGGCATCCCCGAAGATCAACGGGACGTGATTTTGGAACACGGATACACCACGAACCGAGATGGAAGCGGATATGGACTCTCCATCGTGCGACATATCGTCGACGCACACGACTGGGAGATTCAGGTTACCGACGGGACCGATGGTGGCACTCGATTCGAGATCTCCGGCATCGAAGCCAGATAACCATCGCCGCTTTTCGTGGGGCCACCTGGCTGATCGGAAACAGTGGAGTTCGGCGCAGTCGTCCGGTACAGTAGTGTCACATCACCGACGAGCGAACGTCATTCAGCGAACGGACGAAACTCGGTCGCTGTCCTGAAGAAGCGGTTCGAGCGTCTGTTTGTGACCCGTCGAAAGATCGAGTTCCTCAATCTTGGCTGTGCAATTTTTGTATCCTTTCATCTTCGTTGCAGCCTTCCCGTACGTCTCTGTTAGTGCGAACTGGTTTGATCGGAGAGTCAGATACGTTCGCGCTGTTGAATCTAACGCTGCTCGATTGAGCAACAGTTCCACCCGTGTTCTCATTTCGTCTTCTCCGACCGGCTTGTGGATATAGTCATCATAGTCCAGTTCATAGATATCGTTGTCAGGTTCGACACCACTAACGCACAACAGAAGTTGCTGTTCGTGCTCCGATCTGATTCGAGCTGCGACAGTATCGCCTGACATCCCCTCCAATTTTCGGTCGATGATGACGAGATCGGTGTCAGCAGTATATGCTTCGAGTGCCTCTGTACCGGTCAAGACGTACTGGGTAGGGTAACTCCCAGAGAAACAGTTTGCAAAGATATCTGCGACCATTTGTTCATCTTCAACGATCAGAACTGTTGCTGCCTCTTCTCCATAGTGCTGGTCCCACGCTTCTAACACCTCTATGGCAGGGATAAGTGACCGTCCTTTGCTTGACAGTATGTACACCGTTCGACCACTCCCTTCAACTGTCTCCGTCGTCGTTAAAACATTCCGCTCACAGAGATCAGACAGACCATCCGACAGCATTTTTGATGAGATACTTCCAAGAGAGCTTTCAAGTTCCGAATATCCCGCTCTTTCCAATTCGTAGACAGTATAGATGATACTCGGATACCACTTATAAGCAAATATTTCTGTTGAAACTTGTATCTGGCTCATTGCTATTTTGAATCCTCTAGTTAAGTCGATTACACGACTTATTGTGTCTACTGGTTAAGAATCTCGCGGTTTATCAGAAGCTCTCTGAATCAGACTACCACCAACCATCCTATTGTTCGACCACACAGTAACCGAAGACAGGATAATCAATCGGGTGAAACGAATCTCTCAATGAGAGTACCAGCTAAGTAGTTAATCGAGATTAGATCTCTGGGAAGCTATGTGGTATCCCCATCGTCTGCATTGAGGCGGCCAGTCTCAACTACTCAGTTAGCAGCCTACCGTCCCTCGTACTCCGGCACCTCGTCCATCGCCTACCGATCTTGGGTGTCACTCTTCGTGCCGTCTTCATCAGCAGCCGTCTCGCCGTCCGCGGTATCTTCACTCATCCGAGTCGTCTTCGTCCTTGAAGTTGACCTTGAGGATTACTTGGCCATCGTACTTCGGGATATCCTCAATCGACGCCCCTGCCCGTCGGCCTGCTCGTCCGCATCGTACTCACACATACGGCTTTGTTGCAACCCTTAGAAAGTAATATATTCTGCTTCGATTGCGGTCAATACAGGGGGATTACTGACCACCGCTGGCGGAATGGCACCGCCACGCTTTTTAGAATCATGTCCAATTATCAACTGATGCCCTCCCACAAAGCGACAGCCGCCGCCCCAATAGCAACCGGGGTCCTCCTTGCCGGGACAGCTGCACGAGACGTCGCACAACACGGACTCGAACTCTGGACAGCACTGGCGCTCGCGGGTGGCCTCTCCGCGGTCGCGGTCGGTCTCGGGGTTCTGGCCGGTTTCAGTGGATTCAACGGCGACGACGATGCCAACGAAAACGACAACTGGACGACAGTTGCGCTCGCCGGGCTTGCGCTGACGTGTGTCGCCGTCGGTGCTGGGATCGCACTGGCGTAGACGACAGCAACTGACCGGCACCTGCACTACATCCGATAACCGCCCGGTTCACTCGCGGTCGTTGCGTAACCACTTTTTTGTTCTGCTGATATTCTCATAAGGTGATGAGTTCTGACCTGGTCCTGGTCAATCCAGTCGGAGGATGTTCGGTCAGTCAGTATAGGTGACTGACTGGATGAGGAAGCACAGACCAGTCAGGACGATCGTGGTGAGGTAGAGGAACAGCAGGCCAGGACGGATCTCAATCGCTCTGGCCAATCAATATGCGAACGTCTTACGAGCTGTCGGAAGATAATCCGACGGGAGTCCGGAGTTACCGTCATATTCGGCTTCTGATTGTATGTTATTGATAGCTTGTCCTACACTCATAGAAAACTGACTTTTTGTCAGAGCAGTCAGGCATACGTTTGATACGCGATGAAGAGGGAAACGACAAGACATGCGACACCGAGTCCACGAATGAGCCACGTCCACTGGTCGGAGAACGATTCGTGGTTATCTGTGCCGTAGTCACCACGACGCCGACGGTTCGGCCCAACGAAGATAGATAGCTGAAGGGCCGCTCGTGGCGCAACGATTAGTGTGATGCCGAACAGCGCACCGAGGATGACCGCGAGCAGTTCGCGGACTCCAGGCATCTACGATCGGAGCCGCTGGATGCGCTTCTCCATCGGGGGATGGGTGGAGACGATTTTCTGGAGGAACCCACGGTCTGGGCTGGAGATACAGAGTGCGCTCACCTGCTGGTCAACGTTCGGATCGCGGGAGCGCTGATTCCCCCGCCTGCGGCCGCCCCGGTTGGCTGTTCCACGGTCACGCTGGGCGCGCCGAGTCGACTGTCGTGCCTGCTGGTTTCCGTGCTGGATCTTTTCGAGTGCGCGAGCCAGTGGCTCACCCTGCCCGATAACGCCCTTGGCGTCGGCGTCAGCGACGTACTCGCGGTACCGGGAGATGGCGAGGACGAACAGCATCACGATGAACTGGACGATGTTCCCGACGACGATGGCGAGGAAGAAATCTGCGAAGTCGTTGTCGCCGGTCAACAGCACGATATACTGAGCGACGATAGCGACGATCGAGGCGATGCCCTGCCCGAGTTGCATCGTGATGACGTCGCGGTTATCGATATGCGCCAGCTCGTGGGCGATGACGCCGTTAAGCTCGTCACGGTCGAGCAACTGGATAAGTTCCTTCGAGATGACCACAGTCCCGTTGCCGCGGCGACCGACTGCGAACGCATTCGGTACGCCCATACCGGCGATTTTCAACGACGGCTTCTTCATATCCTTCTCGCGGCAGACCCGCTCGACGAACTGGTGGATATGGGGGTACTGGCGTTCAGATAGATCTTCGGCACCGACGCTCCGTAGCGCGGCCCACTTCCCGATCTTGTACTGAGCGCCCACGAGAAGGATACTACCCACGATAGCGATAGGTAGAACACCCTGACCGAACGTGGCTACCGCTGCCGCCACAGCCACGAGGTAGAATCCAGCGAGAAGTGCACCGACGACTCCCATCCGTATTTTGAGTCCAAAATGTTGCATGTGGATTACGTAGCAGCGATGTTCTCGTTAGTACAACCGGCTTCGTCGGTGGCCGATCCACCAGTCTGGTTCGGTCTGCAGTGGACATTTTTAGCACCGTTCGCCCTGTCGGAATCGGTGATGGTAACGGGGGGTACCTCCACGGCGAACTGTTCCGCTTCTGCTTGACCGACTCCGGCCGTCAGTTCTGTACTGGATCCGAGTGTCACGATGAATTCTTGCATGTGTGCGTTGTTAGTCAACCGCGTTACGTCCACGATCAGCAAGACTGACCGAGAGCCGCCCATCACTGTGGACCGAAACAACGCACTCCGAGACGGGGAACTTGACAACTCGTGTCGAGGGCGTCGGTGGTGCGTCGTCGCTCCCGAACAGCTGACTGAGCGCGAAGGCATGCGCCCGGTCGTATCGAGAAGCGACTGCCGAGCGGGCATCGCCGGTGACGGTCGAGACGGCATCGGTGACGGCCTCGTAGAGGGGTGTCTCATCACCCCAGCGAGCGAGGTGGCGGCCGTGCGACGGTGCTGTCGATTCGTCAGCGAGTCGGGATTCATCGGTCATGGCTTGTTGAGGCGCTTCGACTTGCGCTGTATTGCTTACTGAACGTTCGGTAAGTATCAACCTTTCGTCTCAGGCCAGCCACAGCGAGTGGAGTTGCTTCGTCCCGACGGCACTCTCAGCTGCATCTGGCTCTATACCCAGTATAGTCCCTAAAACCGTCTATTCGACCGGTTTCGAGTAGTAGTCGATATTCTTCCTCTCAGTACAGGAAGGCACGCGTCGGACGAAGAATTTATACCTACCGAACGTTCAGTTAGTGATATGGCACGGAACTCGCTCCGAAACAATCCGCTACTCGCTGGCCTCTTGGGCACGGTGGTCACCGGACTCGGCCACCTATATCTCCGGCGTTGGCTCAGAGCCATCGGATGGCTGGGTGTTACTGTCGTCGCTTCCGTACTGTTCATCCCTGAATCGATGGGATCCGGTATCAGTTCGGGGACGTTCAGTGACTTTCTTTCCATCCTTCCCATCGTTCTCATCAGTGCCGCCAGCGCTCTCGATGCGTATCTCATCGCGAAGAGCAGATTGCAGACTGACGGAGACGGACCTACCGATACTGTCGGGGCAACAGGAGCCGATGAATCTCCAACCTGCCCTGCCTGTGGAAAGCCCTTCGACCCTGAGCTCGGATTCTGTCACTGGTGTACGACCGAGTTCGAAGTCGTGGAGGGCACCGAACTGGCGGAAATCGACGAGAACCACTCGAACTGACGATGACTACCGACTCACCCGAAAAGACCTGGAGCACCGCTAAAGAAGAGATTATGGAGGCCACCTATCGAGCACTGCTCGAACACGGCTACGCCGATCTGTCGATCTCCCGAATCGCCGACGAGCTCGACAAATCGAAAGCCGCCATCTACTACCACTACGACACGAAAGACGACCTTCTGGCTGCGTTCCTGGAGTTCGCTGTCGATAGATTCGAAGAGACGATCGATACAGAGACGGGCGACGAACCATCTGAAGACCTTGCGCATGTCACCGAGAAGCTCCTCCCGCTTCAGCCCGACGCAGAACAACGGCAACTCCGGGAGGTACTAGTCGGGCTCCGGTCCCAGGCCGTGACGAACGAGGTATTTCGCGAGCAATTCACGCAGATCGACGAGCGACTGGCAACCACCATCCGAGGCATCGTCGAACGCGGCATCGACGATGGCACTTTCCGTGACGTCGACCCCTCGCGGGTTGCGGAACATATCTTGGCGACAGTCAACGGCGCGATGTACGGTCGCGCGACGACAGACCGCGAAAGCGCCACAGCCGCAGCACGCGTCTCGCTCGCCTCGTACATCGACTCGGAACTGAGGGGGCGCTCGTGAGGAGGCGTGTCAACTCTGGTTCGCGTTTCGGCCGTGGCCTATCTGGGCTATCGGCACGCGAACCTGACCAGCCAGGTACGTACTGTCTGTCGAATCATCGACGAAGATACACCTCTGTGTCCCAGTCACCCTCGTCGAAGTCACAGCCGTCTCGGCGTTGCTCACCAGCAATCAGTCCTCTAATCGAATCTACACCACAATGATAGGAAACAGCGAACGACATCTGACCGTCGACAAGCAACCGGGGGTCGGCCGTTAATGGGTCTGTTCAGCCGTATTGGTTCGTTGTTCAAGGGTCCGGAGGACTTCGACCTCACATCGGGTGGAATCGCCAAGCCGTTGTTCTTCCTCTCGATGCCAATCGTGGTCACGAACCTCTTCCAGACCGCGTACAACCTGGCGGACACGTTCTGGCTGGGGCAGTACAGCACGGACGCGCTAGCGGCGATCAGCTTCGCGTTCCCGATGGTGTTCCTGCTCATCTCACTGGGGATGGGGATTTCAGTCGCAGGGAGCGTTCTCGTCGCCCAGTTCACTGGCGCCGACGAAGAGCGTGAAGCCGAGTACGCAGCGTCTCAAACGGTGACGTTCGCGGTCATCGCGTCGGTGGTCCTCGGCGTCATCGGATACTTCTCCATCGAAAATTTCCTCGCACTGATGGGCGCGTCCGAGACCGTGCTTCCGCTGGCGACAAGTTACATGGAGGTCATCTCACTCGGGCTACTGTTCATGTTCGGGTTTGCGGTGTTCATCGCGCTGATGCGGGGATACGGAGACACCATCACCCCGATGCTGGTGATGTTCGGGTCGGTCGTCGTGAACATCGTCATCGACCCCTTCCTTATCTTCGGGTTCGAGAACAACCCAGTCTTCGGGATGGTCGGCCTCCGGAGCCTCGAATCCACGCTTCTCACTGCAACCGGCTATACGGGCTCCGGCATTACTGGTGCAGCCCTCGCAACTGTCTTTTCCCGCGGGCTCGCGCTGGTCGTCGGCCTTGCAGTCATGTTCCGTGGGACCCGTGGTGTCCAGATCCACGTCCGGGATATGGTTCCGGACCTCTCGTATCTGCGGCGCATCGTCCGGATCGGATTACCCGCTTCGATCGAGGGGATGGGCCGAGCGTTGTCGATGAACCTGCTGCTGTTCATCGTCGCGTTCTTCCCCGACGCGGTCGTCGCCGCGTACGGCATCGGCACGCGAGTGTTCTCGGTTATTTTCCTCCCCGCTATCGCAGTCGCGCGCGGGGTAGAAACGATGACCGGCCAGAACATGGGTGCTGACAAGCCGGACCGTGTCGAACAGGCGGCGGGGCTGGCGTCGAAAGTGCTCTTCGGCATCCTCACAGCCGCGGGAGTCGTCGTCTTCTTCGTCGCCGCACCTATCGCCGACGTGTTCACGACAAACCCCGAGGTGGTCGACATCACCGCGCAGTTCCTTCGGTACGTCGCGTTGACGTTCGGATTCATCGGTATTACGCGTGCCTACACGGGCAGCTTCCGTGGCGCTGGCAAGACACTCACCGCGGCGGCTATCTCCGTGCTGATGCTCGGGATCATTCGGTTCCCCATCGCGTGGATTGCCTCCGGACCACTCGGCGAGCGTGGGATCTGGCTGTCGTTCGCCATCTCGAACATCGTTGGGGCGGTCATCGCGTACGTCTGGTACCAACGCGGCACGTGGCGCGAGAGCGATCTCACGGAATCGAGCGTCGACCCCGATGAGACGGCTGTCGAGAGAGCAACAGGTGATGACTAAAACCGATGACTGACTCCGACTGTATCGGCTCTCCAGAGATAGAGGAGCAAATAAAGCGGGTGCTCAGAGACACGGACAAGGTCGATCTCCCGCTCGTCAGTAACGTACTGCAGGAGTCCCGTGACCGGTGGTACGGACAACTGGCGGTGAGCGCGTACGATTCACTGTCGGAGCACGAAGACGACGAGGACATCCTCCCTGTCGCCGCAGCGATCGAACTACTCAGGGAATCTGTTCGTCTCCGAAGTCGGTTGTTCGTTACGCTCACCAACGAACACCCGCACTCGCTCACACTGGAGCCGACAGCAGCGCTGCTGACCGGGGATTATCTGTATACGGCTGCATTCTCGTCGCTTCGTTCGGTACCCGACGCTCGCTCGGGCGACTGCTTCGAGATACTGACGGCGGTTCACGAAACGATCACAGGAAGATTTGCTCGCACCTACACGCCAGCTAAGTCGGGCGAGTCTGACAAAGCAGTGTTTCTCGACGAGACGGTAGGGAGTCTCGGTGAAGGCGCTGCCGTCCTTGGAGGGACACTCGCCGGTCTCGATCAGCCGAATCACCGGCACTTCGAGCGACTCGGCGGCGAGCTCAGCGTCGCACGGCAAAGCCGTCTCATTCTCGAGGCGGATCCGGGCGAAGCAACGGTTGTCCCACCCACAATCGACCAAGCACAGCTCCGTGCGCTCGCCAAACGGCGGCAAGAACACGCTAACCGAGCTCTCGATGCTCTTTCAGCGACTGTAGACGTAACGCGTCTGCGGGAGTTTGCCGAAGCTACGACAGGGGTACAGGATGGGGCGGGCTCGGTCACCGGTGACGACGTACTCGATTAACAGTCGGATGCCTGGCAGAGTCGTCTGCTGACGATAACATCCGGTATCTCCTAAGCGGCGACTCTATAGTCCGACAGCAGGGGATCTCCCACGAGAGGCTGCGCGGGAGCGCGCGTACTCACCAGTAGTTTCGATATATACGGAAACACATAGTTGTCTACGCCTCAACTTTCCAAGCACTGATGTACACAATCTCGGATTTACCTATCGAGAACCAGCTCCAGACCGTCGAATACGATCTCGAGCTCGAAACAGCGCTTCGTCAGATGTTTGAGAGTGACCACACGCAGATGGGTGTTGAGCGGGACGGCGAATTAGTCGGGATTGTCACCTATCGGGCAGTCGTCCGGACGCTCCTTGCGTTCCACCAGCTGGAGGTCGGGCACAAGACACTTGATAAGATATCGGTCGGGGCAGCAGTTGAAGATGCGCACACGATCAGCGAGGACGAGAACCTTCTCGCGATATTCGATGCGCTCGCGGAGTATACGTATATCGTGGTCAATCGAGACGATGAGTGGCGTATTCTGACTGACTACGATCTTCTAACGCAGCTGAAACAGATGCTCGAGCCGTTCTTGTTGATCGAGTCGATCGAGATGCAGTTGCGGGAGATTTTCACACGGGTGTTTGGTGATTCGCTGTCGGAGCAGCTGGCCGAGACGTTCGATGATGATCACCCACTGCCAACGCCGGCGTCGGTCGAACATTGTAGCTACGCACACTACGCTCAGTTCATCTCTATTCACTGGGAGGAGTTCGAATCGCTCTTCGATGATCAACAGGACGTGATTCGCGAGTTAGTGCTCGAAATCGGTGACATGCGAAATCAGCTCTTCCACTTTCGAATCAACGACCCGGACGAATTTGATCGGGACCTGCTCCGTTTCGGCCAGTCGTACTTCTCTTCAGTGTGACTCCTGAACTCACGAGCAGGTTGTCCCGAGAACCAGACAGATTGACGACAGATGGAGCAACTGGCTGGGCAGTGAGACGCATAGTCACAACCTCTGCCCACTCTGGAAATTGAGACTACAGTTGGCATATCGGGGCTGTGACACGTGGATTCGGTCGAATCAACGTCCTGGAACTGCCTCAGATGATCGTTCAGCTTCGCGTGGAATCAGCTCATATGAACACTATCCTTCTGGTGAGAGCAATTGAGACCTAAGCCCAGGCAGGAAGCAGACCGTAGTTTTTGCTTCCACAGTGACCTGGAAAGAGTACACCGTTCAGTTTAGCAGGCGCTCACTCACAGTTCGTTTGCAGGTTCACTGTATTCTCTGATGCGTATAGCAGCCCGCGTTCAACTGGGATGCATCCTCCGTCGGGTCCCCCAGACATTGTCCACTGTTCGCTGCCGTCCTCAACGTGTAGACTCACGAGGCTGTCACGCGTCGGCACGATGACCGACTGGCCGACGACGAACGGTGACCCCGCAATATCGAGATCCTGCTCCCAATGGATGTCGCCAGTTTCTACGGCAAGCGCATACACTGTTGCGTTGTCAGCACTGAAGATACGGTTGTGCCCGACTGCCGGCGCGAACAAGTCGTCACCATACATCGCCTTCCCCCACTGTCTTTCCCCATTTGCAGCATCGAACGCCACGATTTCGTAGCGATCGTAGCTTGCAAGGACAACATCTTCAGTGCGAACCAGTGGTTCCGGAATAGCTGGGCCTGGAATCTTCCACTGTGGCTCCCCGGTCTCACGGTCTAGCGCGTAAATTCCCTGTGCAGCAGAGCCATCTGCGGTGATGTACACGTGGTTGTCGTCGACGGCTGGAGACGCGGGGATACGTGCACGCTGACGGTCGTCGCCAAACGTGCGTGTCCACAGTGTCTCGCCAGTGGGTACCTCAACAGCGGCAACATCCCCGTGGTCGCTTGTGGCGACGAGGAGATCCTCGGCGACAGTTGGAGGATTGGGACGTCCATCCATCTCGTGTGTCCATGTTGTGGTCCAGCTTGCGGTGTCAATCGCAACGACACCGCCGGTCGATGGCTCAGTGTACTCGCCGAGTACGGGCGTGATAGCGATCGAATCGGCGAGGCCTGGTGGCCCCGTCGGAGTCCGATCGAGTTCGTGCGTCGTGTCGGCGGTTCCATCGTCGATGTCGAGTGTCGTCAGGATACCGTCGTGGTCACCAGGGATGTGGCCAACGACGACGGCTGTCGAAGCTGTGGCAGCAAGCCCAGTAACGTCGAGACCATCTGCAAACGATGTCGTCCAATAGTTACCACCTGCTGTGAGTGTCGGTTGGTCGGGGACAGCGTTGGTGTTTTGTGGCGTGCCGCGTGCCTGTGGCCAACGGGCAACACCAGGAGTTGCCGGTGTACAGGAGGACGTCTGGCAGCCGGCAGTTACCGCAAGGGCTGCTGCGGCCGATGTCGCGAGGTATTGACGGCGATGGAGCGAGGGCATCTCGTGACAATGAGTGTGGGTATCATAGGGGTTTTTCGATACGGGTGTAAGGCGGATTGCTTCAGAAAACTGGCCCGGATTACAACAAACGCACCACACACCAACTCGATGACCAGCCGTCTGCATTGAGACGCCCGGCCACAACTGCTGTTTCGGTGGGATTCGATAGCTGTACGAAGATTCGATAGTTGGACGCGAACGGCTTACTAAACCTGTCTTTACCTTCTATTTGCAATGGCAGAACGCAACGACCGACACGTCGAGACTAGCGATTCTACGACGGGGTGTAGCTGACCGTGCGCATCCCAGTCCCCAACAACAAACTCGTCGCCTTCACGCTGGCAGGCGCTCTGCTCACGGCCGTCGTGGCCGGGGGCCTTGCGATGCCTGGCGTTGGCCTCGGGCAGGATAGCGAGCAAGCTGACTCACCTGGAGCGTCCACGTCGGACGCGTCGGGACAGGTTGCTAGCGATGCCCCAACGCCCAACGAGGGGTTCACGCCGGCAGTCCAGACGCAATCCGGCCACGAGGAAGAAGAAGAACACGAGGAGTACGAAGAAGATGAGGAAGACGAGGACGAAGAACACGAAGAGGACGAGTGACCGAGATGATGGAGTCGCTCGCATCGCTCACCGAACGGGTCGGAGACAGTCGCTGCGAGTTCGACTGCTGTGATACGACGTTTCGAGTCCAGGCGACAGGCATCCGTGCTGAGACTGCGGTGACTGTGGCACGAGACACGGCCGAGTCACTCGAAGCGCAGCTGAACGCCTTCGACGAAGGGAGTGCCGTCAGCAATCTCAACCGCGAAGGTGAGGTCGCGAACGAGCATATCGCCCGTATCGTCCGCCGTGGACTCGAATACGATGATCGGACCGGGGGAGTGTTCGATATCTATCAGGGTCGACTCGAACAGGAACTCAAAACGTTCCTGCGTGGAGACAGTGCAACACCACCCACAGAGTTCGATACCGGCACTGTCCGCGTCAGCGGGTCTCGGGTCACTACCGATGTCGAACTCGACCTCAATGGTCTCGCGAAGGGGTACATCGTGGACCGCGCTAGCGAGGCACTCCCGGGTCTTGGTCGACGTGGATTCGTCAGTGGCGGTGGAGATATGTCCCCGCCGACGGGTCCGGTCGGCATCGAGAGCCCGTACGGCGGCGACACACCGCTGAAGGTTCTGGACACGGAGTGGCACGTCGCGACGTCCGGTGGATACCGACGCTCGCGGGACGGCACGGACCACATATACGACTCGACCAGCGAGTCGGTCGGCTCGCGTCACGAATCCGTTACCGTCGTCGCGCGTCGCGACTGTATGGAAGCGGATGCCCTGGCGACGACGCTCGCCGCACTCCCCCTCGACGAAGCACGTGCATTAGCAGCGGAGTGGGATGGACTAGAGGCACTGATCATTCACGACGGTGTCTTCCACACGACAGAGAGGTTCGATACACATGTCTTGGACACATAAGCAGCGAATCACCATCGTCGCAATCGTCGTTCTGGTCGTGACCGTTCCAGTCCTGTGGCAGATTGACGGCGTCCGTGCCACTCAGGCGACTGAAAAGGCACAGAGCGACCTCGTCGATCAGACCGTTTCGGAGCGACAGGCACCGGCAGATTACGACGGAGATGGCATCGACGACTCCGCCGACAGGTGTCCGACGCGGCCCGAGTCGGTGAACGGGTTTCAAGACACGGACGGCTGTCCCGATGTCGTCGAGACGACGGGGGCGTCGTAATGTCACAACTCGTCTGGCTCCTCGACCGCGGTGCTGCACTCGTCACATATCCGTTGCTGTATCTGGCCGTCCTCACGGGCATCTTCTACAACACGGAGTCGTTCGGTGTGCTCCACGAGGCCGCTCAACGCATACACATCGAACTATCCGTGTTCGCGATGATCGTCACGTTGCTACACGCGGGCCTGGGCGTCCTCGACGCGTGGTTCGTCGTCACCGGACAGGTTCCTGCACCAGCATACTCGATGCCCTACTTCCTCGGCGGGGTCACCGTCGGCGCGGGCGCGCTGTTACTGCTCGCCGTCGCGGTGCTCGGGTTTACTGACCCGAAACGCTTCCAACGACCGTGGGGGCCGCGTGTCGTGCACTCGTTCGCCTACGCCGGGTTCGCCTTCGGGACGATTCACGCGGCAGCGATCGGGACTGACCTGACGGGGCTCGTCCGTCCCCTGCTGGGGCCCTCGCTCGCGTTTCTCGTGTACGTGCTCCTGTTACGTCTGCTGGTGCTTCGCGGGACACCGTCGAAAACGACCCCGAGTTAGTAGCTGTCCCAGAGGCCCAGAAGCCGGTCGACGACTTTGTCGGTGAACGAGCGCCGATGAACCGTATACAGGTACTTGACGCGGTCGGGATCGCTGACCTCGTAGGCGACACTCCTGCCGTCACGCTCTTTCGTGACGAGGCCCGCCTCGGCAAGCTTCGACAGATGCCACGAGACGGTCGATTGCGTCTTATCGAGGCGGTCGCTGAGCTCGGTTGTCGAGAGCGGGCCGTCCGTGAGAAGGTGTGCGAGGATGCGGCGACTATACTCCCGTCGCAACGCGTTCATCACTGCTTTATCGCCCTCGTCGAACTCGGTGGCGGGGTAGTACCGCGTGTACTTGCCGTCGTCCGAGACATCGATCAGGCCCTCGTCGGCGAGCCACCGGAGTTGGTACTGGAGGGTCCCCTGCGCGTATTCGAGGTCGTCGAGGAGCGCGCGAAAGTGAACGCCCGGCGTGTCGGCTATGCGCTGGTAGATAGCCCGTCGAGAGTCCAGTTCGAGGTCCGGCTCCGACATTGCTCAATCCCGTGTAAGAGCGACGAAGAAGGTCAGGAGGCCACCCAGAATCAGGATCGCGCTCGCGTGTTCGAGCAACTCGAGCGTCGCGTACGGGATATACGGGCGCAGCGGGTACTCGAGAAACACGATGAGTCCGTAGACGGCGAACATCGCGTACCCGAGTGTGACGATTCGCATCCGACTGTCACGTTCTCGCCGCCACGCAAGGACACTGAGGATGCTAAGCCCCCCAGCGAGGATGAAGATACCGAGACTGACGTACTGTTCGATGAGTTGAGCGAGTGTCATGCGTTACTGTCTGTGCACACGGTCGGTGCGACGTGCTCGGCGGTCGCTGCATCTCAACCGATGATAGTGTCGGGGAAAACGATTGGCGTTCAACCGTCGAATCCAATCGAACGGATTTCCTTGGGCCGCTCTGAAACCCTCTCGGGCGACACCGTCGAGGACACCCCCGACGGGATTGGCGGATTCTCGACAGGCACCCGTGTTCCCAACGGTGGTACGTTCAATGCGCACCCCAGTTCCCATCAGGACGTGATTCGAGACCGTACACATCGAGAGAGCCCGTCCCATCTATCGAAGAGCACTGTTTCGTCAAATCTCGACGAGAGACACAGTCGGCCCAGATCCGAGTAAAGTAGCGGGTCGAGATATCAGGCGGAAGGCCGAGACAGTAACCGACCACTCCAGAACATGTGCACCCTTCCCTCCGCCGATGACTCCCCTGTAGTCCGGCAAGAAGGGGATGTACGGGTTCTCGGCGTCGATGCTAAACAGACGATCGGGGCTTTGGTGGCGATTTCTTCTGACACAGCTCGTGAAACCCTTTCTTACGTGTTTGATTGACCATCACCGTCGTCCGAATTCGCAGTGGCACTTGATGTGTCGGTACAGAACATCTGTCACCATCTTCGAAAACTCGACAACGTGGACGCAATAGGAGTCGTTGACTCGTGACACGTCCACACAGAGAATGAATATAACTGTGGGGTGGTAATATCAAATCACGGTAGTTATGGGAATCGACTTCTCGTCGCCGGGCCGGACGAGCGCCCGAACGACGCTACGCGTGGACCCACCGGTCTCGACTGCCGCGTTCGTCGACCGAGTCCGGAGTCTGGGTCCCGTCGATGACATCGAGAACTGCTACGACACCGACCTCTCGGGTGCGACGTTCGCCGAGAGAGCGGCACCCGGGGGAGTAGAGGACCGCTTCGACGATACCGTCGAGCGGATGGCTGTCGCGTCTTTCTCGTTCAGTACCGACAGGCAGGTCTCGTACATGGAACTCGGCGATCCGACGGTGCGCGAGCGAATCGAGACCGACGAGCGAACGGTCACCATCGTCTACCACGAGGACGGCTACGCGTTCGTCAGCGGGCCCGGGGGACGAACGGCGACGGAGGGTGAGACGGTCGCCAGGCGCCTATTCGGCACTGAAGACATCGAGTCGGTCGACGTCGACGAACCGTTCCTGCGCTGGCTGGTCTGGCGAGCGCACTCCGGAGATGAACTGGCGTCAGGGTTCGACATCTGCCGCGTGACGGGGGCTCGGGTCGTCGGGGGCGGTCCGCCAGAGGAGTTCCAGTTGACCGGTGCGGAACCACTGGGGAGCGAGCAGCCACGGCGCTTCCTCGAACGCGTGCGCGACGGCCACCGGATCGACAGGGTCGACGGTGACTTCCGACTCGAAGGGGTCGACCTTCACGGGTACGTCTCGTCCTACGCGGGTCTCGGGGCGAGTCTTCAGGATTCGGAGCACTCGGAGACGGGGGGGACCGAAGTGCTCCTCGGGGTGCTGTTCTGTCTGCGCGTCGTCGAACTGTTCGAACGGCGCTCGGCGCTGGAGGAACCGGCACGGACGCTCCCGTCGGCATTCGAGGACGCTCTGGAGGCTGCCCTCGCGGATACGGGAGATGGATGACTGGTCAGCACGGAGTCGGGCCGGAAGTGGAGCTCCGTATCGCGTGTGGCCCACAGACGATGGGGAAGACGGCCACTGATTCCTCGGGGTCGAACGCCAGCTGGACGGTGCCCGGGAGGGTCGCATCGCGTTCGGGATCGTAGGCGCATCGGCGTCGGGGTCGGCGTCGTGCGTGCTCACAATCGTGCCTGGCTCGTAGCGCTTGAACCGCAAGTCCACGGACATCTCGTCGGGCCCACAGAGTACGCGGGTACCCTCGGTGTTCTCGGCGGCGGCTCACAGCACCGTCACCTCGGCCACGTCTAGTGTTGTCACAGTAATCGTCCAGAGGGGGCTAAAGCTGGACATACGAGTCATAGCAACGCATTTTCAAATGGGAACAGACACGTCAGTTGATGTCACTCAGTCGACGGTCGTACCTCGGTGTATCGTCCGCAGCCCTGCTCGGCGGACTCGGTGGGTGTCTCTCCGGTGGTTCGGATGAGTCGAACAGTTCTGGGGCCTCGCAGAGTTACACGGTCGGGCACGGTGACTTCGAGACTGACGTCAGTACCTCCGCGTTCCCGGATATGCTCTACTTCTACTGCGTCCAGTCGGGATGGATGAACTGGCCGACAGTCATGGAGCACTTCGAGGAGAACTACGACGTTGCAGTCCACGATGACGATCGCTCGTCAGGGGAGGCGCTCCAGCACATGCGCTCACGCCCGGGCGACATGACGCACTCGGGCTACAACGGTGGCTACACGTACGGCATCGTCGCCAAGAACGACGGATTCACGCAGGCGTACAAGCCCAAAGGGTGGGACAAGGTTCCGGACTCCCTGAAGACGGACGACGGTCACGTCACCGCCACCCGGCGCGTGACGACCGCCGTAACCTATCGGAAAGACATCTACGAGGAGCGTGGCCTCGAGGAGCCCACGACGTGGGCGGACCTCCTCCAACCCGAGATCATGCAGGACCTCGCACTCCAGACGCCACAGGCCGCAGTCGGTCTCGCCGCCGCGCTCTCGATCAACAACGCCCGCGGCGGCTCGATGGACGACCTGCAGCCCGTCATCGACTACTACCAGCAGATTCAGAAGGGCGGTGCCGAGTTCACCGACAACTTCCTGGCACAGTTCTCCAGTGGTGAGTACTCCACGTTCATCCGGTACGATTACTCCGGACTCGACCTCAAGTACAACAACGACGAGATCCCCGAGGAAAACGTCGGTGTGGCGGTGCTCGCTGGCGAGAACGGGAATCCGGGAGCGTTGAACATGCCCTACGGCTACGCACTTCTCGAAGGTGCGCCGAACCCGGAGGCCGGCAAGCTGTTCATGGACTACGTGCTCTCGCTGGAGGGACAACAGCACTTCCTCGACGCGTACGTCCGGCCGATCAGATCCTCGGAGATGGAGCTGCCGGACGAGTTCATCGACAGTTCGGAGTACGAGCGAACCGAGTTCCAGGTCGACTACGACCAGCTGGTCGAGCAGCAGGACTCGATTATCCAGGAGATCACCCGCGGCGCAAACATCTGAAGCCGATGCTCGGCGAATATACGGATCGCCCGGGACCACGGCTCCGAGCCAGCGCCGTTCGGGTGGTTGCGGTTTTCGGGTCTGTCCTCAATCCTGTCACCGAGCGTGACCGGCGACGTCGACGGGTCGTCGCGCTGTGTGCACCTTTCGCCATTCTGGTGGCTATCGCGGGTGCCTACCCGCTCCTCGAAGTCGTTCGTATCAGCGTCTCAGCGGAACAGTACCGCTCCGTCGGCTTCTCGCTGGCGGCTTACGAGACCCTCTTTACGGACCCGTACTACCGAGAGGTGGCGTTCAATTCCCTCTGGCTCGCCGGCGGGACGGCGCTCGCGTCGGTCGGCGTCGCGGTCCCCGTCGCACACGCGCTCGAAAAGTACGACCTTCCCGGGGAGGACGTTCTCGTCACGCTCGTCTCCTTCCCGATCAGTCTGCCGGGGATCGTCGCGGCGTTCATGATCCTCGTATTGCTCGGGAACAACGGGCTGGTGACCAACCTCTTTGCCATGCTCACCGGCCGTGCGGCGACCGACCTGGCCATCGCGGTGAGCGCTTCTGGACTGTTCGTCGCTTTCTGTTACTCGATGATCCCTCGGGCGACACTCATCCTGCGTGGCACGTATTCGGAAGTCGACCACGCCGCCGAGGAGGCAGCCCAGTCACTCGGCGCGACGCCGTGGCAGACGTTCCGGCACGTGACGTTCCCGCAGATACGACCAGGGATCACCGGTGCGCTCATTCTCACCTTCCGGACCGGCCTGGCGATCTTCGGCACGCTCATCGTCATCCAGACGGTCCTGGTCTGGACACTCCAGATCTCACGGGAGCTCGCGACCGGCTACAACATCCAGGTGGCTGGCGCGATGGCGACGGTGTACTTCCTGTTCACCTTCGCATTCACTGCTTTCGGCCTGCGGTACACCGATGCGGAGGTGGGACTGTGACCGTCGCGCCGTCACGACGGTTCGGCCGGGAGCTGGTGACGGTGATACTGTTTCTCACTGTCGCCTTCCTGATCGCCCCCGTCCTGCTCACGTTCGTCGGCTCGTTCGCCGGTGAGTGGAGTGGCGTGTTCCCCTCGGAGTTTGTCACCCTTCGGAACTGGCGTGAGGTGCTCGGGCTGGCAGAGACGATCGGTTCCCAGCGGAGTATGGGCTGGGACTCGCTCCTGTCGGTTGGGGGGTACACGCTCGCCGTTCCATCTGAGTTGCTCTTCAGCATCGGCCTCGCACTCGGTGGCGTGTTCATCAACCTCGTCGTCGGTGTGCCCATCGCGTATGCAGTCGCCCGCTACGACTTCCGGTGGGACGAGTGGGTGAGCGCGATCTCCGTCTTGCCGCTCGTTCCCGGCGTCATCCTCGGCGTTGCGTTCCTGCGCGCGTATCCGGATCTCTCCGGGACGAGCTTCGGGCTGATCGTCGGGTACTCGCTGTTGAAGGCACCGTTCATGGTGATGGCGGTCCGAAGCGAGTTCGAGTCGATGCCGCTCCAGCGGCTGGAGGAGTCGGCCCGCTCGCTGGGCGCATCGTGGCCGCGAACGTTCTTCACCGTCATCGTCCCGAACGCGCGGTCGGGAATCGTCTCCGGCGCGATCATCTGCTGGACGCTCGCCGCCGCCGAGTTCAACTTCTCCTACATCGTGTGGGCGAAGGGAACCCAGCCGCTTGCACTGTTCCTCCAACGCCACATCTCGAACAGTTCGTTCACCAGGGCTGCCGCCGCGGTGTCGATGTTCTTCTGCATCATCGTCGCCGTCACCGTCCTGCTGCAGCAGGTCGGTTCGCGTGGCTTCGACCCCAGAGGATAACCAATGGCACGAATCACTCTCGACTCGGTCCGGAAACGATACGGCGAAACGATGGCCGTCGACGGCGTCTCACTCACCGTCGACGACGGCGAGATAGTCGGCATGCTCGGCCCCTCGGGCTGTGGGAAGACGACCACCCTGCGCACTGTCGCGGGGTTCGAAACCCCGACGGCTGGGACGGTCAGCTTCGACGAACGGGACGTCACGCACGTCCCGCCGGAGAACCGAAACGTCGGGCTGGTGTTCCAGGAGTACGCCCTCTTCGACAACATGACCGTCCGGGGGAACGTCGCCTTCGGACTCAAGATGCGCGGGGTCGGGAAATCGGAGCGCCGTGCGCGCGCCGACGAACTGCTCGACATGCTCGGCATCGGGGAGATGGCCGACAGAGACCCGACGACGCTCTCGGGGGGCCAGCAGCAGCGGGTCGGCCTCGCGCGGGCACTCGCTATCGAGCCGAGCGTACTCCTCCTCGACGAGCCGATGACGGGTCTGGACGCGAAGCTCAAGGCTCGACTCCGCGACGAAGTCGGCGACCTCCTCACCGAGCTGGACGTGACTGGTCTCTACGTCACCCACGACCAGGAGGAGGCGATGCTGATGTGTGACCGAATCGCGGTCATGAACGAAGGGCGAATCGAACAGGTGGGAACGCCACGTGAGGTGTACGAATCACCCGCCACGGAGTTCGTTTCGGAGTTCGTCGCGCTTGACGCACCGGACTTACCCTTCGTCCGCTGGTGAGCAAAGCGGGTTCACCGACTGTTTCGGACAGGGAGATAGCGAGTACTGGCCGATGGGTTTCGATTCGGGCCCTGCTCAGTACGTCCGGCTATCGAGCCCGGATTCGATCTGGGTCGGTCGACGGTCGAACGCTGCCTGGGCGTCGACGATGAGCTGCTCGATTTCCGTACTACTCACCGCTCATCACCGTCTTTCGGAGCGACTGGAGTTCGTCAGTTCCGTACACAGTGATGCCTTCCGAGAAGATTCCGTCGAGCTTCGAGTCAGCGCGCTGCGCGCTCTGGAGCGATTCGACGAAGGGCTCGAACTCGAACCGGTCGCCGTCGAAGCGTTCCTCGCGCAGGTCGGCCACCACGTCAGTGACGATTCGGCGGGCAGCCGTTCGGTTGCCGTCGACGAGGACGAAGAGGTCGATGTCACTCCGTCTGTCCGCCTCGCCGCGTGCAACGCTCCCGAAGACGACGATTCCGAGGAGTTCGCGAGCACAGTTGATGACCGTGTTCGAAGATTGCGAGAGCTGTACTGTGCGCGTGAACCCTCACCTCAGGGTCTGTCTGCTGCGCTGATTCCATCGATACGGGCCGTATCGGTGGTGCTCGACGAGAACGATTCTCCGTGTGAGACCCGAATCGTTACCGCTGGACCCCTTCTCCGTCGGTGGCGACCGGGCGTCGCGTCCGGGCCAACCGGGCTTCGAACGGAGCTGCTGACGCGCCGCGGTCGTCAGCGAGCACGCGCTGCTTTTCGACCTCTGCGTGAACGGCATCCGTTATCCGTGGATGTGAACCAAGCGGGTCGGCATACTCGATGCCACCCCGGGCGAGTTCGAGCTGGTCGGGAATCCTGCTCTCGGTCGCCTCGGTCCGTGTCAGAAAGAGTGGGACAGCGACCGACTGGTTCTTGCTGGCGTTGTACCGGACGCATTCGACCGTGGGATTCTGGAGGAGATAGCAGGAAAGCACCTCCCCGTATTCGGACTGTTCTCGCAGTCGGGCTGCGTGGTAGTCGGTCGTTTGGCTGTGGTACGGTTTCGCGCTGCTCCCGAATCCGACGAGAATGAGAGAGACATCGTCGGATGCGGGAAGCAGGCGTGCTGCTTTCTCTTCTATCACCTCGGTGACGGCTGGGCTCTGCCCGAGTGGTTCGCAGTAGTGGACGTCCCCGGAGATGTAGGAGAGCGCGGCGGGGACACCGTCGATCGTCTCGTGGCTATGTGCGGTACACATGGGGACCGCATACACTGTATCCGCAGAAATCCGCTCGAACTCGGCTTTGAGCTCACGGATGGGTTCACTCTCGTACGTCGCTATCTCGACATCGTCGACGACGGAACGACGGCTGAGACGGCTGGCGTGTGCTTCGAGCACTTCGGGGGCGTTTCTCGTATCACGGCCGATGAGCAGGATTGATTCGGTTGTCATGGCTCGTCCACTTGCACAATCAAAATTGTGCTAACCCAATTAGGGTTGTCTTAGGCGTCGAGGCGGACTATGAAATAAGTTTTGGTGCGCCCGGACTCGGTCAGCAAGATAGTAGCGATAGCGACACGAGATGGGCGTCGCAGCTCGTCGATAGTGGTGGGCGGGATACGAACGAAGATTCGGAACGGGGCCGAATCAGTCGGGGCTAGCTGGACCGAACGGCCAATATCGAAAGATCGGAGAACGGTGAGGTCTCTCCCTCCGACTCCTTCGCGAGTGTCTGGAGCCTCCCCAGCGTCGTCGTCGTCACTTCTTCGTCGTCGTGTGTCAGACGCTCTAGGACGAGAGCTCCGAGCGAGGGGGATGCACCCGCATCGAGTAACTCGGCGGCGACGTCCTCCGGCATCCAGTCGTAGGGACGCGGGAGCACGAGCAGGTGTCGGTCACCCACCTCGTCGCGAAGTCGACGGAGCCCGGGCGTGATGTCCCCACTCCTGTGGAGCGTCACGAAGACCGTCTCCTCCATCGGTGTTCGTGCCCTGCTGGCGGCCACCTGCAGGGACGAGATTCCAGGGATGACCCGGACGGGCGGTTCGACGGCGGCCTGCACTTTCCCGACGAACTGATAGCCCGAGTGGTTCGGATCACCCATCAGGACGGCCGTGCCGGTCTCCCCGTCGGCAACGCGGTCAGCGAAGGTTGCGAGCGTCTCGCCCTCGTCACGATACCCACACGCGAGTACATCCGCATTCGTCTTCTCGCGGACGAACTCGACGACGGTTTCGAAGCCCACGAGGACGTCGGCATCGCGGATCGCGCGCTCGCCGCGAGGTGTCAGATACTCCAGGTTCCCCGGACCGATACCGACTGCGTACACTGGGTTCTCCGCAGCTACGGACTCGGTTTCCGGGGCTGATGCCGCCAGTGCCGCTGGATCGGGCCCGGCGTTCAGGTCGTACGTGTCGCTCACGGGAGCTCGACCTCTCCACTCCGGACGTCGCTCGCCACGTGGACGAGTTCGTTCGTCAGGCCGGCCGCCAACCCACTTCCACCGCGCCGGCCGACGTTCGTGATTGCAGGGACGTCGTACGCACCCGCGGCCTCCCGCAGCCGCGTCCGGCCCTCGGCAGCTTTGACGAAGCCGACCGGGGTGGCAACCACGACGGCCGGGCGCGTGCCGTCTTCGATACAGTCCGCGAGGGCAAGCGCCGCAGTGGGGGCGTTCCCGATAACGGCGATGGCGTCGTCGTAAACCCCCTCTCTGTCGAGTTCGAGTACGGACGCCGCCGTCCGCGTCATGCCGGTCCGTTTCGCGAGGTCGGCACCGTTCCCGATCGCCTTCCGAACGCGGCAGTCGTGACCCCGACCAGTGATACCGGCCTTAACCATCGTGATGTCGGTAACGATCGGCTGCTCGTCGAGGACCGCCCGTGTGCCGGCGACGACCGGTTCGTCAGCGGTCTCACCGGTGAACCGCACGAGGTGCTGGAATTCGGGATCGCCCGTGGCGTGGACGCTCTTCTGTCGGATGCGGTCGGCCAGCGTCTCGTCCGGGACGAGTTCGCGCACACGATCCATGCTCGTCTCCGCGATATCCATCGCGTTCTCGGTGGTGGCCCCGAGGTCAGCGTACTTCTCGAAGTCACTGGCGTCTCCGACCTCGCTGCCGCCGTCTGTCTGGCTGTCGTCAGTCGTCATCACTGGACACCTCCGATGGGTTCGCGCTCCCGGCACGCGCTTCGATGTCACCGTCAACTCGAAGATTGATGTCCCGGAGCTGGTCGGCGGTCTCGTCGTCGGCGTCCCACAGTCCGCGGTCGATCGCCTCCAGGAGCGTGTCACTGATACTCTCCAGCGCCCACGGGTTCACGTCGCGCATCCACTCCTGTCGGTCTTCGTCGAACGCGTACTTCTCGGCAACGTCGGTCCAGAGCGCGTCACTGACGACACCTGTGGTCGCGTCCCAGCCGAGGACGACGTCAACGGTACTCGACAGGTCGCCGGCACCCTTGTAGTCGTGTTCCTCCATGCTGTCGAGCCAGTCGGGATTGAGCACGCGGGCGCGCATCGCCTTGCGGACCTTCTCCTCGTTGGTGTACACCGAGACGTTGTCGGGGTCGCTGGAGTCGCCGACGTAGGAGGCCGGCTCCTCCCCCGCGATTTCCGAAACGGCGGTGATGAACCCGCCGTGGAACGCGTACCAGTCGGAGCTGTCGAACTCGTCCTGTTCGGCGGTGTCCTCGATCTTGACCGTGGCGTCGACGCTTCCGAGGCGTCGCTCGAAGGACTCGTGCGCCTCCGTGACGCGGCCCCGCTTCCCCATGGCGTATCCACCCCACTGCACGTACACTTCGGCGAGGTCGGACCGGTCGTCCCAGTTCCCCTCGTCGACTGCCTTGTTCGTGCCCGCACCGTACCCGCCGGGTCGGGTCGTGAACACCCGATGTCTGGCGGCCGCTTCCGGGTCCTCGACGCCCTGCTCGTCGAGCCGCTCGGCTTCCGTCTCGACGTGTTTCTTGACGTAGTTCATCTCGTGCGGTTCGTCGAGGTCGACGACGGCGTCGACAGCGTCGTGAACGACGCCCGCGGCCTGCGGGAAGGCGTCGCGGAACAGCCCCGAGACGCGAGTGGTAACGTCGATTCGGGGACGGTCGAGCTCGTCCAGGGGAATCGGCGTGACGTCGTCGATACGTCCGGCGTCGGTCCACTCGGGCTCGACGCCCATCAGCGCGAGCACCTGAGCGATGGTCTCGCCCCGGGTTCGAACGGTCGGCGTCCCCCACGCGACGACCCCGACCTCCTCGGGATACTCGCCGTCCGCTTCGTGGTGGCGCGCGACGACTCCGTCCGCAACCTCCCTCCCGACACGCCACGCGCTCTTCGCGGGGACCTTTCGCGGGTCCAGCGTGTAGAAGTTCCGTGCTGTCGGCAACAGGTCGACCCCGCCCCGCGTCGGCGCACCGCTCCCGCCGGGGGGGACGTACTTGCCGGCCAGGGCGTCTGCCGTTCTCGGGACCTCGTCCTCCGCACCTCGGACGCGAGGAGCAACCTCCTCACAGATGAACGCCAGCGCCTCCCGCAGGTCGTCGTGTGCGCCGGACCGCACACGTGCGTCCCCGAGCGGGTCGATGTCAACCACGAGAAGGTTCATGTTGACCTCGTCTCCTGGTCTCGCTTCCACCTCCGACGCCGGGATGTCGAAGTCGTGGTCCGCCAGCGTCTTCACGAGTTCGCAACTCGTCTCGTACACTTCGTCGGCAGCCTCGGAGAGTGTCATGCCCAGTTCGTCCTCGTACACCCCCGGTTCGTCGAGCATCCGCTGGTAGTCGATACCGAGCACACCGGCCACGCTCTCCCGGAGACTCGGCCCGCCCGGGTTCTCCAGGCGCGTGAGTGCGACGAGGTACTCGACGAGGCGGTCCGCCTCTGGCGGCTCGCTCATCGTGTGGAGCCCCATCCGGATCTGGGTCGTCTTCACGTCCGTGAGGTACTCGTGGATGCGTTCGACGAGTTCGTCGACGTCGACCCCATCACCGTCGACGCTCCCCTCGGCGAGCGTCGTCCCGGCTTCCGCTGGACCGCGGACCTCGGCGCGTTCCTCGATGTCGCCTTCGATGCCGAGTTCGACCGCGAGGTCGAGTGAATCGACCGTCTCCCGGAGGAGCCGTTCGAGGTGTTCGCCGTCGTCGGTGCGGGCGTCTTCCATCCCGGCTTCGCGATACTGGTCGGCGAGCTCTTCCAGTTCGGCCAGTTCGTCGTAGGTTCCGGCGTTGCGCATCACTGGCGTCAGGTAGTCGACGATGGCCGCGTACGAGCGCCGTTTCGCCTGGGTCCCCTCGCCCGGGTTGTTGATGATGTACGGGTAGACGTTCGGGATATCGTCGACGAGCTGGTCCGGAGCGCTCTCGCCGTTCAGTCCGACCGTCTTGCCGGGAAGCCACTCCAGGCTCCCGTGCGTGCCGAGGTGGACGACCGCGTCGGCCTCGAACGCGTTCCGGAGCCAGCCGTAGAACGCCACGTAGTCGTGGGGGGGCTGGAGGTCGGAGTCGTGATAGACCTTCGCGGGGTCCATCCCGAACCCACGCGGTGGTTGGACGGTGACGAGGACGTTCCCGAACTCGACACCCGGGATAGCGAACGGACGGTCGGGCACTTCGCCCCACTCGTCCACGATGTTCGACTGGAAGCGTTCGTCCGTGGCTGCGAACCACTCGCGGTACTGCTCTGCGGGGACGACGTCGACGCTCAGGTCGCGCACGTCCGCCGGGGCGACCCAGCGGTCGTCGAGGGTCAGCTGCGCGGTCAACTGATCTATCAGGGCCTGACCGTTCGTTGGTGTCCGTCCGCCGAGGTCGTAGCCCCGTTCGAGTAGTTCCTGGAGAAGGTTGACCGTACTCTCGGGACTGTCGAGCCCGAAGGCAGTCCCGATGCCATCGTCGCTCGGCGGGTAGTTGTGCAGGACGACCGCGACGTTCTTCTCTTCGTTCGAGCTATGCCGAAGAGTCGCCCAGTTGACCGCGAGCCGTGCGGCGTGGTCCACCCGGTCGTCGATGGGGAAGTGCTGTTTCGGTGCGCTTCCGATACCCGCCTCGTCGTCGGTCCGTTCCTTGCCGCTGATCGGATGCGTGATGACGTTGCCGTCGAACTCCGGGAGAGCCACCGACAGCGCGAGTTCGAACCCCATGACGCCCGTGTCGCTCTTCTCGTACCGTGCGCGGGACCGCATCGTCGTCACGGTCTGGATGACGGGCACGCCGAGTCGGTCGAGGAAGACCTCCGCCGCGCCATCCCCTTCGTCGTCGGCCGCCCGGCCTCGCTCCTCCATCGACAGGGAGAACATGAACGACGAGAGCACGGCGTCGACGAGGGGCTCTCCGTCGTCCAGGAGCCACGCTTCAGTCACGCGTTCAGCGTCCCACTGTTCGTCGCTGTCGGTCGCGGGATTACAGAAGATCGGGAGTGCATCCGCACCCTGGGCCTCGACGGCGCGTACCTGCCCGTCGACGTACCGCGTGTTCTCGTGGGTCCAGTGGGATTCGTAGAACCAGATGGCGACGGTCGGGGTGTCTGGATCGAACGTACCGACCAGCTCCTCGTAGGATGCCCCCGGATGGTCCGGATGGTAGACACCCTCCGTCGGAAGCGACACGGGGTCGTCGAAGTCACACTCGGCGGTCCCGTACTCGTCGACCAGGAACCGAACGCAGTTCGCGACGTTGCTGGTCCCCCCTCGCTCCAGATATTCGTAGACTCGGTCGCGGTCTGTCGCAGTGACGGACGTGTCCTCGAGTGCGTAGGCGTCACCGGTCGATTTGACGACCAGCGGGACGCCAGCCTCCTCCAGCCGACTGACGGCGTGGTCGTATCCTGGCATACTCTCCTCGGCGCCGTGCAGCCAGAAGATCGCCGCCGCCGCATCATCGAGTTCGTCGAGGAACGCGTCGACGTCTGTTTGATCGTCGAGGTCGCTCTCCGAGCGAACGACCAGGTCGACGTCGGTTCGCCCCGCCGCCTGCTGGACAGCTCCGAGTTCGTTCTCGGTCGCGGTGTATAGGCCGATTTTTGGCATAACGTTGTTAAACCTCTATTGCTCTAATACAAGCATGGTTGATTGCGGCGGAGGGAAAAAAGCTTCGCACGGTCGGGGGGCCTCGCTGTCCTTCTCGGAGATTATCGGTCAGGCGGAACTCAAGAGCGCTTTACTGGCCATCGCAGCCAACGACGACCTGGACGGCCTCCTCGTACAGGGCGAGAAAGGAACGGCGAAGTCCACGGCGGTGCGGGCGGTAACTGACCTTCTCCCCACACAGGATGCAATCGAGGACTGTCCGTACGGCTGCCCGCCGGATGCGCCAGCGTATCAGTGTGAGGACTGTCGTGAGCGGGCCGACCCGCCGACGACCGAACGGTCGGTTCCGCTCGTGACGCTCCCGCTGGGGGCGACCCGCGAACGGGTCGTCGGGACACTCTCCGTGGCGGACGCACTCGGCGGCGAATACGAGTTCGACCCCGGACTGCTCGCGCGGGCGAACCGCGGTATCCTCTACGTCGACGAGGTGAATCTCCTCGACGACCACCTCGTCGACGTGTTACTCGATGCGGCGGCGGGCGGGGTCAACAGAATCGAACGTGACGGCATGAGTGTCTCTCATCCTGCTCGGTTCACGCTCGTGGGAACGATGAATCCCGAAGAGGGAGATCTCAGACCGCAGCTTCGCGACCGTTTCGCGCTCCAGGCGACGGTCACCGCCTGTGAAGACGTGGAGCAACGAGTCGGTATCATCGACCGAGCGATCGGACGAACAGCTGGCGACGGAGCGATCCAATCGAGCAGTGACCGTCAAGAGAACGGGGACTACCGGGACCAGCTCTGGCGAGCCCGCAGGCTGCTCCCCGAGGTCGAGCTATCGACACAGTTCGCCCGAGACGTCGCGGAGCTCTGTCGTGACGCTGGTGTCGACGGCCACCGCGGAGACATCGCGACAGCACGCGCCGCCAGGACGTTCGCCGCTCTCGACGGACGCACGAAGGTCATCGAAGCCGACGTGCAGCGGGCGGCAGAACTCGCGCTCCCCCACCGGCTTCGATCACGGCCGTTCGAGGACGCACCCGACCCTGGTGAACTCATCGACGACCACTTCGACGGTGAGGGAAACGACGAGGGGGAAGAGGACCGAAACGACCGCTCCGACTCTGAGACCGCTGATGCGGACGAGGATCCTTCGGATGCAGAGGACGATACTGGAGACGCCGAGCAGAGCGAGGCGTCGGACCCGACCGATTCCGGGGCGTCCGAAGAAAACGGCAGGTCCGACGGGGACGCACCCGGCACGTCGTCCCCGGAACCGGATGATGGGGCAGGGTCCGACGATGGCGAGGCAGCGGCGACCGACGAGAGCAACGAGCCGGACGAACCCGGCGACGTGACGGGGGGGAGACCGCTCGTCCCCGGTGAATCACGTGCTGATATCGGGGCCGGTCGTGCTCCCGAACTGACCGCGCCCGAAGCCGTCGAGGACGGGAGAGCAGGTAGCGGATCCCGGTCGCGGACGCAGCCACACGTAGATACCGAGGGGGCACGGGTACGGAGTCAGCGGGCGGACTCGAACCGGCGGATAGACGTCGCGGCGTCAGTTCGAGCGGCGTCCGCCCGCGGTGCTTCGTCCGTCGAGTCTCGCGACCTCCGTCAATCTGTCCGCCAGAGCGAGTCCTCCGCGCTGGTGGTGTTCGTCGTGGACGCGAGCGCGTCGATGCAGTCGGCGATGCGTGCGGCGAAGGGAACCGTCCTGGAACTCCTGAAGGACGCGTATCGAGAGCGCGACGAGGTCGCTTTCGTCGCATTCGCCGGCGAGGAAGCGGACGTGCTCCTCCCGCCGACAGACAGCGTCACCCTCGCTGCCCGCCATCTCAAGGACCTGCCGACCGGCGACCGGACGCCACTCCCGTCAGGTCTCCGAACGGCTGGCGACGTGCTCGACAGGGCCGACCCAGACGCGAGCGTCGTCGTGCTGGTCACTGATGGCCGGGCGAACGTCGCAGTGGAGAGCCCCGTTCGCGAGACGCGTGAAGCCGCGAGACGGCTGGGCGAACTCGATCCGCACGTGGTCGTCGTCGACGCCAGTGACGGTGATCGAACCGGTGTAACGGGGCTGGTGGTCGACGAAACGGACGGTGAGTGCGTCCCCCTCGCCGCGCTGTCAGCCGAACGAGTCGAGGCGGCCGTCGCCGCCGCGCACGAAGGTTAGGTTTCGCTCGTCCGGAAGTTTTACAATTTAGCTTGATATTGTGCAACTGTGGTTTAGAATGGCGGCTGCCAACAACACCGTTCACGATAGAGTCGAACAGGCACGCGTGGAACTAACGCCGACGCAGCTGGCTGCCGGACTCGCTCTCGTCGCGGCACTCGGATTCGCCCTCCTGTTCGTGCAGGAGCCGACGCTGCACGATGCGATGCACAACTTCCGGCACACCGCGGGAATCACCTGCCACTGACCATGTTCGCTGCCTATCTGAAGCGAGGAGTGAAAGCGGGGGTGGTCGCTGGCCTGGTGTTCGGGCTCCTCATGGCACTCGTCGCGAATCCGCTCGTCGCGTTCACCGACGAACTCGGACACGGAGATGCTCACGCTGCCGGTGACGAACACGCGACTGAGGAACACCACGAGGCAAGCAGTGGAGCAGCGCACGACAGTGCCGTTTCGACGACGGTGACAAACGGCGTGAGTATCGTCTCCGGTGTTCTGTGGGGCGTTCTCCTCGGCGGAGCCGTGTTCGGCGCTGCCTACTACTTCCTCGAACCCGCGATTCCGGGAACCGGCGGGACGAAGAGCTATCTCCTGGCCGTCGCCGGTTTCATCACTGTTTCCGGGGCGCCGTGGCTCGTGCTCCCGCCACAGCCGCCCGGAGTCGAACAGTCGCTCCCGACGGAGACGCGCATCCTACTCTACGGGGGGATGATGGTGGCCGGTGCGCTCGTCTGTTCGCTCGGAGGGGCCGTCTACGGTCGACTCCGAGACACCCACGGACGAACGACAGCGACCATCGCCGCGATGCTGCCTCTCGGTCTGCTCGCGATTCCGGCCGTTCTCTCGCCGGTGAACGCCGTGGAGAGCTCCCTTCCATCCGAGTTGGCGGTCGGACTGACGGGTATGATCGTATTCGGCCAGGCGTTACTCTGGCTGCTCCTCGCAGGCACTCACGCCCGACTTCGCCGCCGGTCGGTGGACACGGGGCCTGCTGATATCGCACCCTCGGCCACCGACGGAACCCTCACCGCAGACTGATGCGACCGCGAACAGAGGACGTCCTCGAGAACGGGTTCTCCGACCATGTCTTGGTCTGTACGAACGCGCGGGACTCCGAGTACGCCTGCTGCGCGGAGGCGTCCGGCGACGAGGTGTACGCAGCGGTGCAGTCGTGGCTGCGTGACCGGGGCGTCTTCTGGTCACGGGTCCACGTCGCGGAGACGAGCTGTCTCGGACTGTGTAGCGCCGAGGGGACCGCGATCGCCATCCAGCCCCGCAATCGGTGGTACTCCGACGTGCTCCCGGAAGACGTGCCGGAACTGCTCGAAGACGAATTCGGTGCCGACGCGTCGCGATTAGGCGAGTAACGCCGAGCGGAACCTCTCCGCTAGCAAGTGACCTCCTTCTATCCGGGTCTAGCGGTGGCCTGCACCCAGTAGTAACCGATAAGCTCCCCGTCGCTCGCCCTCGTCGTGATAAACCACCGGCTCCTCCACGGCGACGAACGATTCAGCGTCCAGTGCGACCGCCGTGACGATGCCTTCGGTTTCCAGGGTCGCTCCGGGGCCAGTCCCCGTCCCGAACACTCGCAGCCCGTGGACTTCTGCATCCCGCGTGCGAAAATGCTGCGCCCCGGGAACAGCCACACGGTCGCCTTCGACACCGAGTTCACTCGCGAAACCGCCGACCGAAGCCGTCCAGACGCACTCGCCGTCCGGCGCGTACCCGAGGGCGGTGTGCTCACGGGGATGCAGCGACGTCGTCTCGCGGCCAGCCGTCGAATACGTGTTCCCCGTGACGAAGACCGCACCGTTCGCCGTCGCGTGCACGTGGTTCGGATAGGCGTACACCGTTTCGTCGTCGACAACCGCTGGTGTCCCAAGGTCGACGCACCACTGTTCGGCGCCCCCATCGCGGAGGCGGTAGCCACAGTAGTCGCCGTGGCTGGCGACGACGACGCCGTCTTCGACGAGCGAGACGTCACCCACGCGGCGCTGGCCGTCGGTACCGGGGTCCCACTGGTATCGCACGGCACCCGTTTCAGGGTCGAGGACGACCACCCCGTGCTGGTGGGTGCCGGGACAGCGATTGTACGCGACGGCCAGGCGGTGACCTTCGACGTCGAGACCGATCGGAGAGGCGTCGGTATCGTGCGTCCAGACGATATCGCCCGTCTCATCGAGCGCGTAGACGACACTGGTGAACGACCGGGACTCACCGTCGCGCTCGTAGCGGCGGGCCGCGACGTACAACCGATCCCCGTCTGTCTCGATAGCTGCGACGAACGGGAGGAAGAATCGAGACGATCTCTGCGGGGCTCCGAGGTCGGTCGCCGTGGCGTACTGCCACCGGAGCTCGCCGGTCTTTCCGTCGTAGAACCTGATCGTTCCATCCGAGCTGCGCTCGCCGACCGCGACGCCGTCGACGAACGGCTCCGCCGCAACGACGGACGTCATCTCGGTCTCCGTCTCCGCGCGCCAGCGTTCGTCGAGGGTCGTTCGGTCGTGAGCGACCACGTCCCCGGTGGCCGTTCCAGTGACCACTAGCTCCTCGGACAACGTGACCGCCGACCGCTTGCCTGCATGCCGAGAGCGAGCGGGCGGTACCTCGCCGAGCCCGACAGCCCGCTGTTGCAGGGGTTTACCCATCGGCGGGGAAGGTCTCGTGGAGAACGTCGTGTGCCTCACCCAGCCCGCCGAGGACGCTCTCGCCCTGGTCTGTCAGTCGATGGACGGCTCGCTCCGCGTCGCGGACGGCCACCAGTCGGCCACGCATGTAGTCGTACTCCGGGTCGTCTGAACCGGTGGCGGCGATCTCCTCCTCGAGGTCGACGAGCGCCGCGTCGAGGTGGCGCTCGATCTCCGAAAGGGTCTCCGCGTTTGCCAGGGCCTCGATGGGGCCATCCAGCTGACCGTCAAGTTCGGTCTCTGCGTGTTCACGTGCGCTCCGGTCTTCGGTCCCGAGCACGTTCATCAGTCCGAGTCGCAGGGCTTCGATTTCGTAGCAGCTCATGATTGGTGTTACAGTGTTTGATCGACGAGATCCGAGACGATACGGTCCCGATCGAGGTGGGACGAGACGATTCGCTCCGCGTCGGCTCGGTCGACATCCCCGTACCAGACACCGTCGGGATAGATGGCGACCATGGGGCCATCGCCACAGCGGCCGAGACACGACGAACGCGTGATTCGGGCGTCGCAGGCGTCGGAGTCACGGGCCTCCTGTCGCAACCGTTCCAGAACGGCCGGCGACCCGTCGGCGGCACAGGTCTGATTCGTACAGACCGCCACGTGTTTCTCCGGTGCGTCGTGGGCGTGTGGCTGGGCGTCCACGTCGTCACGATCTGCGTGAGATTCCTGGTGTGTCAGCGCCCGAAGCATCGCTCTCGCGCCACCGACGTCCTCCTCGTACCCGTCGAGTTCAACCTTGTACTTGCAGGTGTCACAGGACATGTCTACGCTGTCGGTCCGAGCTTCCTGCCACCGGTCACCGAGCACGTCCAGAATCCGGGTGTCGGACCCGAGCGGGTCGCCCGCGCCAGCGTCGACGTACGGATACTCGTCGTCGAACTCGGCGGCACCGTCGCGGATACGTCCGGTGAGTACGCCGTCGCCGAGCATGTACGGGAGGACAACCACGGCGTCCGGACGGCTTTTGGCCACCGTGTGTAGCATCTCCTCGAGGCGCGGCTCGGTCACACCGACGAACGACGTCTCGACACGGTCGAAGGAGCGCCCCTCGTACAGTAACCGGGCGAGTTTGTGCGCGTCGCTGTTCGCGTCCGGGTCGCTGGAGCCGCGGGCACAGAGGACGACCGCGACGTCCGCGTCGTCACGGTCGATCCCCAGCTCCGCCTCCACGGCAGCAGCCCGGTCGTCGAGGAGGTCGACGAGTGCGGGATGTACCCCGAGATGCGCACCATTGTGGATGGTGGTTCCGGGGTGTTCAGAGCGGGCGTTCCGGACTGCCAGTGGCACGTCGTTCTTGACGTGACTGGCTGCGAAGAGCGATAACTGGACGACGGTGATTCGCGAAACACTCGAGGCGAGGCCCGCGATGGCGTCGGGAATCGACGGTTTCGCGAGTTCGAGGAACCCGGCGTCTACCGGGACGCCGAGTCGTCCCTCCAGGTCGGCAGCGAGCGTCCGAACCTGTTCGTTCGATTTCTCGCGACGAGAGCCGTGTCCGACCAGCAGCACCGCTTCGTCGTCGAGGCCGTTCGAGCTCGCTTTCGCGTTCGTGGTCATCGGGAGAGTTCACCCACCTCGCTACCCGTTGCACGTTCGACGCTCCGGCGGAGCTTCTGCCGCCGCTCCGCCGAGTACAGTCCCGACTCGCTGCTGCCGGCGTACACCCACCGGGCGAACGCCGCCGTGTCCGCACCGTCGCCCAGGCCGAACCAGTAGCCACCCGAGGATGTCTCGGAGAGGTCGTCGGTCGGAACGTGGGGCTCGGCGGCGTCGACGAGCGACTGAACCGTCCGAAGCAGGGCTTCGTCGTCGTGAACGAACGAGACACCGACCGAGCCCGAGGACTCACGGAAACAGACGGTGCCACAGGCCTCGAGTAATCCGCGGACGAGCTGTGGACGGTACTCCGCGAACGTCCCGAACCGGTAGCCTCCGGGCTGGCCGTCGATGGGAAGGCCGAGCGCGGCACTTGCCCGGTCGGCCAGCATCCCGAACACCTGCAACTCGTACTCGTCTTCGAACCGGGTAATCGAGGCGTCGTGTACCGACTCCCGAGCGGCGATTCGATGGTCCTGGTCCGTCCGACCGGCCCCGGCGATCGCCGCAATCGCGTCGGCCGACCTCTCGTCTACGGTCCGAACGGTCACGCAGTCCTGGCTCAGGTCGCCGTCACCGGCGACGCGTCCCCAGAAGTAGGCCGTGGCCGGTGTCGCGGTGAGCAGATCTTCGACCGGGTCGGGTGTCGCGGTTCGTCGGTTCGCGTCACTCATCGGCTTCCTCCGGCAGTACCTCGATCGCGTCGACCGGACAGGCACGGGCCGCCTGTTCGGCCGCCGTCAGCTGCTCGTCGGTGAACGTCACGAGCTCCGTTCCGTCCACGGTGCGCTCGTGCTGACTCCCGTCTCCTCCGTCGATGGTCGCCAATCCGTCCGACGCCTCGACGAACCGGTCGTCTCGGACGAGGCAGGCGAAGACGCCGTCACAGGCGTCACGGTCGAGCCGCACCTGGTACTCAGTAGTCATACTTGGACTCGTACCCTCGGGGCGTCACCATCCGGTCGTCCCAGACGTACGTCTCCTCGTTTCCGACGAGGATCGTCGTCGTCATGTCGACGAGGTCCGTCTCGCCGAGATGCTCGAGTTCCCGGAGCTCGACGATGTCGACCTGCTCGTCGTCACGGCCCGCACCGTGGACGATACCCACGGGCGTGTCCGGTGGACGATGCTCCAAGAGAATCTCACAGCACTTCCGGAAGTTCTCCCGGCGTTTGCGGCTCCAGGGGTTGTAGATGGCGATGGTGAACCCCTCCTTGGCTGCCGCGTGGAGCCGGGACTCGATGGTCGGCATCGACGTCAGGTGGTCCGACAGGGAGATACTGACCGTGTCGTTCACGAGCGGTGCGCCCAGCCGTGCGCCACAGGACTGGGCGGCGGGGACGCCCGGGACGACCTCGAAGTCGACCATGCCCGCGGTCGCGCCCTTCGATTCGAGGATCTCCAGCGCCAGACCGGCCAGCGCGTACACGTTCGGGTCGCCGCTGCCGATGATGGCAACGTCGTTACCTGCGAGCGCGCGGTCGATCGCTTCCTCAGTGCGGGAGACCTCGCCACACATCGGCGTGTCGTACAGCTCCTCGGCCGACTCTCTGACCGCTTTGGGCAGCAGTTCGACGTACGTAGTGTACCCGACGATGTGCTCCGCGTCGAGTAGCGCGCCGCGGGCACGCTGGGTCATCCCCTCCGGCTGTCCCGGACCTAAGCCGACTGCGACGAGCCGTCCGGAGTCTGCGTCGAAGTCCTCGACGGTCGACCCGACCTTCTCCTCTGTCGTCGACTGTTTCGAACTACCGCAGCCGGTACTGGACGACGACGTGGAGTCGCCACACGTCGACGTGCTCTCAGCAGTGTCTGTCGCCGCTCCGGAAGCGTTCGGGACGCCCCCGTCGGATTCGGTCTCCGGGGTGGTGGCCCCGCACTTCGAAGTCGATTTGGTGGCAGTCGTAGTTTCAGCCGTGTCTGAAGCGTCGCTCGCCCCACAGCCGGTTTCGGTGTCTGTGCTCGTCTCGGTGGTGGTGTCGTCGGAGGTCATTGTCAGAAGTCGTCGACGTCACGCCCGCCGCGCGGGGTGACGAGGTGCTTGCCGTAATCGTTCTCCCAGACCGTCGTCTCGTGAGTGCCGACCAGGATGGACGTTCCCATCCCGCCGACCTCGTCGTCGTGGTCGGTCGCCTCGCCGAGGGTGGTGATGGTGTGTGTCTCGTCCTCCAGATTTCGACCTGCGTCGCCGCGGCCCGCGTCGTTGAAGATGCCGACCGGTACGTCGTCGGCTCGCTCCTCGCGGACCACGTCGATAGCGCGCTCATAGTCACGCCAGCAGTTGTAGAGGACGATGACGAACCCACTGATCGCCGCGGCTCGCAGTTTCTCCTCGATCTCGTCCCATCCGCGCCACTTGTCGGACAGCGAGACCGTACAGAAGTCGTTCGACAGCGGCGCGCCGAGGTTGGCGGCGCCACCGAGCGCCGCTGTCACACCGGGGACCACCTCGATGGGAACGTCGTACGCCTCGTCCGCCTCGGCCATCGTGTACAGGAGGTCGCTCTTGCCGTAGACGTTCGGATCGCCGCCGGACACGTGAGCGACAGATTCGCCCGCCCGAACGCGTCGGAACGCCTCACGGGCCAGTTCGATCTGCTTCCCCATCGTCGAGCGGACGAGCGTCTGGTGGGTCCCCCCCGACCGTTCGAAGACGGTCCCGGACTCGTCTCCTGCCGCCGTCCCCTCGGCAGGTGCGGCTTCCACCTCGGCGGTCTCCGGGGGGAGCGTTCCGTCGCGCCGGAGGAACTCCTGGTAGAGGTTCGACGCGATGACGCAATCGGCGGTGGTGATGACGTCCCTGGCCCGCTGCGTCATCGCGTGCGGCAGTCCAGGGCCGATGCCAACGACGAAGAGGGTTCCCATCTCGTCGGTGGCGGCATCGCTGCCAGCCATCTTACCGCCCCACCGCGACGGTCACGGCGTCGTCGAACCGCTCTTTCTTGCGGGCGAGTTCGTGCTCGCGCCCGCCGGCGATGGCCGACGCTTCGGCGATACCCGGCCAGCCGATGAGTTCCTTCGACCGCGAGGGTGTGGGCCCCTCGAACTCCGCCAGCGTGTCCTTCTCGAAGAGGACGACCCCCGCACCGATCTCCTGGGCTGCCTCGTAGAGCCCCTCTTCGCCCTCCTTTCGAGTGGCGGTCGCGACGAACTCCACGTCCGAGAAATCCAGATCCAGGTCGTCGAGGGCAGCCTCCCAGGCATCGAGCACCTGCGCTTTCCTCACCCCCGAGACGGTGCCGGTCCCGAGGACGACGCCGTCCGCAGCGTTGCGCTTGAGCACGGTCACGTCGTCCCCGACGAGGACCGCTCTGGGGCCGTCGAGACGGGTCACCGCACCGAGTCCGTCGTTCAAGACGGCGAGGTTCGTCGCGACCGTCGAATCGCCGTTGACGACGTGGGTGTCAAGCGCCTTCGCCTTGCTCTCGACGCCCTGCTTGCCCGCAGCCTCGCTCGCGGTCGTCATCGCCGGGACTGCACCCAGCTGTGAGAGGTCGTGGGCGACCTGATTCGCACCGTGGTGGCCCCCCGTGATCGGGATTGCCCAGGTGAGCTCCTCGTCGACGACGACGATAGCGGGGTCGTCCCACTTGTCGTCGAGGAGCGGTGCGGCCTTGCGCATCGCGATACCGGACGCCATCAGTCCGACGAAGCAATCGTACTCGCCCCAGTGTTCCGCGAACACGTCACCGTGGTACTCGATGATATCCACGCGCTCGTAGCCGTCGCCGATTTCGGCCTCGATCTCGCGAGCGGTGTCGAGTTTCCGTTCGAAGCTGATGATCGCGATCTCCTCGGCCACCTCGCCGTTGCGAGACGATGGCTCGCAGCTCGCCGAGCGTTGCTCGGCAGCGTCCGAGTCCGGCGTGGAACAGTGGCCGCCCGATTCGCCTGCTTCCGGTTCGTTCGTGTCGGTAGTCATGAGTCAGTCGTCCGCCTGGCTCTCAGTGGAACTGCGGTTCGCCCAGTCGCCGTACAGGTAGGAGCGTTCGTAACCCGCTTTCCGCGCCGCGTCGCCGATTATGACGAGCGCGGACGCACGGTAGCCGGCTGCCTCCAGCCGCTCGCCGATGGTTCCGATGGTCCCCTCGATGATTTCCTCGTCCGGCCAGGAGGCGTGATAGACCACGGTCACCGGCGTCTCCGGGTCGTGGCCGTCTTCGAGGAGGCGGTCCATCGTTTCGCCGACAGCGTGGGTGCCGAGGTAGATGCAGGTCGTCACGTCGCCCATCTCGACGAACTCGCCGATGTGGTCGTCCTCTGGCTCGAGAGTCTTCCCCTGGGGACGGGTGAACGCGACGTGGTTAGCCACCCCGTTCAGCGTGAGCTGGGTCCGCAGCGTCGCGCTGGCCGCGAACGCAGAGGTCACGCCCGGAACGATGTAGGTCGGAACCCCCTCGTGTTCCAGTGCGTCCATCTGCTCCAGCGCTGCTCCGTAGATTGCCGGGTCGCCGCTGTGGAGGCGGACGACCGTCCGCCCGGCCTCGTAGGCGTCCCGCATCAGCGGCACCAGCTCTTCCAGGTCCTTGCCGATGCTCGACACCTGCTCGGCGTCCGCACAGTACTCGTCGAGGAGTTCGCTGTTGACCAGCGAGCCGGCGTGGACGACGAGATCTGCCGCCTCGACCAGCTCTCTACCGGTGACCGTGAGGAGCCCTGGATCGCCGGGACCGGCGCCGATGAACGGGATACCCTCCTGGCTCTCGCCGGCCGTTCGCTCCCGAATCCGTTGGTCCCGCTCCGCCGCGCGGGTGGCGGACTCCGCGTCGATAGCGTCTTGTGGGTCGGTCATCGGGGCTTTCCCTCCGGGACTTCGTCGCCGCAGGCTTCGCCTTCTGCGCGCTCCATGGACACGGTTTCCCTCCGGAATCCGTCTCCGGGGCAGAGCCCTGAACCAGAGCGGGCCCCGCCATCGGTCTGCACTCTCGGTCCGATGCCAGCGGTGCGCTCCGATTCGGCGTCTTCGAAGGCCGCCGTCGCTGGCTCCGAATCGAGGTCGTGTTTCTCCGCGTACGCCAGCGTGTAGTAGTCGCGTTCGTCCAGCGTACGGGGGTCATCCGTCACGACCGTCTCGCCCTGCTCCATGCACAGTCGACGGCCGTACACCACGTCGTAGCCCGCGTCGACGAGCTGTTCGTGGGTCGTCGGGACATCGGTGACCTTGAACAGAATCATGCGGTCTGGCCCGGTCGGTGCTGCACCACGGGCGGCCTCGTGAAGCGTGAGACTCGCCCCGGAAGCGATCTCGACGCCGAGCGCCGTGGTGAAAGCTGTCACGGCGCTCACCCCGGGAACGACCTCGATATCGACATCAGCGTGGAACGCAGAGAGCGTTCGCCGCAGGTGCCCGAACGTCGAATAGACGTTCGGGTCACCGAGCGTGACGAACGCCGCAGTTCCCTCGCGAGCACGTGGTGCCATCTCCTCAGCGGCCTCGCGCCACGCTCGCCGGAGTTCGTCCTCGTCGCGGGTCATCGGAAAGTCGAGGTCACCGATTCGGTCCTCGGGGACGTGCTCGGCCGCCACCGACCGGGAGAGGCGGCCAGGCGAGTAGACGACGTCCGCCGCTTCGAGGATTCGACGGCCCCGTACGGTCACGAGGTCGGCGGTGCCGGGCCCGAGTCCGATGCCGTAGAGAGTCATCGCCGCCCCCCGTCTGCTGCGACAGCATCGGTCTCGCCAACCAGCATGTACACCGGGTTGTCGGAGTCGAAACTCGTCGCGCCGGCGAGTTCGTACCCGTGACTCACCTGAAATTGGACGACCTCTTCCAGGAGGTCCCGCTCGCGGAACGCTTCGGTGGCGGCTCCAGCGACTTCGAGCCGCGAGACGTTCATGACGAGACGGGCAACGCCGGTCTCGACTGCGTGGTCGAGGACTGCCTCGTAGTTCCGACTGCCACCGACGAACAGGGCGTCTGCGTCGTCGGGTAACCCCTCGGGAGCTTCGGCGTTCCGAAGGTCGACGTTCCCGGTCACGTCGTTGGCAGCGAGATTGCGTCTGGTGGTCTCGATCCGTTCCGCGTTTCGTTCGAGTGCAGTGACCCGACCCGCGCGCCGCGCCGCCTCGATAGTGACGGCGCCGGTGCACGAACCGACCTCCGCGAAGTGGTCGGTCGGCCCGAGGTCGAGCTTGCTGTGAAGGACGGCCCTGACCTCCGGTTTCGTCGGACCGGCCTTCGCATCGTGTGGCAGCGATACGTGTGCCATCGCCGAACACAACTATCGTGAGTCGTAAAACAATTGTGATTGTTTTAGAGAAACTCAGATTGAGCTATCTGCCACAGAACCACAATTTCAACAATCTCACCCGTTCTAGGCCAAAATTACGTTAGTTCACGGCTCGGAGGAGGGACGATGCCGAAGAACACGGCCGGTCCCGAGGAATTCGGCATTCTACAGAGCAAACGAAACGCCACCCGGTACCAGATTCTGGTCCAGATCGCAGACCGACAGCCCGCGGTGAACCAGCAGGAGATCGCCGACGCTATCGGGATTACTGCCCAGGCTGTGAGCGACTACCTCCAGGACCTGGTCGAACACGGATACGTCAACAAGCGTGGGCGATACGAAGTGACCAAGGAAGGAGTCGACTGGCTGATCTCCCAGACCGACGAGTTGCGTCACTTCGTCGAACACGTCTCCGAAGACGTTATCGGACAGGTAGAGGTCGAGACTGCGATTGCGACGACGGAAATCCACGAAGGAGAGACCGTTTCACTGACGATGCGGGGCGGTGTTCTACGGGCGATATCCGGTGGGACGAGAAGTGCAACTGGAGTTGCAGTCACGAACGCCGAGGCAGGGCAGGACGTTGGAGTTACGAACTTCGACGGGGTCCTCGACTACAACTTGGGAGCGGTGACTATCGTCCCGGTCCCACAGGTTCAAGACGGTGGTAGTTCGGCGGTAGATTCGAACGAAATCGCCGAGATGGCCGAGGGCCACGATCTGATCGCGGTCGGTGGAGTCGAGGCTATCGCCGTCACGGAGACAGCAGGTCTCGAGCCCGACATCCGGTTCGGAAGCACGCCCGCCGTTCGAGAAGCAGCTACGAAGGGACCCGACATACTGCTCCTCTCTTCGGCAGAGGTGCTCTCGACGTACACCGACAAACTCCGGGAGCAGAACCTCAGCTACGAGGTCGTCGACGTGGCGGACACGTAGTGCCTCCAACTCCGATACGGAGGCTATCCGCGTCATCCCATTCGAGCGCCGACCGGGTATCACGGCTGCAGGAGGCGTCCAGAGCTGTCCGGTCCGAATCCATCGTTCGAAAGGCCGTCAGTCGGGGTTGCGCTCGTCGACGGGCGGGTCGCCGTCGACCGGGTCGTCGCCAGCGTGCTCGACGGTCACCCGTGCCTTCTGAATCCGCGTGTCCGCCACCTGTTCGGCCCGCAGAGTCACGTTCTCGTAGTCGAACTCCTCGCCCTGCTCGACGAGCCGGCCCGCGCGGTTGAAGATGAAGCCAGCGATGGTCTCGAACTCCTCGCCCTCGGGGAGGTCGATATCGAGTGCTTCGTTGACCTCGTCGATGTTTACCTCGCCGCGAACCAGCACCTCGGTGTCGTCGACGAACTCCATCGGGTGCTCCTCGTCGCCGACCAGTATCTCGCCGACGATCTCTTCGAGGACGTCCTCCATCGTGATGAGGCCCTGAGTGGCACCGAACTCGTCCATGACGATGACCATGTGCATCCGGTTCTCGCGCATCTCGGTGAGCAGGTCGTCGACGCTCTTCGACTCGGGCACGTGGAGCGTCGGCCTGATCACGTCCGCTACCTCGAGTTCGGAGAACTCGTCGTGGCCCTCTAGCTCCCGGATGTCGAAGACGCCGGTCACGTTGTCAAGCGAATCATCGTAAGCGGGGAGGCGGGCGTGCCCCGACTCGATGCAGTGCTCGATAGCCTCGTCGACGGACGCGTGGACCGAGACGGCAGCCATGTCGAGGCGTGGGGTCATCACTTCCTTCGCACTGGCGTCGGTGAAGCGCAGGGTCCGCTGGAGCATCTGCCGTTCCTCCTCGTCGAGGACGCCCTCGCGCTCACCGGTCTTGATCATGTTTCGGATCTCGTCGCGGGAGACGTACGACGACTCTATCGAGGAGTTGCCGCCGGTGAGTCTGTTCACGACGTTAGTCAGATGGTAGAACAGGACGATCAGCGGCCACAGCACCTTCTCGACGACTTTCAGCCCCCGTGCGACGCGCCGGGCGTGCAGCTCCGTGTTCTCGACAGCGTAGGACTTGGGTGCGCTCTCGCCGAATATCAGCACCATCGAGGTGATCCCGAGCGAGGACACGATGACGGCCGTCCCCGCATCGAAGTAGAAGCCGACCAGCGTGGTCGAGACAGAGGACATCGTGATGTTGACCATGTTGTTCCCGACGAGGATGGTCACGAGCAGGCGGTGTGGGTCCTCTTTGAGGGATTTCACCGCGGCGGCTCCGCGTTTGCCCTCTTCGACCATCGCGTCGATCTGGTGGGTCGGCAGGGAGAACAGGGCGATCTCCGAGGAGGAGAAGAACCCCGAGCCTACGAGCAGCATCCCTATCAGGACGACACCGACGACGGTGATCTGTGTCTGTCCCAGTTCGATACCGAGGACGGGCACGGTGTAGAGTGGGACCTCGACCCCAGAGACAGCTGTGAGCACTGGTGAACCCATCGTACGGGAACGTTACCGGAACTGGGAATTAAACCCTGTGTGAGGGATTCAGGAACTCACTGGTGGACGGCGCTCACGCCCAGAGCTCGTACATGTCGTCGCGCACGCTGTCCCGGTACTGTCGGCCATTGCAGTGGACACCGACGTCCGTTGCGTCGTCGGCAGCCGAGACCGACGCTACGACCGTCGCATCGATTCCCTCCGACTCGAGCGTCGAGACCACGCGCTCCGACTCCTCGGCGGGAACGGTGGCGAGCATCGCGCCGGAGCCGAGGATTCGCAGCGGGTCGACGTCCATCGCGGCACAGAGGCGTCGGGTCTCGTCTCTGACGGGGACCGCCTCGCTGTCGAGTTCGATAGAGACGGACGAGGCACAGGCGACCTCGACGAGTCCGTTGAGCACGCCACCTTCGGTGGGGTCGTGCATCGCGGTCGCAATCGGAGCGAGCACGGCTGACTCGGGGAGCACGCTCACGTCGTCGAAGAAGGCCGCTGCGCTGTCGACAGTGGCCGACTCGACGCCAGCGTCGACGAGTGCGTCGCGGAAATCTGTCGCCAGGACCGCGCTCCCTTCGATACCGGCTCCCTTCGTGAGTAGCACTGCGTCCCCCGGATTCGCACCGGAGGTCGGCACGTAGCGGTCTGTCGGGCCCATACAGGTGAGCGAGAGGAGCGGCCTGTCGAGTGCGGCGAGTGTCTCGGTGTGGCCGCTGACGATGGTGATTCCGAGTCGACGAGCCTCCGCGTCGAGCTGCCCCGTCACGTCGTCGAGGAGGTCCTCGTCGTTGTCCGGCAGGAAGATGGTGCTCACCAGCCACTCGGGCATGCCACCACAGGCGGCCACGTCGTTGCTCGCGATGGCGACGCCGAGGGTCCCGATTCGTTCGGCGGCGAGCGAGATCGGGTCGGTGCTGACGACCAGTGTCGAGCCGTCGACTGCGACGGCGGCCGCGTCCTCGCCGTAGCCGGCACCGACGAGCAGGTCGTCGTTCGGTGCGCCCGTACGCGAGAAGATGTACCGCTCGAGGTCTGCGGGCGAGAGTTTGCTCATGGGCACCTGTGGGTGTGGTGTCTCCTTGTGCTTTCTCGTCGCGACCGGCCTCTGTCGACCCCCCAGGGCTAAGCCTCGCGGCCCGCAACGTCGACCCATGCAGATGACACCCGGCCCGACGGCAGTGCCGCAGCGGGTCCGCGAGCGCATGAGCGAGCCGATGCCGAACCCGGACGTCGAGGAGTCCTTCTTCGACCGCTACGACGATGTCTGCAGGAAGCTCCAGCGTGTCTACGGGACCGACGACGACGTCGTCGTGATGGGTGGCGAAGGCATCCTCGGCCTGGAGGCCGCAATCGCGTCCACCGTCGCCCCGGGCGACGAGGTGCTGTGCATCTCGAACGGGCTGTACGGCGACGGCTTCGCGGACTTCGTCGAGAGCTACGGCGGCGAGCCGACGGTGGTCGGAGCCGAGTACACGGAGCCACTGGACGTGTCCGGTGTCGAGGCGGCCCTCAAAGCGGGGGAGTACAAGCTCGCGACGATGGTCCACTGCGAGACGCCGACGGGGACGCTGAACGACATCGAGCCGGTGCTCGAACTGCTCGACGAGCACGGTGTACTGACCATCGTGGACGCGGTCTCCTCCCTCGGCGGGACGCCGGTTCCGGGCGAGTACATTGACATCAACCTCGGGGCGTCCCAGAAGGCGTTCAGCGCCCCACCGGGGCTGACGACCGCCGCGGTCAGCGACAGGGCGTGGGAGGTGGCCACGGAGCGTGACCCGGACTCGCTCTACACGAACCTGCTCCCGTGGCGCGACACGAGCGAGCGGTTCCCGTACACCCATCTGGCCGCAAACGTCGCCGCGCTGGACGAGTCGCTCTCGCTGCTGCTCGACGAGGGGCTGGGGTCGGTGTACGAGAGACACGAGCGAGCAGCCACGCGCTGTCGCGAGCGGGGAGCGGAGCTGGGACTCGAACCGTATCCGCCGGCCGAGCGCAGCGCACCGACCGTCACCGCGTTCCACCTGCCCGGACGAGCCGAAGCACTGCAGGAGGAGCTCGCGTCCGAGCACGACGTCGTGCTCTCGCCGGGCCTCGGTGAGCTCGCCGACGACATCCTCCGGGTCGGACACATGGGCTACAACGCGGAGGTCGAGAAGGTCGACCGTGCGATGGACGCGCTGGCGACGGTCCTCGACTCGTAGGCTGGCCCGCGTCCAGGTGCTGTTCCTGTGTCGGTCGAATTTTACGCCCGCCGACAGGTGTAGCCACGCGTAACTTATGCATCGGTACGCGTCTGTTATGCCGATATAGTATTGTATGATAATCCCAAAACCGTTATCTACCCTCCTCGATTACGGACTACCGTGCAGAAATCCAATATCCACGCAAGACCGTTCGAATGGGTGAGTAGCGATGCTCGGTATTGAAACACTGAGCGGCAACACTCTCGCGGCAGCGCTCGTCGGTATCGTGCTCTTCGAGGCCCTCCTCCTGTACGTCGGCTACGGGGCGCTGGAGTCAGTGGTCGGGGCGTCAGTCCGTCGTGTCCTCGAGGGAGAGTGCAAGGTCGCCGAGGTCCTCCTTCGGCGTTGCTCGACGCCGGCCGGAGGTGCCGACCAATGATGGAGCTGATGGGGGTCGGTGTGGACCTGCTGTTGCTGTTCACCGGCTTCGGCCTGCTCATCGGCATCTTGTTCGGTTTCTTCGGGATGGGTGGGTCGTTCCTCGTCACGCCCGCGCTGCTGGTGATGGGGTACGAGCCCAACGTAGCGGTCGGCTCCGGGCTGGCGTTCGTGTTCGGGACCTCCGTCATCGCGACGCTCAAACACCGTGACCTCGGCCAGGTCGACTACAAGCTCGGCGTCCTGATGATCGCCGGGACGACGGCCGGCATCGAGGTCGGCAAGCTCGGGCTCGAGTACCTGCAACACATCGGGCTCGCCGGCACTGTCGTCAGCGTCGCGTACGTCCTCCTGCTCGGCGGCATCGGTGTGTTCGTCACGCGCGAGGCGCTGAAGGGAGGCGGTGGCGGTGGTGTCGACCACGACGCCGAGGGCGAAATCGACGCGGAGGATATCCCCGATATTGCGAAGAAGATACAGTCCTACCGCGTGCCGCCGATGATGAAGCTCCGTGGCGATGTCAGGGTCTCGCTCTGGCTCATCCTCCTCGTCGCGTTCGCGACCGGGCTCCTCTCCGGGTTCCTCGGCGTGGGCGGTGGCTTCATCCGGATGCCCGCGCTGTTCTACCTGATCGGCGTCCCGGTCCCCGTCGCGGTCGGGACGGACCTGTTCGAGATCGTCTTCTCCGGCGGTCTGGGCAGCTTCCTCTACGCGCAGTCCGGCGCGGTGGACCTCAGCATCGTCGTCCCGCTGCTCGCGGGGAGCGCACTGGGGGCGCGTCTCGGTGCTGCCGCGACGAGCCTGGTCGAAGAGGACGACATCAAGGTGTACTTCGGGGTGATGCTGCTGCTCGGTGCGGTCGCGGTCGCCGTCCGCGAGATCGGTGGGGTCCTCGAGATGCCCATCCTCGACGCCGTCAGCCTCGTCATCATTCTCGGAGCCGCACTGCTCGTCAGTGGTGCAGTCACCTACAGTGCGATCAAAGAGCTGCGCCGCGACAAATCCGAGTCCACACCTGCGGCGTCGCTCAGCGACTGACGACGGAACTGTATTGCTTTTCGTTTGCACTCCTGCTCTACTGCTACCTGTCCGTTAGAGCCATCTTGGGTTTCATTTGGGCCATCTTGGCGCGATAGGCCACACGTCTATATCCACTGTATTGCACAAAACTCACAAGATATAAGGTGGCCCATCCCCAAACGGCGAGTGTAACATGGATGCAGACGACTTCCCGACACCCGATGTCGAGGTCGACGAGATCGAGCCGGACGAACTGAAGCGGCAGATCGACGACGGCGAGGAGGTCACCATCCTCGACGCTCGGATGAACGGTGACTTCGACGAGTGGCACATCGAGGGTGAGAACGTCGAGATCGCCAACGTCCCGTACTTCCACTTCCTCGAGGACGAGGTCGAGGACAGCATCCTCGAACAGGTTCCCGAGGGGGAACCGCTCGTGGTACTCTGTGCGAAGGGCGGAGCCAGCGCGTACGTCGCGGGCAAGCTCGCGGAGAACGGCCGTGACGTCGTCCACCTGGACGAAGGGATGAACGGCTGGGCACGCATCTACGAGCGCGTCGAGGTGGCGCGCTACGATGGTCCGGGGACGCTCTACCAGTACCAGCGTCCGTCGAGTGGCTGTCTGGGCTACCTGCTCGTCGCCGACGGCGAGGCCGCGGTTGTCGACCCACTCCGCGCGTTCACCGACCGCTACATCGAGGACGCGGGCGAACTCGCCGCCGAACTGACCTACGCCTTCGACACGCACATCCACGCCGACCACATCTCCGGCGTCCGCGAGCTGGACGCCGAGGGCGTCACCGGCGTCATCCCCGAGGCCGCGCGCCAGCGCAACGTCACCTACATCGACGAGCTCGTCCCCGCCGAGGACGGCGACGAGTTCGCCGTCGGCGACGCAACCGTCGAGACGGTGTACACGCCGGGCCACACCAGCGGCATGACCTCCTACCTTCTCGGGGGCAGCCTGCTCGCGACGGGCGACGGGCTGTTCGTCGAGAGCGTCGCCCGTCCCGACCTCGAGGAGGGTGACGAGGGTGCGCCCGACGCGGCGCGCCAGCTCTACGAGTCCCTCCAGACGAAGGTCCTCACGCTCGACGACGAGGTCCTCGTCGGCGGTGCCCACTTCAGTAGCGCCGCAGTACCCGCCGAGGACGGAACGTACACCGCTCCCATCGGCCAGCTCCGCGAGGAGATGGACGCACTCACGATGGACGAGGAGGACTTCGTCGAGGTCGTGCTCGCGGACATGCCCCCGCGTCCCGCGAACTACGAGGACATCATCGCGACGAACCTCGGCCAGCAGAGCGCCGACGACGAGGAGGCCTTCGAGCTCGAACTCGGCCCGAACAACTGTGCGGCCAGTCAGGACGCCATGACCGGCGACTGATCGGTTCTCCAGCAGCACTGCCCATGGGTTTGCTGCGTTGTTCTTCCGCTTCGGCGTGAGGCAACACGGCGTTTTTCGAACAGTTCTAATCCGGGGTTAGGCCGAATACTATCTACATAATTTTATATGATAGTCACTGACGTACACGTATGGAGGGAGATAGTTCGAAACCGGGTGGTGGCGGCGCCTACCACTACTGGAGTCGACGACACTATCTGGTCGCGACGGGGGGTATCGCAGCACTGAGTGGCTGCCTCGGCGGTGACGTCGACGAAGCGGATGACGCTGGAACGACCACTGGCGGTGCCACGTCGACCACGATGGCCGACGGCGAGGAGGAACTCCCGGACGGCGTCTCGGAGGAGGAGTTCGAGAACGGGCCCGTCCCCGAAGCCTATCGAGCGGCCGTCTCTCTCGGCGGGGAGCAGCGGAACGCGGACGACCTGTTCGCCAAGGGCGACGTCCAGTTCTCCGAGTACGACGAGGCGCTGGAGAACGACGCCCACCAGCCGGGCCGGTGCTGTGCGAACTGCGGAGAGTTCATCGCCGACAGGAACGGTGACGCCTTCGGCGCGTGCTCGGCGGTGAACGGGTACATCGACGGCGCGGACTGGTGTAGCGTCTGGGAGGAACTGCCCGAACCCAGTGTCCCCGAGGGACTGACCGAGTCGGAGCTGCCTACCGCGCAGGTTCCAGCGGAATACCGGACGGCCAGCTCACAGGGCGGGGAGGAACGGGACCCCGACGACCTCGACACGCAGGAGGCGGTTCAGCTGACGGAGTCGGTCGAGGCCATCGCCGACGGGCTGGGACAGCCCGGTCAGTCCTGTGGCAGTTGTGCGGAGTTCATCCCGGACAAGAACGGAGATGGATGGGGAGCCTGCGCGAAGGTCGAGGGCTACGTCGCGGTCGAGGACTGGTGCAGCATCTGGGAGCACGTCACCGAGGAGCGCTGATCGTGGGGTCCGCGACGGCGGCACGCGCAGGACGTTGGAGTTCGCCCGTGCAGTGACGTCCTCGGAGACGCTGCCCAGGAGGAGTCGCCGCATCCGGCTTCGACCTCGCGAGCCAATGGAAACATTGCGTAGAAATGTGTCTAACGCGGACGAGTAACCGAGAGCGATGCCCACAGTATCTCTCCCAAGCGCCCTTGTCGGGACTTCGTGCCAATATCCCGACTCCACTTGCCATTCAGTATTGGATAAAAAGCACAAGATTGATTGTCGGGTCGCGGGGAATCGTAGACATGAACGATCACGGTACTCCCGTGGACCCCGTGGAGGCGTGGTGGCGATGATTCAGGTGCTGGCTGGTGGTCCCCTGGCCTGGCTCGTCATCGGGGCCGTCGTCCAGGTGGCCCTCGTTGCGTTCGGTACGTACGTCGGCGTGCTGATGGCGCTTCAGGAGTTCACCGGTGCAGAGTCGTGGGACGACGCGGTCGACGGCGGGAACGAGTGAGTCAGTACGAGCGGCCGTGGACTGGGCTCGCGACCGGTTGATGTGACCCACTCAGGTCGAGGAAGTTCGCGAAGACGGCCTTTGCCGCCTCGGCTGCGGCCACGGACTCGTCGGTGATTCCGTCGAGGACCTGCTGGATGCGGTCGGCGGGGAGGTCCTTCCCCTCGGTGACCCAGACCGCAGTCTGCCGGTCGTACTCGGGGTGGAACTGCAGGCCGTAGCTGCTGCCGACCCTGTACGCCTGGACGCCTCTGTCGTTCCGCGCCAGTACCTTCGCGCCCGGCGGTAGCTCGGCCACGCGGTCGGAGTGGGTCTCGAAACTGACGAACTGTGCCGGAACCCCGTCGAATAGCTGGTCCTCGCCGACGCGCGAGACCTGCCGGTAGCCCAGTTCGTACTCGCCCATATCGACCACACGACCGCCCAGGGCCTGCGCGATGAACTGGTGGCCCCAGCAGATGCCGAGAATCGGGACGCCCGCCGCGTGGACACGGCGCACCCACGCTGTGGCCTCGTGTATCCAGTCACGGTCCTCGTAGACCGAGGTCTGCGACCCACTGACGACGACCCCGTCGTACCGCCACTCCGCACTGGCGACAGTCGGCGGCCGTTCCCCCGCGGGTAGCTTGTAGACGTCGATGTCGACCTCGGCCGACGCCGCCGCGAGCTCACGAACGAGGTTGCGCTCTGCCGGCGTGTCGCCGACCGACGCGTCGAGGACGGCAACGTGTCGGTTCATGGTGAACTGTACGCATCGAGGCCACATAGTATTTCGTATTTTACCCATGATTGGATGGTCAGCCTGTGCTAGAACGCAGACAAATATGGGCCAGGTGGGCGGAATATGCTTTCCTTGCCTGTATCTCGAACGGTACCCCGATTGATTGTATTGTGCAATAAGAGCACAACACCTAAGTTCGAGGAGCATCAACGAACTGGTGATGAGTGGAGATAGTTCAATCGAGGACATTCGCAATCAGAAGATCGACGAGATGAAAAAGGAGACCGAGGACGCCACAGAGAGCGAGGCCGGCGCGCCGGCGGAGCCGGTGTACGTGAACGGCGTCGACAAACTGACGTCGACCACCTCGGAGTACGACGTGGTCCTGGTCGACTTCTACGCTGACTGGTGTGGCCCCTGCCAGATGCTCGAGCCAGTCGTCGAGTCCATCGCGGAGAGCACGGCTGCGGCAGTCGCGAAGGTCGACGTCGACGCGAACCAGCAGCTCGCCGCACAGTTCGGCGTCCAGGGTGTCCCGACGATGGTTCTGTTCGCCGACGGCGAGCCCGTCGAGCAGATGGTCGGCTTCGAGGACGAGGGAACGCTGCGGAGCCTCGTCGAGCAGTACAGCTAACACCGACCCGCTTGAGACCGTTCCACGCCCTTCTCAGTCCGACCCGACGAGAGACTGGTCATGGCCAGTTGCGTCGTTCGGTAAAGCCAGTGTCCAGTCCCCTGAGGCGACGACGGCGGGTTTAATTGGGTGCTGCTCGGAGTCCACAACGTGCGTCCGTTCGTGCGGTTCATCGTCGGCGCGACGCTCGGTCTGGCAGCGATAGCCGTCTACCTCTCGGTCGTCGGTGTGACGACGGTGCTGGACCGGGCGACCACGTTGGCACCGGTCGTCGCCATCCTGGTACTCGGACTCGTGCTCGTCGAGGGTGCTGCGGACGGTATCGGCGTCTGGGCCTCCGTCCGCCCGCTCAACGGTGGGATTTCACCATCGAAGAGCGTTCAGTTCGCGTTCGCGGGTGACTTCTTCGATACACTCAGCCCTGCGGGGCCGGTGACGTCGGAACCCATCATGGCACGGTTCTTCGCCGTCGAGACGGAAACGAGCTACAGCGAGGCGCTCGGAGTGCGAGGCGTCGCGAAGTACGTGAAATCGGGCGCTCAGCTACTCGTCTCGACGCTGCTCGTCGCCACCCTGATTCTTCTCGGTCCGACGCCGCCGTTCCTCATCTACACGCTGGGCGGTGCCGTGGCGCTCCTCGCCGTGGTCGGTCTCCTCCTGGTCGTCACCCATGCAAAACTGCGCGGCGGCGTCGTCGCCGTCCTCGCGACGCCGGTTAGGTTCGTCTCCTCGCTCTACCGGTCCGACCCGCACGACCGGGAGGACGTGGAGGCTGCAGTCGAACGCTTCTGGATGCGCGTGGCGGCGTTCCGGGACGCTCCCGTGCTCGTCGCGCTCATCGCCGTCGGGGGTATCGTCGAGCAGGTACTCACCGCGGGGGCGCTCTGGCTGGCGCTCGGAGGCATCGGCGCACCGGTCGCGTTGCTCCCCATCGTCGCGGTCATCCCGCTCCCACAGGCCGCGAGCGCCGTCCCGATACCGGCCAGTCTCGGGGCGTACGACGTGTTGCTCGGGGCGGTCCTGGGGCTGCTTACCGTCGCATCACAGGCGGATGCCGCCGCTGCCGTCTTCGCGGTTCGGACGTTCAGCATCGGCTCCGCCCTTGCGGTCGGCGGCATCTCGACCGGGTTCTTGCGTGGCTGGCGGCCCTGAGCCGGGTTCGGACGAGCCGGGCGGCGGGATTCGGTCTCCGGCGCTCGCCCCGAGATATTTGACACCTGCTCTCCAACGTTCAGAGTATGTTCGACGAGATACTCGTTCCGACTGACGGGAGCGATTGCGCAGCCGCTGCCGTTGGAAACGCGGTGGACATCGCGAGCCACTACGACGCCACCGTCCACGTTCTCAGCGTCCTCGATTCACGCAGCCAGGAGAACGCAGCGCACCAGGCGCGGGGCGGCAGTCGTGCCGAGTCAGTCGTCGAGGAGGTCACGGCGGAGGTGACGACCGCCGGCCAGGGGGCCGAACGCGCCGTCCGCACCGGAGTTCCCTACGAGGTCATCCTCGAATACGTCGACGAGGCCGGCATCGACCTCGTGGTGATGGGCACCCACGGACGGACGGGCGTCGAGCGCTACCTGCTCGGGAGCGTCACCGAGAAGGTACTCCGCCGTTCCGACGTGCCCGTGCTGACGATCCGGGACACCGAGGACGGCTCGGGGCACTACCCGTACGAGTCGGTGCTGGTCCCGACCGACGGGAGCGCCGCTGCTGGGGCCGCCGCGGACGTGGGCCTCGACCTGGCGACACGCTACGGCTCCGAACTGCACGTCGTCTCTATCGTCGATGTGCTATCGATGGGGATGGACGTCCGCTCCGAGATGATGACCGACGCGCTAGAGGCCTCCGCCCGAGAGGCCGTCGACGAGATCGCCGACCGAGCAGGCGGTGCCGTCGGTGGCGTCGAAACCGCGGTCGGGTACGGAAGCCCGTACAAGAAACTGCGCCGGTACGTCGAGGAGAACGACGTCGACCTCGTAGTGATGGGCACCCACGGCCGGACTGGACTGGAGCGCTACCTGCTCGGGAGCGTCACCGAGAAGCTCGTCCGAACGTCTCCAGTACCAGTGCTGACAGTTCGGACGGGGGAGGCTGGCTCCGAGTAAGCGGTGGATGGGTACCCAGTCGAGTCTCAGCGAACTGGAACTATCGTCTCGTTTTATCAGCTCTCGCGACGAATTACGGCCGGTGCCCACACATGACACTACTTGACGACGAAATCGCGGTCATCACGGGCGGCAGCTCGGGTATCGGACGCGGCATCGCACTCGCGTTCGCCGAACACGGTGCCGAGGCCGTGGTCGTCGCCGACGTCCGCGAGGATCCAAAGGGAGAGGGAGTTCCCACGCACGAGAAGATCGAGACGGAGACCGACGCCGACGCAGCGTTCGTCCACTGCGACGTGACGGACCGCGACGACCTCGTGACAGCCATGGAGGCCGCCGACGAGTTCGGTGGCGTCTCCATCATGGTGAACAACGCGGGCGTCTGGCGCGCCGAGGACTTCTTCGACGTCACCGAAGAAGAGTACCGCGGGCTGATGGATATCAACCTCTACGGCGCGTTCTTCGGGTCACAGGTCGCCGCAGAACGGATGGTCGAGGGCGACGGGGGGAGCATCATCAACATCTCCAGCATCGCGGGGCTGTTCGGCAACGGCAACTGGCCGACGTACTCGGCTTCGAAGGGCGGGCTCACCATGTTGACGTACTCGCTCGCGCACAAGCTCGGGGAGCACGACATCCGAGTGAACGCCGTCCACCCGGGCAGCATCGAGACGATGATCGGTGGTGACCAGGAGACCAGCGAGGAGGAGGCCGAGGCCTTCACCCAGCAGGTCCCGCTCGGGCGGTACGGACAGCCCGAGGAGATCGGTGGGGCGGTGACGTTCCTCGCGAGCGACCTCGCGAGCTACATCACTGGTGAATCGCTCGTCGTGGACGGCGGTTGGACGAGCTGGCGCTAGGAGATCAGAAAGCCCGGAAGGCCCGCCGGGTGGCCCGCGTCAGTTCTTGACTTCGATGCCCCCGAAGGCGGTGAACCCGCCGACGACGAGGTCGACCTCGTCGTTGACAGTCTCGTACCGGCGACGGGAGTCCTCGGCCGCACCGAGGACCGGCAGCACGTCCATCTGGACGTTCCAGTCGCGCGGGACGATGACCTCGGCCCCACCGAACAGCGCAACGGCGTTGACGCGGGCGGGCCGGTCGACGACCTCGGCGTCCCGGAGGTCGATCTCCACACCGCCGAAGATGGCGGTGAGGTCTGCGCCCGTGAACGCCTTCGAGGTGTTCCGCCGTTCGGCGCCACCGAAGGCAGCGAACATCGAGGTGAACGCATCGTCGGTCGCGACAGCCCTCGCCCGGTGGGTCCCGAGGACCACCGAGAGACCGAACGCGATGACGAGCACCGGCCAGAACACGATGACGTCGTCGACGGTCGTGAAGTCGAGCGCGACGGCCTGCCAGGCCACGCCGATGCTGATCAACACGACCGGGCCGACGATGCTCCGGAGACGGCTCTGGTACAGCGCAAGGATGCCGATCACGACGAACAGCGACGGCGTGTACAGCAACAGTTCCGAGGTGGGGAACAGGCCGGTCGTATCCAGCAGGAGGAGCGCTCCGAGGACGACGACGAGGCCACCGAACAGTACCTGGACGGACGGGAATCTCCGGGATGAAGTGGTGCTCATGCTTTAGTATACGCAAGCTGATAATATAAAGCAGTAGTATGAATGTCGCGGGCAGAGAACGAGGCCTGGGACAGAACGATTATCCTCTACAGATCGTGGGAACCTCGGAGATGTGGATCATCCGCGGAGGTCCTCGAACCTGAGTTCGCTCCGCGCGTGCCACGTCCGCGGTCGGAACGCGACGACCAGCGCCGTGACGTAGAACGCGGCGACGGTGAGTGCCACGACCGCTCCCGGAATCGCGCCCACCCGTGCAGTGGCGAGCCACGACTCCGTCGCGAATGCGGTGATCCGTATCGTCCAGGCAACGAGGAGCACACCGAACAGCGGCAGATAGATCCGTCGCAAGCGGTGAGCGATGGCCTCCTCGGTCGTGATCTTCAAGGTCGGCTGGCGGTAGTCCGATGCTAGCTCGGTCCGCCAGTTCGGGTTACTGAGTTCGACGCTGGGGTCGAGTCCCTTCGCGAACACGTTCTGCTGGAGCGAGCGGACCCGAGTGCGCCAGATATCGTACCCGCGATACCGGCGCGCCTCGACGACAAGGAAGACGGTCAGCGTCGCGATGCCGATGAGGATGACGTAGTGGGGCGTGTTCGTGGACGAGAACGACCACGTCAGCAGTGCCGAGATGACGACGACCGCCCAGTTAGTGGTCCGGTCCAGGCGCTCGCGCCAGAACTTCATCCGGTGGATCTCGCCACGGTACAGGTGGGCCATCGACGAGCTCGGACCCATCTCCTCGTCCAGCAGCCCCTCACCGACGAGCGGGTCGGCGGCGGGCACGCTGTCTGTCTCGGTCTGCTGCGTCCGCTCCTCGGGTGAATCCTGTGTCATGGAGGAAGTGGTCGGTCAGACCAGAAGCTGGATGTCCGCCTCGGCCATGTCCTGGATGGCCGTCGCTGCGCCGACGCCGGTGCTGACACCCTCGAAGAAGTCGTCCTCGTCGTAGTCCATCAGGTCGATGGTCATCTGGCAGGCCTGGAACTCGACGCCCATGTCGAGCGAGGTGTCGATGAGTTCCTCGATGGTCGCCGTGTCGTTGTCGGCGATCTGCTTCTCCATCATCCGGGTTGTCATGCGGTCCATCCCGGGAAGCGCGCCGATGACGTTCGGGACGGGCATACTGGGGTTCCCGACCGAGCTCAGCTGGAGGTTCTTGGAATTCTCCTCGTGGAGGATTTCGAGCCCCCAGAAGGTGTGGAACACGGTGACTTCGTAGCCGAACGCGGCGGCCGTGCTCGCGAGGATGAGCGGCGGGTACGCCATGTCGAGGGTACCCTTCGTCGCGATGATGGACATCTTCGGGTCGTCGTCGGCGGTGTCGGCCTCGACGTCGGCGAGCCGCTGCTCCAGCTCCTCGACCTGCGCGGCCAGTTCGGCACGCGACGGCTCCTCGCCGTCGGGTTCTGCAGCGTTTGGTGTGTCGGTCGACATGGTTACTCCGTCTTGCGCACGTAGTGGGTGTAGAGACCGTCACCTTCGGCCTGGTCGACGAGCTCGACTCCCGGTGTCGAGTCGGCCCAGCCGGCGATGTCGCTCATGCTGCCGGAGTCGGTCGAGAGCACCTCGAGTACCTCCCCACTGGTGAGGCCGTCGATGCTCTGTTTCGTCTTGACGACCGGCATCGGGCAGTTCTGTCCCTTCACGTCGAGCGTCTCGGTTGTCTCGTGCTCAGTCATTGTATTGACTTCACCACCCAATACTGTTGGGGGAGTAAAAAGCGTGTCGGTAGCAATTCGGTTGTGGGACACTACTACAACGGGCCAAGGCATTTCAGTTCGGCTGAAGTGGGCTCTGAGCACCGAGAGAGCTATTAGTATTGTTTAGTAGTAGAACTACTATGCAAACCCTTATCTGTGCGACCGCTGTAGGTGGAACCGACAATGACAGACGGACGGTACACCGGATGCCCGGGGACCCGTGACGACGGTTCGGGCACCGCCGACGGCACCGACCGGCGAATCGACATCCGTATCGACCGCGCGGGTGTGTGCGGCCGATGACCGAACCCATCCCGCTACTCGCGCTGGCAGACCTCTTCCCGCGCGGGATACTCCCATACGCCCTCGGGGGGCTACTCGTCGGCCTCGGAGCATCGATCATCTACCTCTCGACCGGCGTCATCGCAGGGGCGAGCACGTTCCTCGAGAGCACGCTGTCGTACGTCTCCGACATCGACCGCTTCAACCGCTTCACCTACCTCCAGTCCCGCGGGTGGCGGTTCGCCTTCACGGCCGGTATCGTCAGCGGCGCCGCCATCTGGGGGCTCGTGCTCGACCCCGGCATCTGGACCACCGAGGTCCAGTGGTGGCGGCTCCTCGGCGGTGGCTTCCTCGTCGGTATCGGCACCCGCCTGGGGAAGGGTTGTACGTCCGGCCACGGTGTCTGTGGCGTCGGCTCCCTGTCGAACACCTCCATCGTGAACGTCGCAACGTTCATGACCTTCGCCATCGGGACGGCACAGGTCGTCGCCGCACTGGGGGTGAGCCCATGAGCACGACCGAACGGAGCCCGCTGTTCCTGCCCGCCATCTACCTCGGCGGCATCGTCTTCGGCCTCGGACTCGCGATCAGTGGGATGGCCCGTCCAGAGGTCGTGCTGGACTTCCTCCAGTTCGACGACTTCGGGCTGCTGTTCGTGATGGGTGGTGCGGCGGTCGTCACGGGGATCGTCTTCTTCGTGGCGACGACGTTCCTCGACCGTGCGCCGCTCACCGGCGACGAGTACAAGCGCCGCGTGAAGTCCTTCGACCGCAACGTCGTCATCGGTGGCTCCATCTTCGGCGTCGGCTGGGGGCTCTCCGGCATCTGTCCCGGGGCTGCGTACGCCAGCTTCGGCGTCGGCAACTACCCCATCCTCTGGGCCATCGCCGGGATGTTCCTCGGTGCGTACGCCCAGGGCTACTGGCGCTCCAGTCGCTCCGACGACACCGCCGGCCAGAGTGCCGAACGGGCCACCTCCCAGGACTGAGACGGCCGCCCTCCCGGCGTGCAAACAGTATTGTGCGGATTTTGCAAACACTTTTCAGTGGCCACCGCGTAGGTTGCTCAAATGGCTGACTCGATGAACGAGATGCTCCGGTCGGACATGCGTTGCGAGGGCCTGCTGGAGTGCTTCCACGACCTGAAGGGAATCGACAAGCAGATCTTCCAGCTGCTGAACGACGGGGACGAGGCGCTCACCGTCGACGAGATCGCCGAGGAGATCGACCGAGAACGCTCGACTGCGTACCGCGCGGTCCAGCGGCTCCTCTCGGCTGGGTTCCTCCAGAAGGAGCAGGTGAACTACGACCAGGGCGGCTACTACCACGTGTACCGGCCGCGTGACGCCGAGGAGATCGCCCAGGAGATGCAGCGGATGCTGAACGACTGGTACGCAAAGATGGGGAACCTCATCGGCGAGTTCAGCGAGAAGTACGCCGACGAAGGGGCACAGGCCGAACCCGTCGAGACCTGAGCTACTCGCCGAACAGTTTGTCGACGAAGCCCTTCTCGCGCGACCGCTCGGCCAGCAGCACCGAGCACGGGTGGTCAGGTGCGTGTCCTCCTACCCGATGAGGTGAACGTCATCCGCCGAGACGGAGAGTGAGACGCGGTCGTCCACCTGCAGGGCGAGCCGGTCGACGGTTGTCGGCGGGACCGTCGCAGTCAACTCGACGGCGTCGGCCGCCCCTGCCAGGGGAGCGTCCGAATCCGGATTCCCGTCGCTCGTCGTCACGACGACTCGGTACTGGTCCCCTTCGTTCACCAGTCGACGGACCGTGCCGTGGAGACGGTTACGGGAACAGTCCGTCCCTTTCGAGCGACGCCCGAGTTCGAACCGTGCGGGGTGGACGCTGATGGTGAGCGTCTCGCCGAGGTCGATTCCTGCCTCCCTGCCATCGGCGGTCGTCGAGAGCTGTCCGTCCCCGACATCGAGCAGTAGCCGGTCCGCCCCGACCTCGACGACCCTGGCGTCGAGGACGTTCTCGCTGCCGGTGAACCGGGCGACGAACGGCGTTGCCGGTCGCTCCAGCACGTCCGCGGAGCGCCCGACTTGCTCGACCCGGCCGTCGTGCAACACGGCGATCCGGTCGCCGAGCGCGCTCGCCGTCCGCTGGTCGTGGGTCACGTAAACCACCGGAATGTCGAGCGAGGCGAACAGGTCGTGGAGCTCCAGCCGGAGTCGCCGCCTGATGGGTGCGTCGAGGCTCGAGAGCGGCTCGTCGAGCAGCAGTGCGTCGGGGTCTGCGGCGAGTGTGCGGGCCAGTGCTACCCGCTGTCGTTCGCCACCCGACAGCGCCCGTGGTCGGCGGTCGAGGACGTCCGGTATCTCGAGCAGCGTCGCCAGTTCCTGGACGCGCTCGGGGTCGGTCGCCGCATACGCCACGTTCTCCCGGGCGGTCATGTGAGGGAACAGGGCCCCGTCCTGGAACACGACGCCGGTCCTCCGGTCTTCCGGTGGCACCCCGGTGAGGTCACGACCGTCGAGGGAGACCGTGCCGCCGTCGGCACCGACGAGCCCGGCGACCGTCGACAGGAGCGTCGTCTTCCCGCTTCCCGACGGTCCGAGCACCGCCAGCACCTCCTCACCGACCGTCAGGTCGACCGGGCCGAAGGTGAAGTCGCCGTAGCGCGCTCCGAGGGAGTCGAGTTCGAGCATGGTCAGTCGAGAGGGTTGGTGCCGAGTGCGTTCAGGACGACGAGGCTGACGACCGCCACCACGAGGAGGATGACGGCGACCGGGAACGCCTCGGAGAGGCCCGCGGTGCTGAACGAGACCCAGATCTGGACCGGCATCGTCCGGGGGTAGTACGCCAGCATGATGGTCGCGCCGAACTCCCCCATCGCCCGGGCGAACGCGAGGGTGACCCCGGCGAGTACACCCGGCCAGGCGATCGGGAGCGTCACCCGTCGGATGGTCGTCGCTCGACTCTTCCCGAGCGAGCGGGAGGCGGCCTCCAGCTGGTCGTCGACCCCCTCGAACGCTGCCTTCGCCGTGACGACGATGAACGGCGAGGCGACGAACGTCTGGGCGAGGACCACACCGGCGAACGAGCGCGTGAGCGGGAGCCCAGCCGTCGCCGCCAGCTCACCAATGAGCGTGTTCGGCCCGACGACCGTCAACAGCACCATCCCGCTGACGACAGGAGGGAGGACGAGCGGCAGGACGACGAGGGCGGTCAGCAGCGTCTCACGCCGGCCCTCGCTCCGTGCCAGCCGGTACGCGAGCGGGATTCCGAACGTCGCACCGATAGCCGTGCTCACGGTCGACGCCGCTACCGATGTCCCCATGGCCCCGACGACCGACGGGTCGTCCAGCCGCGAGATGACGGTCTCCGGTGGCTGGCTCGCGACGAGCGATAGCACCGGCAGTACGTAGTAACAGAGCAACAGCGCCCCGAGCACTGTCGCGGCCGCGAGCCAGTCCGGCCCGCGTGCCGTCTCAGCGCGTGACGCCATCCGGTGGCTGTCCCGTGTAGCGGGGGTACGGGTCGGGGACGAAGAACCCGAAGTCGATCAGGAAGTCGTCGTAGGTCAGTACCTTGAACACTGCGGTCGTCGCTGCTGTTTTTCGGCGGAGCGTCGCGGCGTAATTGGTCGGGGCCCCGTGGACGACTGTTCCCCCGGGCAGCTCGTAGCTCGTGGTCCCGTACCGGTCGGAGAATGCAGGATCGCCGAGGTCGATGGCTGCCGGGAGGTCGACGAAGTCGTAACCCCTGTCCAAAGCCATGCTCCGGTAGATGAACGCGGCGTCGATGGCGCCCGTCTCGAACTGGCTCACGAGTTGCGTCTCGGGGTACAGCTGGCTCGGGGTAGGAATCGCCGTTCTGAGGTCGGTATCCGTGTCGTAATATCCGGTTGCGAGTTCGAGCGCAAGCAGGGTTCGGTAGCCGAGCGGGTCCAGGTCCGGGTCCGTTCGTCCCAGGGCGACCTCGTCGTCGAGGAGCGGTCGCCACCAGCCGTCCTCGCCCACGTCGGCGACGAGACGGCCACCCTGGCTCTCGGCGTCGTAGGCGAGGACGAGCGAGTTCGTCGCGATCTCGGCGTACCATTCGGGCGTGAGGGTCGACTCGAACAGCGCTGGGTCCGCGACGGCGACGATGTCGGGGTCCTTCTGTCCGTCGGCGACGAGACGGGCGACCCGCGCCGAGCCGTGGGCTTCGACCTCGACGGTCTGGTCGACCCGCTCCCGCAGGCCGTTCTCCAGCGCGTTGTTCAGACTCCCGGCCGCGAGCACCGACACCGCGGACCCACCGCCGAAGACGCCGCTGCAGCCAGCCAGCCCGGCTGTCGCCCCCGCCACCCCGGCGAGAACCGCGCGCCGTCGGGGTGTGGTTCCCGTCGTCATGGCCTCACCTCGGGAGGGTCAGCCAATAAAAGTATCTCACGGACGGACGCCACGTCGGCGCTTCGGCCGAGGAGTTTTGCACGCCGGGGCCTCACATTCAGGTATGCTATCACTGGCGATGGGCTGGCGGCATCTCCTCTTCGACAACTACCCGGTCGAACCCGAAATCGTCGACGCGCACCTGCCCGATGCACTCGATGTGGATACGTTCGACGGGGACGCCTGGCTCTCCGTCGTCCCTTTCACGAACGTCGATGTCCGGCCGAGGGGTGTCCCTGAAGGGTGGGGCATGCCGCTCCCCGAGTTGAACCTTCGGACCTACGTCACCTGTGACGACGAACCCGGAGTCTACTTCTTCAGTCTCGACGCTCAGGGGGTCCTCGGCGTGACGGGCGCACGGCTGTTCCAACACCTTCCCTACTACTACGCCCGAATCTCGCTGGAGGGCGTCGACGGCAAGGTCCGGTTCCTGAGCCGGCGACTCCACCCCGGGGCCAGGCCCGCGGAGTACGAGGCGACGTACTGGCCCAGCGGCGAGGCGTTCGAGGCGCACGAGGACCCGCTTGCACGGTTCCTGCTCGAACGGTACCGGTTCTACACCGAGGCTCCCGACGGAACTGTGCGGTACTCGAACGTCGATCACGAGACCTGGACGCTCTACCCGGCGACCGTCGACGAGCGGACAAACACGCTGTTCGCCGCGGATGGTTTCGACACGCCGGACACCGAGCCGGTCCGGTACTACAGCCCCGGCGTCGACGTGACCGCATCACGGTCGAAGACCTGGGACTGACTACGGGAGCATCTCGCGGAACCGCTCGGGGTCGTCGTGGAAGCAGTCCCCGACGACTGCGTCGGCACCGGCAGCGAGGATCTGGAGGTCGGCGTGGGAGGTTCTCGAGGACGCAGAGGAGCACGTCCGGCGGCTTCGCGCCACCGACCTCGACTGGACGGCGCTGCGTGCGCCACGACCCACCGACGGCGCTCCGACCGGCGACTACCGTGTCGGCGACTTGCATTCTCTATATAGTGAATGGCAGTTTATACTCTCGCGAGATGCCCAAGGTGGGTCCAGCATGAGTGTCATCGAGAGCAACGACGACGGTCCGGAGTCGTCGAGAGTCCTCGTCCCCGCGCTCGCGGCCGCCGTCGGAGCGGGAATCGACCACGTCGTCTTCCTCTCGGTCATCGGTGCGGACAAGAACCCACTGGTCCCCCACGCGACGATCCTGGCTCGACGCGCGTGGTGTCGCAGGGGTGGGAGTCCGATGCTTCCTCGACCATCGAGTCGGAGCGTTCGACCTCACCGGTCCGGAGTCGCTCGACTACCACGAGGTCGCCGCGGTTCTCTCCGCGGAGCTCGACCACCGCGTCACGTACGACCGCCCGGGATTCCTCTCGTTCTGCTTCCGTCGCCTCCGGAGGGAGCACAGCCCGTCGACGGTGCCTGTGATGGCCGGTATTTACACAACCGCGCGACTCGGGTTCGCCGCTCGTGTCACCGACGACATCCGCGGGGTCCTGGGTCGCGAGCCCCGGGACCTCTCCTCGTTCGTCAGGGACCACCGGTCGGCCTGGTCCTAGACGGTGCAGCTCCAACCTCGCCGGGGCCTATCCAGTTCCACTGAATACCGCCCCGGCATACGTATTCGCCGGTTGTGTTCACTGTCTGTATTCATGGCTTATGTTCAGTGCATACATTCATTGAGGTCATTCAGGGTTAGTTCGGGCGGCTAGTCTTGGTTGCTGGCTGTCTTGAACTGTCCCAATACTCGATAGTCACTGGTTCGTGCCCGTACCTACGTTCAGTCGCTGTGAAGACGATGAACGATCGGACGTACAGTTGCCCAGTTCGCTCTTCCCCACAGTGAACACCGCCCGTGTCACTGAATCAGCCACAGTATTTCACCCAACCATTCACGACAAACGTACACCACAACTATTCATTACTTGTGTTCAGTAGTTGTGTTCATTAGTCCCATTCACAAGATGTGTTCAGTAATTGTGCTCAAAGACTGGAACCACGAATGCGTCTGACGAACATTCAAGACGGACGGCTGTGATGGTGCGAGCATGTTAGCGTACTCGACGTACAGCGAGGCCGGCGGGGTCGGCAAGACGACGACCGCCGCCAACCTGGCTGTGGCCCACGCCCGTGCCGGACTGAAACCGCTCGTGGTCCCCCTCGACCCGCAGGACGGCGATCTCTCCCGGCTGTTCGGCGTCGACGACCAGCGGACGGAATCGGTCGACAACATCGTCCGACACATGATCCGACGTCCGAAGGGCGAGTTCGACGACCTCGTCCGGAGCGTCGAGGGCGTCGACATCGTCCCCGAACACAACATGCTCTCGGACCTGGCGGAGTACCTCCAGCGCGAGAAAGACCAGGCCGAAGCGATGGGGGAGGCGTTCGGAATGCACGCCCAGCTGCTCCGCGTGCTGCGCGAGGCGGGCGTGCCGGACGAGTACGACGTGCTCATCTGCGACCCGCCCGCGACCGAGGGACCGCATCTCTACAACGCCATCCACGCGACCCGGTCGCTCGTCATCCCCGTGGAACCAAGTGCCAAAGGCCGCGCCGCGGTCGAGGGCCTCGAGTCCCTCGTCGCCGGCCTGGAGGACCAGCTGGAGGTCGACGTTGGCGTCCTCGGAGCAATCCCAATCGGGTTCAAGAACACCCGCGACCAGCGCACCATCCTCGACGAGATACAGTACCCGATTCCCGAGGTCATCGGGGAGCGCGCGTCGCTGATGGAGGGCTGCTGGATGCAGCAGTGCTCCGCCTACCAGTACGTCCGGGCGCATCGCGACCGACAGCGGGACTACGAGATCGAGACCCTGGCCCAGTTCGACCGCATCGCCCGCCATCTCGAACGGGAGGTCGGACTCGAAGCGCCGAACCCGCCGGAACCCGGCGACGTCGAACACGAGGTGCTGACCGTATGACGGGAATGAAAGAAGGAGCAGGCGAGGACCCCTTCGCGGAGCCCTCGTCGGACGACGGCGATACGTCGTCCACTTCGACCACAGAATCAACGACGAAGTCGAGCGACGATGGTTCCTCGTCGACGTCAGCCGGTAGCGCTGGTGGGTCGGGCCGTCGGACGATGCAGATCCCGTACAAGTTCCGGCGCGACGGGGTTCAGGATGGGCGCGACCGAGTCCCGCTGTTCCTCAAGCCGGACACGAAGAGTGCAGAACGCGATGCCCTCCGTGAGCTAGAGGAGCGCTTCGACGCGGATGTCTCCCTTACGGACCTCCGCGAGGCCCTGATGATGGTCGGACTCGAGCACCTCGACGAGGTCGAGGGCGAGCTGGAGGAGTGGGGCTACGGGATGACGTTCGAGGAGTAGCCTGTTCAGACGGAGCCCCCGAATAAATGAACGGTATATCGCGATATGGAGAGTTGGGGCTGTAGTTGCGAATAGCCCCCAAGTCGTGCATGGGATTTGGGCCAGTTTCCTCCTCTCGGCTGGTCAACGTCCGGGAAAGCCGGGCACGACGGCGGCATAAGCTGACAACTCCCCGTCTTGGGACACAACCTCGCGGACTTCCGCCGCACGTGGGAGATCGTCGAACTCGTCCGCAAGTTCGTCTCCCCTAAAGACATTACCGAGAAGAAGATCTGAGATTTGCTCGACGAACGTACTGGCCATAGGTTGAGTCCTGCGTGATAGCTGTTCAGACAGGCCCCAGCGGCAAGTGAGAGAAAGAGAAAGGGCTCCGCTATCCGACACCGCTTCTTCGGAGTGACTTGCCCACGCTTAATGACTGTTTGAGAGGGGTTTCGAGTACCTACTGTGTAGAGTCACTGAAACGAACTTTTCCCTGATTGGTGCTTCCTGCTGTCTGAATCGACCAATCCCTCCGCGTGTACTGCTGGAATAAGTTAATAACTCAAACCAAATCCATTATTAACACAATATTAATATTTGGACTCTTTTAGCAGTTATTTTAATAAATAGGGTGAGCCCATATGATGGTAGATGAGCGAACACGAGTCGACGCACGCTCACGACGGTTCGTACGACGGGCGTAGACACGGACAAGGTGGCTCGTCCACGAGCAGTCGGAAGCTGGCCGCCGTCTCCGTCATCAACCTCCTCGGCTTCCTCGCCGAACTTGCCGGCGGCATGCTGTTCGGGTCGGTCGCGCTGCTTAGCGACGCCTTCCATATGCTGTTCGACGCGCTAGCGTACGTGATGGCGTTCGCCGCCGCATACGTGGCCGACCACTACGGCGACGGAGAGGAGTGGTCGTATGGCCTTCACCGACTGGAGCCCTTCGCTGCCTTCCTCAACGGCGTCCTGCTGTTGCCGATGGTCGGGTTTATCCTCTGGGAGTCCTACCAGCGGTTCCTCACGCCCATCGAGATCGGAACGGGGCCAACGTTGGCGATTGCGTTCGGTGGGCTGCTCGTCAACGTCGGGTCGGTGTACGTCCTACAAGGCGGGGAGATGAGTCTCAACGAGCGCGGCGCGTTCTATCACCTGCTCGGCGATGCCGGCGGCTCGATTGCCGTCATCGTTTCCACGGTCGTCATCGAGGTGACCGGCATCAGAATCGTCGACCCCATCACGGCCGCCCTCATCGCCGTCGTCGTGACGTTGTCGGCCCTGAAGGTGCTGGGCGGGAGCGGAGCCATCTTCTTCCACCGGACGCCGTTCGGCACGGACGAGATCCGAACGCATCTCCTCGGTGTCGAGGGCGTTGAGGCTGTCGACGACCTGCACGCGTGGCAGATCTGCAGCCAGATCACCGTGGCCACCACGCACGTTGAGACCGATGTGGACACGATGGCAGAGGCCGAGGACGTGACGCGGCGCATCCACGAGGAACTCGCCCACCACGGCGTTGACCACGCCACCGTCGAACTCTGTCCGGCGTACGACGACCGCAGCACCCACCTCAACCACCACACCCACTAACGATGATGCGAGTCACGGAGATCGACGGGAACATCGTCTATACCGAACTCACGACCGATGCGAGTGCCGCGGACTTGGAAGAGTCCTCCGAGCGGGTGATGGACGTCGCCGAGGAACACGACACGGTTCACGTCTACGAACGTGTCCGTCTCTCCGGTACGAACTATCTCTCGATGCACACGAAGGCTTCGGGCGACCTCAAGCATGGGGAGATTGATGATCTGGGGCGAATCGTCGCCGTTGGAGGCGGGGTCTGGATGAATCTCTTCGTGACGCTCTGGGAGATCCCAGTATGGCCGCTGTCTCCCGACGAGATTCGGCACCTCCACCAGAACAGAGGGAAAACGCAGAGGAGTGGATCAAATCTAGCGGGTAGTAAACAGTAATTATGACCACCAATTCTGACACCGAGTTCACGGCTACGGGACGGACGAGTTCCTCCATGTTCGAGACTCTTGAGGCGACCCGCGACGATGTCGTCGCAGTTCGGATGGGGCGAGGCACGCCCGGCGGGTATCGGGAGTTCTACGACCTCCTCGTCGAGAAGACCGACGAGTACGGGACGGTACACGTCTACGAGGAGACGACGGGGTGGAAGCTGGCGACGTATCTCTCGCACCTGCACGGCATCGTCCCCGACCTGCGAACCGGGCCGGATTTCGATATCGGCCGCTACGCCGCTGTCGGTGATTCACGCTGGGCGAAGCTCCTCTATCACCAGTGGCGGGCCATCGCCCCCATCTGGCCGGTCGCCCCGGACGAGATGCGCTACTACGAACTGCAGGAACGCCGCCGAGCCCTTGACTGGGTGACGGCGGGTAATGCCAACCCTGATGGGGAAACCATTCGCCCCTCCAACCGGTGATCGCAGCCGTTCCCCAGCGATTTTGAAATAGCGTTGAACACCGTTCAACCGTGACTATGGCCTCGGATCGGTTCTTCCTCACCGCACTCCTCGCCGATGTTGCCCTGATCATCGGATTCTGGAAACCCGCACGACGCGAGGCGCAGCGCCGGCTCTCCGGCCCTATCTTACGGGAGCAGGACGTCTGCAGTCAGGAAGCACATTAGTTTCCCGTGCATGTGTAAAGAAATGTCCGACATTAGCCGGCATCACAAGGGCCGCTGGCGGACGACCACGGCATCCAGACCCAGGCAGAGACTCGGATAAGAGGTTCTCCCACCCGGGGTGGGCTGATGGGTGCCTCGTAGGTACTCGGAGGACTGTCACGTCAGCCATCCGCTTCGGTTACCGCTTCCGGGACCGCTCACCGTTGCCACTCGCGGCTGCAACATTCCTGCTGGCCTCTACGTCCTTACTCCCCACCGGCTGGCAGGTTATCGTAACGTTGGTAGGCCACGTCCTCCGCGTCGAGTGCACGTGCCGTCTGGTCCACACCGGCGGGAACATCGAGCCCGATGCCGTCGATGTGGTCCTGGTCGTTTTCTGTCGGCTCGAGTTCCCAGTGAGCCCGCAGACGCATCGACCCGTTATCCTGTGCCCAGCCCCGGACGTGTGTCTGCCACCACCCGTACTCGTGGTGACCAACCTCGCGGCGCTCGTACGTGATTCGCGCCAGGTTCAGGTCCTCGCCCCGCTTGTTGTACGAGAACTCCCAGTTGGGCGCGAAGTGCTGGCGGCCAAGCGCCGCCTGCACCTCGTCGAAATCTCCCGACACGACCAGTGCCGGCCCGCTGTGCTCCTGCTTGGTGGCCACGGCTCGCCGGAAGTCGCGGTAGAACGTGCGGAGCGCGTCCCAGAGCGCGTGTCCGATCGTCGTCGGATGGCTCATGGATAAGTTAGTCCACTCGCCAAGCTATTGAATATATGCAGTGGACATCTGGCGGTGTTCAGATAAGGACGAAAACTGGTTCGGCGCGCTCAGCACAACAGGCGGTAATCCTGGCAGATTGAAAGGGCGAAGCGTCTCGGTAAACCCCGGCGACGTAAGTACGAGAGCGAGCAACGCAAGCGAACACGCGCAACGAGTCGGGGGAGCCGAGACCGCCAAGGGCATTCAGCTGCTCCACCACTACAAACTGCTTATCTGAACACTACCCGTACGTAGGCCCACACGTATAAATAACATTGACGTGATAACTACGCGCATGAACTCCTCATCCGGGACGAAAGTAACCTCCGGAGTGACGGGTCTCGACGACATACTCCACGGGGGGCTGCCTTCGGGACAGGCGACTATCGTCTCCGGTGGCCCGGGGTCCGGCAAGACCATCCTCGCACTCCAGTTCCTCGCAGCTGGTGCTTCCGGCCTGTACATCGGGTTCGAGGAGCGGGAGGTCGCGATCAGGGAGAACGCCGCTGGGCTCGGCATCGACCTCTCGGACGTGACGGTGCTGGACCTGAGCGCGGAGGGGGAGCGCTTCTTCGACAACGACTCGTACACGCTCTTCGAGGCCGACGAGGTCGAAGGCGAAGGGATGCTCGAGCGCATCGCCTCGGCCATAGACGAGCAGGAGTACGACCGCCTCGTGATCGACCCGCTCTCGGAGCTCCGGGCACTCCTGCCGGACAATTTCCAGTTCCGTCGCAACATCTCCTCCCTGTTCAACGAGCTGGCCGAGCGCGGCGTGACGACGGTCTGCACCGTTCAGCAGTCGGCTGACGGGCGGAGTTCGGACCTGAAGTTCCTGGGTAACACCACCGTCGAGATATACCGGACGGCCAACCGCCGGACAGTGGAGATAACGAAGTACCGTGGGTCGGGGTTCGCCGGCGGCGAGCACACGTTCAGAATCCAGGGCGGAACCGGGGCTCGCGTCTACCCGAAGCTCGTTCCCGGCGACCACTACCGTGAACACGACCGGGACCAGCTCTCCTCCGGCATCGACCCGTTGGACGACCTCATCGGTGGCGGCCTCGAACGCGGCTCGGTGACGGTTATCTCCGGTCCCTCCGGGGTCGGAAAAACGACGACGGCGTCCCAGTTCCTGCAGGCCGCCGCTGCAGACGGCCAGCGCGCGCTCATCTATCTCTTCGAGGAGCTGGCCCCCGACTACCTTCACCGGGCAGACTCCTTGGACATGGACGTCCGGGACCTCCTCGAGGCAGACCAACTGGAGGTCGAGGAGGTCGAGCCGCTATCTCTGAGTCCCGACGAGTTCTCGTCCCACGTCCGCGGGGCCGTCGAGGAGCGCGACGTGGAGTTCATCGTACTCGATGGCATCGCGGGATACCGGCAGTCCCTCCGGGGCGACGACTCCCAGGCGATGCTCACCCGTGAGCTCCACTCACTCTGTCGGTACTGCAAGCGAATGGGCGTCAGTGTCGTGCTCATCGAAGAGATCAGCGCGGTGACTGGGGAGTTCTCGCCCACGGACAACAAGATAAGCTATCTCGCGGACAACATCGTCTTCCTCCGGTACCTCGAACTCGGCGGTGACATCCACAAGGCCATCGGGGTGCTCAAGAAACGGTACAGCGACTTCGAGAGTACACCCCGCGAGCTGTCGATAGACTCGACAGGACTCGCGGTCGGGTCGCCGCTCACCGGCTACCGTGGGCTCCTCACTGGAACCGTGGAGGAGCCGTGAACGACCACTAATACGATGAAGGACCAAGGATGAGCACACACCGGGACGCCGCGCGAGGCCATGTGGCCCTCGGGCTCGCGAACGAGCGCAATCGCGAACTGCTGAGGGAGCTCCTCGCAGAGTTCGACGTGAACGACGTCGAGGCGTCCGTTCCTGCGGAAACTGATCTCTGTATCGTCGACGAGACGATGCTCGCCCGTTCGACGGAGGTCCTCTCGGAGTGGCAGGGCCAACAACACCCCGCATTCGCGCCCGTGCTCTTGCTGGCGGACCCGGATACCGCTGACCCCTGGCAGCAGTACACCGACGAACTGGGCTGGCTGGTCGACGCGATACTGACCCAACCCACGAAGAAGGCCGCGCTCGTCAACAGGGTGCAGAAGCTCCTCGAGATGCGGGAGATCTCCAGTGAGCTGGCCACCGAACACCAGCTGATCGAACGCGTGTTCGGGACGAGCCCACTCGCGAAGCTCGTCCTCGACAGCGAGGGACGAGTCGTGCGTGCGAACGAGAAACTCGCCGAACTGTTCGGCGAGCGAGTGGACGACCTAGAGGGCAGACGAATCGCGGCCTGGGACTGGCGGGCCTTGGACGAGAACGGAGAGGAGATACCTGCGTCGGAACTCCCCCACTACCGAGCCCTTGAAACGGGGCGACCCGTCTATCAGTACGAACACCGTTGCGAACGGTGCAATGGGGAGATGCTCTGGCTGTCGGTCAACATGGCTCCGATTACCGACTTGGATGGCGACGTCGAGTACGTCGTCGGGTCAATGGAGGACATCACGGTCCGCCGTACCCAACGAGACGAACTCGATCGACAGCTCGACCTCTTCCGGAAGGCACAGGACATCGCCAAGGTTGGCGCCTGGGAGTACGATAGCGCAACTGAGGAGCTCTACTGGACGGAGATGGCCAGCGTGATTCACGGTACCCCAGAGCAAACCCCCCAGCTGGAGGAGTCTTTCGAGTACTTCCATCCCGAGGACCGTCCGACGATGAAAAAGCAGTTCCAGCGGGCGCTCCAGGAGGGGATTCCGTACGATTCCGAGGCCAGATTGGTCGACGATGCCGGCGTCCTCCACTGGGTTCGGGTTCGAGGCCAACCACAGTACGAAGCGGGGGATGTGGTCCGTATCCGCGGCACGATCCAGGACATCACGGACCGTAAGGAACGCGAACTAGAACTGCGGCATATGTCTCGCGCCGTCGACGAGGCACCCATCGGCGTCACGATCTCCGACCCATCGCTCGACGACAACCCGCTCATCTACGTCAACGAGAAATTCTGCGAGATGACCGGCTACTCCCGCGAGGAAGCACTCGGTCGGAACTGCCGATTCCTCCAGGGCGACCTCACCGACGAGCGTACCGTAGAGCGGGTACGAAACGCTATCGAGGCCCAAGAGCCAGTCTCGGTGGTCCTCCGGAACTACCGGGATGACGGGACCGAGTTCTGGAACAATCTGCAAGTCGCCCCCGTCAGAGACGAGGACGGGGAACTCGTCAACTTCATCGGCTTTCAGCAGGACGTCAGTGACCGCGTCGAACGTGACCGGCAGCTCACCACCCTCGACCGGTATCTGCGCCACAACCTCCGCAACGAGATGTCAATCGTTCAGGGGCTCGCCGAGCAGATACAGACTGAAGGTGATGCTCAGCTGTCGACCTACGCCGACGAGATCCAGTCGTCGGTCGAGTCGCTGCTCGGAAACGTCGAGAAACAGCGCCGAATCGTCCAGATTCTACAAGAGGACGCCCAGTTTCAGGAATTCGACCTCATCTCGCTGCTCGACTCCATTGTCGACGAGTACAGGAGCGTTTATCCGGACGCGGAGATCTCGCTGTCCGGACCCGACTCGGTGACTGTCAGCGCGACCGAGCAGTTGCCGGAAGTGTTCTCGGAACTCGTCGAAAACGCGGTTCGGCACGACGATACCGAATCCCCGAGGGTCTCCATTGAGGTGACATCCGAAGCGGGGCACGTGACCGTCGAGGTGGCCGACGATGGCCCCGGTATCCCCGACATGGACGTGAACGTGCTGACCGGGGTTGAGGACGAGACGGCCATCTACCACGGAGATGGGCTCGGACTGTGGCTGGTGTACCTCGTGCTTCACCGCTCTCGCGGAAGCGTTCATTACACAGAGAACGACCCGAGAGGTGCCGTGGTGTCGGTCGTCCTGTCCACCGGCTGAACGGCCCGCCGGTAGCCAGTGCGCGAACATTCGAACGGTCGGACGTGTTCCCGTTCGAACTCGAGGAGCTACTGACAGCTACGGGTGAGGGATGAGGGGACGGTTCGCGGTCTCGGTTCTGGAAGCTCGGTGTCCTCAGTTCAGCAGCTCCACGTCGTAGTCGGCGTTCCGGAGGCTCTCGAGGATGCGCTCTGTTTGCCCGGTCCCGCTCGTCTGGACGTGGAACTGGAGGTAGGCGTCGCCGACGTCGAGCTCCTTCGCGGAGCGTTCGTGCTCGACGTCGTGGATGTTCGCGCCGCTATCGGCGATGAGTTCGGAGACCCGGCTCATCTCGCCCGGACGGTCCACGATATGCACCTGCAGGTGTACGAGCTGGTTCCGGTGGGTGAGCCCGTGGGTCAACACCGTCTGGAGGTCGGTCATGCTGAGGTTCCCGCCACAGAGCAGCGGGACGACGACCTCGTCACTCACGTCGAGTCGGTCGCTCCGGACCGCGGCGACGGAGGCAGCGCCGGCCCCTTCGACCATCTGTTTCGTGCGTTCCAGCAGGAAGAGCACGCTCTCGGCGATCTCGGTGTCGGTGACGGTGACGACCTCGTCGACGTACGCGTCGATGAGTTCGTACGTCAGTTCGGAGATGCCGCCGGTGGCGATCCCGTCCGCGATCGTCTGCATGGAGTCGATGGTGACCGGCCCACCTTTGTCGAGGCTTTCGGGGACGGTGGCGGCGGACTCCGCCTGCACGCCGACGATGCGCGTCTCGGGCGACCGGGCCGCGACGGCGGTCGCGATGCCGCCGATGAGCCCACCGCCGCCGATGGGGACGACGACCGTGTCGGCGTCGGGCACCTGCTCGACGAGTTCGAGTCCCAGGGTTCCCTGTCCGGCGACGATATCGGGGTCGTCGTACGCGTGGACGAACACGCTGTCGTCGTCGACGAGGGTCTTCGCGTGGGCCATCGCGGCCTGGAAGTCGGCACCGTGCAGGACGACCTCCGCCCCGTACCCCTCGGTGGCGTCGATCTTCGCCTGGGGTGCGCCCCTGGGCATGACGATGGTCGCCTCGAGGCCGACCTTCGTCGCAGCGAGTGCGACACCCTGTGCGTGATTCCCTGCGCTGGCCGCGACGGCACGCGTGGCATCGCTGTCCGAGGCGGCGACCTGTGTGAGCTTGTTGTACGCGCCGCGAGTCTTGAACGAGCCGGTGCGCTGGAGATGCTCCATCTTCAGCCGGACTTCTGCCCGTGTCTCGGCGGCGAGCGAGCGGTTCGTCTCGATGGGTGTCTCCCGGACGACGGACTCGTCGTCCAGCCGGTCGCGTGCGTCTTCGATGTCTGCTACCGTGACCTGCATGGCGGTGATTGGTACAGACCAACGGAGCGGCCGGCATAAAACTACATACCCGTTTCGGGAACACAGGTAGTCGACCGGGGCGCTCCCGGGGGCTGCCTGTCTCTCGAGCTGATTCGACCGAAGAACCAGATTACACTTGTAGCAACACCGGCAACCAGACGCTATGGAACGGCGGACCCTCATCGCGAGCGTCGGGACGGTCGCCGGGTGTAGCGCCCTGTCTGGCTGTCTCGGCGTTCTGGACGGCGACTCGAACCCGAACGTGGTTCTCGGCGACCCCGGCCGCCCGTTCGACAGCAAGGACGCGGCGTACCCCGCGTGGGGGGAGCCGCTTCCGGAGGTCACGCTCCCTGCCCCGCTGGAATCCCGCGAGCTGGAGCTCGGGTCAATCAGCAGACCCCGCCTGATGACGTTCTTCTACAGCAACTGCCGGACGGTCTGTCCGGTGCTCATCTCGTCACTGCGAAACATCCAGACGCACGCAACAGACAACGGGTACGCGGACGAGGTGGCGTTCCTGCCGGTCACTTTCGACCCGGAACGAGACACTGCCGACCGGTTGCGGACCTACGCCGACGAGCGGAACCTCGACACGGACGCGGAGAACTGGCACTTCCTGCGGCCCGAATCGACGGAGCGCGCGAAGGCAGTCGTCGAGGAGGAGTTCGGCGTCGCCTTCCAGCGGACACACCCCGAAGACATGGACGAGTACATGTTCACGCACACGTCCCTGACACTGCTCGTGAACGCTGACGGCTACGTCGAGCGCGCCTATCGCGACCAGTCTCCGGACGTGAACGCCATCCTGGCGGACCTCGAACGAGTGCGACAGGCCTGAAAGTCGCCGAATCCCCCCACGCCCTGGGGCAACTGTCCTCCGTCGTCCACGCTCTCGGAGTCTGCACTGCGAGGGGCGTCCCGGAGCGTTCAGCCTCGACCGCCACCTCTCCGACCGCTCGCTAGCTCCGCGACTAACCGCGGATACGGGTAACGACACGCACCGGCAAGACCGTCCTCGTGGTGGAGACTGCAGCCGGATTGCTTTCTAATCCAAAATTTAGAGTAATAGAAAACGGTGCCGATTGAAACCTAATTGAATTCAGCCTCACTCGCGGGCAACGGGGCCGTATCGGCTGGAGTAAACCCACCACACCCCACATAGTTTAGATGAGTCTAATTCTTCTATTAGATAGAAACTACTATATATTTTCCAGCGCAATCGTCGAGTGAGTATGAACGATACGAACGGAATCTCCTCTCTCTCCCGCCGGCAGGCGCTTGCCGCCGGCTCCGGGGCCATGTTGAGCGGTATCGCCGGCTGTTTCGGTGGTGTGAACGCGGACGACAGTGCTGGACCGACCGCCGTGGCATCCTTCTTCAGCTTCTACGACTTCGCGCGGCAGATCGCTGACGGCACGAGCGTCACTGTCGAGAACCTCGTGCCGGTGGGGATGCACGGCCACGGCTGGCAACCGAACGCACAGGTGACGCGCGACATCATCGAGGCAGAGGCGTTCATCTACGTCGGCCCTGGCTTCCAGCCGTGGGCGGACCGGGCAATCCAGACGCTGGCGGATGACGACGTCGACACGCAGCTGATCAACGTCCGTGAAGGGGTCGAGCTGGTCGACCTCGCTGCGAGTCTCGACCGTGAGGAGGAGGGCGTCGGCGAGCAGCAGGGGAAGGACCCGCACTTCTGGCTCGACCCCCACCGCGCGAGGACCTCCGTCGAGAACATCACCGAAGGACTCGTCGAGCTCTCGCCGGACGAGGAGTCGACGCTCCGCGAGAACGCCGAGACGTACAAGTCCGAGCGATTGGACCGGATCGACGCTGACTACGAGGCGATCTTCGACGCCACCGAACGTGACGTCGTCCAGCTCGCTGCACACAACGCGTTCCAGTACATCGGTGTACGGTACGGCGTCGAGATGCGGCCGCTGGTGACGAACCTGGCGGCGAGTGGCGACGTGACGACACAGGACATGCGACAGGCCCAGGAGACCATCCGGGAGCACGACATCCGGTACATCGCGAACGGCGTGTTCGAATCACGACGGCCGGCCGTCCAGCTGCTGGAGGAGACCGACGTCGAGGCGTACTTCCCGGTGACGCCGTACGCCGGGGTCCGTGAGGAATGGGTCGAAGAGAACTGGGGGTACGAGGACATCGCCTACAAGATCAACATGCCGACCTTCGAGGTCGTCCTCGGGACGCAGCCTCCCGAGGAAGCTGGGCCCGAGGGCTGGGCGAGCGAGTGGAGAAACTTCCAATGAGTTCGGGGTCCGCAGCGACCGCCCGCGAAACGGCGGGTTCGCCTGAACAGGAGGCTGTCATCGAGCTCCGCGACGTGGCGTTCGGCTACACGGCGACGCCCGTCGTCGAGGATGTCTCGCTCTCGATTCAGAACGGCGAGTACGTTGCCGTCGTAGGCCCGAACGGCTCCGGCAAATCGACGCTCATGCAGCTGATGCTGGGACTGCTGGAACCGGGCACCGGGGCGGCCAGGCTCTTCGGCGAACCCGCCCACAGCTTCGACGACGGCGGGCGGCTCGGCTACGTCGCCCAGCACGCCAGCGCGTCCAAGGAGATGCCCATCACGGTCCGCGAAGTGGTGAAGATGGGCCGGTTCCCGCACGTGGGGTTCGGTCGGCTCTCCAGCCGTGATTGGGCGATCGTGGATGACGCGCTGGACACGGTCGGGATGTCACCCTTCGCCGCCCGCCGAATCACACAGCTATCGGGCGGACAGCGACAGCGGGCGTTCATCGCCCGTGCGCTCGCCAGCGAGGCGGAGCTCCTCGTCCTCGACGAGCCGACCGTCGGGGTCGACGTCGAGTCCGTCCAGGCGTTCTACGGACTGCTCGAGTCACTGAACGACCGGGGCATCACAGTCCTGCTCATCGAGCACGACCTCGGTGCGGTCACGGACAACGCCGACCGCGTCGTCTGTCTCAATCGCGAGGTGTACTTCGACGGCCCGACCGCGGAGTTCGTCGAGAGCGACGCGCTGGCTCATGCCTTCGGGACAGCTGCCAACTTCCTGGGTGATTCAGAATGACCGGTGTACTCGCGACGGTACTCCTCCAGTCGCAGTCGAACGAGACGCTCGACACCCTGCTCGGGCCGATGTACTGGCTCCTCGAACAGTGGGCCGGCTTGCTGAGCTGGGTCGCCCGTGAGGCGGGCATCGAGATGCTGGGCTACGGCTTCATGCAACGGGGCATCCTCGTCGGGCTCTGTATCGGCGTCATGGCCCCGCTCATCGGCACCTTTCTGGTGCACAGACAGCTAGCACTTATCGGCGACGCGCTCGCTCACACCGCATTCGCCGGTGTCGCAGTCGGGCTGTTCCTGAACGCGGTCATCGACCTCGGGGTGACGCCGTACCTGACGGCGGTCGTCGTGGCGATGATCGCGGCGCTGTTCATCGAACTCATCTCGGAGGTGACCGACGCCTACAACGACGTCTCGATGGCCATCGTGCTCTCGACGGGGTTCGCACTGGGGACGACGCTCATCACCATCAACGCCGGCGGCATGACAGTCAGCGTCGAACAGTACCTGTTCGGGAACCTCTCCACGGTGACCTCCCAGAGCGCCGCCATCCTCCTGGTGCTGTTCGGCATCATCGTCGGGATGGTCGCGCTGACGCGCAATCAGCTCCTCTACGTCACCTTCGACGAGACGGCAGCACGAGTGTCCGGCATCCCGGTGAACTGGTACAACCGCATCATGGTGATGCTGACCGCGCTCGTGGTCGTCGGCGCGATGCAGATCATGGGCGTCATCCTCGTCGCGGCCATGCTCGTCGTGCCCGTCGCCGGAGCGTCACAGGTCGCGCGGAGCTTCAACGAGTCGCTGCTCGTCTCCATCGCCCTCGCCGAACTGTCGGTCATCCTCGGCATCGCAGTTTCCTACCAGATCGGCGCGACTGCGGGCGGTGTGATCGTCCTCTGTGGGGTCGGTATCTACGCGGTCGCAGTCGCGGTCGGGAAGCTCAAGACGCGGTACGGCGACCAGGAGGTGCCGGAGATGGGGAGCATCGACGTGGGTGACGACGGCGCGGCCGGCGCGATGTGGACGGAGGAGGCGGACGGGTCGGACGTCGTGACCGACGACTGATTCGACGGGTCGACTGGTATAGAGTCCGTCGAGGCGGGTTCTACGACGTTTTTCACGGGTAGAAACGTGTCACTAAATAGACTGTTTTTTCGGCGGCCCGTGCTCAGTCGGGTCGGGACGACAGCTCGAACTGGCCGTCGAGACGGACCGCACGGGCCCGCCTCGCGAGTTCGAGCGCAGGGGGAGCCCCGGACGTCACGACCCAGTCGGGGACCGCCCGTCGGGCGGCGGAGCGGACCGAGCGATCTCGGGCGCGTCGGTCAGTCGCGAACGCCCCGAGTGCCGCCTCGACGCTCTCGGTGGTCGTGAGTGATTCGACCAGCACCCCGGCGTCCTCGAGTGACAGCGTCGGGTGGAGTCCCCGGACGCTCCAGAGCGGGCTCGCCGTCGTTCCCAGGAACGCGACGCGACCGACACGCCAGGTGGACGACGCGGTGGGGTCGGGAAGCCGCCGGTAGCTGCTCCCGGCCGGCAGTCCATCCTGGAGTACGTCCGACAACGGTCCGTCGAGGTCCCCGAGCAACGACGTTGCCCGCGCTTGCGGCGACCGGTCTGGGTCCGTGTGGGATGGCAGCCGGACCTGCACGGCGAGGTCGTCGTGGTGGGGAGTGACGGTCAGCCCGAACGACGGCGTCCAGCGCTCCACCGTGCTGCCGTCCAATTCGAGGGAGACTGGTGCGGTCGTGGTCCACTCGTGGAGGCCGGTCCGTACGTCGTGGACCGTCCCGTTCAGGCTTCCGAGGAACGAGTGAGGGCCGTCCGCCCCGACGACGAGGTCGAACGATGTCTCCTCCCCGTCCTCGAAGGTCACGTCGACCGCCGCCGACGTCTGTTGGATGTGTTCGACGGTACCGACCTGCCGTCGTTCGTTCTCCACCGCACAAACGAGGGAACGATAGAGCTGTTCGTAGTCGGCGACATGTGGCGTCCCATCGCGGGGACGGTACGAGACCTCGTTCTCCGGGCACGCGACGTGACGCCCGTGGGCGGGGCGGGTGAGGGCACGGACGTCGATGTCGACCAGCCAGCGGTCCAGGGTCGTCACTGTCCCGTCGGGGACGAGGGTCGGGCCGTCGGGGGCGGCCGTCACACGCCGTGGTGCGACCACGGTCGGCCGGTGCCCAGCTCGAACGAGCAGCCGGGACAGGACGAGTGCGGGCAGCGTGCCACCGACGACGAGTACGTGGAGGGTCCCGGATTCGTCGGAGCTCGATACCAGCCGGGATATCGCTGGGGAGAGTGGTGGGGGAGTACGACATGACATCGCTACTGACCGTCGACCGGCGACAGAGTAATATCATCGTCCCGTGTTTCTGTGCGTGATACGACCCCTCCGGCCGCCTCCGGGACTGTTTTCCAAGTTCGGCCTGAACAGAGTGATATGTCAGGGGGCAACGGGACGCTTTCGGTTCTCGTCGTCGGGGGCGAAACGGAGGTCGTCAGGGCGCTGTCGACCTACGACGAAGCACGTGAGCGGACCGTCGACTCGACGCACGTATCGGACCTACAGGGGGGCCAACTCCACCGGCACGGTCTCGTGCTCGTGGACCAGGGCGCGGCGGATGGCATCGTCGACGCGACCGGGACGGTGGCCGCGACGGACGAGGGTCCGCTCGTCGCCGCCGTGGTCGATGACAACGAGCGCGCCTCGGACGTGCTGGCGGCCGGTGCGAGCGTTGTGGTTCCCCGCAGCCGGCTGCTCGACCGGCCCGTACCGGTCCTCGACAGCCTGGTACCGTCTGCCGGCGCTGAGTCCAGCGGGCACGGCGAACCGCGGGGGGACGGCCTGTCGCCACTGTCGGACGGGGCGTTCGAGGCGGTTCCCGACGCGGTCGCGGTCGTCGACCCGGAGTCGGGGGAGTTCCGACACGTCTCCGAGCGATACGCGACGCTCGTCGGCTACGACCGCGAGACACTCCTCGAACTCTCCGTCGAGGGGATCGCTACCGAGGATTGGGAAACGGCGACACCGCTGTCGGTCGCCGACGAAGTTGGCGACAGCAACGAGCCCGCGAGGTTCGAGTGGCCCGTGCAGACGGCCGACGGCGGGCGTCGCTGGCTGGAGTCTGCACTCCAGGAGACGACGGTCGAGGGGGAGCGGCTTCTCGTGTCGACTGCACGCGACGTGACGGCGCGGCGCGCCGAGCGACCCTCCGTCGAACAGTTCCTCACGGACTCGGAGACGGCGATGACGTTCCACGACCCCGAGACCGGAGCAGTACTCGATGCGAACCAGCGGGTCGCGGAACTGGTCGGGTACCCGGACAGTGAAGCCGTAATCGAAGCAGGACTCGGCGCTCTCTCCCCGGTGGGCGGCGACCGAACGCTGGGCGAACTCCGGACGGAGATTCAGCGGGTCGGTGAACGGATCAGGATGGCGGTTGTCGACTGGGCGACGACCGACGCCGGCGGCGACCAGGTACGGCTCAAGGCGTTCGCCACCCCCGGCGTGCGGGACGGGGACCGCTTCGTCATCTGCCAGTGGCGGGACGTGACGGAGCGGTGGGAGCTGGAACGCACTTACCGTCACGTCTTCGAGAGCGTCAGCGACGGCCTCGTGGTCCACGACCCCGACACTGGCGAGATCGTCGAGGTGAACGGCCAGTTCTGCGAGATGACGGGGTACGAGCGCGAGGAGCTGCTTGGCGAGTCCGTCGACATGATAACCGCGAAGAACCAGGGGTACTCCTTCGAACGCGTCCGTAGTCTCATCGGCCGGGCCGCGGAGGAGGGACCACAGCTGTTCGAGTGGTGGAACGAGAGCGCCGATGGGGAGACCTTCCCGGTGGAGGTTCACCTGTCACTGGCCGAGATCCACGGAACCGAGCGGGTCCTCGCAAGCGTCAGGGACATCACGCAGCGGAAGCGTCGGGAGCGCGAGTTCGAACAGATATTCAACAACGTGAACGACGCTATCGCCGTCCACGACCCCGAGACCGCCGAGTTCATCGACGTCAACGACACGTACGTGGAACAGTTCGGGTACGACGTCGAGACGATTCGGGAGCTCGGTATCGAGGGGCTCAGCAAGACGGACGGCTCGTTCACCGCAGAGCGTGGGCGCGAGGTCATCCGACGCGTCCACGAGACGGGCGAGCCGGAGACCGTCGAGCTGTGGGTCGAACGCGCGGACGGCGAGGAACGCGTGTACGAGGTGAACGCGACCGCGGCGACTATCGACGGCGAGGAGCGTGTCCTGACCATCAACCGCGACATCACCGAACGAAGACGTCGTGAGCGGGAGTACGAGCAGGTGTTCGACGGGGTCAACGACGCGATATCGGTCCACGATCCGTGGCGCGAGGAGATGCTGGACGCGAACCGGACGCTCTGTGAGCTCGTCGGGTACGACCGGGAGACGGTGCTCGACCGCGGAATCGACGGTATCTCGGTCGACGACCAGGGATTCACCGAGGCGCGAGCGTACGAGCTGCAGCGGGAGGTCGCGGAGTCGGGTGAGCCACAGACGGCCGAGTGGCGGGTCGAGACGGCCGATGGGGAGCGGCGGGTGCTGGAGACGAACGTCACGCCCGCGACCATCGGCGGCGAGCAACGAATCCTCGTGCTCTCGCGTGACGTGACCGAACGGCGACGGCGCAGTCGGCAGCTCGAACTCATCGTCGGGCGTATCGACGAGGCCGTGGCGCTCTCGGAGGAGGCCACCACGGTCGGGGAACCGGAGTACCTCAGTCCGGTCGTCGAGGATATCTTCGGCCTGCCCCACGAGGAACTGGCGGAGGATACGACCGTCATCCGGTCGCGAATCCACGAGGACGACCTGGAGCAGTACGAGGCCGAGGGCGCGGCGATGCTGGCGGACGCCGAAGCCGGGGAGACGAAGGACAGATACGACTTCGAGTTCAGATACCACCATCCGAACGGCGACCTCCGGTGGATTCACCTGACGGCATACCCGATGCCCGACGTCGACGGGTACGGCCGGGTCGCGGTGTTCGAGGACATCACCGAGCAAAAGCGCCGCGAGCAGGAGTACGAGCAGATATTCGACGCCGTGATCGACGGCATCACGGTCCACGACACCGAAACCGGCGAAATCGTCGATGCGAACGAAGCGATGTCGGACCTCGTCGGGTACGACGCCGAGGAGATGGTGGGGATGGATATCGGGGACCTCAGCCCGACCGAGTCCGGCTATACGACCGAGCGTGGGCTGGAGATCATCGACCGGGTGATGGAGCGCGGTGAGCCGGAGGTCGTGGACTGGGTCGCGGAGACGGCGGACGGCGAGCACCGCTGGCTCGAGGTCAAGGCCACGCCGGTCGTGATCGGCGGGGAGGAGCGCTACCTCGCCATCGACCGCGACATCAGCGAGCGCAGGGAGCGGGAGGAGGAACTCAAACGGACCCAGCGCCAGTTCAGACAGATATCGGAGGCCGTCGACGAGGTCATCCACCTCGCGGCCGCGGACCTGTCCGAGACGTACTACCTGAGTCCAGCCTACGAGGACATCTGGGGCCGTCCACTGGAGGACATGTACGAGGACCCGTTCGCGTTCGAGGATACCATCCACCCCGATGACAGCGAGGAGTTCCTCACGTTCCTCGACGACGTGACGGCGGAACTGACCGACCCGGCCGTCGACGAGCGCGACCAGTACAGCTACGAGTACCGTGTCGAGCGTGACGACGGGGACGTCCGGTGGATCGACGGCCGGCTCTACCCGATCCGGGACGACGAGGGGCGTGTCACCCGGCTCGTCTCGGTCAGCCGCGACGTGACGGAGTCGAGACGGCGACGGGAGACGCTCGAGTCTTTCCAGGAGGCGACGGCCGAACTCTCGGCGGCCGACTCGACGAGCGCCGCCTGCCGGACCGCGGTGCAGGCCGCGACCTCGGTCTTCGACCTCCGCGCGGTGGCCGTCTACACCCACGACGAAATCAGCGGTGCGCTGGTGCCGACGGCCACGTCGGAGGGGCTCGGGAGCCCGGACGAACTCCCCGAGTGGAACGCGGCGGACACGGTCCAGTGGGAGGCGTTCGTCGACGAACGGGTGGTCGAGCTCGACGCGGGCGAGAACCGGCCCGTCGCCGTCGGCCCCGACGTACCGCTGGTCGTGATGCCGCTGTCGGGCCACGGGGTGCTCGTCGTCTGGGCGGACGACGAGGCCCCGGTCGAGACCGCACACCTCATCGCAGCCACGCTGGAAGGGGCGCTGAACCACGTCGTCGGCGAACGCAGGCTCGAGTCACAGCGAGCGGAGCTGGAGGCACAGACCGCACGGGCCGAACAGCTGGAGCGCATCGCGCGACTGAACCGCCGTGTCGAGGCGGCAATCACGGACGAGTCGTCGAGGGTCGGAGTCGAACGCGCGCTCTGTGAGCACCTCGTCGAGATCGAGCCGTTCGTCCACGCCTGGGTCGCCGAACGCCAACCCAGCGGCGAGAGCCTGGAGCTACGAACGACCACCGGGCTCTCACGTGAGACGGTCGGGAGATGGCTGCAGGAGCGCGGCGACGACCAGCCCGAGCACCCGGCCATCACCGCCTCGCGGACTGACGAGGTGTGCGTGGATTCGGATCTGGTCGGGGGTGCTGGCTGGCGGCGCGACCTGCTTCGCCGTGGCGTCCAGAGCATCTGTGCGGTGCCGCTTTCCTACGAGGGTATCGTCCACGGAGTACTCGTCATCCACGCCGCGACGCCGAACGCCTTCGAGGAGCCGGCGCGCGAGACGCTCGACCAGCTGGGGAACTCCATCGGCTACGCCGTCACGGCCATCGAGCGGCGGCGGGCGCTCGAGTCCGACGAGACCCTCGAAATCGAGCTCCGGGAGACAGGTGCGTCGGTCCCGTTCGCACACCTCGCGTCGACGACCGGCTGTCAGGTGCGACACGACCGGACCGTGAGGCGGCAGGACGGCTCGCTCAGAATCGTCTACACCGTCGTCGGAGACGTTCCGGACGAACTCGGCTCGGTCGCCGACGACATCCTCCCTGGCGAGACGACGGTGCTCTCGGAGGGTGACGACAGGGTCGTGCTCGAACGGACCGGGACCACGTGGTTCGGCTCCATCGTCTCCGAGTTCGGGGGGGTGTTGCGACGGGCGCACGCCACACCGGACCGGACGAGCATCGTCGTCGAGCTGCCGACCGACACCGAGACCCGGCGGTTCGTTCACCGGCTCCAGGAACGCATCCCCGAACTGGAACTCCACGCGCAGCGCCAGCAGGCCGCCGACAGCTCGATCCCGGGCGAGCTGACGGAGCGCCTGGACCAGCGCCTGTCGCCACGCCAGAAGGAGGCACTGCAGACCGCGTTCCGCCTGGGGTACTTCGACTGGCCGCGGGAGCACAGCGGCGAGGACATCGCCGAGACGATGGACATCACCCAGCCGACGCTGAACAAACACCTCCGTGTCGCAGAGCGGAAACTGGTGGCGTCGGTACTCGAGGAGATGGACCGGTGAGAGACCGGCGAGGACGGCCGACCTACGCGTCACTCAGTCCGTGAGAACGCGTGACGAATCTATCTGTATAGCCCTGTGATCACTTCCCAGACATTCCACGTAGCGACCAGCCTTCAGTGGGTGTAGCCACTACGTTTCGTTGCGATGAGCCAGCCGAACAGGAACCCCACGGCAACGGACCCCGTCTACGTGCTGTCATCCCACCCCTCTGACTCGCGGACAGTCGTCTCGTGGGGCACGCACCACTCGACCGAGGTGACCACCGATGGCAGGTGAGCAGCTCCGTCGACGCCGCGTCGGCGAATCCGACCGGACCGAGCGGCGCGACAGTCCTCACGTCGGCGGTGAGGCAGCGGCCGTCGCTACCGAACGCGAGTTCACCGTCCACGGCGACGATGCGTCGGCCGTTCTCGAACTGCTCGACGACGACTACGCCCGCCAGATCCTCGAAGTCCTCGACGATGGCCCCCTCCCTGCACGGCCGCTCGTCGAACGTTGCGATGCGTCCAAACCGACGGTGTATCGCAGACTGAACCGGCTCGAGGAGCAGGACTTCGTCGCCGTCGGCACGGAACTCGACCGCGGTGGTCACCACCGCAAGGTGTTCGACTCCACCCTCGTCAGCGCCACCGTCGAGTTCGACGGTGGTTGCCCTGCGGTCCGCGTGACTGTCGACTGCGCGGACGACGGCCCGACACGGCGGCTGTCCGGGCCCTCCGACTGAAGAGCCCCGCTGCTTCGGCCCTCCACCCACAGCAACACCGAACCCGACTCACTCCTCGGTCTCGACAGGGGTCCACTCCTCTAACGTGTAGCCGTCGTAGGCCGTCTCCGAGACGAGTCGCCAGTCCTCACGGGAAAAGGCCGGGAACTCGGCATCACCCTCGTACTCGCCCGCCACGCGACTGAGAAGCATCCGGTCGTACTCCGGCAGGAACGCCTCGTAGATGGCGCTCCCACCGAGGACGTACAGCACCGGTGCTCCCTGCTCGCTGGCGACGGATATCGCCTGACGGACGCTCCCGGCGTGGGTGACCGACGGGTCGGCGTACTCACGGTCACTCCGGCTCAGGACGACCTGCTGGGCACCGGGCGGGTCGTCGAACATCTCGAACGTACGACGCCCGATGACGACGACGTCGTCGTCGACGCGCTCCCGATAGCGGCGGACCTCCGCCGGCAGACTCCAGGGGAGCGTCGGTCCGTCCCCGATGACACCGTTCTCGCTGACAGCTGCGACCGCGATGACGTCCATATCGTTAGGTCCGCCTCCATGAAGTAAGCCCCATCGCTCGCGGACGACCCGGAAGGACGGTTCTCACGGCGGGGGAGTCAGCTATCGGATATAAGCGCTCTGCCGACGTTTCAGTACCTATGAGCTCCACACTCCGGAACTACGGTACTGGCATCGGCATCCCGCTCGGCGCGGCTATCGGCGTGACTACCGCCGTGGTGACCGGGCGGTCCGACGAGCTCGCACTCCTCGTGGGCTACGGCGTCTCGGGTGGGCTCCTCGCCGGAGCGTTCGTCGGCCAGTTCGCCGACAGCTACAGCGGTGCGAGCGACTGGGCCGGGAGGGTCTTCGGTGTCGCAGTGCTCGTCAGCCTGCTCGTCGGCACTGCGCTCGGCCTGCTGGTCGCCTGGTCATTAGACGCCGCGTTCGCGAACGGTGCAGCGGTCGGCGCGATAGCAGGGGTCTCGCTCGGTGTCCTGCTCGGCGGTATCCTCCTGACCTCGGCCCGGAGCGGCGAGAAATCTGGTCGGGGACGCCCCGACGGCGCCGAGTAGTGGAGCGGGCCCTCCTCGCAGCGCCCTCGAAGGTTGCTGTGGACGGTGCGACGGGCAGCTGCCACGAGATCACAGCACAAACTTTCAGGGTCTGAAACGGAGGGACGGCGACTATAAGTCTGCCGTCAGTTGGTCGGTGTATGAATGCCATCGATGCGACGAAAGTATCGAAACAATACAGCTCGACGACGGCGCTGGACCGCGTCGATCTCACGGTCGAGGAGGGTGAGACGTTCGGATTTCTGGGCCCGAACGGGGCCGGAAAATCGACGTTCATCAACATCCTGCTTGACTTCGCGAAGCCGAGCGACGGGCAGGTCGAGATCTTCGGGGCGGACTGCCAGCGCAACGGCGTCGAGGCCCGCGAGCGCGTCGGCGTGCTCCCCGAGGGATACTCGGTCATCGAACGCCTGACAGGCCGGCAGCATATCGAGTACGCGATCCGGTCGAAGGACGCCCACGGCACGAACCCACTCGACATCCTCGACCGGGTAGGTATCCGTGACGCCGCGGACCGCAAGGCGAGCGGCTACTCGAAGGGGATGGCACAACGGCTCGTCCTCGGGATGGCACTGGTCGGCGAACCGGACCTCCTGTTGCTCGACGAGCCGAGCACCGGTCTGGACCCCAACGGCGCGGCGGAGATGCGCCAGATACTACGCGAGGAGAACGAGCGCGGAGCGACCATCTTCTTCTCCTCGCACATCCTCGAGCAGGTCGAGGCCGTCTGTGACCGCGTCGGCATCCTCCAGAACGGTGAACTCGTCGCCGTCGACACCATCGAGGGGCTGCGGGAGTCTATGGGTGGCGGCACGAAGCTGGTGCTCACGCTGGACGAGCTCCACGACAGCATGCTCACCGAGATAGAAGGGATAGACGGGGTCGAGACGGTGGCGTCGCTTGGCGACTCCACCATCGAGGTGACGTGTACGAACGACGCGAAGATGGACATCGTCGTGGCCCTCCACGAGGCCGGCATCGAGGTGATGAACTTCAAGACCGAGGAGGCGTCGCTCGAGGACATGTTCATCGAGTACACCGGGTCCAGAGGCCGATGAACTGGCAACTCATCGCGCGGAAGGACTTCATCGACACCGCGAACCAGCGGTCGACGAGGGTCCTCCTCTCGCTGGTCGCCATGGCAACGCTGCTGGCCGGGTACATCTACCCCCTCACGGTCTCCGAAGAAGCAGCCACCACGACCGCGACATTCAGCACGTACGCGGTGGGCTGGCTCACGACGCTCGTGCCCCTGGTCGGGGTACTGCTCGGGTATGCCTCCGTGGTCAGCGAACGCGAGTCCGGCTCCCTCCTGCTGAAGCTATCGCTCCCAATCAGCCGTGAGGACGTCCTGGTCGGCAAGTACGTCTCACGGACTGGGCTGCTGACTGCCACCATCGTCGGGTCGCTGGCCATCGCGGGCTGGCTCGTCGTCTACCCGTTCGGGACGCTCGACCTGCTCCCGTTCGTCGGCTTCGTCGTGTTGACAGCCCTCTTCGGTGCTATCTGGACCGGCATCGGAATGGCCGTTTCGCTCCTCGTCTCCACGAAGCGCCGTGCACTCGTCCTCGGTGTGACGGTGTTCTTCCTCCTCGTCATCGTCTGGGACACGGTCGTGAACGCCCTCGCTCTCGCGCTCGAAGGACTCGGGATCACGGACGGGGAACTACCCGACCCGCTCCAGTTCGTGGTCGGACTGGAGCCAGGGAGACTCTTCCGTCGCATCACGGAGGGGTTCGTCGACCCGAACGCGACGGTCGACGGCGCGTGGTACCTCAGTGAGTGGATCGCACTCGTGCTGTTCGTTGTGTGGCTCGTCGGCCCACTCGGACTCGCCTATCTCCGATTCTCGGGGGTGGACCTCTCATGACGTGGCGTGACATCGCCCACAAGGACATCAACGACGCGGGCCGCTCCAAGAGCATCTGGCTCCTCGTCGGAATCCTGCTGGCGCTCTCGCTGGGATACGCCTACGCGCACCAGTATCTCGGGGAAGAGACGTTCGTCGGATTCGTCAATGGACTGGCCGGAGTCATCGCGCTGGTACTCCCGCTGCTCGCGGTCATGCTCGGCTACAAGGCCATCGTCCACGAGCGGACCAGCGGGAGCCTCCTGCTCTCACTGTCGCTCCCGCACAACCGTCGCGACCTGGCGCTTGGCACGTTCGTCGGTCGGTCGGTCGTGCTGCTCGTCCCCACTCTCGTCGCCCTCGTGCTCGCCGGTGGACTCGGTGCGATACTGTACGGAACCGAGGGTATCGCGCGGTACCCCTGGTTCCTGTTCGCAACCGTGCTGTTCGGCCTCTCCTTCGTCGGCATCGCGGTCGGCCTCTCGATGTCGACCACCAGAGACCGCTGGATTACGTTCGGGGCACTCGGGGGATACCTGCTCCTCGTCAACTTCTGGGGGCTCCTCCACACGATGACGCTGGTCATCCTGCACCGGTTCGACACCGCGGTGCTGCTGCCACAGAACCTGCCCGAGTGGTCGTACCTCTACCGGCTCCTCGAACCGGGGCAGGCGTACTATCGGCTCCTCGAACTGGGGTTCGACGGCCAGCGCGCCAGCCTGTACGTCCGCGAGAGCGCACCGTTCTACGTCGACTGGTGGATGGCGGTGCTGCTGTTGGTGCTCTGGACCGTCGTCCCGATGCTTCTCGGGTATCGACGGTTCAGTAGCGGCGACCTGTAGGGCCCGTGACGCCCTCGACCGGGCCCTGCTACCGGTTGAATCGGTGACCACGGGCTGTGAGTTCCGAGCGACAGTTTCGGTCACTCGTGGAAGTCAGTGGCGGTCAGTCTCCAGTCTGACCGTCAGGATCTCGCCGTGGTCGAACGCCACGTCGTCGCCCTCGTCGAGGAGTCGCAGGAACACGTCGCCATCACCCGCGTCGACGACCCGGGCCCGGACCCGCCGTCCCGCACCCTCCCTGTCGTCGGCAAGTTGGCGTTCGATACGGTCCAGTTGCGACCCGATGTCCGACAGGCTGGCGGGCGATAGCGGCTCCGACTCGGATTCGATCGCCTCCGGGCGAGCGCCGCCGACATCCCCCGACTCCTGCGCCTCGTCCTGCGTCGATGCTTCCGGGTCACGGTGCGGGGTTCGCGTCCTGAGGTCCGAGACGTCGACCCCTTCGTCGGCCGGTGTCACGCCCTGCGGGGCGACCGCCTCCATCTGTTCGTCCGGTACCGAGAGCCCCCTCAGGTTGCCGCTCGCGTACTGGCGGCTCCGTAGCTCACGGGCGATGTGCTCGTTGACCCACGGCGGTGCGACCCAGGTCCCGTCGTCGTACAGCGTGTACTCGTCGCGGTCGGTCGTCGCCCAGACGAAGCTGTCGTAGCGGTCCTTGTACCGCGAGAGGCCCTCACCCGTCTGGTGGGTGACGACGACCTGCTTCGGGCCCATCGTCTCGACCAGTTCGTCGACCGTCTCCTCCGCCGGGTGGTTGCTGTACCGGAACTGCTCGACGGTGCAGCGGGCGGACTCCAGAGGTGTGACGCTACCGCTGGTGAGCTGGACGAGCGTCGCACCGGGGTCGTCCTCGACGACCCGAAAGAGGCGGGCCGCGCTGCCCTCCACCGGCACCTCGGGCCCGGCGACGGTGACGGTCCCCGGCGCGACGAGCGCCGCCGGGTCGTCGAACGTCTGGACTGTCGTCACCGTCTCGTGGTCGAGCCCGAGGGCCTCGTACAGCTTCGCTCCGTGGCCGACCAGGGAGACGGCCGGCGCGTCGACGGCCCCGTCGAGCCCGGAGAGGAGCGCAGCGATGTGGACGCCAGAGAGCCCGCTTGCGGTGACCAGCACGGACGACCCCGCTCTGCACCGGGCGACGATTCGCTCGACGGCATCCGTCAACGTGGCCTCGAACTCGTCGTTCGTGGCCCCAGTAAGGAGGACCGCATCGGGAGCGAGGGCCGGCGATAGACCGGGGAATCCCGCGACGGACCGACGCGTCCAGTCGCCGGTGGCCAACAGCGTCCGTGTCTCCGCCGCGTCCTCGAACCGCAACAGGAACCCGGCCGCCCCGGGCGCGTGCCCTGCGGGGACCGGACGGAGGTCGAGCGCCCCCATCACGGTCGTCCAGTCGGAGACCAGCGTGAGCGCGTCGAGCACGGCGTCGACGTTCGAGATGCCGAAGTTAGTCCGTGCCTCGCCCAGCACGTCGTCGAGGATAGCCGCTGTCGGTTCCGACGCGTAGACCGGGGCACCGTCGCGGAGGTTCTCCCCGAGGCTCGCGTAGTGGTCGAGATGTGCGTGGGTGAGCACCACCGCTGTCAGATACTCGTCGTCGCTGAGGAGTGCGTCCACGTCGACACCGTCTCCGGCGTCGATCAGGACACATGCGGTCTGGTCTGTCACGTCACCGCGGAGTCGAAGCAGGACCGACTCTGCCCCGCTGTGCGGGTTGGCGTGCTGGAAACTCAGTTCCATTCGAGTCGAAAACGGCTACGGGCCCCAGGAACAAAATTCTGTCCGGTAGCACGTTAAAATATCATCTATAGGTATAACCAATCATTGTACGCTCCTCACGTAGATGATGTGCCTCCGCGCGAGTTGGAACCCCGGCCGCCCTCCGCGATGCCCCGAACCACGCCAAGCCGCGGTGACTGGGTCGGAGAAAGAGAACGTGAACTCGTTCAGGGGTCGCCGGAGGGCGTGAGCGAGAGTTCGTAGTCGCTCGTCCCCGGACTGTCGAGGACGACGTGGTCCGTTCGCTGGTCGTCGACGTACACGTCGGCCTCGATATCCACAAACGGGACGCTGCTGCCCGTCAGCACAGCCGTGTCGACGTCTTCGAGCGCCGTCGCTGCGAACAGCGTCGTTTTGGCGCTCGCTCCGCCGAACCAGCGCCACGTAGAGCCCTCGTCGAACTCCGAGCCGAACGCGCCTTCCAGGAACGTCGGCTCGGGGGTTCCCCCGATGTCGTACGAGACAGTGGTCTCGCCACCTGCCTCGAAGGAGAGCCCCTCGGCCATGAAGGCGAGCGCACGGTCGTCCTCGCTGCCGGCGTCGTGCGCTGACGGCACCGCGGTGCGGTCGAAGTCGAGTGAGAACGTCGTTCCCTCCGGGGAGAAGCCCGCCGAGGCACCCGTGGCGAGTCGGTCCCGCGTGAGTTCCAGATACGCGGTTCCGAACTCCGCGCTGGGTTCCATCTGGGTGTTCTCGTACCACTCGTTGAACGAGGTGACGAGGGTCGCCCTGGCGTCTTCGAGATGCGGGTTGACCTGGTCCAGCACGCGTTCGTACCGTTCGGGCGTCGAGGTGAGGATGGGGTTGTCCTCGCGGATAGAGGCCGGCAAGCCGGTGTCGTTGAATCCGGGCATGACGACGGGCACGTAGTCGGTGTCGACAACCTGCGCACCGAGTTCGAGCACCCGGTTCCCCTGTTCGTACTGTTCGTGGAACACGGACTCGATGTCGGGGCGTGAACTGTACGGGTTGTAGGCGGTGAAGGCGTCCGCTTCCTCGGAAACGGGATACGTTGCGGGTGCGGAGCCGAACGGGACGTCGGCGAGCAGGTACGGTCGGACACCGATCTCGGCCTCGATTTCGTCCATAGCCGCTGCGACGTCGCCCTGGAGATTCTCTGCGAGGTAGACGAACACGACCGGCCTGTCGTCGAAGTGGAGGTAGTTGTCCTCCGAGAAGAAGTGGTCCGCGAGGTACCGGAAGTCGTCGAGGAGGATTCCGCGACCGATGGAGCTGTCGAGGTCGTAGTCCTGCCCTCCCAGCCGTCCCTTCGTCTCGTAGAGGATGGAGAACTCGACATCCGAAAAGCGGGCACGCGGCAGCAGCACCCGCTGGATGATGTCGTCCGTGCCGGTGTTCGGCCCCCACCAGCTCAGCGAGAGCCAGCGGATGCCGTGTTCCAGGCACCACTTGAGGTGCTGGTCGACCACGGCGAGGTCACTCGCGGCGTACTCCCCCAGGACCGGCTCCGAGACGATCCGGTCCGTCCAGTTCGAGTGGCCCCGCGTCTCGTACCAGGGGTAGTAGTGCGTGCCGACGAGCCGGTCGGTCTCTACCGGGTCCACGTGGATGGGAACGTGTCCGGAGGAGAGTGTGGTCGCGACCTCGGAGCCCGTCTCGTCGATAGCCGTAACCGTGACCTCGTACCCTCGCCCGCCATCGACCGCGAACGTCGTGTCGACTGCGTACGAAGCGGAGCCGCCCACGTCCAGTTCGGACCGGTGTTCCCCCACCCCAACGAGGATACGCTGGAGTCCGGTGCTGGCCTCGACGGAGCCGGACACCGTCAACTGGGTCGCGTCCTCACCGAGCGTACTGTCGGTAGCGAGGTCGAACGTCACCTCGGTTCCCGAGCTGGTGGTCGTTTCCGTTCGCGTCGTCCCGCTCTCCGCTGAGTCCGTCGGTCCCGCGGTAGTCGCTGTCGGCTCCGGCTCCGTACCGCCGCTCCCTTGACAGCCGGCGAGGCCAGTGAGACCGAGCAGCCCGAGGGAACGGAGCAGTTCCCGACGGCGTCCATCGAACATGGCTGGAAGGTGTGTTTCATCTATCATAAATCGGCTGGCTGCCGAGTGGTGTATAGACGGTTGGTAGCGTTCGCCGACCGACCGCCCGGCAGTCGACGAACTCCGTCCGCCGTGGCCTCGACTCTCGGAACTGCAGGACGCCCACAGGTCGCTCGACCGTCGGACAACATGGGACAGCACTGTCGGTTCGTATCGAAGTAGCTTTCCGCTCGATAGACCACGAGTGCGGTATGAACGATGCAGTCTCGCTCGTCGACGAGACCGTGAAGAACCTCCGCGGGGCGGGGTTCGGGGCCGTCCGGGAGTTCGTCTCGCGGTCCTACCTGCGGTACGCTCGCACCCTCGACGCCGACGACATGTTCGCCGAGGAGTGGGACATGCTGGTCGTCCTCGACGCCTGCCGGGCGGACCTCTGGGCCGAGACGGCGGGCGACTTCGGCTATCCGACGGACGAGACCCGTGTCTCTCCCGGTGGTACCTCGACGGAGTGGCTCGACGCGACGTTCGGCCCTCGCAGTCCGGACGAACTCGCAGACGTGGGCTACGTGACCGCGAACCCGTACAGCACGTCGCACGTGGACCACGACGCGTTCGCGTTCGTCGAGGAAGTCTGGCGCGACGGCTGGGACGACGACGTCGGGACGACACCACCGCGGCGAGTCACCGCCGCCGCGGTCCAGGCTGCACGGACCCACGACGCGGACCGTCTGGTCGTCCACTACATGCAGCCACATTTCCCGTCCCTGGCGGACGACCGGGACGACGGCATCGCGCTCGACGACTTCGGCGAGGAGTCACTCTCAGTCTGGGAGGACCTCCGGTTCGGCAACCGAACCGTCGAGGATGTCTGGGACGCGTACCGCAGGAACCTCGAAATCGTCCTCGAGGACGTCGACCTGCTCCGCTCGAACGTCGATGCCGAACGGACCGTCATCACGGCCGACCACGGCAATGCAGTCGGTGAAAAGGGGCTCTACGGCCACGCCGCCGGTATCGCCCTGCCCGAACTCAGGACGGTCCCCTGGGCGGTCACGACGGCGACCGACGAGGGCGAGTACGACCCCGTAGCGGCGGGCGACCTGGTCGAGTCAGACGAGTCGGTCGACGCCGACGTTGCGAGTCGGCTCGAACAGCTCGGCTATCGCTGAGGACGATCAGACCGCCTTCGTCCGGACCTTCAGGATGCCGATTGCGGCCGCGCCGACGGAGGTCGTAAAGAAGAATCCGCCGACACGGGAGATCGCGACCGCGGCGGTGATGGTCGGTGCGAGGACGGTCGTCGTGGCGACGAGCAGTGTTATCTGGAGGGTCTCGACACCGCCGAGCCCGCCGGGCGTCGGGAGCGCACCGGCGAACGCCCCGAGCGTGACGACGAACAGCGGGATGTACGGCGGGATGACGATTCCGAGCGCCCAGAACGCGAACCAGAGCCCGGCCGCCTGGAGCGCCCAGCCGGCCGCCGACAGCACGAGGGCGATGACGAGTCGACGGCGGTCGGTCGCGATGCGCTCGATGCTGACGAAGAACTCCTCGACGGTCCGTTCGACCGCATCACGTCCGGGCATCGAGAATCTGGGAATCACGCGGTCGAGGAACCGGAGCGGCGGCACGACGACTCCGACGAGCCGACGCTCCAGTGCGTCCCGGTTCCGCCACGCGAGTGCACCGAGAACGGGGAGCGCTACCGTGAGTACGACCAGCCCGACCGCCAGGTACTGGATACGCTGGATGAGGACCGCCTGAACCGCGTAGTAGCCCAGCCCGATGAGGGCGAACAGCAGCGACGGGACGACGTTGATGGTGTCGAAACTGGTCATCGCCGCCAGTGCGCGCTCGAACTCGGCGTCGCTCGTCTCGGTGACGAGCCACGCCGCGATGGGTTCACCACCGGCCTGTCCGAACGGGGAGATGTGGTTCGCGAACGCAGCGCCGGCGTGGACGAGCACCGCGTCGACGACCGAGACCTCGACCCCCACCGCAGCGAGGATGACCCGCAGGGACGCCCCCCAGACACAGATCCAGGCGGCGATGGCCAGTGGCACCATCACGACCCGAACCGGGTTCGCGCGGCTGATAGCGTCGAGAATCTCGCCGGTGCCGACGAGGTACGCCAGTCCGAGCAGCACGGCGGCCGCGATGGCGAACCCGACCAGCGTCGCGGCGGCGTTGCGAACGTTCACACCGTACCTTGGCCGCATGGTCGGCTTCAAGCCTCCGGAACTAGGCCGGGCATCAGCTGTGCAGTCCGGGACCGAGTGCGTGGGGACTACTGTGCTGACACTGAATCGTTGCGTCGGGGTGCCACCGGGTGATTCACGACACAGACCGGGAGACGGTTCTACCCGACCAACTCGTGGGCGAGGCCGTCCTGGTCATCCCCAGCCGAACGCCGTCGGCAGGTCCTGGAACCGCTGGCCGTCGTATCGCAGCGCGGCCCAGCCTTGCTGTTCCGCACCCTCGACGTCGGCGTCGGCGTCGCCGACCATGCCATACGCCGCAGCAGGCAGCGCGGACTCGGCACGCTCGAACGCGGCTGCATCGGGTTTGTGAGCCCCGGCCTCGTACGACGTGACGACCGTGTCGAAGTGACGTTCGAGGTCGTTCGCCCGGAGCTTCTCGCGCTGCCAGTCTGGCATCCCGTTGGTGAGGACGCCGAGACGGTACTCCGTCCCGAGAGCCGCGATGTCCTCGTGTGCGCCCTCCGGGACGGTGCTGTACTCCGCTTCGAGTTCGAGGAGGCGTGTCGCGAGCGCCTCCGGCTCGTCGCTGACGGTCGCGAACGCCCGCCGAACCGGGTCCGGTTCACACGCCCGGAACGCCTCGAAGAACCGCTCGTCGTACGCCGTCAGCCACTCGTCGCGGCACTCGCCTTCGACAGTGCGGAACGCCTCGGCGAGAATGTCGCCGTACCCGCGGGAGAGGTGGAGCAGCGTGCCGTCGAGGTCGAAGTAGATCGCGTTCGTCACGGTTCGTGGATGCGAGGACCGCTGTAAAAAGCAGTTCGGGGGCGTGCCAACGATTCAGGCCACTCCCCGCCAGAGACCTTCCGACTGGCGAACGGAAGGCCGAACTGGGGACGACCGAAACCGTCTCTCGGCCGTCAGCGTCGCTCGATGAGGGCCTCGTCGGGGTCGCCGATACGGACCGCGTCGACCCCGGCGTTGTACTCGACTGCCTCGGTCAGTTTGGCAGCGTTCTCCGCGTAGATGGTGAACAGTTCGTCGTCGGCCTCGACCTCGTCACCCTCGCGACAGTGGAGTCGGATGCCTGCCCCGGCATTGCGCGGCGCGCCGGCGCGGCGTGCCACCTCGCTGATGTTCCGGTTCTGGATGCTCAGCACGATACCGTCCCGGCCGGCCGTGACGACGTGACGACGCTCCCCGGGCGTCAGGTCGTCCCGCCTCACGTCCGGGTCACCGCCCTGGGCGGCGACGATCTCGCGGAACTTCTCGAGGGCAGCACCGGAGTCGAGTAGCTCCGACGCGTCGGCATCCACGTCACACAGGTCGAACAGGATGTCCGCCAACCTGACGCTCTTCAGTCGGAGTTCGAGGGGCCCACCGCCGTCGAGGACCGCGAGGACGTCCCTGGCCTCCAGAATCGGTCCGATGCCCTCGCCGATTGGCTGGCCGCCACGGGTGATGGTGCACGCGATGTCGATGTCGAGGTGTTCCGCGACGAGTCGGAAGTCCTCGGCGAGGTCGCGGGCCGCGACGAGACTCGTCACCTTCGCGTGCTCGCCGTAGGGAATGTCGATGAGCACCCGGTTCGAGCCGGCGCTCTTCTTCTTGGAGAGGACGGAGGCGATAACCTGTCCCGGTGGGTCGACCGACAGCGGGTTCTCGGCCCTGATTATCTTGTCGTCCACGGGCGAGAGCTCCACACCGCCACCCCACACCAGACAGCCGCCGGTCTCCTCGACGATTTCGCGCACCTCGTCGGTCGTGAACTCCACGTCACAGAACACCGCCATGGTGTCGGCGGTCCCAGCGGGCGACGTGATCGCCCGTGAGGAGGTCTTCGGGATTGTGACGCCGGCAGCGGCGACGATACCCACGATGATGGGCGTCACGCGGTTGCCAGCGACGCCCCCGATGGAGTGCTTGTCGGCGACGACCGGCTCTGACCAGTCGATACGCTCCCCGGCGTCGGTCATCGCCTGGGTCAGGTGGCGCGTCTCCTCGTGTGAGAGCCCGTTCGCGTAGAGTCCCGCGACGTACGCCCCGAGCTCGACGTCCGTGAGTCGGTTCCGGTCGATGTCACGCACGAGCTGTTGGAGGTCCGACTGTTCCAGCTCGTGGTCCTCGAGCTTGGTCCGGATGTGCGCGACCGACTGCGGTTTCGGGGCGAGTGAAACGTCGACAGCGCCGGTGACGTGCCCGAGCTGGCTGGTCACGGCCAGCACTCCTTCGTCGACGAGTTCGGTCGTCGTCTCCACCACGCCGGTGTACGTGCGCTCCGCTTGCTCGATGCGGACTCTGTCGAGTGGGTGGGCGCCGAGTTCCTCGGCGTCCGCCGCGTGGAGGATGACCGTCGGCGTCGGCGTCGCAATGTCGATCTCGCGGGCGGTGAGCTCCATGGGGAACCCAGAGTCGACGCGATAATGAAATCAGGGGGACACTCCGCCGTCCGGGCGGTGCCACTCGCCCTGTCCCCGAGCCTACTGTCGACGAGGGGTTCCCTGCGAGTTTGCTGTCCGGGAACACCGCCATCATCGGCGCGAACGTCGACGGCGAACGGGTGGTCTCCATCGCTGAGACAGTCAGACCGAGACAGTCGTCCGCCAGAAGCACTTCGAGCCCGGCATCGACCACGACGATTGACCGGGGTATCTACACGGCTGGCAGCTGAGACGAACGGCGGCTACTGCTTGCCAAACCGTTTTCCGGCGGAGTCCCCGAAGGCGGACATGGATCTCTCGATCGTCGACCTCTCACCGGTACCGGATGGTGGCACTGCCAGGGACGCCTACGCGAACACCGTCGAGGCTGCAACGCAGGCGGAACGGCTCGGGTACGAGCGGTTCTGGGTCGCCGAGCACCACGGCATGGCCGACCGCCTCGCCGGGACAACCCCCGAGGTGCTGCTCGGGCACCTCGCCGCCGAAACCGACGAGATTCGGCTCGGCTCCGGTGCGGTCCTTCTGAACCACTACAGCCCGTTCAAGGTCGCGGAGGTGTTCGGGGCGCTCGACGGACTCGCACCTGGGCGCATCGACGCCGGGCTGGGGCGGGCCAACGGCTCACCAGCGAGCGATCGGGCCCTCGGAACCGAACGCCACGTCGAGGACCCGGACGCCGACCACCGAGCGCGTGTCGAAGCCGTGCTGAACCATCTCTTCGACGAGTTCCCGGAGGGACACGAGTACGCCGGCCTGTCCGTTCCCGGGTCCGGCGAGGGGCCTGCCGAACCCTGGCTCCTCGGCTCCAGCCCGTCCAGTGCCGAGCTCGCTGCCGACCTCGGGGTCCCGTACTGCTTCGCCGGGTTCATCCGCCCGCAGTGGGCCGAACACTCCTTCGAAGCCTACCACGAGGCGTTCCAGCCGTCCCGTGGTGCCGGCGGCGTCGACGAGCCCGTCGGGATGGTCGCAGTCAACGCCGTCTGCGCCGAGACCGACGAGGAAGCCGCCCGCCTGCGAGCAGTTGCCGAGGCATCGCACCAGCGACTTCGCCGCGGCGAGCTCGGGACGACACCGTCCGTCGAGGAGGCAATCGACGAACTCGGCGGTGTCCCGGACCCCACCCCGGAGACCCTCGACGACGACGAGTGGCCGCGCGCCATCTCCGGTAGCCCGGAGACCATGTCGGGGCTCCTCGACCAGCTCGCCGACCGGGTTGGCGTGGACGAGGTCATGATACAGCACGTGGTCGCAGACCACGACGACGGCCTGCGGTCGCACGAACTCCTCGCGGACGCAGCCGGGCTGGAGCCACGCTGAGACAGCCGCCACCGGAAGTTCTTTGCTCGGCGCGTGCCACCGCCTGCCCGTGAACGAGGACGCTGACGACGACGCGGGCGAGGACGCGGTTGCCGTGCCGGGGATGACGCGTCGCCGCGTCGTCGGCACGCTGTTCCTGATCATCTTCCTCGACCTGCTCGGCTTCGGCATCCTCATCCCGGTCATCCCGCTCTACGCGAAGTTCTTCGGGGCGAACGAGTTCGTCGGAAGCCTGCTCATCGCGACGTACTCGCTGTTCCAGTTCGCCGGCGCACCCATCCTCGGCCGTCTCTCGGACGAACGCGGACGGCGCCCCGTCCTGCTCCTGTCGCTCACCGGGAGCGTGCTTGCGTGGACGCTGTTCGGGCTGGCGGGGGAGCTCGGCAGCGCCATCGGTGCGGCCAACGGGCTCGTCGTCCTGTTCTTCGCACGGGCGCTGGCCGGGGCGATGGGAGGCAACATCGCCACGGCGAACGCCTACATGGCGGACATCACGCCGCCCGAGGACCGTGCGAAGGGACTCGGCATCCTCGGCGCGGCGTTCGGGTTGGGGTTCGTCTTCGGCCCCGCCATCGCCGGTCTGGTGTCGAGCCCTGCCGCACTCTCGCTGTTCGAGTCGGTCCTCCCCGCAGCGGTCCCCGTCAGCGAGTTCACGATGCCGTCGTTCACCGCGGCCGCGCTGACCGCGGGGAACCTCGTCCTCGCGTTCTTCGTCCTGCCGGAGCCGAATCGACGGGAGGTCACCACGGCGGGGGGCGAGTCCCGCCTCAGGCAGCTGTACGACGCGGTGCGCTCGCCCGACATCGGCTCGCTCGTCGTGGCTTTCTTCCTCGCCTCCTTTGCGTTCTCGGCGTTCGAGAGCCAGTTCATCTTCCTCACGAGCGACCGACTCGGCTACGGCACCGCCGAGAACGCGGTGTTGCTGACGTACATCGGCGTGCTCATCGCTATCGTTCAGGGCGGGCTCATCGGGCCGCTCACGGACCGTTTCGGCGAGTACCGGCTCGCCCTCGTCGGCGCGGGCGTCCAGGTCGTGACGCTCGCGCTGGTGCCGTTCTCGCTGTCGTGGTCGTTCGTCCCCGCGCTCGGGCCTGTCGAGTCCGGCGCCGTCGCACTGGCGCTCGTCTCGACACCGCTCGCGTTCGGCAACGCCCTCACGAACGTCTCCCTGAACGCGCTGGTGTCGCTCAACGCCGACGCCGACGAGCAGGGCGGCGCGTTCGGCCTCACGCAGTCCGCGAGCAGCCTCGCCCGGACGTTCGGCCCGGCCGTCGCCGGCCTGCTCTACGTCGCCGTCGCCTACTGGTCGCCGTTCGTCGTCGCTGGCCTGCTGTTCGTGCCGATTCTCGTCCTGCTCGGGGTGGTGACGCGGGACCGGATCGAGTCGACAGCCGAGGCCTAGAGCAGCGGTGTCGCGTCGGCCCAGAGGGCCTCGAACTCTCGCTCGAACGCGTCAACTACCTCGGGAGCGCTGATTCCCACGACGGCAAGCCGGTCGCCGAAGTCGCGTGGACTGGGGATGTCGACCGTGGTCAGTTCCCCGTCGACGACGTCGAACGACACCGGCACCGTGGGATGGGCCCTGATCTCGAAGCTGCCCGGCGCGGATTCGACGAGGGCCGGGAACCTCTCCGGGAGGCTGTCCAGCACGCTGTCTGCGAGCACGAGCGAGACGGAGAGCCCGTCCGCGGCGCCGTCGAGGAACGCCGCGACTTCCGTCTCGAACGTCTCCCACGGCGCGTGCTCGTACGGTGGGCCGATAGTCGCCAGGACCGAATCCGTCGCAGTTCGCGTGTGCTCCCGCATGGCAGTCTGCATCTCCTCGCTGCCGAGCGACCCGAGCCAGACGCTCGCGTCCGCGGGGGCAGTCGGGAGCAGGTTCGACCGGACGGAGCGGGCGACGCCACGATACCGCTCCCACTCGTCGGCGAGTTCGCGGGTCCGCTCGGCGAGGAGCCTGTCGACAGCGACCGCCGGCTCGACGGCCCGGTACCGGGTCGGTTCCGTTGCCTGTGTCCCGACCAGCCCGCGGGATTCGAGCCCGTTGAGCACGTCGTAGATCCGGCCCCGGGGCACGTCGCTGGCGGTCGAGAGGTCGGCTGCGGTCGTCGCACCGGTCACGAGGAGGGTGCGGTAGACCTGTTCCTCGTAGCTCGACAGGCCGAGTTCTCCGAGCTCCGTCATCGGTCCGTGCTTCTCGGGTGGACGACAAAAGTGGTGCGAGCCTCGACGGCGTCGCGACGAGCCCGAACCGCGAAAACGGACTGCAAGTGGCACCCGATTCGGCAACGGTAATACGACCGCCCCCGGGAACAACGAGCATGCATCCCTACGCGTTGCTCGCCGCCGCCATCGTCTCGGAACTCCTCGGGACGACCGCACTCAAGCTATCGGACGGGTTCTCGAAGCCGCTACCCAGCATCGCCGTCGTCGTCGGGTACGGCGTCGCCTTCTATCTGGTGTCGTTGACGCTCGAGGGGCTGCCCATCGGCGTCGTCTACGGGACCTGGGCCGCGCTCGGCATCGTCGGCGTGGCTGGAATCGGCGTCGTGCTGTTCGACGAGCCCGTCGATCTGGCCGGGGTGCTCGGCATCCTGTGCATTCTCGTCGGTGTGTACGCGATGAACGTCGTCTCGGAGATGGCCGCACACTGAGTCACGTTCAGCGAGGGCCGGGAAGAGAGCCCGCAGTTATCCGCTGTCGGCAGCGGTCCCAACCCCGGCGTGGGTGCGCGGGCGGACCGCCTCATCGAGTCGGTCGACTGCCCTGCGGAGGAACTGCTCGTCCGTCTGTCTTCCCGCCCAACCACCGTCCAGCAGTCGTGGTGCCGAACGTCGCCCCAGGAAGCGGACGAGCAGAGCGCAGACCAGGTCGACACCGACAGGGCCGTACTTCTGGCCCACGATAGGTCCACCATGGAGAAGACGAACCTCACCAGGGCATTCGACTCGTTCGACGAGCAGTGGTCGCCTCGGGTCGCCGCGGAGCTGAACGGTCAGGCGGTCAAGCTCGCGAAGGTCGAAGGCGAGTTCGTCTGGCACCAGCACGAGGACGCCGACGAGCTGTTTCTCGTCCGCTCCGGCGAGTTGACCATCGAGTTCCGCGACGACCCCGACGTCGTGCTGGAGGAGGGCGAGCTGCTGGTCGTCCCCAGGGGTGTCGAACACCGACCGGTCGCCGACGAGGAAGCCGAGATACTGCTGTTCGAACCGGGCGAGACACAGAACACCGGGAACGTGCAGGACGACGAGTTGACCCAGACGGAGCGCCGGGACCTCGCCTGACCGCGGAACCGACGGACCACCCCCGTCCAACCTTGTCGGACGACGCAGTCGGTACCCCTGGGAATCGTTTAAAGAGCCGTACATGCGCCGCAATACCCCCTCGCACGTGGAGACGGAAGCTACGCGTATGTGCCAGCACCTCGAGTGCACGAGAGGGACCGACAGCGGGAGCGACGCTCGGCACTTCTGCGATAGCGAGGTCGGCCTGTCATGACGCTCGCCACAGTTCCCCGGTACGACGCATCGGGTGTCGGCACCGTCGGCGACCGTGCGGTCGTCCTGGGCGGGAGCGTCGCCGGGCTCTGTGCGGCGCGTGTGCTGCGAGACGTTTTCGAGTCGGTGGTCGTGCTCGACCGTGATCCGCTTCCCGCGGACCCGGTCGCCAGAGACGGTGCCCCCCAGACGCGACATCCACACGTCCTGCTGGAGGGTGGACGTTCCACGCTGGAGGACCTGTTCCCCGGGTTTTCGGAAGCCCTCCTCGAAGCGGGCGGACTGCTGGTCGACGCGAGCAGGCAGCTCCACGAGTTCAACAGCGGCGACTACATCGCCGACGTTCCGGAACGGCTGCCGACGTACTGCGCGAGTCGACCACTCCTCGAGGCGGTGCTCCGCCGACACACCCGAGCACTGGACGGGGTCGTCCTGCGGGAGGAGCACCTGTTCACCGGCTACGAGACGGATGCGAGGGGCCGAGCAGTCACCGGCGTGACCGGGCGAGACTCCGAGGGCGAGCCGTTCGAGCTCCCGGCCGACCTAGTCGTCGACGCGACCGGACGGACGAGCCGCACCCCGTCGTGGTTGGCCGAGAACGGCTTCCAGGAACCGGCGACCGACGAGGTGACCATCGAGGTCGCCTACAGCACCGTCCGCGTCGAACGACCGCCGGACGACAGGCGGATGTTCCTCGTCGCACCGACCCCACCGCGGACTCGCGGCGGTGCCCTCATCCCGGCCGAGGACGGCCAGTGGGAGGGCATCCTGCAGGGCGTCCACGGCGACGACCCACCGACCGAGCCCGAGCGCCTCCAGCGGTTCGCGGACAGCCTCCCGGCGGACGAGTTCGGGACTATCCTCGAAACCCACGAGTGGCGCACGGAGCAGGCAGACCGCTACCCCTATCCCGCAAGTCGACGCCACCGGTACGAGGACCTCGAACGCTTCCCGGATGGACTCGTCGTGACGGGCGACGCACTCGCGAGTTTCAACCCCATCTACGGGCAGGGGATGTCCGTGGCGGCGCTCGAAGCGCTGGCCCTGCACCACGCGCTGGCCGACGGGGGGCTCGACGAGCTGGCTCCACGGTTCTTCGACCGCGCCGCAGACATCGTCGACGGTGTCTGGCGGGTCGTCGTCGGGAGCGACTTCGCGTTCGGGGAGACCAGCGGTCCGGAGCCCACCGGCGCGGGAGTCACGAACTGGTACATGGACCGGTTCGTCGACCGGGCTCACGACGACCCGTTCCTGAGCGAGGTGTACGCACGGGTCACGCGACTGGAGGCGTCCCCCACGGCGCTGTTCCGTCCGAAGGTCCTCTGGCGTGTCTTTCGGCCGTTCGGCGGCTGAACCGAGGACGACCGAGCAGCGGCTCTCGTCTCGTGGGGTGACCGAACTGTCTGACCCCCGACGCTGGCGCGGCGGTGTTCAGGCGTGGGCGGTGTAGCCAGCGTCCTCGACTGCCGTGAGCAGTGCCGACACCTCGGCGTCGCCTTCGACGGTCACCCGCTCCGATTCCCGGTCGGCGTCCGCGTCTGTCACGCCCGCTACGTCGCGGAGGGCCTCCTCGACGGTCTGTTCGCAGTGGCCACAGCTCATCCCCTCGACGCTGATTGTCGTCGTCATGGCCGAGTCTATGGGCCCGGGATATATTTCGGTTGTCGATTCCACCCGTGATCGGACCCGGCGCTCAGTCTGGCCCCGGTGACTGTCGTCGGAAACACCGCCGTTCAGCGTACTGGAGGGGTCGGAGTGGCCAGCGAGAGAAGGTTGCAGAGATCGGCTCAGTCGCCAGTGGTCCCCACGGGCTCGCCGCCGTCGGGCCGAATCCGCGACAGCCGCATCGCGTTCGCCGTCACTGCCGTCGTCATGCCGGCGTCGCCGGCGAGGACCGCGAGCCAGATGGGCACCAGGCTGAACGGGACACCGACGGCCAGAGCCGCCTTGACGGCGAGACTGGCCCAGATGTTCTGTCTGATGACGCCGTTGGCGTCGTTCGCGAGCTCGTAGAGGTACGGGAGCTTCGAGAGGTCGTCGCTCATGAGCGCGATGTCCGCCGTCTCGAGTGCGGTGTCCGTCCCGGCGGCACCCATCGCGACACCCACCGTCGCCGTCGCCAGGGCTGGGGCGTCGTTGACGCCGTCGCCGACCATCGCGACCCCGTCGTACTCGTCGTTCAGCTCCTCGATGGCAGCTACCTTCTCGTCGGGCAACAGCCCGGCGCGGAACTCGTCGACGCCGACCTGCTCGGCGATGGCACGGGCGGTCCGCTCGTTGTCGCCAGTGAGCATGATGGTGTGCTCGACGCCGAGCTCCTGCAGCCGGGCCACGGTCCGCTCTGCGTCCGGGCGGACCTCGTCGGCGACCGCGATGACGCCTTCCAGTTCGTCCTCCGTGCCGACCAGGACAACGGTCTTGCCCTCCGACTGGAGCGCCGGGACGGTGTCGTGCAGCAGGTCGAGGCAGTTGTTGTGGTCGCAGATGGCCTCTGCGGTCTGGGTGACGACCCCGCCGTCCGTGGTCGCGTGGACGTGCGAGAGGTCGAAGCCAAGGTCCTCGAACAGGCCGGGCTTGCCGGCGTAGTGCGGCCGGCCATCGAGGTCCGCCCGGACGCCCTTCCCGGTGATGCTCTCGAAGTCGTCGACCTCGCGTTCGGCGACTCCGGCGGTGGTGGCCTGCTCGACGATGGCCTCGCCGATGGGGTGCTCGCTGCGAGCCTCCAGTCCGCGCGCACAGCGGAGCACCTCCGACTCGGTGTTGCCGTTCAGGGGGACGACGTCGGTCACCGTCAGCTCGCCCCTGGTCAGGGTGCCGGTCTTGTCGAAGGCGACGGCCTCGACGGCACCCATCGCCTCGAGGTGGTTGCCGCCCTTGATGAGCACGCCGTTCTTCGCGGCGCTCGTGATGCCGGACACCACGGAGACGGGCGTGGAGATGACGAACGCACAGGGACAGGCAAGCACCAGCAGCGTCAGCCCGTAGACCACCGCGGTCGACCAGCTCGCACCCAGTACGGACGGGCTCCCGAGGGTGACCAGCACCGCGAAGGCGACCACGACAGGTGTGTAGTACCCGGCGAACCGTTCGACGAACTGCTCGCGCTCGGTCTTGTTCGACTGTGCGTCCTCGACCATCTCGACGATGCGCGACAGCGTGTTGTCGCCAGCTTCGGACGTGACCTCCACCTCGAGGTAGCCGCCCTCGTTGATGGTGCCTGCGTACACGCCGTCCCCGTCGGTCTTGTCGACGGGGACGCTCTCGCCCGTGATGGGAGCCTGGTTGACCGCGCTCTGGCCGTCGACGACGACGCCGTCCATCGGGATCTTCTCGCCGGGCCGGACGACGACGATGTCGCCGACTCCCACCGCGTCCACGGGCACCGTCTCCTCGTCGCCGTCACGCTTGACCGTCGCCTCGTCGGGCGAGAGGTCCATCAGTTCCTCGAGGGAGTTCCGGGCGCGGTCCATCGAGTACCGTTCGAGGAGCTCGGCGATGCTGAAGAGGAACGCCAGGGTGGCGGCCTCGAAGTAGAGCGCCTCGCCGAAGGCGACGCTGGCGACCAGAGCGCCGAGGATGGCGACCGACATCAGGAAGTCGATGTCCAGGCTCCGGTTCCGCGCGGAGTAGTAGCCGTTCCGGAGGATCTCCTGGCCGCCGGTCGCGATGGCGACGAGGAAGAGGACGTCGGCGACGAACAGCTCGCTGCCGAGGACGGTCGTCACCTGTGCGTTCTGGCTGTGGAGCAGGAACTCAAGGAGGAGACCGAGCGACAGGAAGCCGCCGCTGGCCCAGGTCTTCAGCGCGCGGGCGCTCGTCCAGATACTGTCGCTCGACTCTCCCTCGGTGGGCGCGCCGGTGCTCTCAGTCACCTCGTATCCCGCGCTCTCGATGGCACCGACGACGTCTGCCTCGGTGAGGTGCCCGTCGTCGTAGGCGACCGTCACCGTGCCGGTGGTCGGCTGTGGTTCGATGGACGTCACGCCGTCGAGAGCGCCGACCGCATTCTCGACCTTGCCCGCACACGACGGACAGTCCATCCCCGGGACGGTGAGCGAGAGCGTGGATTGCTCGTCCCGGTCGATGCTGTAGCCAGCCTTCTCGATGCGGTCCGCAACCGCGTCGGGCGAGGTCACGGACGGATCGTAGGTGACGGTCAATGTCCCGGTCGTCTCCTGTGGGTCGATTTCGACGATGCCCTCTAGCTTGCTCACGCTGTTCTCGACCTTGCCGGCGCAGGACGGACAGTCCATGTCGGGCACCGAGAACTGCGTCACGCTACCGTCAGCCGGTGAGTCCGACCCAGAAGCGGGTTCGCCACCAGCGTCCGGCTCCGGTGGACATCCGCAGTCGGCGTCGTCGGGGTGGGATACGTCGCACGCGTCCTGTGTATCCCGGTTGGGGGAGGTCATTGGCTGGGGCTAGGCGACCGCGAGTTATTAAACCAGCTACTAATGACCGGGGGTCGAATGCAGCCATCGTATTAACTACTCGTCGCCGTTTTAATATCTCAGTCGGCGAACTGACCTCCCGAGCGCTACTGTTCCGTTCCATATTGGAGTCCGCTCTGCGGACGATACCTTCGATTCGAAATTTCAGCGGTCGATTTGCAACGGTATCGAAAGGACAAACCGATTGAAGGAGTAGCCCGTAGGACTAGATATGAGCACGCATCGAAGCCACATCGACATCCAGGGGATGAGCTGTGCGAACTGCTCACAGACCATCGCCGAGCGGCTGGACGGGCTGGAGGGTGTCTCGGAGGCCAACATCAACTACGCCACCGACGAGGGGACCGTCGAGTACGACCCGGAGCAGGTGTCGCTCGACGAGATATTCGAGGCCATCGGCGACGCCGGCTACAGCCCCATCACGGAGTCGGTGACCATCGCCATCACCGACATGTCCTGTGCGAACTGCTCCGAGACGGTGCAGGACGCGCTGGAGTCGCTCCCGGGCGTCGTCCGCGCCGACGTGAACTACGCGACGGACGAGGCACAGGTAACGTACAACCCGGCGGAGTCCTCCCTCGACACCTTCTACGAGGCAATCGAGAACGCCGGGTACTCACCCGTCAGAGAGGGGTCGGACGGACAGGACGGCAGCGCCGACAGCGACGGGAGCGGTGAGAGTGCACGCGACGCCGCACGCAACGCCGAAATCCGCAAACAGCGCCGGCTGACGCTGTTCGGAGCGTTGCTATCGGCGCCGATGCTGTTCTTCCTCGCCGACAAGTTCCTGCTCGGCGGGGCGTTCGTCCCGGAGACCGTCTTCGGGGTACAGCTCGGCTGGGTGGAGTTCGCCCTCGCTACGCCCGTCCAGGTCCTGCTCGGGTGGCCGTTCTACCGGAACTCGTACAACGCGCTCGTCAACAACCGGCGGGCCAACATGGACGTGCTCATCGCGCTCGGGTCGAGCACGGCCTACGTCTACTCGGTGAGCGTCCTGTTCGACCTCGTCGCCGGCGGCGTGTACTTCGACACCGCCGCGCTCATCCTGGTGTTCATCACGCTCGGGAACTACCTCGAGGCACGTTCGAAAGGCCAGGCCGGCGAGGCGTTGCGCAAACTGCTCGAGATGGAGGCCGAGACGGCGACCATCGTCGACGAGGACGGCACCGAGCGCGAGGTTCCGCTGGAGGAGGTCACGGTCGGTGACCGGATGAAGGTCCGTCCCGGCGAGAAGGTCCCGACGGACGGCGTCGTCGTCGACGGCCAGAGCGCGGTCGACGAGTCGATGGTCACCGGCGAGAGCGTCCCCGTCGAGAAGAGCGAGGGTGACGAGGTCGTCGGCTCGACCATCAACGAGAACGGTCTGCTCGTCGTCGAGGCCACGAAGGTCGGCAGCGACACCGCCCTCCAGCAGATCGTCCAGACCGTCAAGGAGGCCCAGTCCCGCCAGCCCGACATCCAGAACCTCGCGGACCGCATCTCGGCGTACTTCGTGCCCGCGGTCATCGTGAACGCTCTGTTCTGGGGCGTCGTCTGGTTCCTGTTCCCCGAGTCGCTCGCGGGATTCGTCGACGCGCTCCCGTTCTGGGGACTCGTCGTTGGCGGCCCCGGCGTCGCCGGCGGTGGCGTCTCGGTGTTCGAGTTCGCCGTCATCGTGTTCGCGTCCGCCGTGCTCATCGCCTGTCCTTGCGCACTCGGGCTGGCGACGCCTGCGGCGACGATGGTCGGCACCACCATCGGCGCACAGAACGGCGTGTTGTTCAAGGGCGGTGACGTGCTCGAACGCGCGAAGGACGTCGACACCGTGGTCTTCGACAAGACGGGCACGCTGACGAAGGGCGAGATGGAGCTGACCGACGTGGTCGCCTTCGAGGACGGCGAGGCCGTCACTGCCAGCGGCGAGACCGCCGCCGACGGTGGGGAACTCGCCGCCGAGGACCGGGTGACCGAGGAAACCGTGCTGAAGCTCGCTGCGACGGCCGAGAGCGGCAGCGAGCATCCGCTCGCACAGGCGATCGTCGAGGGTGCTCGCGAGCGCGGTATCGACGTCGAGAGTCCCGGGGAGTTCGAGAACGTCCCCGGCCACGGTGTGACGGCGACGGTCGAGGGAGACGAGGTGTTCGTCGGGAACCGCAAGCTGCTCCGCGACAACGGTATCGACCCCGACCCCGCTGCCGAGACGATGGAGCGCCTCGAGTCGGAGGGGAAGACCGCGATGCTCGTGGGCCGTCGGCCCGCCGACGGAGGAAACGGTGAACTCCTGGGTGTCGTCGCCGACGCGGACACCGTCAAGGAGAGCGCGAAGGACGCCGTGAGCGCGCTACAGGACCGTGGCGTGGCGGTGATGATGATCACCGGCGACAACGAGCGCACGGCACGCGCCGTCGCAGCGCAGGTCGGCATCGACCCCGAGAACGTCCGTGCCGAGGTCCTGCCCGAGGACAAGTCGGACGCGGTCGACGCCATCCAGTCGGAGGGGCGGAAGGCGATGATGGTCGGGGACGGCGTGAACGACGCGCCCGCCCTCGCCGTCGCGTACGTCGGCACCGCCATCGGCTCCGGTACCGACGTGGCGATCGAGGCGGCCGACGTGACGCTGATGCGCGACGACCCGCTCGACGTGGTGAAGGCCATCCGAATCTCCGACGCGACGCTCGCGAAGATCAAGCAGAACCTCGTCTGGGCGCTGGGCTACAACACCGCCATGATTCCGCTCGCCTCGCTCGGCCTGCTCCAGCCCGTGCTGGCGGCCGCCGCGATGGCGTTCTCCAGCGTCTCGGTGCTCACGAACAGCCTGCTGTTCCGCCGGTACACCCCGGACCACGACTACAGCCTGCTCGGCCGGGGGCGCTGAGCGGCGCTTTCGAATCCGAACCGGTACCGAGCATCACTAACGCATTCGAACTTTCCAGTACGCTTGCGACGGTGCATCGAAAGAACAACCGCATTGAACCGTGTCCACGGACCTAGAACTGTGGAGACGGTCCACGGAGAATAACCAATGTCACGACACACCACTGACGGCTCGCTCGTCACGCTCGGCCTCTTGGTCCTCGGAGCGCTGCTCATCCTCCCGCTGCTGTTCATGGGCTTCGGGATGATGGAGTACGGCGGCATGATGGGCGGCTGGGAGCACGGGATGTGGAACGGTGGGGCCGCACCAGGGTGGGTCGTGGTGTTCGGAGCCGTGCTGCAGCTCGGCTTCCTCGTCACCCTCGTCGGCCTCGGATACCTCGTCCTCCGCGCGCTGACCGGGTCGTCGTCCGGGTCGGAGCCCGCACTCGAGGAGCTGCGGTTGGCATACGCTCGCGGCGATATCAGCGACGATGAGTACGAGCAGCGGCGTGAACGACTCGAACACGACCGCTGACTGCCCACGTACTGGCAGCCTCACGCCGCCGATACGAGGCGATGCAGTCCGCCGCCGCTCCCGCCGTTCCCGAGTACGTACAGCTCCCCCTCGTGGCGACCGAAGGAGAGTATCTGCGAGAGCTTCCCCGCATCGCTGTCGGTGATGGGGAGCACCGACGTCTCCCACAGCCCGTTCTCGCCGGGCCTAGCTACGAACAGCCTCCCCTCCGCCTGGTAGTCGCCGAAGACGAACTGGCCCTGTAGCCCGGGAATCGCGTCGCCGCGGTAGACGTTGCCCGGGATGACGGAGACGCCGCTGACCGGCGCTCCCTCCTGGGGGTACTCGACGACCGGCGGGAGCAACGGTTCGCCACCGCGGACGTCGTCGGGGGTCCTGTCGGGGCAGTCGTCGGCCTGGAAGCAGTGAGTCGCCTCGCGCACGTTCCAGCCGTAGTTGCCCCCTCGCTCGACGACGTCGACCTCCTCAAACCGGTTCTGGCCCACGTCGCCCGCGAACAGCGTCTCGCCGTCGAATGCGAGCCGCCACGGGTTCCGGAACCCCCAGGCGTAGTGCTCGTCCATTCCCTCGCGCCCGACGAGCGGGTTGTCGTCCGGGATGGCGTACCCGCGGTCACCCTCCCGACCGTCGACGTCGATCCGGAGGATGCTCCCGAGCAGGTTCTCGGTCACGTCCTGGCCGTTGCCGCCGTCGGTCCCGTCGTACCAGTCGTCGACGTGGCCGAAGCCGGCGTCGTTCGCGGCTCCCCCGTCGCCGACCCCGAGGTACAGGTAGCCGTCGGGACCGAACAGCACCGAGCCCGCGTTGTGGTTCGCCTGCGGCTGGTCTATCTCCACGACGACTCGTTCCGACGCCCGTCGTGCCGTCAGCCCGTCCGCCGAGACGGTGAACGCAGAGAGCACGAAGGTGTGGCTGTAGTCGGCCGACGTGTCGCTGCGTCTGGGCGCGGAGTAGCGGACGAACAGCCGGCGGTTCTCGGCGAAGTTCGGGTGCAGCGCGATGCCGAGCAGTCCCTGTTCGAAGCCGGTGACGACGGCGTCGGTGAGGTCGAGCAACGGCTCGTCGCGGACGCCGTCGGTGTCCACGACCCGGACCCGACCTGGCTGCTCGGCGACGTAGCGCCGGTCAGTTCCGGGCACGAAAGCGATGTCCAGCGGGTTCTGCAGCCCAGTCGCGAGCGTCTCGAGGGCGACGGCGTCCGGCACGGCTGGCCCTGCGCTTGTCCCGTTCGGACTCGTTCCGTCTCCACTCGAGGTCGGCGACCGGTCTGTCCCCGTTCCGTCCGAGTCGGAGGAGTTGGACGCACACCCTGCACTGACAGTGAGCGCGCCAACCGTTGCGGCCAAGAAGCGGCGACGGTCCATGGGTCTACTGCGCACTGCAGCGGCGTAACAGTTGGTGTGCGCGTCCACGGGCCGCGCTCTCAGCCTCAGCAGATCTCGAAGCCGACGCGGGGTTCACCGTCCGAGACAGCGACGTTCACGTCGCCGAAGCAGGCGTTGGTCTGGACCGCACGGGAATCCTGTTTCGACCCGACTTCGGCGACGATACGGTACTGGACGATGCTCTCCGGCTCCAGCTGTTCCAGATTGTAGACCACGTCGTCGAAGGACGGCCCGACGTCCAGCGTCGTGCTGTGGACCTGCTCCCCGTCTCGTCGGATGCGAAGTGTCAGCGTGTGCGTGGTCGAGTCGTTGTTCTCGACGCGAATCGGATGGTCGGGGTCGAACGTCTCTTCGTCGGCGAGTGGCCCGTCGGTCCGGCCGTCGGTCGTGTCCACGATGTCGTTGTCCGTCGGTGCGTGCGTGGACTCGGTCTGGCCGTTGGTCGTGTCCACGATGTCGTCGTCCGTCGACGCGTACGTGGAGCCGGTCGGTGTCGAACTGTCATCGTCGCCCCCGCCGAGCGAGTCCAGACAGCCTGCGAGCCCGGCGATGGCGAGGGTGGAGGTGCTCGTTGCGAGGAACTTGCGGCGGTACATCAGTTCTCGTTTGGCTGGTGCACCGTCAAGTGTTTTCTGGAGATCTCTGCTTCGCGGTGTCAGGGCCAGAGCCCGCGCGTGTCGTGGGCTTCTGCGACGCGGGAGAGCGCGACGATGTACGCGGCGTCCCGCCAGGTCACGTCCCGCTCGTCGAACGCCTCCCGGACCTCCGTCCAGGCCGCCTGCATCTCGGCCTCCAGCTCCTCGTGGACGCGCTCCAGGGACCACGCACGGCGGTTGATGTCCTGCAGCCACTCGAAGTAGCTCACGGTCACGCCGCCAGCGTTGGCGAGGATGTCGGGCACGACGGGGATGCCACGCTCGGTGAAGATATCGTCGGCGACGGTGGTGGTGGGACCGTTCGCTCCCTCGACGATGATGTCGGCATCGACATCGCGGGCGTTCTCGGCGGTCAGAACGTTGCCAACTGCGGCAGGGACGAGCACGTCGACGTCCAGTTCGAGCAGCTCCTCGTTGCTGACAGTCCGCGGTGCCTCGTGCTCCATCACGGCCTCCGGTTCCGTGGCGTGGGACGGGATGGCGGCGGTGTCGAGGCCGTCGGGATCGTAGATGCCTCCGTTGACGTCGCTCACGGCCACGACCGTAGCGCCCCACTCGTCGAGCAGCCGGGCCGCACTGGCGCCGACGCTCCCGTAGCCCTGGATGGCGACGGAAGTGTCAGAGACGTCCCTGTCGTAGTACTCGACGATTTCGCGGGTGATGATTGCCACACTTCGGCCGGGGGCGCCGTCGCGTCCCTCGCTCCCGCCGATGACCGGCGGCTTGCCGGTCACGACGCCGGGTGTCGTCTCGCCCTGCTGCATCGAGTAGGCGTCCATCAACCACGCCATCGTCTTCGGGTCCGTTCCCATGTCGGGTGCGGGGATGTCGACCGTCGGCCCGATGACGTCACGGATCTCCTGTGCGAACCGTCGGGTGAGGCGCTCCTTCTCGTCGCTGCTGAGCTCCTTCGGGTTCACCGCGATGCCGCCCTTCGCACCGCCGAACGGGAGATCCATCACGGCACACTTCCAGGTCATCCACATGCCGAGGCCGACGCACTCGTCGCGTGTCACCTCCGGGTGGTAGCGGAGCCCACCCTTGTACGGCCCTCGGACGCTGTCGTGTTGCGCCCGATAGCCCGTGTACACCTCGACGGTCCCGTCGTCGCGTTCGATCGGGACTGTCACCTCGTGGACCTTCTTCGGGTACCGGAGACGTTCGATGATGTTCGGGTCGACGTCCACCAGCTCGGCGGCGTGTTCGAGCTGGCGTCGGGCGGTTTCGACCGCCGACTCCGGTTCGACTGCTCCTGTGCTCGACTCCTCTGTCGCCGTGCTCGATTGGGAGGCCATGATTACTCGATAGGCGTCCGTCGATTCCGCATCGCGCCGGCACAGTCCGGACACGACGCGGGTGGGTTGGTCGCGACGATGATCGTTCCACAGTCGAAGCACTCGTACGGACTCTCCTCGTCGGGGTTGACATCTACATCTCTCATTGCGGTCACGAGCGCCAGCGGGAAGACCGGGGCACTCGGTGAATGAGTAATAGGTGTATAAGGGAATATTCGACTGTTGGAAGTGACACTCCGCCTTCCGCGGAGGGTGTACTATCGAACCCCATCCCCCACCGGCGGTCGCGCACCATCCTCGAACAGTACGCTGAACAGCTTCTGTTGGACGGTCCGGACGTGGCGGTAGAACGCCGTCGAAGAGATGCCGAGCGTCTCCGCGACCGCTTCCCCACTGCTGTCCCGCGGTGATTCGAAGTAGCCACTGAAGTACGCCGTCTGTACGACCTCCAGCTGTCTGTCCGTCACCTCCGCGAGGAACGACGAGTAGAGGTCCTGCTCGTCCACGTTGTCGAGCGTCTGCCTGGACCGGAGCTCGACACCGGTGAACGTCTCTTGGACGAGTTGGGTCACGGTCCGAACGTCGATGCCGTTGGGCACGTCGATCACCACGGTCGTCGAGTCGGGTGTCGTGGTGGCCTCCCGGAACACCGCACCGTGGTCGGCGAGCTCGAAGGCCAGGAACGGCTCTGTCAGGTGGAGTCTGACGACCCCACTCGTTCCGTCCGTGCTCACGGTCCGAACGCCTTCGATGGCGACCAGGTCCGTCGCGGCCTGAACGACGTCCTCGACGGGCGCACCCTCGAATCTCGCGAAGACGAAGCTCCCCTCGGTGGTCTGTTGTACGCCGCCCTGATAGGATATCGTGCAGTCGGCAGCGCGGGCGAGCCGCGACAGCACGAACGCGTCGTCGTCGATGGCGAACTCGACGCGGGTCATCGACGTCGAGAGCAGTGCGTTCTTGCGTTCGAGCGCACTCAACGCCGACGCGATTGTCTCACCGAGCTCCGCCAGTACCGTCCGCGCGGTGTCGTCGAACGCCTGTCTGGAATCCGCGTACACGGTCAGCACTCCGTGGGTCAGGTCGTTGTACACCAGCGGGATGCTGAGCACGGACAGATAGTCCCGGGCGAGTGCATCGGTCCGCCAGGGCTCGTCCCGCAGCCCTGCCGCGACGTTGCTCACCGTCGTCGGCTCGCCCCTCGCTGCGGTCCTGCCCACCGGCTCGTCACCGTCGCCGTCGATGGTGAACGTTCGGCTGTCGAGGTAGCCCTGTTCGGCCCCGTCCCAGGCTCGGGGCGTGACGGTGTTCGTCGTCCGGTCCACCGACCCGACCCAGGCGAACGCGAACCGGTCGTCGTTGGTGAGTAGCTCACAGACCGTGTGGTCGACCGACTCCCGCGTTTCGGCCTGCACGAGCGCCTGGTCGATCTCGCGGATGGTCTCGTTGATGCGGTTCAAGACGGTGAGCTGTTCGTTCTGCCGCTGGAGCGTCCGGTCCTGCTCGCGGAGCTGGGATTCACGGGTGACCCGGTCGAGAGCGGCCTCCGCCGTCGCGGCGAGCAGGTCGGCCAGCTCCCGCGTCACGTCGTCGAAGGCGTCGACCCTGTCGGACCCCACGAAGAAGACACCGTGGTCGCCGAGCGGGATGTAGGCCGCGCTGCGGAGATCCGTCGCCTCGTTCCCGAGCCGGTCGGAGCGATGCACGTCGTCGAAGAACACCGCCTCGTCCTGGACGAAGCTGTAACTCGGGAGTGTGTCCTCGCTCAGCGGTATCCCCGGAAGCGGACCGTGCAGTTCCGAGAGCGGCGGCGAGTACGCGCTCGGCCTGAGTTCGTTGCTATCGGCGTCGAACAGGAAGACGGCACTCGCGTCGAGGTCGACCACGTCCGGCGTGTCCTCGACGACGTGCTGAGCGATCTCCTGGTGGGTGCCCGCGTAGAGGAAGTCGCGGGCCGTCTCCTGCAGGGTCGCAAGCGCCTCCTCCCGCTGTTTGCGCTTCGTGATGTCACGACAGCTGTAGAGGATCGTCCCGTCCTGGATGGACACCTCGCGGACGTTCACCAGCAGTGTGTGCTCGTTCCCAGCCTTGTCGGTGGCCGTACACTCGATGTTCTTCAGGACCCCCTGCTCGGCGAGCTCCTTCCGGTCGAACAGGTCCGGCCCGAGCAGTTCGTCGATGGTGACCCGCTCGCGAAGCTCCGCCGCGGTGTATCCGAAGATGAAGTGAACGTTCGGACAGACGTACGTGTACTCGCCGTCCTCGTCGGTCATCAGGACCGTGTCGGTCATGTTGTTCAGGGTGACGCGGTGAAGCTCCTCGGAGCGGCGGAGGTCGCGTTCGAGTTCGACGCGGTCGGTCACGTCGACGCCCTCGACCACGACCGAGACGAGTTCGCCACGCTCGTTCGACACCGGCCTGACCGAGAGGTCGACCACGGTGGTGTGGTCGGTCAACGAGGTCGGTGCGACGACGGCGTTCGCGAAGGAACCGTCGAGCGCCGTCTCGACGAGTTTCCGGACGTCCGGATTCGACTCGTCGCTCTCGGCCCACCAGGGAAGTGTCCAGAACGGCTCGCCGACGAGCTCGTCGGCCGGGACGTCGACGAGGTCGCGGGCGGTCTCGTTCAGTCGGGCGAGCCGGCCGTCGGGCGAGAGCACCCAGGTCGCCGTGCGTTCGTCGTCGAACATCGCATCGAACTGTCGCGCCCGCTCGCGCTGGGTTCGCTCCCGTCGGGCCCGCCTGACGGCGCGGTCCGTCCGGTCGCGGAGTGCTGTCGTGGCCTCCGTGAGGTCCTCGCCGACAGCCACGTAGTCGCTCGCACCGGCGCCGATTGCCTCACTCGCGGTCGACTCGTCCCCGGCTGCAGTCGCCACGACGACGGGGAGCGTCCGTGTCTCGGCACGGAGCGCCCGGAGTAGCTCGACGGCAGTGCCGTCCTGAAGGAACTGTTCGACGATGAGGCAGTCGACACCACCCGACTCGACGAGGCCGAGCGCCGCTTCGGTGGTCGGTTCACGCAGCACCCTGGCCTCAGTCCAGTCTTCGAGGTCGTCCTCGAATCGGTCGACCCAGTCGGTGTCACCGACCAGGAGTAGCGTGGTCTCGTCGAGCAGGGTGTCGGCGACCGTCACGGCCGGTCACCCGGGTTCCGCGCTCGCCGAGGGCGGGTCGAACGGGCCGTTCGGACACAGGAGGCCGTCTCGGGCATCGTATCTCCGAAGAACGGGTGCCAGTGTTTAGGGGTTTACTATCGAACCCCAAGTGTCGGGCGGGACCGACGCGGAGCGGGCTGACCAGCGGCCGAGAGCAGATACCGCCGGCTGTTGCGTCCCGAGACGGGAGCGAGGGGAGTACGGAGGCCGAACGCACCATCGAGTACGAGTTGGTCTGGTAGCGCGAGGCGACCACACCCGGCGAGGAACGACTGACGCCGGCTCCGGTGACACCGTCACGTTCGCCAGATCGTGGCCAGATAGGCGAGAGCGAAGAGCGCAGCCAGGACGGCGACCGGTACCTCGTACGGCTGGCTGTGGAACGTGAGCAGTGCTGCCGAGACCAGCAGCGCCCCGCCGAGAACCGCGTAGCCGAGCCCTCGGTCGGTCCCCGCGGCACCGTCGACCGGCTCCGTTCGGACCACCAGCTCGCCCCGTTCGAGCCGGTGCATCGTCCTGTCGACCCTGTAGGGCGCTCTGGCCAGGGCGGGAAGCGACCGCCGCAGGTCCGTCCAGGTGTCCTCGAGGACCGCCTGGAACTCCGTCTCGATGAACCCCTGTTCGACGAGGAACGACCGGATGACTGCGAGGAAGTCGAACTCGGGGTCGAGCTGCCGACAGACGCCCTCGGCGACCGTGCCGACGCGGATGAGCAACATCACGTCAGGGGGAATCCGGAACGGGAAGTCCTGCAGCATCGTGGTCAGCTCTGTGACGATGGCTCGCCAGGTGACCTCGCGCCGGCCTTCGAGGTTCTCGATGACGAGTTCGAGGACTCGCCCGACCTCCGCGCGGTCGACCCCGACCTCCAGCACGTCCAGTGCGATGAGCGCGTCGACGAGTCCGTCGACGTCCTGCCGGACCAGCGCCCGGTACAACGAGACGATGTCCTCCTGTACGGTCGGAGCAAGACGCTCGCTCATCCCGAAGTCGTAGATGAGCAGCCGTCCGTCGTCGGTGACGGACAGGTTGCCCGGATGGGGGTCTGCGTGGAACACGCCGTGGACGAGCCCCATGCGCAGGTAGACCTTCGCGATCCGTTCCGCCATCTCGTGCGGGCCCACGTCGAGGTCGTCGAACGCGTCGTCGTCGGAGATCTTCCGACCCGTCCGGTACTCCATCGCGAGCACCCGTTCCGAGGAGAGCTCGTGGTACACCGCCGGCACGACGACCCCATCGTTGTCTGCGACGTTCTCGCGCACCTCCGCCATGATGCTCCGTTCCCGTTCGAACTCGAGTTCGTCGGCGATTATCTCCTCGAAGTCCTGGGCCGCGTTCTCCAGCGAGTACTGCTGTCGCTCGTCCGCGAAGAGGCTGACCAGCGGGATGAGTCCCTTGACGACCCGCAGGTCACGGTCGATCTGCTCTTTCACGTCGGGGCGTCGGACCTTCAGCGCGATTCGTTCGCCACGGTACCGGACAGTGTAGACGAAGGCGAGTGACCCGCCGGCGACCGGCTCGAGCGTCCCCAGGTCGAGTTCGTCACCCAGTTCCGCCTCGACGATGCCTCGGGGGTCACCTCCGGCGTCCTCGGGAATCTCGTCCTGGAGTGTCCCGAACTCGTCGGCGTAGACCGGCGGGACGATGTCCGGGCGGGTCGAGAGCACCTGCCCGACCTTGACGAACGCGGGACCGAGTTCGAGCATCGTGTCGCGGATTCGCTCGGCACGCGTCCGGTGTGCGCTCTCGTCGAGGTGCCTGGGCCCCCCGAGCAGGAGGAACCGTCGCCTGTCGCGCAGGAATGCCAGCGCGAACGGCAGAAACCGGAACAACACGACGAGATACCGGCGATAGAACCCGGTCATCGCTGGAGGACCGGCTGGGGAAGCGCGGGCGTCTGTTGCATACTGCTCCGTTCAAACGAGTTGCATAAATAGCTGGGTGGCTGCGCGATACTCGGCGCAGAACGCGGGTCCAGCTGGCGACCCGTGAACGCTGAGCAGGCCCATGGGAAGTGCGTGACACGAGGTGCGAAACGACCCGAATGTAGTCAGTCATTTCCGGGGATGGCGTCGCGGTTCGACCACAAGAGAAATACGTCGAGGCCAGATAGCCTTGCACACCAATGGACAGCGAGAGCAATATTACGCGGCGACGCGCCCTCATCGCCGGTGGGGCGACCGTGGTCTTCGGCGGCGGCGTCGCCTATCTCGCGTCACGCTCGGAGTCGTCGAGCCAGGAGTACACTCCGTCGACGTACCAGTCCCTCGATGGCACGACGGGCTACGGAGTCGAACTCGCCGACAGGCCGGTCGTAGGCGAACGCGATGCCCCCGTAGACATGTACTACTGGACCGACTACCTCTGTCCGTTCTGCAAGGAGTTCGAGAGACAAACACTGCCGAAGCTCGGTCAGAACTACGTCGAGTCCGGCGAGGTCCGGCTGGTGTTCCTCTCGTACCCGAACATCGGGCAGTACTCGATGCCCTCGGCACACTGGGACCGGTGCGTCTGGCGACAGAGCGCCGAGAGCGAGCCGTCGACGTACTGGGACTGGCACGGTGAAGCGTTCGACGCACAGTCGGGTGGTGGCCACGACTGGGCCGACGAGGAGGCCTTCGCGTCGATCACCGAGCGAACCGACGGCATCACCGTCCCCGCGGTCGACGAGTGTCGACGGAACAACGCTGACGAGATACGGTCCGACATCGAGGCGGACGTGAGTCTCGCGGGGAACTCGGGGGTCCGGGGGACTCCCGGGTTCGTGCTCTACAACCGGGACGCCGACGCCGCCGGGAAGATAGTCGGGGCACACCCGTACGAGAACTTCGCGAACGCACTCGACAGGGTGCTAGAAGCGTGAGCGCAGCCGACGGCACCGCACATCGCCATCTCCGCTCCCTCCGGGCCGCACTGACCTATCCCCTCACGTCAGACCGCCGGCTGCTGGTCGCCGGTGGGACCACCGGACTGACCTACCTCGTACTCGTGTTGAGCACGTTCCCCCAGTTCTCGGTGCAGGTCGTCTCGCGGAACCCCACGGATATCGGCTACGCCGTCTCGACGCTCACCCGAGAGGTGTACCTCACTACCGGCTGGACAGGTCTCGCCCTCGTCGTGCTGTACGCACTTCTGACCGGAGTCGCATTGACCCACACCGCCGCACTGTACCGGCAGACCCGGGCGAGCGGCGTATCGTCGGTAGCGACGGTGCTACCGGGTGTCCTCGCTGCGGGCTGTGCGAGCTGCGGGGCCGGCGTCCTCGGGATGCTCGGGTTCGTCGGGGCGATGGCGGCGCTGCCGTTCCAGGGGAACCTCCTCCGGACCGCCGGCATCCTGCTGCTCGTTGGCTTCCTCGCCCGGACCGGCGACCCCAGGACCTGCAACCGTGGTGAAATCCCGTGAACGTGGCTGGAGAGCGACGTGACGTGCTGCTGGCAATCGCGGTCGGGCTGGGCGTGTTTCTGGTGTTCGGGACGGTGACGGGCCTGATTCCGAACCCGCTCTACGTCCGGATGGTCGCCAGGACGCCGGCAGACTACCTCTTCCTGTTCGCAACGGCGGCGTTCGCTGCGGCGTTCGTCTACCAGCGCTCGCTGGCGGTGGAGCCGCTCGGTGACGGTGTCGCTGTCGGCGGCGTCGCTACCGGCGTCCTCGCGTTCGGGTGTCCGATCTGCAACGCCTTCCTGCTCGCGCTGTTCAGCAGCTCCGCGCTGCTGACCTACTTCGACCCGCTCCGTCCGCTGCTGGGCGTCGCGAGCATCGGCCTCTTCGTCGGTCTCCTCTACTACCAGCGCGCCAACTGTCGGCAGTGTTGAGACAACACGCCGATTCCTCCGGCACGGGAACCAGCACATCACTCATGATAGCAGCCATCGTAGTTCCACGTATGTACTCGAACATCCTCGTGCCGACGGACGGAAGCGACCACGCCGAGCGCGGCGTGGAACACGGGATCGACCTCGCGGCCGAGCACGACGCCACACTGCACGTGCTGTTCGTCGTCGACGAGAAGGTGTACGGTTCGACGCCCGCACTGAGCAGCTACGAGGTGGCGCTCGAGCAGTTGGCCGAGGACGCCGAGGACCTCATCGGGGACATCGTCGAGGAGGCAGTCGAGCACGACCTCGAGACGACGGCCGTGGTCCGGCGGGGCGTACCGCACGAGGAGATTCTCGCGTACACGGCAGCGAACGAGGTGGACGCCATCGTGATGGGCAAGCGTGGCGCCGCCGGAGAGCCGGAAGAGGGAGCACACCACCTCGGCTCCGTCACCGACCGGGTGCTCCGTGGGTCCGACGTTCCGGTCACGCCGGTCTGAGCGGTGAGGCCAGACCGAGTTCGAACTCCCCCGCATTGACAACTTTCTAACAAACCTACCGCTGGGCGTGTCCCCTCGGCGGAATCTCTACTACGTTCGAGACAAAACATCGGCCCACGAAGGCCTATGGACGGTGAGCCCACGCCACTTCCCCAGTTCGCGGAAGCGGCACTTGCTGTACTCGCAGAGTCGGTAGACGACTCCGGCGGACTCAGCGAGCAGGCTGCACTTCGGACGCTCGAATCTGAGGGATTCACGACGGCCGATGCTGACGCCGCCCTCGAAATTCTCGAGTTGCGAGGGTACGTCTACTGCGTCGACGGCGAGGTCCGCATCACCGACTGAATGTTGTCAGGTGAAAAAGTCAGCCCCGCTGGGAGCATGACCACCGGGTCCCAAGTCGGACATCGGGACTACCCGACTCCCCGTATGGGTGCAACCGGGATGACGGAGGTTCTCGGGCACCGTCGGAACAGCCAGGCCAGTGAGACCATCGGTTTGCATCCAGTTACCAGCGATACCTTTCTTTGTGAGCCCACTCAAAAAGATAATAAATATTATATATGCACTATAGTAAATATTTACTGTCACATTTTCGTATCTACTTTCGGTGCTTCAGGTTGGAATCGATACTCGCGCATCTCAGATCTCGCACGACCAGGGACTGCAGAGAACGAGGTTATCTCCGATGGGATTCACGAGGTACCAGCGTCTTTTCACTGGAATTTCCGCTGCAGGAGCTCGTTGATGAAATCGGTGGCTGGACGCATATTCCTCAGTCACAGACAGACCACATCAGCTCTAGTAAGCTGGTATTCTAGACTCCTGAACCAGAACGACTGGGTAGTTGCGTGCTCGGAAAGCCGAGTACAGTCCCCGTCGTCCGGTTGTATACAACCGAACACCGTTTGGAACAGTACTACTAGCTGAATACACAACCTCTAAATTTTACACGTCTGCGACGTGCGAGGGCTGTACGTGCCTCTGTTCCTCGACGGATCTGCCGAGGGCCAGATCACCCCGTGCAAAAGAATATACACCCGTTGCTTCAACGAATCCACATGCCGGACTTACTCGATGGTCGAACGGCTGTCGTAACTGGTGCTGCCAGTGGGAACGGTCGAGCGATCGCCACGCGATTGGCAGAGTACGGGGCCGACATCGTTGTGGCCGACGTACGACAGGACCCACGGGAGGGTGGCGTCCCCACACACGAGCACATCAACGAGACGACGGCAGCCGAGGCGGTCTTCGTCGATTGTGACGTCACCGAGTGGGCGGAGGTCTGCCACGCCATCGACCGTACCGAGCAGTTCGGTGGACTCGATATCATGGTCAACAACGCTGGCGTCCTCGAGAGTGGACCGATCACCGAGCTCTCGGAACGCCAGTTCGACCGGGTCATGAACGTCAACGTCAAAGGAACGTTCCTCGGCTCCAAGGCTGCAGCTGCGGCCCTCATGGACGGCGATGGCGGCTCCATCATCAATCTCTCGAGTATGGCGGGGATCGACGGTGGGAGCGACAACAGCATCTACTGTGCGTCGAAGGGAGCCATTCGTCTCCTGACGTACTCGTTGGCAGCAGAACTGGGGCCGCACGGTATCCGTGTGAACGCGATTCACCCGGGGCCGATAGACACCAAGATGATAGCCGACGACATCGACATCATTGGCAGCGACCGGGCCGACGAGTATCGGCAATCGATCCCGTTGCAGACGTTCGGCACACCCGAGGATGTCGGTAACGCTGCGGTCTACCTCGCCAGCGAACTCGCGGAGTTCGTCACCGGGTCCTCACTCGTCGTCGATGGCGGCATCTCCAACACCGGTGGTGTGAACTGAGAGGGTTGCCGGCTACGTGTTTCGACCGAGCTCGTGGCCGTGGTAGACTGCATCGGCGATACGGCGTGGAGACACGCAGTCGCCGATGGCGTGTATCTCCTCTATCTCCGTCTCCGAGGTGAGCGTCTCCTCGTTCCGCTTCAGTTCACGGTACAGGTCGTCGTTCGATTTCCGCATGGTCGTGAACACGACGTGGTCCGCATCGAACACCGTCGTCTCGTCGGAGTACACGTTCGTCGCGGTGACGGACTCCTCGTCCACTTGCGTGAGCGTGTGATCCGGGACGAAGTCGACGCCTGCCGAGTAGAGGTCCGAGTATATCGTCTTGCGCTCGAACGTGTGGAGCGTCTCCTGGAACGCGCTCGTCCGGGGCGTGACGAACGTAAGGTCGTTGTCGTCGGCGAGTGTCTGTGCGACGCCGGCGCTGACGTTGTAGCCTTCCTCGTCGAAGATGACGACGCGCTCGTCGGAGAGGTCGGCGTCCACTGCCTGCGCTGGGGTGAGGACGTGGTCCTGGTCCCAGCCAAGAACCGGCTGGTGGGTCCCTGACGTGACCCCCTTCTCTGACCAGTGGCCACCCGTCGCGATGACGACAATCTCCGCCCCGTAGGTGCGAACGTCGTCGTACTCCATCTCCGCACGGCTCCCCGTGTGGACAGCGACGTCGAGTCTGTCGAGCTCAGTTTCGCGCCAGTCGCGCACTCGTTTCCACTCGCTCAGACCGGGAAGACTACCCTCGAAATTGATGCGGCCACCGAGCTCCCGTTCCTTCTCGTTCAGGTGGACGATGTGGCCCCGTTCGGCGGCGACGCGAGCGAACTCGGTCCCCGCTGGACCGCCGCCGACGACGAGAATCCCTTTCGGCTCGTCGACCTGTTCGTACTCTTCTGGCCCCCACCGTTGCTCCTCGCCGACGGTCGGGTTCTGTGTACAGATGAGCGGGATTCCCTGCCTCGATTGGGAGACACAGATGTTGCAGCCGATACACTCTCGAATCTGATCGACACGGCCCTCTCTGGCCTTCTTGGGCCAGTGCGGGTCGGCGATGGACTGTCTGGCCATCCCGACCATGTCGAGGGCACCGCTCTCGAGGAGGCGCTCGGCGTCGCGTGGGTCGGTGATTCGACCCGTCCCACCGACCGGAACGTCCAGAGCCTCGGTGGCCTCCTCGATGAACTCGATCTGGTAGTTCTTCGAGTGGCGGCGGCTCGGCCCGATCATGTCGTCGATCGACTGCTTGACGCCGATGTCGAGGTCCCAGAAGTCGAGGTCGTCGCCGATGCGTTCGACGATTTCCAGCCCCTCACCGTCGGCCGTCAGTCCGCCCTCGACGCGCTCGTCGATGGTGAATCGCGCACCGAAGGCCATGTCGTCGCTGATGGCGTCGTCGACGCTGTCGATGACCTCCTCGAAGAACCGCATCCGGTTCTCCAGCGAGCCGCCGTACTCGTCGTCGCGGTCGTTGTAGAACGGCGAGAGGAACTGCGAGATGAGATAGCCGTGGGCCGCGTGGAGTTCGACACCGTCGTACCCTGCCTGCCTGGCCCGGTCGGCCGCGGTGCCGAACGCCTCGACGATCTCCTCGATGTCGTCGTGTTCCATCTCCTTCGGCGTGTAGTAGTTGCCACTGGGCGTCTGCGACGACGAGAGTGGTGGGTGACGGCTACCGTAGTTCGACGCGGTGAGTCCACCGTGCCAGAGCTCGACGAACAGTTTCGAGCCGTGGTCGTGCACCGCCTCGACCATCTCCCGCTGGGGTTCGATCGTCTCGTCGGTATGGAGGAATCCGGGGTCGACGGGCGTGACGTCCGTCGATTCGTGTATCTGACTGTACTCCTGGATGATGAGGCCGAACCCGCCCTTGGCCTTCTCTGCACGGAACGCCGTCTGCTGGTCGCCGAGGCCGTACGCGTTGCCGTGCGGTGGCTGGTACACCCGGTTCGGGATCTCCACTGGACCGAGTTCCAGCGGCTCGAACAGGGTGTCGTAGCTATTCGTCATCTGTCTTCACCTGACTCGGAGCGAGCGTATCTGTCCTGTTTTGGTTCATGATGGTTTCCTTCGAATGCACTGGTATCCAGGTCCTAGTTCGTATCGGGAAGGGCGTGGGGCGCTCAGGCGAACCCCTGCACGCCGATGTAACGGTCGATGATTTCGTCGTTCTCCGCGAGCGCCTCGCTCGACCCCTGCCAGACGATCTGGCCCTCGTCGAGCACCAGCACTCTGTCCGCGACTTCGAGCGCGAGGTCGATGTCGTGCTCGATGATCATCACCGCGAGGTCCTGTTCGGACGTGAGCCGGTCGAGCAGCGAGGACACCTTCTCGACGAACTGCACGGCGAGCCCCTGGACCGGCTCGTCGAGCAGGAGCAGGTCCGGGTCGGCCGCCAGTGCCTGAGCGATGGCGACCATCTGTTGCTGGCCGCCGGAGAGGTCGGCCGCCCGCGAGCGCTCGTACTCACGAAGGTCCGGGAACAGTTCGTAGAGGTACTCGAAGTCGGGTTCGACGTCCCGTTCGAGCGTCGGGAGTCGGATGTTCTCTCGCACCGTCAGATGGGGGAACACCTTCTCGTCGGCAGTGACGAAGGAGACACCCTTCCGACCGACTTTGTAGGGTTCCTGGCCGTTTATCACTTCGTCCTTGTACGTTATCGTCCCCTGGCGCGGTTCGAGCAGTCCGGTGATGAGCTTGTACGTCGTCGTCTTTCCGGTGCCGTTCCGCCCCAGATACGCGACGACCTCGTCGGTGTCGACATCGAACGTGATGCCGTCGAGGACGTGATGGTCGCCGTAGTAGGCGTGTACGTCTTCCAGCTGGAGCAGCGGGTGATTACTCATTACGAGGTCACCCCCCGGAGATATGCTTCTTGCACTGCCGGGTTCGAGAGCGTCTCCTCCGGTGGGCCGGAGTCGAGCACCTGGCCGTTGTGCATGACCACCAGTCGGTCCGACATGTCCCGGACGACGTCGAGCTTGTGTTCGATGAGAACGACGGCGTACTCGTTGGCCAGGTCGCCGACGACGTCGAAGACGAGCTCCTTCTTGTCGACAGCGAGCCCTGCAGTCGGCTCGTCGAGCAACAGGATGTCCGGCTCCGGCGCGAGGGCAATCGCGATCTCGAGCAGGCGCTTGTACCCCTGCGAGAGGTTCTCTGCGGCCGTGGTCCGGTCCTCCTCGAAGCCGACGAGGTCTAGTATCTCCGTCGTTCGTCGGTTTATCTCTTGATCCGAGAGTGCGTCCGCGAAGACGTTCGCGTACGGCACGTCGCTCACGGCCTGGACCGCGAGACGGACGTTCTCGAACGCCGGCAGCTCGTCGAAGAGGTTCGTTATCTGGTACGTGCGGGAGAGCCCGTGGTGAACCCGGCTCTCCGGACCCCTGGCCGTCACGTCGGTCCCGTTCAGCTCGATGCGTCCGGCCGTCGGCGACAGTGTTCCCGCGAGCAGGTTGAACGTCGTCGTCTTGCCGGCACCGTTCGGACCGATGACGCTCGTGAACTCGTCGTGGATGTCGATCGTCAGGTCGTCGACTGCCGTGACGGCCGCGAAGTCTTTCCTGAGGTCGGTACAGCGGACAATTGGGTCGTCGGTCATTTCTCGTCACCTCCATCGCTCTTGACGGCCGCCTCATCCGGCTCTGCGCTCCCGCTCACGCGGGCCAGGACGTCGTCAATGGAGCGGACTCTCGAGAAGCCCAGCCCACCGGCGATACCGCTCCGGAACCGGAGCACAGTCAGCATGAACAACAGCCCGAGCAGAAGTGGCCACCGCTCGGGTAACCGTGCGATGAGCGTCGGCGCGCCCTCGGGGATGAAGTCGACCAGGTACGTCGATAGTGCGTACTGGGTCCCGATGACGAACACCGAACCGATGATGGGGCCGACGAGGGTTCCCATGCCACCGATGAGTATCATGAACAGCCCGTCACCCGTGGTCGTCCAATACAGCGTACTTCCCGGTGCGACCTGCGTGAAATACGCGGCGTAGAGCACGCCGGCGACGGCCGCCAGTCCCCCAGAGACCGAGAACGCCGCGAGCTTGAACGTCCGGACGCTGTAGCCGACAGCCCGGGCGCGCTCCTCGTTCTCGCGGATCGCCTGCAGGACGTGACCGAACGGCGACCTGACCAGGTACCGCGTGAACAGGTACGTGACGACCACGGTGGCGAGTGCCAGGTAGTAGTACCCCATCGGTTCGAACGGGTTGAACTCGTACCCGAACACGACCGGCGGGTCGATGATGATACCGGTGTCTCCGCCCACGTAGTTCCAGCTCTGGAAGAGGGTGTAGAACACCTGGGCGACGCCCAGCGTAATCATCGCGAAGTAGACGCCCGACCGTCGGAACGCGATGCCACCAACGACCAGGGCGAACAGGCCGGTCCCGACCACAGCTGCTGGGGCGGCCGCGATGAACGGCACGCTGAACTTCTTCATCAGGATCGCCGTCATGTAGGCGCCCGATCCCAGGAACACCGTGTGTCCGAAACTCACGTAGCCGGTGTAGCCGACGAGCAGGTTGAAGCTCATCGCGAACACCGCGAAGATCATCATCTCGATCGCGATGCTCGTGAGGAACGGGAGCCCGCCGATAGCGTTCGCCACGAGGGGGAAGGCCGCGACGAGAGCGAGCAGGGTCGCTCCGATGTAGGGCGTCTTCACCGACTCGAACAGCTCGTTGGAGCGTTCGAAGTAGCTCATACCTCCACCTCCGCTTCACCCAGGATGCCCTGCGGTCGCAGCAGGAGGACGGCGATCATCACGAGGAAGATGACCGTCCCGGCAGGCACGGGGGCGTACACCGCAGCGAACTGCCAGATGATGCCGATGAGCAGCCCGGCGATGACCGACCCCCAGAACGAGCCGAGGCCACCGACGATGACCACGATGAACGCCGGGAGGATTATCGAGGCACCGACGCTCGGCTCAATGGCCCGGTAGATGTAGACGACACCGCCGAGTGCGGCGATGAACGCCCCGAGCCCGAACACGGCCGTGAACGCACGTTCCACGTTCAGGCCGAGAGTCGCCGTTCTGTCCGTGTTGTAGACCCCTGCCCGAACGATGAGCCCGAACCGGGTTCGGGAGAGGAACAGGGCCGTCCCTGCGACGACCGCGGCGCCGAGCAGGATGGTGAACACGCGGTAGTACGGCAGGCTGATGCCCATGAAGACGACCGCTCCATCGAACACCGCCGGACGAGGTGGCACACCGGGAGGTGCTGCTCCCCAGATGTACTTCACCGCCTCCTCGATGACTACCGCGAGTCCGAACGTCAACAGCAGCTGGTAGATCGGTTCAGTGTCGTACAGCGGCTTGTACACGGTCCGTTCCAGTCCGGCACCGATGGCGGCCACGACCAGTGGCGCGATGATGAGCGCGAGAACGAACCCGGTGATGCCGCCGCCAGTCAACTCCATCACTGCCAGCCCGATGTAGCCACCGAGCATGAACAACGCGCCGTGAGCGAAGTTGAGGACGCCCATCAGTCCGAACACGAGTGAGAGACCGAGCGCTACCAGTACGAGGATCATCCCGTACGAAACACCGTTGACGAACGTGGTTGCGAGGTCACCGAGCCCCACGGACAGCGGCGTCATCGCGCTCACAGCTCGATGCCCGAACACCCGGTCTCGCCGCAGGGGCGGATGCTCGCCTGTGCCTCGAAGGTGTCGTCCAGAACCGGTTCCACGTCCATCGAGCCACCGGACGTCTCCTCGAAGTGACCGAGGTACATCGGGAACTCCGCCTGGTGGTTGCATTCACGGATGGTGTAGGCACCGTCGCCCCGCGCGGTCTTCTCGATAGTCATCCCGTGCCACTCCTCGATGAGCGGGTCCGCGTCGTTGGAACCGGCGGACTGCATCCCCTGACCGATGGCGTAGCCGGCTGCGTGGGCACCCGACGTGAAGATGGACGGCACGGTATTCCACTGACTGGAGTACTGCTCGATGATCCACTCGTTCGTCGAGTTGTCCGGGAACGGCCAGAAGTACTTCGGGATGGCGCTGAACCCAGTTGCGGCCGTTCCGACCTGCTGCATCCACGGGACGGTCGTCACGCCGGTCGCGGTGGCATCGAAGTCCGTGCCGAAGTCAGCCAGGTCACGGCTGAACCGGATGCCGTCGGTCCCGGTGAGTGCCACGACGATTGAGTCCGCACCGCTCTCATCCGCCTTCTGCAGATACGGCGTGTAGTTTGACGTACCCGGTGAGACGAAGGACTCACCAGCAGCGCTCCCACCGTTCTCCTCGATGACGGACTTCCACTGGGCGACGGAGTCGTGTCCCCACGAGTAGTCGGCCCCCACGAAGTAGAAGTTCGAGCCGAGGTTCTCGGCGGCGTACTTCCCACCCGCCAGCGCGTCCTGATACGTCGTCTGGGAGGTCCGGAACGTGTACTTGTTGCAGTTCTCGCCCGTCAGGGACGTCGCGGCTGCGGTATCGATGAACATCGGTGTGCTCGCGTTCGTCGCAACGTCCTGCACGGCGGCCGCGACCGAGGACGAAACGCTTCCCTGCAGGATGTCGACCTCGTCGCTCTGGACCAGCTTCCGTGCCTTCTGTCGGCCCGTATCAGCTGCGAGTCCAGAGTCCTCGGTGAGTATTTCGACGGTAACACCGCTTCCTTCGACAGTGTTCGAGTCGGCGAGCTCCTCGGTGTCCGCGTCGAGTGACTGGGCCAGACCGAGTTTTATCCCGCGAATGACCGAGTTCCCGAGGTGTGCGTAGGGCCCGGACGTGTCGGTCACGACCCCGATCGAGAGACTGTCCGCGTCGCCACCACCACCACCGAGACAACCGGCCAATCCAGTCAGCCCTGCGACGCTGGTTGCCGAAGCTGCCTTGAGCAAATGCCGTCTGTCAATTTCAGGCATACCTCCAACGTTTCATTCATTCATTATAAATTCTTGGTCGTCCAACCTAACACGTCGAATCGCGTGTATTTCTGAACGAATCGTCGGTCCGTGTTCTAGAAATACGTGCGCCCGGCGGGCGAACAAGCTGTGGAGACTGCCTCGGTAGAAACACCTAACTTGGGCACCCCGAAACTCGGCGGGCATGCAGAGTACGAACCCGGCAACCGAGCGACCGGTCCGTGCGTACGAGTCTCACTCGGACAGCGACGTCGACGATGCCCTCGAACGCGCGACCACCGCGTTCGAGGACTGGCGCGCTCGTCCTATCGAGGAGCGACAGACCAAGCTCGCCAACGTGGCCACCGTCCTTCGTGAGAACGCCGAGGAGTACGCCCAGCTCATCACGACCGAGATGGGCAAACCGATATCGGAGGCCAGAAGCGAGGTCGAGAAGTGTGCCTGGGTCTGTGAGTACTACGCGGAACACGCCGCTGCCCACCTCTCCGACGAACGTCTCGCGACCATCCCCGAAGCGAACACGAAGGTAGTCTACGAGCCGCTCGGAGCCGTCCTCGCGGTGATGCCCTGGAACTACCCCTTCTGGCAGGTGTTCCGGTTCGCTGCGCCGACGCTCACGGACGGGAACGTCGGCCTCCTCAAACACGCGTCGAACGTCCCGGGGTGTGCCCTCGCCATCGAGGAGATCTTCGCGGAGGCCGGCTATCCCGAGGGCGTGTTCACGACGCTGCTCGTCGGTTCGAGCGAGGTCGAACGAGTGCTCGCCGACGACCGAGTCAAGGCTGCCACGCTTACGGGCAGCGAGTACGCTGGACGCAAGGTCGCGGAGACGGCCGGCTACCACCTCAAGAAGACCGTCCTCGAACTCGGCGGCAGTGGCCCGTTCCTCGTCCTTGACGACGCCGACCTGAACGCCGCAGTCGAGACCGCCGTTACCGCACGCTACATGAACACGGGCCAGTCGTGTATCGCGGCCAAGCGCTTCATCGTCGTCGAGGATGTGTACGACGAATTCGTCGACCGCTTCACGGGTGCCGTCGCGGACCTCACCGTCGGCGACCCAGCGGCCGAGGAGACCGACCTCGGGCCGCTGGCGAAAGGCAAGTTCGTCGACGAGCTGCACGAACAGGTCGAGGGGAGCATCGAGGCCGGTGCGTCGCTCGAACTGGGTGGGGAGCGGCTCGACCGGACCGGTCACTACTACGCTCCGACCGTCCTCACCGACGTCCCCAAGAGCGCTCCCGCCGCCTGTGAGGAGACGTTCGGACCCGTCGCAACGGTGTTCAGCGTCGACGACGAACGGGAGGCCATCGAGCTCGCCAACGACTCGCGGTTCGGCCTCGGTGCGAGCGTCTGGACCGAGGACCGTGACCGGGGGGAACGGATCGGTCGTCGCCTCGAGACCGGCTCCGTCTTCGTCAACGAACTCGTGAAGTCGGATCCACGTGTCCCGTTCGGCGGCATCAAGGCCTCCGGCTACGGCCGCGAGCTCTCGAAGCAGGGCATCCGCGAGTTCGTCAACCGGAAGACCCTCTGGGTGCAGTAGCGGTCCGCCGACGGCTTCAGCCATGCACGCCCACCGATAGAACCAAGACGAACCCACTGAAATCTGCTGTCACTACCGGACCACCGTCCGAGTCGTCCGACAGGCTGCGGTCCAGCCAGCGGGGCTACCGTACCGTGGCCTGCCGCACGGAGTCGACGGGATGTCCGGAGCGGAGCCCATCGATATGACGACAGTAAACCACCAGATCGTACAGACGCTGGAAGATCTCGACGTAGAGTATCTCTTCGGCTACCCCGGCGGCCGGGCTATCGAACTACTCGAAGCACTCGTCGAGTCGGATATCGAAGTCGTCCGGCCACGCGACGAACGCGAGGCGAGCGTAATGGCCGAGATGTACGGCCGCTACCATCAGGACCCCGGCGTGTTCACCGGGCAGGGGCCGTGGGTCGGAAGCATCGGTGCAATCGGGCAGATGGAAGCGCGTCTCGGCTCCTCCCCGATGGTCGCCATCACCGAAGCCAGCGAGCGTGGCGACTACTCCACGCTCGCGCCGTACCAGCAGGCCCGCGGCGACTACGGTGGGTTCTCGCTCCCGAAGATCCTCGATGGAATCACCAAGGAGTGGTGGTTCCCACGGACGCCGAGCGAGACGCTCCGGAGCCTGCAGCTCTCGTTCAAGCACGCGACCGCTGGGCGCCCCGGCCCGACGGCGATCATCCTCGACGGCGACGCGGTCACCAGCGAGGTCCCCGAGGACGAGGTCCCGCCGGTCTGGTCGCCCGAGCGACAGACCCGCAACTGGAAGTCCTCGCCGACGGATGCCGACGTCCGGGCGGCAGCAGATGCCCTCTCGAGCGCCGAGCGGCCCGTCATCGTCGCCGGTAACGGTGTGCACTCCTCGCAGTGCTACGACGAGTTGCAGGCCGTCGCCGAGGCGTACGACGCCGTCGTCGTCACATCCTACCTCGGGAAGTCGACGATTCCGGAGACGCACGAGCGTGCAGCGGGCGTCATCGGCTCGTTCGGTCACGAGGGCGCGAATCAGGTCGTCAGCGAGGCCGACACGCTGCTCGTCGTCGGCTGCCGGATGAACCCGATGGACACCAACTGGCAGGCCGCCTCCTTCATCCGGCCGGACGAGCAGACCATCGTCCACGCGGACATCGACACTCGCAACGCCGGCTGGGTCTACCCGGCCGACGTGGGCCTCATCGGTGACGCCGGGAAGAGCCTCGCATCGCTCGTCGTCGCATCCGGTGGCGAGACCGACTGGGCGCTCGACCGTGCTGCCGAGGCACGCGAGGACTTCTCTGTCCCCGAGTGCGAGTCCGATGACACCCCAATCATGCCCCAGCGTGCGGTCGCCGCCATCAACGATATCGTCGACGAGGACACGATCGTCACCGCGGACTCCGGCAACAACCGGTTCTGGCTGCTCAACTACCTCCAGACGCCCGGCATCCGGACGTACTTCGGCAGCGGTGGCGTCGGCGGCATGGGCTGGGCCGGTCCGGCCGGTGTCTCGGCCGCCATCACGACCGACAAGGACGTGGTCGCAGTCGCCGGCGACGGCGGCTTCACGATGACGATGACCTGCGTCGAGACCGCCGTCGAGTACGGCGTCGCGCCGACGTTCGTCGTCCTCAACGACACGAGCCTCGGGATGGTCCGGCAGATGGACGACTCCATTCCCGGCGTCGAGTTCCACGACACCGACTTCACGGCCGTCGTCTCCGGCTTCGGAGCGGATGCGATGCGGGTCGACGACCCCGCAGACCTGGATGCCAGACTCGCCGAGGCGAAGGCGGCTGACGTCCCGACGGTCGTCGACGTGCGTATCGACCGCGAGCCGGACATGGTCGAGAACCTCCAGTCGTCGTTCTACGCCGAAGTCGGCGGGCTCCACGAGTAACCGTCACGAGCCGCCCGCAACACAACGCTTTTTGCGGACCTGCGTCTCGGTAGAAGGGATGCCAGCAAGCAACACCGTACTCGTTACCGGTGGCACCGGATTCATCGGTTCGTACGTCGCGAAGTCCTTCGTCGAACACGGCCACGACGTGGTGGCCTACGACCTCTCGACGGACCCGCGTATTCTGGAGAAACTCGACATCGCCGACGACGTCGAGATTCGCCGGGGCGACGTGAGCGACCCGACGGACGTGGTCAACGCCGTCGCCGAGACCGACACCACGCACATCGTCCACCTCGCGGCGCTGCTGACGAACACGG